>NZ_VULR01000009.1 GCF_009696605.1 Anaerosalibacter bizertensis | reverse complement strand
CGTATAAGCCTTAAGTTTTAAATAAAATATTTGACCTTCTATTAAAAATTGATAGTATCTAGACCACTTTAATTTAAAACTTCTATGTCTACGCATTGTTTAAAT
Source organism: Anaerosalibacter bizertensis (assembly GCF_009696605.1). GTDB lineage: Bacteria > Bacillota > Clostridia > Tissierellales > Sporanaerobacteraceae > Anaerosalibacter > Anaerosalibacter bizertensis. Next base: position 109,874 of record NZ_VULR01000009.1, on the reverse strand, counting down.
CCCTCCGGATATGTTATAATAAATTAATAATAGTTTTTCTTTAATTGACCTTTTCAGACTGCCATCTGAACTGGTCTTTTTTTATTCTTTTAATCATTTTTTCAGTTTCTCTTTTAGCTCTAATCTGTCCCTTTCTAGCATTTGCTTTTTTAGCTCTATCTCTCTTTGACACTTGTCCACCTCCTAATCATTTTCCCTATGCATATCTATAGCTAAAAGCACCAGGTACGATATGCCTAAGATAAAAGCTACTGCAGGACTTAAAGGACTAGTCACAAAGTTGACCATCTATTCCACCTTCCTTTTCCAACAAAATTTATCCCATTTGATATCCATAATCTTTTTATCCAACTTTGACACTTCATTTAATTTTTTCTTATAAGGTTTTAAAGTTTCTTCAGATATTAGCCCTGCATTTAATTCTTCCTCTACATCTAAAAAATCATTTAATTCTCTTTCATAGCCTGTCAATGCTCTATTTAATATGTCCAGCTCTTTCTTAGTTAGACTAATTGAAATCTTGTCCATTTATTCCGCCTCCTAATCAATGTTTTTAACGTTATTTAAATCTGTTAAATCCTTGCCTTTGTAAGCTTCTACAAAGGCTATTAGTTCATATCTAGATACCTTTAGTCTCCCTAGTTTAAGTGGTACAAGTAGTCCTGCCTTAAACAGGTCATATACTTTGTTGTTATTAACTTTTAATATTTCAGCTACTTCTGGAACTGTAAAAAGTAAATCATCACCCATGTTTAGCCCTCCTTTTTCTTTGTAAAAAATCCAGCTTCCAACAGATAAAAAATTATATTTGCAATTAGTAAAAACGCTACAAAACCCCAGTCAATTTTTATGCTTAACGTCTCCACTCCCTCTCGCCCCCTACATCACCTTTTCTAAATTTAATTGTTTATTCATTTCCTCTATTTCTCTTAAAAGCTTGCCTTGTGGCTGCCAGTTATCTAAGAATTCTATGCCTTTATCAAATTCTTTTTTTAAAGTATCCCTATAACTCCCTATCATGAAATAATCTTTGTAATCTCTCCAAATGCCACTAAATACCTTAGACCTTATACTTTTATCTTTATAAGCATGACTTTCTATACCGCCCAAACTTTCTAAAGCTTTTGACTTTGCTTTATTTTGTAACCTTCGTTGTTGCCCAAAATCTACTGTCATATTATCCTCTAGATAGTCCACTCTTTCATCTATTTGTTCCACAGTTCCAAGTAAAGCCCCAACTTGTTCATTTACTAATTTGATTGCCTGTAATGAATTATTTGTTCTTGCTAAGTAACTGCCTGTTTTTCTGATTGATGGTAATACTTCTGATGTAACCCAATCTGTAAATTTTTCTGCTTCTGGCTTTCTAGATTGAAATACTACTTTGTAAAAATTTGATTCATTTATAAATGTAGCTTGTTGTTTTCTTCCCATTGAGTCAATGACCTCGGTAGTACCTACCCCATCTTTATTTAACCTTGATTTTGTATCGCTTACATTTTTAATACCTAAAACTTTACAAACATCATTTAACATTAAATATGGTTCATTATTCAAAATTGCTGTTCTTATTTCCCCAAACTCATTATTTTTAAAAATCTGTAACTTATTTTCCATTTTCTTTTCTTCCCCCTTTGCTTTTATTTAATTGCTTACTCGCTACACGTTTTGTGTTCATTATGGTTAAAAAAAATTCTATCAACATCAATCATAGGAAATGTTTTTTTGAAAGCTGTAATAAAATTAAAACTTGGGTTTCTATCTCCATATTCTATCTTTTCATAGAATGATGTAGACACTCCAACCCTCTTAGCCATTTCCTCTGTAGTTAAACCTAATGACTTTCTAAATTCTATTAACAAAGTATTCATGATTCACACCCTTTCCTTACACATTTCGTGTATTTAATTAATATTCTACTACACCTTGGGTGTAATGTCAATGTTTTTCCACACTTTTCGTGTAAAAAGATTTTATTACACATATTGTGTGGTATAATTTAAGCAAATACACGAAAGGGGACATAATATATGTTTGGTGATAGAGTTAAAAAAGAAAGGATTTTAAGACAGATGACACAAAAAGAATTAAGCGAACTTTTAGGTGTATCTCCTAGCACTGTTGGAATGTATGAACAAAACAGGAGGCAACCAGACAGCGATACAATAATAAAACTTTCTGAAATATTCAACGTATCAACCGACTATCTTCTAGGCAGAACAGATATAAAAAACCCATCTGATGAAATATCTAATGCAGTAGAAGACGATCCAGAATTAATAGAATTTTGGAATGAATTAAAAGAAAGAGAAGATTTACAACTACTATTTAAGCAAACAAAAAACCTATCTCCTAAAGATATTAAGCAGATAATTAGAATAATAAAAGCTATTGAAGATGAAGAAGATATGCTAGATCAATAACACGGTTCAAAGGGGGAGATTACAATGAATATAGATATCTTAGATAAATCTTTACTTAAATCACTTATAGATGGAAATATTTCTTTTCATGAAGTAATGAATGCATATAATATTAAAACTTCTATAGCATGTAATATTTCTTCTAATGTACTAGGATTTGTTTATGTTAGTAGAAGGGGAAATTATCATTTAATATTAAATGGTAACGTTAACTATGAGACTCAATGTAAAACTTTTATACATGAAATTAAACATATTACATATGATTTGCCTAGCATGGGTTATATAATAGGTTTGGACATGCAGCATACATATTTTGAGGGTGAAGCAGATAGGGTGGCAGAGAAGATTGTACATTATGGAAAATGAAGGAGGATAGTCATGGGATTATTTAATTTTTTTAAAAAAATTAAAACAGAAAATGAAGTTAGGAAATGGCAAAACCGAGAAAAACCTTACTTTAAAATTGAAACTATTGGACCAATAAATGGTTTAGTCACAGAATATGATTTAAATAACATTCGAGCTATAGGAACAAGTAAAAGAACATGGTGGTATTTATTAGAAGGGTCAAATAAGAATGTGGCAATAAAAGACATACTGTTGCTAAATAAATATATAGCCGAATATGCCAAGAGTAATCCAAAAATATCCAAAGTTCGTCTCTATGAGAGTTCAATAAGGTTCTATGAATATGGAAGAGCTACTGAAAACGATGATTTTACAAGGCTATTAGTTAATCCTTACACCGAGAAAGGTAATCTAAAGAAATACCCTCTCATATTAAAATTTAAGACACTATCAAATGACGAAGATTTTGCATCAATGGCTAATGGTAAACCAAACATATTCGGTGATATTCACTATTTAAAAAGTGGAGATATTGGAAAGTATAGAGTTATTATATGGATACAGCACAATATGTACGAAATCAAAGGAAATTGTAAATAATAAAAAAGGAGGATTATTATGTTTTTTTTCTTTAAATCCCAAAAGCAAAAAGAAGCTAAATTCATGGCTTCCCAATGGATAAAACAAGTTAATGAAAGTGCTAATTTAGTAAATAACACTAAAAATCCCGATACCTTTTTCTCTAGATATGAGTTCATGATTGAAAAAGTTAATGATCTGATTAGTATCCAAAAATATTTAAAATTCAAAGGTGATAAACCTACTGATATGCTTAGACAGATTAACGATAAAAAAATAAATACTATAAATGATTTTATTGACAGATACTACAGTGATATTTTAGAACAGATTAATAAACTCAAAACAGATAAAGCAAAACAAAAAAGAATTGATAAGTTTTATTCATCACTAGTACCATATTTTGATCAAATGGAAAAGGAAAACATTGATAAAATAGATAAACTAAATCTTAATTTAAAAAATAATTCAAGCTTTAATTTAGGCAATAACAACGGTTTGATAGAAAAAAGCAATGAAGTAGAACTTTCAAATCTTAAGTGGTACATAATGATATCTTTTGGGAAATCAACATCTAAAAGCTATAATAAAGCTGTTTATTTAGCCCAAAATAGCCCAAAATATGATGCGATTACAGATGAAAATGGTAACATTACTCATACTGCTACATACACAAGCTCAAAAAAAGATTTCTTGGATTTTATTATTCTATACGATCTAGTTTCTAACTGGAAATCTACCTTTTTTATTATAAATGGTGATTTAGTTGATAAGAAAACAGTTGGCAAAATTAAATATTGCTATGGAGATAAATGTAGGAGTGTAAAATCTAATTTCTGTTATGGTGCTAGCTATATGACTGCTAATCCTTTTGGCTGCCATAGATTACAGATAAGTCAATGTAATAATCCATGGTGGGAATATTACATAAAAGAAGGTGCTCACTATAAATTAGATAGAGACAAACTCATAAAAAGAATCGAACTAACAAAAGAAACTTTCAAATATTGTCCATCTTTTAACGTTGAAAATATAATGAATGTGGCTATGTCATTTCCACTTATATTAAAGAAAAATGAATATAAAAAAATTGTTAGTGAAGAAAGTAATATATATTTATAGCAATCATATGTTCTGTTGGTAAGAGTTTTATTTTTAATTTGGACATGCAAGGTAAAGCTGATAGGGTGGCAGAATGTATTTCAGGATATGTTTATAAAATAAGGAGGTTTTAATATGCAAGGCGGAGTAAGAAAGAGAGGTAAAAGGTGGTATTATTATTTTGATGTTGGAACTATTGGTGGTAAAAGAAAGAAAATAGAACGAGTTGGAGGTGACACTAAGGCAGAAGCCCTGAAGGCTTTAAGAAAAGCAATCACTAAGTATGAATATGGTTATGTAGAACCAGAAAACATGACTGTTGAAAAATACTTTGTAGATTGGCTAGAAAACTTTATAAAAGCAAATAGAAAAATAAACACATACAATCGCTATAAAAGTATTATAAACAATAGTATAACACCTAATATAGGTGGAATTAAATTAAGCAATTTAAAACCTATCCATATTGAAAATCTTCTGTTAGAAGAAAAAAAGAAAGGTTTAAGTGGTTCTACTTTACAAAACATATATGTAGTTATGAATTCAGCCTTAAACAGAGCTGTTAAATTACAAATACTATACAATAACCCCTGCCAACATGTAGAAAGGCCCAAAAGAGAAAAATTTGTTGCTAGTACTTTAACTATTGATGAGTTTCACCAGATACTAAATTCTTTAAATGAAGATAAATACAATGATTATATCTTTAGCTTCATATTAAAAATTGTATTAGAAACTGGATTAAGACGGGGTGAACTTGCTGGGCTTGAGTGGGAAAATATTGACCTTGATAATAATATTCTAACTATAAAAAATAATTTGGTTTACTCTCATGGAAAAGTTTATCTTGATACGCCAAAAACAGAAGAAGGGGAAAGAACCCTATATTTTTCAGATACAATAAAACAGCTCTTTAAAAAGCATAAAGAAATACAAGATAAAAACAAAGAGAAATATGGCCAATATTATATAAAAAATATTTTTAATAATAGGGAATGTGATTTTATTATAACTTGGGAAAATGGAAAGTATTTGCACCCTAGCTATTATACAAAAAGATTTAATAGAATACTAAAAAAACTTGATTTAAATGAAAAAGTAAGATTTCATGATCTAAGGCATACTAATGCTTCCTTCCTATTAAGTTTAGGAGTAGATTTTAAAACCATTCAGGAAAGGCTTGGCCATTCAGATATAAATACAACTCTTAATATTTATTCCCATGTAAGTATGGAAATGCAAAAAGAAGCCGTTAATAAACTCAATAAAACACTACTTGGTGGCAAATCGGTGGCAAAATAAAAAAACGCCATATGAAATGGCGTAATTTTCAATAACGAGTAGATCTGTAAGCCGAGTTCTGTCTTAGATGGTCATCTATCTATGACCTATTGTTACCAATAGGTTCATGCGACCTACCATTGGGACGACAGCAGGCAACTGTCACCTTTTGTCCCTACTTGGTCTTGCTCCGGATGGGGTTTACATAGCCGACTAGTCACCTAGCCGCTGGTGAGCTCTTACCTCGCCTTTCCACCCTTACCTGATAAATCAGGCGGTATCTTTCTGTTGCACTATCCTTAGGGTCACCCCCACTGGGTGTTGCCCAGCATCCTACCTTATGGAGCTCGGACTTTCCTCATGCTAAAAGCACGCGACCATCCGATCTACTCATTTTATTTCGTTTTTTAACATTACTACTATAACATAAACTAAATGCCTTTGCAAAGGTATTTTATGGATGGATAGGGGAAAATAGTATCCTACCACAGTTTTCACATTGTATTATTTCTTCTCTACTTTTAACCTTATCAAGTAAATAGGTAGGTATTATAACATGACAGCCACTACATTCATCCTCTATCACTTCAGCTATAGCATATCTTTTATTGTTTTTAATAGTATTGTATTTTTCGTACAATTCTTTTTCAATTTTTGATGATACATTATAGATTTGATCCATATCTTTTCTAATCTGTTCTCTTAATTCATCAGTTAATTTTTCATATTCTATAGTAGTTTCCTTAAACCGTTCTTTATTTTCTCTATGCTCTTTTTCTATTTTTTCTATTTCTATTCGTATATCTTCTATATCTTCCATTAGTGATATTATTTCCAATTCTAATTCATTTATGCTATCTTTAATAGATTCACTTTCTTTGTCCATATAGTCCAGTTGTTTTATATCAGTAACAACACCACTATATAGTTCTTTTTCTATTTCTTTTAATTGAAAGTTTAGTTCTTTAAGTGTGGAATCATTTTTTCTTAGTAGTTTATTATTTTCTTCTAAAGATTTTTTCCTATTGCTTAATTCTTGCTCTAAATCTTCCATCTTTAAAGTCATGGTCTCTATATAACTTGATTTAGCTAAATTTTCTAATTTTTCTTTTAGAAGTCCTAAATGCTTTTCGTGCTTTTGTAGTTCCCACAAAAGTTCTAATTGATTCATAATTAAATTCCACCTCCATTATTAGTATATTACAAATGGAGCTGTGCTTTTTTCGTATAGGATTATATCTATATCTTCTTCTATATTTTGTAATAGTTTTTCTTTAATTACTGGCAGTATAATTTTTTCCGTATCAAAATGATTTCCATCTACTAATAAAAGTCCCAGTTCCTTGGCAAGCTGTCCATCATGGTACTTTATATCTCCTGTTAGGTATAGATCTGCCCCTTTATAATAAGCGGATTTTATAAAATCACTTCCACTTCCCCCACATAGGGCTACCCTTTTTATCTTTCTATCTATATCTCCATAGACCCTTAACTTATCTAACCTTAATTCTTCTTTTATTTTATCTAAAAATCTATTTAAAGGTATTTCTTCTATATTTCCTACCCTTCCATATCCATATTGGACACCAGTATTTTCTAAAGGATAGATATCATAAGCTACTTCTTCATAGGGGTGAGCTTTTATCATTTCATTCAATACCCTATTTAGATTTCTTTTTTCTATAATGGTCTCTATTCTAGTTTCTTCTACCTTTTCAAGTTTATTTAAACTTCCTATAAAAGGATTGGTTCCTTCCCTAGGCATGAAAGTACCTATGCCATCTATATTGTATGTACAATGGCTATAGTTGCCTATCCAACCTGCTTTTGCTTCTCCTAAGGCATTCCTTACTTCTTCTACATGGGTTCTTGGTACAAATACTACTATTTTATATAGTTTTTCTTCGTAAACCTTTTCCAATACTTCTATATCTCTTAAATTTAATAGGCTAGCTAAGGTATCATTTATACCTCCTATAGCTAGGTCTAAATTTGAATGGGCATTGTATACTACTATATCTTCTTTTATTAAATCATATACTAATCGTCCTTTATAATCTTCTTTAGTTATTTTAGCCATAGGTTTAAACAATAGTGGGTGATGGGTAATAATCATATCTATATTCTCTTTTTTTGCCTTTTCAAAAACTTCCCTATCTAGGTCTAAGGATACTAAAATCTTTTTTATATCCTTATTTGGATCTCCAATTTGAAAACCTGTACTGTCCCAACTATCTATTAAATAAAGGGGAGCCCATCTGTTCATAATATTTATTATATCAATTGCTTTCATACGTTTTTAGCACCTCCTTATATTTGTCAATTTTTAAATATAGTCCTCTTCTTCTTTCAGCTACCTTTTCTGTATCTTTTTTTTCTAGTTCTTCAAGTATTTTCTCTGTTTTTTCTATTTTAAACTCTAAAAATTCTTTTAACAGAGGATCTTTTCTATCTAATAGCTTTTTGCTGATTTCATAGTATATTTCGTCTTCAATATAGTCTTTACCCCATTTAACATATATTATTTCATAGTATCTGTCTTCTTCTTTTATTATTTTTTCATCTACTATTTTTAAATTATTATTATATAGATATTTTCTAAGCTCTTCTGCTGCTACCATAGGTTGAAATATAAAGTTATTAATAGATTTTGCTATTTCTATATCTTTTTCTATTATATCACTTATTAACAGTCCACCCATTCCTGCTAATATGAGAGTATCTACTTCATAGGGTTTTAGAACTTCTAATCCATTCCCCAATCTAGTATCTATATCTTTTTCATATCCTAGTTCTTTTACATATTCAATTGCTTTATCTAATGAGCCCTTACTAATATCTGTTGCAATGACTTTTTTACTTATATTATTTTCTATTAAGTGGACTGGTATATAACCATGATCTGTCCCTATATCTGCTACTATTGAATTCTTTTTTACAAAATATTGTATAGCTAAAAGTCTTGGTGATAGTTTCATATATATTTCCTTTCTATTTTAAGATAAAAAGTTAAAATTAAAGATTCGCTTATGGCGAATCTTTAATTTTATTCTAAGAAATCTTTTAACTTTTTACTCCTACTAGGGTGTCTAAGTTTTCTTAAAGCTTTTGCTTCTATTTGTCTTATTCTTTCCCTTGTTACATCGAATTCTTTACCTACTTCTTCTAAGGTTCTTGCCCTTCCGTCGTCTAAACCAAATCTTAATCTTAAAACTTTCTGCTCTCTTGGAGTAAGAGTATCTAGTACATCTAAGAGTTGTTCTTTTAACAAAGTGAAAGTGGCAGCTTCTGCTGGTGCTTGCGCTTCGTCATCAGGTATAAAATCTCCTAAATGGCTATCTTCTTCTTCTCCAATAGGTGTCTCTAAAGAAACAGGTTCTTGGGCTATCTTCATAATATCTCTTACTTTTTCTACATCCATATTCATTTCTTTAGCTATTTCTTCTGGTGTTGGATCTCTGCCCAACTCCTGTACTAGTTGTCTTGATACTCTCATAAGTTTATTTATAGTTTCAACCATATGAACTGGTATTCTAATAGTTCTTGCTTGATCAGCAATAGCTCTTGTTATAGCCTGACGTATCCACCAAGTAGCATAGGTACTAAATTTATATCCTTTTTTATAGTCAAACTTTTCAACAGCCTTCATTAAGCCTAAATTTCCTTCTTGAATTAAATCAAGGAATAACATACCTCTTCCCACATATCTTTTTGCTATACTTACTACCAATCTTAAGTTGGCTTCAGCTAATCTACTTTTCGCTACTTCGTCTCCTGCTTCCATTCTTTTAGCCAATTCAACTTCTTCTTCTGCTTTAAGCAAAGGTATTTTTCCGATTTCTTTTAAATACATTCTAACAGGATCATCTACGCTAATCCCTTTTGGCGGCTTTATAACTCCACCTTTGTCTTCTTCATCATCTTCTTCATCTTCAATATCATCTTTATCTAGTAGCATATCTTCGTCTTTATCTCCTACAAGTTCAATACCCATTTCTTCTAGACTTTGATAAACTTTGTCTATTTGTTCTGAGTCTAAGTCTATATCCTCTAAATTATCCATTATTTCTTTATAGGTAAGCATTCCTTGCTTTTTACCTTTTTCCATAAGTTTTCTTACTGCTTCTATTCTCTCTTTTTTATTTTTACCATTTTCCATGTGGTCCACCAGCACTCCCTCCTTTCAGCAAAACTATTGGTGCAGTTTTAGTTTCCTGTCTATTTCCACAAGCTCTGAGCATAACTGTTTTAATTTTTCCACATCCCTTTCATCCTTTTCTTTTTTTATATCAATATTATAAATTTGCTCTGTTATTTTTTTTCTCTCAAATTTTAATTTAGAGGAAATTAGAGTTTCAATTAAATCTTGTATAATTTTATCTATATTTTCATCTGAAGCATTTATATCTAGTTCCAGTATTTCCAATACCTTGTCTAAATCCACATCCACTATGTCATCTAAATATTCAATAAGTCTTTCTTTATTTAATTCCTCATTATCTTCATAACTTTTATATATATAGTTGGCTAAATGTCTACATTCATAGTTCATAAAATCCTCTGGATTTATATGTTCTTTAATTTTTTGAAAAGATTTTTCATCTTTAAAAATAAGATTTATAATAGTTTTTTCAGCAATCAAATGTCCTGATTCCAATACAGATCTTACAGGAATTATTTTATCTTTATTATATCTATAATTAGTATTTATATACTTGTCCTTAGAAATAGTCCTATTATCTATATTTCTATATCCTCTTCCAATTTCCTTTTTTATAGCTTCTTTTGATATATTTGTTTCTTGGGATATTTTATCTAAGTATACATCAATTTCTATAGGGCTTTTTATTCTTTTAAGAAATTTGGCTACATTTTTTGTAAATTTAATTTTTTCATCTAAATTATTTAAATTATATTGTTTTTTATAAAAGTATATTTTAAAGTCTATATAGCTTAATGAGCTATCAAATAGCTGTTCAAACTTTTCTTTTCCTTCTTCCTTTATAAAATCATCTGGATCTTTTCCTGAAGGTAATGGTAGAACTTTTGCATTTATACCTTCTTTTTTTAATATTTCTAAGGCTTTATCTGTAGCTTTAAGTCCAGCTACATCTGAATCATAGCATAGATACACTTCATCTCCATACCTTTTTAAATATTTTGCTTGTTGTTCTGTAAAAGCAGTTCCTAGACTAGCTAGTGTATAATCTATGCCTCTACTATATAAAGAAATTACATCCATATATCCTTCAACCAATACTACTTTCTTTATATTAGAATGTTTCCTCAAAATATTCAGTCCAAAGAGATTATTCCCTTTTGAAAATACAGGGGTCTCTGGAGAATTTAAATACTTAGGATTGGATGAATCTATTACCCTACCTCCAAATGCTATGACTCTCCCCCTCGTATCTATAATAGGAAATATGATCCTATTTCTAAATCTATCATAATAACCATCTTTTCCTTTTTTCTTGATTATTAAACCTGCTTTCTCAATATCTGCCTCTTTATAGCCTTTTCTAGTTAAATAACTGTATAGGCTATCCCAACTTCTATCTGCAAATCCCAATCCAAAAACTGTGGCTGTTCTTCTATCTATAGCTCTTTGTTTTAAATAAAATAGTGCCTGATTGTTTGCCTTTAAATTTTTATAAAAATATCTAGCAGCTTCCCTATTTATTTCATAAAGTTTTGCTTTTTTATTTTCTAGCTCTTTATTCTTTTTAAATCCTTTCTCTTTTAGAGGAATACCTACTTTATCTGCTAAAAATTTAACTGCTTCTGGAAAAGATAAGTTTTCCTTTTTCATAATAAATGAAATTACATCTCCACCTTCTCCACAGCCAAAACAATGATAAAATTGTTTTGTATCTGATACAGTAAAAGAAGGAGTTTTTTCACTATGAAAAGGACATATTCCGACATAATTAGAGCCTGTCCTTTTAAGATTTAGGTACTCTGAAACAATATCCACTATATTATTACTCGAACGAACCCTTTCTATTGTGTCATCATCAATATAATAGCTCATAATAAATCACCCTTACTTCCAATATAAGAAGTAAATACAAAAATAATAATTATATCCGACAAATAATATTCGACAAATCTTCTTGTTTTCCTTCTTTTTTTAATATTTTTTCCACGGTTTAGGTATGAAAATATTATAAAACAGATTTATTGCATATCTATCAGTCATTCCTGCTATATAGTCGCAAACCATATCTTCTTTTGAAAAACTTTTATCTTTATAAATTTTCTTATGCTCATAAGGAAGATTGTCTGGATTTTTCAAATAATATTTATATAGCTCTTCAATAATATATTCTGCCTTTTTTTCTTCTGATTTTGCATGGTTGTCTAGATATACTTTATCAAACATAAATTTTCTTAATTCATTGGTATACTTACTTATACATTTACTCATAGATACCCACTTTTTACCTGCACTATTTCTAATTATATCCAATATCATAGTATTGATTCTTTCTCCATGGCTTTTCCCTAAAACTTGCACACATTCTTTAGGTATATCTTCTATAGAAATTACATTTGCTCTTATAGCATCATCTATATCATGGTTTATATATGCTATTCTGTCAGCATATCTAACTACTATTCCTTCCAGAGATTCTGAATCTTGTTCACCAGTATGACAATATATGCCATTTCTTACTTCATAAGTTAAATTAAGACCTTGTCTTTTTTCATTGTGCTCAAGAAAATCTACTACTCTTAAACTCTGTTCATTATGTCTAAATCCATTGGAATGAAGTGTGTTCAATACATTTTCCCCTGTATGGCCAAATGGTGTATGTCCTAAATCATGGCCTAGTGCAATTGCCTCTGTTAAATCTTCATTTAATCCTAAAGCTCTAGAAATAGTTCTAGATATCTGTGATACCTCTAATGTATGTGTAAGTCTAGTTCGATAATGGTCTCCTTCTGGGGCTATAAATACTTGTGTTTTATGTTTCAGCCTTCGAAAGGCTTTTGAATGTATGATTCTATCTCTATCTCTCTGGAAATCAGTCCTTATTTCACATTTATCCTCTTTTATAGTTCTTCCTTTTGTTTGTGAACTTAAAGTGGCATATTTTGAAAGAACTTTTCTCTCCATTTGTTCCGTTTTTAACCTAACATCCATGTTTTATATACCCCTTTTATTACTTCTTAAAATTGGCGTTGTTATTATATATACAACAAAATTGTCCATAATCCTTTATTTTTATAAGTTTTTTTATAAAAACATTTAACATAAAAAGAAGTGCTGTTATAACAACACTTCTACTTTAACTAATCTTCACCAAAATTTTCTTTCATTATATCTATTATAATACCTGCTGTTTCTTCTACTGCTTTATTTGAAACATCTATAACTTTACATTGTAGTCTTTCCATTATTTGCTTAGAATATTCCAATTCTTGTTCTATTCTATCTATACTAGCATAGTTTGCATTATTGCTAAGCCCTAAAGACCTTAATCTTTCCTGTCTTATTTCATTTAGCTTAAAGGGATTTGCTATAAGTCCAAAAACCCTTTTAGTATCTTTTTCGAACAACTCATCTGGCGCTGGTACCTCTGGAACTAAAGGTACGTTAGCTACTTTATAATGTTTATGAGCTAGATACATACTTAAAGGCGTTTTGGAAGTTCTAGATACCCCTACCAATATAATATCTGCTTTTTTAATACCTCTAGTATCTTTTCCATCATCATATTTAACTGCAAATTCAACAGCTTCTACCTTTTTAAAATATTGTTCATCTAATCTTCTTATAAGACCTGATTCTCGTTTAGGTTGAAAACCTACTACAGTTTGTATGGAATCTAAAACTGGAGTCATCAAGTCTACAGCAGGTATTTCATACTCTTTTGCTTTCATAATAATGAATCTTTTTAGTCTTTCTATCACAACTGTAAAAACTATTATGCTTTTTTCTTCTTTTGCTTCTTCAAAAATTTCAACAATCTGTTCTTCATCTGTTATATAGGGAAATCTCCTTATTTCATATTTACCTGAATTAAATTGACTAGCTGCAGCTCTAGCTACCTGTTCTCCTGTCTCACCAATAGAGTCTGATAATACATAGATTACTACATTAGTGTCCATAAACCTACCCCCCTTAATTACTTTCCCCAAGTTCTACAAATAATCGGGTAATATTAGTTTTTGATAATCTTCCAATAATCTTATATTCTTTTTTCTCTTCATCTACTTTAACCTCTTCTACTACAGGTATAGAATCTACTTCATGATCAATCAATTTTATAGCTGCATTTAGTACACTTTCATCTGGAGTTATAGTTACAATATTAGGCATTCTTGTCATTATCACACCTACAGGTATTTTATTTAAGTCTATTCCTCCTATAGCATTTTTAAGAAAATCTTTCCTAGATACTACACCTGTTAAATATCCATTAGATGTTACAAATATAGTACTTACATCTTCTAGAAAAAGGGTTACTATGGCATCGTATATACTAGTTTCTTCATCTATAGCTACAGGAACAGATTTTATCTCTGATACTTTTATCTTTCTAATACTTTCTGATACGAAGCTTAGAGCAGTCTTTCCTGTATAAAAATACCCTACTTTTGGCCGAGCATCTAGTATACCAGACATAGTTAATATTGCCAAATCTGGTCTTATTGTAGCCCTTGTTAATTTTAAATGTTTTGCTATAGTTTCTCCTGTAATAGGTTGATCATTTTTAACTATATCTATTATTTTTTCTTGCCTTTCACTTAATTGAATATTAATCACCACCCCTTACTTCCAATGGGTATTTAAAATAAGCCCACTGTAGTGGGCACTATTTATTCATTATTTTGGATAGGTCACAGATTAAGAGCATAGTATTTGAAATTTGTTTGACTAATCCTAGTCTATTATTTTTCAACTCTTCATCTTCTACCATAACCATAACATTGTCAAAGAACTGATCTATAGGCCCTTTCAATGAAACCATATAATCTAAAGCCTTGTCATACTCTTTACAGTTTAAAGAGTCTTTTACTTTTTCTTCTACAGAATTAAATGTTTCATAAAGTTTTATTTCCTCTTCCTCTACTAACAATTCCCTTTTCACTTCATCAGTTTCTGCTTTTTCCGCTAAAGTTTTCACCCTATTAAAGGCTGATAAAACTTCACTTAAACCTTCTTTATCTAACCATAGGTTCAATTTATCTGCCCTTAGTTTTAAATCGAAAACATCATCAATATCAGTTCCCAATATGGCTTCAACTACATCATATCTTATACCCATATCTATAAACATGTTCTTTATTCTTCCATCAAAGAAGTTTAGTATTTCATCTTTTACTTTATAATAGTCAAAAGCTAAGCCATTTTCTTCTACATAGATGTATAATGCAAAGTCTACTAATTCTTCTAAAGAAAGATTAAGTTTTTTATCTAATATTATATTTATTATACCTAGAGCTTGCCTTCTTAAACCATAAGGGTCTTGAGAGCCTGTAGGTTGTATACCTATTGCAAAAATACCAGCTATTGTATCTAACTTATCCCCTATACTTAGGATAGCTCCTGCTGTTGTTGTTGGAAGTTCGTCATTAGAAAATCTAGGTAAATATTGTTCATATATTGCTAAACTAGTGATTTCATTTTCTCCTGATTCAGCTGCATATTCTCTTCCCATTATACCTTGAAGCTCTGAAAACTCGCCAACCATATTGGTTACTAAATCTGCTTTTGAAAGATATCCTGCTCTTTCTATATTTTTCTTAGTTTCTTCTCCTACTTCTAGATAACTGCCTATTTTTCCTGCTAATTTTTGTACTCTCATAGTTTTATCATATAATGTACCTAGTTTTTCTTGAAATACTATGTCTTTTAAATCTTCTACATAGTTTTCTAAAGGCTGTTTTATGTCTTCATAGTAGAAGAACTTAGCATCTTCTAATCTTGCCCCTAATACTTTTTCATTCCCTTTTACTACTATATCTAAATACTCTTCATTTCCATTTCTTACAGTTATAAAATATGGAAGAAGTCTATCTTTATCATCTACTACAGGAAAATATCTTTGATGTTCTTTCATAGGTGTTATTAAAACTTCCTTAGGTAAATCTAAATATTCTTCTTTTATTCTCCCTATCATAGGTGTTGGATATTCAACTATGTTAGTTATTTCATCTAATAATTCTTCATCAAATAATAGATTTCCACCTTTTTCCCTTGCTAATTTTTCACAACCATATTTTATTTTTTCTTTTCTTTCATTCCTATCTACCATTACATAATTATCCTTAAGAGCCGTAAAATATTCATCTATATTATCTATTTCTATATGGCTGCTTCCTAAAAATCTATGTCCTCTTGTTATATTGGCTGCTACTATTCCTTCTAAGTTAAATTCTAATACCCTATCATTAAATAGAGATAATAACCATCTAATCGGTCTTGCAAAACGTAGGTTTTTTCCTCCCCACTTCATAGATTTAGGAAAAGAAATAGATTTTATCATATCTGGCATACTGTCTTTTAAAATTTCTTCAACTGATCTACCTTTTTCTATTTTATTTGCAAATATATATTCTACATTGTTATGCTCTCTTGTAGATATATCCTCTAAGGCTACCCCTTGGCCTTTCATAAAACCTTCTAAAGCTTTTGTTGGATTGCCTTCTTCGTCAAAAGCTATTTTCTTTGAAGGACCTTTTACTTCTTTTTCTAAATCTTCCTGTCTTTCTGGAAGACCTTCTATAAGTAGTACCAATCTTCTTGGAGTGGAATAAAACTTCATTTCATCAAATGGTATTCTTTTTTCATTTAATTTTTCTGATACATATTTTTCCATTTGAGCTAAAGTAGTCTTAACAAATCTAGCTGGCAGTTCCTCTACTCCTATCTCTAACAAATATCTATTCATTAGATACACCTCCCTGTTTTATAAGAGGATATCCTGATTTTTCCCTTTTCTCTAAATGTTTTTGAGCTACTAGTTTTGCTAAATTCCTAACCCTACTTATATAATGGGTTCTCTCTGTTACAGAAATAGCACCTCTTGCATCTAGTACATTGAATACATGGGAACATTTTAGTACATAGTCATAGCATGGAATTACTAAATCCCCTTCAATTGCCTTTTGAGCTTCTTCTTCATACATATTGAATAGCGTTGTAAGATTTTCTATACTAGCTTTTTCAAAGCTATAGACAGATTGTTCATATTCTGCTTGTTTAAATATTTCTCCATATTTTATTCCTTCACACCATTCAATATCAAATATATTGTCCACATCTTGAAGATACATGGCTATTCTCTCTAGTCCATAGGTAAGCTCTGCAGATTCTAAATCACAGTTTATACTGCCAATTTGTTGAAAGTATGTAAATTGAGTAATTTCCATTCCATCTAACCACACTTCCCAACCTAAGCCCCAAGCACCTAGTGTAGGAGCTTCCCAGTTGTCTTCTACAAACCTTATATCATGTTTTAGTGGTTCAATTCCTATTGCTTTTAAACTGTTTAAATAAAGATCCTGAACATCTTCTGGAGAAGGCTTCAGTATTACTTGTAATTGATGATGCTGATAAACCCTATTGGGATTTTCACCGTATCTAGCATCTGCCGGTCTTCTTGAAGGCTCTACATAAACTACCTTCCAAGGTTCTGGCCCCAAAGCTCTTAGAAAAGTATGAGGATTCATAGTTCCTGCCCCTTTTTCTATATCATAGGGTTCTAATATTAAGCATCCCTTACTTCCCCAATATTGAAGTAATGTCAGTATCAAGTCCTGAAAATACATTTTCTTGACCTCCTTGATCTTAGTTCGTATTATTAATTATAAACATAAAAAAACCTTTACATCCCTATAGGGACGAAAGGTTACTTCCGCGGTTCCACCCTACTTAATACCTAGCTAAGGTATTCCCTCAGTTATATATGCTCAGAAGTGCCTTTCACCAATCTATTATACTAGGCTTTCACCGTCCCTAGCTCGCTATTATAATATATATTGATTACCTTCTTCTTCACAGCATATAATTATTAATTAATCTATAGTTAATAATCTAGCAAAAAAAATCTTCATTGTCAATATAGATTTAAAGCTCTTCTTTATCCTCTTTATTGGTAGAACCCTTATCTTTACTGAATTCTTTTTCTACAGCTTCATTTATATTGATTATTTCTCCATCTTCTTTTACTATCTCAAACGTACATTTAGAAAGAAAGGCTACACTAAATCCTAACAAGGCTATTTGTGGAGCTAGAATAGTTCCTATTGTTCCAGCAGATACGGGAATATTCATTATAGTTTCTCCCTCTTTTTTTATTATAATTTTAGTTACGTTGCCTTTTCTTACATATTCCTTTAACTTATCTAATAACTTTTCTCCTTTGTTCCCTATATTTTCTGTAAAACTCTTGTTTTTATTTTCAATATATATTATAGCTTCCAATACATCACCGTTATTTTTTTCTAAAGCTTCCTTTGCTTCTTTATAGCTAACTCCAGTCCTTTCCACTATCATATCAATTTTATCTAAAGATGTATCCATTCTATAACCCTCCATTTTTTTTAATAGATTCCATAAAATCTAATGAATTAAATTTATTTTTTTCAATATTGGTTAATATATATTTTATCATAATATCTTGTATTTTAATCATGACATCTTTAGGAATTTTTATATTGTCTAATTCATCAAGGGATGTATATAATAACTGTTTTAAATAGTTTAGCATGTTTTTATCCATTTTTTTACTGCCAGGATCTAATTTAAAGCATCTTTCACAAATTACCCCTCCATGGGATATGCTAAATTTCAATGTATCATTTATATCTTCTCCACATAGTACACATTTATTTAAATATGGTCTATAACCTAGGAAAGATATGTATTTAATTTCAAAACCTATAATAAATTTTAAAAAATCTTTGTTTAAACTGGATAGTACCTTTAAGCCTTTTTTTAACAATTCAAAAAGCTTTTCACTTGGAACTCCTTCTACTGTAGAAGAATCTACAAGTTCTAATAAATATGCTCCATATAGAAGTCTATTCATATCTTCTCTAATAGGATAAAAAGAGTCTATAATGTCTCCTTGGTTTACATGATAAAAACTTTTCCCTTTATAAAAATTATAATCACTATATGAGAAAACCTGACTACTGGCTATAAGAGGACTTCTTGGTCTTAAAGCTCCTCTTACCATAGCAGTAATTTTTCCATATTTTCTAGAAAATATGGTTAATATTTTATTTGTCTCTTCAAATTTTACTTCTCTTAAAACTATTCCTTCTGATTTTACAAGCATTTAGTCACTCCTAGTACTATTCGTAACCAAAGTATTTTATTTTATTTTCCTTGTCTCTCCAATTTTTTTCTACTTTAACCCATAGTTGAAGATTTACTTGGCTACCTAAAAGTCTTTCTATATCTATCCTTGCACTTTTTCCTATACCCTTTAACTTTCTACCATTTTTACCTATGATCATACCTTTGTGAGAAGGTTTTTCACAGTAAATAGTAGCGTATACATCTATTATTTCTTTTTCTTCCCTTTTCTTTATACTATCTATTGATACAAATATTCCATGAGGAATTTCTTCATGAAGATAGTATAGGGTTTTTTCCCTTATAAGTTCTGATATAATAAATCTTTCTGGTTGGTCCGTGATCATATCTTCAGGAAAATATTGTGGTCCCTCTGGCAATATTTTTTTAATTGTATTTAAATACTCTTCTATATTAGTTCCATTAATTGCAGATACAGGTATAATGTCATCAAAAATATTAAACTTCTTATACATATTCATTAAATTAGCAATATCTGTTTTTTTCACTTTATCTATTTTATTTATAAGGAGCACTTTAGGTGTATTTATACCTTTCAATTGAGATATTATATATCTATCTAAATCATCTATTGTTTTATTATTGTCAACCATAAATGTAATTAGATCTACTTCTCCTAAAGTACTTTTTGATGTTTTAACCATATGTTCACCAAGCCTATTTTTAGGTTTGTGAATACCAGGTGTATCTAAAAAAACTATTTGATAATCTTTTTCTGTATAAACACATTGTATTTTATTCCTTGTAGTTTGAGGTTTATCTGAAATAATTGAAACTTTTTCTCCTATTATATGGTTTAATATAGTTGACTTTCCTACATTTGGTCTACCAATTATGGTTACAAATCCTGATTTGTACATAAATCTCCTCCTATTTTTTAGCGTTATTTAAATCCTCTGGTCCAAAACTATATGGCAACAACTCTTCTAATGTATACTCCTTATATTCATCTTCAGATTTAGCAATTATAACAATTGCATCTAGGCCAAACTCTCTTATAACTTGTCTACAAACTCCACAGGGATAAGTATATCCTGAATCCCCTACTATTGCTATGGCTTTTATTTTTCTTTTTCCTTCCGATACAGCTTTAAATATGGCTGTACGTTCTGCACAATTTGTTGGACTATAAGAAGCAGATTCTATATTACAACCTGTATAGATAGATCCATCCTCCATTAAAACAGCTGCTCCTACATGAAAATTAGAATAAGGTACATAAGCTTTTTCTTTAGCTTTAAATGCACTTTTTATAAGCTCTCTTTTGTCCAAGGCCATCACTCCTACTCAATTATTATATCTGATTTTTCATCTATTATTTGAATCCACGTAATCCCTTTGTTTAAAAATATCTCTTCCCCTTCTTCGTCATAATACATAGTCTTTCCATCTTTAGAGCCTTTTGTCCAACTAATATCTTTAAATTTTCCATTAGATATGTATATGCCTTTTCCACTATCTACTAAATCGATTTCTAATCTTCCTTCATTATCTATAGGTTTAGTCTTTACTTGTTGAATAATAATATTCTTTGCTACAATTGGAATATTATAATATTCGTCTATATGGGCTTCTCCGTCCTTATACCTTTCATATACCCTATCTACTTCATTATAAATATAAGAAGTAGAATTTTCCCTATTATATTTTATTTCAATTGTAGTTCCATTGTCTCCTTGTATCTCTGTATCTTTTTCATAAAAATTAAATCCTTCATAATCTCCCGTAGAACTATAACCTCTTCCTATTTGAGCATTTCTTATATTTTCCATATTTGTATAAAGGTTGTGAGGACTCTTCTTTCCTACTTTAGTATTCCTAAAAAAAGCATCTTCTGAGTTAGTCAAACCATCTATATCTGCTATTTCTAATTGTTCTATATATTCTTTTGCCTCTTCACTTCCTCCTGCTCTTACATATATAGGATCATATTCAAGTAAAGTTGTTATAAAATAAGGTCTTGCACTCCTTATAGGTCCTAATTCTTCTGGATCATTTATAAGATATATACCCATGTATCTTGTATAAGGATATTCCACAAAAAATTCATATACAATTTCTGCTTGACTAAGTCCTGCTTGCCATCTAGCATTTGGATGGTTGTCAAACATAACTGCCACTGGACGCCTTTCTACTTTAGATATTGAGGCAGAAATACCACTTAGTGGAGATAAAATTTTATTTTCATTCTCCTCTTCTAAAATCTGATCATTCTCCTTATCAGATATATTGTATATCAAAAGAACTGCAACTAAACAAATTAATAGTATAAATACTATTTTTTTCATAAAATCCCCCTACTAACCTATTATTTGGAAAACTAAAATTCCCATTAGTACCCCTAGTATACTTCCCATAAACACTTCAAAAACACTGTGAATCTTCCCTTCTATTCTACTTTCTCCCACCAATATAGCTATAAAATAAGCTAAGGTTGTAATTAAAACATTTTCACCTAAAAAACTAATGCTAGTAGCAAGTAAGAATGCTACTGCTGCATGTCCACTTACAATTCCACCTTTAAATGGAGTACCACTTTGGGCTATGGTTTTTATAACTACAGTTATAATTATAACAAGTAAAAGAGATACAAATGTTAAGTGTACTGGAGAATTTTTTAATTTAAATAGTATCAAATTTGAATGAAGATTTATTCTGTCAAAAAAAAGTAAATATCCAACTACTATAGCATTTATAGCTGAGATTAGAACAGCTCCTGCTGCTACATTTTTTGCTATCTTAGCCAGTGGATGATATTCTTCTGTAATCATGTCAATAGTTTTTTCTATAGAAGTATTGATCATCTCTGATACCATTACAAAGGCAATAGTTAAAAGAAGCATTAAAAATTCTAATCTGCTAAAATCTAAAAATAGGCTTGTGAACAATACTACTGTAGCTATGCTAAAATGTATTCTCAGATTTCTTTGAGTTTTTAATGCATATATTATTCCAGCAACAGCATAGTTAAAACTATCTATTATATTTCTAGATTTCATCTTATCACCTAGTTTATTCTAAATTATTTTTAAATATTCCTAATGATTTCATAACCTGTTTTTCCTTCTTCCTCATGACTTGTTTCTCATCTTCCTTCATATGATCATATCCTAGGAGATGGAACATACTGTGAGCTGTTAAATAAGCTACTTCTCTATTGAAAGAATGACCATATTCTTCTGCTTGAGATAAAGCTTTCTCTAAGGATATTACAATATCTCCTAAAATAGGTATATGGCTTAAGGAAAAATCATCTGTCATTGGAAAAGATAGTACATCTGTAGAGGAATCTACATTTCTATATTCTCTATTTAGTTCCTGTATTTCCTTATTATTTACAAATGAAACACTTATTTCAGTATCGAGACTCTTTTCTTCTAATGCTAAGCATTCTTTCATTACTTTTTCCATTAATTCTATAAGTTCATCATCTATTGTTATTTCATCTTGTCTATTGTCTATATAAACTTCCATTTAATTCTCTCCTTTTACCTCTTTTATATCCAATTTTGGATATTCTATTCTATCATGAAATATTCCTAGAAGTACATTGCTGAAAGTATTGGCTATTATACTCAAATCTTTTAAAGTTAAATTACAATCTTCTAATTGTCCGTCTTCTAATCTGTCTTTTATTATATTTCTTACCATCTCTTCAATTTTCCCTTTATTAGGGTTTTTTATAGATCTGACTGCCGCTTCTGAAGAGTCTGCCAACATTATTATAGCTGCCTCTTTCGTTTGAGGCTTAGGCCCTTTATATCTAAAATCTTCTAATTTAACATTTTCGCCATCTTTACCTTTTGAAGCTTTATAATAGAAAAAGGTCAATACAGTCTCTCCATGATGTTGTACAATAATATCTTTTATCTCTTGTGGTAATTCATATTCTTCTCCCAATGCTAGTCCATCTTTCGTATGATTGGTTATTATCAAAGTGCTTAAAGTAGGATTTAGTTTGTCATGGGGATTATCCATCCCAAACTGGTTTTCTTTGAAAAAATAAGGTCTTTTAAGTTTCCCAATATCGTGATAATAAGCACCTACTCTAGCTATAAGAGAATCAGCACCTATTGCTTCAGCTGCAGCTTCACTTAAATTACCTACCATCACACTATGATAATAAGTTCCTGGAGCCTCCATTAAAAGCCTTCTAAGTAATGGTTGGTTTGGATTTGAAAGTTCTAGAAGTTTTAAAGGGGTTAGTACTTCAAATATATTTTCCCACAGAGGTAATGTTCCAATAGTGAGAATAGCACAAAATATCCCATTTAATAAGCCATGTCCACTTCTCAGTACAATATCTAAAGCATCTGAATTCTTTATAAGTCCAAAAGAAAAAATAGTTATAATATGTGCTACCCCTAAAATTAATCCATTGAAGAATATATTATATCTCTGGGATGAATTCATCACGCTAAAGGCTACCACACTTCCTCCTACTAACATGGTAGCTATTACGCTGTCATCAACTCCTAAAATCATTCCCATTAAAAATGTTAAAATAAAGTTCACTATTAATGCTAATTTAGGATTTACAATAAGGGTTATTAGCATAGAAGATGTTGCAATTGGCATTAAATAGGGTGAAATACCATAGACTACTTTTGATATTATGACTATGGAAATAAAAATAATATCTAGTATTATTATCTTTGATGTATTTAATACTTCCCTATTAAAATTGTAAAGGTACAGACCTATAATAAATTGAATGATTAATATAATAATTAATGTGCCTAAAATTGTACTAATTTCATAGCCATCTTTTTGCTTTAATAGTCCTGATTCTTTTATTAATTCATAGGTATGGGAATTTACCTTTTCACCTTTTCTAACTATTACTTGGTCTTCTTTTATAATTATTGGCTCAATTTTTTCCGATTCTTCTACTTTCCTTCTTTGAGTAGCTTCTACATCTAAAAACTTATTTGGTTTAATAGTTGTATTTATGATTTTTATTCCTAATTCTTCTTGATTTTTATCCATATTTAAAGAATCAAAAATACTTTTAACATTACTTTTTTCATATTCTAACTCTTCTTCTTTAATTCCACTACCCATTATTTGGTCTATTATGTCATGTATAGTGGTTTCTAGATTGTTTAAATCTTTATTTTCAAGTTCTAAAGCTACCCTATAATCTTTTTGTGATAGATTTAGATTTGATTGTTCTTGCAAAGTAGATACTTTTTTATTTATATCCATATTATCTAAGTTTTTTACATCCTTTACTAACCCAAAAAAAGTTCTTATATCATTTTTCATCTGCATCTGTATCGAGGGATTGACCCTATTTATAGGTTCAATCTTTTCCATAGCTTCATTCTGCAATTTTTCTGTAGTCCTTTTGTCTTCTATATCTTTTGTAGCCCTTATTTCATAAGGGGATATATTTCCTATTTTTATGTTGACTTTTTTAGGCTCTATATTGTCTATTATCACTAAAAATAACAATATAGTAAATATACTTTGTAAAACAATTAGACTAATCTTTGTATTCTGAGAAAAGAAGGAAAAAATTTTTCTAGTTTTACTATTCTTCCTTTTCTTTTCTTTTTTCTCTTTTATGTTTTCTTTTAACATGGGATAACCTCCCTGTAGAATGGTTTTTTAAGCCTTTCCTTCGTATTCATCATATGCTTCTATTATTTTTTGAACCAATGGATGCCTTACTACATCTAGTTTAGTAAGGTTAACAAAATCTATTCCATCTACTCCTTCTAGGATTTTTGAAACTGTTTTGAGACCTGAAGACTTCCCTTTTGGCAAGTCTACTTGAGTTATATCCCCAGTAATAATAGCCTTGGAACCAAATCCTAATCTAGTTAAAAACATCTTCATCTGTTCATTTGTAGTGTTTTGAGCTTCATCTAATATAACATAGGATGAATCTAGGGTTCTCCCTCTCATATAAGCTAATGGAGCCACCTCTATAAGCCCTTTTTCTACAAATTTTACATAAGTTTCAAAACCTAATATATCAAATAATGCATCATATATAGGCCTTAGGTAAGGATCTACTTTTTCTTGCAAATCACCAGGCAAAAATCCTAAACTTTCTCCTGCTTCTACTGCTGGTCGAGTTAATATTATTCTCTTAACTTCATTGTTTCTAAAGGCATTTACTGCCATTGCCATAGCAAGATAAGTCTTTCCTGTACCTGCAGGCCCAATTCCAAATACTATATCATTGTTTTTTATTGCATCTACATACCTTTTTTGTCCTAATGTCTTAGGTTTAATAGCTTTTCCTGAAGCTGTTATGCAAATAATATCATCTAATAATTCTTTAACCTTATCTTCTTTTCCCTTATAAATAAGTTGAATTGTGTACATAAGTTCTTGTTTAGTTAGCTTTTTTTGTCTTTTGAGTATATCTGCTAGTTTATAGATAAGTCTTTCTACTAGCTCTACTGCCAACTCTTCCCCTATAACTTTGATTTCTTCTTCCCTAATAAGGATTTCTACATTAAATTCTTTTTCTATAATCTTTATATTCTCATCAAACTGGCCAAATAGTCCTGGTATAATGCTATTGTCTTCTATAGCTATTCCCTTTTCTTGTATATTTTTTCCCAAAACTAATCCTCCTTATTGTATATAATCTGCTTTTTACCAATATCTTCAATTACTTCTATAATTACTTCCGTAATAAGTTTATTTTCCTCTTCTAAATATTTTACATCTTTAGAGATGATCTTTGCATCCTTTGGCAACTTTTTATTTATTTCTTGTATGGCTAATACTTGGGTAGATTTTTTTAAAGAATCTACATTATGCTTAATTTTCTTTTTTTCTACTTCGATATATTTATGTGTTACAACTTTTACTGGAAAATCGTCACCGAATTTTTCTATAAATGGTTCCTCATCTACTTCTTCTATATATTCCTTAAAAGGTATATCTGTCTTTGAGAGCTTGATGACTTTTTTACCAAATTTAATTTCTTTTATAGTATATATATTTCCAGTTTCTTCTTTTATAGTTTTTTCTATAAGTTCTTCTTTTTTATGGGAATATCTAGTTCTTGCTAATGCTTCCCCTTCAGAGTGTACCAATATATTATTCTCTAATAATTCATCTTCTATTACTCCAGTTATTAATATTTGACCTTTTTTTACTACTTCACCTTCACTTACTATTCTTTTACCATTTTTGGCAATAACTTTTTCAATTACGCCCTTCTTTTTTGCTACTATATTGCAAGGAATATCTTTATCTATTTCCTTAGGCGGTAGATCCTGTTCTTTTACTTCTATTAAAAGTTTTGTGCCTTTAAATTCTACACTGGCAAAAGATAATCTTTGAAAATTTCCTAAAATATTAGACTGTAATTTATCTAAGTTAACTTTATGTTTAAATCTTCCTTTACCTACATCCATTTCCTCAAGAAAGTTTATAATTTCTTCATCTTTTATTTTCTCATTTCCTGAAATTTCTATATTCCATATAAAAGAAGTTAAAAAAAATATCAATCCTATAAAGATGATAAAACCAAAACCAAGCATCTTCCTTTTTCTTAACTTTTCTAATAAAAAAGGAAAACCTCTTTTTTCTACTATATATGCTCTACATCCTACTTTTCTGACTATTTTTCTTAAAGATTTAAATCCCTTTATACTTACTTTTGCTTCTATAACTGTATACTCTATTCGCTCTATATCCCAAAGGTATATATCTTTGTTTGTAGCTAAGTTTAAGAATTTTTCCAACGTAAGTCCTTCAACTCTAATAATAACATATCCCCTAAAATAATTCCATATTTTAATGGCTAGCATATATACACCCCTTAATATAAAAATTCAATTCCTTCTATAGTACCATTTATTATTATTTCTTCTGTTATAATGGTCTTTATACACATATCAGCCCCGATTATTTTAAGCACTCCACAGTTTGTATTTATCCGTATAATATTCTTTGTATATTCAATTAGACCTTTGTGATTTGTTACTAGTACTTGCATATTGCCTACAATAGTTATCTTAGGTAAATCCATTACTATATCTTTTGGCAATTCAAATATGTCCGAAACATTTGATTTTATTTGGTCCATCCGTTTTTTCACAAAAAGCCCTCCTTCTCTTATTTAAATTTATGCTTAATAAACTAGCTCTATTACAAATAAAAAGAGTATGCAGCATTTAACTACATACTCTTTTATCTATCTCATTCTATTTTGCATACATTTTGGTTCTGATAATACTTCTTTTAATACTATTCCTTTTAGTATATCTTCTTTTGTTAGTTCATTTAAGCTATAAGAAGATTTTTTAGGCTTATTTGATTCAACTCTCTGTTTAATTCTTTCTTTATATACTGGTATATCTTCTACTTTTGATTTTAATTCTTCATATTCTCTTTCTAGTTTGTTCATATCTATTTCTTTTACTTTCTCAGTATCCGTTTTTACTTCTTCTATATTTTCTTCTTCTATTTCTATATTGTTTACCGAAATAGGCTTGTTAGGCATTCTAATAGGCCTTTCTTTAGGTCTATTGTAGGGAGTATGTCTTCTTTTTTCTTCAGCTGTCTTTTTCTCTTTAACGCTTTTGATAATTGCTGGACCTAATATTACTAAAATTGCAAATAGAATATCCATATTAACACATCCCTATGATTATTCTTTAGGCTTTTCATCTGTTTCGCCTATTTTAGATATAGAACTTCTCATTTCAGTGTCTGCTAAAAGATTTCTCATATTGTAATAATCCATAAATCCTATCTTTCCATCTTTTAATGACTTGGATATTGCTAGTGGTACTTCTGCTTCTGCTTCTACTACCTTTGCTTTCATAGCTTGAACTTCTGCAATCATCTCTTGTTCTTTGGCTACAGCCATAGCCCTTCTTTCTTCTGCTTTTGCTTGGGCAATCCTCTTATCTGCCTCTGCTTGATCTGTTTGAAGTTTAGCTCCTACGTTTCTTCCTACATCTATATCTGCTATATCTATTGAAAGTATTTCAAAGGCAGTTCCTGAATCTAATCCTTTATCCAATACAGTTTTTGATATACTATCAGGATTTTCCAATACATCTTTATGTCTTTCAGAACTTCCTACTGTAGTTACTATACCTTCTCCAACTCTAGCTATTATAGTTTCTTCTCCAGCTCCTCCAACTAGTCTCTCAATATTTGCTCTAACTGTAACCCTTGCCTTAGCTATAACTTCTATTCCATCTTTTGCTACTGCTGAAATTTGTGGAGTCTCTATTACTTTAGGATTTACACTAACTTGGACTGCTTCTAAAACATCCCTACCTGCTAGATCTATAGCAGCTGCCCTTTCAAATTCTAGTGGAATGTCTGCACGCTGAGCTGCTATTAGTGCATCAACTAAAACATTTACATTACCACCAGCTAAGAAATGGGCTTCTAACTCATTTACACCTATTTCTAATCCTGCTTTTGTGGCTTTAATCATAGGACTTACAATTCTTGATGGAACTACTCTTCTAAGCCTCATCCCTATTAAATTACCTATGCCTATCTTTACACCTGAGAAATAAGCTGTTATCCATAATCCTACAGGAACAAAAGTGAAAAACAATATTACTAATAAAATAATTAATATGCTGATACCTATTGTAAAAACTGCACTTCCTGGCATTTTACAACCTCCTTACAAATATTTTTGAACCTTCAACTTTTACTACTTTGACCTTTTTATTTTTTTCTATATAACCACCTTCTGATAGAGCATCTATTCTTTGACCATCAATTTCAATTATTCCACTAGGTCTAAGTTCTGTTGCAGATATTCCTTCTTTTCCTAAATACTCTTCCCTTGGATTTGCACTAGTGTATCCACTTTCATTTTTTTGTTCTGTAGACAATATTATTTTACTAAGAAAAGGGCTTTTATATCCATACTTTATTAAAAATATGGTTATTATAACTGTTATTATAAGGGCTACACTTAAAGATAGTATTGCAGTAGATAACGAAGCCATTGAAAATACAATTCCAATTGAAACCAGTATTATACCGCTTATTCCAGGAAGGCCAAAACCTGGAACCATAACTTCTATTATTAGGAGTATAAGACCTGCAACAAATAGAATTATAGATGTCCATTCAGAATTTCCCACAAGCATATTTCCACCGAAGAATAAGGCGAAGGCAATGATACTTAAAGTACCTCCTACACCAAACCCTGGGGTAAATATTTCAATTATCATTCCTATAAAACCTAATGTAAGCAAAATTGTTGATATATATGGATTTGAAAGAAATTTAGCTATTTTAATTTCTGCTCCTTCTTCTACTTCTACTATATTTGAATACTTTATATTGAAATAATCTAAAATTTCACCATAATCATCAGAAATTAAATCTGATATACCATAAGCTTTTGCTTCACGAGAATTTAGGTTTAATAGTTTGCCTCCCTCTATTATACCCTCTATTTCTATATCTCTATCAGCCATAGCTTGAATTATTTGTGGGTCTCTTCCTCTTATTTCTGCTGCATCTCTTAAGAAGCTTAGCCAAAGAGACATGGTTTTTTCATTATTTGGTATGGTTTCTGCTGAACCTATAGTTGAACTCTTTGCCATTACAACATTCTGGCTAGATATAGTTATTAAAACTCCCGCAGATTCGGCTTTATTGTTTACAAAAGAAATAGTAGGAACCTTAATATCCATAATTAAATTTTTAATCTTCTCTGCTTCATTTATAAGCCCACCATAGGTATCTATTTCAAATATAATTGCTTTTGGATTTTTACTTAATGCATCATCAACAGCATTTTTTAAAAAATGGTAAGTGGCTTTATTGATTTCACCTTTTATGGGGATTACATATACATTTCCTTCATTTTCTGAATAGGAAATAGAATTTATCAGTAAAAATATAACTAAAAAACAGAATAACCATTTTCTATTTTTCATTAAGTCACCTCCATTTTTTTTAGAAAATCAATGGTGTTTATATTATATTATTTATATGTAGAAAATACAATTTTTTATATATAAAAATTTTTATATATAAAAAACCTAGGTATTTAAACCTAGGTTTATTTTAAATATTTTTTGGCTACTTTATTCACAACACTACCATCTGCTCTGCCTTTAATTTTTGGCATAACATTTTTCATTATAATTCCCATATCTTTCATAGACTTAGCATCTACTTCTTCAATAACTGCTTTAACGATTTCTTCAACTTCTTCTTCAGTTAGTTGTTCTGGCAAATATTTAAGTAAGATTTCCATTTCTTTTTCTGTTTGTTCTACTAAATCTTTACGTCCGCCTCTATCAAATTCTTTAATAGCATTCCTTTTTTCTTTTAATTGTTTTGCTATTATATCCATAATATCTTCATCATCAAGCTCTCTTCTTTCATCTACTTCTTTTTGCTTGATGCCGGCTCTAACCATAGTGATAGTGTTTTTTCTTAAAGTATCTTTATTTTTCATGGAAGTTTTCAAATCTTCCATAAGACTCTTTTTAAGAGACATATTTACACCTTCTTAATTAATATCTTCTCTTCTTTTTTCTTCTTGCTGCCTCGGATTTTTTCTTACGTTTTACACTAGGCTTTTCGTAGTGTTCTCTTTTCCTAGCTTCAGATAAAACCCCTGAGCGAGCACATTGTCTTTTAAATCTTTTAAGTGCATTATCTAATGATTCATTTTCTCCTACTTTGACTTCTGACATTTATTTCTCCCTCCCCTCATCTACTGCAAAACTGCTTATCACTACAATATTTGCAGTAAGCGGAATTCGGCACTAGAATATTATACATTATATAAATTTTTTGTGCAACTCAATTTTAGCCTGGTGGCCACATTAACTGTCTTCCACCTAATACATGAAAATGGAGATGTTCTACTGTTTGTCCTCCAAATTCACCACAATTATTTACTATTCTATAGCCTTTATCATCCAATCCTTTTTCCTTTGCTATCTTATTAATAACTAATGTAATATGATTAATTATATCTATGTTTTTTTCATCTATATATTTAATAGAAGGAATATGTTCTTTAGGTATAACTAAAAAATGAACAGGAGATTGTGGGCTTATATCATTGAAAACTAAAACTTTATCATCTTCAAATATTTTATCTGAAGGAATTTCTCCATTGGCTATTTTGCAGAAAATACAATCACTCATCCCAATCACCTCCTAAAAGTTTTTAGCCCTAAGCTTATAATAATTATATTCTACGAAAAAATTAAAATTCCTCTATTTCCCCTATTAAATTTTCTTTATCTATTCCTATTATTTTTACAGGTAGTATTTTTCCTTCTATATTAGATTTTCCTAAAGCTCTTACACGTGTATAATTTGTTGTATATCCTTCCATATATTCAGAATTATCCTTTGATTCTTCTTCAAATAATACAGTCATATTTTTCCCTATAAGTTTTTTGTTAAATTCTTTCATTAATTTTTCCCCGAGCTCTATTAACTTTTCACTTCTTTGACTCTTTATACTTCCATGAACTTGATCTTTAAATTTACTTGCAGGGGTGCCACTTCTAGGAGAGTATTTAAATACATGGATTCTAGAAAAACCTATTTCTTTTACAAAATCATAAGTTTCTTTAAATTCTTCCTCTCCTTCGCCAGGAAATCCTACAATAATATCTGTTGTAATACCTGCATAAGGCATATATTCTCTTATTAAATGGACTGTATTTCTATATTCATCAGTAGTATATTTTCTGTTCATCTTATCTAGAATTTTATCACTTCCACTTTGCAGAGATAGGTGGAAATGATCGCATACTTTTGGCATCTTTATTATAGTTTCCATAAATTTTTTGTCTATTAAAGTAGGTTCTATGGAACTTAGTCGGATTCTTTCAATACCTTCTATTTTATTTATCTCTTTTATAACATCTAATAAGGTATAATCTCCCCTATCTTTCCCATAAGAAGCTACATGTATTCCTGTAAGTATTATTTCTTTAAATCCTGCTTCAGAAAGCCTCTTTCCTTCTTTTATTATATTCTCTAATGGTCTACTTCTTATAGGCCCTCTTGCATAAGGTATTATGCAATAGGAACAATATTGGTTACAACCTTCTTGAATTTTCATATATGCTCTAGTTTTAGATTTTAAATCTTCTATTTTTAATTCTTCGAAATCTTTTAATTCTCTAAAGTCTTTCACTTTATTTATTTTTATGTTATTTTCTCTAGCCTCTTCACATAGTCTAACGATTTTTTCTTTATCACTAGTTCCTATAATTACATCTACGCCTTCTATTTTTTCTATTTCATCAGGAAATACTTGGGCATAACAACCTACTACTGCTATAGTAGAGTCTTTATTTGTTTTTTTAGCCCTTCTTATAAATTGTCTTGACTTCCTATCTCCTAAATTAGTAACTGTACAAGTATTTATTACATAAATATCTGCACTTTCCTTAGGATTTACTACTTTATATCCTTCTTTTTGAAATATTTCTTCCATTGCTTCAGTTTCATACTGGTTGACTTTGCAACCTAGAGTATAAAACGCTACTGTCTTCATCATAACCACTCCTATAAATTAAGGCTTACATATCCCCTAACTCATATAATAAAATGGACAAAGCAACTAGACCTGCTGTTTCTGTTCTAAGTATTCTTGGCCCTAAAGATACTATTTTACTCCCTATATCTTCTAATTCATCTATCTCTTCTTCTTCAAATCCACCTTCTGGTCCAATTATTATATGAACTTTTTTATTTGAAAAATCTTTTAAAACATCTTTCATACTTGTTGTTTTTTCATTTTCATATGGTACCAATATATTTTCTTCGTCTTCAAGTAGTTTTATCATTTCCTTGAAGGAAAGTATAGATTTAACCTTTGGTACATAATCCCTTTTACTTTGTTTTGCAGCTTCCTCAGAGATTTTATTCCATCTATCTATTTTATTTTTCTCTTTTTTCTTATTATCTATTTTTACAACAGTCCTTTTTGTTTTAATTGGATATATTTCTTTAACCCCAATTTCTGTTGCTTTTTGAATAATAAAATCCATTTTACTGCTTTTAGGAAGTCCTTGGTACAAAATTATTGAGATTGGTGGCTCATGATCACCTGACTCTCTATGTAAAATCTTAGCTATAACTTTTTTCTTTTCAATTATGGATATTTCACATATATAAAGAATTCCTTCAGAAGATATTTCTATCTTATCCCCTTCTTTAAGCCTTATTACATCTCTTATATGCTTTACATCTTCGCCTTCAATAGTTATAAGCTCTTCGGATATATTTTCTTTATCTATAAAAAATCTATTCATATTATTCTTCCATCTCCAATTGTGCTACTACACAAGCCCAATCTTTCATTTTAGATACTTCTAAAATGCTAAATCCTTCTTCTTTAAGAGCCTCTTCTACTAAAGGTAGCTTCTCTAATATTATACCTGAAGAAATAAATATTCCACCACTATTTAAGTATCCTTTTATATCTTTAATTAAATCTACTATTATTTCTGCAATAATATTGGATACTATTAGATCTGCCCTTTCATCTACTACATTTAATAGATTTCCTCTTCTTATATCTACTATATCTTGAACATTATTTAAAACTATATTTTCTTTTGATACTTTTACAGGTAATTCATCTAAATCTACTCCTATAACCTTTGATGCCCCTAGTTTTGCCGCTACTATACTTAGTATGCCACTACCACAACCAATATCAAATACTTTATCATCTTTTTTAACATGGTTTTCCAACTGTCTAATACACATAGATGTAGTTTCATGGGTACCTGTACCAAAAGCCATACCAGGATCTAGTTCCACTATAATTTCATCTTCTTTTTTTTCATACTCTTCCCAGGTCGGTTTTATAACTATTCTTTCTCCTATTTTTTTAGGTTTATAGTATTTTTTCCATGCTTCTGCCCAATCCTTTTCATATACTTCTGTTACTGTTACTTCTCCAAGACCTTTGTCTAAATTATATTGAGGTATTTTTTCGATATTTTGTCTGATTAGCTCTATCTTATCTATTAAATCTTCACTTTCTTGAAAATATCCTTTTATAATGACCCCTTCGAAATCTTGTTCTAAAAGTTTTTCATCTATATAGTCCCAAGCCTTTTCATTTTCAGTAAAAGCTAATACATCCTTTGGATCTTCAATAGCCAGTCCTCCAACTCCTGCCTCATATAATATATTGGCTACAGCCTCTTCTGCCTCTGTTGTAGTTTTAATTTGCACTTCAATCCATTTCATTACATTCACATCCTTTAAAAACAAGTTGAATCTTTCATTATTATATCCTATTAGCTAACTAAAAAAAAGCCTTATTATGAATGTTTAAAATTAAAGCAATCACCCATTATTTAGAGTGATTGCTTTTTTAATTAAAAGCATCCTTGAATTTATCAAATAAGCCTTTCTTTTCATCTTTAAGATATTCTCCACTTTCCTTTGCAAATTCCTTTAAAAGTTCCTTCTGTTTTTCATTAAGTTTTTTAGGAACTTTAACTTCTACTTTAAAATAAAAATCCCCTTGTCCATAGCCCCTTACATTTGGAACCCCTTTATTTTTCAACTTAAATTGAGTCCCAGTTTGTGTACCTGCAGGAATATGGTGTTTTACAGTTTCTTTTAATGTAGGAACTTCTATTTCTGCACCTAAAGCTGCTTGAGTAAAAGTAATTGGAATATCACAGTAAATATCGTTTCCTTCTCTTCTAAAGAATTCATGAGGTTTTACCCTTATATAGATATATAAGTCTCCAGGAGGGCCTCCTCTTTCTCCTGCATGACCTTCCCCTTTTAAAGATATAATGGAACCATTATTTACCCCTGCTGGAATCTTCACTTTAATCTTATTGGACTTCCTTACCTTTCCTGTACCATCACAAGTTGTACATTTATCTTTAATTATTTCTCCTGTTCCATTACATGCATCACATGTACCAACTCTTACAAATTGTCCAAAAGGGGTATTTTGAGAATATCTTACTTCTCCTGTTCCATTACATTGAGAACATGTAGATTTGCTACTTCCTGGCTTTACTCCACTACCACTGCAAGTAGAACAATCTTCTACCTTCCTAATTTGTATCTCTTTTTCAACTCCAAAAACAGCTTCCTTAAACTCTAAATTAAGATCATATCTAATATCTGGACCTTTTCTTGGTCCTGGTTTCTTTCTTGAAGAAGTTGAAAAGCCACCACCAAATATATCGAATATATCATCAAATATATCTCCAAAACCGTCAAATCCTCCTGTTTGTCCATCTACACCAGAGTGGCCAAACCTGTCATATCTAGCCCTCTTTTCTTGATCGCTTAATACTTCATAAGCTTCACTTACTTCTTTAAATTTCTGCTCTGCTTCTTCTTTATTACCTTGATTTAAGTCTGGATGATATTTTTTTGCTAATTTTCTATAGGCTTTTTTTATGTCCGCATCTGTAGCATCTTTAGATACATTTAAAACTTCATAATAATCTTTTTTTGCCAATATTTCACCAACTTTCAAACTCTATTAAAAATTCTTCAAAGATATTCTATCAAAAATCAAAGCTAAATGATATCATTTAGCTTTGATTTTTTTAATTTATTTATCATCATCATCTACAACTTCATAGTCTGCATCTACTACATCGTCATCATCATTTGAATCTTGGCTTCCATCAGCACCTTGTTGAGCTTGTTGCTGTTGTGCTGCTTGTTCATACATTTTTTGAGATATAGCATGGAATTCATTTGTAAGTTCCTCAGTTTTCTTCTTAATATCTTCTGTATCATCGCCTTCAAGTGCTTTCTTCAATGCTTCTAATCTATCTTCAACTTTAGCTTTTTCATCTGCAGAAATTTTTCCTTCCATTTCTTTTAATACTTTTTCTGTCTGGAATATCATTGAATCTGCATTGTTTCTAACTTCTACTTTTTCTTTCTTCTTCTTATCTTCTTCTGCGAATTTTTCTGCTTCCTTGACTTTTCTTTCAATATCTTCATCTGATAGGTTAGTTGAAGATGTAATAGTTATTTTTTGTTCTTTTCCTGTTCCTAAGTCTTTAGCAGAAACATTTACTATACCATTGGCATCTATATCAAATGTAACTTCTATTTGTGGTACTCCTCTTGGTGCTGGTGGGATACCTGTAAGTTGGAATCTACCTAATGTTACGTTATCTTGAGCCATTTCTCTTTCACCTTGTAGTACATGTATATCAACAGAAGTTTGATTATCAGCTGCTGTTGTGAATATTTGGCTCTTTTTTGTAGGTATTGTAGTATTTCTTTCAATTAACTTTGTAGTTACTCCTCCTAAAGTTTCAATTCCTAGAGATAATGGTGTTACATCAAGCAATAATAAATCTTTAACTTCTCCACTTAGCACTCCACCTTGAATTGCAGCCCCAATAGCTACAGCTTCATCAGGATTTACACCTTTGTGTGGCTCCTTTCCTATAAGCTTTTTAACTGCTTCTTGAACTGCTGGAATTCTTGTAGAACCTCCTACTAAAATAACCCTATCTATATCTTGTGGTGACAATCCACCATCTTTTAATGCTAATCTAACTGGTTCAAGACTTTTTTCAATTAGATTTGAAGTTAATTCTTCAAATTTAGCTCTAGAAATATCCATATTTAGATGTAATGGTCCGCTTTGTGTTGCTGTAACAAATGGTAAGTTTACATTTGTAGTCATTGTACTTGATAATTCTTTTTTAGCTTTTTCTGCTGCTTCTTTTAATCTTTGAAGAGCCATTTTATCTTCTCTTAAATCTATACCATTTTCTTTTTTAAATTCTTCTGCCATATAATCGATTAATGCTTGGTCAAAATCATCTCCACCTAAATGGTTATTTCCTCTAGTTGATACTACTTCAAATACTCCATCTCCTAATTCTAGTATAGATACGTCAAAAGTTCCTCCACCTAAGTCAAATACCATTATTTTATGTTGAGCTTCTTCTTTATCCATACCATAAGCAAGGGATGCAGCTGTAGGTTCATTTATAATTCTTTTTACATTTAAACCTGCAATTTTTCCTGCATCTTTAGTTGCTTGTCTTTGACTATCTGTAAAGTATGCTGGAACAGTAATAACTGCATCTGTTACTGTTTCTCCTAAGTAATTTTCCGCATCTGATTTTAATTTTTGTAAAATCATTGCTGAAATATCTTGAGGTGTATATGTTTTACCATCAATATCTATTTTATAATCACTACCCATTTCTCTCTTAATAGACATAATAGTCCTCTCTGGGTTAGTTATAGCTTGTCTTTTTGCAGTCTCTCCAACTAATCTTTCACCATCTTTTGTAAATGCTACTATAGATGGAGTCGTTCTATTACCTTCCGCATTAGGAATAACTGTAGCTTCTCCACCTTCCATAACAGAAACACATGAGTTTGTAGTTCCTAAGTCAATTCCTATAATTTTTCCCATATAAATTCCTCCTTAATTTTCAATTTTTCTTTATTTGGCAACCTTGACCATACTAGGTCTTATAACTTTATCATTCAATTTGTATCCTTTTTGGAATACTTCTAAAACTATTCCTTCTTCATGTTCTTCAGATTCTTCCTGAAATACTGCATGATGATAATTAGGATCAAATTCACAATGAAGAGCTTCTATTTCTTCAAGCCCATTCTTCCCAAGAACTTCTAACAACTGTTTATATATCATATCCATTCCTTCATAAAAACTATCTTCTTTATTAGAGCTACTTGAAAGTGCTCTTTCAAAATTATCCACTATTGGTAAAAGAGAGTTTATAATTTCTTCTGAAGCATAAGAATATATTGATTCTTTTTCTTTTTCTACCCTCTTTTTATAGTTAACAAAATCTGCTTGAAGTCTTAAATACCTTTCATTAAGCTCTTCTAATTCCTTTCCACTGCTACTTTCCTTCTCTGTTTCTTCCTTAGCTTTTGCAGCATCTTCTGTTTTTTTCTCAACTTCGTCTGCTACCTCTTCTTTTTCTTCATCATTCATTTCCTCTTTAAGCTTATCCTCTTTAATATCCATACAATCACCTCTTATTTCCTACTATGTCCCTAACTCTAACTCTAAATAGAGTGTAAGTTTAACTTACACCCTATTATTTTATAAAGAAACTATCTATTATCTCATTTAAATTAATAGAAAGAAGCTTAACTGAACTTATTACTGTGATATAATCCATTCTTGTAGGTCCTATTACTCCAATCTTTCCTATAGTCTGACCATTTAATTTATAAGTTGCAGTTATTAGGCTACAATCTTTAATTTCTTCACAAATATTCTCATTACCTATACTTATTTCAAAGTCATCAAATGTATTTTTCAAAAGCATATTTGCTACTGAATCCTTATCTTCCATAAATCCTAGGAAAGTCTTTGCTTTAGCTACATCACTATACTCTGGAAAATTTAATATATTTGTTACACCATCTGCATATAGTTCTACATCTTCCATATCTTCTAACGATTGATTAATAATAGGTATGATATTTTGTATAATATTTTTAAATTGATACATTTCTTTAAATATTTCTGCATCCATTTCATTACCTATTTCTTCTAAGGTAAGACCTTTAAGTTTTTCATTTAGAAAATTAGATATAAGGACTAATTGATTTTCTGGTATATTATTTTCCACTTTAAAAATAGTATTTTTAACTACTCCTGAATCACTTACTATAACTACTAATATTTTATCATCATCTATAGATATTAATTGTATATGCTTTAATGTACTCTGTTTAAATTGGGGTGCTACAGCCAAAGCAGTATAGTTGGTTATCTCCGAAAGTATCTTTGCTGCATTCTGGATTAATTGTTCTACTTCCCCTGCTTCTCTCAATAAATGTTTTTTAATCTTTTTTCTTACGTTTCTATCATTTAATAAACTTCTAGATTTAACTTGTTTCATAAGAGTGTTTACATATAATCTATAAGCTTTATCTGAAGGAACCCTTCCAGCAGATGTATAAGGTTTATTTAAATATCCTAGTTCTTCTAAATCTGACATTTCGTTTCTTATAGTTGCTGAACTGACTCCAAGATCATATCTTTTAGATATAGTTCTAGAACCAATAGGCTCTGCACTAATAATATAGCTATTTATTATGGCATTAAGAACCCTTAACTTTCTTTCATCTAACATTTCATCACCCCAATTATATGTTATTTTAATTATAACAAAGGGTTTATTAGCACTCTCATTAAATGAGTGCTAATGCTTATATTTTAAAGTTACCATTACTATTAAAATTTGTCAATAGCTTTTATGAATTTATTTATTTTAAGGAATCAAATCAACAAAGATTAAATTGGATAAATCTAAGCCTTTCTCGGTTAATCTTATATTATCTCCTTCTATATTAAGAAGACCATTTTTAAAGTGTTTGTTTAAAATATCTCCATAGACTTCTTTTATCGAAATATTGAATCTTCTAAAAAAATCTTTCATATATATTCCATCTATTAGTCTAAGTCCTAAGATTGTATACTCGGCCATTTCCATGGTTTTATCTATAACCTCATTTCCTTCTATAGGAAGTTCATTTCTAGATATAGAATTAAAATATTTATTAAAATCTGTAAAATTCCAATATCTTAATCCTTCAATATTAGAATGGGAGCCAGTTCCTATTCCAATATAGGGTTTTAGTTTCCAGTAAAACAGATTATGCATACACTCATAGCCTTCTTTAGCTAAATTAGATATTTCATAATGATTATAACCTTTAGATTTTAAATATTTTATTCCTTCATGATACATATCTCTTTCTTCTTCTTCATCAGGCAATATTAGCTTCCCATTATTATACCAATTATAAAACTTTGTTCCTTCTTCTATTATTAAACTATAAAAAGATATATGGTCTACTTCTAAGTTATTCATAGTTTCTAGTGTAGATATAATATCTCCTTTAGTTTGATCAGGCAATCCAGAAATTAAATCTACATTTATATTAGAAAAATCTATTTTCCTTAAAAGTTCATATATTTCAAAGAAATCTTTTGCTTTATGAATTCTTCCTATTTTTTTTAGAATGTGATCGTTTAAAGATTGTACCCCTATACTAACCCTATTTATTCCTATTTCTTTATATATTTTTAACTTTTCCTCATCTACAGTCTTTGGATTTAATTCTATAGATATTTCTTCTAAGCTATCTATATTAAATACTTCATATGTTTTGTTCAATAATTTATATATATATTCTCCTCTTATAAATGAAGGTGTGCCTCCACCAATAAATATGGTCTTTAACGAATGATCTTCTACTTTACTAGAATATAGTCTTATCTCTCTTATTAAATAATCTATATAATCCGATATCAACTCATTTTTATTGGAAAAAGAATTAAAGTCACAATAATAGCATTTACTTTTACAGAAAGGAATATGAATATATAACGCCAATTCTTTCATATTTACCTCCAAAATATAATGTACACAATTTGTGTACATTATTTCTTGTCATCGTATTTTAATACAGATAAAAATGCTTCTTGAGGTATCTCTACATTTCCTATTTGTCTCATTCTTTTTTTACCCTCTTTTTGCTTTTCTAATAATTTTTTCTTCCTAGTTATATCTCCACCGTAACATTTAGCTAGTACATCTTTTCTTAATGCCTTTACTGTTTCCCTAGCTATTATTTTTGAACCTATTGCTGCTTGAATAGGTATAGCAAATTGATGTCTTGGTATTACATCTTTAAGTTTTTCA
The DNA here is from genome assembly GCF_009696605.1 of Anaerosalibacter bizertensis. GTDB lineage: Bacteria > Bacillota > Clostridia > Tissierellales > Sporanaerobacteraceae > Anaerosalibacter > Anaerosalibacter bizertensis. The sequence continues at coordinate 69,135 of NZ_VULR01000009.1, read as the reverse complement.
GCTATATTCCTTCCTCTTTCATAAGCTTTTTCTTTATGAACTATTAGTGAGAATGCATCTACAAGTTCTTCATTTATCAGTATATCTAATTTAACTAATTCTGAAGGTTTGTAACCTTTTAGTTCGTAGTCAAGGGAAGCATAACCTCTTGTCTTTGATTTTAATGCATCAAAGAAATCGTATATAACTTCATTTAATGGAAGTTCATAATGCATAACAACCCTTGTCTCTTCTAAGTATTCCATATTTTTGAAAGTTCCCCTTCTATCTTGACACAATTCCATTACTGCTCCAACATAATCTGATGGAGTCATTATAGATGCTTCTACAATAGGCTCTTCCATATACTCTATTTCTGATTCTGGTGGAAGATTTGAAGGATTTTGAATAGAAAGCATACTCCCATCACTTTTTTTTACTTTATATATTACACTTGGTGCAGTAGCAATTATATTTAAATTAAATTCTCTTTCCAATCTTTCTTGAACAATTTCCATATGAAGAAGTCCTAAAAATCCACATCTAAATCCAAAACCTAAGGCTGCAGACGTCTCTGGTTCAAATACTAAACTTGCATCATTTACCTGTAACTTCTCTAAAGCTTCTCTTACTGAGTTAAAGTCTTCTCCTTCTGATGGGTATATTCCGCAATATACCATAGGTACAACTTTTTTATATCCAGGAAGAGGTTTGTCTGTAGGATTTTCATGGCTTGTAATTGTATCTCCCACTCTTGCATCCTTTACGTTCTTCATACTTGCCGTTACATAACCTACATCTCCCGCTTCTAATTTATCTACAGATATTTGTTTTGATGCATTTATACCAACTTCTGCAACTTCATATATATTTCCTGTAGACATCATTTCTATCTCCATACCTGGTTTTATAGATCCTTCAAATACCCTTATATAGGCTACTACCCCTTTATAGGTATCATAATATGAATCGAAGATCAATGCCTTAAGAGGTGCCTCTACGTCTCCTTCTGGTGCTGGAACGTCTGAAACTATTTTTTCTAATACATCTTCTATATTTATACCATTCTTTGCTGAAACTAATGGTGCATCTGAGCAGTCTATTCCTATTACATCTTCTACTTCCTGTTTTACTTCTTCTGGTCTTGCACTTGGTAAGTCTATTTTATTTATAATAGGAACTATTTCAAGATCCTGGTCTAAGGCTAAATAGACATTTGCTAATGTTTGAGCCTCTATGCCTTGAGTTGAATCAATAACCAATATCGCTCCTTCACAGGCTGCAAGGCTTCTTGAAACTTCATAGTTAAAATCAACATGCCCTGGAGTATCTATTAAGTTGAAAATATATTCTTCACCATCTTTAGCTTTATATATAAGCCTTATAGCTTTTAGCTTAATAGTTATTCCTCTTTCTTTTTCTAATTCCATGTTGTCCAACATTTGATCATGCATTTCTCTAGATGTTAAAAGACCTGTTTTTTCTATTAATCTATCTGCTAGAGTAGATTTTCCATGGTCAATATGTGCCACTATAGAAAAGTTTCTTATTCTTTTCTGCTTATCTTTATGCATATTTTTCCTCCTTAGAGTATGAGAATAATCTGAGACAATTATAGCAAAAAAAAGAGTATATGTAAATTAAATGACCAGATTTAACTGGTCATTTAAGCACTTTCTTATATATTTTATTTAAAACCTCTTTAAAATAATTTAAATTATAGTTTTTTCCAAATAATTGTATATTAAATTCTCCATTTCCTAAATCTATAAAAAACATTTTTCCTGTATTTTCTCTAGACAAATCTTTAATTGCTTTTTCAGTTGCAATTAATCCTAAAAAAAGTAGAGCAATGGAAGCATAAACAATAAATCTTCTGAAAAACTTTTTTCTTTTTTCTTTTTTCCTTCTTTTGGTTCTTTCCATCCTAGTTTCCATAATAATCACCATAATTATTATGGACAATTTTTTCCTATTTTATACTATTTTAACTTTCCAAATCTATCGTTAAAGGGAAAATATCTAAAATCTGCCTTTCCTTTTATAGTATCTACAGGAATACAGCCAAAGCTTCTGCTATCTTTACTTGCACCTTCTTCTCTATTATCTCCTAATACAAACACATATCCTTCTGGTACTTCCCAATAGCTTTTGTCATAAGTGTGGGTATATGCCCCTTCACCTATATATTTTTCTTCTAATAATTGTTCATTTAGATATACACTCCCATTTTTAATCTCGATTATATCTCCTTCTATACCAACAACCCTTTTTATATAATCTTTGTCTGGATTATCTGGCGCTTTTAATACTACTATATCTCCTCTATCTGGTTTTGAAAAATACATAGTTATCTTATTTGTAAAAAGTCTATCTCTTTCTTGAAGGGTAGGATACATTGAACTTCCTAGAACATAGGTGGTGTTAAATATAAAGGTCTTAATTAAAATAGCTACAACTATTGCAAAAACTATACTTTTTATCCATTCCATAGCTTCTTTCTTCGCTTTCTTTTTTTTATCTTCATCCATTGAAACCCCTCCTAATGTCTAACCAATTTACTATATTATAACATTTTTCTTCTATAAAAAAAAGTAAAACTATTCTTGGAGATTTTCAATAACTATACTTAGAATTTCACCAATTACTTTAGCAGATTCCTTAGCTTCATCAATAGTATTTAAATTGCTTCCTACTTCTATTAATGCATAGTGATCCGATACAAACTGATTGAATTTTCCTTTTGGTTTAATAATGATCCCTTTACAAAGGCCTGGATACATTGTATCCGAAACTTGTTTTATATATTTAGCAAACTTTAATACTTCATCTTTATTTGGAGATTCAGGTCCTATTACTATTGAAAATGTTGCTACATCTTTTCCATCTATTTTTATCTTTGATTGAGAAAGGGCTTTATTTTTATAACTGGCATTTTCTGATACTCCATCTCTATGAACATCAAATACTACTTTTAAATTTTGTTGCTCTTTCATTTTAGCATTAATTGTATTTAATGACTTTGCATAAGATTTGTTATAAGAAGGTATGTCATGGAATGTTTCTATATGTAAAACCTTATGTCCATTGCTTTCTAATTTTTTTTCAATTATTTCTCCTATAGTTAAAACATTATATTTTTTATCTTGGGTGTGGTATTGATTTTGCTTTATAGGTAAATAAGCTTCTGTTCCATGAGTGTGATATATGGCTATGTAGGGCTCGTTCTTATTTGCTTTAAAAGTTTTTATCCCTTCTGCTTTAGGGATTCCTTCCTTATCTTTTTCTGTTAATTTTTCTTCTTCTAAAAGCTCTCCTTCTTCTTTTTCCATCATATCATCTATAAATACAATATCTTCTAAAATCTCTGGTCTTTTCTTGTTTTCAAATCCTTTAATAGATATTCCTTTCTCTTTTTCTAAAAAAGTAAATGCAGCTGGAAATTGTGATTTTATATAATCGTCTATATTAAAAATTTCAGGGATATTCTCCATTATACTAAAAGATATGTCTTCTTTGTTCTTAATTTTTTGTTTTAAAAATAAACTCATAGATGAGTTAGAATTAGATAATATTTTTAAGAAAAACTTATCTATATTTTCTATTACATCTTTATCATAGTTAAAAACTTCTATGGTTTCTACATCTGTAGTTTTCTCATCTACTACATTCTTTCCATCACTTTTTACAAATTTCATTACTATAGTTGAGCCTATTAAAAAAATCAGCATACATAATAAAGCAAAAATTAAATAGTCTACTCTTGTCCTCTGAGTTTTTACCCACATATTAATGCACTCCTCAATTTTTAGTTTATTTTATCCTTTCAATTTAAAAAGCCGTTATAAAAATATATTCTATATAAATATTTATATGAAAAAAATATAAGGTAAGCCAACTATTGGACTTACCTTATATATCTATTCACATCTTTCAAATCTATTCCTGGATGAAGGGATATATTCAATCCATTTGCTATTATTACTGAAAGGTTATCTATAATCTCATCTACTTCTTTTGGAGTTACAATAGTATTGGGCATAAAAGGCTCTAGTACTTCTTTTATTAAAGTGTATTTTTCACTTTCTGATAGTTTTTCAAGCATTGAATAAAATTCTGTACCTACTTCTGCTTCTTCTTTCATAGAATTAACTATTAAATTCATAGTATCATTTATCATAGTAGCTGCATCTACTACAGTGGGAATTCCTATGGCTATTACTGGCACTTTTAAATATTCTTCATTTAACCCCTGTCTTTTATTGCCAACACCGCTTCCTGGGTTTATACCAGTGTCTGATATTTGTATAGTAGTACTAATCCTATCCATATTTCTAGAAGCTAATGCATCTACGGCTATAACTATATCTGGATTAGTTTTTTCTACAACACCTTTTACTATTTCTCCTGTTTCTATCCCTGTAGTTCCCATTACTCCTGGAGATAGTGCAGATACATTGGCCATAGTTTCATCTTCATCTTTTTTATATGCTAAGAAAAAATGTCTTGTAACTAAAACCTTTTCAACTACTTTAGGACCTAGGGCATCTGGTGTTACATTCCAATTCCCTAATCCAACTATTAATGCTTTAGTTTTGTTATCATTTTTTATTAAATCTTTAATTTCTTTTGCCAATTGTATACTTACTTCTTCTTTCAAAGCTTCATCTGGATTTTTTAACTTGGGCACTTCTATAGTTATATAATTTCCTATAGGTTTTCCCATTTTTTCTTCACCTATTTTATCCAATATCTTAACCCTTGTAATACTGATATCCTCTTTTTCTTCTTTATTTACTTCTACTCCTGGTACTTCTTGCCTCGTTCTTTCTTTATATAATTCTCTTGATTCTATTGCTAAATCTGTTCTTACTTGAAACATTTATTCCCTCCTTCTTAAAATCTAATTTATATTTATTATGCCTATTATTTTAAAAACTATTTTGCCTTGCTTTTTATCCTTCTTCATGGTAAAATATTTTTTGTTAGGTTGGGAGGTGAAACTGTGGCAAATATTAAATCTGCTAAGAAAAGAATTGGTATCACTGCAAGAAAAACTGAAGTAAATAAAGCGAGAAAATCTGAAATTAAAACATATATTAAGAAATTTGACGAAGCAGTAGAAAATGATAATTTAGATGAAGCTAGAGAATTACTTAAACTTATAGACAAAAAGTTGAAGAAAGCAGTTGTTAAAAATACTATTCATAAAAATACTGCTTCTAGAAAAGTTAGTAATCTAACAAAAAGATTAAACGCAAAAGAAGATAAAGCTATGTAATATAAAACTTCGGTGATGACCCGAAGTTTTTTTATTTATTAAATATTATTTTATTGAACCATTGTTTACCTAACTACACATTCTAACTATTAGCATTTCTAAAGCAAGCTTATCATCCATAACGCCAGTTTTTATATTTTCATCAGATTCTAAACACAGATTCAGTGATTCTTCTAATTTGGCATTTGAAAAGTTCTTACTTTGATTAGAAAATATTTTATACTGATAGTCACCAATCCTAAGTTTTCCCATGATAGTTCTTTTATCATAACCTTTTTCTTTTAGCAGCTTTAGCATAAGTATTAGTCTTAACTGTCTAATAATCATATGTAATATTAAAGGTATAGGTTCATTAGAAACACACATTTCATGGAAAACTTTTAGTGAATTGTTAATATCTTTTTCTCCAATACTATTGAGTAAATTAAATATATTTGTATCTAAAGATTTAGTCATAACTTCATCTATGTCCTTTACATTGATTTCTTTCCTATCTCCTGTAAAATTAACTAATTTAATTATTTCATTTTCTAAGTCATACAGACTCTTATTTATATCCCTATCAAAATAAGAAGAATGTTGAATAAAATAATTTATATTATTATAAGATATAATTTTTCCATATTTTTTAAAAACTTTTTCTATCCAATTATTTAAATCTCTGCCTTTAAGTTTAGTAAATTCTATAACCCTTCCAAATTTATTAATACTTTTTATAATCCCTTTTCTTTTATCAATATTGGTGTTTTTCTCTACAAATACAAGGCATATATAGTCTTCTAATGTTGAAATATAGTTTTTTAGCTCATCTTTTTTTTGATTGAAATACTCTGCCCCTTGTCCTTTTGTCTTGCTTCCAAAAATCCCTAAATTTTTTATAATAACTACCTTCTTTTCTGACATAAAAGGTAGGGTTTCACAGGCATCATAAATATGGCTCATTTCTATATTGTCCCCATCTAATACTATATAATTTAAAGTCTCTAACCCTTCATTAACATATTTTTCTTTCAATGATTTTATTGAATAATCTATTAAATAATCTTCTTCTCCATAAAAAAGATAAACAGATTTTATTTTATCTTCTCTCATATCCTTTATAAAATCTTCAAATCTCATATATATCCAACTCCTCAAATAAATAGGAATTTCTCTTAATAATAATATAACTTAACACTAAATATATTATAGTAAAATTTATTTCAAGTCCATAATCTATAACTATATCACCAATAGATAATCTATCCCTATTATAAATAGAAATATTAAATTCTTTAGGCATTATACTTAAGGTGATAAGTCCTGACTCATCGGTTCTAAAAACTTTTATATTCCTTCTTTCATATCTTTTCAATACTTCTTCACTAGGATGATTAAAACTATTGTTTTCTCCTACCTGTATAAAAGCATAGTCCGGGTGGAAAAAGTCTATAAAATTTTCTCCTGATGATGTGTTGCTACCATGATGAGGGACTTTCAAAAAATCTATTTTCCCCTTCTTGCCACTCATATTTTCTAATAAATGTGTTTCTGCAGCTTCTTCTATATCCCCAGTTAATAAAGTTTTTCTTCCAAAACTTCTAAGGAGCAATACTAAGGAAAGATTGTTTTCATTTTCTCTATTTTTCGATATGAATTCTTCTAAAGGACTTAAAACCTCTATGTATGAATCTTCATTAATAAAAACTTTATCACCTTTAGATAGTTTATATATAGGTACAGATTCTTCCCTAGAAGTATTCACTATATTAGTATACAGTTTATTATCTTTATTTTCATATCCTATAAATACTTTTTTTATATTTATGTTTTTTATAAGGGTCGATAAGCTTTTACAGTGATCATCATGAAAATGGGTTATAAAGACTCCATCTAATGTAAATATACCTTTTTTAACTAGATAAGGCAATAAAATATTTTCTCCTATATCAAAATTACCAAAAATACTTCCTCCTGTATCTACTAGATAGAATCTATTTCCATCTTCTATTAATATACAATCTCCTTGCCCTACGTCTATAAAATGGATACATACTCCATTTTCAATAAAAGGAATAATGGCAGTAAATAATATACATATAATCAAATAAAAAATAATAGCCTTATTGGTAAAATTATCAAATACATCTAGTTTAATGATTTTAAATATAGAAAATACAATAAAGTAATATAGAAATACCTCTATTATATTGGGAGAGGAAAATCTAATCTTTCCTAAAGGTAGCCCATAAATTCCCTCAGAAATAAAATAGTTTATATTTAGTAATAGATTTAATATTTTTCTAATGATTGATGAAATTCCACTACTGAAATATGAAAATAGCAACAATGAAAATCCTAATACTACAGATTTTGATAATATAGGAATAAGTATAAAATTTCCTAGAATGCTTATTATAGAAATACTGTTGAAATAATAAAAAAGTATAGGGGCTAGTCCTATTTGTACTGATAATATAGCATAGAGAGAAGTCCCAAGTTTCTTATTATATGGATAAAATTTTGTCCTCAGTATAGGTGTTAAAAAAGTTATAAAAAAAGTTGCTCCAAAAGATAGTTGAAAACCGATATCGAATAACCATAGTGGATTTATTGAAAGAATTATAAACATGGCAAAAAACAGGGTATTTATTGAATCATATCTCCTAAAAATAACTTTTGAATAAAACAATAAGGTAAACATAATTAAGGCCCGTAAAACTGATGGAGGATATCCAATTAAAAATCCATATATCCAGATAATTATTAGGGTTAAAATAGTATTTGTTTTTCTCTCTACACCTAAATAAGCAAGGAATGTAATTAAAAATATAGATATAATGCCTATATGTAATCCTGATACTGCCATAATATGAGTCAATCCTAGGTCTTTGAATTTATTGTATTCTTGTTCTTCTAGATAAGAAGATTGTCCTAATAGTATGGCTTTCATAATAGAGCTATTTTGTTTTTCTAAATATGTTTCGCAAGCTAATTCCACATGATCTGTGAAGTTTAATTTCATATTTTCATACCAAGGTAAAGTTTTTTCGTCTACTTTATTAATTTCATGTTTTTTTACTGTAATAGTTGTATAAATTCCTCTAGTTTGAAGGTATAATCTATAATTAAATAATTTAGGGTTTGTATTTTTATTTGGCCTTTTAAGTACTCCAGATAGTAGGACTTTATCTCCTACTTCAAATTTGTTTTCCCCAATGACCTTTAAAGACAATTTCTCATTTAGAAAGTATGAAACTCCATCATCTACTATCTTTTCAACATTTAGAATATATTTACTAATGTCTTTTTCATTATATATTATTTCACTTATATTTCCCTCTAATTCTATATCCTTATCTGAGAATTTTATCAATGTACTACTTTCAAGTTTCATATAAGTTATTAAGATACCAATTGCAAAGAAAAGAATTATTATGTATCTTTTTTTAAAAAACCCAAATATAATTGAACACAAGAATATTAGAAAGCTTGTTAGTATAATAATTAAGAGAAAAGAACTATTAATTTTTAAATAATAGGAAAATATTATTCCCAATATCATAGGGATTGTAATGATTATAAAAGGCTTTTTCAAATATATCCCTTCCTTTTATCCTTAATTTAAGGGTATATTATATTTAGATAGAGGACAAATATATGATTTTATATCTAAATTATATCATAGTAATATATTTTCAGACCTACTCTTTTTTTAAAAAAATGATAAAATGTTAATTAGAATAAAATAAATGAGGTGAAAGTATGACGGAGCATATTTATCTAGAAAATCCTTATTTGAGAGAAATTAGTGCTAGAATTGTAGATAAAAAATATATGAACAATAAATTTTATTTAAAGTTAAATAGAACTATATTTTATCCAAATTTAAAGGGAGGACAACCTAGAGACAAAGGTACTATCAATGGATTAGAAGTAATAGATGTTTATGAAGAAGGCGACGATATAATACATGTAATAAAAGAAAATATTCTTAGTGACAAAGTTCAACTCTCTATAGACTGGAATACAAGGCTTGATTATATGCAACAACATTCAGGCCAACACCTTCTTTCTTCTATATTTTATAAGCTCTATGGTGCTGAAACTATAGGTTTTTATCTTGGTAAAACTTGTGTCTATATAGATATTGACATTCCTAAACTTAAAAAGGAGGATATAGTAAAAGTAGAGGATTTTGCAAACAAAGTCATATACTCTAATTTTGATATAAAAACCTATATTATAGGAAAAAAGGATATAGATAAAGTTCCTATAAGGAAATATCCTAATGTAAGGTCTGATATTAGAATTGTAGAAATTGACGGTATGGACTATTCTCCTTGTTGTGGAACCCACCATAGAAGCACAGGAGAAATAGGGATGATTAAAATAAGGAATTGGGAAAAGTATAAAGGAAATGTTCGTGTGGAATTTGTATGCGGAAATAGAGCTTTAAAAGACTATGCTTGGAAAAATGATTGTATAAATAGTATATCCACCCTTCTGTCTTCAAAAGATACAGATATTTATGAAAAGATTGAAAAACTGTACTTAGAAAAAGAAAAATTGGAAAAAGAAAATAGGGATTTAAAAGAAGAATTATTGAAATATAAAGCTAAAGATTTGCCAGAAGAAAAAAGTCACTCCTAATTTAATAGGATGTGACTTTTTTCTTCTATGCTATAGTCATTATTTGTTTTATTATTTTTTCTCTTTCTTTTTCTATTCCATTAAAATCTATAGCTGGGTGATAAGCTTCTTCTAATATATCATGATTCTTTTTCGCTTTAGATAAACTATATACTCCTCTATCTATTAGATTATTAAAAGTATTATAGTCTTCTTGGTTTTTAGTATCCCCTTTTAAAAATTGATTTAAATCTATTTTTTTGTAGTGATTATTTTTTGCATAGTCAGCTACAGAAAGTGCTAAATTTAGTTCTGATATGATTATAGTGTTTATTTTTTGTGGAATTAAAGGTTCATGATATATTTCTATATTATACCCTCTTAAAAGTCCTTCTTTGGAAATTATATCCATGAGGGTGGATTTGCCAGTACCATATTCTGCGTTTATATAGTATACTTTTCTATCCTTTAAAAGAGTATCTGTATAATCTGCTATACCACTAGGAGTAAAGGCTCTATTAAATAAATGCCTTTCCTCACCTATATGATTAAGTGTTTCATTGCCATATATATCTTCTTTTAAATCATATATTAATCTATTAATACCTCCAAAATCTACTTTGCCACTATTTGCATATACTATTTCATTTAATATTTCCTTTGCTGCTCTGAAATAAGAATAGGTTTTTCTGTAGCAACTTTTGTTGTTTCCCTTAGCTTCTAATATTTCTTCTTTGTTCTCAAATAGCTTTGATCTGTCTATATATCTTCCAAGATCTATTATATCATCTGACAATCCTACTAGTTTAGGCTCTAAAATATGTGGCGCTGTTCCATCTAGTATTGCTACTTTCAATTCTTTTATAACTATACCATCTATAGAACTTTTATCTGAAGCACAATGGTGATATTCTATAGAAAGGTTATGCTTAAGCATCTCATTTGCTATATTTTTCATTAGGGAAGATTTTCCAGAACCTGGGCCACCTTTTAAGATAAAAGTTCTACCCTCATTTAAAATATATTTATGGTAGGAAAAAAATCCTTGTGAAGTATTGCCTCCTGGAAAAACTCTTCTAATTTCCGACATAAAAAATCCTCCTTAAATATTTTATTTATATAATTAGTTTATGTAAATAAAATATTTTGTATCATAATATATTTTTTAAAATATGGACTAAATATATAATTTAGAGATAAATTATATATTTAGCGATATAAATGTTCTATTTTACATAAATTTATCGTGAAATTAAAAGTTTCTTCTAAAGTACAATAAATTCTACTTCAGACAATGCTTGCTGTAATTTAAAAGTAATATTTTGACTCTCTCTTTTATCTGGTTCTGGAGAAGCTCCCATTAGGATATGGGTTATATTGTTCTCATTTGCAAAATCTTTAATAGTCTTTACTACATCTTTTGATCTTAAAACAGCCAAATCAGCTCCCACTTTTTTTGATACATTAAATAAGTATTCTAAAGCTTCACCATCGCTATTCTTATCTAAAAATTTGTCTTTTTCATTTACTACATGTATTACATATAATTTATCTTCCTCTTTCTCTTTCATACTATAGCCATTTACTATTAATCTTTCACAAGTTTTTTGCTGAGTTACGCATACCATAATATTTTTAGTTTCTTTATTTTTCATAAAAAATCCCCCTTTTAAAAGAGTACAGCCTATATTATTATATCATGTTATTTTATTTTTAAAGCTTTTTTTATATTTCTATTAAACGAATACTTATTAATATTATTTTTATTAGCTACTATTAACAATTTTTATCATACTAGCATATTCTATATTAGGGTTTTAGCCTAACCTTAATTTTAGTTTAACATTTCATCTTTGCTATTGAAATCCCTTGATTATGTTAGGAGGTGCTATAAATGGTTGACAATTTAGGACGCAGAGGTTGTGGAGGTTTTGATGATTCTCTACTTTTCTTCTTTCTATTACTTGTAGTTTTATTCTGTAACTGTGGTTATAGATATTAATAAGCTAAAAAATAAGTCGGGGAACTTTCCCCGACTTAATTTTCAATAGCCACTAATTTTGTCATATTTTATTACATATATTAAAACTTCTATTAAATCTCCATAATAATTTTATTTCACACTTTAAGAGATTCTAGCATAATTTATATAGAAACTTAAATCGCTAATAGGAGGTGTTTATATGTTTGGTAGAAGAGGCAATGTTGATGATTCCCTACTTTTCTTCTTTCTATTGCTCGTAATAATATTCTGTAACTGTGATTTTGGTCGTAATTGTTAAAAGCCCAGACTTTTCTTAATAAAAGAGGAGGTGTGTTTATGGCTGAATTGAATTCTGAACTTGGAAGAGATAGAAGACCTGATAGGGATGACTTTGATAATTCACTACTTTTTTTCTTCCTATTACTTGTAATAATATTCTGTAACTGTGATAGTGGAAGAAGATATTAAATCAATATATTAAATCGAGGAGTATATCAAACTCCTCGATTTTTTAGTAAAATTAAATATTCATGTTTGCAAAAAATAAAAAAACCACCTAAGTGGCTTGTATTCAATGGCGGGAGTATGTGAGAATCGAACTCACCCAAGACGCTCCTAACGCCTCGCGCTGGTTTTGAAGACCAGAGGGCCCACCAGGACCCATCTACCCCCAAGAAAATATAACAAATACTATTATAAGACATAAATGTATTTTTTTCAAGCTTTATGATCAATATAATAATCCTTTAATTTTAAACTTATCTTTATCATATACTAATTCTATTTTTTTATAAGAAGATTTTTTATTGTTTTTTTCATAAGTAAATACTAATTCCACGTCCATATTTAATTTATCTCCATATTCATAAATTATATAATCTGTAATATCAAATTGCTCTACTTCCTTAAATTCATTTTCTAGATATATTCTCAAAGTATTTAATTTCACCTTTTCTATCTCGCTTAAATATAGCATATCCATACTTTTATCATATTCTCCATCAAGTAGATTATCATAATATTCATTTAATATAGATACTGGATTTATATAATCCCTACTAACTATAAGACTGCTAAAAGCTAAAGGTTCTCTAACACTATAATATTTAAACAATGTATTTATAGCTTTCCCATTTATAAATATTTGAACCCTATTTATATCAGGTATGCTGGTTAAAGTATTCACTATAGAATATATAATAAAAGCTTCCTCCTTTTCTCCATAGCTTTTATTATATAATTCATCTGAAAAACTTACATAAGCTATATCATCTACTATATCTAATGAAAGCATTTCTACATTTTCTGGAATTATATTTTTTAATCCCTTTCTCTTTGTACCTTTTAATAGTTCGCTAACAACCATTTCCTCAATTTTTTCATTGGAACGGGATACGACTCTAATCTCTGGAACTAAATGTTCCATTTCACTATTTGGATAATAAAGAATAACCTCTATCTTATCTTTTGAAATAGGGTTAATTGGAGGAAAGTTATTGCTATCTTCTGATAAAACATCATATGGCTGGCAAGAACTTGTGAGCATGGATAAAATAAGTATTAAAATAATCAAAGTACACTTTTTCCTCATAAAAACCCTCCTATTTCCTATTTTTCAAGAGGCAATTTTATATAAAATATACTTCCTACACCTACCTGACTATCTACATCAATAGTACCACCATGGCTGGTTATTATTTCCCATGCTATAGATAATCCTAGACCTGTTCCACCAGTATTTCTAGATCTAGCCTTATCTACTCTATAGAATCTTTCAAATATATAAGGTAACTTATCCTCAGGTATACCTACTCCATTATCTAATATTTTTATTATTGCATGTTTTTCCTTTTTATATAATTCTACTTCTATAATACCTTCTGGCTGGGTATACTTGATAGCATTATCAATTATATTAATTATAGCTTGTTGCATCCTGCCTTCATCTATTTTTATTTGAATCTTTTCATTTAAAATTAGTTTTAATTCTATATTTTTTTGTTTTGCAATAGGCTCCATTCTAGAAACTATTTTTTCTAATAAATAATTTATATAAGTTACTTTATTATCTAGAATTAATTTTTCCTTGTCTAAATTTACTAATGTAAGTAAATCTGTAATAATATTGTTTAATCTATCTACTTCTGAATCAATATCTATTAAAAATTCTTTATAAATATCTTTATCAAAAGTATCTTGATTAATAAGGGATTCAGAGAGGATTTTTATAGATGTAAGAGGTGTTCTAAGTTCATGAGATACATTTGCCACAAAATCTTTCCTTTGATTATCTACTTCTTCTAATTTAGTAATCATCATGTTAAAAGCTTCTGCAACTTCTTTAAATTCGTCATTACTTTTTATATTTACCTTTTCTTCTAAATGGCCCTGAGTTACCTTGTTTATAGTATTCTTTAAGTCATTTAGAGGCTTTAAAATAACCCCAGCAAATAAAAAAACTATTACGGCAATAACAATCATACTTATACCTGAAATCAGCTCTAATTTCCTCCAAATATGCTTTACTTCATCATGTATATGCTCAATAGATGTTGATAAAAGAACTGCCCCTACTATTTTATTGTTGACTATTACTGGAACAGATATATACATTACTCTTCCTGACTGTTTAAAATTATAAATCCCACTACTATTTTCACCTTTCAAAGCTTCTACTATTTCATCATGATAAAATTTATCTCCTACAAATGAATTATGAGAATCTAGTTGAACTTTATTGTCCTTATCTACAACTATAATCCTTGAATTTATTTCTTTACTATAATCTCTTACAGAAGTCTGAATCCATTCTTCACTCATTCTATCTGATGCTAATTGAAATCTAACCCTATTAGATACTATATTAGCCTTAGTGAAGCTACTATTTTTTTCTTGATCTATGTATATATTAAAAATAGTCTTGCATATTATCAAATTTATTATAATTAATGTAATAAATATTAATAATAAATAGGTGGAAACTAGTTTCCACCTAACACTTACAAATTTTTTTTTATTATTGTGGTTTACTTCTAAAATAGTAACCAACTCCCCACTTTGTAAGTATATACTCTGGTTGGCCTGAATCCTCTTCAATCTTTTCTCTAAGTCTTCTGATATGAACATCTACGGTTCTAAGATCTCCAAAATATTCATATCCCCATATAGTCTCCAATAACTCTTCCCTTGTAAATACTTTTCCTGGGTTGGATGCCAATAAAAGTAATAAATCAAATTCTTTAGCCGTTAAATTTACTTCATTACCATGTATAGTCAATTTCCTACCTAATGTATTTATTTTAAAATCATCTATTTGAATTACTTGATCTGTAATATTTGTACTTTTCATATTTACTCTTCTAAGTATAGCCTTTATTCTTGCTTTTAATTCTAGAATATTGAAAGGTTTAGTTAAATAGTCATCAGCACCATATTCTAATCCTAATATTTTATTTATGTCTTCTCCTCTAGCAGTAAGCATTATAATAGGCACTTGAGAATCTTGTCTAATCTTTTGACAAACTTCTAATCCATCAATTCCCGGTAACATTAAATCTAAAATTATTAAATCGTATCTCTTTTTTTTTACTTTTTCAATAGCTTCCTTTCCATCAAATGCTGTTTCTATAATATAATCATCTTGTTCAAGACTATACTTGAGACCTTTGACAAACAACTTTTCATCATCAACAATTAATATTTTGGTGTCCACTATTATCACCTCATATATATTACAATAAATTTACATATAATATAATTCTATATTTCTATCTGTTTTCCTCTATTTTTCCTGTAAAAATTCTTTTATCTCCAACTCTTTTAGTTATTTTAATCTCATCAAAATACTCTAATAGTGCAATAGAAGACTTCCTATTAGTATTTAATAAATCCCTATATTGAGAAACTGTTATAGACCCATTTTTATCTAAGTATTCATTTAAAATAGCTATTGCTCTTTCATATATATCTTTTAGTATATATATATCCTCTTTTAATTTTAAAACTTCTCCACTGTCTAATAAGGATTCAAATACTTGTCTAATTTCATCGTCGTCAAATTTTATTTCTTTAACAATATCTTCATATTTAGGCAATAAAAATTCTTCCCTAATAAATATTTTCTTAATCTCTTCTTTAATTTTATTTTGCTCTTCATTATATTTGATTTCAAATCCTTCGAGAAAAATATATTCATTCTTTTGTTTTACAATTCCTTTTTTAATAAGTAAATTTATAAATTCATCTGCTACTCTAGGTTTTATATCCTTAAAGTATTTACTCCTAATTTCTTCTTTACCTATTCCCTGTTTCAGTGGTCTATCTATATGATATTTTTTTAATTCTTCTTCAATTTTTCCTTGTAAATAATTAAAATATTCTATATGAATTACATGTATATCTTTTAAAAGAGAAAATGTAATTACTTTATTTTTAAATTTTAAATTTTCTATTTCTCTGCTTACATCTTCTTCAGACATAGCGGTATATATAGAGATATCTTTAACTGTAGGAAATTCCTTGCTTCTATCTTTTATGACTTTTCCTATAACATCCTCTGTTTCACCTTTATCTTTTATCTCCAACTCTTCTATTGCTTGTTTGTCAAATCTTTTCTTCTTTTCTGGGTTGGCTTCTAATACTTCCCCACCACCTATAGTAAACATAGGCGAATAAAATCTTAGTATAAACTTATCCCCTCTCTTAGCTACAGTAGACTCTTCTAGTCTTAACTGAGCATAAGCACTTTCTCCAGGAGATAATTCTTCTTTATCTAATAACACAATTCTACATAGGATTTCCTGGGTTCCTATATATAGTCTAACTCTTGATCTATTTTCTATAATCTTAGGAATATCTTCTAAAAGTTTAACTTTAACATCTAACATCATAGTATCTTTCATCGAGTCTATTGGAGCAACTACATTGCCTCTATCTATACTTGATTTTTTTAGTCCAGCTATGTTCATGGCTACCCTTTGCCCTGCTTCCACTATATCCGCAGCTTCATCATGTACTTGTAAAGACCTAATCCTTCCTCTTTTATTTCCTGGGAAAATTTCTACTTCATCCCCTACTTTAAAAGTACCTGAGATTAAAGTCCCTGTCACTATAGTTCCAAAACCAGATATAGTAAATACCCTATCTATTGGTAATCTAGGCATATCTTTTACATTTCTTTCTTCTATTTCTTCGGTCAAATTATCTATATTATCTCTCACTTCATCTAAACCTATATTTTTAATTGATGAAACAGGTATTATAGGAGTGTTTTCTAAGAAGGTGTTTTTTACATGCTCCTTTATATCCTCCATTACCAACTCCATCCATTCTTCATCTACTAAATCAATTTTAGTCAATACTATAAATCCCTTCTTAATTCCTAATAGCTGTAGTATATCTAAATGTTCTTTTGTTTGAGGCATTACTCCTTCATCTGCAGCTACTACCAATATAACTATATCTATACCTATAACTCCTGCCAACATATTTTTGACAAACTTTTCATGTCCAGGTACATCTATAATTCCAGCCCTCTTACCACTTGGTAAATCAAAATAAGTAAATCCTAATTCAATAGATATTCCTCTCTTCTGTTCTTCCTTTAATCTATCTGTTTCTCTCCCTGTTAACGCTTTTATCAAAGTAGTTTTTCCATGATCAATATGTCCTGCAGTTCCAACTATAAAATGCTTCATTTTAAAGCACCCCTTTAACTTCATTTAAAGTCTCTAATACTCCTTCAACTATAGTATCAAAGTCAGATTCTTTTATAGTTCTCATATCAATATAGATTTTATCTTTATATACTCTAGTAATAATAGGTGTTTTAAAGTTTCTTAAAGATTTTTCAAATTTAGATACGCTCAAATCTTTAAGGGAAATACATATACATTTTGTAGGCAATTTCTCTAAAGGTAAGGAGCCGCCTCCCACTTCTGAATAATCATCTACTATTTCTATATCAATATTTTTATCATTTATATTTATATTGCATTTTAACTTTTCTTTCAAAATATTAGCTTTATTTTCTAATTCTTCTTGAGATAATGTTAGCATATTGATTGTTGGAACTTTTTTCTTCATTCCCTCTTCATCTAGATATAATTTTAAAGTAGCCTCTAGGGCAGATATTGTAAACTTATCTACTCTAATGGCCCTAGTTAGAGGATTTTTTTTCATTTCATCAATATATTCCCTTTTCCCAACAATAATCCCAGCCTGAGGTCCTCCTAATAGCTTATCTCCACTAAATGTAACTATATCTACACCTTTTTTAATAGAATCTTGGACTGTAGGCTCGTATTCTAAGCCATATTTAGATAAATCTATTAAAACACCACTGCCTAAGTCCTCTACTAAGGGAATATTGTATTTATTCTTTAATTCGTATAATTCTTCTATTGAAACTGAAGATGTAAATCCTAAAATCCTATAGTTACTTGTATGAACTTTTAGAAAAACTCCAGTCTCTTCATTGATAGCCTTTTCATAATCCCATATATGAGTCTTATTAGTAGTTCCTACATCTACTAAGATTGCACCACTTTGCTCCATGACTTCAGGTACTCTAAAAGAGCCTCCTATCTCTATTAACTCTCCTCTAGAGACTATAACTTCCTTTTCTTTAGCTAATGTGCTTAAAACCAACATTACTGCTGCAGCATTATTATTAACTACCATAGCTGCTTCTGCACCAGTTATATCTGATAGTATTTTTTCTAAATGACTATATCTTGAACCTCTTTTTCCACTTTCTAAATCAAATTCAAGGTTTGAATAATTAGAAGAAATCTCAAAAACATTTTTCATTATTTCTTCATCAATTGGAGATCTACCTAAATTAGTATGGATAACCACCCCTGTTCCATTTATAACCTTTCTGAGCTTAAATCTATTTTTTTTATTGGCTCTTTTTTCTATTAAGCTAGGTAGTTTCTCAATTCTTTTATCAATATTTTTCTCTGTTATAAAATCATTTTTAATATCTTCCCTCAATAATTGGATCTCTTCTCTTATAGAATCTACTACTATAACTCTTGGCAATTTATCTAATAATCTTGTCATTAATGGTTCTTTTAAAATTTCATCAACTTTTGGTATTAAACTAAATAAGTTTCTCTTTTCCATCTTCACCCTTCCTTCTCTTTTATTCTATTATTAAATATTTATCTTCCTTATCTAGTACTTTGCCAATAACTCCAAAAGAAGTAGGTGTATTTTTTAATTCTTCTAACAATTTATCTACTTTATCTTCTGGCACAGACATAAGAAGTCCTCCAGAAGTTTGTGGATCATATAATACATCTACTATCTCCCTTGGTATGTCTGAACTAATTTTAACTTTATCCCCTATATAGACTTCATTTGAATAAGCTCCTGCTGGCACTAACCCCATCTGAGCATACTCTAATGCTCCTTCAATTAAAGGTATATCTTTATGGTTGATTTTTAAAGTTACAGAACTTGCTTCTGCTAATTCTAATCCATGCCCTAATAATCCAAAACCTGTTATGTCTGTACAGCCATTTATGCCTACTTTATTACCTGCTTCTATTGCAAATTTATTTAATGTAGTCATTACTTTAACAGCTTCATCATAGTGGTTTTGAGCTGCTAATCCACCTTTTATTGCAGTATTTATAATACCTGTTCCTATAGGTTTTGTAAGTACTAATAAATCATTAGGTTTAGCATCTCCATTGGTAAGAACTTTATTAGGGTGAACAAAACCGGTAACAGAAAGACCATATTTAGGTTCATCATCTTCAACAGTATGACCACCAACTAATACGGCACCAGACTCTTTTACTTTATCATGTCCACCTTTTAAAATTTCAGTTAAAACATCTGGGGATAGACAGTTTGGAAAGCAAACTATATTCATAGCTAATTTTGGTTCACCACCCATAGCATAAACATCGCTTAAAGAATTGGCAGCAGCTATTTGTCCAAAAGTATAAGGATCATCAACTACGGGAGTGAAAAAGTCTAACGTTTGGATAATAGCTAAATCATCATTAATTTTATAAACTGCTGCATCATCAGAAGTATCAAGACCTACAATTAAATTCTCATCATAAGTTTTTGGTAATTGACACAAAACTTGTGCCAAGGTATCTGGACCTAATTTTGCAGCTCATCCAGAGCTTTTAGTTAATTGAGTAAGCCTTTTCTCATCCATTTATATATCATTCCTTTCAATTTACAATAATCATATCTTCTATACTTTCGAATTTTTTATCCCCTATTCCTGATACATTTTTAATATCTTCTATAGATTTAAAACTATTTGACTCTCTATACTCTATGATCCTTTCAGCAAGTACTTCTCCTATACCAGGTAAACTCATCAATTCTTCTTTAGTTCCTGTATTTATATTTATTTTATTACTACTATCTCCAGAATTTTCTTGAGTGCTTTCACTAGATCCATCTTCCTCTTCTACTATATCTATTTCTTCCCCTATTTTGGGAATATATATCTTTTGCTCATCTACTAATTTCTTTGCTAAATTTATCCTATCCAAGTCCGCCTCTTCCTTGAGACCACCAGCACTATTTACTGCATCTATTACCCTAGAACCATTCTTTAACTCAATTAAACCTGGATTAAATACTTGTCCACTTATATGTACCATAATATATTCTGGCTCTTCATCTATATTTTCATCTTCATTTGTTTCTTCTATTTCCATTTCTTCTCCTATTTCTTTACCTTTTAAATCCATATCATTTAATTTATTATTATTTCTGTAAAAACCATATAATGTAATAGCCCCTACTAATATGACTAACAATAGTATAACTATTTGCTCCCTTTTTGTAAAGATTCTCATCTTCATCCCCCCATCCCACTTTCCTTTTAACTTTAATTCTATTAAAACTGGTTTTTTCCTTCTTTTTTTTAATTTATATTAAAAATAACTTTATTTTTTGATATACTAATATCAATATAGTTAAGGAAGGTGGGGACTTTGAAAAAGATATTGCTTATATTAATAGTAATTATTCTTGGAAATTCTTGTAGTTTTTCCTATGCAGAAAATGCTTCTACTGATGACTTAGATATTTTTGGAGAAGGGGCAATACTTATTGATGAAGAAACAGGACAAATATTGTATGAAAAAAATGCTAATAAACAACTTTATCCAGCCAGTACTACTAAAATAATGACTGGAATATTGGCCATTGAATTAGGTGATTTAAATGAAAAAGTCACTATAACCGATGACGTAATAGAGGGACTTGACGGAACACATATTGCTTTAGAGCCTGGGGAAGAGTTAACATTAAATGATTTGGTACATGCCCTTTTAATAGGGTCTGCTAACGATGCAGCTGTGGCTATTGCAATACATATTTCAGGAAGTGTTGAAGAGTTTGTAAAGCTAATGAATGAAAAAGCAGAAAAAATTGGAGCTTTAAATACCCATTTCGAAAACCCTAATGGATTACCTAATGATGAGCACATGACTACAGCCTATGACTTATCTCTTATTGCAAAATATGCTATGAAAAATAAAACTTTTAGAGATATAGTCAAGAATTATTATTATATAATTCCAACTACTAATAAAAAAGATGAATCTAGATATTTGCAATCTTCTAATAGGCTGCTATATAGTCAGAAAAAAATAGATTTAAACGGGGAAACAATACCTATAAAATATGATGGGGTAGATGGGGTAAAAAGTGGTTATACATCAGTTGCTCAAAATTGTTTAGTTACTTCTGCAAAAAAAGGAAATACTAGACTTATATCTGTTGTATTGAAGTCTCAAGGCAGAAACATTTATATAGATACTCACAAACTATTAAATTATGGATTTAATAATTTTGACAAAAACTTTCTAACTTCTAAAAATGAGTTTATTGGAAATGTGAAGATCAAAAATGGAACCAATAAATTTATAACTGGTGTATCAGAAGATGATTTTTATGTATATGTCCCTAAGGACAATAGTTCTGAAGTTAAAACAAATATTTCCCTTCCTTCTAAATTGGAAGCACCTATTTCTAAAGGACAAGCCTTAGGAAAAATTGAATATTTCCTTGATGGGAATTCTTTAGGATATGTAAATATTGTTTCCACTGAAAATGTAGAAGCAATGCCTTTGTATAGACAAATAATTGAAAACTATCCAATTGGAAAATGGTGGTTATCACTAATTATTTTGTTTGTATTTTGGAGAATGATTTTACATATTAAAAAAACGAAAAGAAGAAAGAGAAAATCTTTCATATAAAAAAACTGACTCAAAATGGTTAACCATTTTGAGTCAGTTTTTTTATATGATTGCTATGGCTTCAATCTCTACATTTCCATCTTTAGGTAATTTAGCTACTTCTACACAGGATCTAGCAGGTTTGTGAGAATTAAAGTATTCTCCATATACTCCATTTATTTTCGAAAAATCCCCCATATTCTTAATGAATATTGTTACTTTCACTACATTTTCAAGGGTTCCACCAGCTTTTTCAACAACAGCTTTAAGATTTTTTAAACTTTGTCTTGTTTCTTCTTCAATATTAGAATTGACAAATTCACCAGTTTTAGGATCAATTCCTAATTGACCAGATGTAAAAACCATATTGCCTACTTTGGTACCTTGAGAATAAGGGCCTATGGCTGCAGGTGCCTTATCTGTAGATATATATGTTACTTCCATATTTAAAACCTCCTCTTGTATTAAAAGTCTTCCCATTTTCAATGAAAATGAGAAGACTTTTAGATTGTATTTTTATTTACATTTCAATTTTATGACTATCTGCCCAAAGTCTTTCTAAATTATAAAACTTCCTATCTTCTTTATGGAATACATGTACAATAATATCGCCAAAATCCAACAAAACCCATCTAGCAGAATTTTGTCCTTCTTTTTGTAATAATTCAAATCCTGATTTTACCATCTTTTCCTCAACTTCATCTGCAATAGCAACAACTTGAGTTGTAGAATTGCCACTAGCAATAACAAAATAATCCCCTATGCTACTTAATTTTGATATATCTAAAATTTTTACATCAAATGCTTTTTTATCATCACAAGCCTTTGATATAATAGAAAGTCTCTCATCAAGTTCCTTCACTAATAATACCTCCTGTAAGTGTTAATTGGTTTCTTCATCTTCTCTATCTATAGATTTATTCTCTACTGTTTCATGATCAATAAACATATTTTTAACTAATTCACTCATCTCTTCTTCATAAGCTATATAATATGATATTTCATCTATCATTTCTGGTTCTCCTGGCAAAGTAGCCATTTCTAAATTCTCTGTATTTATATCTTTTGCTTTTAATGCAAATCTCATAATTGTTTCTAAAGGTATGTTGGTGTCTACGTATTTATAATAACTCTCTACCATTTTAGGAACTTTAACTATATTTCCTGGTTTTAATGTTTTAGAAATAGCTGATTGAATAAATTGTTGTTGTGCTCTTATTCTTCCCAAATCTTGATCCTTATAACCTTTTCTAAATCTCAAGAATTGCAAAGCTTTATCTCCATCTAATATCTGTCTTCCTTCTTTTAAGTTTATATTTAAAGGTGGATCAGCTGCTGGATCGCTATAACGCATATCCATAGGCACATCTACCTCAACGCCACCTATTAAATCTACAAACTCTTCTACTATTTTATAATCAACCCTTACATAATAATCTAAATCTATTCCAAGAAAATCTCTAACTGTCTTTACTGATAGATCTGGCCCTCCATACATATGAGCATGATTAATTTTTTCTTTATTTCTTCTTCCTCTAATATCTACTCTTGTATCCCTAGGTATTGATAAGATTGAAACACTTCCTGTTGATTTATTTACATTACATAACATCATAGTATCTGATCTTTCTTTTTCATCATTAGCAATATCTTTACTATCTATACCTAATAAAAGAAATGTCAATTCATCATTACCGTCGTCTTCATACTTAAATTTATTAAATAAATCAGCATTATTCCCAGTTTCTTTGTCTCTAATATTTATGTAATAATAAGCTGCCCCACTATAAAGAATAGCAAATGCTAAAAAAGATATAAAAAATGTTTTAAGAAATTTCTTTTTCACTAGACCTCACTCCAAACTCTTTTCTATTTTTAAATAATTCCTTGCTTTTACTGTATCTAAATGTATTAATCCCCCACTATTAATAACAAACTTAATAGTATTATCCATTGCATAGATTAAGCTCTCGTCTAGATCTTCAAAGGCTAGTTTTCTAGCTTCCTCAACACCTTTAAATTTCCTATTAGGTTCAATATAATCAGCTATAAAAATAATTTTCTCTAATATACTCATGTCCTCTTTCCCAGTAGTATGATACTGTATTGCAGATAATATTTTCTTATCTTCTATATTATATTGTCTTTTAGCAATTTCAGCACCTATTGGGCCATGAATTAATTCTACATTATTTTTCATAACATTATCTAGAATTATACCAAACTCGTCAGCCATTTTCAATAATTTTATTTTGTCTTTGGACTTAGCACAGTCATGAAGAAGACCTGCTAATGCTGCGCTTTTTTCATTAACACCATAATATTTTGCTAGTTTTATACTTGTCTCCATAACACCTATAGAATGATTATATCTCAAAATACCTATCTCTGTCTTAAGTTTTTCATGTATCCAGTCCTCAAACATATTAAATCCCCCATATTTTAATCAATATATAGTTTGTTTTTAAAAATATAATCCCTAACACTATCAGGTAAATAATATTTTATAGATTCATTTTTCTTTATTTTATTTCTTATATTTGTAGATGATATGTCTATATATGGTATAGGTAAAATATCTATACTAACCCCTAACTTTTTTTCTATTTCACTAATAGTTTTTTCTAATTTATTGTCTGAGACAACTGCTCTTTTTGCTGTTATAAATTTGCAAAGAGATAGAAGCTCTTTAGAGTTTTTCCAATTAGATATTTCTACTATTGAATCTGCACCTGTTATAAAGTAAAATTCTGTATCCTTATATTTTTGTATTAAATATTTTATTGTATCAATAGTATAGGTAGTACCTTCTCTATCGATTTCTATAGATGACACTATAAAATCTGGATTGTCTGTTGTGGCCAATAGTGTCATTTCATATCTTTTTATAGGTTCCGCCATATTATCCCAATGTTTGTGAGGTGGCCTACCTGTAGGGATAAAAATAATTTTATCGAGTCCAAAATAATTTTTTGCTTCTTCTGCTAATATTAAATGTCCTATATGTATGGGATCAAAAGTACCACCCATTATCCCCATCTTATACTTTGTCAATTATCTCCCTCCAATATTATACTATATATTAAATTATATATCTAAAATACATAAAAAAGATTGGCTAAGCCAATCTTTTAAGGTAAATTTATTTTTTTATTTTCTTCAGATTCTTTATATATTACAAATTTATTTCCTATGCTTTGAACAAACTCTGCATCTGTTAATTTGGCTACCTCATTAGCTGCAGTTTTTGTATCTAAGAAACTATTTTTTAATACATTTATTTTTATAATTTCTCTTGCTTCTAATGCTTCATCTACTTGTTTTATAAAATTTTCATTGATACCATTTTTTCCAATTTGGAATATAGGTTCTATTCCATTAGCAATACTTTTAAGATAACTTCTTTGTTTCCCCGTTAACAATTAATACACTCCTTTAAAATACCTCTTAAATTTCTATTTCTTTCCTAGTATTCCTTCTATGAACTTCATATTCTTTATTTCCTTTTTTCCATCCATTCCTTTTTTTCTCTTCTGGTCTATAATTTTCATTTATAATTACTTTATCTTTTGCTATACAATAATAAGTTGGATTATTTTCTTTGCAATTTCCGCAATTATAGCATTCCATTTCTCCTCTTTTACCTCCATACAATTTCTAGTCAAAGAATTCAAATTCAAATCCACAAATATATACTGTATCATTTTCTTCAATACCCAAACTCTTTAATTTTTCTACTATCCCTTTCTTTATAAGGGTATTTTGAAAATATCTTAAGGAATCCAAGTCATCAAAATTAGTTGAATATACTAGTTTTTCAATAAAAGCTCCCTCTACAATAAATTTCCCTTCCTCTAGTTTTACTACTATTTCTTCTTTTTCTTCTGTTTCTTTAAATTCAACTACTTCATCAAAAGTTTCATAATCTGCTTCAATTTTTGAAAGTTCTTCCCATATTATATATTTCAACTTATCTACTCCTTCTCCTGTTGCAGCAGATACAGGAAGAACCCTATAGCCCTCTTTTTCTAATTTTTCTTTT
Source organism: Anaerosalibacter bizertensis (assembly GCF_009696605.1). Taxonomy (GTDB): domain Bacteria; phylum Bacillota; class Clostridia; order Tissierellales; family Sporanaerobacteraceae; genus Anaerosalibacter; species Anaerosalibacter bizertensis. The sequence goes on along the minus strand of NZ_VULR01000009.1, from coordinate 43,012 downwards.
AAAATCTTATATCCTTCATTCCAAGTACCTATATCTTTTTTATTAGCTACTACTATCTGAGGTTTTTTTGATAATTTAGGATTATAATTTTTTAATTCTTCATTTATTTTATAGAAATCATCTAAAGGATTTCTACCTTCTATTCCAGAAGCATCTATTACGTGGACTATAAGTCTAGTTCTTTCCACATGTCTAAGAAATTCATGGCCTAAACCTGCACCTTCGTGGGCACCCTCAATTAACCCTGGAATATCTGCCATAACAAAGCTTTTCCCTTCCTCCACTCTTACAACTCCTAAATTAGGTTTTAAAGTTGTAAAATGATAATTAGCTATTTTAGGCTTTGCGGCAGACATCATTGAAAGTAGTGTGGATTTTCCTACATTGGGAAAACCAACTAGTCCAACATCTGCTAACAGCTTCAATTCAAGAATTATTTCTCTTTCTTCACCTTTTTCTCCTGCTTCTGAAAACCTTGGTGCCTGTCTAGTGGAAGTTGCAAATTTAGCATTGCCTTTTCCTCCTCGGCCTCCTTTTGCAATAACAAAAATTTCGTCTTTGTCTTTAAAATCTATAATTACTCCTCCAGTTTTTAAATCTTTTACAACAGTTCCTGGAGGTATTCTAAGTACTAAATCTTTTCCACTTTTCCCATATTGTTTTTTTGTTTTTCCATCTTCACCATTTTCAGCTTTATAAACCCTCTTGTATTTAAAATCCATTAAGGTTTTTAATCCTTCATCTACTTGAAGGATTATACTTCCTCCATCTCCTCCATCTCCTCCATAAGGTCCACCGGAAGGTTCATATTTTTCCCTTCTAAAAGCAACTGCTCCATCTCCACCTTTTCCTGCTTTTAGACGTATTTTTGCTATATCTACAAACATAATATCATCCTTTTATACTTATTATCCTACTAATGTTTAGTAATTTAATTATACCAATTCTATTAACCCTGTCAATACTATTCTACACTTAAACACTCTATAGGATTTTTATACTTAAAAATCACACTAACTCTTTCATTATCTTCAATAATGTCTACATCTTTACTGTTTTTAATTAATGTAGATATTTTATTTTCTCCAGAAAATGTGAAAGATATTCTATCTTTAAACTCTTCTATTTCTATATCTACATTCCTTTTAAATCGTATACCTTCTTCCATGAAATCCTCGAAAATCAAATCTAAGTTTTTAATTATTTCTTCTTCGTTATCAATACAGCATATAGTATTTTGTCTGTTATTTAAAACATGTAGATTTATTATATATTCTAAATCTCCCATTTCTCTAATAGCCCTATCTAAATAAACACTTACATGAAAAAGGGACATTTTATATATTTGACTTAAATTTGAATTTAATTGAATGATTTTCTTAATTTGTCTTAATGCTTCTTCTATTTTCCCAAGCTGTAGATAACCATATATCACTTGAAAATAATTCATATAATCATGTCTTTGTTCTCTGAATACATCTTTCATATAAGAGATGTATTCAGCTTTTTCTTTATGGATCTCATAAATTCCGCTCAAACTATCCATCCCCTTACCTCTTTTTATGATTCATGAAAAATTTTTCTTATAAGAATAAAAAAGCTTACCTTTTTTAGGTAAGCTGATTTTTATCTATGCTAATTCTTCTACTGGATATACACTAACTTGTTTTCTATTTTTACCTTTTTGTTCAAATTTAACAAAACCGTCAACTTTTGCAAATAAAGTATCGTCTGAACCTTTACCTACATTTGTTCCTGGATGAATTTTTGTTCCTCTTTGACGAACTAAAATATTTCCTGCTAATACAAGTTGGCCGTCTCCTCTTTTTACTCCTAGTCTTTTCGCTTCACTATCACGACCATTTCTTGAGGAACCTACTCCTTTTTTAGTTGCAAACAATTGTAAATTTAATTTTATCATATTATTCCACCTCCCTGTATTTGAGAGTTATATATTCCGGATAGCTGTCTATTACAGCTTTAATTCCTACTTCCATAGTTTTCAATATTATATTGGTAGTATTTAATTGTTCATTAGAAAGATCTCTAGGGATAGCTACTTTTAAGACACCTTTTTCTTCATCTATTGAGTAATCTATAGATTCTTCATCTATATTACCAACTTTATTCAATGCAATAAGGGTAGTTTGGGCCAGCATAGAAACTGCTGAACAAACTATATCATTGCCTTTTGTAGAATATCCTGCATGACCCTCTACTGAATATTTAAATATATTGCCTACCATATCTTTATATATTTCTATTTTTATCATTTTAATTATCCTAAAATCTTTTCAACTTTTACTTTTGTATATGGTTGACGATGTCCTTGTTTTTTTCTATAGTTTTTCTTTGCTTTGTATTTGAAAACTATAACTTTCTTTCCTTTTCCTTGTTCTAGAACTTTTCCTTCTACTTTGGCACCTTCAACATAAGGTTTACCAACAACTAGATCGTCATCTTTAGAAACAAATAAAACTTTATCGAAGCTTACTTGTTCTCCATTATCTGCATCTAGTTTTTCAACAAAAATAGTATCTCCTTCTTGAACCCTATATTGTTTTCCTCCTGTTTCGATTACAGCGTACATTTAGATTGCACCTCCCCTATCCAGTCTCGCCAATGTCAGGTGACTATGCTTTAAAACCCACACTGTGCGGCTACTTACAGAAACTAATTCTATCAAAAAAAAGCCTATTTGTCAATATTAATCAATTAATATTTTCCCCTTGCCATCACAATGAGGGCAAACTTTAAAATAATTCCATGATAGACGATTTCTCACTTTTTTTCTAGTCATTTCTACCAATCCTAATTTAGTTATTCCCATTACACTAGTCTTTCTCCTATCCTTCTTAAGCTCTTCTTCTAGACTATTTAGTAGCAACTCTTCATCTTCTTTATTTTTCATTGCTATAAAATCTATTATTACTATTCCTCCAATATTTCTAAGTCTTAACTGTCTTGCTAGTTCTTCTACTGCTTCTAGATTAGTTTTTAATACAGTACTTTCTAAATCTATTTTCCCAATATATTTTCCGGTATTTACATCAATGGAAGTTAAAGCTTCTGTTTCATCTATAACTAAATATCCTCCACTTCTAAGAAATACTTTTCTACCTAAAGCTTTTTTTATTTCATCAGTAATATTATAAGTTTTAAAAATATCTTCTCCATCTCTTAATTCAATATTTTCTATAGCATTTGGATCTATACCTTCTATCAAATCTAGTATATCTCTATACTTATCTGTATTATTTATAATCAATTTGCCTTGAAAATTTATAAAAATATCTCTAACAATTTTGTTTATACTATCCATTTCTTTATAAATTAATTTTGGAGAAGGAGAAAAATTCCTTTCTCTTTCTATTTTTCTATATAAATCTATGAGAAAATTTAGTTCTTCTTCTAACTTAGCCTCTTCTATATTTTCAGAAGCTGTTCTAAAAATCATTCCTATTTCTTCTCTTTTTATGTTTTCTCCTACTTTTAATAGTCTCTTTACTTCATCTTTATCTGCAATTTTTCTAGAAATTGATACTTTGCTAGAATAAGGGGTCAAAACCATATAGTTACTAGGAATAGTTATATGTTCTGTAACCTTAGGTCCCTTAGTACCTATGGCTTCTTTTATAACCTGAACTATTATATCATCCCCAACTTTTACTAGATCCTCTATTGAAGGTTTATCTTCATGATACCTTTCCCTAGGTAATATATCTTTTATATAAAGATAAGCATTCTTTTTCTCTCCTATATCTACAAATGCAGCTTCCATCCCCGGAAGTACATTTACAACCTTACCCCTATATATATTTCCTAATATCTTTTCATTGTGTTTTTCTATATAAAATTCAACTAGCCTATCTTCTTCTACTATGGCTATGCTATTTTTATCTTTTTTTACATCTATAAGTATATAATTCATTCTATCTCTCCTAAATTATAAAAGAGGAATTATTTCTCCATGCCTTTCTGTATACAGTTCCAATCTATGGATTCTGATAGTATCATCTATAATATTAAGGCTTGTATATTTCTCCAGTGAGCTTAAAAAATCTATTGCCTTTAAGTTTCCACTATCCCCTGTTTTTAATAAAACTTCCATACTTACTAAATTATCTTTTACTTCCTTAACTACTACATTACCTATAAAAGGTCTTATATCTTTCTCTCTTTCACGAATTTTACCTTTTTTCTTTTTTTGTTTTATTATAATTATTTCATCTAGACTTAAAATATCTTCAACATTCTTTTTCACTTCTTCTTCACTTAAAGTATTTTTCAATTTAAACTGAATTTTATAAAATCCCCAATCTATCATAGAAGAAACTGATTTATTTTCTTCTATATACTCAGCTTTTAATATTTTTATATCATCTGGTAATACTTGGTTCATTCTATGAATAAAAGTAGTTATTGATATTTTCTTTTCTAGTTCTACATCCATATATTCTCCAATACTTGAGACTCCTAGTGAAAGTGCTGAAGCTATTGAAAACTTAGGATGAGGATTGAATCCTTCTGAATATTTCATTGGAATATCGGCTTTTCTAAAAGCTCTTTGAAAAAGCCTCATTAAATCTAAATGGGATATATATTTTAAATAATTTTCTTTTGTAAACTTAACTCTCAAAATCAATTACAAACACCACCTGAAAAACTTTTATTTATTCCACATCCAGTACAGCCTAATCTACAATCGTTGGTTAATTCTCCTTTTAAGGCCCTTTCATATTCTCTTGATAAATATTCTTTTGATACTCCCACATCGATAAAATCCCAAGGTAAAACTTCGTCAAGCTCTCTTTCCCTAATTGCATAAAAATCTGGATCTATATTAGCTTGTTTAAAAGCCTCCATCCATTTTTCAAAACTAAAGAACTCTGACCATCCATCAAATTTACAGCCATTTTTCCAAGCTTCTACTAATGCTTTTCCAACCTTTCTATCTCCTCTTGCTAGTACAGCTTCTAAATAACTTAGTTTTGGATCATGATAATTATATATAATCTTTCTATCTTTAATATTCTCTTTCAAAATCTTTATTTTTTCATTGAACTCTTCAATAGTATTTTGTCCTATCCATTGGAAAGGAGTAAAAGGTTTTGGAACAAAACAAGATGTGCTAACAGTTACAACAAAATTTCCTTTTCTTTTATCCATTGGTACACTAAAAAATATGTCTTTTACTTTATATCCTAAATCTTTTATGCCTAAAATGTCTTCTTCTGTTTCTGTAGGCAATCCAATCATAAAATATAGTTTTACTCTTGACCAACCTTCATTAAATGCATAGGTAACTGCATTTTCTAAATCTTCTTCTGTAACTCCTTTATTTATTACATCCCTAAGCCTCTGACTACCTGCTTCAGGAGCAAATGTAAGACCAGTCTTTCTTACTTTTTCTATTTCTTGAATTATATTCTGAGTAAAAGAATCTAATCTTAAAGAAGGCAAAGATATGCCAACTTTCTTTTCCTCATATTTGTCCATTAATTCCCTAATTAAAACTTCTAATTGAGAATAATCACATGAACTAAGAGACATTAATGAAATATCTTCGTAGCCTGTATTTTTTACTAGATCTTCAGAAAGATTTATAATAGTATCTATATTTCTTTCCCTTACAGGTCTATATATAATTCCAGCTTGGCAAAATCTACATCCTCTTGTACATCCCCTGAATATCTCAAGAGAAATTCTATCATGAACTGTTTCTATATAAGGAACTATAATTTTATCTGGAAAATATGATTTATTTAAGTCTTTAATTATTCTCTTTTTAACTTTTTGGCTATTTCCCACTATATTAGGCTCTATCTTTTCTATAGTACCATCTTCTTTATAGTGTACATCAAAATATTTAGGTACATATATACCTTCAATCTTACTTATATTTTTTAAAAAATCATCCCTAGTACCATCTGATTTTTTCCATTCCCTATACTCATTAAATATCTCAAATATTACTTCTTCTCCTTCACCAATTACAAAAAAGTCTATAAACTCTGCAAGTGGCTCTGGGTTATATACACAAGGACCTCCACCTATAACAAAAGGATCTTCTTCCTCTCTATCCTTTGAATAAATTGGAATTTGTCCTAGATGGAGCATATTTATAATATTTGTATAACTCATTTCATACTGCAGTGTAAATCCAAGAAAATCAAAATTTTTAATAGGTTCTTTGCTTTCTAGAGTAAATAATGAGATGTTTTCTTTTTTCATTTCCTGTTCCATATCTGTCCATGGTGCAAATACTCTTTCACAACAAATGTCCTCTTCTACATTTATAAGATTATAAAGTATATGGAGACCTACATGTGACATTCCTACATCATATACATCTGGAAAAGCAAAAGCAAATTTAATATTCATTTTACTCAGATCTTTTTTAATTGAATTTTCTTCCATTCCAATGTATCTAGCTGGCTTTTCAACTCTATTAAGTATTCTTTCAAATTTTTCCAAATCAATCATCTAATCACCTTCATTTTTTTATCTGCAAGTACTATACTAACATTTTTTTTGCCTTTTTTATAGTATTTTTAATTAAGTTTTATAATATCCTTAGGATTTATATTATTCCCATCTTTCCAGATTTCAAAATATAATGGAGTGCTTTTTCCATTCAATTCTCCTAAAGTTCCAATCTTCTCACCTTTGAAAACTACATCTCCCATAGATATATTTATTTTATCTAGTTGTCCATAAATAGCTTCAAAATCTTTATAATCTATAGTTACGTAATATCCAGATTTTTCTCTATCTTCTACTCTTGTAACAGTGCCTTTTCCTATGGATAAAACTTCTTTACTTTTATCAGAAATAATATCTACACCTTTTGTATTTCTAGAAGTTTTTTGTACTCCTCCTTCTAGTGGAGAAATATAGGATTCATTTTTATTATCAAAACTAAATACGGACACTGCTTTTTCTGGTAATTTAAAAACCTTTTTTGAAAAATCTAATACTTTTCTACCTTCAGCTTTTATGTCAAATTCGTGTCTAATTCCTCTATCTATTATTCGTATTACTTTATTTGTAAATGACATATTGATTTTTTTTATTACTAAAACAATTAGAAGTATAATCAAAACTATAAATACTTTATTTAATTGTTTTTTAAAAAAATTTTTACTTTTAAAATTATTTTTAAACCTTTTAGTTCTTTTTTTATATCTGTTTTTAATCATAATATCACCCGCCTATTTAATAATATGATATTTATTACTGGCGGGTTTTATTCACATTAGTATTAATTTTAATATTCATTAATCTTTAAGTCAAAATTATTATTGTTTAAATCAAACCTATCTTTGATTCCAGGTGAAATATATATATTATCTGATTTGGTTACATATAATACTTCTATATCTTCTAATTCTTTTAAAACTTCTTTTGACTTTTCCCTTCCTAGCACAAATAATGCAGTTGATAATGCATCTGAATCTGTAGAACTTTTCGCTATAATACTTATAGCTGATAATTCATTATCTGAAGGATAACCAGTTTTAGAATCTATTATGTGATGATATCTCTTACCATTTACTTCAAAATATCTTTCATAATCTCCTGAAGTCACTACTGAACTATCTTTTACCTCTATTATCCCTACATAACTACCTCTCTGTTCTTGCGGATTTTGTATTCCAATCTTCCAATACTCATCTTGACCCTTTGAACCTACAGCATAGATATTTCCGCCTAAATCTACTATAGCACTATTAACTCCATTTTCTTTTAGAATCTTTTTTATTTCATCTGCCGCATACCCTTTAGCTATTCCACCTAAATCTAGCTTCATTCCTTCTTCTTTTAAGAAAACTTTGTTGTCTTCTAATAGTTCTAATTTTTTATAGTCTACTTTATTTAAAGCTTTTTCTATATCTTCCTTAGATGGAATATCATGTTTGTTGTTTTTTCCTTCATTTCTAATATTCCAAAGATCTACTAAAGGACCTATAGTTGGTTCATAGGCTCCATCTGTTAATTCGGCAAAATATTTTGCTCTAGTTAGTATTTCATATACTTCGTCATCTACTTTTACTGGATTTTTTCCTGCATTTTTATTTATTTTACTTACATCACTATCTTCTATAGTAATACTCATTTTATCTTCAATCTCTCTAATTCTGTCAAATGATTTATCTAATATTACCTCATCTTTTTTATCATATAATTTAATAGTCATTACTGTATCCATCATAAATTCTGTTTTTGAAAGTGGTTCTTTATCCTCTTCTTTTTTACATCCTCCTAAAAAAGCTGAGACTAATAAAGTTGAAATTAATATGAGTATTATTTTATTTTTATATCTCATTTTTTCTCTCCTCTTCAATATATAAATGAAGTTAAGAAACCCTAACTTTTTTGTTAGGGTTTCTTAAAAGCTTTCTATTTCGCATCTTCTAATGCTTTTGTAGCTAATTCTATAAGTGTATTTTTAGTATTCGTTGCTCCTGATATTCCGTCTAGTTCTAAATCTTCTATTCCATTATTATCTATTATTTGTTTTGTCAATTCTTTGATTGTATCAAAAGAAGGTAAATAAGAATAGTTTTCTAAGGATTTTACATCACCTTTTTTAATATTAGTTGGTTCTGTCTTTGGAGTTTCTTCATCTTCCATAACTGGTTCTTTAGTTTCTTCATCTAGTACAACCTTTTCCCCTTCCATATCTTCAACTGCTACATCTTTAAAGTCTACTCCAACTATAGTTCCTTCTTTAACTACAATTTTAATTTCTGATAACCATCCATGACTTTCTTCACCAGCTTTAGCTTCATATTCACCATCTTTGTAAGCAGGCTCATAAACTTCGCCTTTTTCTGCTTTCTCTATAAGGCTAGCTACTACTTCTTTAAAGCTTTCCTTAGTATGAGTTGCGCCTGATACAGCATCATAATCAATTGACTCTACATCTTTCTTGTCCATAAATTGCTCATTTAAATTTTTAATTACTTCTAGTCCTTCTTCATAACTATAGTTATCTGGATTCTTTGCTTCACCAGAATCTGCAAGATATTCATTATAATCAAATGAGCTAATTTCTCCATTCTTTACTTCCATAGTTGCCATTGGATAATTCATATGATCACTTACTGGCAATTTAACTAAATACTTTCCATCTTTTAGTTCCCCACCTGTAGCCTCTTCTGAAGTCTTTTCTTCGCCTTCCTTTGGTTCATCTGTCTTTGGTGCTTCATCTTTTGCACAACCAGCAAAAATAGTCATTGCTAATACTGCAACCAAGATAAGAGATAAAACTTTTTTTGTCATTTATGTCCCCCTCCTGCACTTTTTATTATTTTTTTAACAAAACTGGATGAATAAAGTCTACATTGATTATATAAAACTACACTAAAAAAATCAACATTTATTTATTTTTTTAAAATTTTTTAGTATTTTATCACCTATCTTTTACTTTTATAATAGGAATATTGGCAACTAGTGCAGGAACAGAGCAGCCATCGCTTTCCCTTTTAGTTCTAGTCATTTTTACATCTAGTCCTTCTTCATCAATTTCTACATATTCAGACATTACTCTCACTATATCGCTTTCTAACATTTGAAGAAATTTAGGTGAAATATCGGCCCTATCGTGAATAAGGACTAATTTTAGTCTTTCTTTAGCTACGTTTTTACTACTTTTACTATTTTTTGAAAACATCTTCAAGAAATCCAAGAAAATTCCCCCTTTATTTGCCAAATAATATCTTCATTATTTTGGTAAACTTCCCCTCTTCATGATTGAAGTTTAATAGTTCAACCTCTTCTCCCATAATTCTTCTAGAAATATTATTATACGCCTTGCCTGCTAATGTAGATTGATCTGAGACTACAGGTTCTCCCCTATTAGTCGAAACTACTATAGCTTCATCATCTGGAACAACCCCTAATAAATCTATAGCTAATATATCAATCATATCTTCAATATTCATCATATCGCCTTTTTTTACCATATCTGGTCTAATTCTATTGATAACAAGTTTTGGACTATTTAATCCCTTTGCTTCTAAAAGACCAATAACCCTATCAGCATCTCTTACTGCAGATATTTCTGGTGTAGTTACAACTATTGATTCATCGGCTCCAGCAACTGCATTTTGAAAACCTAATTCAATACCTGCTGGTGAATCTATTAAGATATAATCAAATTCTTCTTTTAATTCATTGCAAAGTTCAAGCATTTGCTCCGGTTTTATAGCAGATTTATCTTTAGTTTGGGCTGCTGGTAAAAGATAAAGTCCTTCATAGCGTTTATCCCTAATAAGACCTTGCTTTAATCTACAAACTTTCTCTACTACATCTACAATGTCATATACTATTCTATTTTCTAATCCCATAACTACATCTAAATTTCTTAGACCTATGTCTGCGTCAACTACAACAACTTTTTTACCTAGCATTGCTAAGCCTGTCCCTATATTTGCTGTAGTAGTAGTTTTACCAACTCCACCTTTACCCGATGTTATGACGATTACTTTCCCCATACTATATGCCTCCCTTTTTATTTATTTTTTTGGTAGGTACCTCTCAATAATAACTTCATTTCCTTCTATTTTTGCTATCTCTGGCCACTTAGGATATTCTATATCCTCATCAGGACGTCTAGATATTAGATTTGCTATCCTGAGCTGAGTAGGTTGCAAAGCAAAAGCAGCAACAATAGCTTTCTTATTTCCATCATATCCTGCATGGGCTACTCCCCGTAGATTCCCTAATACTACTATATTGCCTCCTGCTATAACCATTGAACCTGGATTTACATCTCCAAAAATTACTATATTTCCATTATATTCAATTTTTTGTCCTGATCTTAAAGTAGTTTTAATAAACTTAGTCATTCCTTCTTCTATGCCTTTAAAAAAACCTTTGGCTTTTAATTTCTTTTTTTCTATTATCTTTAAGTTATATTTATCCTTTACAATACCTTCAAGTTCTTTAAGTTCATCATTGCTAAGATTTTTCCCTTTGAAATCTACAATTTTTCCACCTTTAAAAAAAGAACCTGATTTTTTTAGCTTTATATCCAACTCTTTCTTTATTGATTCAAAGTTCCCATCTCGTATGTAAATATATACTCCATCTTTAGTTCCTTTAAATACTACTAAATCTTGTGTCATAGTATTACCTCCAAAAACCTCCATATAATAGTAATTCTTCAAAACAATCTTAATTCCTTCTTAATTTTATAAAAAAAAGAATTGGAAAGTATTTACCTTCCCAATTCAGTTGTAGATGGTTGTTTTTCTTTTTGTTCTTGGTTATTTAATCCTAGATACTGAGCAATTATATCTCTTGCCATTGGTCCTGCATATCCACCACTACCACCTTGAAACAAAACTACTGCTACAGCTATTTCAGGATCTTCATAGGGTCCAAAGGCAACAAACCAAGCAAAATCATCATAAGTCTCTCCAGTAGCAGGATTAATTCCGCTTTTTTGAGCAGTCCCTGTTTTTGCTGCTACTGGTATTGGGAAATTCGTAAAAGTACTTCTTGCTGTACCTTCACTTACCACCTTTCTCATGCCAAGTTTTATATCTTCTAAATGCTCGTAATCTTTTAGCTCAATTCTTTCTCTTTCAACTTTTTGATCATAAATAATTTTTGAATTATCATAGTTCTTTATCTTATCTACAACAGTAACCTTATTTTTATATCCTCCATTGGCAAGAATAGATATATAATTAGCCATTTGTATAGGAGTATATGCATTCTCTCCTTGCCCTATAGAAACATTTAAAGTATCTGCCGCAGTCCAACCAGCTTGACTTAGATAAGTATATTTTATCTTATCTGTTAAACTTTCTCTATCTCCATTAATTTTTTTATCTGGATCTATGCCCATTTTTTCTAATCTTCGATATACTTCTCCTCTTGATAATGGTTCTTCTAGATCTGTCCAACTAATTATCTCTTCAATATCTTTTTTGATTTCAGCATTTGAAAGTTTTTCACCATCTCTAATATATTTCTTAAAATCTTGTTCTAAATCCCTTTTCAATGTGGCCTTAGTTGTTGCTATTTTTCTTTCAGGATCTGGAACTCCACCTGATGATTCATTAGGAATGTCTATTTCTATGCCAGTCTTTTCACTTAATCCAAATTTCTTCGACATTTCTACTATATCTTCAATATCTACTTTCATACCTAAACCTTCTCCAGTTCTAGGGTTTTTTCCCATGGTAACTGAGTAAAAGTAATAGTTACAAGAATCTCTTAATGCATCATAAAGATTTTCTGGCCCATGGGTGCCTCTGCCATTATTCCAAATCCAACAACCAAATCTTTTGTCTCCAAATTCAACATATCCCATATCTCTTATAGTCTTTGTTGGACTTAAACCTTTTTCTAGTGCAGTTAGTCCTGTTATCATCTTATAAGTAGAACCAGGCTGTATTGCTGTTTGGATTGCAATATTGTAAAGGGGTCTTGGTGCTAATAAATCTTCCTCATTTTCTGGAAATAAACTTGCCCAGTCTGCACTAGAAATACCTGTTGCAAATAAATTTGGATCATAGTCAGGATAGTTTGCCAATGCTAATACTTCACCTGTTTTAACATCTAAAGCTACAACAGCTCCTGAAGTAGCATTTATATAAGGTCTTCCTTTTTTACTAGTTCCAAATTTATAATTTCCCCATTTACTTTCATATGTTCCACCCTTTCTTATGCCTTCTAATGTCCTTTCTAACGAATCCTCTGCTACTTTTTGTAGCTCTGAATCTATAGTAAGGTATAAATTATTTCCAGGTATTGGCTTTTTCTCATCTAATACATTAATAGTGTTACCCATAACATCTACTTCGACTTTCTTTATTCCATCTTTACCTTTTAACTTTTCTTCAAACTTTTCTTCTACTCCAGTTTTACCAATTATAGCATTTGGTGAATATTTTTTTTCTTCAACATATTGCTTTATCTCATGAGGTTGAGATATCTTACCTAGGTATCCTAATATATGTGCTGCAGTATTTCCCATTGGATAATATCTAATTGGTTCTATAGACACATCAATCCCTGGCATATTCATTTTATTTTCCTCAAGCTTTGCCACCGTAATGTCATTTATTCCATAAGCAATATTTATAGGTTCATAAGCTCTGAAACCTTGTTTACTTAACTGATCATATATTAAAAGCATAGATCTTACTTCGTATTTACTTAAGTTTTCATCAATTCCATATTTTTTCCTTAAATGATTAAAAGCTTCTTTTGCAGTACTATTTTTGGGTATTTTAAATGTAGAATACCAGTTGTTTTTATTGTTTATTGCTACATACTCCCATTCAGATACAGATATCTTAGGATTTACACCATTATTTAATATCAATTCTTGAGCTGCATTTTTCACTTTATTATCAATAATCATATCATTTATAGCTTTAGTTTTTTTACCCTGTTCAATAAGATAGCTTAATGGGTTAAGTTTTGTTGATACATTTTTGTCTTTAAATTTATAAACAACTTTTTTATTATCTTTACTTATTTCAAAAGTTACAGGACATTTTTCTCCCTTTTCTTCAATTTTCTTAATTAAAACCTCTCCTGGAATTACTCTACCTATTACATTGTCTTTTTCATCTTTCTCTTCAATAACTTTTTCTAATAAATCCCTTATACCTGTTTCAAGTACTATATTTATGAAATCATCTTTAGCTTTAGAGTCTTTTGTTACACTATTAAAGCTTTTCATAAGAGAGGCCTTTTGTTTAGAATATTCTTCGTCAAATGTAATAGAGTATGGAACCATATCAATATTATTTACAAGCCCTTTATTCTTTAACATATTGAAAGCTAATTCCCTAGAAATAGGATGATCCAATATATTTCTTATAATATTTTTATCATTATCTATTAATTTTAAAAGTGCTTCTTTTGCTCCTACATTAGGTGATAATTTATTTTCTTCTTTCCATTTATCAATACCTTTATTCTCACTAAACTGTAAAGTCACATTACCTTCATTTAATCTTGCTTCTATAGGTATATCCATTCCTTTGTTCTGTAATGCATGAATAGCTTTATTTACAGTCAAATATTTAAAATGTTCTTCTTTATTTCCAGTATAATAAGTATCCAATAATTGTGGGAGTAAATTATTCTCTGCTATTGCATCTATAACTGCATCCATTGCACTTGTATTTTCATTTAAGTTCATATTTTCATCATTAAATTGAAATACATTTAATTCTATTGGAAATTCATCTACATAGTCTACTCCATCTTCTTCTAGAAGCCTTATAAGATTCAATATTATATCATTTTTTTCATTTTGATCTTCTATATTTTTAATTTCATCTTTAAGGATCTGAACAGTAAAGCTTGGTTTGTTTCCAGCAAGCAATACTCCATTTCTATCTCTTATTTCCCCTCTAGGAGCTGTAGTTGCAATTTCTTTAACTCTTTTTGTATCAGAAAGTTCTCTGTAATAATCTCCCTTCACTATGGTTAATGTAGCTAATCTAAAGGAGAGGACTAGGAACATGATGGATAGTAGTAGTATTATTATATTGTATCTATCTTTTAACTTCTCTAAAAACTTCAATTGTCTCACTCCTATCTCCTTCCAAATTTAATGGAGGGAACGGTAAAGATGTTTGAAAACCACTTGTATATAGGTAAAATTAATATGCTATTATATAGAGTTTCTATAAGAATAGTATCTCTTAAGAAAAAATGAAATCTTATATTGACTCCTAAAAAGTACATAAGAACATAATAAACACCATGATAAGCCAATGTAGTTATAAGCGTAAAAATAAAAGGTATAAATAAACTTTCTTTATAAACCTTTTGTTCGCTTAATCCTATTAAATAACCAATAAAAAAATAAACAAAAGCATTTGCTCCTATAGTGGGACTAAATATAATATCTTGCAACAAACCTGCACCTAGGCCTACTATACTTCCCGTTCTTTTCCCTTTTAAAAGTGCTATAGAAACCACAATAATCAACGTAGTATTCGGTATAACACCTAATATACTTAAGTTTTGAAGAATGGTACTCTGCAATATGAAATTAACAATAATTATTATAAATATAATTAAACTTTGCAATGTTAAATACTCCTTTTTCTTTAATTAGAAATCACATGAACCCTATAGATTTTCTTGAAATTGACAGCAGGAGCTACTACCACTCTCTTCATTAAATCTTCTTCTTTTTTGACTACTTCCTTTACTTCACCAATATATAAATCTTTTACATATGATTCACCTAAACCAGATGTAAAAAGCTTGTCTCCTTTTTTTACATCTGCCTTATTATCAAAAAAATATCCACTTAGCTTATTATCTACACTACCAGATAAAATACCTCCATCTTGGGTTCTAGTAACTCTAAAAGAAATATTGCTACTTTCATCGACAATAGATGATACTTTTGCCCAGTTGTCTCCTACATCAGTTATTCTTCCTACTACTCCTTCTTGAATTAAACTTTTATTTACTTCTACACCTTGAATTACTGTATCCCCTTTTTTTATCCCGTCGTTTAGTCCTTTATCTATTATAAACCTATCAAACCAATTACCTGGTTCTTTTCCAACTACTTGGGCATCGATTAATTTATAACTGGTTTTTTCTTTAAGTCGAGCTTCATTGCGTAAAAAATCTGTTTTCCCAATAATATCTTCATATTTTCTATTTTCTTCTTCTAATAATGCTATTTTCTTTTTCAATTGCTCGTTTTCCTCCTTGAACTTACCTATATTGCCTATAGTACCAAAGATGTTTGAAACAGATTTTCCTACATTGAAGAATAATTTTTCTACTGGGGAAATTATATTTCCAATAGCTTTTTCAAAACCTGTTATCTTTATTCTTTCACTACTTGTCATTCCAATTATAACAATTAGAATGATAGCAACTGTTGTTACTATCATCCTATCTTTATATTTTTTAAACTTAGACAATTTTATCACCACTAATCTAGCCTTTTATTGCTATCCAAAGTTTTTTTCAAAACTTCTATACTTTCCAATGCTCTACCTGTACCTATAGCTACACAGTCAAGAGGATCTTCTGCTATATGAACAGGCATACCTGTTTCACTCTTTATAAGTCTATCAATTCCATTTAGTAATGCTCCTCCACCTGTAAGCATAATACCTTGCTCCATAATATCTGAAGCTAGTTCTGGAGGGGTCTTTTCTAAAGTGAATTTAATTGCATCTATTATATTTGATATAGGTTCTTTCATAGCTTCATGTATCTCAGAAGATGTGATCTCTGTAGTCTTAGGAAGCCCACTTATTAAATCCCTTCCTCTTATTTGCATCTTTGTTTCTTTACCTTTTTCATCTGCTGAACCAATAACTATTTTTACTTCTTCTGCTGTTCTTTCACCTATCATTAAACTATATTCTTTTTTAATATAATTTACTATAGACTCATCTAATTCATCTCCACCAATTCTTATGGATCTACTTGTAACAATTCCACCTAAAGAGATAATCGCAACCTCTGTAGTTCCTCCTCCAATATCTACAATCATACTGCCCGTAGGCTCTTGAACTGGAAGGCCTGCCCCAATAGCTGCTGCCATAGGTTCTTCTATAAGATAAGCATCTCTTGCACCTGCATGAATAGTAGCTTCTTCAACTGCTCTTTTTTCTACTTCTGTAACTCCAGAAGGAACACATACTACTACCCTAGGCTGAAAAATAGATCTTTTCTGGTTTGCTTTCTTGATAAAATATTTTAACATGCTTTGAGTTACGTTAAAATCAGCAATAACCCCATCTTTTAATGGTCTAATAGCAACTATATGCCCAGGTGTTCTTCCAATCATTTTTTTTGCTTCTTCACCTACTGCAAGAACTTCTTTTGTATTTGTGTGTATAGCTACTACAGAAGGCTCTCGTATTATTATCCCTTTTCCTTTAATATAAACTAAAGTATTTGCAGTTCCTAAATCAATGCCCATATCCTTGGTAAAAGTACTAAATAATCCCATATATTTTTGCTCCTTCCTTACTCATATCTTATATTATATTTCTTTCTCTAAAACTTAAGTACCTATTATCTCCTATAATAATGTGATCTAATACCTTGATTCCAATTATATTCCCAGCTTCGATCAATCTATTCGTTATATTTATATCTTCCCTACTTGGAGTAGGGTCGCCGCTAGGATGATTATGGATAAGTATAATAGAATTGGCAGTTCTTCTTATAGCTATATTAAATACTTCCCTTGGATGGACTATAGAAGAATTTAAGTTTCCTATTGAAATTTCTTCTATAGCTATTATGTGGTTTTTTGTATCTAATATAGCGATTCTAAAGTGCTCTTTTTTTAAATACCTCATTTCTTCCATTATTAGACCTACAATATCTACAGGAGAAGTTACTTTAACTTTGTCTTCTCCACCTTGAGCAGCAATCCTTTTTCCAAGCTCAATAGCAGAAATTATTTGAGCAGCTTTACATTTCCCTATTCCTTTCACAGAAGTTAATTCTTCAAAAGAAGCCTCAGACAAAAATCCTATACCTCTTTTATCTATGCTTATTAATCTTTGAGCTAATTCTATGGCTGTATCACTCCTACTTCCTGTCCTAATTATTACTGCAATAAGTTCTGCATTTGACAAGGATTTAGCTCCATATTTGTATAATTTTTCTCTAGGTCGTTCATTTAACGGCATATCTTTAATAGTATAATCCCTATTTTCCTTTAAAACATCCCCCATAAATTTCACCTACCTATTTAAATATCTTAATTACAGTAGGCTAACATTAAAATGTTTTTCTAGAAGTGTATCTAATTTTGTAATAGGCAATCCTACTACATTAGAATAACATCCTACGATTTTTTCTACAAGTACTTCTCCTAACCCTTGAACAGCATATGCACCTGCTTTATCTTTATATTCTTCAGTTTCTATATATTTTTTTATTTTTTCATCTGTTAAATATCTAAAAGTTACAGCGGTTTTTTCATATTCAATTATCTTTAAATTTGTATTTGCCTTTATAATAGCTAGCCCTGTAATAACAAAATGTTCCCTGTTGTTTAAGGTTTTGAGCATAGAAAAAGCTTCCTGCTCATCTTTAGGTTTCCCTAGTATATTTTCATCCAAACACACTAAAGTATCTGCACCTATGATTATTTCTCCATTTTTAAATTTTTTTGACACATTATAGGCTTTCTCATAAGCTAAAGACATTGCTACTTCTTCTGGATTTTCATTTGAATTTATTTGTTCTGAAATATTGCTAGATACTATTAGAGGTTGAATTTTATACTTAAGCAATAGCTCTTTTCTTCTAGGAGAAGAAGAGGCTAGTACTATCTTTTTCATAATATCACCTATATTTTATTTATTTCACATCTTGGTTGAAAATTTTTTTTTAAGTTTTTACTTATAAATATAGAAGCTAGTCCTGTAAAATATCCTGTAAAAAGACTAATTAAAAGTAATATTGGTAAATAAGAAAATATCTTGAAATTATTCATTATTAGACTTGCAACTAAAACTTGGGCAGTATTATGTGCTACAGCACCAAAGATGCTTACTCCTATAAGACTGAAAAATTTCGAAAAATATAAATATACTATAAACATAGCTATTGAACTAAAAACAGTACCAGTTAAACTATAAAATAAACTTGATACGCTTCCAGTTACTAAAGTAAATAACAAACTTTTCAATATGCCTACAATTAAAGCTTCTTTAAAGCCAAATACTACTAGGGTAACTAATATTACCATATTTGACAATCCTAACTTTGCCCCAGGAGCTATAAAGGGTACAGGCATAAATGATTCAATTATGCTAAGAGCAAGTCCTAACGAAACTAACAAAGATAAAAATATCATTCTTTTTAACTTTTCCATTTTAACACACTCTCTTTAATGACTAATATAATCTATATCTTCATCCTTAGTTTTTCCTTTAATTTCAATAACTAATTTATTTGGTAAACAAACTATTACTTCTCCTGGACTCTCAATATAGCCTTGTTTGACATCTAGCTGATCAGGGCAGTCAGCCTCAATGACTCTTACTTTACCATCTCCTATTTCTATTAAATTATAACCAAGTTCAGTCTTTATAGGAATCTTTTTTCCTATTACTTCTGGTCCAAAAGTTATTTTTTTATAGTCTTTACCATCAACTTGGATTAGAATATATTTTTCGTCATAATTTGTCGCCTCTTTCTTTACATACCATAAAGAGAATAAACTTATTATTATAATAGAAATTATTAAACATTTATCCCCTTTTGTCAATATAAACACCCTTTTTTATCGATTTTTAGTAATAAATACACATATTAAGTTTACCACTTATATTTTTTATTTACAAGTTACATTTTTATAAAATTTTTTCCATAAAAAAAAGGGTCATATTAAAGACCCTTTTCTGCTACCTTTTCATCTTTTTTAGGTTTTTTCAACAATGACCAAATAGCACCTGTTGGACACTTTTGAGCACATAGTCCACAATTTATACATTTTTCATAATCAATATGGGCTAATTTATCATCAAATTGCATAGCTTTTGGATCAGTTGGACAAGTTCTAACACACATCTGACATCCAATACATCCTACAGTACAATTGTCCTTAACAGGTTTTCCGAAATCATGACTCTTACATTTTACTACTACTTTTTGTTTATATGGAACTAATTCAATGATACCTTTTGGACATACATTTATACATTGTCCACAAGAAGTACATTTTTCTGGATCTATTACAGCAACTCCATCTACTATTTCTATTGCTCCAAATTGACATACATCTTTACAAGTTCCATATCCTAAACATCCATATTGACAACCTTTATCTCCACCTGCAACTACATTAGCAGCCTTACAATCTTGAATTCCAACATATTCATATTTCTTAATAGCATTACAACTATTTCCTTGACAGAGCACCTTTGCCACCATCTTTTCACTTTCTCCTGCTCCTACGCCTAAAATCTCTCCAACTTTTTCAGCTACAGGAGCGCCACCAACTTTACATCCATTTACAGGTGCATCTCCTTTTGCTACTGCATTAGCAAATCCTTCACAGCCAGGATAACCACAAGCTCCACAGTTTGCACCTGGCAATGCTTTTGTTATTTTTTCAACTTTTGGATCAACTTCTACTGCAAAAGCTTTAGAAGCAAGGGATAATGCTATACCAAATAATAGCCCTAAACCGCCCAATACTAATAATGGGTATAATATTGTACTCATTTCTCCACCTCCTATACAAGTCCACTAAATCCCAAGAACGCTATAGCCATAAGTCCTGATGTAATAAGTGTAATTGGAAATCCTTCTAATGATTTTGGAACATCTGCTAACTCTAATTGTTCCCTTATTCCTGCCATTAACACTAGTGCTAATGTGAAACCAATGGAAGCTCCTATAGCATTTACAATAGTTTGAATTAAATTATATCCTTCTTGAATATTAAGTATTGCAACACCAAGTACAACACAGTTTGTAGTTATAAGTGGTAAATATACGCCTAATGCATTATAAAGAGTAGGACTTGTCTTTTTCATAACCATTTCAACAAATTGAACCAATGTAGCAATAACTAAAATAAACACAATGGTTTGAAGATAGCCTAGATTTAACGTGTCTAAAATTCCCTTTTGAATAAAATAAGTTATAATAGATGACAATGTGATAACAAAAGTTACCGCAACACCCATTCCAAAAGCCGTATCAGTTTTTTTAGAAACCCCTAAGAAAGGACATATTCCTAAAAATCTAGCAAAAACAAAGTTATTAACGAATATAGTGCTGATTAATATGGTAAACAGTGACATTTAGTTTCCCTCCTTTACAATTACGCTTCAACAGCAGACTTTGTTTCCTCTGCAGCCTTCTTCTCTTCATTATTCATTCTAACTTTATTAAATATACCTATAAGGATTCCTAAAATAATAAATGCTCCTGGTGGCATTATAGCTATTAGTGCTGGTTGGTAAGACGCACTCATTATTTGATGATCAAATAATGTACCTGCACCTAATAACTCTCTAATGCTTGCTAATATAACTAATGCTAGAGTAAATCCTAACCCCATTCCTAAACCGTCAACAATTGCAGGAATAGGTTTATTTTTAGAAGCAAAAGATTCAGCTCTTGCAAATATAAGACAGTTAACAACTATCAGTGGAATAAATAATCCTAAAGCACTATATAGTGCTGGGGTATATGCTTTCATAAGCATTTCAATTAAAGTTACAAATGTTGCAATTACAACTATAAATGAAGGAATACGAATTTTATCTGGTATTACATTTCTAATAAGTGATATAACTAAGTTTGAGCCTACCAATACTCCTGTTACAGCTAATCCCATAGCTAATCCGTTCTTTGCGGAAGTAGTTACAGCTAAGGTAGAACACATTCCTACTAACTGTACAAATATTGGATTTTCTTTAATTAAACCATTACGAAAGGTTTCAGACAGCTTCAATTTTTACACCTCCAAAGAATAAAATAATTATTTAGAAAGCTGTGAATTGTATATTTCCCTTGCTAAATTAACTCCATCTGCAACAGCATTTGATGTGATTGTTGCACTAGTTATAGCTTGAACCTCATTTTCATTAGCTGGAGATTCTTTAACTATTACCAATTCATTGTCTGTAGTGATACCTTTAAATCTTTCTTGGAATTCAGGTTGGTCTGCATTAGCTCCAAGACCTGGTGTTTCAGAATGTGATAATACCTTCATTCCAGTTATTTGTCCTTCAACAGATATACCTGTTATAACCTCTATATCTCCACCAAATCCGCCTATTATAGTCTTTAAAGTATATCCTTTCACTTCTCCACTTCCATCTTTTCCTTCATATATTTCTGTAACTTCTTCATTGGAATTATTTATTTCTTTAAACTTAACTTCATCTAAAGGTTCAAATTTTTCAACGTCAGGTAAAACTTCTTTTCTAGCCTCATCATTAGCTATTCTATCAGCTTCTTCAATTTTAGCTGATGTAGCGTTATTTGAAACTGCTAAAACAAAAGCAGATATTGCAGTAATTAATAATAAAATCAATCCTAATTTTAATGTTTCATTCATTTACTTCACCTCCCCAAATACTTTAGGACTAGTAAATCTTTCAATAAGTGGTGTAGCAACATTCATTAGAAGTATGGAGTAAGAAACACCTTCTGGATATCCACCCTTCACCCTAATAATTGCTGTTAAAAGTCCTGCTCCTATACCAAATATTATTTGTCCTAATGGTGTTACTGGTGAAGAAGCATAATCTGTTGCCATATAAAAAGCTCCTAATATTAATCCTCCTGCAAATATATGATAAGGTATTTGCGCTGAATCAGTACCTAAAAGTAACAATACAATAACTGTAGTTCCTATATAAGTGAATGGTATTCTCCAATTTATAACTCCTCTAATTAATAAATAAGCAGCTCCTATTAATAATAATAGTGCCGATGTCTCTCCTATACATCCTCCAATATTTCCTAAAAACATTTCTTTAAGTGCTGGCAATGTATTTCCCGCTTCTGCTACAGTTGCTGAAGCAGCAGCATCTGAAACTCCATATTTCATAATTGATAGTGGAGTAGCTGATGTAGCTCCATCTACTGCTCCTGGAGCTATGAAATTTGACATAAGTGTTGGCCATGAAGATAAAAGCATAGCTCTTGCAGCTAATGCTGGATTCATAAAGTTTTCTCCTAGACCACCAAAAAGTTGTTTTACTACTATAACAGCAAAAGCAGAACCAATTACTGGTAGCCACCAAGGTGCAGTTGCAGGTAAATTAAATGCTAAAAGAATTCCTGTAACTACTGCACTAAGATCATTAACAGTAACTTCTTTTTTAAATGCTTTTTGAATTATAGCTTCAAAAACTACTGATGATATAATAGAGATTAAAATAAGTTTAAAAGCATTGAAACCGAAAAAATATATACTACCAATCATTGCAGGTGTTAAGGCAATAATTACATCTAACATTATTCTTTTGACAGTCTCTTCTGACCTAATATGGGGAGAAGAAGACGCAATCAAAGTGTTATCCATTGCTAATTCCTCCTATCTTTTACTTTGCTTTTTTCTTATTTGCAATAACTTCTCTTTTTGCAATTCTAATAGATTCAACTAGTGGTCTCTTAGCTGGACATATAAATGAACAGGAACCACATTCAATACAGTCTAAAACATGAAACTCTTCTGCTCTATCATATCTTCTATTTAATGAGAATTTACTTAAATACAATGGTTGAAGATTAACTGGACATACTTCTAAACATTTTCCACATTTTATACATGGTTGTATTGGTTCTGGTTTTGCTTCTTCTTCTGATAAAACCAATATTCCAGAAGTACCTTTTATAACTGGAACCTCTATGCTATATTGAGAAAGACCCATCATAGGTCCACCCATAACTATTTTTCCTGGAGTTCCATTAAAACCTCCACATTGTTCTATAACATCTTTAAATGGTGTTCCTATTTTAACAATTAAATTTTGAGGTTCTTTAATTCCCTTACCTGTAATAGTAGCTATTCTTTCAAATAAAGGTTTTCCCTCTTCTACAGCTTCTGCAATTGCATTAGCAGTTCCTACATTATCAACAACTACTCCTACATCCATTGGAAGTCCACCTGAAGGTACTTCTCTTCCTGTTACTGCATTTATTATACGTTTTTCATCTCCTTGAGGGAATTTAGCTTTTAGTGAAACTACCTCAATATTAGACTCATTTTTAACAACTTCTCTTAAAGCTTTCAAAGCATCAGGTTTATTATTTTCCACTGCAATAAAACCTTTGTCTACTCCTACAGCTTTCATTATAGCTTTAAGACCTAAAACTACCTTTTGTGGTCTTTCAACCATAAGTCTATGGTCTGCAGTCAAATAAGGTTCACATTCTGCTCCATTGAGTATGATTGTATCAATCTTTTTCTCTGGTGGAGGTGACAGTTTTACATGGGTTGGAAAACCTGCTCCTCCCATTCCGGTAATACCTGCTTCTTTAATGATTTCTAAAACTTCTTTTTGACTCAATGATTCTAAATCTCCTTTAGGCTTTACACTTTCATGTAATTCACCCTTACCATCTGACTCAATAAAAATACAGTTAACTGTCATTCCTGTAGGTGATGCCATAGGAGCAATCTTCTTAACAGTACCTGATACACTTGAATGTACTGGTGCAGATACAAAAGCTTCTGCCTGTCCAATTTTTTGCCCTACTTTTACAGTTTCACCAACCTTTACTAATGGCTGACAAGGTGCGCCTATATGTTGCTGTAAAGGTATGATAACCATTTCAGGTTCTTTTGCTCTCTTAAGAGGAATTCTTTCTGTCAAATCTTTATGATGAGGAACATGAACTCCTCCTTTAAAAGTCAAATTTTCTAGATTCATCTTTTCCACCTCTTTATCTTTATTGTTTAAAGCTTATTTATTTTATCATATAAAAAGACCCAATTTTAAAATATGGGTCATAAATATTCAATTAATTTTATTATAACATTTATATCATTGATTGTATATAAATTATCATATAAAATGTCTTAAAAAGTCATTCTTTGTCTATAAAGTAACATATTGCTCTATATATGTACAGCATTTCCTGTAAAATAGGCATCCTGAATTATAATAATTTCAATACTATTATACACATGCAACTAGAAAATGTCCATTATGATATAATTTTTTTCAAGAAAAATTGTTATTTTATTTGAATTGAGACTAAAATACTATGACTTTTATTTAGTATGAAAACTCAATTGTATAGGATCATTAGGATAAATAAAATTAGATACTGTTAAACCAAGTAATCTTACTTTTTTATCAAAACTAAATTTATTCTTTAATAAAGAACTACTAACATTATAAATAGCCAAATAGTCATCTGTAGGTATATATAATGTACTACTTCTAGTTTCTGTTGAAAAATCTTCATATTTTATTTTCACAGTTATAGTTTTAGTTAGATATCCTTTTAATTCTAACTTATGAGAAAGATTTAAAGAATATTCTTTTAGTTTATGGTCTAAAATTTCTACATTTGATATATCTTCTTTAAAAGTTTCTTCTTCTCCAATAGACTGAGTGGTAATATCTATTTCCACCGGCCTATTGTCTATACCTTTGGAAAAATAAGAAAGCTCTCTTCCCTTTTTACCAAACCTATCTACTAATACTTTTATATCATAGTCTTGTAAATCTCCTATAGTATAGATTCCCATTCTGTTAAGCTCTTTTTCTGTTTTTGGACCTACCCCCCATAATTTTCTAATAGGAAGAGGTTTTAAAAACTCCATAGCTTCTTCTTGCCTTATAACAGTAAATCCATCTGGTTTTTCTAAATCAGAAGCTAGTTTAGCTAAAAATTTGTTTACAGATATTCCTATAGAAGCTGTAAGGTTTAATTCATTTTTTATGTCTCTTTTTATATTTTTAGCTATAAAAAAAGGATTTTTTCCAGTTACATCTATAAATGCTTCATCTATTGATATAGGTTCTATAATTCTGCTATATCTTTTAAATATATTATGAACTTCTATAGAGACCTCTTTATACTTGGCCATATTTACTGGAAGAAATATACCTTCCGGACATAATTTCTTTGCTTTATATATAGCCATAGCAGAATGAACTCCATATTTTCTTGCTTCATAGGAAGCTGTAGTAACTACTCCTCTGTTTTTTAAACTACCTCCTACTATTATAGGCTTTCCTTTAAGGCTAGGATTGTCTCTTTCTTCTACAGAAGCATAGAAAGCATCCATATCTACATGGATAATACTTCTATTATTCATTATAAAACACACCTTAAAATTATATTTTTAAATAAAAATAAAAATCATATACAGCTGTATATGATTCTGGTGCAGGAGAAGGGATTTGAACCCTCAAGAGCTTCGCTCACTACCCCCTCAAGATAGCGTGTCTGCCAATTCCACCACTCCTGCTTTTTATAATATATTTTCTATATAATATTATACATATTTATTTAAATATATCAACTGTTATTTTACCTAATACCATTGTTCAGAACTATTAAATATATTATAAAATTAACTATACTATATATTGTTTCTTATAATTTTCTACATGTTTTTAAGATAATCTTTAAATGTTTTTTTAAATGTATTAATATTCTTATCTAATAAGTTTTCTTCTAGATTGTCATTTTCAAATGTGCCACTGTATATTTTTTTATACTTTTCATAATTATCCAAAACTTTCTCAACATAATCACTGGTTTCCTTAAAAGGAATATGTTTTAAACTTTTTCCATCTTCACTATATCTACTATCTGCAAGCCATTTATTTACATTCCCACTTCCACCATTATATGCAGCTAAAACAAGGGGAAGCTTACCATCAAACTCTTCATCTAATACATTTAAATACCAACAGCCAATCATTATATTGATTTCTGGATCATAAAGATGTTCTAAGGTGAAATCTTTTAAATTTAATTCTTTAGCAGCCCAATTTCCAGTTGTCGAAGAAACTTGCATAAGGCCTCTGGCATCTTTTTCAGAACGAGCATCTTTTTCAAAATTACTTTCTACATTGATAATAGCTGCCACCAGATAAGGATCAATATTATATTTTTGAGAATATACATGTATATACTTTTTATAATCCATTGGGTATATAATTTTAATTGATAATTTAAATCCCATAAAAAGAATAACCCCAATTAAGATAATTAAAAGAACTTTTTTGATTATTTTATTAAATACACCTGCCAAAATTATCCCTCCGATATCATTCAAATCTGTTTATAATATTGTTTACCGTGTTTTTTAGTTCTTTTATATTTCTATTATTATCTATAATCCTATCTGCATATTTCTTTTTAATTTTCATGGGTAACTGAGATCTAATTCTTTTTTCAGCCTCCTCATAGGTAAAATTATCTCTTTGTATTAACCTTTCTATCTGTTTCTCTTCATCTGTATAAACTAACCATATTTCATCAATATCAATATTGTACTTTTTAAATAAATCTAATTCTTCAATTAAAAGAGGGACATCTAAAAAAACAATCCTTTGATTTTCACAATAACTTAATATTAAGTTGCTAATCTCTTGAAATACTCTAGGATGAACAATGGAATTTAATTTTTTTCTTTTTCCTTCATCATTAAATACAATACTTCCTAATTTTGCCCTATCTATAGTTAAATCTTTGTTCAAAATTTCCACACCAAATTCTTTTACAATTTGTTTATATGCAGGATAACCTACCTCAACTACTTTTCTGGCTATCTTATCAGCATCTATTACCTTATAACCTTTTTCAATTAAAAAATTTGTTACTGTACTTTTTCCTGTAGCAATTCCTCCAGTTAGGCCTATAATTTTACAATTATTTTGTTTCATACCAACTTTCCCCCATCTTTATATCTACTTTTAATGGTACATTTAGTTCAACAGAACTCTCCATTATCTGCCTTAATATATTTTCTACTTCTTCTTTTTCATCTTCATGGGCCTCTATTATTAATTCGTCATGTACTTGGAGTATAAGTTTAGATTTCATATTCCTTTTTTTAAGCTCTTTATAAACCCTAACCATAGCAATCTTTATAATATCAGCAGCACTACCTTGAATAGGTGTATTCATAGCAACTCTTTCACCAAAAGATCGTACTACATAATTTCTTGATTTTAACTCTGGAAGATATCTTCTCCTATTTAATATAGTCTCTACATATCCATCTCTTTTTCCTACTTCAATTATATTATCCATATATTCTTTTACTTTTTCATAATTTTTTAAATAATTATCTATATATTTTTTAGCTTCTTTTCTAGAAATATCTAAATCTCTAGATAAACCATAGTCACTAATTCCATAAACTATTCCAAAGTTTACAGCTTTTGCTCTACTTCTCATAAGAGGAGTTACCTCTTCTTTTTCTACTTCAAATACCTCGCTTGCTGTTTTTGTATGAATATCTTCATTGTGATAAAAAGCTTCTTTTAATTTAGGATCATCAGATATATGGGCTAATACCCTTAACTCAATTTGAGAATAATCTCCATCTACTAAAACATAGTTTTCATTTT
Organism: Anaerosalibacter bizertensis; assembly: GCF_009696605.1. Classification (GTDB taxonomy): domain Bacteria; phylum Bacillota; class Clostridia; order Tissierellales; family Sporanaerobacteraceae; genus Anaerosalibacter; species Anaerosalibacter bizertensis. The sequence goes on along the minus strand of NZ_VULR01000009.1, from coordinate 14,957 downwards.
CAGAAACAAAAGCTTTCCTAATCTTCCTTCCCTCTTCAGTCTTTACAGGTATATTTTGAAGATTTGGTTCAGTGCTACTGATCCTACCAGTGTTAGTAACTGTTTGATTAAAACTTGAATGTATTCTATTAGTTTCATCATCTACTAGATTAATAAGTCCATCAATATAAGTAGATTTAAGTTTTACAATCTGTCTATATTTTAATATTTTATCTATAATAGGATGTTTATCTTTTAATTTATCTAGTACCTCTGCATTTGTAGAGTATCCTGTTTTAGTTTTTTTAATAACTGGTAGGTCTAGATCATCAAAAAGTACTTCTCCTAACTGTTTAGGTGAATTCACGTTGAATTCTCTACCTGCCAAATCATATATTTCAATAGTAAGGTTATTTATTTTATCATCAAACTCTTTTCCTAATTCATTTATTATATCCATATCTATTTTGAACCCTAAATATTCCATACTAGCTAAAACTTCTATTAAAGGCAACTCGATGTCATAATAAAGTTTCTCCATACCTTGACTTTTAACTATACCTTTTATTTGATTTTCTAACATAAATGTTAAATCTAATATTTTAGAAAAATATTCTACTCTTTTCTCTAGTTCTAATGATTTAAAAGTCTTTTTATTTTTCCCTTTCCCTAAAAGCTCTTCTTCGCTTTCTATAAAAATATCAAAATACTCTTTTGCCAATTCATGTATACTATAGTCTGTTTGAGAAGGATTGATTAAATATTGACCTATCATACTATCAAAGCTTATATCTGAAATATTTATATCTAACCTAAAAAGCCCTATAATATCCTCCTTTATATTATGCCCTATCTTTTCAATATCTTCTGATTCAAATATTTCTTTAAAACTATCTTTAAAGCTATCTAATATATTATTATTTTCACAATTTATATAATATGAGCTAGATTCTTTTGGTTTTATACAAATACCTATTATTTCATCTTTAAGTGGATTTGGACCAGAATATATAATTTTGAATCCAAATTTTTTATCTTTTTTTATATTATTAATTATATTGTTAAATTCTTTATTATTATTCACTAAGACAAATTCAGACTTAAACTCTTCTCTTGAGTCTTTAATCTTATCTTTTGGAATTTTATCTAATAGTGACTTGAATTCTAGTTTTTCGTAAAGTTCTTTCAACTTTTCCCAATTAGGTTCTTTAACTATAAATTTCTCCATATCTAATTCTATAGGAACATTTGTTACTATTTCTCCTAGTTTTTTACTCATAAAAGCCTGCTGTCTATATTCAATAAGGGACTCTTTTCTCTTTTTACCACTTACTTTTTCAATATTTTCGTAAATATTTTCCATAGAACCAAATTCTTTTATTAGTTTTAATCCAGTCTTCTCTCCTATACCTGGAACTCCTGGTATATTATCTGATTGGTCTCCCATAAGACCCTTTAAGTCTATAAACTGTTCTGGTTTAATTCCGTATTTATCCATTATGATCTTATTATCAAATACTTCTAATTCGGTAATTCCCTTCTTTGTAACTAACACTTTAGATTTTTCAGAAGCCAACTGTAAATAATCCCTGTCTCCTGTAACCAGTATTACTTCTAATCCTTTTTCTTCTCCAAATTTAGCTATTGTACCAGCAATATCATCTGCTTCATAGCCCTCTATTTCTATTTGATTTATATTCATAGCTGATAGCACTTCTTTTAAAATTGGAAACTGCAATGAAAGTTCATTAGGTGATTTTTGTCTATTAGCTTTATAAAGATCATATTCTAAATGTCTAAAGGTAGGAGCTTTTTTATCAAAAGCTACAGATATATAGTCAGGTTCATATTCTTCTGTAATTTTATAAAGCATAGTCAAGAAACCATATACTCCATTTGTATATATTCCATCTTTTGTTGATAACAGAGGAAGGGCATAAAAACCTCTATGTAATAAGCTGCTTCCATCTATAATCATAAGACGATTGTTTTTCAAAAATATCAACTCCCTAAAATATAATACATCATCTTTTTCATATATTAAGTATATATGAAAAGCTTATTATAGTAAATAAATATAATAAATAACTTGATTTTTATTATATTTTATGATAATATGTTTTTTGTAACAAATTAAGCCGAAGTGGTGGAACTGGCAGACGCGCTGGACTCAAAATCCTGTGGTAGCAATACCGTGCGGGTTCGATTCCCGCCTTCGGCACCAAACAAAAGCCCATAATCATTGAAACCTTTAAAAATACAGGTTTTAAGATTATGGGTTTTCTTGTGATAACACAACCAAAAAAATATAAAGATAATGAAATCCATTCTACTTTGTCTTACATCTAAAAAAATTTTTTAAGTCTTTCTTTATCTTACCTTCTGTGCCATTGGATCAGATATAGTTTCATACATACCCATTGCCGTCATAGTAATTAATACTGAATTTATTATTGTTATAAGTATACCTTGGATACCTTCTCCACTTTTCGCAAAAACAAATGTTAAAATCAAAGAAATAATAAATGTATAAATTCTAACAGCTCCATCTGGAAATACCTTTTTTATTAAAGGTTTTGTAAATTGGACTATTATAGATACTCCAGCTACTAGCCCTGCAAAGGTACTCAACGTCTCAGGCGTCATAAAATCATCATACATAAATATCACCCCTTCATAATAAGATGGTTAAGGAATATCTTCTACTATTTATATGCAAAAATATATGCTCATATTATAAAATAAAAAAACTTGTAGCTTTTATAAAAGCTACAAGTTTTTTTATTTTATAATTTTTTCTGTATCTTTTGTATGCAAATATTTATCAATAAGGAAAATTAACCCTAAAGCTATAACGCCTAGAAGTAACTCTACCGTTGTTGAGGAGCTTACAAGCATTTTTCTTGAAACAGCATACAACATAACTTCTAATACACTACCTGGATTATGCTTAATAAGCATCATTGCTAATTCAAGGCCTACCACCAGTAAAAGTACATGGGAAAGAAGACCTTGAAGAACGGTATAGGAATCTAAAGCTTCTGTTATAAATACTTTATATATTAGTGATATTATATCTTTGCAACTTAAAATAACTGCTCCCAATATAAATAAAGCAAGAACTAATTCTAACCACATGATTATATTAGTTATAATATTCTCTATTTTTTTAAACTTTTTTTTACCATCTAGCCCCATCATATCATCCTCTCATTATTTGCTTATCAACATGTTTACATCCATAAGCTTTTGTTGTAGCTCTAAAAGATCATTTTTCAGTTTATCATAATCTTGTTTTAAAAATTTCGGATCTATTAGCTCATCTGTCCTATATATAATAGATTCAAACTGATCATAAACATCTTGCAATTCACTCTTTATATCTTCTTTTTGTTTAATAGGTTCTAATACATCTCCAGTACTACTTTGAACTAAACTTTCTCTTATTTGAAATACATCACCTATATTTGGTGTAATAACTTCAATATTAAATTCTTTTTTTATCAAATTTGCAAACACTTTTGAAGATTCTTCTTCTCCATGGACTACAAATACTTTCTTGGGTTTCTTTTCAAATCGCTCTACCCAATTAAGTAAAACCTTTTGATCTGCATGGCCTGAAAAACCTTCAAGATCATGTATTTCTGCTTCTATTACTATATCTTCTCCTAAGATTTTAGTCTTTTTAATCCCATCTAATATTTTTCTTCCAAGAGTTCCTTCTGCTTGATACCCTACAAAAACTACACTATTTCTCCCTTGCCATAAATTATGTTTTAAATGATGACGTACTCTTCCTCCTGTACACATTCCACTTGATGAAATAATTACCTTGGGAAAAGTATAATGGTTAAGTCTCATAGACTCTTCTTGGCTTTTTATATAAAATAAATTTTCAAATTGGAATGGGTTATCCCCATTTAAAATAAGTTGTTTTGTCTTTTCATCAAAGCAATTAGAGTTAGACTTAAAGGCTTCCGTAGCCATAACAGCCATAGGACTATCTATATATATAGGTATTTTCATGAATTCTTCTATACTTTTTTCATATTCATAATATCTATTTAGCTCATATATAAGTTCCTGAGTTCTTCCTACTGCAAAGGATGGAATTACAACAGTTCCACCTCTTAAGACAGTTTCATTTATTATATTTACTAGGTTTTCAGTGCTTTCTTTAATATCCTCATGAACTCTATTTCCATAAGTAGACTCTATTATTAAATAATCTGCCGAATCAATAAATTCTGGATCATTAATAATAGGTCTTCCTGGCATACCTAAATCTCCTGAAAATACTAATTTTGTGAATTCTTTTTTCTCCTTTATCCATAATTCAATGATAGAAGAACCTAATATATGTCCTGCATCCTTAAATCTTACTATTAAATCTTCATTTATTCTAATTATTTGATCGTATAAATAGGTTTCAAAATATTTTAAACTTAGTTCCGCATCTTCTATAGAATAAAGGGGTGATATAGGAGGTTTCCCTGCTCTTCTTCTTTTTCTATTTTCCCATTCTACATCTGATTGTTGAATATTTGCACTATCAATAAGCATTATCTTACATAGATCATAGGTAGCTTTGGTTGTAATAATTCTTCCTTTGAATCCCTCTTTTACAAGCTTAGGTATTCTTCCACTATGGTCTATATGAGCATGGCTTAAAATTAAAAAATCTATATCTCCAGGATTATAATCAAATTCCTCGTAATTTAACTTCTCTAAATGTTCACTGCCTTGAAACATACCACAGTCTAGAAGTATTTTATGTTTATCGGTAGTAATTAAAATATTAGAACCTGTTACTACTTTTGCAGCACCTAAAAATTTAATCTCCATTTAAAATTACCTCCTCTAAAATAATTTCCTCCCTACTTATAGTATACCTGTTTTATTCTATGAAAAGTATACTTTTTCCTGTAATATATATAAAATAAAAAACCCTGGAAAATTCCAAGGTTTATTTAAAGCTTACACTATTTTTTAAATAATCATTTACATTCATATTTTCTAATACTGCTTTTTTTGCTTTGACCATATCTGATAAATCTCCAAATAATATAACTCCTGTAATCTTATCATTATTTGTAAACAATTTATGATGTATTCCATTTTCACCTTTATGTTCATAAACTTTATCAAATTCTTTTACATTACCTGCTGAAAATAAAGAAATATCACCAATTCTTAAAGTAGTAAAAGGTGTTGGGGATATGTATTCCTTAATATTTTCTGTCATATTTCCTCCTACTATTTTTCCTTGCTCATTACCTGCAGTCCAAAGGCCTAATACTGCATTCTCTACTTCTGCTACATCTCCAGCTGCATAAACATTATCTATATTAGTTCTCAAATATTTATCTACTATTATTCCCCTATTACATTTTATCTTTGTATCTCTAACTAAATCCAAATTTGGTCTTACACCTGATGAAACTAGGACAGCATCTGTTGAAACTTGTCTATCTCCATCTAATTTTATACCTGTTGCTATGTTTTGACCTAATATCTCTTCTGCACTACAACCTAAATACAGATTGAATCCAAGATCTCTCAATTTAGCTTCTAATTTTCTAGATATTTCTTCATCTAATTGTTTTGAAAGTAGGTAAGGTGAATGCTCTATAATATTTACTTTTTTATCTAATTGCTTTACAGAATAAGCCGCTTCGATACCTAAAAGTCCTCCACCAATAACTGTAACATTTTCACAACTTGAAAAGTAATTTTGAATATATCTTAAATCTTTAAGGGTTCTTAAAGCAAATACTCCTTTTTTATATTTACCCGTTATTGGAGGTATAAATGGCCTGCTTCCTGTAGCTAATAATAGTTTGCCATATTCTATTTCTTTTCCATCATCTAATTTTATTTTACTATTATCTGTATCTATTTTTTCAACTATTTTATTTAAAATTACTTCAATATTTTTTTCCTTATACCATTCTTCTTTTTTAACTAAAAGTTCTTTGTCTTCAACTTTTTTGCTTATACAGTCTGTAAGCCTAACTCTATAATAAGTAAAATAAGGTTCATTTGAAATCATAGTTATACTTCCATTTTCATCATTTTTTCTAATCTGTTCTGCTGCTGATAATCCTGCAATACCATTTCCAATAATCAAATAATCAACTTTTTTTATGTTCATAACACCATCTCCTTATAAAATGTTAAATATCTAACTAGTAAACTATTACCCAATAATAGCTTTATTACACAAAATACCTCTATTTAAATAGAGGCATTTTGTTAATATTCAGCTTTTATCTCAGTCCAAATTATATCGTATTTAGTTATAAAATCTGATGGATCTTTAAAAATTTCACATCTTTCTAGATCTTCATCATTGGGATAAGCTACTTGGCTATTCTTAATATCATCTGGTAGCTTTTCTATAGCTTCCTTATTGGGGGTTGAATAGCCAACATAATCAGTATTTCTAGCAGTAATATCTGGCCTACACATAAAATCAATAAATAATTCAGCCTCTTTTTTATTTTTAGAAGACTTTGGTATTACCATATTATCAAACCAGATATTTGAACCTTCTTTAGGTATTACATATTCTAAATTTTCATTTTCTCTAATTGCTGCTGTAGCATCCCCTGACCATACTACACCTAAATTAGCTTCTCCAGCTATCATTAAATCTTTAACCTCATCTATTACATAAGTATATACTAAAGGTTTTTGTTTAATTAAGATTTCTTTTGCTTTCCTTAACTCATTTATATCTCTACTATTCATAGAATAACCTAGTTTTTTAAGTGCTACGCCTATGGAATCCCTCTGACTATCTAACATTACGATTTCATTTTTATATTTCTCATCCCATAATATATTCCAACTATCTACTTTTTCTTTTACTACCTTTTTATTATAAAGTATACCTACTGTTCCCCAGAAATAAGGAACAGAATATTGGTTTTCTGGATCAAAAGATAGATTTATAAATTTTTCATCTATATTTTTCAAATTAGGTATATTATTTTTATTAAGTGTATATAACATATCTTCTTTTATCATTCTTTCAATCATATAATCAGAAGGAAATGTCACATCATAATTACCTGCTCCAGATTTTAACTTTACATACATATCTTCATTGGTTGCAAAAGTACTATAATTTACTTTTATATTGTATTCATCTTCAAAGTCTTTAATTACAGTAGGATCAATATAATCTCCCCAGTTATATATATTTAAAACAGCTTCTTTCTTATTACAACCTGTAAATATGAAATTTATAATCATTATTAAGCATAGTAGTAATACTAATTTCCCTAATCTTCTCATATGAAATCACCTCTATGCTTTACATCTTTAGAAGTTCTCTTATTAATTATTATCAATAGTATCAATACACTTAAAAACATCAATGTTGATAATGCATTTATAACTGGATTGATCCCTCTTCTTGCCATAGAATATACAGTAATACTTAAATTTGTAACTTGAGGACCTGTAGTAAAGAAACTAATAACAAAATCATCTATTGATAAGGTAAAGGCAATTAAAGCTCCTGTAACTATTCCTGGCATTATCTCCGGTATTATAACTTTTCTTAGAGCATAAAAAGGGGTAGCTCCTAAGTCCATAGCTGCTTCTGCCAAATGTTTGTTTAATTGTTTAAGTTTAGGCAATATAGATAATATAACATAAGGTATATTAAAAGTTATATGAGCTAAAAGCATAGTTAAAAATCCAAAATCAATATTTGCAAATCTAAACAATAGCATTAAAGAAACTGCAGTTACTATATCTGGATTTAGCACAGGTAAGTAGTTTAAATTCAAAACTACTCTCTTCTTAAAAGAAGTCATATTGTGAATGCCTATAGCTGCAAAAGTGCCTATAATAGTAGATATAATTGAGGCTAGTACTGCTACTAATAAAGTATAGTAAAGAGCTGTAAGGACTTCTTCATTTTTAAAAAGTTCTATATACCATTTAAATGTAAAACCAGTCCATACTCCTCTAGATTTTGAACTATTGAAAGAAAATATCATTAATATTATAATAGGAGCATATAGAAATAAAAATATTAAAAATGTATATAACCTTTTCAATTGTTTATTTACCATAAGCTCCCCCCTTTCTTATCCTCATCAAATTTTGCCATTATTGCCATGGAAATAAGTATAAATATCATCATGACTATAGAAATAGCAGAACCAAAATTCCAATCTCCTGACCATAAGAATTGTTGTTCAACTAAATTTCCAATAAGCATATATTTTCCTCCACCTAGTAAACTAGAAATCACAAAAGTACTTACTGCCGGCATAAACACCATAGTAAATCCTGACACAACTCCAGGTATACTTAATGGCAATATTATTCTTGTGAAAACCTCTAATTTACTAGCCCCTAAATCTTCTGCCGCTTCTATCAAGCTATTATCTATTTTAATTAAAACAGAGTATATAGGTAATACCATGAAAGGTAAAAAATTATATACCATACCTAATAGTATTGCTTTATTGTTATAAATCAAGTTTAAAGGTTCAAAACCTAAGCTTTTTATAATATAATTTATAAGTCCATTTTTTCCTAATAAAGTTAACCATGCATAAGTTCTAAGTAAAAAATTCATCCACATAGGTACAACAAATAGAAGGATCATGGCATTTCTTTTTTTTACTTCTGCCTTAGATATAATCATAGCCATAGGATATCCTAATAAAAAACAAATTGCTGTTGATTGTAAGGCTAAAGTTATGGATCTTCCTAATACTTTTAAATATATAGGGCTCATAAATCTTTTGAAATTATCTAATGTAAATTGAAACTCTCCTAATCTAAACACATCTTCTGAAGTTACACTAAAAAACAATATTAACAGCAAAGGTACAATTATAAATATAGCCATCCACACTATATAAGGATATGAAGTCCATTTTAATTTCATCTATCTCACCTTCTTCATTACATGAATATTTTCTGGTAAAACAGAAAGACCTACCAAAGAGTTTACTGGCGCCATAGTAGTACTATGAACTTTCCATAAGAAATTGTCACTCTCAATTAACATTTCATAGTGAACGCCTTTGAAGGTAACTGATATAACTTTTCCCTTCAATTTTGCTTCCTCAAAATTTTCAATGATTAAATCTTCTGGTCTAATAACTACATCTATTTCTTCCTTCTTTTCAAAACCCCTATCTACACAGTCAAACATAATATTTTCGAATTCTACAACAAAATCTTCATGGATTATTCCTTCTATGATATTGCTCTCCCCTATAAATTTGGCTACAAAAGCATTCTTAGGTTCATTATATATATCAACTGGCGTACCTATTTGTTGTATTTCTCCACTATCCATTACTACTATTGTATCTGACATAGTTAACGCTTCTTCTTGATCATGGGTAACGTATATAAAAGTAATTCCTAAGCTTTTTTGTATATTTTTCAATTCCATTTGCATTTCTTTTCTTAACTTTAAATCTAATGCTCCTAAAGGTTCATCTAATAACAGTACTTTGGGTTCATTAACAAGGGCTCTTGCAATAGCTATTCTCTGCTGTTGTCCCCCACTTAGAGATTCTATAGACCTATTTTCAAATCCAGATAGATTTACCATTTTGAGTATATTCTTGACTTTTTCTTCAATAGTTTTTTTAGACAATTTCTTTATTTTTAATCCAAAAGCTATATTATCAAATACATTCATATGGGGAAAAAGAGCATATTTTTGAAAAACTGTATTTATTGGTCTTTCATAAGGTGGAATATTAATTATATTTTTACCTTCAAATATAATTTCTCCACTAGTAGGTTGTTCAAATCCTCCAATAATTCTTAAAGTAGTTGTTTTGCCACATCCACTAGGCCCTAGTAAAGTTAAAAACTCATTTTTTCTAATATAAAAATTAATATTTTTTAAAACTTCTAAATCATCATATTTTTTGTATACATTTTTTAAATCTATTATTATGTTTTTTTCCAATATAATCCCCCCTATTCTATATTAAAAACTTGGTGGTGTACTTACCCAAATAATTCTTGCAATAGTTTTTCCCCTATTAGATATATAATGGTTAGCATTTGCTTTAAAATAAAAGCTCTCACCTTTTCTTACTATATATATTTCACTACCTATATGAAGATTTATACTTCCTGAAATTACATATCCAAATTCTTCACCTTCATGAGGTGAATCTTCTTTAGTTCTTCCTTCAGCTTCTAATTCAATAAGTATTGGTTCCATTAAATTTTTTTGTGCATTTGGAACTATCCATTTTAAATTGTATCCATAGTCACTGTTTTCACTAATAAATGCATCTTCTTTAGAAAAAACTATTTTCTCATCTTCTATATCATTAAAAAAATCTTTTAAATTTGTTCCAAGACCATCCAATATATCTACTAAAGTTGCAATAGATGGAGAAGTTAAATCTCTTTCTACTTGAGATATAAATCCTTTGGTTAGTTCTGATCTATCTGCTAACTCTTCTTGAGTTAAAGAGTTTTTAATTCTTAATCTTTTTATTTTCTCTCCAATTTTCACAAATAGCCTCCTAACAATATTCCTTATATATTAAACTTTATGTTTATAATTACTAAACTTTTTTTAGCTATTTTATTATATTCAATAATATATATATAAGTCAATAGCTTTTTTTGCTTTTTAAAAATTCTTTAAACATTAAAACATCAAGATTATTGAAAAATACAAAACTTTTTATTTAATATATTAAATTTTTATATAATAAAAAAAACTAGTAATATTACTAGTTAAAAAGGTTTGTTTTTTAATTTATAACTATCATATTTATGGTATTCACATCTATAATTCTTTATATGATAGTTTGGATAAAAAGTATTACATAAATTATACTAATTTTTTATATAAATATTAATGGTTGAAAAAAGAAGGAAAGGACAGATAGATTAAAATATAAAAATATATTTTTATATTTTAATCTTTTATTTTATTAATAACCATTACAATGATAAGTATCAAAAGAGCTGTTAATACAATAGTACCTCCTGGAGCTAAATCAAAGTAAAATGATGAAATAAGCCCTAGAACTACTGAAATTATTCCAAATAAATTGGAGTATAGTAGTGCTTGTTTAAAACTTTTAGATATAAGTAAACTAGTTGCCACTGGAAGGATCATAAGTGACGATATAAGAAGCACTCCTACTGTTCTCATGGATATACCTATAGTTAAGGCTACCAATATAGAGAAAAACGTATTTATTTTTCTAACTGGTACTCCTGCCATTCTTGCACTTTCTTCATCAAAAGTTAGATAAAAAAGCCCTTTATATAAAAATAATACTGAAATAATTATAAATGAACCCAATATAGAAACTACCCATATATCTTTCTTAGTTACCAATGCAAGACTTCCAAAAAGATATGAAAATATACCACTTGTATTTCCCAAACTAATAAGTATTGAAGCAAGCCCTATACCTGCTGACAAAACTATAGAAAGTGATAGCTCTGCATATTCACTATATTCTTTTCTTAACTTTTCAACTCCTAAAACAGCTATAATAGAGAAACCTATAGCTGTATAGACTGGATAAATTCCTAACAATAGTCCAAAAGCTGCTCCTGCTAATGCTACATGAGATATTGCATCTCCTATAACAGAAAGTCTTCTTAAAACCAAAAACAAACCAATTGTAGGGGCTATAATCGCAATTATTATCCCCATTATTAAAGATCTTTGCATAAAACTGTATGAAAATATATCTAACATTCTATCACCTTAATATCTATGTCTTAGACTTTTAAATCATCATTGTATATTTCTTTTAATAAATCTTCTGATTTTATTTTATCTGAGTCATGAACATATAATTTTTTATTTCCTAAAATAAATATTTTATTTGCTCTATTTTTAATTGTACCTATATCATGTGAAACCATTGCTAATGTAATATTATAATCTTTATTAAGCTTATCCATCAAACTATAGAGTTTTTTTTGCGAGCCTATATCTATACCTACTAATGGTTCATCCATAAATAATATTTCCGGATTATTTATAAGAGACCTAGCTATGAAAACCCTTTGTTTCTGACCTCCAGATAATTTGCCTATTAAAGTATCTTTATATTCTTCCATTCCTACAATTCTTAAAACTTCATATGTTTTTTCTTTTATATTTTTATTACTTATCTTTAAAAATCCCAATTGAGAATATAAGTTAGATTCCACAATTTCCTCTACTGTAGCTGGAAATCGTGGATTAATATCCCTTACATTTTGAGATATATATCCAACCTTAGTAAAATCTTTAAAATCTTTTATATCTTCATTGAATAACCTAACTCTTCCCTTATCTGGCTTCAAGATACCAATCATAACTTTCATCAAAGTACTTTTTGCTGATCCATTTGGCCCAATAATTCCTATAAAGTCTCCTTTTTCTATATAGAAGTTTATATTGTCTAAAACTTCATTTTTCCCATAGCTAAAGCTTATGTTTTCAAACTCTACTATTTTTTCTTGCATACTAATCCACCAATGCTTTCTTTAAATTCTCCAAGTTTTTTTCCATTATAGATATATAATCTTCTCCATTATTTTCTTCTTTTTTAGTAAGTCCTTCTAATGGATTAAGAGTTAGTACTTCTAATTTGGCTTCCTCGGCTATTATATCTGCAGTCTTTGGACTAGCTAGTGTTTCTAAAAATATATATTCTAATTCCTTAGTTTTAGCAATATCTATAAGTTCTGATATAACTTTTGGACTTGGTTCCTCTTCTGGACTTATGCCTGTAACAGATATCTGTTCTATATCATATTTCTCAGTTATATAAGTAAAAGCTGAATGAGAAACTAAAATAGTATCTCTTTTCTTATCTTTTAAAACAGCTTCATATTCTTCATTTAGCTTTTGAAGTTTACTTGATAGCTCGGCATAATTTTTTTCATAAAACTCTTGATTTTTTTCATCCATTTTTACTAACGAATTTTTTATTTCCAACCCTATTTTATCCATATTTAATGGGTCCAACCATATATGTGGATCTGGTCTTCCTTCTAGTTTAACCAATTCTACAAATTCACTACTATTAATTATATCTACTTCTTTTTTATCTATAGTTTCAAGTAATTTATCTATCCAATGCTCCATATCAGCCCCATTATAAACAACTATATTTGCATTTTGAACCTCTTTTATCTGTTTCATAGAAGGCTCAAAATCATGGGGCTCTACCCCATTGGGAACTATTGAATGTATATCAATTTTATCCTTTCCTATTTCTTTTGCTAAATAGTACTGAGGATAAAAACTTGTATATACTACAAGTTTTCCATCTGTATCTTTTTTTGTAGTATTATCATTAGCGCAACCTACTAATAGAGATATAGCTATAATTAATACTATAGATATATATTTTTTCATAATATTCCTCCTAACTACCACTTTCCGCCAGCGCCTCCTCCACCAGAGGAACCACCACCACCTTTATTGTTATTATCGTCATTAAATCCTCCACTAAATCTAGCGCCCCTTAAAATACTATAGGTTAACCATCCATTAAAAAATCTAAAATCTATAAATAAAAATATTATTATACCTATGATTATTAATATCTTTGTAAGAGTATTGAATATACCAAATTCTCCAGAACTTTGATCTTCTTCATTATAATCATAGTAATAGCTCTCATTAATTTCTTCTCTTTCTAAATCTATATTATACTCTTCTTCTATAGCGTTTAATATAGAATTAAATCCTCTAAGTACTCCTTCTGAATAATTTCCTTCTTTAAAATAAGGAAAAATCTGTTCGTCTCTAATTCTTCCCACTTTTCCATCAGGTAATACCCCTTCAAGTCCATATCCTATCTCTATCCATAGTTCTCTATCCTTTGGCGATACTAAAATTAATACACCATTATCATATTCTTTACTTCCTATACCCCATTTTTCAAATAATAAATTAGCATATTCTCTAATATCTAAATCATTTAAATTTTCAACAGTGGCTATTACTACTTGGGCTCCAGTTTTCTTATATAATACTTCATTTGTTTTGACTATATAATTTTCTACTTCTTTATCTATTATATTAGATTCATCATATATATAAAAGTTGTTTGATGCCTCTGGTAAGCTGTTTTGAGCTAATACAATATTAGAAAGCAATAATATAGTTATTAATATTATGGATAAAAATATCTTTCTTTTTTTCATTTAGGTCCCCCTAATTTAAAAATTTACATCTGGTACCTGTGATTCTTCAGGACTTATTTCAAAATACTCTCTTTTTTCAAAACTAAATATTCTAGCTAAAATATTTGTAGGAAATCTTCTAATCGTTGTATTATATTTTTTAACTGCTTCATTGTATCTCCTTCGTTCTGTTGCTATTCTATTTTCTGTACCTGCTAATTCATCTTGGAGATTTAAAAAGTTCTGATTTGCTTTAAGTTCAGGATAGTTTTCTACAACTGCATACAGCTTAGTTAAAGCATTATTCAACTCTGCATTAGCTGCTCCGTATTCTTCAGGAGAACTAGCAGATTCAAATTTACTCCTTGCTTCTGTTATACCCATAAGTACTTCTTCTTCATGTTTTGCATATCCTTTTACAGTATTTACTAAGTTAGGTATCAAATCCGCCCTTCTCTTTAATACATTTTCCACCTGTGCCCATGAACTATCTACATTCTCGTCTAACGTATTAAGCTTGTTATAAGAAGTTACTAGCATAATTACTATAATAGCTATTAATGCAATAATTATTAAATTTTTTCTTTCCATTAAAAATCCTCCTCCAATAAGTATTTATAGATATATAATACTACAATGGTCTGTTTTTTTCTATGGGAATATGGATTGCTATGTATATTGTATAAAAAATGGGGCTGTTTCATAACTGATTTATCAGTTATGAAATGCCTCTTTTTTTATGTTCAAGTTAACAACTGAAGTACCTAAGTTTCTATAAATTCAAATATATTTTTCTTAGTCTAATTTTAGGTATAGCA
>NZ_VULR01000008.1 GCF_009696605.1 Anaerosalibacter bizertensis | reverse complement strand
TGCTATACCTAAAATTAGACTAAGAAAAATATATTTGAATTTATAGAAACTTAGGTACTTCAGTTGTTAACTTGAACATAAAAAAAGAGGCATTTCATAACTGATAAATCAGTTATGAAACAGCCCCTTAGTTTTTTATTTTTTAAAATTTTTTATTCATTTCTAATAATCTTCTCTTAATCCAAATTCAGCATCTTCTACCCATTCTTCTGCACGGTTTAAATGATGGACTATGTCTTCTATTATTCTATAATGATTTGATTCTTCTTTTATAAGTAATTTAAATAGCCTTTCTTCATCTTTAGTATTTGCTTCTTCTAACATATCTTTGTACAATTCAATACTTTCTTCTTCTCTTTTTAAAGCCATTCTATAAACATCTAATTGAGTTGGTACAGTTTTAATTTCATTTTTATAGTCATCTAATCCTTGAAAAATGTTTTTATATTCCTTAAAAGAATCATTTTCTTCTAAATCATCTAGTGACTCTGTAGCTTCGCCTCTTAGAAAATTAGCATGTTTTCTTTCATCATTTGCAAGCTTTAAAAATACAGTTTTTAAACTATTGTCTTCATTATTCTTTGCTTGTTCCCTATAATACTTTTCTCCATCAACTTCCATTTTAATAGCAAATTCTAAGGAATTCATATACTCCCCTCCTTTAACTAGAATTTAAGTAATGCCAATATAATACATAATATCCATATGAATATATATACCCTTATTAGCTCATTTGAAACTATTACTCTACCATAACCTATATATAACTGAATTAATAATAGCTATGTAAATAAAAAATGTACTGTATCTAAAAATACAGCACATTTTAGTTAAAAATAAGTTAGATATCTTTTAGTTATTCACTTTTTTCATTTGTTTTGCGTCTTCTGCTGCTTTTATAATGTCTTCTATATTATTGGATATTGAAGCCTGTACTGCTACTGCTATACTTCCTTCTACGATGGGAGTATCTAATATTAAAACCTTTCCTTTCATTTCTTCATCTAACATATCTATTGCCATTTCTGCATTCATTATTGAGCTTCCTATGTCTGCTATTATCACTACTTCATCCCCAGTGTAGACCTTTTCAATTCCTTCTTTTATTAAAAAGGCATCTGTTCCTATTCTTCCATCTTCAGTACCACCAGCAGATACTATTTTTAAATCCTCATCTGCCATTTCATAACACAATTCTACTGCGCCTTTAGAAACTTTTTCACTATGAGATACAATAACTATGCCTATCATATAAAAACCTCCTAAAATACAATTAAGCTTTGTCTAAAGTGTTCCATATAGTCTTTAATAATAAATAACTAGATGTAGCTCCTGGATCTTGATGGCCTATACTTCTTTCTCCTAGATAACTAGCTCTTCCTTTTCTTGCAATTATTCCTTTTGTATATTCCACACCATCATAAGCTGCTTCTTGGGCTTTAAAAGATGCTTTAACCATATCTTCTCCTTTTTCAATAGATTCTTTAAATACTTCATAAGCAGGAATAAGTGCATCTAACATGGTTTTATCTCCTTTTTCTGCCTTTCCTCTCATTTTTACTCCTTTTATAGCTTCATCAAATACAGCTACTGCATCTTGACTATTTATTTCCATTTTACCTTGCACGACTCCTGCAGATTTTAAAAAGGCAGTTCCATATAATGGACCTGAAGCGCCGCCTACTTTAGAAATCAATGACATAGCTACAGTTTTTAATATAGTTCCACAGTCCTGCCCTTTTAGACTTGGTAATTTTTCCAATACTGCACTAAAACCTTTATCCATATTAATCCCATGGTCTGAGTCACCTATCTTTGCATCTAATTCTGTTAAATACTCTTTATTTTCTTTCATAACATGGGCCATATTTTCTATTATATTCAATAACATATCTGAAGTTATCAAACTATCACCTCTTTATATTTTATTCCATTTTCTAAATCATTTTAAGAGCTGGTGTATTGGCTTTAAAATCTAAAAGTTCTTTTAATTCATCATCTAATTTCAACACAGTTAGAGAAAATCCAGCCATCTCTAAAGAAGTCATGAAGTTACCTACTAATGTCTTATATATTTTAATATTCTTTTCTTCTAATATTTCATGTAAATCTCTATTTACAATATATAGTTCCATAATAGGGGTTCCACCTAGTCCATTTACTAATACTGCTACTTCTTCATCTTCTTTAACTTCTATATCTTCTAAAATCTTTTCTAATAGTAGTTCTGTAATTTCATCTGCATTCATTATCTTTCTCTTATAAATCCCTGGTTCTCCATGGATTCCTAAACCTACTTCCATTTCATCTTCTTCTAATTCAAAACTAGGCTTCCCTGCCTGTGGCACTGTACATGGAGTAAGGGACATACCCATAGATCTAGTATTAGTAATAACTTTTTCTGCTACTCTCTTTACATTTTCTAAGTCCATTCCCTTTTCTGCCGCTGCGCCAGCTATCTTATGGACTAAAACTGTACCAGCAATACCTCTTCTTCCTGTAGTATAAGTACTATCTTCTACTGCCACATCATCATTTACAACTACAGTTTCTACTTTTATACCCTCCATTTCTGCCATATCCTTAGCCATTTCAAAATTCATTACATCACCAGAATAATTTTTTATAATAAGAAGTACTCCTTCGCCACTATCTACAGCTTTTATAGCTTCAAATACTTGATCTGGAGTTGGTGATGTAAATACTTCTCCTGCTACTGCTGCATCTAACATACCTTCTCCCACAAATCCTCCATGAGATGGCTCGTGTCCACTTCCACCACCACTTACAAGGGCTACCTTATCTTTTACTGGTGAGTTTTTCCTTACTAATACATCAAAGCCCTCTAATCTTTTTAAATGTTCCGGATGAGCCTTCACAATTCCTTGAAGCATTTCATCTACAACATTTTCTGGATTGTTAATAATCTTTTTCACAATAATACCCCCTATATTATTAAATTATTAATATTTTACCCATTTTTATAATAAAATCCACTTAAAAATAAAAAAGGAAAGGTTAATCAGACCCTTCCTTTTCTTTTTCTCAAAGGTTATATTGTTTTTTATAGATTAAGTAATTCATCTAATCTTGCTCTGTCAAATCCTACTACCTCTTCACCATCAACAACTATTACTGGTACTCCCATGTGACCCATAGACATTAATTCTTTTCTAGCATTTACGTCTTTTTGAACATTTTTTTCAGTATATGGTACATTCTTTTGAGAAAGATATTCTTTTGCTGCTACACAATGTGGACATGTGTCTGTTGAATAAACTGTTACATTTGCCATTTAAATTCCTCCTTTTATTCATCTATATAGATTATACCCCTTAGGGGTATGATTGTCAAGGGCATCTTTACATTATAGCTCTATCTATTCTACTTTTATCAAATCCAACTATTTCTTCATCTCCTACTATTAGGACTGGAACTGTACGATAGCCCATAGACAGCAATTCATTTTTAGCTTGAGAGTTTTCTTGTACATTCTTTTCATCATATTTTATACCTTTTTCTGCAAGGTACTCCTTTGTCTTAATACAGTAAGGACATGCATTAGTGGTATAAATAGTTATATTCTTCATAATAAGTCTCCTCTCATAATTTTACTCAAATGATATATTATTATACCAATCATTTTTATATTACCCGATAAATATACCTTTAATCAATTTGAAATATCTCTTTTTTTGAAAAAAAGTAGCTTTTATAGTTCTAAAGTCCCAGAGCTTGTAGTCCTTATGTATTATATGGTATACTGACATAGTGCCATTTTAGGAAGGAAGTGAGATAATGGTAAAAAATTATATGGAATTATTAGTGTCGGAAACACTTAAGGATATAATTAAAGATTATGATATTTGTACATGTGATGATTGTATAAATGATATTAAGTCTATTGCACTTAACAATCTGCCACCAGTATATTTTTTATCTTCTATAGATGAAGGTCAAAAAAAAGCTTTTCTTCTAGATAGGCAAAGAAAAATATCTGTACTTGCAAAGGTTGCAGAAGCTATACAGATTGTATCAAACAATTCTCATAACAAAGGTAATAAAAAAATGAGGGAAAGTCTCTAGCCCTCATTTTTTTATGTTTACTGATGGTTCACATGGTCTAGTCCTTGACTAAACAATTCTAATACATGGTAATCATCTAATGAATAGATAACCATTTTTCCTTCTTTTTTAAATTTAACTAATTTTAAATTTCTAAGAAGCCTTAAATGATGAGATATAGCCGATTGAGTCATGTCCAAAAGCTGTGCTATATCGCATACACATAATGGACTTCTTGAAAGAACGTATATTATCTTAAGTCTAGTTGGATCTGCCAATGCTTTAAAAGTTTGAGAAAGAAGGTTTATCTTTTCTTCTTCTAACATAGTCTTCTTTATTTTTTCCAGTTCATTGGCATCTGATGCACTTACTTGACATATTTCTTTATCTTCATTTGGTTTTTTCAATTTAAATACTGCAACAAAGTTGCAGACTATCCTCCCTTCACCAGGTTATATATATTTATTATACCATACTTTACTAATATGATGGTATCATAGGGTTCAAAGGATAGATGACTTTACCCATTAGAGGATCTATATACATAATCCAATATCCAAATCCATTTTCAGTTTCATACCATGTATTAAATCCTGTAACCCCTTTAAAAGGATGTTCTAAAGAATCAAATCTTCCAGGCACACCATAGATATAATATGTTATTTCTCCTCCATCTCTATATATTCCAAATAGATAATTGCCATATTTCTTTATTAGTTCATGACAGGTAGATGCATCTTTCATAAAAGGATAGCTATTATAGGTATTGAACAAATAATTATAGAAAGGTAAAAACCCTCTATGTATATTTTCTCCAGTATAGTCTATTTTCCACCAGTCATAACCTTTCAATTCTATTCTAAAAGGTTTTACATAAGGAAAGAACCTTAAAATACTTAGTACATATTCTGACATTTGTCTTTTATAGTCTAGCCTCTTCATATAATATATATCCTTTTGGCTATAAGTTGATTCAACTCTTGGTGTTTCTTCTATATTTTCTATTTCATGGTTATTTAAATCTTCTGCAAATTTATCTCCCTCTTCCTCTCCTGGTTCAGTTAAATCCTTATCTGATTCAATATCCTCTGAAATCGTCTCTATTTTTTCTTCTTCTATTTCTTTTGCCATATCCTTAAAATCATCTCTGTCCTCTATTTCTAAAGTACTTTCCTCTTCCTCTAACTCTTCTATTTCTATTTTTTCTTCTACTTCTTCGGGTTTTTCTATTTCTTCCAGTTCTTCCTCTAATTCTTCTACTTTTTCCTCTTCTGAAAATTCTGGTTTGACTATAGATTCTTCCTCATTTTCTACTTTTTCTTCTATTCCTTTTAATTTCTCTTTTTGTACACCATCCAATCTAGAAATATAGCGATCCAATACACCATCTTCTTTATCAATATAGCCTGTCAATAGTATATTTATTCCACGTCTTATAACCAATGAAGTGAATTTTTTAATGGAATGTCCTGAACCTTTCACATTTCTTGGATTAAAAGTACCTTCTATTTTACCTTTTCCTTTAGTATCAGTAATGATTCTACCTAGGTTTACTTCCACAATTTCTCCATTATCTAAACCAACTAAATAGATATTATAAATCTGTTCTTTTTCTCCCCTATCTACATTTACGTTTATTTTGCCAATATTTTCTCTTGCTTCTATCATTCCATGTCCCTTTGGCTTTATTTTTGGTATATTAGTAAAATCTTCTTTTAAGATAATAAACTTTCTACTGTATATAAATTTTTCAGACAAGAGAAACCCCCCTTTTTAAATCCTATTATTAATATATGTTAAAGGGGGGTAATATTGCACTAATCTTTGAAAAATCTTCAATTGTTAAATTCTCTGCTCTTAATTTTGGATCTATATCCACCTTTTCCAGTATAGCCCTTATTGTAGCTTTGTCTGTTTTTAAACCTGATGAAAGGGAGTTCAATATGGTTTTTCTTCTCTGGGAAAAAGCTGCTTTTACTACTTTAAAAAAGATCTCTCTATCTTTTAATTCTATTTTTTCCTTCCTGATTTTCAGCTTTATAACAGCAGAATCTACATTTGGTCTAGGCATAAAAGCAGTCTTAGGAACTGAAAGAACTATTTCTGGGTCGGTATAATACTGGACAAATACTGACAATGAGCCATAATCTTTAGTTCCTGGACTAGCTTTCATTCTCTCTGCTACTTCAGATTGTACCATGACCAGTATACTATCTATATCCAACTCTTCTTCTAAAAGTCTTGCAATTATAGGGGTTGTAATATAATAGGGAAGATTGGCTACAATTTTTATATTTTCACTTTCAAACTTCTCACTAAATAGCTTAGGTAAATCTATTTTTAATATATCTCCAGGTACTATTTCAACATTATTACATCCAGCTAATGTTTCATCTAATATAGGAAAAAGTGACTTATCTAACTCTACTGCTACTACCTTGTTAGCTTTATAGCTAAGCTCTTCTGTAAGGGTACCTATACCTGGACCTATTTCTAAAATATCATCTTCTTTTGAAACTTCCCCTTCTTCACATATTTTCCTAACAATATTTCCGTCTATGAGAAAGTTTTGTCCCAAGCTTTTAGAAAATCTAAAGTTGTACTTGTCTATAATCTCTTTTACATAACTAGGGGAATAAAGCCTTTTTTTATCCATCTTCCCTACCCATCCTCTCTATTCCAGCTAAAAATTCTTCTCTTTTAACTCCATAGTTATTTAATCTATTTAAAAATTGTTTAGAATTTGCATATCCAATGCCCAATACTTTGCCAAGAAATTCCCTTCTCTTTCTTGAATCTTCCACTCCAACCAATCCATATTCAATTAAATCAGCTTTAGTAAATTCTTGCCTTTTTTCTGTAACTACGGGTCTAGCCTTTTTCAAAGCTTCTAAAATATCTTTAGCGTTAGCATTTTCTACCCCTATATCACCTTTTTTCAGTGCCTTACCTCTAGGTAGAAAAGCATGTTTACAATTCTTAAGATTCTTTGATATATCCCTTCTTATTTTATCTCCTGCAAAATCTGGATCTGTAAGTATAATTACTCCTCTTTTTTCAGATATTATTTTCAATCTATTTAAAAACTCTTTATCAAATCCATATCCTCCAGTGGCTATAACTTCTGCATCTACTGCATTTTTTACTGCTTGAATATCATCTCTTCCTTCTACTACTATTATTTCCTTAATCAAAATAACATCTCCTTACAGATTTTAATCTATATTAAATAGCCTCTTTGTATTTTCACTAGTTATTCTTCCTACATCTTCAAAATCCATTCCTCTAAGTTCTGCTATCATACTTGCTACATGTCTTACATAAAGTGGTTCATTCCTCTTTCCTCTATGTGGCTCTGGTGTTAAGTAAGGAGAATCTGTTTCAATAAGAAGTTTATCCATTGGTACTACTTTTGCTACTTCTTTTGGTTTTCTTGCATTTTTAAAAGTAACTGGACCTGCAAGAGATATATAAAAGCCTAAGTCTATATAATCTTTAGCCATTTCTGCACTACCAGAATAACAATGTAGTACACCTCTCAATCTTTCATCTGCTTCCTCTTTAAGAATATCAAAGGTTTCTTGATCTGCATCTCTTGAATGTACTATAATTGGCATATTCAATTCTTTTGCCAGTTTGATCTGTTCAATAAACCATTTCCTTTGAATATCTCTAGGAGAATTGTCATAATGAAAATCTAGCCCAATCTCTCCTATGGCTACTACTTTATCCCTTTTAGCAAAAGCTTTTAAAACATCTATAGTGCTATCATCCATTTCTTTTGCTGAGTGGGGATGAACCCCCACTGCAGCATATATATTTTCATATTCATCTGCTAATTTAACAGATTTTATACTACTGGAAACATCGGCACCTACATTTATTACTAATGATATATCATTTTGTTTTAATGATTTAATCAATCTATCTCTATCTTTGTTGAACTTAGGATCATCTAAATGTGCATGACTATCAATAAGCATACTTCCACTCCTTTATTCGATCTTTGCTCCAGAAGGTATATCTTCTAAAGTACTTACCAATGTAAGTTTACCTTTTTCTTCTGCAGCTAATATCATACCATGAGATTCTTCTCCTCTCAACTTAACAGGTTTTAAATTAGCTACAAGGACTACTTTCTTTCCTACTAAATCTTCTGGAGTATAGTATTTCTTAATTCCTGATACTACCTGTCTTGTTTCTTCTCCTACTTTAACCTCTAATATTAGCAGTTTATCTGCATTTGGATGTTCTTTCACTTCTAATATTTCTGCTACTTTTAAATCTATTTTATCAAAATCATCAATAGTTATATAGTCCATTTTTTCTTCCTCTTTCTCTACTTTTTTATTCCTTTTAGTTCTCTCTTTTATAAGTTTATCATTGGCAGCATTTAGCTTTTCCAATTCTTTTTTAATATCTAATCTTGGGAATATAGGTTTACCCTTTTCAACTTTCTCACCAGATACAATTATACCCCATTTTTTAGAATCTTCCCATGAAATATTTTTATTTGAAATTCCTAACTGTTTCATTATTTCATCAGAAGTTTTTTCCATGAAAGGTCTAATTAATATAGATGTAATTCTTAAACTTTCACATAGGTTGTAAAGTACTGTATCTAGTCTTTCACTATTTTCTTCCTTTGCAAGTATCCATGGAGTAGTTTCATCTATATACTTATTAGTCCTTCTTATAAGTTTCCAGATCTCTTCTAGTGCTCCACTAAAGTTCAACTTATCCATCTTTGCTTCTACTATATCTGCTACATTTATTGCTAGTTCTTTTAAATCCTCATCAAATTCACCAGGTTTTGTAGGTTCTGGAATGCTTCCACCATTGTATTTTTCTACCATAGTTACAGTTCTACTTACTAAATTTCCTAAATCATTGGCTAAATCTGAGTTTACCCTTGTTAAAAACTTCTCTCTAGAAAAAGAACCATCTTGACCAAAGGTAAATTCTCTAAGAAGGAAATATTTAAATACATCTACCCCATATAGTTCAATAATTGGTTCTGGATATATAACATTTCCTTTAGATTTTGACATCTTATCATCTTCAAATAATATCCAGCCATGTCCAAATACCTTTTCAGGTAATTCTATACCCAATGCCATTAGTACAGCAGGCCATATGATGGTATGGAATCTAACTATTTCCTTACCTACTAAATGAACATTACAAGGCCAGTATTGTTTGAATTTCTCATCATTGTCTGTACCATAGCCTAAAGCACTTATATAACAAATTAAAGCATCTAGCCATACATAGACTACATGTTTTGAGTTAAATGGTACTTTAACTCCCCAATCAAAAGTAGTTCTAGATACACAAAGATCTTCTAGTCCAGCTTTTAAAAAGTTGTTAACCATTTCGTTTTTTCTAGATTCAGGTTGTAAGAATTCTGGTCTTTCTTCAAATAGTTTTATTAAATCATCACTGTATTTAGAAAGTTTGAAGAAATAAGCTTCTTCTTCTGTCCACTCCACTTCTCTTCCACAGTCTGGACATTTTCCATCTTCCAATTGACTTTCTGTCCAAAAAGCTTCACAAGGAGTACAGTACCATCCTTCATAATTAGATTTATATATATCCCCTTGTTCATATAATTGGTTAAATATTTTTTGTACTGTCTTTTCATGTTCTACATCAGTAGTCCTTACAAATTCATCATAGGATATATCTAATATTTCCCAAAGTTTTTTAATGTCTTTAACTATTCCATCAACATATTTTTTTGGAGTAGTTCCATTTTCCTCGGCTTTTTGTTGAATCTTCTGTCCGTGTTCATCTGTACCAGTTACAAACAATACATTATAACCCATTAACTCCTTAAATTTCTTTAGTGAATCTGCAGCCACCGTTGTATAAGTATGGCCTATATGAAGATTGTCACTTGGATAATAAATAGGTGTAGTAATATAATAATTTTTCAATATACTCCCTCCTTAAATTTTTACAAATAAAAAAACCTCCATCTCTAAAAATAGAGACGAAGGTAGGTTTCGTGGTACCACTCTAATTTGCCCAAACTTTACAGTTAGAGCCTCCATAGGTTACTATTATATAACCTTGCAATTATAACGGCTGCAAGCCCGCTATAGCCTACTTAACTTTCAGCTATAAGGTTCCAGGACCATCTTCAGCTTATTTTTAAATACTGGCTTTCACCTAATCCAGCTCTCTTTAATTTAAATTTAAGCCTACTCTTCCCTTCATTACCTTTAGTCTCATATTAATTTATTTAATCTTATTATGCTATATTTTTTAAAATATATTTCATATAAAATTTGTATTCATAATTTTTTTGAAAGTCTATATATTTTATATTATATACTATTTATTTACATAATATATAGTAATCTATAGGTTTTGTCAAGATTGAAAGGCTAAAACTAATATTAGCTATCACATTTTTAACCATCTACATATAATGTTATTAAGTAAAAAAATAAAGGAGTTGATATTTTTATGTATCCAACTATGGATCAAGATCCTTACATGCCTGCAGTACCACCATTATATCCAATGGATCATGAGTTTTCTGATTATCATATGTATTCTGAACATGCTATGCAAAACAACAATATGTATCCTGAAACCTATACACCATGTCCTGAACCTACTATATATTCACCTCAACATTATATGGACCCATATATGGAAGAACCTATGGATAACTATATGAGATGTCCTATGATGGATCCAATGGTTAGACATTGTGTAGCTGTATGTATGAGACAATGTAGGAGATATGTAAATCCAATTGAACCGCCTATGGATATGCCTATGGAAGTAAGTGAAATGAGAGAAATGCTACCTGAAGAAATTAATGACGAACTATCTGTAGATCCTTCTAATACTGATGAAATAGAGTAGTTTGTCCATATAATTTAAAAAAACTTTAAAATTTTTTACCTTTTGTGAGTAGAGCTCTCGAGTTTTCGTTGAAATCATGGGACTCGAGAGCAATAAGTTTTTTTGAACAATTATTTCTACTGTCTAAATATATTGGAATAATCTTTTTCAAAATTGGTTATAATAGCCTTTTACATAAGGTTTTTGTGAATTTAAAAAATTATTAGATAATTTAGCGAAAAATTTGACAAACATTTTTATTTATTCTAGAATACTATAAGCGAACCAGAGGAGGGAAAATAATGGAAGAAAATTCATGGTTTAATAATCGCCATCTGAAAATTTTAACTATCCTCACTATGGCAGCTATGCTTGTATTTGGCATCTATAAGTATGAGACAAAAAAGGTAACTATTAGCATAGATGATAATAAAAAGATGACAGTTAAGACTTTAAAGGGAACAGTAGGGGAAGTTCTCAAAAAAGAAAATATTCAGGTTGAAGAAGGGAGCTATATAGAACCTAAACTGGATACCAAGATAAAAGATGGAGATAAGATTATAATTAAAAAACCAAAAACTTATAAAATCAAATTAGGTAAAAGGGTTACTGAAATGCAGTCAACTGAAAATGTAGTAAAAGACATACTAAAAGATTTAGATATTAAGCTAGATGAAAAAGACTATACTAAACCTGATATGAATAAAAAAGTTAAGCCTGAAGGCCAAATTGAAATAGTAAAAGTTGTTGAAAAAATTGATGTAGTAAAAAATGACATACCTTTCGAAAATATTGTTAAGAATAATAATAAATTAGAAAAAGGAAAATCAAATATTGTTCAAGAAGGAAAAAAAGGTGTTAAAGAAATAAAAATTAAAAAAGTATTTGAAAATGGAAATTTAATTTCTGAAGATGTAATTTCTGAAGAAGTAGTTTCAGCACCTGTTTCAAAAGTAGTTGAAAAAGGCGTTAAAGAAATTGAAAAGCCTAAAACTATCCAAGTTGCTTCTAGAGGATCTACTCCTTCAAGGAGAAATAGAAGTACTCCTAGAAGTACTGCATCTACTAAAAATGGAAATATAAATTATAAAAAAGCTTTCAATGTAGTAGCAACTGCTTACGACTTGTCCTTTGCAAGTTGTGGTAAAAATCCAGGAGAACCTGGCTATGGAATTACTGCCTCAGGTACTAGGGTAAGACCTGGAGTAGTGTCAGTGGATCCAAGAGTCATTCCCCTAGGTACTAGGCTTTATGTTGAATCTCTTGATGGTACAAGAGACTATGGTTTCGCTGTAGCTGAGGATACAGGTGGTGCAATTAAAGGAAATAGGATTGACTTATTCTTCCCTAGCAGTTCTGCAGCTAAAGCTTTTGGAAGAAGACAAGTAAGAGTCTATATCCTTAAGTAAGAATATTAAAAAATAATAAAATAAATATGGTTTGTTAAATATATAGATTTGGCTTATTGCCAAATCTATATATTTTTAAAAAAATATATTCGATATAAATATTGAAGCAAATATTGAAGATATGTAGGATATGAGGGCTGCTTTTAAAGTATGTCTATGATCTTTTATGCCAATAGAGCCAAAATAAACAGCCATAGTATAAAAAATTGTCTCAGAAGAGCCTGCCATAATAGAAGCTACTCTACCTGGATATGAGTCTGGCCCATAGTCTTCAATTATAGATTTGACTACAGCCAATGCTCCACTACCTGATATAGGCCTTAAAATCACAAGTGGAAAAATCTCTTCAGGAAATCCTACTATCTTCATAATAGGACTAAAAACATATAGGAGCATATCCATAGCCTTAGAACTTTTAAATATACCTATGGATACAAATATTGCTATTAGATAAGGCATTATCTTTAAGGAAGCTTTTAAACCTTCCTTAGCTCCTTCTACAAAAGAACTATATATGTCTACATTTTTTATATACCCATATAGAAGGATAATTAACACTAAAAATGGAACTAATGCTGCAGAAAATATATCCATATCAATACCTCTTTTCAAGAAGTTTTACGGCTACTATTCCTACTATTGTAGAAATAGATGTTGCCAAAATACCTGGCCCTACAATTTCTGAAGGGTTTGCAGAACCATAATCATATCTTATTTTGAGCACAGTTAAAGGAACCAATTGGACAGATGACATATTTATAACTAGAAACATACACATAGCATTTGTAGCTCTTTTTTTATGTCTATTTAAACTATCCATTTCCTCCATTGCCTTTAAACCAAAAGCTGTAGCGCCATTCCCTATTCCAAACATATTTGCAATTAGATTCATAACCATCCACCTTTCAGCTGGATGGTCTTTTGGAATATCGGGAAATAAAAATCTCGTAATAGGCCTTAACCCTTTAGAAAATTGTTTTAAAAGTCCTGATTTCTCGGCTACATTCATTATTCCAAGCCAAAAAGACATGATCCCCATAATACTTATGCAGAACATAACCCCTTCTTGAGCTTCTTTCAATATTACATTGTTTATTTCTACCAATGTACCATTAAAAACAGAATATATTATGCCTGTAAATATTAATAAAAACCATATAGTATTCAGCATAAAAAAACTCCCCTTCCACTAAAATATATGAAAGGAGGAGCGTTATAATAACTTCTATTTATACATATCTCCAAAGGGGGTTGTTACCTTTTCTATTTTCCCCTTTAACACTAGATTTTCTAATTTCTCTTTAAATTGATCCATATTTAAAACTTCACCAGATTCTTTCTCTATTTCTGTCAATGTAAAAAGAATTTGTGAATCATTTATAGGAAGTTTATCCTTTACAAGTCTGTAAAATTTTTCTTCTCTTTCCTGACTATAATTTAAAAGTTCATCAAAAGGATTCATAGTATGAGGACTAGTAGTTTTGGAAGCTCTGATTCTTACATATATGGTTCTTCCCATAGTAGCTGAAGATATAAATACATCTCCAGATTGTAAATAAGGGAGCCTCCTTGCTTCTTCTTCTGTAATATCTGTTTCTTCTTTTATAGTTTGAATATCTGAAGCCCTTACAGTTCTAAAGATAAATTTAGTATTTAACTGTGCAGTTATAGTTTCATCTAATAATGTAGGTCTTTGAGTTGCAAGTATTAAAAAGACCCCATATTTTCTACCTTCTTGAGATATTTCTTTAAGTATAGACTTTGAAGGGGAATCATATCCTTTTGGTGCAAAGTTATGAGCCTCATCTGTTACTATTATAAATGGTGGAAAATAGTCTGCTGTAGTATGCTTGTACTCAGCATCTTTAAAATCCCTTCTCCTATGATATAAATTGTTTAAAAGATAGGTGCTAAATACCTGCAACATTCTAGTACTACCTTGAATAACTATTAGTTTACCCATCTTCAAACCTTCTTCTATCTCATGTATATCATTGGAAAATATACCTTCATTTTCTAACCTTTTTAGTCTCCAGAATATACCCCTTACTGAACTATAAGGACAGATTTTGTCATAGGTTTCATATAGTTCCTTCCTTCTTTTCCACCCATCCCTTTCTGCCTCTGTTGTTGCTTCTTCAATCCTTCTCCTTATTTTATCTGGAGAACCTTCTTCTTGTGCTTCTGAAAGCATCTTCAATCTATCATGGAAACTTTGGAAAGAATCATTCTTTTTAAACAATATATCTACTACATTATTCATGGCATCTGTTAATGGACTTGAGGCATCTAAAAGGTTTTTCAAGTCTTGAGGATTTAACTCTTCAAATCTAACCCCTACATGATAACCTACTTGGAGGCATTTAAACCTTTCATTAAAATCCTCTTTCTCCTCTTCAGGCATATAGTCTTGGCTTTCAGAAAAATCCATTTCAAAATGTGGATCTAATATTATAGTAGGTATATTAAGCTTCATTAACTCTTCAAGTACTACTCTAAGTCCAAAAGACTTCCCTGAGCCTGAGCCCCCAAATACACCTATATGGGGATATTGATGCATAGACTTTAAATCAAATATAAATGGTATACCCTTTTGAGGAATCAACTGACCATCTTCAAATAAATACAATAGCTTTTTAAATTCCTCGTCCATATCCTTTTCCATCTGATCTGTATTCTTTATAGCTCCAAGAACTAAACCTTCTTCTTTTGTAGATTTGACCATGAGATTTTTAACTTCTTTAAACCTAGGTACCCTAACATCTGAGCCAGTCTCTATAGGATATTGAGCTTCATTTAAAAGTCTTACTTTAGCTATATATATAGTATCTTCATCTACATTGTATCCTATAGCTTTTAAAGATTCTAATACAGATGAATCTACTAAATCTCCATTTATATTTAAAGGTATATACCTATTATAGGTTTTAGCTTCTACAACTTCTCCCATTAAATCTCCCTGATATTCATCCATTATAATTAAGAATTCATTTATTCTAAAATTTCTATCCTTTGATCCAACATATACTTCTTGTTGAGTTGTAATACCTACAACTTTCATATTAATCCCTCCTAAAGTATTCTCTTATCCCTTTCAGATATGAAAAACTTTTCCAACACTTGTCTATCTAAATATCTCTCTAAAAGACTTCTCATCATCTTGTCCGATACTTTTACTTGACTATCAACTATATCAAGCCATAGGGGAACCCCTCTACTACTAGATGGAGTCAAAGAAAAGACTAGCCTTGCCATTTCATCTAAATATTCTCTTTGACTATCCAATATATCCATTCCAATAATATTAGGTGCCTTTGAACTTCTCATAAATATAGAAGTAAACCCTTCCTTAGATTTCTTAGTCATACTATCCTCTACTCTAATCATTTCGCCATATCCAAGTAAACCATAGAGTATTTCTCTATCATATAAAAATTCTTTAGTATTTAAATTGTTCTGTTCAACTAAACTTTGTCCTATGATGGAAGTTTTAATATCTTTTATAACTCCTATAAGGATGATACCTCTTTCTTCACATTTCTTTCTAAGCTCTATCCATTTATCAAAGCATTCTATATCATATCGTATCAGCGAACCATCCATCATTATGGCATAAGGGCTAAATTTTTCAACTGCTTCTAAAGCCACTTCTACTTCTATACCAGAAAGCTTATAATCCCTAATTGCCTCTTCTTTATTTTCTTCTTCTTCAAATTTTTTAAGTAGTTCTCTTTCTCCTTCTAAATAAAGAGGTGTATAAAAATCTGCTTTAAAAATAGGTTTTTCTTTATGTAGGGTACTTTTAGCTAACCCTTGAAATATCTCTACATAATGAGGATAGGCCCCTCCCACCCTATTCTTAGAGCCATCTACTCCTACAATACCGCCTTTTTCTGAGCATTTAGTCAATTCATCTTTTGTAAGCTTTTTTATCTCAACTATTTCTCCTACATTTTTATCTATAAAATCCCTTAATTGAATACTATCCATATTAAAAAAATCCTTATACTTGTCTACTAGTGTAGAATTTAATTGGGTTACTTTTTCTTTAAGCTCTTTACTTATTTCATACATAATACAAATACCACCCCACTTATGAAGATTGTATATTAAGTATATCAAAATTCTTAAAATAAATATAAACAATTTGTAATATATATACTAATTTATTTATAAATGGGTTGACTTTATTTGGTATATATGGTACTATTTCTTTGTAGAAAAAAGTCGATTTATAATAGGAGGAATGAGCTGTGAAATCAACTGGTATTGTTAGAAAAGTAGATGAACTTGGAAGAGTAGTTATACCAATCGAACTAAGAAGAACATTGGAAATTGCAGAGAAAGACGCATTAGAAATCTATGTAGACGGCGAACAAATTATACTTAAAAAATATGCACCTGCTTGCATATTTTGTGGACAAGCTAAAGATGTAGTTGTTTTTAAAAACAAAAATATTTGTCCTGCTTGCCTTGAAGAACTTCAAAGATAACCAAATAAATTATCCCGATCTAATAGACCGGGATAATTTATTCTATAGCTCAATACTCTCTTTATATACTAGGTTTTTAGGTAATTTCCTTTCCAAAGCAACTTTTTTTACCGCATCTTTTTTAGAACAACCTTCTTCTATATACATTCTTATATGATCCTTTATTGAAATCTTTTCAAAAGGTTTTTTTTCTTCTATTTTTCCACCTTCAACTATTATTACAAATTCCCCTTTTTTCTGTTCCTTAAAGTTTTCTATTCCTTCTTCTACTGTACCTCTAAAAGTTTCTTCATAGACCTTGGTAAGTTCCCTAGATATAGAAATTTGTCTATTTCCTAGAACCTCTTTTATATCTCTTAACATATTTAACAATCTATAAGGGGATTCATATATAATTATAGTCCTTTGTTCATTTCGGAGTCTTTCCAATTCTTTAATTCTATCTTTTTTATTTGAAGGTAAAAACCCTTCAAATACAAATTTATCTGTTGAAAGTCCAGAAAGAATCAAAGCAGTTATAGAAGCCGTAGGTCCTGGAAGTACTTCAACCTCTATGTTTTCTTCAATAGACGATTTTATAAGTTCTTCTCCAGGATCCGATATACCTGGCATTCCTGCATCTGAAACTAATCCTATATCCTCTCCACCTTTAAGTTTCTTTAACAATATTTCTCCTTTTTCCCATTTGTTATGTTCGTGATAACTTGTAAGTGGTTTTTTAATTTTATAGTGATTTAATAATTTAATAGTACGTCTTGTGTCTTCTGCTGCTATTAAGTCTACTTCTTTCAATGTCCTTAAAGTTCGTAAAGTTATGTCTTCTAAATTTCCAATAGGAGTTGGACAAACAAAAAGGGTACCTCTAGTCATTTGTATTCTCCTTATCTATTCCATATATTTTATAGATTCCATCAGTATATGTATTATCTTCATTATATACATATAGGGGTTCTCTAAACTTAAGCTCTGGTTTACCACCTTTTCTGCATTTCAAAAGGAGTAAATTAGGTTTTTCTTCAACTTTTGGATGAACAAATTGTATCTCCTTTGGCTCTATATTATACTTTCTAAGTAGATAAACTATATCAACTAGTCTATGTGGTCTATGAACTAAGAAAAATTTCCCTCCATTTTTAAGCAGAAAACTGGAAATCTCTATTATATCTTCTAATGTACAAGCAATTTCATGACGAGAAATAGCAAAATTATATTCACTATTTATAATTCCTCCACCTTTATTCATATATGGCGGATTTGAAGTAACAACATCAAATTGATTGCTATTAAATACTTGGGGAATATTTTTTAAATCCATATTCAATATCTCTATCTTTTCATCTAAATTATTTAAATGAACACTCCTAGTAGCCATATTAGCTACTTCTTCTTGGAATTCTATCCCATATATTTTTTTTGGCTTATATCTAGATTGTAAAAGTAATGGTATGATTCCTGTACCAGTACCTAAGTCTACTACCCTATCTTCCTTTTTCATAGAAGAAAACCCTGATAAAAGTACAGCATCCATACCATAACTAAATTTCTTCCTATTTTGAATTATTTTTAAATCGCTTCCTGGAATAATATCAATTCTTTCATCTTTCTTAATCTCTAATTCCATATTATACTCCTTTCAATAAGCTGAGAGTTTAAAATTGGCCAGTATATACTAAAAAAGACCCTTGAATAGGGTCTTTTTTTATACTAAGTACAATTAAGCTTGTTGAGGAGCATCTACAGGGCATACATTAGCGCATGCTCCACACTCAATACACTTTTCTGGATCTATAACGTATTGATCATCTCCTGCGCTGATAGCTTCAACAGGGCATTCTGCAGCACAAGCACCACAGCTAATACAAGCATCAGTTATTTTATAAGCCATCTAGTTCACCCCCTTAGACATTATGTCTATGCAACTGTTAATATTCTATCATTTATTGATAAAGAATAAAAGACTTATTACTTATATTTATATGATTTTTTTTATACTTTTTCTTGAAATTACTCATTGTCCCCTTATTTATCACATTTTCTTCTATCTTTAATAGGGCTATCTGTCTCTAATTCCTTGTCCTTAACTTTTCCATTATTTATAACTTCTTTTACAGGACAGCTGTTTTGACATTTTTCATGACATTTCTTTTCCTCATGGAAATTCGCTTCTTCCTTATTATATTCATCTGCTTTAAAATACTTGGAATCTTTTTCTTCAGTTACTTCAATTTCATCTATTTTATAGGTAAATATATCTTCTGTATCATCTTCTAGCCTTACTTTTACCTTAACAGTTTCCAAAAGAGTATATACTTCTACTATTGTTCCTTTACCTAAAGGCGTCATAGCTACTGTACCTACAGCAGGTAACTTTTTAAGCAATTCTTCATAGGTTTCATGTTCATATTTTAAACAACACATAAGTCTACCACAAAGTCCTGAGATCTTTGTTGGATTTAAAGACAACCCTTGTTCCTTTGCCATTTTAATTGAAACAGGGTCAAAATCTCCTAGAAAAATAGTACAACATGCTGGATTCCCACAAGGACCTAGTCCTCCTATCATTTTAGCTTCATCTCTTACTCCTATTTGTCTTAACTCTATTCTAGTCCTAAAGATAGCCGCTAAATCTTTAACAAGCTCTCTAAAATCTACTCTTCCATCAGCTGTAAAATAAAATATAACCTTATTGTTGTCAAAGGTATACTCTACATCTACTAACTTCATTTCAAGACCATGTTCTTCTATTTTATCTATACATATAAAGAAAGCTTCTTCTGCTTTCTTTTTATTTTCATTGTGAACTTGCACATCTTCTTCTGTAGCAACCCTAAGAACCTTTTTTAAAGGTGGAACTATCTCCTCTTCTGTAACTTCCTTAGGGCCTACTACTACATGACCAAACTCTATGCCTCTTGCAGTCTCTACTATAACCCTATCATTTTTTTCTATCTCCCATTCATCTGGATCAAAATAATAAATCTTGCCTGCTTTTTTAAATCTTACTCCTACAACTGTAATCATCTATTATACCTCCTGCATTTTAAGAAGCATTCCTTCTATTGAAAGTTGGTAGTTTACCCTTCTTTCTATATTCTGTCTTGTCTTTTCTACATCTTTTATTATATCATTTATTTTATCATTAGATAAGGATACTTGGGTGGATAATAAATCTAATTTATCCTTGTTTATGATTAAATCATTGTTGCCTAGTTCTTTAAATATATATAAATCCCTAAACCAATATATAATTATATCTAAAATTTCATTAATAAAATCTTTATTTTCATCAAAAAAATCTATAGAAGCAAATACTTTTAACTTATCCCCTTTAATTATATTATCAATTATTTTTATCAATTCTTCCCTTCTATGAAAAAACTCCTCATTAGTAGATAAGTTTATTGCCATACCTATACTTCCTTTAGAAAAAGAAGAAATAAATTCAGCTTCTTCTACAGTTTTATTGTAGTTTTCTTGTAAAAAAGCGGATATATCATCCTTTTTTATTGGATTAAACTTTATAATTTCACATCTAGAAAGGATAGTAGGTAGAAGCTTTTCAGTGCTTGTACTTATTAAAATTATATTTACATAGCTAGGTGGCTCTTCCAATGTTTTTAAAAAACTATTCTGTGCTTCAACTCTCATCTTAAAGCTATTATCTATAATATATATTTTTCTCTTGCTTTCAAGAGGTTTAGTAATCATACTTTTTATTGCTTCTTCTATCTGTTTTTTTCTTATAATATTTCCGTCTTCTTCAATTAAATAAAAATCTGGATGATTTCCTGAATCAAATTTAATACAGGAACTACATTCATTGCAAGGTTCTAACCCTCCCTTTTTACAAAGGAGGGTTTTAGAAAAGGCCATAGCTACTTTCTTTTTGCCGATAGCTTCTGAACCTTGAAATAAATAACTATGGCTTATACTATCTTTTTTTATAGAATTTTTAAGATTTTTTATAATTCTTTCATGACCTACTATATCATTAAAATCCATGAAATTCCTCCAATATTAAATCCTTCTAAACTCATCTGTATCTATAACAAAGATTGTAGCTCCTCCTACTTCTACATCTTTACTTCCATTGTCAACTTTCGTTCCATTGCATAAATCTTTTATAGTATCTATAACTTCATCTACCTTTTCATCTTCAACCCCTATTAAAAGGGTGGTATTACCTGCTTTTAAAAATCCTCCTGTGGATGCTAGCTTTGTAACCCTATATTTTTTGTCCATTAAAGCTTTTACAACTTTTGCTACATCCTTATCTTGAACTATAGATATTATAAGTTTCATAAATACATCTCCCTTCAATTAAACCCTAATATATTTTTCTACATCTAATATAAATATAGTAGCCCCACCTATTTTAACATCTAAAGGATATGGTATATAAGTATCTCCTGGCATAGTCACAGTCATTAAAGAAGTAGTAATTTCTCTAGTTTTACAAGTATCTTCTATTATATTCAATACATTATCTACCTGTTCATCTTCAACCCCTATTAAAAGGGTAGTATTTCCTGATTTTAAAAATCCTCCTGTTGAAGCTAATTTTGTAACCCTGTATTCTTCTTCAGTTAAATCCTCTATTAAACCAGGTGCATCTTCATCTTGAACAATGGCAATTATAAGTTTCATAATATATACCTCCTTAAAGTATATTTTCTATCTCTTTTCTAACTTGCTCAAAAGTTTCCTTTACTGACTTAGAAGCATCTATTACCTTTATATTTTCTGGATACATAGAAATAAGCTCCTTATATCCATCATATACTTCTTTGTGGAAATTAAGTCCTTCTTTTTCCAATCTATCCCCTTCTTTTTTATTAGTCTTCCTGTTTAAGGCATATATTGGATCCACATCAAAAAATAGAGTAAGATCTGGATTAACTCCTTCTATAGCAAAGTCATTTATAGACTTAACATCTTCGATTCCCAATCCTCTTGCCACTCCTTGATAAGCAAGACTAGATAGTACAAATCTTTCACATATAACTACTTTTCCCTCTTCTAATGCTGGCTTTATCTTTTCAGAAATATGTTGGCTTCTAGAAGCTGCATAGAGTAGTGCTTCTGTTCTAGGGGACATATGTATATTTTTGTTGTTAAGTATTATATCTCTTATATCTTCTCCAATAGGTGTTCCTCCTGGTTCTCTCGTAAATATAAAATCTATTTTCTTTTCTTCTAAGTATTTTGAAAGCAATTTCACGATTGTGCTTTTCCCTGAACCATCTGGTCCTTCTAATGTTATGAATATTCCACTCATTTACTGGTCATTCCTTTCTTATATGGCTACATTTATCTTTTCTTTATTATAATCTAGTAGTCCAATTATTTCTACATTGTTTTTCTTTAAAAAGTTTATATATTCGTATATTTCTTCAGTAATTATTTCTCCTGGCACTACTATTGGTATTCCTGGTGGATAGGGAATGATAAAGCTGGCAGAGGTTCTACCTATACTGTCCTTTAATTTACAAGACTGCTTTTTACTGAAAAATCCTTCCCTTATTGACCTGGATATAATTGGCTTAAACTCTTCAAAATTAAAATCTCTCTTTTCTTCATATGGTGCCCATTTAGATATATCTTTTAAAGCAGATACAAGACTATTTAAATCTTCTTCTGTATTCATAAGGGTAGTCAAAGCCAATGCATAATAATAATCTGACATTTCCAATTGTATATTATATTTCTCCCTTAATATCTTTTCTAGCTCAGTCCCCCTTATTCCTTCTATACTTAAAAGCATTTTAGTTATATCCACATCTTTAATAGTAGAATCTTCTATATCACCTGTAAATATAGATACTCTATCTATTTCTTCTATTTCTGATATACATTTCTTTATATTTTGTATATGTTTATTCAGTCTTTCCTTTCCTTCTTCAGCCATATAAGCTCTAGCTATATCTAATGAAGCCATAAATATGTAGGAAGGACTAGTAGTTTGATATAGATTATACATATCTTTCAATTTATCTATATCTACCCTATCAGATCCTACATGAATCATAGAAGTCTGTGTAAAGCTAGGTAATGTTTTGTGAGTGCTTTGGATTACTATATCTGCTCCTACCTCTAATGAAGACTTGGGAAGAGTATCAGAAAATACTAAATGGCTACCATGGGCTTCATCTACTAAAAGTATTTTATCGTATTTGTGAACTATATCTACTATCTTTTCTATATGACTACATATTCCATAATAACTAGGATAGGTAATGACAACTGCCTTTATATCTGGATTTTCTTTTAAGCTATTCTCTATATCTATTGGATGGATTCCCGTTATAATATTATGTTTTTCATTATAGTTTGGATAAATATATTTGGGAACAAGATTATTTAAAATGATTCCATTATAAACAGATTTGTGACAATTTCTTTGAATAAGCACACTGTCTCCAGGGTTTGTTATAGCAGACAACCCTATATATATTCCCCCTGTAGTTCCATTTACAGAATAGAATGTTGATTTTGATTTAAAGGTCTTAGCAGCTAGCTTTTGACTTTTAAGTATTATCTCACTAGGGTCTTGTAAATTATCAAGACCTTCTACTTCTGTTAAGTCTATAGTCGGTATATATTTTTCCCAATTTATAGTAGTATATCTACCTTTATGACCTGGAGTATGAAAAGATATATTATTTTCTTTTATATATTGTTTAAGTCCTTCAAATATTGGAGTTTGCATTTTTTGCTCCTTTCAATTTATTATATATGTATATTATAACAAAAAAGAGTATCAGTTTAATTAAACCTGACACTCTTTTAATATATCTTTAAAGATATCCATATATTTTTTATACTCTTCATCTTCAACTCTCGTCTTTGTAATATTATCTAAACATTTTTCACATAAATGTACTTCTAAAAATTTTATCCCTTCATCTTTATTTTGTTTACAAACTGCACAGTACAAATAATCAACTCCTTAACAAGCTTTTATTATGATTATTGCCTATACATTACATATTATTCTTATTTTAGGAAAATTGTGCTTGTTTATAAGGAGTCTAATATTTCAATCTTATATTATAGCCACAATTTGTACATTTGTTATCTTCAATACCTATGATTTCTACACCATAATTTCTCTCTACTAATTTTGTGCTACATTCTGGACAATAGGTATTGGCATCTGCTCCCCACACATTGCCTATATAGACATAGTTTAAGTATTTAATTGCTTCATTTTTGGCATTTAAAAGAGAAGCGTAACTAGTTGAAGGAACATTCATTCTAAAAGCTGGATAATATCTAGTCAGATGTAGAGGAATGTTTTTATCTATACTGGATAGCCACTTTGAAATTTCTCTAATCTTTTCTACAGAGTCATTCCTGCCTCCTATAAGAAGGGTTGTTACTTCAATTAAGGTTTTTTCTTCAGCCAATTTTATAGTTTCTAGTACTGGTTCTAGACTACCTTTACATAGTCCCTTATAAAATTCATCATCTATAGATTTTAAGTCTATATTCATAGCATCTATATAAGGTAATAGTCTTTTTAAAGGTTCTTTTTCTATATACCCATTAGTAATATAGACATTTTTAAGCCCTTCATCTTTTACTTTTTTTGACATATTTAAAATATATTCATACCATATGGAAGGTTCATTATAGGTATAAGCTACACCTATAGAAGAATTGGACTTTGCTAGTTTTAAAATATCTCCATCAGATATTTCTACTGTGGCTGGATTGGAATGGGCAATTTCCCAGTTTTGGCAAAAACTACATTCTAAATTACACCCAAAGGTTCCTATGGAAAATATTTTGCTCCCTGGATAGAAATGATATAATGGTTTTTTTTCTATAGCATCATAGGCATAGGAAGAAACTTTCCCATAGTTTAGTGTATATAATACCCCGTTTTTGTTCTGCCTTGCTTTACAAAATCCTAGATTTCCATCCACTATAATACAGCCATGAGGACATAAATGACATTTTACTTTTTTATCTCTAATTTTTTCATAGTACAGTGCTTCTTTAAGTTTTTCCATGGAAAACTCCTCCTATTATGAATGTCTTTCCACTTCAAATCTTTCTATAGTATAATCTTCCTTTTCATTTATACCTGCTTTTTGAAGAGCTATTTTAACCTGTTCTTCAGGACTAGTTATCCCTTCTAAATTAGGTAAAAGTAATCCTCTTCTAAAGCCCTTTGAAACTATAACACCATACTTTTCTACATCTAATTGGTCTATAGAGTCTACTTCTTCTGCTTCTTTTAATATATCTACAGAATACACTAAATCCTTTAATTCTTCTTCATATACAACTGGGAACCTAGGATCCCTTGTACCTGCACTTATAGCATTTTTAATTATTTCTTCTGCTACAGAAGATTGGACAGGATCTATTGTACCTATACATCCTCTTAGCTTTCCATCTTTTTTAATGGAAACAAATACACCGGCTCTTTTATCTGTTAAATCCTTGCCGAGATTGTTAGGAATTTTCATCTGTTTTTTGTTTTTTATATAGTATTCTAAACTTTTTCTAGCAAGAGACACATACTCATCTTCATTTTCTCTTATAGATTTCAGTCTATTCCTTTCTTTTTCTTCTAATTTATCATATGATTTTTTATTGTCATCTCTTCCCTTTATATCTACTTTTGCTGTACAATATCCAACTCCAAAAGGTCCTTCATAGGAGTAAACTTGAGTTTCTACATCAAATCCATCTAAAAACCCTGCCATGATCATTAAAGATCTTAGTCCACATTCTCCTGCACTTTCTCCTAAGTTAATATCAAAGGAAGCTATAGATTCAAAATCATTATTTCTCAAATATTTAACTATTTTTTTATCAAATACTTCTCCATCTGGTGAATAACTATAGGGTCCTTTATTAGAAAGTCTATGAGACAAGTCTCCACTTGCAATAAATACTACTTCTTCTTTTGAATCTAAAACAATTTCTTGTAGGATAGTTCCAAATCTATATAGTTCTAAAGGTGATATAAGTCCATAAGTAATGTGAACTAATTTATAGTCTTCATATTCCTTATTTACAAAGTATAATGGAACCAATGTACCATGGTCTATTTCTGTTTCAATATTATAATCTAAAGCGAACTCCTTATCTATAGGTGCAATAGCTATTCCTTCTTTGCCAGCGTTTCTAACAATCTTATTTACTATATCTCTATTATTCCTAAACTTAAATTTTAAATCTTTCCTGCCAAAATTTTTAAAGCTTCCCATAAGTATTTCTTCGCAAGATATAGATAAAGCGTCGCTAAAAACTGGACCATGAGGAGTAATTATAATTATAGTAGTTGGCTTTTTTGATTTTATATCTTTTGCTAGTTTTTTTACTCCTACAATAGTATTTTCTGCTCCTTTTTCTCCACCTCTTCCTATTTCTTCAACTATTATTGGGGGATGAGGAAATAGATAGGTACCTAATAATTTTCCCATTTTTTTCACCTCCAATTGTTTTAACGTTTTCCTTTATCTTCTATTGTAAGCAAATAATCAATAAATATCAAACTTGTTTGATATTTATTGCCAAAAATAAAAGAGGCTGTCCCATGATTTCTCTTAAAATCATTTAAAGACAAC
Organism: Anaerosalibacter bizertensis; assembly: GCF_009696605.1. Lineage (GTDB taxonomy): Bacteria > Bacillota > Clostridia > Tissierellales > Sporanaerobacteraceae > Anaerosalibacter > Anaerosalibacter bizertensis. The sequence continues at coordinate 111,064 of NZ_VULR01000008.1, read as the reverse complement.
CTCTTTTGACATTATTTCGTTTTGTAATGGCTGGGATTTACTTGAAACTTTGAAGAATTAATAGAAGATACTTTGCCTTTCTTCTTACTTCTTGAAAGTTTATAATCCTTTTCTAAATCCCTAAATGCATAGGTTAAAAAAGTGAATATGCACATTAGGATAATAATAGAAATAATGTATTTCATATGATAGTTCACCACCAGTGCAACACATTATTTCTATACATTATATCAGATACTAATATCTATTACTATAAATTATTTATTCTTCATCAGCATCTTCTTCAGATTCTTCACCGATTACTTCTACTTCTGGCATTTCTTCTTCTAAATCTTCTTCCACTTCTTCAGCTACTTCAGTCAATACAGCTATTGGATCTTTTACATCATCCAATATAGTTATATTCTCATCTTTAGCTATATCTAAGTCTTCAATAAGTAAAGGAGTATTTAAATCAATATTAGAAACATCTGCCTCTACTGATTGAGGTATATTCGCTGGTAAACATTCAATATTAACTTCATCAATTTGTTGAACTAGTATAATATCTCCCTTTTCAACATTTTCTCTTCCTACTATAGTTATAGGTATAGTAAGTTTAACCGTTTCATCCATACGAAGTTTTTGGAAATCAACATGAAGATATTGATTCTTAATAGGATGTTCTTGTATTTCTTTTATTATTACTGGAATTACCTTATCATCTAATTCTAAATCCATTAGTGATGAGGAGCCATGTTTTCTCAACACCTTTCTAAATTCTGCTTCATCTACTTTTACAGGTTGTGTTTCCATTCCTTTTCCATATAAAATACCTGGAATATAACCTTTATTTCTTAATTGCCTAGATCTGTTTTTCCCCATCTCATTTCTTAATTCTGCAGCCATTTTAACTTCTGCCATTTTTATAGCCCCCTTCGTGTATTTTTAGCTATATCGTTTGGTAAAACGATATTACATTAGTTATATCAGAAAAATTGAATATTTGCAAATTCCCAGTCAATTTTTACAGTATTGCTTGAAGTATAAATAAGAGAATTACTCCTGGAACCCCTAGAAAACCTGCAACTAAAGCATTTAAAGGGTTTATCACTATAGATAGTCCAAAAAGTCCTCCAATAAGATTTACTAAAAGGAGTATCACTCCCCCCAGTATACCATTTATTATTAATTTAATTATTATCTTAATAGGAATAACCAATAGCATCCCAATTAGATATAGAAGCATTAACCCAAAAGCATAAGCAAGTACTATGCTGAAATTCATACTATCCCCCCTTATTATATGTTTACAATATTATATAATAGGGAAGTCTTTTTACAAGTATGATTTTATTCTTATATCCTTTTTCTTAGCCTTTTTTAGAAAATAAATGTATTTTATCTTAGAGGCTTCTATTTCATATATAGCATGATCTATTAAGTCTGGTTCTGTAACAGATTCAAAGTAAATTTCTTTTTTCTTCCATTCTTCAAAAGCTTCCCTCAATTTATTAACTATCTCTTCTTCCTCTGTTAACTCCTTGTTTCCACTTAACTCTTTAATTTTTTCCGAAAAAAGTCTTACTGTATCCATTATCTTTTCTGGTCTTTTCTTATAATCTTCCTTTATATCAGCCATAATAATCCCCCCGACTTTTTTTATTAATATATATCTTTAACAAAAAAGGGGAATATTATACTCATTAAACTATTCTAACCATTTGCTTATGCCTTTTCTTATAGAATAAGCAACTTTTTCCTTATATTTATCATCTTTTAATAAAGCGTTATCCTTTGAGTTAGTTATAAAGCCTATTTCAACTAATACCCCAGTATATTCTGTTTCTCTCAATATAAAATAATCATAGGGAAAATATTTAGCATTCAAATCTTCTTTTAAATAATTCTTATATACATTTGTATTTATTGAATCACAGATGCTTTTAGCTAATTTTTCACTTTCAGATGAATCTGGATAATAATATACTTGAATACCTCTAGCTGAAGGACTTTTACTTGAATTAACATGAATACTTACAAAAGCAACTGGCTTACTTTTGTTTATAATAGTCTTTCTTGCATTTAAATCCCTTCTATATCTAGAAGCATTGATACTACTAAAATCTTCTAAGGATTCATCAGCCTCCCTTGTCATGACTACATTGAATCCTTCTTTTATTAGCTCCTGCTTTAAATATAGCCCTGTATCTAAATTTATATCTTTTTCAAGTAGTCCATCCCTATCACTTGTACCTCCATCAATTCCCCCATGGCCCGGGTCTACTACAATTACTCCATTGCTATTATATTTAAATATGCTAAGTGACTTTGAGTTACTAAAAAAAGTGATGAGTATAATTAAAAATATTATTAAACCCAATAGAGCCAATATTAATTTCCTATTTAATTTGATTACATAAATTCTTGGTTTTCTCTTCATTTTATTACCTACATTCTTAAAATAATATAGTTCTCTCTATTATATCTATTTAACACTCTAACTATATAGACCTAAAAATATTAAACAGATATAATAAAAAAACTAGGCTATAAATATAAAAAAGATCCTATGGAGTAGACAATGAAAAAAGTCTACTTCTACAGGATCTTTTTTGTACAATGTAATAGAAAGGTTGTGAATATAATGAGGAAGAAACTATTTTCTGTCTATATAAAAACCCCTCTCTTTTTGCTTATAAGCATTGAATCACTTCTCCTCTGTTGCCAGATTAGGTTGTGACAACATGAATATTAAGGGTTTGCATTATACTTCATAATATTCTATAATTTAACTATAAAGTTTCTATTATAAATGAAATGAGGTGGAAATTATAAAAAAATTATTTGTTTAATTATAGTTAGTACATTTTTTTTAAGCTTTTCTAGTTTAACATTTGCTGAAACTAATTTACCATCTTCTCAAAATCAACTAATAGAAACACATAACCACAACGACACATCTGAAGAAAATATAGAACCAGAATCAGCTTCAGTTGGCAAAACGATTGTAGGATTATCAATGTGGGCATCTCATCGTAATTATCATACCTCATATACTAGAACAGTTGTTAGACAAGGAAAAAAATACGTAGTAACATATAAAGCGGCTCCTAGATCAAAGTGTAAATATTGCAAAATAAAATCTTATTAAAGGAGAATATTATGGACATTATAAAAAAGTTTGTTAGTAGATATGCAGAATATTTTATTATATTTTTCCTTGCTGATTTATTAATTGATCGTACATTTAACATTGTAGGAAATTTAAAAATTACATTTGTTATAACAGTCATAACAACGTTATTTGTATATGTATCAAAAAAATTACCATCTTAATAAAATCTAAACTTAGACATACTTTCACCCCTTAATTTAATTCTTTATGAAAATTCTTTTCAATTTTACAAACCTATACCTATAAGTTTGTCAAGTGAAAGATTAAAAGAGGTGAGTAAAGACTTTACCTTTACTCACCTCTTTGTTTCTAAACTATTTAATTTTTTCCGTTTTTAAGCCATTGTGCTACCATAGCTGTTCGTTTACCTTGATGTTTTGCTGCTTCTTCTACATCTTCAATCATTTTTCCATCTTGATCTATTGTTACGCTGGTTCCATAAGGGTTTCCTCCAGCCTTAAAAATAGATTTGTCTGTATATCCAGGAGGTACAATTATTGCTCCCCAGTGCATTGCTGATGTATATAACGCTTGAACAGTAGCTTCTTGCCCACCATGAGCATTTCCTGCACTAGACATAGCACTTACTACTTTGTCATTTAATTTTCCTGCTGCCCACATTCCCCCCATTGTATCTAAAAATTGCTTCATTTGAGAAGCTACATTTCCAAAACGAGCTGGTGAACTAAGTATAAATGCGTCAGCCCATTCTATATCGGCTTCAGAAACAACAGCTACATCTTTGGTCGCCTCTACATGAGCTTTCCATTCTGGTTTTGAATTAATCGCTTCTTCAGGTGCCAATTCTGGAACCTTTAACACCCTTACTTCTGCCCCTGCTTCTTTCGCTCCTTCTTCAGCCCATTTAGCCAGCTGATAATTAGTCCCTGTGGAACTATAATATATAATCGCTAATTTAACTTTTTCCATATCTAAATTCCCCTTCCCAAAATAACTTTACTTCTCTCTTATATAAATGTTACCCTAAAAAGTAGGATATAAACTTTGGACATTAGGAACAATTATTTTTATTTCGTTAAAAAATATATTCTTATAAAAAGTAAATACTAATATCAAGCCTTAAATATCAAATTGGAGGGATATTTTTTGAAAATAAAAGGTTTTTTTAGCAACTTAAAATCAGCAAATAAAGCAATAGAAGAGCTTAAAAAAGAAGGCTTTAAGAATGCCTATTTAGATGCTAATGATCATTATATAGGGAATAGGAATGTTCAAACCAACCTTCCTGGAGCTGATGGTGCTGGAAGTCTTTCAGATTTAGTAATAAATTCAGGTTCTAATAATATTGAAAGGGATGAAGCTCCACTAGCCGCAGCTAATCCAATGGTAAGTGGCATGGGCAACTTTGAAGAAATAACAGATATAAATTTTAGTGTAGTTGTAGAAACAGATGGAACAAATTCTACCAAAGCTGAAGAAATAATTAAGAATATGGGTGGAATGACTGATGACCCTAATGTAAGCAGAAATAAAGAAATATCTAAGGCTGATATAGACTTTGGAGAAATAACAAAAAATACCAGGAAATATTAAGGTAAAAAAGGTAGGTGCTGTTAACAGCACCTACCTTTTTATACTGGATCTATACTTGCTTTTCCATGAGCTTATTCATTATCATAAGCTTGAATTCATCATCGTGAACTATACTAGCTTCCCCAAAAACTAATACACTCCAAAACCTCATGGTGAAATCTTTAGCCTCAGATGTAGAATATATTTTTCCTGGACTACTAACTTCTAAACAAACCTTAGGATTATATCCTATATTATCTAGTTTTCTTCCTTTAAAACCTGTGTGGAAATATATCTTTTCCATAATTGCTATTTATTGAAAAATTTATTGCTTTAAGATATTATCTTAATATAAGAATTTTTGAAATATTATATTGGAAAGGAGAATGGATTTGGAAGTCAAGGAAAAGAAAAAAGTTAAAGTCCCTCATGTATATGTAATAGTTTTTTTCTTAGTTCTTATTGCTGCCATTTCTACATGGTTTATACCTTCAGGAGAATTTGAATATGAGGAAATCAATGTTAACGGAGTTGTAAGAAATGTCGCTGTACCTGGTTCTTATAAGATTATACCAAAAGAAGAGACTACAAGGGCTGGACTAATAGAATTTATGAGTTCCTTTCATAAAGGAATGATAAATAATGCAGAAGTTATGATGCTAATATTCATAGTGAATGGCGCTTTTGCATTGATTGTAAAAACTGGTGCTTTTCATGCAATGCTTGGATCACTTCTTAGAAAGCTTGGAAATAAATCAAAAATTATTATTCCTGTATTCTTTGTATTATTTGGCTTAGGCGCTTCTCTATTTGGTATGAATAATGAATACAATGGTCTAATTCCAATCTTTGTTGGACTTGGAACTGCCTTAGGTTATGATGCAATGTTAGGTTTCGCAATTATAGAGTTAGGCAGGAGCTTAGGATTTGCAGCAGCAATTATGAATCCATTTACAATAGTAGTGGCCCAAAGTATAGCTGGAGTTCCTATATATTCTAATACTCCATTTAGAATAGGTATATTCATTGTTTTCAACATTATAGGTATATATTGGATTTTTAGATATGCTAGAAAGCTAGAAAAAGATCCAGCAAATAGTTTGATGAAAGATGAAGAAACAATGTTTTCTTTTGACAGAGAAGAATTAATAGAATACGAAGTAACCAATAAACATATTTTAATATTTATTGAAATGCTATTAGCATTATTACTTATAATGTATGGATTTATCAAACTTGAATGGGGTTCTATTGAATTATCTGGTATATTCTTGTTAATGGGAATTATAGCTGCCCTAATCAATGGATGGAGCCCTAATAAAATAGCTGAAGAATTTATAGAAGGCTGTAGGAATATTGTATATGGAGCATTAATAGTAGGTTTTGCAGGGGCTATTTTAGTAGTGCTTAAGGAAGCTCAAGTAATAGACACTATAGTTAATTTCATGGGCTCCAGTCTAGGCCGTTTTCATCCTGCAATAGCAGCTCAAGGTATGCTATTTATACAAACTATAATTAATTTCTTTATACCTTCAGGGTCAGGCCAAGCTGCAACCGTAATACCTATGATGGCACCTATAGGTGATTTAGTAGGTGTAAGCAGGGAAATAACTGTTTTAGCTTATCAAATGGGAGATGGACTATCAAATCTACTATGGCCAACATGCGGTATTGTAACAGCCTGTGGAATAGCAGGTATACCTATTGATAAATGGTGGAAATTCTTCATTCCTCTATTTGGAATAATGTATGTTATGCAAATGATAATAATATTTATTGCAACTGCTGTAGGAATGTAAATAAAAAATCTGAGCTAATTCTGGCTCAGATTTTTTATTATCTTATTTTTCCTTCTTGTTTAAATAGTCTTTTATTGCACTTCTAAGTGCTTGAACTCCAAGATTAGAACAATGTAGCTTATTCTCAGGAAGACCGTCTAATGCTTCAACTATATCCTCTTCTTGTATTTCTAAAGCTTCTTCTATTGTCTTTCCTTTTGCAAGAACTGTAGTCATACTACTTGTAGCAACTGAAGCAGTACATCCAAATACTAAGAAAGATATATCTTCAATTACCTCGTCTTTAACCTTTATGTAGATAGTTAGTGAATCACCACATCCAGGGTCACCAAAAGTTCCTTTACCATCTGCCTCAGCCATAGTTCCCACATTTCTTGGAGTCATAAAATGCTCAATAACCTTATTCGAATACATTTCCATCACATCCTAATTTAAAGTTTATAATATATGTCACTGGAATGTTTTAGTTGTTACATATTTTTAATCTTTATTTCTTGCTAAAACTTTCACTTATAAGTTTGCTTATTTTTCAGAAAAAATACAATGTGAAGTCTATTTACTTCCCGTTCATATGCCTATATTATGTGCTCTCTATATTCTTGAGAAAAAACATCTTTTTTCTTACTGGGTGAATGGTTCTGCAGAATTAGGAATAATATCTTCTGCCATATACCTATCATTCATTTATAAACTCCCCTTTACATCAAAAAGCTCTCTTGTACTATCTAAATCTCCCTAATTACCTTACAAGGATTTCCTACGGCAACTACATTTTGCAATAATCAATCTTCTTAATATCTCTTCTTTTTTTCTCTTTTCACCAGGTCTTGTATTGTTGAACTCAAAAGTTAATTCTCTTGCATATTCTCTTTCTCTCACTAATTCTTTATCATTAGCATTATAAAAATCACCTGCTAACATTTTCTCCTTTTCACTTCTCATAGTACTTTCTCCTTTATAATCTTATAAAAATCCTAATACTATTATATCTAAAAAATTTTTTCAAAAGCTATTCTTCCACTTCCATCTTCTAAATAAATTATTCCACAATATTTAAATCCATTTTTCTTAAGCAGTTTCTGCATGGCCAAATTTTCCCTATGGGTATCTATTTTTATGCTATGTACATTTTTTCCCAAACAAATTTTCTCTACATTCTCTAAAATCAAACTTGCTAATCCTTTTCCTTTATATTTTGAATCAATAGCTATTCTATGAATAACAACATATTCACCATCACTAATCCATTCACCATCATAAATATGTTCATAAGTTTTTTCTCCATCAAAGGAAACTGCTGCAGTGCCAACTATAATATTATCTTTTAACAATACATATCCATAATTATTAGCAATATCATTACAAACTGTTTCATAATTAGGATAGTTGTCTTGCCACTGGTCAATTTCTTGTTCTTTAAAATAGTCTTGTGCCTGCTTTATAATATTCATTATACTATTGGCATCTGATTTAAAAGCTTTTCGAAGTTCCAAACTTATAGCTCCCTTCCTTACTCCATTCTACCCCATTTCATTTCTTCACCATTTAAATCATATTTTTTTCTCTTGGCATTGATTTCTTCTATATCTATTCTATATACATTGGTCCTTTTCAATCCTGCTTTAATAGCCATGTCAAAATAATCCATCTTTGTCTTAGTATATTTCTCACATATCAATCTCATAGCTTTAACTTTTTCTTCCTCATCTTCTACTAATTTTACTTTACCTGTGACAACAGCAGACTCATATTCAGTTGTAAAGACCTTGCTAATAAGTAACACTGCTTTCGACTCATCTTTTACTATTTCATCTAATTCCTCTTTGGTATAGTTTTCTGGAATTTTTGTTTCTCCTACAAAGGCTATACTGACTTTAGGGTTTTTTTCAAATATTTCAACCTTTTTCCCACCCATAGCCGAATGAAAATATAGGTTGTTTTCATCCCTTACAATAGAAAGAGGTATGCCATAAGGTTCATTATCTTCATCAATCATAGATATAACTCCATATTTAGACTTGTCTATGACTTCTAAACCAAACGCCTTAGTCATTTCTCTGTCTTTTCGCCTCATTGTTTTCACCTGCCCAATTAGTATGCTTTTGTTTCTTTCTCCCACACCTACTCAAATATATCAGACAATTTAATTATCAAATCTTTAAATATTACCGATTTTATTATATCTTCTTTAGAGTAAATAATTGGTTCTGAATAAAAATCATCCTCATTCAAGTTAAAAATTTGAACTGTTTTATTTTGAGGAGATATTATCCAATATTCTTTCACCCCTACCTTCATATATAATCCCATTTTTTAATGAAATCATTAGAAGCAGTAGAAGGAGATAATACTTCAACAACAAGGGTAGGAACACCAATATAGTTTTGTTCTCCTAAACCTTCTTTATCACAAATTACAGTCAAATCTGGCTGAACTCTATGGGTTTTATCTTCATGCTTTAAAACCACATCAAAAGGAGCAACAAAATGTCTACATTCTTTACCTTTGAAGTAATTACCAAATTCTGTTGAAAGATTAGTAACAACTATTTGGTGAATTACAGAAGGAGCAGATAGTAGATATATCTTACCATCTATAAACTCTAAATTATCATTACTCTTTTTATCTATTTCTAAAAATTTTTTATATGAAATTTCTTTTTCTTGAGGAGTCATATTTCCACCTCCAGTTATATTTAATGTATCTCTAAATAATATCTTCTATATTATTTATATAATATCATAAATTATAAACTTCATCATTGTCTTTTTAATATTTCATGTGTAGAACTCATTTAATTGAAATAGCTTTTTGCCTTATTTTATAAAAATATATTTCTTATAAAAAGTAAATACTAATATTGATTTGTGAATATAAAAATGGAGGGATATTTTTGGAAGTCAAAGGTTTTTTTGAAAACTCAAAATCAGCTAATGAGACCGTAGAAAAACTAAGGTCAGAAGGATTTGAAGATGTTCATTTAGATAATAGTATACATTATATAAGGAATAGAAATTCTAAAACTAATTTTTCTGGCACTAATGGAACAAATCTTTCTTCAGATATAATTTTAAACTCTGAAGTAAATAATGCTAATGATTCTGATGAAATGACAAATATAGGATGCAGTATCATTGTTAAAACAAATGAAACAAATTCTGATAAAGCTGAAGAAATAATAAAAGATATGGGTGGAATAACTAATAAATCTATCTAATAAAAATGAAAAATAATAGAAACCATAGCTCTAAGGTAATCATTCTCACCCTAGAACTATGGTTTCTAGCAAATTATATTATTATACTGGCCTATTTTTTAATACTTTAATATCTACTTCATGTCTTCCTATTATATCTTTTACTGCTTCAAGATTTTCATCCACATTCTTTAAATATCCTTGTATATGTGCTATATCATTAGACATTTTATCATGTTCTGCTTTATTTATTTCCGAATTGTGCATCAATGCCTTCAATATGGAATGATCCTCTTTTTGTTGCTCTTTAATCCATTTTATTTCATCCTTAATTGATGACATTTCACCTTTCATTGATGCCATTTTCCCCGTCAGCTTTTCATCTAGTGATGTCATTTCACTTTTTATTGAAGTCATTTCATCCTTCATTGATGTCATTTCACTTTTTATTGAAGTCATTTCATCTTTCATTGATGTCATTTCCCTCAATATAGATTCTAATATTTCTCTATCTGTCATAAAAGTTCACCCCCAGCTTTACAACTCTCTTCTACCTTCCAGTGCCTTGGAAAGTGTGACTTCATCATAGTACTCTAAGTCTCCTCCCACAGGTATACCATGGGCTATCCTTGTTGTTTTAATTCCCATTGGTTTTAGAAGTTTTGAAATATACATTGCTGTTGCTTCTCCTTCTACTGTAGGGTTTGTTGCTAGGATTACTTCTTCTACTTCACCATCTTGAAGCCTTTTTAAAAGCTCTTTTATTCTTATATCATCTGGTCCTATATCATCCATAGGTGATATGGCACCATGAAGAACATGATACATTCCATTGTATTCTTTAGTTTTTTCCATAGCTACTACATCTTTTGGTCCTTGTACTACACATATTGTAGAATTGTCCCTCTTTGTATTCTTGCAAAGATGGCAAGGATCTTCATCTGTTAAATTACAACATATACTACAGTATTTAATTTTTTCCTTTGCGTTTACAATTGAATGTGCCAATTTTTCTGCTTCTAAAGGCTCCATTTCAAGAATATGAAAAGCTAATCTTTGAGCTGTTTTTTTACCTACTCCTGGAAGTCTAGATAGTTCATCTATTAGATTGGCTATAGGTAATGCATAATATTCCATACTTTATTGCCTCCTAGAAAAGACCTGGAATATTCATTCCTCCAGTAATCTTTTGCATTTCTTTTGAAACATAATCTTCTGCACTTCTTAACGCTTCGTTTACAGCTGCTAATACTAAATCTTGTAACATTTCTATATCATCTGGATCTACTACATCTTCATCTATAGTAATAGAAACTACTTGTTTTTTACCATTAGCTACTGCAGTTACTGCTCCTCCACCTGCGCTAGCTTCTATTTCCTTTTCTTCTAATTTTTCTTGAAGCTCTGCCATTTCTTTTTGCATTTTTTGAACTTGTTTCATCATACCACCCATATTGCCCATTCCTGGGAATCCACCTCTAGCCATAATTTTTTGCCTCCTTAATCATCTATTATTCGGACTAAGTCCTCTCCAAAGAAGTCTATTACTTCTTTAGCCATTTCCTTTATTTCATTGTTTTTTTTTTCTTCTTTTCCATCTTCATTTTCCATACTATTTGCCATAACAAATTTCACTTTTATATTTTTATTGAAATGGCTGGAAATAATTTTTTCAACAAATTCTCTATTGTGATCTTTTTCTATAGCCTGTTTGTGAAATCCAAAGCCATCACCATACCCTATTGTCAACATCTTATTATCATAAAACAGTGGCTTGCCTTCCTTCAACAAAGCTTGTGTAGAAACTCTTTTACTTTTTACCAATTTTAAAACATTTGGCCATTCTTTTTTTATTTCATTAAAACTTATATCTTTTCCATCATCTACTATATCTACTACTTCCTCTATTTCTTCAGTATCTTCCTCATGAGTTTTTTCTTCAACTTGTTTACTTGTATTCTGTTTTTTCTCTATTTTGTTTTTAGTATTTATTTTTTCATCTGCTTTTTTTTCTGATACAGTTATATTTCCACTTTGTATCATCTTTTCTAATTTATCTATTCTTTCTTCAAGGCTATCCTCTCCAGTTAATGATATAAGTCTTACAACTATCATTTCGAGAATTATCCTAGGTTGACTAGACCATTTAGCTTGATTTTCTCCTTCATTTAAAACTTGAATTGCTTTTAATATGAAATTAAGAGATAGTTCTTTAGCTTGTTTAGTATATCTTTCTACTATTTCAATTTCTAAATCTATTATATCCCATGGGTCTGTAGAAGTTTTTGATATCATTAAATTCCTAAAATGGTATATTAAATCCTTTATAAATTGGTTAATATCTTTACCATTTTGTATAATGTCATCAACTACATTCAATGCTTCTTCTAGTTTTTTATCTTTTATACTGTCTATTAGATTAAACATTAGATCATTGTTAGCTATACCCAATATGTCTAGTGCATCTTCATAGGTTAGGATACCTTCTCTAAAAGATATACATTGGTCAAGTAAACTTAAAGCATCCCTCATTGCTCCATCTGAGTTCCTTGCAATAAGTTTTAGTGCACCTTCTTCTGCTTCAAGACCTATTTCATTACATATATTATTTAAATTTTTAATTATATCTTGTGTGCCAATCCTTTTAAAGTCAAACCTTTGGCATCGGGAAAGAATAGTCTGAGGAAGTTTTTCAACTTCAGTAGTGGCAAGTATAAATATTAAATGTTTCGGCGGTTCTTCCAATGTTTTTAATAAGGCATTAAAAGCTCCCTTTGAAAGCATATGAACCTCATCTATTATATAGACCTTATACTTTGCCCTAGATGGAGGGTATTGTACTTTTTCTCTCAATTCCCTTACATCATCTACACTGTTGTAACTAGCTGCATCCATCTCTATTACATCCATTATACTTTCATCAATAATTCCACTACATATATCACAACTATTGCATGGATTGCCATCCTTTGAATTAGTGCAATTTACAGCTCTTGCAAAGATTTTGGCTGCAGAAGTTTTACCTGTTCCCCTAGTTCCTGAAAAGAGATAAGCATGGCCTATATTATCTCTTAATATTTGATTTTTTAAAGTAGTAGTTATATGTTCCTGTCCTAATACTTCATCAAAGGTTTTAGGACGAAAGCGTCTATAAAGTGCTTGATACATATTATTTTCCACCTTTATTGTACTTAATAAATATATTATACCAAATAACTCTTGTCAAATACATACCTTAATTATATTCTAAAAATTTTTGTATATAAAAAGACTAAATTTAATGACAAAAATAAATTTGACATACTCTAGTTTTTCTTGTATAATAAGAATCTGTAATGTACAAATTTAAAGTTTTTAAATTTAGTCAAAATTTGGAGAGATGACCGAGTTGGCTGAAGGTGCTCGCCTGGAAAGCGGGTAGACGTTAACGCGTCTCGTGGGTTCGAATCCCACTCTCTCCGCCATAAGAAATTTTGCCGTGCTAGATGGGGAGGTAGCGGTGCCCTGTAACCTGCAATCCGCTATAGCAGGATTGAATTCCTAGTTTCGGCTTATTTATTCTAGGGTCTGCCCTAAATAAGTGATGTTGACGATTGGGTCCTGCGCAATGGAAATTCATGAACTCCGTCAGGTCCGGGAGGAAGCAGCGGTAAGTGAACACTTTCATGTGCCGTGGGAGTGCCTAGTCCGAGTTAACTGTTTAGGTAACGTCTAGGGTAATAAGTCTACGCTAGGTGCACGGCTTACATATGAGAAAAAACTGTCTCTTAATATTAAGAGACAGTTTTTATTTTATCCTTTAAAATCTTTATTTCCTTTTAATTGATATTCGGCAAGATTAGATTTTCCATAAGTAAGTCCTGTAACTATTTTAGGATCTATATTTTTCTCTAATTCACTAAAGCCTTCTTTAAGTGGCATAGTTATCTTAATAGCTTTTTCAAAATAAGTCCTATCCTTATTACTTTCTCCCATAGTTAGAAGCTTATTTATATAGATATATATTTCTTTTAAATTCTTTGCTATTTCTGAATTCCCTTGCAGGGTAGAAAGAAGCTCTGCTAGAATATCTCTGGAATTATTATTTATATAATTCAGCTCATTATAATCTTTTTCATCTATAGCAACTATACTATCTTCAAAATTATCTATTATTGCCTCGTACAATATAGTTACTAGTCCTGCTTCATTAGTAGATAATATTCTCTTTTCTATTTCCTCTTTATTAAGCATATATCCATCTCCTATTATCTAAGTAATTGTAATACTCCTTGTGGAAGTTGATTAGCTTGGGCCAACATAGCTGTTCCTGCTTGTTGGAGTATATTTAGTCTTGTAAATTCACTCATTTCAAGGGCCATATCTGCATCTTCTATTCTTGACATAGAAGATGTTAAGTTTTCAGCAGTGTTGTCAATATTTTTCATAGTATGTTCTAGTCTATTTTGATAAGCTCCAAGTTTTGAACGCATACCTGCTACCCTGTCTATGGCAGTATTGAAAATTTCTATACCATTTGCAATTTTTTCATTGCTTAATTTCTCATCCTTTTCTGCTGCTTTTATTGCATCTTCTATTTCCTTTTTAAAATCATTAATTTCTAGTCCAGAAATTGTAGCATTTATATCATTCATATCTATCTCTATAGTTTGTCCTTCATTTGCACCAACTTGTAATTGAACCTTTTCTTTTCCATTTAATAATTTCTTTCCATTAAATTCTGTATTATTGGCTATTTGATCTATCTGTTCTGTTAACTGTACTATTTCATCCCCTATAGCTTTTAAATCATCTTCTGTATAAGTACCATTTGCACCTTGTACAGAAAGCTCTCTCATTCTTTGAAGCATAGCATGAATTTCATTTAGTGCTCCTTCTGCTGTTTGTATAAGGGATATACCATCTAAAGAGTTTCTACTAGCTTGTCTAAGCCCTCTTACTTGAGCTTGCATTTTTTGTGATATTGCCATTCCTGCTGCATCGTCAGCAGCCCTATTGATCCTTTTTCCTGATGACAATCTTTCTAAAGACTTTTGCATAGCATTTGTATTTCCAGTAAATATTCTATGGGTATTTAATGCTGGTATATTATTATTTATTCTCATTTTCTTCCTCTCCTTTGTACACTTTTTCTATAAAATTTAAAGTCTCTGATAGTATTAGAAAAAGTTCTTCTGGAACTTTGTCTATACTATCTGTTTCCAATCTATCCTTTATATCTAATTTATTTTCTCTATATTCTCTTTCATAGGCCTTCTTTATTTGACTTTTAGGAACCAATCTAAGTTTCACTCTATATCCTCCTGTCCACAGTTTTAAGAGAATATTCTTCCCCTTCTTTGTCTTCCTGAGAAAAATCTTTTAAATTGTATCCAATATTTTTTAACCCTTCTTTAAAAATACTTTCCTTTTTTAAAAGTTTAGGTATATTTTCTTTGCTTGATATAAAGCTTACTGAAATATCTTTGCCTTCTACTTCTAAACTAAATTTTATATTACCTAAGTTCTTTGCATTTAGATTTAAAAGAAACCTCATATTGCTTTTATTTATTCCTTTATTTAAATTAGGAATTATAAGTTGCAAATTTTCATAGCCATCTTCTATAGAAATAGGAATTTCTAATACTAGATCATCTTTGGAAAGAGCTTTTCGTATAGATAGTGCTTCTCTCATCTGTCTAAATCTATCTTTTTGTTTTCCATCATCTTTAAAATCAAAGGAACTAGTCAACTCTTCGATTTGTTTTATTAGTTCTTTATACTCTCTTTTAGATTTTTCTTCTCCATTTCTTATACTATTAGAAACTTGTTTAGACTTTTCTTCTATATTCTCTATGGCTTGTCTCAACTCTGAGCTTTCTACATATTTCCCTTCTTTTATTAAATCGTCTATAGCTTTCCCCAATCCATTTTCATTTTTTTGAAAAGAATCT
This sequence comes from Anaerosalibacter bizertensis, assembly GCF_009696605.1. GTDB lineage: Bacteria > Bacillota > Clostridia > Tissierellales > Sporanaerobacteraceae > Anaerosalibacter > Anaerosalibacter bizertensis. The sequence goes on along the minus strand of NZ_VULR01000008.1, from coordinate 95,446 downwards.
ATCCTTCCCAGTTCCTTTAAGGAAATATCCAAATCATTTTTCATAGCCATAGTTATTAAATCACTTTCTTTCCCTTTTAAGGATTTTACCTTTTGAAGAATATTTTCTCCTTGTCTATATTTATTTATCTTTTCTATGTATTCATTTAATTCATCTAAAGGCATATATTCTATTTCTAAACCTTCTTTTACACTTTCCTTAACTATATTTAATGAAAGGCTTTTTTTAGCTTTTAAATATTCTTCTCTAATTAAATTTTCTGTTGATTTCTCTATAGATGGTATCTCCACATAGTTTTCTTGTACTGTCATCTTACTTTCATATAAGCTATTTAAACTAATAGTTGAAAATTTCTTAACAGTTAGAGAGATAGTATCTGATGACAACTCTCCTAAACTGTGGATAATATTGGATACCTTAAGTACCTTATCCACAAGTTTATTGCTTTCTTCTTTTGATATATTTTGAAATGTAGATAGATTTTTCAAATTTTCTATTTTAAAGTCTTCACCTTTTTTTATTAAAGATATTAATTCTTCATCCTTTATATTTTCTAACGCTTTGATTTCCTTAAGTATTTCTCTTGTTTTCCCACTATCTATATCTGTATTTTCAGGGGTTTTCTCCACTTCATCTTCTTTAATAATTTTAGAAAGTTCTCTTATATCTTCTTTTAATGGATCTACACCTTTATTTAAAAGTAATGAAACTTTTTCTTCATCTAGCAAATTTTCAAGCTCCTTTAAAGCTTCTTTCATTTCTTCTATTTCTGCTATGTTGTCAACAGTTATATCTAAATCATTCACAATAAACTGCTCTACAATATTTAAGTTTTCTTTTGAAGGCTCTAGTCCTAGTTTTGCAATATGTTTTAATATATCTTGTTCTGTAGCTTTAGATTGGATTATAAAATCATTATATTTATTTACAGCTAGATTTCTATCTGTTTCTGTAATACTATAGGAGTGTTTTGTCTTATATATATTTTCTATATTAGGAGTTAGATCCTTTTTAATTATTTTGACTAAATCTCCATTTTCTATATCTTTTAAATCCTGAAGTTTATACACAACTTCCCTTACCTTTTCAATATTTTCCTTGTTTATTTCTATTCCTTCTTTATGCAAAGCTATGATGCTATCATAGATATCTTTTCCCATTCTCCTACCATAGATTTGTATACAAATTTCTTCTGCCTCTTTATAGGTTAAATCTTTTTTTAAACCCAATATCTTAGCCAATGAAAAATCTTCTTCTACTTCTATTTCATTTATATATTCTGCAATTTTTTGAAGAGATTCTCCTTCTAAATCTATATCTTTTTTTAGAAGTTTTATAGCGGAGTCATAGTCCAGTTTTTCTATTATCTCATCTAAGTATTTTTCACATACAGAAAATTTTTCTATATTTTCTTTGGTTATTGGTATACCTTGTTTTGATAATATTTCTGCTATTTTAAGATTTTCTTCTGTTATTTTAACTCCTGTACTTTTAAGTAAATCTTCTATTTTTCTTGACCCTTCTTTACCCTCTTCTTCTTTTATAGAATATTTGGAGGATAATATATTTTCCTTCTCTATTAAAACTTCTTCACCTTTTTCTTCTTCTATCTCTTCTTTTAATTTTAATGTATATTCTACAACCTTACCTCCTACTTGGGATTCTACTTTTATATTTTTTCCTTCTTTTTCAAGAAGAATCCCTTCTATGTCATAGGAAAGGGTTGGTTTAATATCATAGGCATTTATTAAATTTTCATTATTTATATTTTTTATAGAATTCATTTAGACCACCTTTATATTTTCTACTAATTTTATCGTCATTTACATAGTTTTCTTTAAAAGACTTTTAATTTATATTTTCTTGCCGATAATATATAATAAGAAATAGAAGGAGAGTGATCTCTTTGGTTAAAATAGAACCTATAAATGGGCAAAATAATATACCTAAAATAGAAAGGGTAAAAAACCAAGACAAGAAAACAATAAATACTACTTTTAAAGAGAAGTTAGAAAATCTAAAACAAGAGCAAATAAGGGATGAGTTGAAAACTTTATTTTCCAAAATTGAAGGTCAAACTTCAAAACTTCAAGATAGGCTTTTCATAGAAGATTTAGTGGAATATAAAAAACTAGTTAGAGATTTTCTAGATATTTCAGTGAACAATTCCCATATATTTTATAAAGAAAATTCCTTAGATAGAAGAGGAAGGCATAGAATATATTCTATAGTTAAAAAAGTAGATACCGAGTTAGATGAGTTAACTAAAGACTTTTTAGATATAGAAAATAATAGACTTAGAATTTTAAATAGATTAGATGATATTAAAGGTTTACTTCTCGACATTTTAACATAGAATATTGATTGAAAAGCTTATTATGCTATTATTAAGTTAATAGTTTCTTTAAAATAGGAGGGATTAGAATGGATAATACTTTAAAAAATATACTATTGGCTGGAATAGGTAGTATGGCTTATACTTATGAAAAAGCTAGTAGTATGGTAGAAACTTTAGTTCAAAAAGGCGAAATCACTGTCAATCAAGGTAAGCAGTTAAATGAAGAACTAAAAAAAGTTATAGACAATAATACCAATAATCAAAGCACAACAAATATAGACACTGAAACATTAAAAAATATCATCCAACAATTAGATCTACCTACTAAGAAAGATATTGAAGACTTAAAAACTAGAATTGATAATCTAGAAAAAAATAATTAATATGGGAGGATTAAAAATACCTTGATTTATCAAGGTATTTTTAATAAACATTATGAAAACAAATTATACTAAAAAAAGATTAAAAGAAATAGTTTCTGTTTCTGTAAAGCATGGATTGAAAGGTGGAATAAATAATCCTAGCCAACTTAGAGAAGCTTTGGAAGAACTAGGTCCTACTTTTATAAAAATTGGCCAAATACTTTCTACAAGGCCTGATATCTTATCTAAAGAATATATTTTAGAGTTACAAAGACTACAAGATGATGTAAAACCTGAGAAATTTGAAATGGTTAAAAATGCAATAGAAAGTGAATTAAATAATCCTTTAGAAGAAAATTTTGCTATATTTGAAGAAGAACCTATTGCTTCTGCTTCCCTTTCTCAAGTTCATTATGCTGAATTAAAAACTGGGGAGAAAGTAGTAGTAAAGGTTCAAAGACCAAATGCAAAAAAGATGATGATGGCTGATATAGATATTTTGAGAAAATTAGCCCCTTTTATAAATCTCACCCCTACAGGAAGTGCTATGGATGCTAAAGAGGTTATAGAAGAGTTGGCTGCTGCAACTAAAAAGGAATTAGATTTTATAAATGAAGCAAAAAACACTAAATGTTTTAGAGAGAAAAATAAAGATGTAAAGTTCATTTTATGTCCCAAAATATATGAAGATTATTGTACGGAAAAAATTATAGTAATGGACTATATTGAAGGTATAAAGATTGATAATATAGATAAATTGAAAGAAGAAGGTTATGATTTAAAAGATCTTGCTACTAAACTTACATACAATTACTTTAAGCAAATATTTGAAGATGGTTTCTTCCATGCAGATCCTCATCCAGGCAATATATTTTTATGTGGTAGGAAAATAGGATATATAGACTTTGGCCTTATGGGGGTTCTAGACGATAACCTCAGAAAAAAGTTCAATGAATTTCTTGAAGCAGTAGCCAATAGAGATGTAAATTTAATGACTAAATCTGTAATGAAAATTGGCCAAAAAAGAGGTCCTGTAGATAGAAGCAGATTATATGAAGATATTGAAATAATCTATGACCAATACATTGAGGAATCTATACAGGATTATGATCTTCCTCAAATAATTGAAGAGATATTTAAAGTATGTAAAGACAATAATATATATATGCCAAAAGATATTACTTTGCTAGTAAAAGGTCTAATGACTATTCAAGGGCTAATAGCTAAGCTAGATTCAGAAATAAATATTATGGATATAGCTCTTCCTTATGTAAAAGAGCATATTACTAATGAAAAATTAAAAGATTTAAATTCTATAGAAACCCTTCGTTCCCTATATGAAATAATAAAGTCTAATTTAATATTATCTTCAAAGATCATTGAATTAATAGAACAAATTAAAGCTGGAAATTTAAGAACCCAAATAGAATTTAAAGAATCAGAAGAAGCTTCAAATGAGTTAAATAAGATGGTCAATAGATTGATCTTTGGAATGATAGTCGCAGGATTGGTTGTTAGCTCTTCTATAGTTATAAATGCTAATGTAGGACTTAAAATATATGGAATATCAGCCTTTGGCCTTATAGGATATTTAGGTGCTGCTATAGCTGGGTTTTGGCTACTTATTTCAATAATTAAATCAGGAAAACTATAAAAGTAGTTGTGATTCAAAATTGAATCACAACTACTTTTCTTTTATTTTTCAAAAGCTTTAATTATATCATCATAATTCTCAGCTTCTATTAAGGCTTGTCTAACTTCATTATGCATAAGTCTTCTTGAAATATAACTTAAAACTTTTAAATGTATATCATCAGATTTTTCAGGAACTGCTATTAAAAATATTAAATGTGCTGGCTCTCCATCCATAGAATCAAAATCTACCCCATTTTTACTTATTCCAAAAGCTATAGCTGCTTCAGTTACAAATTTACTTTTTCCATGAGGTATACCTATCCCATTACCAATACCAGTAGAAAATTCTTCTTCCCTTTTCATAACTGCTATTTTAAATTTATGTTTGTCTTCAATTACATTATCATTAAAAAGAATTTCTATTAATTCATCTATTACCTCTTCTTTCGTTAATCCTTTTAAGTTGAAAGATATTCTATCTTTTGTTAAAAGCTCTTCAATATCCATGTCGCTCTCCTTTCTATTATAGTTGTCTTATTCCAACATCTTTTACAATCTTATTTATTAATAATCTATCTGGTTTTTTTGTGCCTTCTGTCATAACTTTAGAAGCTGCACAAGCTGTAGCCAATTTTAATGTATCAATATCATTTAATTGATTCTTTATAGCATAAGCTAATGCTGCTACCATAGCATCCCCTGCTCCTACTGTGCTCTTAACAGGAACTTTGAAACTCTCAGAAAAAAAACTACCTTCTTCAGTTATATATATTGCACCTTTACTACCTAATGATATTAGAACCTTCTTTATACCTGTATCTACTAAACGTTTTCCTCCACTTAAAATAGAATCCATATCATTTTCATCTATTTCCATAACCTTTTTTAACTCATCTATATTGGGCTTTATAGCATATGGAATAGATTTCATTCCATAATATAAAGGTTCCCCATCTGCATCTAATACTACTTTTGCTTTTTTTTCCTTTAGTTTTTCTATTATATACCCATAGGAATCGGAATCTATACCTTCTGGTAAACTACCAGAAATAACTACTATATCTCCTTCTTTTACAAAAAATAAAAAATAACTTAAAAAATTGTCCAAATCTTTCATAGTCATTTTAAATCCTCTATCATTTATATCTGTTAGGATATAATTAGTCTTCTCCACTATTTTTATATTGGTCCTATTTTCACCAGATATAATATGAAAATTAGTATCTATGCCCAAGTTTGTTAGATATTTTAGAAAAAAATCAGAATTTTCTTTTCCTAATATTCCAGTACATATACTTCTAGTATTTAATGAACACAATACTTTAGAGACATTTATTCCTTTTCCACCTACATCTACTCTAGAATTTAATATTCTATTTACTTCCCCTTTTTTTAGCTCTTCCAATATTATAGTTTTATCTATAGCTGGATTTAATGTTACAGTATAAATCATTTTTTTCCTCCCTTAAGCTTAAGTTAAAACTTTAATTCCACATTTTTCATAGTATTCAACTTCTTCTTCTGGTCTTTCATTATTGGTAATTATATAATCCAGTTCATCTAAACTGCATATTACAGAAGAATACACTTGACTAAATTTAGACTCATCTACTAAAAGATACACTTGACTTGTTGCATCTATCATAGCTTGTTTAATCACTGCTTCATCTAATGTTGGAGTAGTTACTCCATATTTTATGGATAATCCATTAGCCCCTAGAAAAGTTTTATTTACTCTAAATTGTTTTATAGTTCTTTCTGTTATAGGCCCTACTTGCGCTTTTGTATTGATTCTAATAGTACCACCAGTATTTATTACCTCTATGTCCTCCCTATTGGCTAATTCATAAGTCAATACAATTGAATTAGTAATTATAGTTATATCCTTTGCTTTTAAATATTTAGATATATAATAAGTAGTTGTTCCTGAATCTATAATTATAGTATCTCCATCTTCAATTTGGCTTGCAGCTATTCTGCCTATTCTATCTTTTTCTTCCGCATATTTATCTTGTTTTTCTAAAAAAGTAGCTTCTAACTTATTAATACTTTTAGATACAGCTCCTCCATGGGTTCTCAATATTTTCCCTGATCTCTCAAGCTCTACTAAATCCCTCCTAATTGTTGATTCTGATACATTAAACCTTTTCGTAAGCTCAGATACTTTAACGCTCTCACCTTTTTTTATCATTTCTATTATTTTCATGCGACGTTCTTCTGCAAACATATATACACCTCTCTGATTGTTTATAATTGTTTTATCAATTTCAGCGATTTATAATAGCTATTTATGACTGTTTATGATTGATTTAATTGTATTTAACTTTTAAAGATTTGTCAAGGGAATTTCATGAAAAATAAAAACTGTTAAGTAAAAACTTAACAGTTTTTATTTACTCTATATTAAATTTAAGATCTCCATTTTCCACTTCCACTACTATATTGTCCTTATCTTTTACTTCGCCAGCTATAATCTTTTTCCCTAATTCAGTCTCTATTTCTCGTTGTAAAAATCTTTTTACTGGTCTTGCACCATATTTGAATGAATAAGCTCTATCTAATACCAATTCTTTTGCTTCATCTGTTAGTTTTATATTAATTTGTCTGTTTTTTAATTTATATTGAATATCTTTAAGTTGTAAATCTATGATCTTAAATATCTCTTTTCTTCCTAAAGGTTTAAACATAACTATTTCATCTATACGGTTTAAGAACTCTGGTTTGAAAGTTCTCCTCATCTCTTCTCTTACTCTTTCTTTTGCTTCTTCACTTATTTCTTCATCTTCTTCTAGACCTTCTAACAAATAAGAAGAACCTAGATTAGAAGTCATTATTATAACTGTATTCTTAAAGTCCACAATTCTTCCTTGATTGTCTGTAAGCCTTCCATCATCTAATACTTGGAGCAGTATATTAAATACATCTGGATGAGCTTTTTCTATTTCATCAAACAATATTACAGAATAAGGCTTCCTTCTTACTGCTTCTGTAAGCTGTCCTCCTTCATCATAGCCTACATATCCTGGAGGAGCACCAATAAGTCTTGATACTGAAAATTTCTCCATATATTCACTCATATCTATCCTTATCATATTTCTTTCATCATCAAATAGTGTTTCTGTTAGAGACTTAGCTAGCTCAGTCTTTCCTACCCCTGTTGGACCTAAAAATATAAAGCTTCCTACAGGTCTGTTGAAAGATTTTAGTCCTGCTCTTGCCCTAATAACTGCATCCGAAACACTTTTTACTGCTTCATTTTGCCCTACTACCCTTTTATGAAGTATATTTTCTAAGTTAAGTAGTTTTTCTTTTTCACTTTCTACTAATTTGGTTACAGGAATTCCTGTCCATTTAGATACTACTTCTGCAATTTCTTCTTCAGTTACTTCTTCTTTCAACATCCTATCTTCATTCTTATTTAACTCTTTAGTTTTTTCTAACTCCTTTTCAAGTTCTGGCAACTTTCCATATTTTAATACTGATAGTTTTTCTAAATCATATTCTCTTTCGGCTTCTTCTATTTCTCTTTTAGTATTATCTATTTCTTCTTTTATATCTTTTACCTTTTTTATATCTTCTTTTTCTTCTTCCCATTGTTCTTTCTTATGTTCATATTCTTCCTTTAAATTGGATAACTCCTTTTCTAGTTTTTCCAATCTTTGTAAAGAACTTTCATCTGTTTCTTTTTTTAGAGCTTCTCTTTCAATTTCGAGTTGCATAATCTTTCTTCTTATTTCATCTAATTCTACAGGCATACTATCTATTTCTGTCCTTATCATAGCTGAAGCTTCATCCATTAAATCTATTGCCTTATCTGGTAAAAATCTATCTGATATATATCTATCTGACAAAGTAGCACAGGCTATTACAGCACTATCTGATATACGAATACCATGGTGAATTTCATATTTCTCTTTAAGTCCTCTCAAAATAGCTATAGTAGCTTCTACATCTGGTTCATCTACTAATACTTTTTGGAATCTCCTTTCAAGAGCTGCATCCTTTTCTATATACTGTCTATATTCATCAAGGGTAGTAGCTCCTATACAGTGAAGTTCTCCTCTTGCAAGCATAGGTTTTAAAATATTTGAAGCATCCATTGCTCCTTCTGCTGCTCCTGCACCTACTATGGTGTGAATTTCATCAATAAATAATATTATTTCTCCCTCTGATTTTTCTACTTCTTTTAAAACTGCTTTTAACCTTTCTTCAAATTCTCCTCTAAATTTTGCTCCTGCTACTAATGAACCCATATCTAATTCAAATATAGTTTTATCTTTAAGTCCTTCTGGCACATCACCATTAACTATTCTTTGAGCCAATCCTTCTACTATAGCAGTTTTTCCTACTCCTGGCTCTCCTATTAAAACTGGATTATTTTTAGTCCTTCTTGAAAGGATTCTAATTGTATTTCTAATCTCATCATCTCTTCCTATAACAGGATCCAATTTTCCATCTTTAGCTTCTTTAACTAAATCCCTTCCATATTGTTTTAATGGATTATAAGTTCCTTCTGGATTGTCTGAATTAACACTTTGATTTCCTCTTATATTTTTTAATTCTTCCATAGTCCTTTCAAGATTGATATTATATTTTTTAAGGATTTTTTCAGAAGAAATTCCTCTTTCTTTAAGCATAGATATAAATAAATGTTCTACACTAATAAATTGATCTCCAAGTTTTTCAGCTTCATCTTCTGCTCTTAAAAGTATTTTTGCAAAAGCTCTGCTATTATAAAGAGAATTGGAACCATATTGTTTTGGAAGACTATCTACAGCCCTTTTTACATCTTCCCTTATTAAATCTACATTTTCTCCCATATTATTTATGAGTTTTGGAATAAGTCCATTCCTATCTTCAATAAGGGCTAAAAATAGATGTAGATCTTCAACTTGAGGATTTTCATATTTTATAGCTAACTCTTGAGCTCTACCTATAGCCTCTTGGCTTTTTTGAGTAAATCTTTCCATATCCATATATATCACACTCCTATTCTCTTGGATTATAATTTGAAATATCCCTTAACTTTTTATAAAGTCTTTTTTGCTCTTCTGTTAAATATGGTGGATTTACTATAACTATTTCTATATATAAATCTCCTGTATTTCCCTTCATATCACTATATCCATTTCTCGGTATCCTTATTTTTTTACCACTTTCTATACCACTAGGTATCTTAACTTTTATTTTTCCCGATAGTGTTTCTACTAATACTTCAGTTCCAAATACTGCCTCCCAAGGTAGTATTTTTATTCTAGTAGTTAAATCTAATCCATCTAGTTTAAATTTAGCATCTTCTAAAATATTAACCTTTAAATATAAATCTCCATTAATTCCTATTTTTTTACCATCTATTTTTATCTTTTTACCTGGAAGAATACCTTTTGGTATATTTACTGAAATAGTCTTAGTTTCATTCCCTATTCTAAAAGATACCTTCTTTCTAGTTCCCTTATAGGCTTCTCTTAAGGATATACTAATTTCACTTTCTATATTTTGTTTTGGTTCATTGTAGAAGTTTTGTCTTCTTCTACCTCCACCAAATAAATCACTTATTCCAAAATCTTCTCCTCCAAAGAACATATTAAAAAAGTCACTAAAACCTTCACCATTAGTGGTGTAGGTGTAGGTATAACTTCTTCCGTTGCCAAAATTGTCAAATCCAAATTGGGAGGGATCAAAATTTTGACCATTAGTAAAATTACCATTACTACCAAACATATCATACTTTTTCCTTTTCTGTTCATCTCCCAATACCTCATAGGCTTCGTTAACATCCTTAAATTTTTCTTGTGCACTTTTATCTCCTGGATTTAAATCTGGATGATATTTTTTAGCTAATTTCCTATATGCTTTTTTAATTTCTTCTTGATCTGCATTCCTATCTACTCCCAGTATTTTATAATAATCCTTATATTCCAAATCTCATCCCTCCTTTATAATAAAATAAACGCTTATCTGATTTTGACTTTCTCTGACCTTTATATCTATTATATGGTTTTTTAAGAAAAAAATCAATAATAAATACAAAGAAATAGGAAAAGCTAGTACTAGCTTTTCCTATTAAATTTATTTTAATATGCTTTTTTATTTTATTCCTTCTTTATAATATTCTAATATGACCTCATCTAACTCTTTACTTATTTTTAAAACTTCTTTAGTATTGATATTTTTAAAATTTACCTGCTTATTTAATTTCTCCCTTATTTTTTCAACCTTATCCAACACCAGACTTCCTCCCATATAACTTTTTATTATTATTAATTTTTTACTTATATAATAGAATAGCGTTTTTTGTGCAAATTGGCAAGTATTTTTTTATGCTAACAGCTTATTTAGTTGTAAATAGTAAAATAATACAGTTAATCATGAGGAGTGGAGTATATGGACAAAAAAGAAAAAGATTTAAACTTTATAGAGATAGGAGCAAGAATAAGAGCAGAACGAGAAAGGTTAAATTTAACTAGAGAAAAACTTGCAGAAATTATTGGATTGTCCCCTTTTTATATAGGTCAAATAGAAAGAGGGGATAGGAAAATGAGCGTTGACACCTTGGTTAAAATATCTAATTCTCTTCATGTATCTGTAGATTATATATTGAAAGGTTGTAAAAAATCTAACGAAGAATTAGATTTACAAAAAGAATTTCATGTACTAGAAAATAGTGAAGAAAATTATAATAAAGCGTTAGATGAAGATATTAAAGAACTACTTAATATATTACAACGTTGTTCTAAAACAGAGATAAATTTAATAAAAGATATGACTAAATTGATTGTTCCATATTTAAAAAATAGATAATATAAAATAAATATCACGAAATAAATATGTCTTGTTAGAAAAGAGCACCTCTCATGTTAAAATCATAAATTAAATTACAAACTTAAATAATAAAATGTACCAGCTGATGTATCAGCTTCCTCACAAACCCAAACAAGCAATCATTTCTTCAAATCCACCTCACTGGCTTAGGTCTATATACCAGTACCACAAAATTAGTTAGAGCAATGCTTTTACAATAAAACATGAAAACTTTGTTATAATTTACGACTTAAGTATTACATATTATGACAAAGTTTATCGTGTTTGTATGATAATTTAGTATTTAAATGAGAAAATTGCATAATTTAAAATCCAAAGCTAAATAGATATAGCATAACAACATATAGCATATATTTAAAATTTACATACTCTATATTGAAGTGGTATTGTAGATAAGTTAAATGTGCAATTTCCTCAAATACTAAAAGGAGGTTATATGGACATGAAAAAAAAGATTTCTTTATTACTATTAGGTTCATTATTTTTTGTACTAATAGCATTTCCACAAAGTAAAGATATTTATGCTAGTAGTGATTCATTAGAAGAGTTCGATTTTTCAACAGATTTAGTAGTGGAACCTTGTACAATGTATGATTGGTCTGGCAAACCAGTAAAAATACCTGCTCATAGTCAAAGGTATATGGACCACCCCAATAAACAAGGTTTCAATACAAGAAATGCAGTAGGAAGTAATACCTATTACTCAACTTTTAAGGTAAGCTATAGCATAGGCGGTAATAAAAATTTCAAGATAGAACTAATGAAAGATGGAAAAGTTGTTAATTCTAGAATAGTTAAAAATGGAAAAGGAACTGTATATTTTAAAAAACTAGATCCAGGATGGTATAAAATTAGACTCACAAATTATAATAATTTCCAAGTTATTGCAAATATGCATGTGTATACACAGGATCTTAATTGTATAGGATGTCCTAAATAGATTATAAAGTGAAAGATTAAAAGATTTTAATCTTTCACTTTATTTTTATTTGAAAGTTTTTTGGCGACAAATATAATTAATAATATTAAACCTACATTAGGCAGGAAAACATTGCTACTAGTAGTGATGTATAATATATTTTTGTTTTTTATATTTAAATTTAATTTAGAGAGTAGTAAACTGATTGCATAAAATCTATTTGGTATTATTATATACAATATATTAAGTACGATAATTAGTATTATAAATAAAAAATTTATAAAGCTAAGATTATATATATTAATTCTTGATAAAAAATCTATTTTATTTATTAAATAATCTAATAAATAAAATAAAGGCAAACTAAATAATAATAACTTTAATAAGTTAACATCAAATGAGTAAGTAAATTTAGTAAATTGACTTAATATAAAAAATACAAAACTATCTATTATAGTTATTATTAATAAAGAAACTATACCTATAAAAACTAATACTTTCATGGTCTCTAGAGTATTGTTTTTTATTAATTTAATTTTTATATATATATATATTATTAAATAAGAAAAAAAGAAAGATTTACTTTGTGGTAAATTATCTGGAACTCCTAAAATATGTGCAAAAAGGTATAACGACATAAAATATAAAAGCACCATTAAAGCTATTGATTTAAAATAGTCTTTTATATAAAAATGTGACTGTTTATTGATAGTATAGGCTTCTTTCATATCGGAAATAAAATTACTATACTTAAAATCATTAATAGATTCTTTTTCAGCTTCTTTTTCAGATAATCCATTTTTCATGTAGGTACTCTTAGATTCTTCTAAATGAGATTTTATTTCATTTTTAACTATTGCTTTTTCTTCTTCATTTATACCTATTTGTTCTATCACAGAAGATATGTATTTATCTATCAAACTTTTCATTTACATATACCCTCCTCTAGATATTTTATTAAAGAACCTAACTCTTTAAATTCTTGACACTTTGAAAAAAATTCCTTTTTACCATCTTCCGTTATCTTATAATATTTTCTTTTTCGTTTGTTTTCCTGGTTAAAATGCATATATGATTTTAAGCACCCTTTATTCTCCAACCGCTTTAAGGCGGGATATAGAGTACCTTCAGCTATAGCATATTTTTCGTTGGACAAATCTTTTATATTTTTCGCTATTTCATATCCATAGCTATCCTTTTTAAAAACTAAACCCAATATGAAGATTTCTACAACTCCCTTTAATAACTCAGTATTCATGATTAAAACACCTCATAAGTATTATATGTAGTAACACTATACATAGTAACACGATATATGATATTTGTCAATAGTAAAAAGTATTAAAATCCCCCCAAATTTTAAGATTAAATCAACATACACTATCTATCTTGAAATATTAAATTAAATATATTAATTCTTAGGGCTTTTATATCATATTTTCCTTTTAATATTTATAGCTGGCTATTAACAATTTAATTTATTTTGTTCCATTATTTAACTTACAACAAGAAATATGATTATAAACACCATTCAACTTCAGTACTATCATCAAATATTTAATATTTCAATAATTTAAAACAAATATGTTATTCATCTATTTAGTATATAAAATAAACTGATGCCATATGGCATCAGTTTATTTTATATATTTATCTATTATAGTAATTATCTCGTTTATTTTTTCTTCTCCTTCATGCTCACCTTTCAATATAGCTTCGCTAACACAGTGTTTCAGATGTTGGTCCAATATATTTATATTAGCTTTTTTTAAAAGGGCTATTGCTGATAGTATTTGAGTTGATATATCTACACAGTATCTATCATCTTCTATCATCCTCACAATACCATCTATTTGACCTCTTGCAGTCTTTAAAAGATTCATTGCCTTTTTTTTCTCATCATTCATCATTTTCTTTATCACCATCTACATTATTTTATTTCAATTATATCATATCCTGCTTCATCTATGGCTTCTTTTATTTTATTATCATCTAAATTATCCCCTTCAACAACTGCTTTTTTTCCTTCTAAATCTACAACTACAGATTTAACCCCGTCTAATTCTTTCAATGCTTCTTTCACTGCCTTAACACAGTGACCACAAGACATACCTTCTATTAATATTGTTTTTTCCATGATAATCTCTCCTTTTTTATTTTATCCTTTAAAATTTTTAAGCCTTAAAGAGTTTGTTACAACTGATACTGAACTAAAGGCCATTGCTGCACCTGCTATCATAGGATTTAAAAAGCCCATGGCTGCAATAGGGATTCCAGCTGTATTGTATGCAAAGGCCCAGAATAGATTTTGTTTAATAGTTTTCATAGTCCTCTTGCTCAATCTTATAGCCTTAGCTATATCCTTCAAATCTCCTCCCATAAGGGTTATATCTGCTGCTTCCATAGCTACATCTGTACCAGTACCTATGGCAAATCCTATATCTGCTGCAACTAATGCTGGTGCATCATTTATTCCATCCCCTACCATACCTACTTTCTTTCCTTTAGCCCTAATATCTTCTACTACTTCTGCCTTATGTTCTGGAAGTACCTCTGCCAATACATTTTTAATTCCAACTTCGTTGGCAATAGCTTTTGCAGTCCTCTCATTATCCCCAGTTATCATATATATATCTATATCCATATTCTTTAACTGGTCTATAGCTTCTTTAGAGCTTTCTTTTACACTATCTGCTACAGCTATTATACCTTTTATCTCCCCATCTATGGAAAGAAGCATAGCAGTTTTTCCTTCATCTTCTAATCGTATAAGCTCTTCTTCTGCTATTTCCACTTCTATACTTGCATCCTTCATTAATTTTTTATTTCCTATATAGATATGCTTTCCATCTATTACTGAATGGATCCCTTTTCCTGGTATAGCTAAGAACATTTCAGGATCTATTAACTCCATATCTTTTTCTTTTGCCTTCATAACTATTGCTTGGCCTAATGGATGTTCCGATGTTTTTTCAGCTATTGCTCCTAATCTCAGAATATTGTCCTTATCTTCTCCAAAAGTTATTATATCTGTAACTTCAGGTTCTCCTTTAGTTATAGTTCCTGTTTTGTCAAATACTATAGTGTCTAGTTCATGGGTTTTCTCTAAATGCTCTCCGCCCTTGATTAAAATACCCATTTCTGCACCTTTTCCTGTTCCAACCATAATAGCCGTTGGAGTTGCTAATCCTAATGCACAAGGACAAGCTATAACAAGTACGGCTACTGAGCTAATTAGGGCATGGGTAAAATCTCCTTTTACAAAATACCATATTAAAAAGGTTAGTAATGCAATAACTAATACGGTAGGAACAAATACTCCTGATATTTTGTCTGCTAATCTTTGAACTGGGGCCTTTGAACCTTGAGCATCTTCTACTAATTTAATGATTTGAGCCAATGCTGTATCTTTTCCTACCTTTTTTGCTTCAAATTTAAATGTACCAAATTTATTTATAGTTGCTCCAACTACTTCATCCCCAGCCTTCTTATCTACTGGAATACTTTCCCCTGTAATCATAGATTCATCAATAGATGAACTCCCCTCTACTATCACTCCATCTACTGGAATCCTTTCTCCTGGTCTAACTACAATAATATTTCCTACTTCTACATCATCTATTGGAATATCTATTTCTTCACCATCTTTTATAATCCTTGCAGTCTTAGGTTGAAGACCCATTAGCTTTTTAATAGCTTCTGAAGTCTTTCCCTTAGCTACTGCTTCAAAGGTCTTTCCTAGAAGGATTAAAGTAATGATAACTGCCGAAGCTTCAAAATAGTATTCTTCTACTCCTGACAATAAATTATATAAACTAAAGAAATATGCCGCACTAGTTCCCATAGACACTAGCACATCCATATTGGCTCCTCCACCTCTTAATGAGTTAAAAGCACCTTTGTAGAATCTATACCCAATTATAAATTGTACTGGAGTTGCCAATGCTAATTGAAAATATCCATTATTAAGTATAGTGTGTACTCCAGCCATATGGAAGAACATTGCTGAAAATAGTGGTATGCTTAATATAGCTGATATAATAAAAGAAGTTTTTAAAGACTTTATCTCTTTTTCTCTTGCTTCTTTTTCCCTATCTGCATCCCTTTCCTTTTCTATTTCTGCTTTGTATCCAGCCTTTTCTACAGCCTTTACAAATTCTTTAGGATCTAATTCGTCAGATATATAGCTTATAGTTCCCCTGTTTAAAGTTAAGTTTACATTAGCTTCTACTACTCCATCTATTTTATTTAAAGCCTTTTCAACCCTTGCAGAACAAGCTGAACAGGTCATTCCTTCAATTAAAAGATTTACTTTATTCAACCTGACTTCATAACCTGTTTTTTCAATAGTTTTTACTATATCTTCTAAGGAAATTTTATCTTCATAATACTCTATTGTAGCCTTTTCTGCCAATAAATTGACTACTGAAGATTCTATGCCTTCATGTTTTGAAAGTACCTTCTCTATTCTCTGTGCACATGCAGCACAGGACATACCAGATATATTTAAAGTTATACTTTTTGTACCCATTTTTTCACTCCTTCCCTACCCCCATGGGGGGTGTCTGAATATATAGTATCATTATCTTTTAAATTTGTAAAGCCATTATATAGTTTTTCTCAATTATATATTTCTAATCAGTTTATTGAACAGAAAAATACCTACTATTTTAAAATAGTAGGTAGGAAGGGGATACTAAGGGGCGTCTTAGTAGTAAATATTGCACATATGCATTAAGTTTTTAATTGAATTTATTATCTAATACTTATTATAGTACTATTTTGCATAAAAATAGTTACAGACTAGTTACATCTTACTCCCCTTTCAATTTTTTAAAAAAGTTTAGATATTTTTTAACAAAACCTATTGATTTTAAATCTATTATGTATTATCATGTATTTGATAATGATTATCATTTTCGAAAAAGTTCGGATAAGGAGGATGAAAATGAAAAGTTTAGATGAAATGCCTTTAGGCTCAAAAGCTAAAGTTAAACAGATATCAAAAAATACTTCTGTTAGAAGAAGGCTTATGGATATGGGGGTAGTTCCAGGGGTAGAAATAGAAATTAAAGGTAAGGCTCCTTTAGGTGATCCTATTGAAATATTATTAAGAGGATATAAACTTACTTTAAGAAAAAATGAAGCTGCTAATATAATAGTAGAATAGCTTTAGGAGGTGAAAATATGAACAATATGCCTTTAAGTTTTTTTAACACTGGTGAAAAAGGTACGGTTGAAAATATTTTAGGTGGCGAAAAAGTATCTAAAAGATTATATGAAATGGGGTTTAACAAAGGAACGGAAGTAAAAGTTATGAAAAATGATGCAGGCCCTATTATCGTTTCCCTGTCTGGCTATAAAATTGCCTTGGGACGTGGACTTGCTCAAAAAATACTGATTAATAAACAATAATTAGTTTGTATATTATTTTTTTAAAATGTGATTGATAATGATTATTAATTGATTAGGAGGCGAATACTTTGAACACAATTGCATTAGTTGGAAATCCTAATAGTGGAAAAACCACCTTATTTAATGCTCTTACAGGAACTAATCAGCATGTAGGAAATTGGCCTGGAGTTACTGTAGAGAAAAAAGAAGGAACCCTTGACTTTAACGGTAAAAAATACAATATAGTAGATTTACCTGGAACCTATAGTTTAGGGGCCTATTCTGAAGATGAGGTTGTTGCTAGGGATTTTATTATGAAGGATGATCCAGATATAGTTATAAATGTAGTGGATGCAACAAATATTGAAAGAAATTTATATCTTACCACCCAGCTATTAGAAATGGGTACAAAGGTTATTATTGCTTTAAATATGATGGATGAAGCTAAAGAAAAAAATATTTCCATAGATATAAAGAAACTTTCAAAAGAATTAGGGGTACCTGTTATAGCTACAGTAGCTTCTAAAAAGAACGGAATAGATGATTTAGTTAAAGAAGCCATTGATTTCATGGGAAGAGAAAAAACATCTCAAAATAAGATAGATTACGGAAAAGATATTGATCTAGAAATTAATAGACTTAAAGAAGTTATAGAAAATGCTAATTTAAATACTGGTTATCCTTCAGAATGGATTGCTATCAAACTTCTTGAAGGTGATGAGTATATTTCTAAAATAATAGATAAAAATATTCTTAACATAGCTCAAAAAAGTAGCGATACTATTGCAGTTGCAGCTATGGAACCTGAACTTATAATAGTTGATAAAAGATATGAATTTATCGGAAATATAGTTAATAAAGCTGTTAAAAAACCTAAGGAAGAAGTAATTACTAAGTCGGATAAAATTGATAAAGTTTTAACCCACAAATGGTTTGGTCTTCCTATATTTGCTCTCATAATGCTTGCTGTATATCAGTTAACTTTTGCCATAGGAGAAGATATTCTTCAAGAAGGTTTAAACGCTGGAATGGAAGCTCTTACCGAGGCTATTGAAGGCTTTCTTATTAGTGTAAATGCTCCAGAATTATTAACAGCTTTTATCACCGATGGAATACTTGGAGGGGTTGGAGCAGTTGTTGAATTTGTTCCATTAATAATGGTTTTATACTTATTACTTGGAATTTTAGAAGACAGTGGATATATGGCAAGAGCTGCCTATGTTATGGATAGAATAATGCGTTCTGTAGGACTTCATGGAAAGACTTTTATATCTATGTTGGTTGGCGTTGGATGTAATGTTCCTGGAATAATGGCTACAAGAACTTTGGATAGCAAAAAAGATAGAATGATAGCTATTTTAATAAATCCTTTTATTTCTTGCGGAGCTAGACTGCCTATATATTTAGTATTTATATCTGCTTTCTTCCCTAAACATAAAGCTCTTATATTATTTTCTATATATGCTTTTGGATTTTTAGTAGCTATAATTATGGGTAAAATATTCAGTAAAACATTATTTGAAGGAGAATCCTCTTATTTTGTCATGGAATTACCTCCTTATAGGATTCCTACTTTAAAAGGTACCCTTCTTAATATGTGGGATAAAGTAAGTTCCTTCTTAAAAAGGGCTGGTACTGTAATATTTGCTGTTGTAACTGTCCTTTGGGTACTATCTGTCCTACCATATGGAGTAGAACCTTATAGTGAAGCTAGTATACTAGGAAAAATAGGAACTTTCATTGCTCCTATATTTAAACCAGCAGGCTTTGGTACATGGCAAGCATCAGTAGGATTGTTTGCAGGTATTGTTGCTAAAGAAGCCGTTGTTGCTACACTTGGTATGGTATATGCAGGTGTTGAAGAAGGTGCTAAACTAATATCAGCAGTTCAAGGAGCTTTTACACCACTAAGTGCAATATCCTTTATGGCTATGACTTTATTATACACACCATGTGCTGCAGTAATTGGCACTATAAAACGAGAAACAAATTCAACTAAATGGGCAGCATTTACAGCATTCTATACTTTTGCAATTGGTTGGATAGTATCAGTACTTATATTCCAAATTGGTAGATTGTTCGGATTAAGTTAAGGAGATGATCATATGTTAGTAGATATGTTAAAAGAAATCAACAATATGGAGGCTTTTTCTAAGAAAGCATTAGCAAATAAACTAAATACTAGTGAAAGTATGATTGAACATCTTTTAACTCAATTAAAAAGGATGGGATATATTGAAGAGGAAGAAATGCCTAACAATTTTTGCAATAAAAAATGTGCAGGTTGCAATATAAAATGTTCTGTAAATATAGCAAATAGCCTTTATATTACAGACAAAGGTAAAAAGCTATTAACTTCTAAATAATAATATCTAAAATTAAGAAGCAATTATAATTGCTTCTTAATTTTTTTAGCCAATATTTATAATTTTCTGAAAAAACACTTTACAATTCTATTATATTAATATACAATTAATATAAATAGAACCAATAATCTTTACTGGCCATTCATCAATAAGCTTTTTGTCCCTTGGTCCCCTTGTATTTAGATAGATGGCCAATTATTATATATTACTTTACACTTTATAAAAATTAATTTAATCTTTAAGCTTTTTATAAAACAAGAAAAGGAGAATTAACAGATTGGAAAAAATAGATTTTTGCTGTTCAAAGGCTAGTATGGTTATAAGGTTCTATTTACTTGATTAACGGGTGGCCCTAATTAGGAGAATTGGAGTCATCCGTTTTTATTTTTAGTAGTATAATGTTGAATTTTTTCATATTTCCAAATATAATTGAAGTAACAAAATAATTTTAAAAGGAGATTTGACATGACCAATATTGATTGGAAAGATAAGAAGAACTTAACAATGCTTGCAGACTTTTATGAGTTTACTATGGCTAATGGGTACTTTGAATGTGGAATGGAAGACAAGATAGCCTACTTTGATATGTTTTTTAGAGCTATTCCTGACAATGGTGGTTTTGCTATAATGGCAGGAGTAGAACAACTTATTGAATACTTAAAAAACTTAAAATTCCAAGAAGAAGATATTGAATATTTTAGGAGTAAAAATCTATTTAGCGAAGAATTCTTAGATTATCTAAGAAACTTCAAATTTGAATGTGATGTATGGGCTGTTCCTGAAGGCACTCCTATATTCCCTCATGAGCCTATAGTTACAGTTAGAGGCCCTATAATACAAGCACAGATAGTAGAAACTATGGTTCTATTAACTATAAATCATCAAAGTCTTATTGCAACTAAAGCTAATAGGATAGTTAGAGCAGCTAAAGGTAGATCTGTAATGGAATTTGGTTCTCGTAGAGCCCAAGGATATGAAGGGGCTATTTTGGGAGCTAGAGCTGCTTATATTGGAGGATGTATAGGTACGGCATGCACTATAGTTGATAGAGATTTTGAGGTACCTGCACTAGGTACAATGGCCCATAGTTGGGTACAAATGTTTCCTACTGAATTAGACTCCTTTAAAGCATATGCAAGACTATATCCAAATAGTTGTGTGCTTTTAGTAGATACTTATAATGTTTTAGAGTCTGGAGTTCCAAATGCTATAAAAGCTTTTAATGAAGAAGTTGTTCCTAGAGGCTATAGACCAAAAGGCATTAGAATAGATAGTGGAGATATTGCTTATCTTTCAAAAGAAGCAAGGAAAATGCTAGACGAAGCTGGATTTGAAGACTGCCCTATTGTAGCTAGTAGTTCTCTTGATGAGTATGTGATTAGGGAACTTTTAAACCAAGGAGCTAAAATAGATTCCTTTGGAGTTGGGGAAAGACTTATAACAGCTAAGTCTGAACCAGTATTTGGTGGAGTATATAAATTAGCAGCTATAGAAAAAGATGGAAAAATAATTCCTAAAATAAAGGTTAGTGAAAACGTTGGTAAAATAACTATTCCTGGTTTCAAACAAGTATATAGACTCTTTGATAGAGATAGTGGAAAAGCTATAGCAGATGTTATTACACTTCATGATGAAGTTATAGATGATTCCAAACCTTATGAAATATTCCATCCTATATATACTTGGAAACGCAAAACCATAACAAATTTCTATGCAAAGAAACTTTTAGTTAAAATATTTGATGGTGGAGAATCAGTATATGAAAGTCCAAATATAGAGGATATTAGAAATTATTGTGGTGAACAAATAAATACCCTTTGGGAAGAAGTACGTCGTTTTGAAAAACCTCATAAATATTTTGTAGACTTATCTGAATCTCTATGGACTATTAAAAATCAACTATTAGAAAAACATAAATAAGAAAAATAAAAAATCCTAGATATCTAGGATTTTTTATTTTAACTTTTTATAGTTTGCCTTATATTTCTTTATATCTTTTTTATCTACTTCTTTGTTTCCATATCTTGTATCTATATAGATATTTCTAAACTCTTTTAAGACTTCACTACTATATAGTATTTCTGCTTTATCATTTATTTCTTCCGTTGTATTATGTTTTTTTATAATAATATTGTTTTCCATACATTTATTTAAAAACTTAATATAATAATATCTTACAAGCTCTTTTCCCTTTTTAGGTATTAATAGTTTCCTTCTTGATTTTTTCCTATTTATTTTAATAAATTCTTTTTCTTCTACATACCCTTCTTTTTCAGAGCTTTTTTGTTTAGTTTCTTTGAACATTCTCCATATTATATATAGGACTATTCCAATAAGAAATATTTTAAATACAATCTCAAATATTAACTTAATAGTAGGAGAAATTCCTTTAGTTGTTATTTCTAAAATTTCTTCAGATATCTGTTCAGATTCTTGAGGTTTTATCTCTTCTATATTATTTGATGAAAAACGCTTTTTGAATATATTTATTATGAATACAACTAAATAAGCAACTCCAATAATAAGCCAACGAAATACTTTGGATAATATTTCCACCAAAGCAATATAAATGTTTTTTAAAATAAGAAGTATTCCATTTAATAGTTTTTCTGAACTTCCAATTATAGAAAATATAATAATACCAATAAAGTATTTTAAATTCTGTCTATTTATTTCTTTCATATCCCTATTATGTTCTAAATGTCTTAAACTACGGAGTAGTACAACCCCTGATAAAAAGTATATAATCATAAAAAGCCCAGAGTTTTTATTAATATAAGATATGGTTTCTGTTAGAAATGAAAAGAAAATCATGACCATAAAAACAGTAAGACCTCTTTTAAATTCTTCAGTAGTAAAAACTACTGTATCTATTCCTTCATATTTATATAGATAAAAATATATAGACACAACTATAATAGTGACAAACAGTATAGATATATATTCTTTAAATAATATAAAAAAAGGAATCAATAAAAGGCCTACTAAAATATAAGGTTTTCTTTTTCCCTTTAGATAAAAACCAAAACAAGTAACTAATATTGTCCATATATATATGATTATATGTACTGATAGAATTCTTGAAAAATTTGAAATTATGTGGTATGGAAAAAAATAAGTTGCTATGGCAAAAACAAAGGAAAGTCTTACCATTATATTGAGAAGTTTTATTCCTATCATTCTTTCTCCCTCACATATTTAATTATGGAATCATCCAAAAGATCTAAATTTTCACAGTCTAAAGAAATAAGAACCAGTCTATTTGCCATTTTATTTAATCTTTTTACAGGCTCTATATAAGAGCTTAAAACTTTCGGTGTAATGACTATATAAGTGGTATGTTTTTCATTTTTTCTCATCTGCTTTTCAATCAATTCTTCAAAAGAATAGTGTATATTATAAGAAACTCTACCTAATGTCTCTAATATATAATCTAAATGGGTTGTACCAATTCCTGGATATATTAAACTTTCTCCATAATTAAATCCATTTATTTGAGAATTTGTTGCAAACCCATAGGGAACTTTTTCTTTTTCAAACTCTTCTATAACCCCTCTAGATAAAGATATAGATTCTTCAATACTCTCTTTATTTATATCTGCCCAAAAAGGTTTACTGGACTCGATATTCAAAATAAGCATTACATTGTTATCCGTTGTAAAATCAAAGTTTTTAACCATAAGCTTCCCATATCTTAAAGAAGAATTCCAGTGAATATATTTTTGAGGCTCCCTTCCTGTATACTCTCTAATTCCTATAGTCATTAAAGGATCATCAATTATCCATCTTTTAACAGATATATCTCCATTATAATCTCCATAAGCTACTAAAGATTCAGCTATGTTGAGACTTTTAGGAAGCACTACTAACTCTTGAAGATATTCGATTTCTCTATACTCAGTATTAGAACCTAAGAAATCTCCTACTGACAGAGAAGCATTTCTCAATATATGCACCCCTCTTTCCCTTCCCATCATAGTATAGGTCCTTTTTATCCTTTGATAAGGCATGAGAAACATATTTGTATCATGATACAAATATCCACTTGTTTGAATAGGGTTTGCTTTGAATTTATATTGAAAGCTATCTGGAAAATGTTCTGTCACTTTTAAAAAAGTTACAGGTAGAGGTTTTCTATTTTCAACTATCATAGTTATTTTGAACTCTTCACCTATTTCAACATTTGTTTTAGATATCTTTCTATAGTATTCTATTCCTTTAAACCCGTATTTTATAGTTAATTTATTTAATAAAAAAGTAAATATTAATATTAAAATATAAAACCAAAGCATATAATCCTCCTAAAGTTCTTCCACAGGTACTTTTATATGGTTAAGGATATTGGAAAGTATATCTTTGCTAGTTTTTATATCACTTGCTCCTCTTATTAAGATTCTATGGTTGAATACATAGGGGCATAGTTCTTTTACATCTTCTGGAATGATATAATCTCTTCCATTTATAGCTGCATAACTTTGACAAGCCTTAAATAAAGCTATACTTCCCCTAGGACTTACTCCTAACTGAATCTTACTGTTATTTCTAGTAGCCTCTACTATATCTAAAATATAGTCCATAACATCTTCTGTGATTTTTACTTTTCCATAATTATTAAGTACATAATCTAATTCATCTTGGGATACTATTGTAGGAAGATCGTCTATTATATTGGATGATGGTTTTCTAAATATTACTTCTTTTTCTTCTTCTCTTGTAGGATAGCCCATACTAATTCTCATAAAAAACCTATCCAACTGGGCTTCTGGCAAAGGGAAGGTTCCATAAGATTCTACTGGATTTTGAGTAGCCAATACCATAAAAGGAATATTTAATACTCTAGTTTCTCCATCTACTGTTATTTGTTTTTCTTCCATAGCTTCTAAAAGGCTGGACTGGGTTCTAGGAGTTGCTCTATTTATTTCATCTGCCAATACAATATTTGCAAATAATGGCCCTGGTCTAAATTGAAAATCATCTATTTTTTGATTGAAATAGTTTATACCTGTAATATCTGAAGGCAATAGATCTGGGGTAAATTGAATTCTTTTGAAAGGTAATCCTAATGTTTTAGCAAAAGCTTTAACTAGCATAGTCTTCCCTACACCAGGAATATCTTCTAATAATACATGTCCACCTGATATTAATGCTACTATTAATAATTCAATTATATTATCTTTTCCAATTACAACTTTGGATACATTTTTAATAATTTTAGCTTTAAAATCTACAAAAATTTTATTGTCCATAATTTCCCTCCAATATTTATTCTATTATATTAGTTCGATAATTAAGACAATTCTCCTTTTTTAAAAAGTAAAAAAACATCCTTTTAGTAAGGATGTTTTAATCTATTTTTTCCCCTTAACTCTCTTGAGTCTAAAAAAGTCTTCTCTTTCCTTTTCTTCTAAAACTTCTCCAATAACTTTTATTTCTTTTGTGTATTTAGGAATTTGGATTTTTTCCAATGCATTGGCTCTTTTTTGAGTTTTTTCTATTTCTGTAGCCAACTTGTAAACAGAATTTTCTATTTCTGCTAATTTATAAATAAGGTATCTTATCTTTATAAAAGACAATACTGCCATATCAAAAGTAGGATTGGTCCTAAAGAAATCATATTCTGTAGAAAAAGGTTCTTCTTCGTATTTTATATAAGGAATCTCTACCCCCATGATACTTTTAAAAAGTATATCAAAACCTTCTTCTTTTTCTAATGACATGGCTATCTCTTCTACCGAATCTGAACCCATAGTTATATTAGCAAACTGTAGTTTTTTATATGCTTCTTGAAAAGCTATATTTATTTCATTTTCTATTTTATTAGCACTTTCAATTAGAGCCATCATTTCCCTTATGAGAACTGTTCTCTTTTTATCTAACAGCTCATAACCTTTCTTAGAGAACTCTAAAGAATTTTTAGCTTTAATTAAATTAGCTTTTGTAGGGGTCATTTTATATACTGGCATATTATCACCTATTTTTAATATGTTTTTCTATTAATTTAGAATCTAACCTATCTAACTCTTCTATTGGTAGGATAGATAACAATTCCCAACCTATGTTTAAAGTATCTTCTATGTCCCTATCATCGTTAAAATCTTGATTTACAAATACTTCTTCAAACTTCCTGCCAAATTCTAAATACCTTTTATCTTTATCTGATAAATCATCTTCTCCTATTATTTGGGCAAGGGATCTTACTTCTTGAACTTTTGAATAGGAAGAAAAAAGTTGATTTGATACATCTGGATGATCTTCTCTTGTAAATCCTTCCCCTATACCATCCTTCATTAACCTTGAAAGTGATGGCAGTACATTTACAGGTGGATAAATATTCTTTTGATATAATTCTCTTGAAAGAACTATTTGTCCCTCTGTTATGTATCCAGTTAGATCTGGAATAGGATGGGTAATATCATCATTAGGCATAGTAAGTATAGGTATCAATGTAATTGAACCACTTTTATCCTTCAACATTCCTGCCCTTTCATATAGACTTGCTAAATCTGAATAGAGATATCCAGGATATCCTCTCCTACTAGGTACTTCCTCTCTTAGTGAAGATATCTCTCTTAGCGCTTCTCCATAACTTGTAATATCGGTCATTATAACTAATATATGCATATTTTGTTCAAAAGCTAGGTATTCAGCTGCTGTAAGAGCAGCTCTTGGAGCTATAATTCTCTCCATAATAGGATCATCTGCATAGTTTATATACATAACTACCCTATCTAATACATGGGATTTTCTAAAAGTTTCTCTGAAAAAATGGGCCTCATCATGTTTCACTCCCATAGCTGCAAATACTATTCCAAACCTTGTATCTCTTCCATCTTTAGCCTTTATCTTTGCCTGCCTTACAATTTGAGCTGCCAATTCATTGTGTGGAAGGCCATTTCCAGAAAATATAGGAAGTTTTTGTCCTCTTATTAATGTCATAAGTCCATCTATTGAAGAAATTCCTGTTTGAATATAATTTCTTGGATACTCCCTTGCTACTGGATTTATAGGTCTTCCATTAACATTGTAACTTTCTCTAGAGTATATCTCTCCCATTCCGTCTATAGGCTTTCCTATGCCATTAAAAGTTCTTCCTAAAATATCTTTTGACAATGATATCTCAAAAGGTTTCCCTTTAAATCCCACCTTAGTATTTTTAGTAGATATGCCTGTTGTAGAACCAAAAACTTGAACTATTACACTATCTTCCTCTATCTTTATAACCCTTCCAAGTTTTTTATTCCCATTATTATTTTCTATTTCTACTACTTCACCATAGCCTACATTGTGAGTATTTGAAAGCTCTATCAATGCTCCTTCAATTCTATCTAATTGTAAATACTCCTTCTTCATATTATCTACCTCTCTACCTAGAGTATTTTGCATCTAAATCATTGTAAAAATTATCTATTTGTTCATTTAATTCAACAATTCCATCTAAATTATTATTTGGAATATTGTATTTCATCTTAATAATATCCTCAAATAATTTGTTATCCTTTATCTGAGAAATTGGTATTCCCTTCTCAATTGAATTCAATCCTCTTTCATAGAGATGGTCTATTGTCTTTAACATTTGAATTTGTTTTTTCAATGGGACAAATGTATCTTCTTTATGAAAAGCATTTTGTTGTAAAAAGCCTATCTTTATCACCCTTGCTATCTCAAGGATAAATCTCTGTTCATCTGGAAGTACATCTTCCCCTACCAATGAAACTAAATCTTTAAGCCTATTTTCTTCATATAAAAGCTTCAACATTTTTCCTCGAAGCTCTTTTACATCTTCATCTAATTCTCTACTATAGAAATCTTTGAGCATTTCTACATATCCACTATAACTTGTAAGCCAATTTATAGCTGGATAATGTCTAGAATATGCTAATTCTCTATCAAGGGCCAAAAATACATTTACAAACCTTTTTGTATTTTCTGTAACTGGTTCTGAAAAATCTCCACCTGCTGGTGACACAGCCCCTATAATAGTTACAGACCCTTCTTCATTGTTTAAATTTTTTACATATCCTGCTCTTTCATAGAACTCTGCAAGCCTAGTAGGTAGATAAGCAGGATATCCTTCTTCAGCTGGCATTTCCTCAAGTCTGCCAGAGATTTCCCTTAAAGCTTCAGCCCACCTAGAAGTAGAATCTGCCATTATGGCTACATGATATCCCATATCTCTAAAATACTCAGCTATAGTTATTCCTGTATATATACTAGCTTCTCTGGCAGCTACAGGCATATTTGATGTATTAGCTATGAGGACTGTCCTTTCCATTATAGGTTTATTAGTTTTAGGGTCGATTAATTTCGGAAAATCTTCCAATACTTCAGTCATTTCATTGCCCCTTTCACCACAACCTATATACACTATAATATCTGCATCAGACCATTTTGCTAATTGATGTTGGGTCATAGTTTTTCCTGTTCCAAATCCTCCAGGAATAGCAGCAGTTCCTCCTTTAGCTATAGGAAAAAATATATCTAATACCCTTTGTCCTGTAATGAGTAATCTATCTATTGGCAATCTTTCTTTAACTGGTCTTGGTGTTCTAACAGGCCATTCCTGGTACATCTTTAACGAATGATTATACCC
The DNA here is from genome assembly GCF_009696605.1 of Anaerosalibacter bizertensis. Taxonomy (GTDB): domain Bacteria; phylum Bacillota; class Clostridia; order Tissierellales; family Sporanaerobacteraceae; genus Anaerosalibacter; species Anaerosalibacter bizertensis. The sequence goes on along the minus strand of NZ_VULR01000008.1, from coordinate 67,020 downwards.
TTTTTCATCCTCTACTACTACTAACTCTTCTTCTATAGAATATTTGCCATTTTCTTTAATATTAACAACCTTTCCTCTAACTCCAAAAGGCACTATTAATTTATGGGTAATAAGGGATGTTTCTTCTACAGTTCCAAATACCTGACCTTCATTTATAAAATCCCCTACATTAACTAAAATATTTACTTCCCATAGCTTTTCTTCATCAAGGGATATAAGCCCTATGCCTTCTGGAATAAAGCTTCCAAAATCATTATTTATCTTTTTCAATGGCCTTTCTATACCATCAAACATATTTCCAAGTATTCCTGGTCCTAATTTGAGGCTCAAAGGTTTCCCTGTAGATACAATAGACTCTCCTTTTTTTAATCCTTCTGTCTCCTCATATACTTGTATGATACCAGTCTCCCCATCAATGGAAATAACTTCACCTATAAGCTTTTTTTCGCCAACTAGCACCATCTCACGCATTTTAAATCCTGTCATCTCTACACCTCTAATAACAGGCCCGTTTATCATATCTACTTTTCCCAATATATCAGTCAAGAATATCACCTGCTTTTCCTAAGGTGCTATATAGTTCTTCTCCTATTAAGTATTTGTTTTCTTCTATTTTTCCCTTAAAGCTTTCATCTATTAAATATTTTTTATCTATATCAGAAACTATAAATCCTCCAATTATATCTTCATTGGCATTTTCAAAAGAAATTTTCTTACCTATTTCTATACCTACCTTAGCTATACTTCCACTAAGGCCAAGTCTATCCTCATTCTTCAAATAAATTATTATAGCCTCATCCTCTATATCTTTTAAAACTCTTCCTATTCCATCTAATAAATACTGGCTATATTCTTCAGAGTTTACAAAGTCTTTAGCTTTTTTCTCTAAAGATAATATAAGGTCATCTAACAACCCTTCTTTCTTAGTAAATATCCTTTTTCTAGCTTCTACTATTTCCTGAGAAATTAATTCATCTTTTTTCAATTCTCCATTTTTAATACTTTTTTCTATGATATCATCTTTTACTTTAAATAGTCTTTCTCTATGTTTATCTAAAGTCGCTTTATTCTTTTCTTCAATCTCATTTAATACTTTTAGACTTTCTTCTTTTTCTTTTTCTAGTACTATCTTATAAAATATATTTAGTTTATCTTCAATGGTAATCACAATGCCACCACCTTAAATTTTAATACCTATTGAATCTCTTATATATTTTGTAATAAAATCTTTATCCCTCATTCCATATCTATTAGGTATAGTAATTATTAAAGGGACTTTTTTTCTTAGCTTTATCTCCAAGACCTTATCTTTTACCTTGTTAAATGTATTTTCTGTAAGAATTATTATTCCTATATCCTTATTTTCAATAGCTTTATCTAATTCTTCAATTATGTCTTTGCTTTTTGTGGCTAAAACTCCATCTATTCCAGCAAGCCTAAGACCTACTATTGTATCTTTATTGTCGCTAATTAGAAATGATCTCATTTTCTACAGTCTCCCTAATATAAGGATTGACACTATAAGACCGTATATAGCTATACCTTCAGCTAATCCAACAAATATAAGGGTTTTCCCTAATATACCTGGTTCTTCTGATACAGCACCTAAGGCAGATGATCCTACTACTCCTACTGCATATCCTGCACCAATAGTTGCTAGTCCTGTAGAAAGGGCTGCTGCCATAAGGCCTAGTCCTGAAGGTGAACTAGCATTAGCTCCTTGGGCTTGAGAAAAGTTTGGTACAAATATAACAATAGCTGAAACTAATAGTGGTATAAATGCATATAGGTTAAAACAAAGTACCTTTTTAAGTTTACTTTTATTAGCTTCTACTCCCTTATATAGAAAATAAAACCCTGTTCCAATAGTCATTAAAACCATGATTGTAGTTGATATCATTATGAAAGTCATTTAATTTTCCTCCTATCTTTCAATTCTTATTGGCTTAAATTCAATACCTTCTCCTTTATAATACCTGCTAAACAATTCATAATACTGAAGCCTTAAACCTTGTATAAATACTATTAAGCCTTCAAGGCCTATTATGATTAAGTTTCCTAAAATCAAAACAATTACATTCCCTACTTGAGTACCTATCATTTCTCCTATAGTTTGAAAAGCTATAAATAGCCCTACATGGGTAAGGGCAAAGGCACCTACCCTTATAAAAGATACTGTGCCACTTAACATACTTAGAAGGGTTTCCAATATAGAAAAACTACTTTCTATATAATAACTTGAAGGGTCCTCTCCATATAATGGCCTCTTTCCTAAAATTAAATTGGATAATGGCTCTTTTAAAATCATTAAGGCAATAAAAACAATAGATAACACCAAACCTAATGTTTTAGGAATAATAGTCTTTCTAAGTACTACTCCACCTATAAGGAGCAATAAAAGTATATAGAACATAAATCCTACTAATCCGTCTTTTCCAAATAATCCATCCTTTAAATCTTTCCTCTTAATACTGTTTAACATGCTAAATATATAGCTTATAAACAACAAAAGTATTCCTATGGCTATAGCAGCTTTTAAAACTATATCTATATTTTCAAAGGGCCTGATTAAAAGGGCTGGAATTACATCCTCAAATCCAAAAAAAGCTCCATAAAGGGTCCCAAATATCATAGAGCTAATCCCTAATCTAGAAACTAAACCTCCAAACACTTTACTTCCTTTTTTTCTTGAAAGAATATATCCTCCCAAAAGGAGTACTAGTCCTTGACCTAAATCTCCAAACATTGCTCCAAATAAAAGCATATATGTAATACTCAAAAAAGGTGTTGGATCTAATTCATTATAAGAAGGTGTACCATACATCTTAACCAATGTTTCAAAAGGTCTAAATATTTTATTGTTCTTAAGTTTAGTAGGTGGGTTAGATTTTGAAATTTCACTTTCATCTTTAAATGTAATAAGTAATCCTTCATATTTAGCTAGAGCACCTTCTATATTGTTTTTATAGCTAGCTGGCACCCATGCTGAAAGGTAGAAAAATTTTTGGGAGCAGGCCATGTTTTCCTTTGCCTCTTCAATTTTTTCTGCCATCTGAACCTTACTCAGAAACTTTTGAACTTCATCTATATTATTCTTCTTTAACTCTTCTAGCTTTTTTTCTAGAGATTCTAATTTATCTTCAATTTCACTTTTCTTTACATGAAGATCCTCAATTATATTTTGTGGAGTACCAGAAAATTCTTCAGGAATATCTATCTTATTGAAATTTAGGGATCTTAAAATTCTAGTAGTCTCCTCTTCTAAGCTACTAGGATATATAATAAGATATACTTCTCCATTATCCCCAGTACCTGTATGAAGAACTGCTGCTAATATATTTTCATAATTCTTTTTCAATTTCAATCTATCTTCTTTTGTTAAAACCCCAAAGTCATAATTAAAATACTTTAAGTTTCTTAAGTCTTCCATATGAATTTCGGTATCTTGCAAATACATGAAATTCTTATAAGCTTTATTAATGCTTTCTAATTCATCCTCTAAAGATAATATCTCATCATATGTTAATATAATTTCTTCATAAATACTTTGAAAAGCCTTTATAGATTCCTCAAAATCATAATCTTCTTTTAAAGAATTTTTATCTAAATAAAGTTCTTCTTTAAATATACTATTTAATTTTTCTACCTTTTTTAAACAATCTTCACATTTTTCATCTTTAGGGAAAGATGATATGAAATTTAAATCTATAATCTTTTCAATATTTTCGTCTTTTACATTGAACATAAAGCTATTTTCTTCTATTTCTCTTAGAGCATTAACTAGACTAATACTTTCTAAAAGGATAAGATCCTTCAATACCTTATCTGCAATTCTTACATCTCCTACAATATTCATCATAGACATTTTTTCAACAGCCATTATCTATCATCACTTCCTTCAATTCTCCTTATGAGATACTTCTTTCCCTCTTCAAAAGATAGTCCATATTTTATAACTTCTATAGTAGAAAAAAGATCTCTCACTTCGTATTCCAATAGATGAATATAAGCTAAAGATACTGTAATATCTAATTTACCTTTCCTAAGTAATTCTAAGGATTGAAAATACAAATACCGTTCTATTCTTCTTTCCATATACAAATCTATATCTTGTTTAGTATCAAATAAAAAACTATATTTTGAATTTAATACCTTTTCTTTAAACTGTCTTTCATTAGAATAGCAAAGGGACTTTATATCCTTGCATTTAAATTCATGTCCATCTTGAATTGTATAGTTTATAAGCTCTTCAGGAATTAATTTATAAAATTTTATTCCTCTATAAATCCATTCCAAATTTAATAAATCAATATTTTTTCCAAGAAATTCCCTAAATAAAAGGCTATCCTTTTTATTTAATCCCATAGAATACTTTCTAAGAAGTGAAAAATATAATCTATCTAAATTCATTTCCATATAAAATAAAAGTCTTCTGTCTTCTTCAGTTAAATAAGGTTTTAATACTGGATAATATATTGTTTCTTTCAAGCTTTCTACAAATTTATTAAGTTCATTAATATCTTCTTTCCTTGATAGATTTCTCAAATGCAATTTTAAGTCTTCTATTTCATACCTAATAAATATAGTTTCAAATAGCTTTCTATAGTCATCTGTAAAATAATAAAGAAGCTTCTTATATTGGAGCACTATGTATTCCTTAAGTAACTTTTCTAAATCTCTCCTATGAATGTTTTTTATATTTACATCTTTTAAAACTACTTTATAATTTGTACTTTCTTTTAAATACTCGGCAATTTCCACTACATTTTTTTTATCAAAAAAATATATGAAATCCTCATCTGTCAAAAGATTTCCCTTTAAAACCCTTATCTTAGTATTTAATGCTGCAAATCGTCTTTCATTTTCCATGATTTCAGCCCCTTAAATTAACCATTAAAAACTTCATTAAAAATTTTATTCAATATTAGGCCTTTTTCTTCCCTATAAATCATTTCAATTTCCTTATTTATAGCTTTCTCTTTTTCTTCAATTTTTTTAATCTCTTCTTTTCCCTTTTCTAAGATTTTTTCATAAATGTTTTGTCCTTCAAGTTTTGCTTTCTTCATCATTTCTTCCTCTATTTTATCCATATTTTCTTTTAGTATTTTTGCATTTTCTTTTTTTATATTTTCAAGCTTTTCTTTTGTCTTTACAGTTTCACTATTAATATTTATTATTTCTTTTATTATATTTTCCAAATATATCACCTCATAATTATTTCATTATACTCCTCCAATAAATATTGTAAATTTAAAATTTAGACATTAATTAACTATATAAGCCTAAACTACTCCATCTTGATTTAGTTTTTGTAATAAATCACATAATATTACTAAAAATCTTCAATTATTTACTTTTATTTTCATTTTTTATTCTTGACATAAAAAAAGCACCCTTTTTTTAAAGAGTGCTTTTTTCAAAATTCTAGTTGTCTTTTCTTAGAAAACTCCATTTAGTTTCTGCTGTAATTATAGCTATTAGAACTATTAAACATCCGAAGAAAAGTTTTAGAGTAAACTCTTCTCCTAATAACAATACAGAAAATAAACTACCAAAAACAGATTCCATACTCAATATTATAGCTGTATGGGTAGATGATGTATATTTTTGGGCTACATTTTGAATCCCAAAAGCTATTAGAGTACTTACAACTGCTAAATACAACATGGAAAATATAATTTCATTGTTCATAGAACCCATATCCACTTTGAATACCAATGCTACTATTAAAGAAAAAACTGCTGCTGCTGCAAATTGAATTATAGTAAGTATAATAGGATCATGTTCTTTTGTAAAATATTCTATTGCAATTATATGACATGCAAAAAATACTGCACAAATCATTGTAAGTCCATCTCCTAAGCTTATAGACAAGCTTTCTTCAAGACTTAATAAACCTACCCCTATAAAACATAGAATAGCTGCTATAAATCCATAAATATCTGGTTTTTTCTTTGTAAGAGCCCAATATAAAAATGGAACCATTACAACATAACTTGCAGTTATAAAAGCTTGTTTACTTACAGTAGTGTACTTTAAGCCAATAGTCTGGGTAAGGAAAGCCAGAAATAAAAACACCCCAATAATACTTCCTGCTTTAATATCTTCCTTAGTTGTATTTTTAAATCTCTTCCAAAATACTAAGGCCATTAATACCGCTGATAGTGAAAACCTTAATACTAAAATATAGATAGGATGGATAAAGTCTAATGCATTTTTTATAACTATAAATCCACTTCCCCATATTATTGCTACTAAAAGTAAAGATAAATCTGCATATAGACTTTTCTTTTTAGTTGAAGTCTTCATTTAATTCCCCCTCTTATATTATTTTGTTTAATTATGTAAATATTGCTTATTTTTTAAAAGTTAATACCTGGCAATTCATCATCCACTTGTAGAAGATGGGAGAATTCTTGCCTAAAATAGGTTAAATACAATCTTATATTATATAATTGCAACATGTATGCCTAAATCTTAACAATCTCTTTTCTTCTGATAAAATGGCCCTTTTAAAGCTAAATAAAATATTTTCCTATATATTAAACCGCAAAATTTCAATCACCAGACTTTTACGTTTAGTATTGTAACCCTTAGATTCATTGAGATTTGCGTAGAAAATAGATGAAATATAAACCGCCACTTTTCCAGCAAACCAATGCAAATATATTTGCATTGGTTTATTTTATAGGATAAAAATATACAGTAGTTTATATAAACTACTGTATATTTTTTGTTTAAGCTTCTTTAGCTGTTTCTTTTCTCAAATCTTTAACTATTGGTTTATTTTCATCTAATGGTGCTAATGCAATACCTAAAAATCCATATAGCGCTGAAACAATAGGTGTAATAAGGCCTAAGAAATGGAACCTTCCATATTGAAACGCACTGATTCCTAATGTAGTTCTATAAACTCCACCACAAGTAGACCAAGGTACTAATCCTGATGTTAATGTACCAGCATCTTCTAATACTCTAGATAAATTTTTAGGATGTAGATTTAATTTTTCATATACAGGTCCATACATTTGTCCAGGTATTACAATAGCCATATATTGATCTGCTGCCATAAAGTTCATCGCTACACAAGCTATTACATTAGATAGCATAATTGAACCTCTAGTATGACAATGATTAAGTATTACTTCAAGTATATTGTCTAAACAACCTATTTTCTTTATTAAGCCACCAAAAGCCATAGCACACATTACTAGGGAAATGGTTTCCATCATCTCTAGAAGTCCACCTCTATTTAACAATGTATCTACCATTTCATTTCCTGTTGCTATTTCGAATCCATAGAATAAGTTATACAATACTTCACTGGCACCAGTTCCTTGTGCAAATGCAAATATAATCCCTATAGCTGTTCCACCAATCATTCCTGGTACTGCAGGTACTTTAAATATAATCATCAATATTACTGATATTGGCGGAATAAATATTAATGGTGTTATAGTAAAATTTGCATCTAATGCATTTAATATACCATTTATTTGAGCTGTATCTACTGATGTACCCTTATACCCTTGTCCTATTATACCAAATATAACTACGGATATTAAAAAACTAGGTACAGTAGTATAAAGCATATGTTTTATATGATCAAAAACATTTACTCCTGCAATTCCTGCTGCTAAGTTTGTACTATCAGATAATGGTGACATTTTGTCTCCAAAAGAAGCACCTGATACTACTGCTCCTGCTGTTATAGCTGGAGGAATTCCTAATCCTGCTCCTATACCCATTGCAGCTGTTCCCATAGTTCCTGCTGTACTCCATGCACTTCCTGTTGATACTGCAATTACTGCACATATTACTGGTAATAATAATAAAAACATACTTGGAGTAAATAATTGAAGACCATAATATATCATTCCAGGTACTACTCCACCAGACATCCAAACTCCTATTAAACATCCTACTATCATAATAATAAAATTTGCTTGCATAGTCATAGCATTTGAATCAATCATTGCTTGTTCCATTTCATCCCATGAATAACCTAAATATTTCCCAATAAATGCTGTAACTATACAGGCCATTATTAATGGTATTTGTGGCTCACTTCCAAGGCCAACTACTCCTATAAGCATGAAACAAATAAGACAAATAAAAGGTACTAACGATAAAGCTAAAGATGGTTTTTTAACTTTGTTCAAACTTTCCACTTATATTCTCCTTTCTCGTATATAGCTATTTTAAATTTTGCATAAATATTAATTGCTCTACTTGTTAAATTTTAAATTAAATCACCACCTATATATAAACTTAGAGAAATCAATATTTAAATTAAATATTAAAATATAAAATAATTTATTGATTATACACATTTAATTGCAATATCCGTGCCTAATTTTATTATTAAAAATTATATTAGTAAAATAGCTATATCACTGAGTTTGAAAGAGAAAATATTTTCCTGTTTTAAAATATTTAATTTTTTATTGCCAATATATTAACAATTATTGATTTTTCAGCATTTTTCTTTATAAAATATGTTTATTCTACATTTTCAATTTCATATTTTTTTATTTTATATTGGAGGGTCTGCCTTTTTATTTTTAGTAGTCTTGCTGCTTCTGAAACATTTCCATCAGCTCTATCTAATGCTTCTAAAATAAGTTCTTTTTCAACTGCTATAATTCTTTCTTCATAGCTCTTATCTTTATTAACTTTAAGAATTTTTTTCATCCTTTTTCTATTGTTTTCATTTATAATATATTTCGGTACATGCTTTATTTTTATTACATTTTCTCCACAATCCACTTTAAGATTGATCATTGATTGTATAATTACATTTTTTAATTCCCTTACATTGCCTACCCAAGGATAATTTACAAATAAGTGCCTAACTTCAGGAGATAATTTAATCGATTCCATATTTAAAAATTTAGCATTTTGATCTATAAAATACCTACTTAAGTACAATATATCTTCTTTCCTTTTTCTTAGTGGGGGAATTTCTACATAAATCTGAGATATTCTATAGAAAAGATCCTCTCTCAATTTCCCTTTATTTATTAATCCTAAAGGATCTCTATTTACATTAGCTATAACCCTTACATCTACTTTTATATCTTCTTTTCCTCCTAATCTTCTTACATAGCCTTCTTCTATTACCCTTAAAAGTTTGGCTTGAGGATAAACTGGAAGGGAATTTAATTCATCTAAAAAAATTGTTCCTCCATCTGCCATCTCAAATAAGCCTGGTTTACTTTCCGCTCCTGTATAAGCACCTTTCTCAGTTCCAAAAAATATAGATTCTAAAATATTTTCAGGTACAGCTGCACAGTTTTGCGCTATAAAAGGTTTGTTTTTTCTATAACTTGCATTGTGAATACTTTGAGCAAGTATTTCTTTACCCGTACCTGTCTCTCCAAATATTAGTACATTATAATCATATTTAGAAATAGCTTCTAATTTGTTTATATTTTCTTTCAATTCTATATTATTAGTTTTAAAATCTCCAAAGTTATAGTAATTAGCCCCTTTTTTCCCTTTACCCTTTTTAAGGCTAATATCTTTAGAGCTATACCATCTATTAAAGGTTTCATATAAACTACCTATTGAATCCATGTCTAATGCAAACTCAACTACTCCTTCTACTTTTCCATCTTTAATTATAGGAATATTAGTGACAATAGCATAAATTTGTTCTCCTTTGTTGTTTAAATAACTTTGTATATTATTGTATATAGGCCTACCGGTTTCAATGCATTTAAACATTGTACTATTCTCATAGTTAAAACTTGGAAAAATATCAAAAATAAATTCACCAATAACCTCTTGACTACTAAGTCCTTCTAACTTCTCAATGGCCTTATTATAATAAAGTATAGTCCCTCTGTAATCTATTACATCAATCCCTACATTGATATTATCAAAAATAATATCAAATAATTCTTCTTTTGAAACTGGAAATTCCTTTTTGGAATTATAATCTTTGATTTCTTCCATTTTCTCCCTCCCTTGATCTTATATCCGTTATAAATTATATTTATTTAGAAGAAAAACTTTATTTTGATATAAATAAGTTAATGTTTTATCAAAGATATGATGGCTTTTCTTGTTTTTTAATACATTTAAGTGGTTTTTTACAAGACTTTTATAGATGTGATTTATATAGAAAATAAATGGTTTTTTCCATAACTCTTGAGAAAAAATGATTTTAAGTTACTATATATTCTATTACAAATATAAATAAAATCAATGTTTAATACTCTTTTTAAAAAATTATTATAAATATAAAAATACAGTAGTTTCTATTTTAGAAACTACTGTATTTTTAGTTATTTATTGTATAATTATAAGTTTAATCATCTTTGAATGTTTCCATATTTACTTCGTCAATTTTTTATTTTATTCTATTTCTATTTGATTACCCTTAGATTTTTCAGATTCATCTTTTGGCAGTGTAATATATAAAATACCATCTTTAAATTTAGCTTTTATTTCATCTTCTTTTATATTATCTACATAGAAACTTCTTTGGAATCTCCCTCTTTTTATTTCTCTTCTAATATAATTTTCTTTTTCTTCTTTAATTTCTTCATCTCGTTCTACAGAAATTGTTAATAAATCATCTTTAAGTTCTAATTTTATATCTTTTTTATCAACACCTGGAATCTCTGCTTCTAAGATATATTCTTTATCATTTTCTTTAATATCTACTTTTATGCCTTCATTAGCCATTGATGTAAAACTTGGAAAACCTACACCATTGAAAAATTCCTTTACCATAGAATTAAACATTCGATCAATAGTATCCATAGCGTTGTAATCTTCTCTTCTACTAACTCCTCTGTTTCTATATGGTGTTAAGTCAAACATATATATGCACCTCCCACATTATATATTTATTTGACTTTCTTTGACCTTCCATGTATATTATATACATTTATCCTGTATTATGACAAATCCTCTATACGTTAATTATCATATGCTATTAATGATTTTATTTGAATATTTTATTTTATATCCATTTTTCTCATAATTTCTATTGTTTTTATAATTTTTTAATCATATACATTTCCAACTATTTCTTTCTCTGCAAATAGTCCTGTTCCTCCTCCTGTATGCCAAAATACCACTTTGCTTCCTTGAGGAATTATCCCACTCTTTACATAGTCTATAAGGCCTGACATAGCCTTTCCTGTATAAACTGGATCTAAAATAATACCTTCTTTTCTTGCAAAGTATTTTATAGCATTAGAAGCTTCTTCTGTAGGAATTTCATATCCTTCACCAACATAATTTGTATCCACTTTTACACTATCTCTAGATATAGTTTCATTTACACCCAATAACTTTAATGCATCATTTGCTAAACCTACTACTCTTTCCTTATACTCTTCCCCTTTTGGACTAGCTGCTATTCCAATTACATTTGTATCGGAATCAAGTAAACTAATACCTGCCAATATTCCTGCCAATGTACCTCCGCTACCTGCTGTAACAAATAAATAGTCTATATCTCCCACATGGTTCTCTTCTAATTGAATATATAGTTCTAAAAGTCCCTTAATAAATCCTAATGTTCCTACTGGTGTCGAACCGCCTACTGGTATTTCGTAACAAAACTTTCCTTCAGATTCTAATTCTTTAATCCTTTCTTTAGCCTTCTCATGTGCAATTTTTTCCCCTTCTGCTTCTGTCATTCCACCTTCTAATTCTATTATATTGGTTTCTGCACCAAGAACTTTATCTAATAGAAGATTGCTTTTTAAGTTAGCCATATCTGGAGATACTAGGGCTAATAAATAAAGTATACAATTTAGACCTAATTTATTACATGCTGTAGCCGTCTGCATTGCGTGATTTGATTGGGTAGCCCCATGAGTAATTATATAGCTTGATCCTTTGTCAATAGCATCTCCTAATAAAAATTCTAATTTTCTGATTTTATTTCCTCCAAAAACACTAGGTCCAGTAATATCGTCCCTCTTCAAATATAGTTCTACTCCTAACTCTTCAGAAATTTTATTTACTTTATATATTGGAGTTGGAAAATATCCTAACTGGGCTTGAGATATACTTTCAAATAATTTTTGCTTTTCTAAAACTCTTTCTTTATTCATAAAATCCGCACCTTCTTTTTAATTAATTTAATTAATTAGACATTATATCTCTATTCTATCACTTTATTGGAAAATATTCTAATTATGAATTTCTTCCACTTTATTATTTTCTTCTTTAAGACCTGTTTTAATCTCCCAATGAATAACAAAAGTTAATATAACTCTTAACACAACTACTGCTGAAAGTATTATAAATTCATCTAATGTTCTAATAATAACTGTTTTCAAAATTTCTGCTGCCAATTTAAACTCTAAGCTTAATGCTAACCCCTTTGCCAGTTCAATTTTTAAGCTCTCATCATTGAAATCAAATTTGTTTTTTATAAATTTTATAAAAGTTTTTAAAGAAGCAAATACTATTATAAGAACACCTATAGTTTCTAATGTACCTGTTATATAAGGTATTATTTTTTCTAAAAATATTTCTATTGCCAATTTTATCTCTCCCTTTATTAATTTAGACCTTTTTCATCCAAGTTCTATTATAACAAAAAAATAGTAAAAATATATTTATTAGAAAATAAAAAGTTGTCAAAACTATTTAAATAGTTTTGACAACTTTTTATTCAATAATTCTATTCAGTATATTCTCTAGCCGTTTCTTCCCCCTTTAACACCCTAAGAGTGCCATAGGCTAAAGATTCCATTTCATTTTCTCCAGGCATAACTTCAACTGGTGCTATAAATTTTACCCGTTTTTTAATCCATGAAACCATCATATGAGAATATGCAATTCCTCCTGTTAAAATAATTGCATCTACTTCTCCATCTACTACTGTAGCAAGTTCACCTATTCCCTTGGCCACTTGATAAGCCATCGCTTCATATATTATCCTTGCTTTTTCATCTCCATCTTTAATCATTTTTTCTACTTCTCTAGCATCAACTGTATTAAGATAAGCCCTTAATCCACCATTTCCTCTCAATTTTTTTTGCATAGTTTTTTTATCATATTTACCTGAAAAACACAAATTTATAAGCTCTCTACAAGGCACCCTGCCAGCTCTTTCAGGTGAGAAGGGTCCTTCATCATCTGAAATTATATCTACTATACGTCCCTTTTCATGGACATTTAAAGATACTCCTCCACCTAAATGAGCAACTATAAAATTCATGTCTTGATACCTTTTGCCATACTTTTTAGCTACCTTCATAGCCGTTGCCCTAGTATTTAAAACATGGCAGGTACTTGTTCTTGGTATATCCGGCATACCAGATATACGTGCTATATCCTTCAACTCATCTGTTCTCACTGAATCATATATATAGGCCTTAACTCCAGCCATTTTTGCTATCTCATAAGCAATAGGAGCCCCTAAGTTTGAAGCGTGTTCCATTACCGGTCTATTTGAAAGAACATCAATCATTGCTTCATTTACTGTATAAGCTCCTGATTTTACTGTAGGAAGCATACCACCTCTTCCTACAACAGCTGATAAATCATCTATGTCATATCCATTTTCCTTTAAAAAAGATATAATCAAATCCTTCCTCATTTCAAATTGATCTATGGTTTTATCATATTTTTCTATTTCATCAATAGGGTGTTCCAGCGTTTTAGTAAAAATCTCTTTTTCATCATCATATAAAGCTATTTTTGTGGAAGTTGAGCCTGGATTAATAGCTAATATTTTATAGCCCATCTACCATACTCCTCTCTACTGTATTAGTTTCTATTTATTTAATATATCTTTTAACTCAGTTAAAAATTTCTCTGTCTGTTCTACTGTTCCAGTACTAACCCTTAGCCAATTATCCCAGCCCCATAGATATCCTGGCCTTATTATTACTCCCCTTTTCATTAATTCTTCAAAAACTGTTTTTGAATGCATATCCACATCAACAAATATAAAATTTGCATTAGATTTTACATATTCTAAATTCCACTCGTCAAATAATTTTTCCATCATATTCAATGATTTATAGTTCATTTCAACTGTTTTATCCACATGTTCTTGATCCTCTAAAGCTCCTAATGCGGCAACTTGAGCAAGCCTATTAACATTAAATGTACCTTTAACCTTGCCCATTTCTGTAGCAATCTCTTTTGATGTAAGTACAAACCCTACACGTACTGCTGCTATTCCCGTAACCTTTGAGAAGGTCCTTAAAATTATGGTATTTGGTCTTTTCTTCAATATATCTAAAGTTTCTGGATAATCTGGATTAACCTTTGCATAGTCATAATATGCTTCATCAAATATTAAGACAATATCTTCCGGAACATTTTCAACTAAATATTCAATTTCATCCTTTGGCATTATATTACCTAGAGGATTGTTAGGATTACATACATATATTAGCTTAGTGTTTTCGTTTATATTTTCAATAAATCCTTTAAAATCCTGTTTATAATCTTTAAGAGGAACCTTTACTGGAACCCCTCCCATATGTAGCACTGTATTAGCATATATGCCAAATGTGGTCTTAGCCATAATAGCTTCATCGCCAGGATTTATAAATGTCTGAGCAATTACTTGTAATATTTGCTCTCCTCCATTTCCAACAACTATATTATCACTGTCTAATCCATATTTTTCAGCCAATCTTTTTCTTAACTCCATAGCAGAAGCATCAGGATAAATATTCATATTTTTTAATTCATTCTTTACAGCCTCTACAGCTTTTGGTGATGGTCCTAATTGGTTTTCATTGGAAGCTAATTTTATAACATCTGTCAATCCATATTCTTTTTTTACTTCTTCTATAGGTTTACCTGGAACATAAGGATTTAATTTGGCTAATTCTTTTTTAAATAAATCTTTTGACATTATACCATTCCCCTTTATTATTTATTCTAAATTACTACAATTAATCTTTTCATTGTTAAAATAATTGTTCAGCAAGAAAAATATACAAACTTGCTGAACAATCTATTTTGAAATTCCTTAGTTTATAATACGTTTGCTTCAGCTATTGCATTCATTCCAGCATTGAAAGCCTTTATATTTATATCAACAAATTTTTCTTTTACTGTTTTTCTTATAACATCTTCCCAGTCTATATCTGTTAATCCCATAGCTTTAACTAAGGCACCAAATAAAACAATATTCATAACTTTTGTATTCCCTAGATTTTCTGCAATTTTTGCTGCATCTATTATATTGGTATTTGCCTTGTCCTTGATTATATCTATAACTCCTTCAGGATAATCTTCTTTGCCCATAAGTATTGGAGCAGAAGGTATCTTGTAATCGTTTACCACAACTTTTCCATCAGGTTTTAGGTATTCTAACCATCTCAATGCTTCCATTGTTTCAAATGAAACTAATATATCTGCTTCTCCCTTGCCTATAATAGGAGAAAAAACCTTATTTCCAAATCTAACTTGAGTGGAAACGCTTCCACCTCTTTGAGCCATTCCATGAATTTCAGACATTTTTACATCATAACCCGCTTCAACAAGACCTTCTGATAAAACTTTACTTGCCAAGATTGTACCTTGACCACCTACTCCAACTAACAATATACTTTTTGTGTTATCCATTTTATTCACCTACCTTGCTTATTGCTTTTACAGGACATACCTGCATACAAACTTCACAACCTACACATTGTGACGCATCAATACTTGATTTCTTAATTGTCTTATCAAATTGAATTGCTGGACATCCAGTATTTACACACATTTTACAACCTATACACTTATCTTGATCTACTTCACATTTTCTAAAGTCATATTCAAATTCTTCTTTATCATATTTAGACAATACTTTAAGTGCACAAGGCCATCTTGAAATAATTACTGATGGTTCATCAAGTTCAAGTGCCCAGTCAAAAGTCTTTTTAAGCTCATCTAATTCTAATGGATTAACAGTCTTAACATTCTTTATTCCTAAAGCTTTAACTATATCTGGAATACTTGCCATATTAGTTTCTTCACCTTGAAGGGTATATCCTGTACCTGGGTTATCTTGATGACCTGTCATACCTGTTACCCTATTGTCAAGTATACAAGTAATAGTATTACTCTTGTTATAAACAACATCTAATAAACTAGTCATACCTGAATGGAAGAATGTAGAGTCACCTATAACACTGACTACTCTCTTATCTTTATTATATTTTTTATTAATCTTCTCAAAACCATGTCCTAAACTAACACTTGCACCCATACATATACAAGTATCCATTGCTTTTAATGGAGGTGCACCGCCTAGTGTATAGCATCCTATATCACCAGGTATCATTAGATCTTTTCTCTTACCTAGTTCATAGAAAAATGCTCTATGTGGACAACCTGCACAAAGAGTAGGTGGCCTATTTACAACAACAGATTCATCATATTCTATAGTCGGTTTTTCTTCTTCAAATAAAGATTTTTCAACAATTCCAGGATTAAGTTCCCATATATTAGTTATCCTTTCTTTACCTATACAATCAATACCAGCAGCTTTAATTTGTTCTTCCATAAATGGCTCTAACTCTTCTACTACATAAAGTGTTTCAACTTCATCAGCAAATTTCTTTATTTTTTCCATTGGAAGTGGGTATGTAAACCCTAATTTCAAGTATGAGGCTTTATCACCAAATACCTCTTTAGCATATTGGTATGCAACGCCAGCAGAAATAACTCCTATTTTTTTATCATTCCATTCAATATAATTTAATTCAGTTTCATTTGAGAATTTCTCTAATTCTTTAAGCTTTTTCTCCACTTTAACATGTAATTGTTGGGAAACTGCAGGTGCAGTATAGAACTTCTGCAAATCTCTTTTATAAGGTTTAATAGGAACTTCTTCCCTTTCACCAGTTTCCACTATAGATTTACTATGGCATATTCTAGTTGTTAGTCTCATCATAACTAATGTATCAAATCTTTCACTTATCTCTATTGCAGATTTAACCATATCCTTAGCTTCCTGGCTATTACTTGGTTCTACCATTGCTACTTTTGCAAACTTTGCATAATATCTATTGTCTTGCTCATTTTGAGATGAATGCAAACTAGGATCATCTGCATTTACCAAAATCATTCCCCCATTAATCCCTGTATATCCTATAGTGAAAAATGGATCTGCAGCAACATTTAATCCTACATGTTTCATTGTTACAAGTGATCTTGCTCCAGCAATAGAAGCACCTAAAGCAGATTCTACAGCAACTTTTTCATTTGGTGCCCATTCTGCTATTATTTCTTCCTTATAAGGAGCAATATTTTCCAATATTTCTGTACTTGGTGTTCCAGGATAAGCAGCAGCAAAATGAATACCAGCCTCATATGCTCCAAGGGCTACTGCTTCATTTCCTGTTAATAACTTTTTCATTTATTGTCCCCCTTTTTTTCTTTGCACATCTTATATTTTTTGAATAATTAGAAATAATTAATTATAAAATCAATTTTTTTCCTAGTATATCTCTATTAGAAATTCTAAAAAAATATTAATATTCATTCTGAAATTTTATTAATGCATTTTTTATACCAATATAGTTATTTATTATATCTTCCCTTTTTTATGTCTTATAACTTGTAAATTCTCATTTACAGATAGTTTACATAATAACTTAATAGTATCTATAAAACATAAATGGGTTAAAAGGTACCTTATATTTGTCCCATATAACCCATTTATATTTATTAAATACTCTTGTTGTTTAAGATTATATCTTTATTCCATCATTTCTATGTTTAAACTTACTATATAAGGTAAATAAAACACTTAACACTGTAGCTGGAACAATCCATGGAAATCCATTTTCATAAAGAGGTAATTTTTTTATTAATTTCATAGGTCCATTTAATATTTTAAATGTTTGGTTTAGATTTATAATAAAACTAACTATAAAAGCTCCTAAAACAGCACCTGTATAAGTAGTACCACTTGGAACATATTTATCGAATAATGTCATTAAAATTAAAACTATAATAACTGGATATATAGTAGATAAAACTGGAACTGCAACATTGATCAGACCTTCTACACCAAGTAATGATAAGAAAAGGCTGCATATTGTTACAGCAATAACCATTGATTTGTAGGAAATTTTACCTTCGCTTATATCATTGAAATAGTTTGCTGTAGTAGCAGTAAGACCTACTGAAGTAGTCAAACAAGCCAAAGATACGACAAGCGACATAGTAATTGCACCAGCAGAGCCAAAGATTTCATTTACTAATGCTAATAATAATTCAACTCTAGGCATATCAGGTTGAAATATAGAGCTTCCTGTAGCTCCTACATATGTAAGTCCACCATATATAAAAAGTAACAAAGCACCTGCAATTAATCCGGCCCTATTAGTCATATACTCTTGTTCTTTTCTATCTTTATATCCTCTAAAAGTTAAATCTGTCAACACTATACCTGCCATCAATGATGCTCCTAATGCATCCATAGTCTGATAACCTTCTTCAAAACCTATTAAGAAATAATTATTAGGTTTCGGTTCAGCTTTTGGTCCAATAGGATTTACTATACTCACAATTATTATAATAGTAAGTATAATTAATAATGCTGGAGTTAAATACTTTCCAATTCTATCAATTACATTATCTTGATTTACAGCTAATAAATAAGTAAGTACAAAAAATATTATAGATGTTACTATAAGTGGTATACTAGATAAATTAGGCCGTATAGCTATTTCATGTGTGGTCGCTGCAGTTCGTGGTATTGAAAACAAAGGTCCAACAACCAAAATAGAAATTGCACCTAAAGTTCTAGAAAAAGTAAGGCCTACCCTTTTTCCTAGGTCTTCAGCTTTCCCTCCTGCTTTAGATGTTGCAATAACGCCAAGAATTGGTAAAACAGGATCTGTAAGTAAAAATCCAAATGCTGCTAAAACCCAATGTTTTCCCGACATAACACCTAAACTAGGTGGAAAAATTAGATTACCAGCTCCAAAAAAAATTGCGAATAGTGCAAAACCTACTATAAAAATATCTTTTCTCTTCTTCGACAACTATTTTCACTCTCCTTTTCCATTATATTAGCATCAAGTCCCTCTTTACTTTATTTATTAGAATATTAAGAAACTTATTACTATTCTTTCATTGGTTTATTAATTAATGCATTTCCTATGCCAAACTTTTTTAAAAAATCTATACAAATGATTATACAATATAAGTCCTATACTTTGCCACTTATAGGTGAAATTTTATAAAAATTATTATAATAATCTCTATACATAGCAAATGGGCAGAAAGGTAAAAATTTCTATACCTTTCAACCCATTTGCAAGTATCTTAATGCACGTATTCCATATTCTGTTATAACAGTTCCGCTTCTACCTTTAAATATTTCTACCATCGAAAATTTTTCAAGATTTACTAGCATACTCCTTATTTCCTGTTCACTGATAAAAATATTTTTTTCCTTTGCTATTTGATGAAGGCTCCTTCTTCCCAATCTTCTATTATCAATGTATCCTTTTTCTAATTCTTCTAATAGAAAAATATATTTTTTTATATTAGTTCCAGCCATTTCTAAAAAGTTCACCATTAGCTCTTTTTCATACTTATCTTCAAAACCATTGTCTATACTTTCTTCATGGTCAAAAGGGAAGTTTTTAGTATCTATTTCTTTTAAATCTAGATTTATAAAATACTCAACATAATTCCGAAGCTCCCTTACATTCCCATTCCAACTATGGTTTAACAATGATTTTTTTGCATTTTCTGTTAATATAAAATCACTTTTAAATTCTTTTTTAAATTCTTCTATAAGAAATAATATATCTTCTTTTCTAGCTCTTAAAGGTGGTATTCTTAAGGGCAGTACATTCAATCTATAGTACAGGTCTTCTCTAAATTCCCCTGTCCTAACCATGTTTTTTATATCATTATTAGTGGCCGCTATTATTCTAACATCTACATCTATCATTCTATTTCCACCTATTCTTATTATCTCTCTTTCTTCTAAGACCCTTAGAAGTTTGACTTGTAGATCCATAGACATTTCAGTGATTTCATCTAAAAATAAGGTGCCGTTATGGGCTAATTCAAAAAGTCCTGATTTCCCACCCTTTTTTGCACCAGTAAAAGCCCCTTCTTCATATCCAAACAATTCACTTTCTAAAAGGTTTTCTGGAATAGCACCGCAATTAACAGCTACAAATTGATAGTTCTTCCTTGGAGAGTTATTGTGAATAGCCTGAGCAAATAGCTCTTTTCCAGTTCCAGTTTCTCCTGTAATTAATATTGAGGAATTAGACTTGGCCATTCTTTTGGCTATCTTCTTACATTTTGTAAGGGCGGCACTTTCACCAATTATATCATCAAAATTATATTTTGCCTTATGCCCTTTTCCAATTAATTGCTTTCTTAATATATGCTGTTTTTTTTCAGTATCACTATACTTTCTTATTATAGAAATAGCACCATATAGGTTTTTTGAATGTATCAAAGGACTAACTGAAGCAACAACGTCATATCCATTGAGCTTAACAAGCTTTTCTTCTACTGGCTTTAAATTTTTAAGAGCATATTCAAAAGGTATTTGTGGAAACAATTCTATACCGTTTCTATTTATAATTTTATCCTCCCTAATCCCTATTACATCTTCAGCAATATCATTATAAAGAAATATATTGCCTTCAGGCTTAATACCAATAATTCCTGCATCAGTTACTTGAAGTAATATATCAAGTTGACTTTCTCTGCTATTGGTTACCTTTAAAATCTCTGCTAGACCAAAATTTACAGTTGCAACTTCTCTGTAACTTCTTGCAATATCTTGTCTGTTTAGCATAGGCATTAAATTGAATTTCATTCCGATATCAATTATTGTATTAAAATCTAATAAACTATTTCCTATATTAATTACCTCTTTTGATGTATCTGGTAAATAGTCAGATTGTCCTATGATGATTACAATTTCATCTTGAATATCTTTTTCTTCCATTGACCAATAGGACTTTAAGTTAATATGGCTTACCCCTAATTGATAAATTACTGAAATCATTTGTTCTGTCATTTCAGGACTTTCATCAATTAATATTACTTCTTCACCGTTTTCAATATTTAGTATCTTTTCTAGTCCTAATTTAGATATTGTCCTACTAGCAAATACTAGATCACATTTACTCTTTATGTACTTTTTAATTTTCCCAAACATATGGTAGGAAGGCATAAGTATTACATCTGCATATATGCCATTTTCAATTTCTGAATCATCTATGCTAATCTTTCCAACTTCAATTTTATCTCTAAATAGGCTCTTTATCTGTGCATAATAGGAATTAACTGATTCTATACTATAGCTTACTATTGCTAGTGTTTTCTTCATAAAACCACTCCTTAGCTCTATCAACTAGTATAAGTCTTATTAACTATCAAATCTTAAAATACTAATATGATATCAATAAATAATATAATCGTTTTTTGTCTAAAAGTCAAAAAATCTTCCGAATTGTCTGAAAACTGGTGGTGATTTTAATTCTTAATAAGTTTTCTATAGATAAAAACCATAAAAAATAAAAGAAGAAATGTATCACAAGAATACATTTCTTCTTTTATTTTTGGTAGCCCCAAGGAGAATCGAACTCCTGATTCTGCCGTGAGAGGGCAGCGTCTTAACCGCTTGACCATGGGGCCCTATTTGTTTTTGGCTCCGGGACTAGGACTCGAACCTAGACTATGTGATCCAGAGTCACAGGTGCTACCAATTACACAATCCCGGATCAAAAATTATTACATTAATAGTATACTCCTATTTTTTTAATATAGCAACCTAGTTTTTTGATTTTTTTTATCACATAATTTTATTTCTTTTTTATGATCTACAAATAAAAGCATGTGATAGTTTTATTCTAAAATGTTTTTATTTATATAGCTTATAGCCTTATCCATTCTTTCAACACAAGTCTCTTTTCCTAAAATAGATATGATGTCAAATAGACTTGGCCCTACTGTTCTTCCAGAGATGGCAAGCCTTGTAGGATGGATAATATCTCCACCTTTAATTCCTAACTCATCTATTAAATCCCTATAAACCTTTTCTACAGTTTCTACATCGAAACTCGGAGCATTTCTTAAAGCTTCTTTACCTTTTTCAAGTATTTCAGTTACTCCTTCTTTTTTAAATCTCTTTTTTACGCCTTTTTCTTCATATTGGTCTATGTCTTTAAAAAAGTAACTGCTAGCCTCTGGAATTTCAGTAAGCAATTTTACTTTCTCCCTTACAACATTTACTACCCTTTTTATATAATCATACCTTTCTTCAACATCATTACTCTCAATTAGCCCATCTTCAATAAGATAGGGAATAGCTTCTTTAGTTATATATTCTAAATCAGATTTTGTTAAATATTGTCCATTCATCCAACTTAGTTTCTTTATATCATATATAGCTGCTGTTTTATTTACTTTGGCTAATGAAAACTTTTCAATCGTTTCTTCTATAGAAAATAACTCTTCATTACCTCCTGGAGACCATCCTAATAAAGTCAGATAGTTTACCAATGTTTCTGGAAGATACCCATCTTCTCTAAACTCTTCAACAGATGTAGCACCATGTCTTTTACTTAATTTACTCCTATCTGGAGCTAGTATCATAGGTAAATGAGCAAACTTTGGTACTTCGTAGTCTAAGGCTTTATAAGTTAAAATTTGTTTTGGAGTATTAGATAAGTGTTCTTCTGCCCTTATTACATGGCTTATTCTCATAGCATGATCATCTATTACACAGGCAAAATTGTAAGTAGGTATACCATTAGATTTCATGATTATATAGTCATCTAATTGACCATTATCAACTACTACTTTCCCTCTAATTAAATCTTCCATTTCAGTACTTCCATCCCTAGGCATTTTAATCCTTATTACATAGGATTTCCCAGCTTTTAGGTTGCTTTCTATTTCTTCCTTTGATAAATGACTACATCTGCCTGAATATCTATATGGAAGTTTATTCTTCCTTTGTTCTTCTCTTTCTTTTTCTATATCTTCTTCAGTACAAAAACAATAATAAGCTTTTCCTTCATCTAAAAGCCTTTTTATTTCTCTTCTATACAACTCTATTCTTTCCGATTGAAAATAGGGTCCGTATTCTCCACCTATTTCTGGGCCTTCATCCCAATCCATTCCTAGCCACTTCATACTAGATAATATTTGGGATATAGAATCCTCTTTAAGTCTTTTTTGGTCTGTATCTTCTATTCTTAAGATAAACTTCCCATTGTTTTTCTTTGCAAAATAATAATTAAATAATGCTGTTCTAGCCCCTCCTACATGCAAATATCCAGTAGGACTAGGAGCAAATCTAACCCTTACTTCCTCCATAGATACATCTCCTTTCAAATAGCTATAACTATTATATCACTAATATTATATATAGTTTTAAAAAAAGCACAGAATAATCTGTGCTTAAAACATATTATTAATTCCTTTTATATATTTGTAATTATTTTCTACTGCAATAACAGTTATGCCTCCATTTTTAACTTTAAATCTATAGAAATGTTCAACATTATCAAATATCCAGCATAGTGCACATATTATAACGCCTTCATGGGTAACTACCAATGCATCTTTGTCTTCTTCAATCCTATCGTTTAAAAAATCTACTGTCCTATTATATAGGTCTAGTAAGCTTTCACCTTCAGGCATTTTATAGTTTATATAATCTTTTGTCCAATAAGCTGTTTCTTCTGGATATAATTTTTTAATCTCTTCATAGGTTTTACCTTGAAATAAGCCAAAGTTTATTTCTTTAATTCTTTCATCAAAATTTCCTTCTACTCCTAATATTTCTGCTGTTTCTACAGTTCTCTTAAGAGGACTTATATAGATATTTTCAAAGGAAAGTTTTTCTATTTGCTTTTTTGTTTCAAGTATTTGTTTTTTACCTACTTGAGATAATGATGTATCTAAACTTCCATAAACACCTTTCTTGTTCTCTCGTGTTTCACCATGTCTAACAAATATTATATCCATTTTAACGCCCCTGCAAAGGCTATAAGAGATACTATCTCCGTTGTTTCAATAGTTGCACCGTAAACATCCCCTGTAAACCCTCCAATGGTCTTATATGTCTTTAAAGTCACTAAAAATGCCCATACCATAGATACTCCCAATGGTATTAAAAACATTGGGTTTACAAGAAAAACAATTATACCATAAAGTATTCCTCCTGCTATAGCATATTTTCTTGGATTGCTACTGGCTAGCATATCTCCTAAACCCCCTGGCCTAGCAATTTTAGCAAAGGACATAAGTAATACTGCCATAAATCTAGCATTGGCACAAGAAAATGCTAAGTATAGCGGAATATTTCCCTCTATATTTGATATGAGAATATATTTAAATAGTATATCGAGTATTATGGCTACTACACCATAGGTTCCTGCTCTACTATCCTTCATTATCTCAAGTATTCTCTCCCTATCTCTAGCAGAATAAAATCCATCAAATGTATCCCCTATTCCATCTAAATGGAGTCCCCCTGTTGTTATTATGATACTTAGTACAGCTATAAATGAAGCTATATCTTTATTTATATAGGAAAAAACATAGTAGAAAAGTCCTGCAATTCCTCCTATAATCATCCCTGTAATAGGATAGAAGAAAGTGCTCTTTCTTAAGTTTTCTTCATTAAAATCTACAGCTATATTTATAGGTATTCTAGATAGAAATTGGATAGCCAGTATCAGTCCCTTAATCATTTTATTTTCACTGGCATGCCACAACATACCAAATAGACTTCATCAGATAC
Organism: Anaerosalibacter bizertensis; assembly: GCF_009696605.1. Taxonomy (GTDB): domain Bacteria; phylum Bacillota; class Clostridia; order Tissierellales; family Sporanaerobacteraceae; genus Anaerosalibacter; species Anaerosalibacter bizertensis. The sequence goes on along the minus strand of NZ_VULR01000008.1, from coordinate 42,287 downwards.
AGAAGCTATCCTTTGATTTACTCTTCCTTGAATATCCCTAAAAACCCTTCCTATATGGCTTTCTGGTACCAATGAAGAACCTATCTCATTAGTAACCAATACAAGATTGTAATTTTTTTCTTTTACTTCAGATATAAGTTTATTTAATTCGTCCACAACTGTATCTTCTACCTTTTTTTGAAGCTCTATTGATATTCTCTCTTCATCTTTGGTTAAATCATACATTATATTTGAAGTAAGGACTGTTATACAATCCAGTAGATAATTTTCTTCTCTTCCTACCGCTTTATCTAAATTATAATTACCTTCAAAAGTTCTCCAACAACTAGGCCTAGACTTTTGATGCATCAAAACCCTATCTTCCATTTCTTTATCCATTACTTTAGATGTAGCTATATATACTACATCTCTTTTATTTTCATATTGTTTTTCAGCAAAGGAGCTTTTTCCGCTCCTTGCTCCACCTGTCACAAGTATAATCATTTTATCACCTAATGTCTATTAATTTATCTCTATCAAGAGTTGATTGTTCAAAAGTAGCTAAATTGTCCATAATATAAAGAGCTGAATCTATAACTTGAAATGCTAATGGGCAACCTGAGCCTTCCCCAAGTCTCATTTCAAGATTTAGCATTGGTTTAAGGCCTATTTCTTCCATCATATACATAGCCCCTGGCTCTTTTGAAAGATGGGATGGGAACAAATAGTCTTTTACTAGTGGATTAAACATAACTGCACATAATGCTGCTGCTGAAGAAATAAATCCATCTATAACTATTGGTTTTCTATTTTTTGCTGCTGAAAGGAAACATCCGCACATTCCAGCTATATCAAAGCCACCTACCTTTGATATAACATCTAAAGGATCATTTTTATCAGGTTTATTTATTTCTATAGCTTTTTTAACAGTATTTTTCTTTTCTTCATATTGTTCATCTGTAAGACCAGACCCTTTACCGCAACTTATATCTGGACTTAGTCCTGAAAACACACTTAACACTGCTGCACTAGTAGTAGTATTTCCTATGCCCATTTCTCCTGTTCCTAATATATCATATCCTTCACTATAAAGTTTATCTGCTACTTCTATTCCTACTTCTATAGCTTTTATAGCCTCTTCACGGGTCATACTTGGTCCCTTTGCCATATTTTTAGTTCCATAGGCTACCTTCTTATTAAGAACTTTAGGATTATCTATATCTGTATTTACACCAATATCTACAGTAGTTACATCTGAGTTTGTAAACTCTGAAAGAACAGATACTCCTGTATAACCTTTTGTAAGATTTTCAGTAAGTATTTTTGTAAACCATTGAGGACAAGCACTTACACCTTCTTCTACTACCCCGTTGTCAGCACACATAACTACTGTACTTCTTTTTTCCATTTTATTATGTACTTTTCCTGTTATTCCTGCCATTTTTATAGCTATCTCTTCTAAAATGCCTAAACTTCCTATAGGTTTTGTTAAATTGTCCATTCTTTCTTTGGCTTTCTTTTTTGCCTCTTCATCTACTGGCTTTATAGCCTCTAGCGTTTCTTTCAACAGCTTCATGGAAAATCCCTTCCTTTTTTTGTATTTAAAAATAAAAAAACTACCTATGGAGGTAGAATTGAATAAAATGTATAAAACTTCCCTCCGAAGTTTTACCATTTGTTAAGGTAATCTGGCTTACGGTTTGTTACCGTTTACAGTAGCGGGGGCTGCAGTGGATTTTCACCACTTTCCCTTATTTTTTATAAATTAATTATATATCTTATTTTTTTTTCAGTCAAATAATTTGTTTACATCTAATTTGGAGAAAATTTTTGATATAATATACTATAAACAAAAATTAATTTGAGGAGAATCTTATGTTTGGATATATTACTCCCTGTAAAATGGAATTAAAAATAAAGGATTATGAAAAGATAAAAGCTTATTATTGTGGACTTTGTCGAAATATAAAATATGATTTTGGCAATCTTCCTAGAATTACATTGAATTATGATACAACCTTTTTAGCTATCTTTTTAGACGCTTTTAGTAAAGATAAAGAAAAATATATTAAAAAAAACTGTATACTTCATCCTGTAAAGAAAAGAGTATTTTTAATAGATAACGAACCTTTAAAATATGCTTCTACTTTAAATATTATTTTAGCTTATCACAAGGTTTTAGATGATGTAACAGATGATAATACTTTGAAAAGTAAAATTTTCTCATCTATACTTAAACCTTATTTAAATAAGATACCTAATAATTTTCAAAATACTGAAGAAAATATAGTAGAAAAATTAGATAAACTTTATTATCTTGAAAAAAATAAAAATATAAATAGTTTAGATGAGTTAAGCCACCCTTTTGGAGAACTAACTGCTTATACTATAATGGCCTACCTAAATAATAAAGAATATGAAGATGCTTTATACCATTTAGGATATAATTTAGGAAAGTGGATCTATATAATAGATGCCTTCGATGATTTAGAAAAGGATTTAAAACGTAATGAATTCAATGGAATCGATTTAATTCTAAACAAGGACAATATGCCCTATGATGATTTTGTAGTAAGTATAGAAAATAGATTAAACTTCATCCTAACTTCCTATGCTAGGGAATGTAGTATAGCTTTGGAGTCATTACCTATAGTAAAAAATAAAGATATACTATTTAATATTTTTAATTTTGGTCTTTTAGAAAAAATGGACAAAGTATTTGAAACTAAGAGGAGGAAAACAAATGAAAAATCCTTATGAAGTATTAGGCATAAATAAAAATGCCTCAGAAGCAGAAATAAAAAAAGCTTATAAAGAGCTTGTTAAAAAATATCATCCTGATAAGTATATAGACAATCCTTTAAAAGAATTAGCAGAAGAAAAGCTAAAAGAAATAAACGAGGCCTATAATTTCCTTATGAATAATAAAAATAGTTATTCAGACAAAGATCTCTTGCATTCTATAAGGATAGATATTCAAAATGGAAATTTAGGTGAAGCTGAAAGAAAATTAAATATGATAAACAGAAAAACAGCAGAATGGTACTTTTTAATGGGAATGGTAAATAAAAGTAGAGGATGGTATGATGCAGCTTATAGCAATTTAGAAACAGCTTGCAATATGGAGCCTGGAAATAGGGAATATAATAGAGCCTTCAATTCTTTATTTAGACAAAACGATCATTATAGAGAACCATATAGGAAAGAAAGCGATCATAATATATGTAATATTTGTGCAACCCTCTATTGTTTAGATTGTCTTTGTGAATGTATGGGAGGAGATTTCATATCATGTATTTAAATAATAAAAGTAAAGCTGTAGCTTATGGGGGACTTCTTACAGCACTATCTGTAATATTTATTTATTTAAGTACTATTGTACCTTATAATAAATTGTTATTCCTCTTTTTTTCTACATTGATTATTCCTATTGGACTAATACTTACTAATGTTAAAAATAGTTTATATATATATATTGCTTCTTCTGTTTTATCATTATTACTACTAGGGATGAGAGGAAATGTTCTATCTTATATCTTATTTTTTGGTCCCTATGGCATAATAAAGAATTTTATAGAGAAAATTGATAATTTATTTATAGAGATTATTTTAAAACTTATATATTTTAATATTGCAGCTTTTGTACTTTATAAATTATATGGATTATTTATTGCAAATCCTATAAATGGAAATATATCTATTAAAAAGCTAATAATATTCATTCAGCCTGTTTTTTTATTATTCGATTATTTCCTAACCTTATATATACATAAATTAAAAAAATATAGGATATAGACTATATCCTATATTTTTTATCATACATTATATTATTCCAATTCCTGCTAAAAATACTATAGCTATAAGAATAGGCGAAACAAATCTTACTAAAAAGTAAAAAGCATTTATATAGCCCACTCTAACAGTCCCATTATTGGTCAATTGATTCTCTAAGTTATTCTTATTAAACTTCCATCCTACAAATATACAAGTTATTAAAGCTGCAATGGTTAAGAAATAATTAGCTGTTAAATAATCTAAAAAGTCAAATAAATTTCGACCAAAGAACACTTCTCCAGACAATGGTCCATTGGAAAGAGAAGCAAAGATTCCTAATATAGTTATTAGAGTGATAGATATAATTGTAGCACTTCGCCTCTTCATTTTAAAACTTTCTATTACATAAGCAACTACTACTTCTAGTAAAGATATAGTACTTGTAAGAGCTGCCAATGCTAATAATACAAAGAACATTATAGAAAATATATAGCCTCCTGGCATCTTAGCAAAAACGTTTGGAAGTGTTATAAATACTAATCCTGGTCCACTATTGGGAGCAATACCAAAAGCGAATACTGCTGGAAATATAGCTATTCCTACTAATAATGCTATTATAGTATCAGCTATAGCTATATTTAAAGCTGTTTTTCCTAGTTTTTCTCCTTTTCCTATATAAGAACCATAAGTGATCATTATTCCCATACCTAAACTCAATGAAAAGAAAGAATGCCCCAATGCATCTAATATACTACTTCCAGTAATTTTAGAAAAATCTGGTTTGAAAAGAAAATCTAATCCTTCTTTTCCTCCTGGTAAAGTAATAGCTCTAATATCCAATATAATAATTATTACTAATAACAATGGTACTAATATCTTTGAAAATCTTTCTATCCCTTTTTCTATTCCTGTTGCAACTACAGCTCCTGTTATCAACATAAATATTATCTGCCAAATTATAGGTCTTATTGGATTGGTTATAAAATCTGTAAACATTGTCTCAATTTCAGATGCACTACTACCTGCAAATTGATTTCCAAAAGATTTAACTATATATTCTAAGGACCATCCTGCTATAACTCCATAGAAAGAAAGTATCATAAATGCAGCTAAAACCCCTAATACTCCACTAATATACCATTTTCCATTAGGAGAAAGTTCTTTAAAAGAACCAATTGCATCTTTTTTTCCTTCCCTACCTACTGTAAACTCAGCTAACATAACTGGAATACCTATTAGTACGACACAAATTAAATAAACTAAAATAAATGCTCCTCCACCATTCATTCCTGTAATATAAGGAAACCTCCAAATATTACCTAACCCTACTGCTGAGCCTATAGCCGCAGCTAAAAGACCAAAACTGGTTTTAAAACTCTCTCTTTCATCCCCTTCTGTTTTAACCTTGTTTGAGTTTTGATTCATTTTCCTACCTCCCTTGATAAAAGTTACATTTTTTTAATATTCTCTTTATAAGAGCATAGTATGAAATTTAATAAAAGTCAAGAAATTTTCTGAATTGTCTAAATATTAACGAAATAACGAAATATTTTTTAGTCACCTTTTTTTCTTTTTATAAATATAATGTATTAGTATGTATTAGAAGGAGGGATTTTTTTGCTGTCTAAGGAAGAATATACTAAACTTTCTTTAGAATATAATTTGTTTTTTGCAAGAATAATGAAAGAACATCTTATATTTATTGAAGCTTCACTACCAATAAAAAATAGTAAATTAATATTAGATGTTGATGATCTTAAGAAGGATTTTGAAAGCTTTTTATTAGAAATTTCCTACTTAAGTAATAGAAGAGTAAGTGAAAAGGTTATTTCTTCAAACCAATTAGTAACTCCATATACAATGAATGCTGAAATGCTTACAGAATTTTATACTGGAATATGTATAGATACAAAAATTACAGAAGTAGAAATGAATTTAGAACCTATGTGCAATGCTGGTTATTCACCAGATCTTTATAAAAAAATCTATAATCTAAATATAGAAGCTATAAAGCTAGTTGAAAAATTAATTGATATGAAACAAAAATTATTAAAAGATACTTTAAATTGTAATATTTTTATAACACTTTATCCACTTCTTTTAGAGCATACTTTTGAAGAAGCAAAGGTATATCTAAATATACTTATGAAGTTACAAAATTTAGATGAAAGTGTATTAAATGACAATATACTAAATAAAGAAGTTTTCTGGAATGAAATAATGGAAGAACATTCAATGTTCATAAGAGGATTTCTCGATCCTACTGAAGGAAATTTAATAAATATAGCTAATGAATTTGCTGGATTGTTTGAAGAGCTTATTGAAAAAGCTAAAGAAGCTCTGGAAGGCAATTATTCTCCAGAAGAAGTTACTAAAGAAAGTATAGAAGCTACTGAACAAATAAAAGAATTCAAAACTGAAGCTACAGAAGGCATATTAAATTGCAATATTCGCTCTATAATCATACCTCTTTTAGCTGATCATGTGCTTAGAGAAGCTAATTATTATCTAACAATATTAAAAAGCTCAAACTAAATTAGTTTGAGCTTTTTAAATAATATATTTTGGCGGAGAGAGAGGGATTCGAACCCTCGGTACAGTAAACTGTACAATGGTTTTCGAGACCACCACCTTCAACCTCTCGGTCATCTCTCCAAACTATTTTTGTCTTAACTTTTTAAAAAAAGTTTTTAAAATTTCTCTGCATTCCGTATCTAATACTCCAAATTTTGTATCTACACTATGATTAAAATTATTATTATGGAGTAGATCCACTACAGTACCACAACAACCCATTTTATAGTCTTTAGTTCCAATAACTAATCTGTCTATTCTAGAATTTAAAATAGCTCCTGCACACATAGGACAAGGCTCTAAAGTTACATACATAGTACAATCTAAAAGCCTCCATCCACCTAAGTATTCACTTGCTTTCTTTATTGCAATTATTTCTGCATGAGCTGTAGGATCTTTTGTTGTTTCTCTCATATTATAGCCTGTAGCTATAACTTTGCCATTATGAACAACAATAGCTCCTACTGGAACCTCTAGAATATTAAAAGCTTTTTCAGCCTCTTTAAAAGCTAATTTCATATACATTTCATCCATATTTTTCACCCATATTTTTAACTATAAAAAATGGTGCACCCGAGAGGAGTCGAACCCCCGACACACGCCTTAGGAGGGCGCTGCTCTATCCAACTGAGCTACGGATGCACACTAGGTACCTATATATTTTACACTATTTTTATTTAAAAGTCAAAATTGATTAATTATATTTTAAAAAAATTTATTCCAATATATTTAAAAAAGCCTTTTAAATTTCTAAAAGTTTTTGTAATAAAATTAGCTTCTTTCACATTTTTACCTAATATTAATTCCACTTCTTTTAGCACCTTTTCACTATTTTCACTGTATAAAATTGTTTTTCCTATAGTATCTCCTTTTTTAAGAGGAAGTTGGATGTCATTGTCTATAACTATTTTTTGTAATATATTATCATTATTTTTTTCTAAAAGACGGATATTTTCTTTGGGAAATACTTCTACCTCTAATCTGTTTGCATTGGGAATATGTATAATATCTACTGGAATGTTTTTAGAAAGCACTTCCCTTTTTTTATAATTTGAAATTCCATATTCTAACAAATATTTACTTATATTTTTTCTACTTTCTTCACTTTTAGTTCCCATAACTATGCCAATAAGCCTAAAGTCTTCAGATTTAGCTTGTCCTTTTACTTTTGTGGTAAAAACTAAACAGTATCCAGCTTCACCTGTAAATCCTGTTTTTAACCCATCTACTCCATTCATTTCTTTTAATAGTGGGTTTGTATTTTCATTTACAAACTCTTCATCCCTTATTCCATCTTCTATGTCTATTTTATCTTTTTTAGTTATTTCAAGTATTTCTGGATATTCTTTTATTATGTATCTTGATAGCTTAAATATGTCTCTAACAGTCATAGTATTTTGTCCATTTTTTTCTGGAAGTCCATTAGGATTCAGATACCTTGTATGTTCTAGTCCAATTTCTTCAGCTTTTTGATTCATTTTATTAACAAAACTTGGCACATCTCCTGATATATGTTTAGCTAGTGCTACACAGGAATCATTGGCAGAAACTATTAAAGTACTCTCAAGTAAAGTTTCTACAGAAAATTTTTCCCCTTCCTTAAGCTCAAAAGTTGAACCATTAACTTCCTCAACTTCTTTATCTATGGTTATAATATCATCCATAGATATATTACCATTTCTTATTTCATCCATTACTATAGTATAGGTCATAAGTTTTGTAATACTGGCTATTGCTAGAGGAGTATCTATATTGTACTCTTCTACTATCCTACCATCTTCAAAATCCCCTAATAGATAAGCAGAAACCCCATCTTCAATTCCTATTTTTCCAGCAAAAGCTATAGAATTAGTGAATAAAACTAAAATTAGAACAAGAAATAATTGTCTCTTAAATATATTTTTCATAATATCACCTTATATCTTTTTATATAGTATCTTTATTATTTAACTACAGATAAAGCTATTTATTATAAAGCCATTTATTAGCTCTCTTCTCAAAACTAACACCTGTGACTTCTTCACAAATTTTAATAAAATCCTCTGTTTTAGCATTGAAAAACCTATGTTTATGATAATACTTATTTAGTATATCATATAGAATTTCTTTTCCAAAGTCTTTTTTTATTTCATCTAAAAACATAGCCCCTCTATAATACACTAAAGCACCATAATCATTCCAATCATTAAAATCTTCCAAGGATTTAACTACTGTTTTTTCAAAATTATATGATTCTGCTATATAATCATAATAACCTTTCATTTCTTCATACTCTTCTTTTCCTATCTTTTCACCATATATTTCATCAGAATATATAATTTCAGAATAAGTTGCTAATGATTCATCTAGCCAAGCTTCCTCTATTTGATCATTTCCTACTATTCCATACCACCATTGATGAGCTGTTTCATGAACTATTACCTTTTCTAAAAAATCTTTTTCAAATTCATCATAATATTCTTTTCCTATAAAAACCAATCCTGGATACTCCATTCCCCCACTAAAATCTGTAGCTACTACAGAATAATATCCATAAGGGTATTTCCCAAATAATCTGTTAAATAGTTTAATAGAATTCTCTGAAACATCTCCTACAAATCCTTTAATATCCGAATCATTTTCTAAAAAATAATTTTTTATTCTTACCCCTTCAACCTCTTTTTCTTCTACTATAAAATTCTCACTGGCAACCCAAGCAAAATCCCTTATAAGTTTACCTTCTATATTATATATTTTCTTATCTTTTTTTACTTTTTCATCTAATATATTTCCACTAGAAGCTACTATCATGTCTTTAGGTACTATAATTTTCACTTCATAATTATTTATATCGCTATAGAAAGGATCTCCAATATTATAATAAGGATCTGTGTTCCATCCTTCTTCATCATATACTGATACTATAGGATACCAGTTACCAAAATTAAATGTATTTTCTCCATATCCAAATCTCTCTTCTGCAGGAGGAAGTTTAGCTTCATACTCTAAATATATTTTTACTTTTTTTTCTGGTTTTAAAGGAGAGTTCAATTTTAATTTTAAAATAGTATCTCCACTACTTTGTATATCATAATTTACTCGTTTTTTATCTACTTTTACTTTATTTAAATCTATAAATCCTGGTTGAAATTCAGCCTTGTACTTTGTATTTAAATCATCATATAAAAAAGGAGCGGTATCTTCTGACTTAAATGCATTTGGATAGAGATGTATAAATATCTCATCTAAAATATTTCCTGTATTATTTATATAAGTAATAACTTGTTTGCCTGTATAGATCTTTTTTTCTGGATTAAATTCTACTTCTATTTTATAATTATTTACCTTATCTATTCGCAAGTCATTGTAATCATCTGTAATCAATGTAGGATGGGTTTTTGTAGATATTAAACAACCTGATAGTAATAAAGATAAAGCTAATATAGTTATTAAAAAAGTAGATCTTTTTTTATTTATGTACATATTTTCCCTCCAAAGTTCTATATTGTTATAGTATATTATGGAGTTTAGTATTTTATTAAATTTTATTTCATAAAAATAAAAATCTTAGTAGTTTATAATAAACCACTAAGATTTTCTATTACCCTATTTAGTTATCTTTTCAATTCCTCTCATATATGGTCTTAGTACTTCCGGAATAAGTATAGAACCATCTTCTTGTTGATAGTTTTCAATTAGAGCTGCAAAAGTTCTTCCTACTGCCAAACCTGAACCATTTAAAGTATGAACATATTCTAATTTTTTGTTTTCTTTTCTTCTAAATCTAATATTTGCTCTTCTAGCTTGGAAGTCTTCGAAATTACTACAGGAAGATATCTCTACATATCTATTGTAGCTAGGCATCCATACTTCTATATCATAAGTCTTAGCTGCTGAAAAACCTAAATCTCCTGTACAAAGATTTACAACCCTATAAGGAAGGCCTAATTTTTTCAATACTTCTTCTGCATCATTTGTAAGTTTTTCAAGTTCTTCATAAGAATCCTCAGGTTTTGAAAACTTAACTAACTCTACCTTATCAAACTGATGATTCCTTATAAGACCTCTTGTATCCCTTCCTGCTGACCCTGCTTCCTGTCTAAAACAAGGAGTATAAGCCGTATAGTAAGTAGGCAGTATGTCTTCATTTAATATTTCATCCCTGTGTAAATTTGTAACTGGTACTTCTGCTGTAGGTACTAAAAAGTAATCTTTACTTGGAATAGAAAAAGCATCTTCTTCAAACTTAGGTAATTGTCCAGTTCCAGTCATACTACTCCTATTTACCATAAATGGTGTTAGCATTTCTATATAGTCTTGATCTACTGTGTGAAGATCCAACATAAAGTTGATCAATGCTCTTTGAAGCAATGCTCCTTTATTCCTAAAAATACTAAATCTTGTACCTGTTATTTTAGATGCCCTTTCAAAATCAAGTATATTTAATTCTACTCCTAGATCCCAATGGGCTTTTGGTTCAAAGGAAAATTCTGTTGGTTGGCCCCATTTTCTAATTTCTACATTGTCTTCATCTGTTTCCCCTTCAGGTACACTTTCATGAGGAATATTTGGAATACCTAAAAGTAATTTCTTTAAATCTTTGTCTATTTCTTTAACTTCTCCATCTATATCCTTAATATTTGAAGATAATTCTTTCATTTCTTCTAATAATTCAGATATATCTTTACCTTCTTTTTTCATCTTTGGAATTTCTTTTGAAACTTGATTTTGTTTTGCTTTCTTTTCTTCTACTTCTACTAAAAGATTTCTTCTTTTTTCATCTAGCTCAATTACTTTATCGATATTATGATCACCGGAAAGTTTAGATATTTCTTTTTTTACCAACTCTGGGTTTTTTCTTATCATTTTAATATCTAACATTTAAATTATCCCTCCTACCTTTATTTTGGAAATAAAAAAACTCTCCATCCCATTTAGGGACGAGAGTTTACCCGCGTTGCCACCCTAGTTAGCTAAAAAGCTCACTTAATATAAATAATCTGCTCTGGGTCGGATTCAATAATTTGTCTCACCAATTTTCACCTGCCATTGGCTCTCTTTAGAGACTAAATATATCTACTATTTCCCATCATTGCAAACTATATAATTTTGTTGAACATTATATCATATGTGAATTCTAAATTCAAGTGACTTTTTCTGGATTTTTTGTTGACCTGTTATATTTTCATATCCCCTTTTTTAATATATCCCTTTTTCCTCATCCATTCTGATATTATAAAAGATATTAGACCTGGAAGAATAAAATGGAGTAAAATAATTTTTATAAACACTCCTGGTTCAGTTCCCATAGTATCTATTGTTGCAAATTGTCCTACTAATCCGCTAGTACCCATGCCAGCTCCTATCATATTTCCTTCCATTTTAAATACTGTGGTAGACAATGGTCCTAGTATTGCAGAAGCTATTATTGGTGGAATCCAAATTTTAGGATTCTTAATTATATTAGGAATTTGAAGCATAGAAGTACCTATTCCTTGTGCGATAAATCCACCAAGTCCATTTTCTCTATAAGAAGAGATGGAAAATCCTATCATCTGTGCTGCACAACCTACTGTACTAGCTCCTGCTGCAAGTCCACTAAGACCTAAGGAAATAGCTAAGGCTGCACTGCTTATTGGAAGAGTTAGAGCTATCCCCATTAGTACTGATACTAATATTCCCATAGGAATAGGTTGAAGTTCTGTAGCTAAATTTATTATATTTCCAATAAAAATCATTAAGCTATTTACTACTGGAGAAATATAATTACCTACCAGTCCTCCTACAATTATAGTTCCAAGTGGAACTATAACTATATCTACTTTAGTTTTTCCCTGAATTAATTTGGAAAACTCTGCTCCTAAAAGGGAAGCTACAAAAGCCCCTACAGGTTCTCCAACTTTTATCAATACTTCCCCACCATTAATATCAATAGTACCTGCTCCTATTGCTCCCGTAATAATAGAAGCAAATATTCCTAATGGAGAAGCCCCTATACTATATGCAACTCCAGCACCTATTGCTGGTCCCATCATATATTGAGCTATCTGTCCAAACTCAACTATAGTATTTACTTTAAAAAAGGTTCCTAGTTGTTTAATTATGAGTCCTATAATTAAAGAAGAAAATAATCCAAGTGCCATACCATTTAAAACTTTGATCAAATAATCCTTTACTCCATATTTTTTAGATTCTTTGTCCATTCCAGCCACTCCTCAATTTTGTTATTACAGTTGTCTTGTCACCTGTATATACAAAATATATCACTTTATTAATCTTTTATCAAGTAGCTTTTTTCTTCTAATTTTTCTATAATTTTTTTGAAAGTCTCTTCATCTTCTATTTCTATAGAATGTATATGAATTCCATCTGTTAAAGAAGATAGTGGCTCAGCATTGGTATTTTTTAAATTCTTTATAAATTTTTCTACATCTAATCTTGAACTAATCATAAGGGAACCCTTTATTTCTCCATAAACAGGATGTTCAACAATCACATCTAATATTTTTCCTCCCATATCTACAATAGTTTTTAATTCATCTTCAATTTCATCATAAGTTGAATGTTTACATACTATGGTTTTAATTATTCTATTTCCATCTACATCTTTTAAAATAATATATCCTTGAGGTGTAGCTATAATTTCTTCACCGCTAGCTCTCAAAATAGCAATATCTTGAACTATTACCTGTCTACTTACCCCTAATTTTTTAGCAAGTTCTGTACCACTTATAGGTTCATCTAATTTATTTAATATATTTATAATCTCTAATCTTCTTTCGTCTGAATTCATAATATCACTCCTTTACTTTTTATTAAATTATAGCATACTTTATATTATTTTTTATATAAATGTTAAAAATGTGTTGACAAGCCTTCTGTTTTGAGATAATATATAATATGTTGGGTTTTGGCATAAAATATGGCCCTATGGTCAAGCGGTTAAGACACCGCCCTTTCACGGCGGTAACCCGGGTTCGAATCCCGGTAGGGTCACCATATTAAAATTTTAAAAATATGAAAGCTAAGCTTTCTATTTTTTATATCATAATTTAAAATTTGTAATTTATAATTGCCGCAAGGCTAACATGGCCTGGTAGTTCAGTTGGTTAGAATGCCAGCCTGTCACGCTGGAGGTCGAGGGTTCGAGCCCCTTCCAGGTCGCCATATAAAAGGAGCTTAGAAAATTTTCTAAGCTCCTTTTATTTAACTTCCCATCTCAAATCTGGTCCATAAAATTTTAATGGTATAAACTTTTCAAGAATCCTTGAAAATATTCTATCTGTATATATTTCAGATATTTCCTTAGGAGTTAAATTAGTTGAAATAATTGTCTTTTTCCCACTTATAAGCCTTGTATTTACAATATTGAATATCTCTGCATTAGTAAAAGTATTTGACACTTCTGTTCCTAAATCATCTATTATGAGCAAATCTGCTTCAAATAGATAATTATAATCTTCATGATCGAACTTTTTCCCGTTTTTATTAAATCTATGATTTTCTATTATTTCCAATATAGTAAAAGCTGTTTGATAAACAACTATTTTATTCTTGTCTAGTAATGCTTTTGCAATACAATTACACATAAAAGTTTTTCCCAATCCTGTACTTCCATAAAAGAGAAGATTTTCTCCATTATTCTCATCAAAATTACTTACAAATCCTTCAGAAATACTAAGTATATTCATCATATTTTCTCTAGGAGTTAGTTTTTCACCTTCAAAGGATTTATTGGGAAAAATATTTATATCAAAGGTCTTAAAGTTTTCTTTTTTAAGGGTATTTTCAATGTTTGACATATCATAAGCTTTTCTTATAAGTGCCTGTTTAAAACAACTGCATTTTTCTCCACTTTTAAGATACCCTGTATCTTTACACCTATTACATTCATAGTTCACATCTAAATATTCTAAAGGTATATTGTTTTCTGTTAGAAGAACAGCTTTCCTCATTTTAAGTTTTTCCATTCTTTCCTTTATTCTTTCTACATTTTCTTCATAGCTTTTAGGGTTTCTTAAAATAGCCTTAGATATTAAAAATCCTGTTTTAGATATTTCTTCATCAAGCTTTTTTATTTCAGGTACTTTAAAATATACTTCATTCTGTCTTAACTTTTGTTCATATATAGCTCTATCTCTTTTTTTTTCAAATTTACTTAAAATCTCATTTAAAACTTTTTTATCCATGAGCTATTCCCCTTTAACCTTAAAATAATATGATTCTCTTTTCTTCCTTACTATTTCTTCCAATTCATCAGAAGTATAGTTAGAAGTCCTTTGCTCAAAATTATGAAATCTTGTTTTTACTGGTTGTTTTCCAGTAGCTCTAATTTGCCTTTTTGGTTGTGCTTTCTTATAATCGTATCCTTTATTATCTATATCTTTCTTTTCTTGTATCTTGTCTTTCTTTTCAATGTCGTCTAAAGTCTTTATACCTTTACTATGCCAAGAAGACAGTATTCCATCTATATAATTAATACTTGGGTTTGAAATTTTATTAGTATTTTCACAAGCTTTAAGTACCATTTCTAGAGAAAAATCATAGTTATCAAACCATTTATCTATAACCTTCATCTGACTTTCTGTAGGGATTCCTTTACCATATCCTAAATATTTCATTATTCTTTCGTATCTATAATACCTTTCATCTTTCATCTTTAATTGTTCTTGCAACGCTTCTACATTTGTTATACCTGAATCATACCAGTTCCTAATTATTCCTTCTACATAATTTACTTTTCTTATGCCTTTTTTTTCTACTGAATAGAAAAATGCTTTAACTATTATATCAGGATTCATATTATAATTATACATCCACTCTAGTATTTTCTTTTTTTCATTAGGAACTAATTGTCTTCTCATTATATAATCAATAGAGTTAAACATTTCATTTATAGTTGCTATTTTATTTGCTTCTATTAAATCTTTCTGAGAACAATTATATGAATTATTAGAGGAAACTTCTTCATTATTAGACATTGAAGAGACTGGTTTATAATTATTCTTTATATAAAGTTGTTTAAGATTTAAAAATTTAACTTCATAATCATATTCATTTCCATTTTTCTTCGGTATTTTCTCTATTATTCCTTTATTTTGCCAAAAATCCCAAGCTCTTAAAACATCTGAAAGAGGAATATTTAAATTTTTAGCAATAGTTTCGTTGTTTACCTGTATATCTATATCTTTATCATGGGCATATTTAAAGCCTAAAAGATATACCTTCACGTAAGTTCCATCTGCCATAGGCATAAAATCATTAATAAATATATTTTCTATAGGAGTATCTCCTAAATCTATCTCTGTAGTTTCCAAATTAAAACTCATTAAACTTCACCCACTTTTTTTAACCTCTTTACATACTAAAAACTAATTGCTTAAAATCTAATAAAAGCTCTTTAGATATATAGTGATTATCAGCCATATTCAACATTATATCAATAGCCCTATTAGCTTCCATACCCTTTCTATAAGGCCTATCTTCCGTAAGAGCTTGGTATATATCTGCTAATGCTATTATTTGATCCTCTCTAGTCAAAGTTTCATAATTTAATTTTTCTGGATATCCTTTTCCATTTAGCTTTTCATGGTGATTTCCTGCCCATTCTGCAATATCTTCTAAACCTTCTACCTGTTTAAGTATTAATTTAGTATAGTAAGGATGAGATTTAATAATTCTAAACTCATCTTTTGTAAGCTTTCCTGGCTTCTCAAGAATATCATTGGGCACAGTAAGCTTTCCTAAATCGTGAAGGTTAGCAGCTATCTCTAATTTTTCTATCATTCTAGGACTATAACCTAAATATATAGCAAACTTTCTTGTTAAATTAGATATGCCTTGAGAATGTCTATAAGTAAAAGGACTTTTACTGTCTATTATTATTGAAAAAGCTTCTGATATTTTTTTAAGTCCATACATATCTATACAAGTATTTTTACCAGGTTCAATTAAATCTAAAACCTGTCTAATATTTTTAAATTTTAAATCTAGCCAAAATTTTTCTTTTTCCATGATGGAAAGTAATACATCACATAACTCTCCTTTGAAGTTTTTATCCCTAGAAGAATCTAACCATTTTTTTATAGTGTCTATATCTGGATTTCCTTCTAATTTTTCAAACTTCCTTAGAAAAAACAACTCAAAATAATCGGATATATGTATTATTTGAGCTGGTAATGGTATTTCATCTTTTTTAAGTCCAAATACTCCATCTCCATTCCACTCTTCATGATGATAAGTTATATATTTTATAACCTCTCTGTCTAGTGGAAGTTTAGAAACAATATCGCCACCTAATTCACAATGCTCTTTTTTTAGTTTATTATCAAAATGGATTTCTTTCACTGTATATTCTGCCATTTGTCCTGCCATTCCAATATCATGAATAAGTGCCCCATAGTAAATATCTATAATTTCTTTTTCTGACAATCCCATTTCAACTGCAATGCTGTAGGCAATATATGCAGTTCTTCTAGAATGTCCAAAATATCTATTTTCTGATATATCCAATGCCAGAGATAAGCTGGAAATAAGCTGTCCAAGTTTTATGCTAAGTTTTGTTTTTGTCAATTTCTTCCCTCATCTCATAATATGTATTATTGTCTACTTTCATCCTATATATAAAATTATATATCTTACCCCGTTTAATGACAAAATTATTTTTTTCATTTTTAAAATACTTATTATTTCTATCTATATTCTGATCATGATATATATCAAGATATTGATCATACTTCATAAAACCACATTTTTCATAACATCTTATTGCTCTTTTATTAAAACCCGCTACTTCTAATAAAAGGGTCTTCATTTTCATTGTATTAAAAAAATAATCCAAAAAAGCATTTATAGCATCTGTTCCATACCCTTTATCTACATAATTTGGATCAAATACTATACCTAAAGTCGCTTTCTTGCTTATTCTTCTTATACTTTTTATGCCAAGATACCCTATAGCTCTTTTTTCTTCATTATAAACAATAAAGTATATTCTTCTTCTACTACTTTTTTTAGAATTATACCACTCAATTATATCTTCATCGTCATAATAAGGAAAATTATAATCACTTAAAAGTGGAGTTTCATGTTTCCCCCATTTTTTCATAAAGAAAGCATCCTCTAATTTTAGTGGAGTAAGCATAACTTTATTACCTTTAATTATATCCATATTTATCATCCTAGTTTTCTTAAATAATTGCTTCGAGGATTCATCCTCGAAGCAGTTATTTAATGTTTTATAATAGATTTTAATAAAATTACTTGCCATATTAAGAAGATTTCTCAAATTCCATCTCTCTATATATAATCTGGTTTAAAAAGCTACTCTCTGTATTTTTCTAAGTTTACAAATTTAGTGAATTGACCCATCCAAACTAATTCAACAGTCCCTGTAGGACCATTTCTATGTTTTGCAATTATTGCTTCTCCTATGTTCTTTTTATCCGTATCTTCGTTATAGTATTCATCCCTATATAAAAACATTACCACGTCTGCATCTTGTTCTATGGCCCCAGATTCCCTAAGGTCAGAAAGTATAGGCCTATGATCAGACCTTAACTCAGGTGCACGTGAAAGCTGTGAAAGGGCCAATACTGGACAATCCATTTCTTTCGCCAAAGCCTTTAATCCCCTTGAAATAGATGATATCTCCTGTTGTCTGCTTTCATGAGGTGTATCTGATTGCATAAGTTGTAAATAATCTATCACCACTAAATCTAAACCTTTTTCTATTTTTAATTTTCTACACTTTGCTTTCATTTCCATAAGGGATATTCCCGCTGTATCATCAATATATATACTAGCATCAGATAATGGACCCATAGCTTCAATTATTTTTACCCATTCATCTTCATCAAGCTTTCCACTAATTATTTTTTGCAAATCTACATGGGATACAGAACTTAACATTCTCTGTACCAATTGCTCTTTAGACATTTCAAGACTAAATACTGCTACATTAGCGTCTCCTTCTAATGCACTGTTTAAAGCAATATTTAGTCCTAATGCAGTTTTTCCCATACTTGGCCTAGCTGCAAGAAGTACCAAGTCAGATTTTTGCAATCCAGAAAGCTTCTCGTCAATATCTATAAATCCTGTAGTAAGACCTGTTAGTCCATCTCCTTTCATAGACATTTCTTCAATTTTTGTAAAACTCTCCAACAAAACATCTTTTATTGGAAAAAAACCATCCCTATTTCTTCCTTGAGTTATATCAAATATGTTTTTTTCTGCTTTTTCAATTATAGCATTTACATCTTCACTATTTTCGTAACTTTTTGATACTATCTCATCACAAGACTTTATAAGTTGTCTTAATGTAGATTTTTCCTCTACTATCTTACAATAGTATTCTACATTTGCTGTAGTAGCTACGCCACCAGAAAGGCTAGTTAAATATCCTATTCCCCCTACACTATCCAATGTATTCCTTCTTTTCATTTCTTCTGAAAGGGTTATAAGATCTACAGGTTCATTTTTATTGTATAGTTCAAGTATAGTTTCATATATTTCCTTATTTGCTTCTTTATAAAAATCATCTGGCATTATTATTTCAACAGCTGTATTAATAGCTTCCTTATCTACAATCATAGCTCCTAATACAGACTGTTCTGCCTCTAGACTATGGGGAGGTAATTTTCCTAAAACTTGAGCATCTATATTAACCACCTCTTTACTTCTCTTCAGTAACTTTTACAGCAAGATTAGCTACAACTTCAGGATATATTTTTACTTCTACAATAGTTGTCCCAAGAGTTTTTATATTATCATCTAATGCTATTTTCCTCTTATCTATATTAACATTATGTTGTTTTTTAAGGGCTGCTGATATATCCTTTGATGTTATAGAACCAAAAAGCTTGCCACCTTCTCCAGCTTTTCCTTTAATTACTACACTAGTTTCATCAAGTTTCTTTTTCAATTCTAATGCTTTATTATACTCTTCTTCTCTTTTCTTTTTCTCTATTTTTTTCTTTTCTTTTAAAGTCTTAAGATTCCCTTCAGTAGCTTCTATTGCTATTTCTTTAGGAAGTAGATAGTTCCTAGCATAGCCATCTTTTGCATTTACTAAATCCCCTTTTTTTCCTAACCCTTTTACATCTTTTAATAGTATTACTTTCATTTATCCTCACCTTCCTTTAAATATTCATCAATTGAATCTATAAGCATTTTTTCAGCTTCATCTATAGTCACATCATTAAGTTGAGTACCAGCACTAGTTAAATGCCCTCCTCCACCTAATTTCTCCAATATTAATTGAACACTTATTTGGCCTAAAGACCTACCACTAATATGAACTTTGCCATTACTTAGTGTAAGTACAAAGGAAGCCATTACACCATTAATATTTAAAAGGTCATTAGCAGCTTGAGCTGCTATAAGAACTGAGTCATCAATATTTTCTTCCAATCTAGATATAGCCATTTTTCCATGAACAATAAATGCATTTTTAACTACTTCTGCTTTTAAAATATAGGTATCATAATCATCCTTAAACAGTTGTTTTACTGAGGTTGTATCTGCACCTGCTCTTTTAAGAAAAGAAGCAGCTTCAAATGTTCTTACCCCAGTTTGGAAAGTAAAATTTTTAGTATCTACACTTATTCCTGCTAATAGTGCATCTGCTTCAAAATTAGTTAACTCCATTTTATCTTCCATATAGTAGAGTATCTCCGTTACCAATTCACAAGTTGAAGAAGCATAAGGCTCTAAATAAACAAGAATAGGATTTTTGATAAATTCAGCCCCTCTTCTATGGTGATCTATTAAAACTACTTTTTCTACTATATCTAATAGTACTGGAGCTTCTGTAAAGCTAGGTTTATGATTGTCTACAACAACTAAAAGAGATGATTTGTCTGCTATCTCTATTGCTTCTTCTGGTGTTATAGTTTTATTTAAATATTCAGGTTGTTCTTTGGCCATTCTATCATATATATTTTTAATAGATGGATTAGAACCTTTAAGCACTAAAAAACCTTTTTTATTCCTATTTTCAACTGCTCTAAGTATTCCAATACTTGCTCCAAAAGAATCCATATCTGCGTTTTTATGTCCCATTACAAACACCTTCTCTGATTGATCTATAAGCTGTCTTAATGCATGGGATATAACTCTAGATTTAACCTTATTTCTTTTTTCTACTGCTTTAGTCTTTCCACCATAAAAACTTAATCTATCGTTTTCTTTTAATACAGCTTGATCTCCGCCTCTTCCTAATGCAATATCTATTGCTGCTTTTGCATATTCATAGGTTTCATTAGGATCTTTCCCATTTATTCCTATACCCATACTTAAAGTGATGGGTATTTTATTTCCTAAATCTATTTCCCTTATTTTATCTAAAATATTAAATCTCTTGGCTTCTAATTTTTTTAAATGTTCATTTTCAAATATAATTATATATTTATCATTTTCATATTTTCTCACAAGTCCATTTATACTTGTTGCAAAAGCGTTTATGCTTTTATCTATCTCTGCAAGAACAATAGGTCTATTTACCTCATCTGTATTGCTTTTTACTTCATCATAGTTGTCTACCTGTGCTACACATATTATTATTTTTTCATCTCTATATCTATTTTTAAGCAGTTTAAAATCTGTATCATCTATCCAATAAAGCATAGCAACAAGATTATCAGAGTTTGCCTTCTTTTTATTGTCTACTATATTATAATATATTTTATAATATTTATTTTCAATTTTCACATCTATAGGTTTTTTATCTTCTTTAAATATGTCTTCTATTTTTATTTCAGATACTAAATCTCCTATCTTTTTATTTAAAATTTCCTCTTCTTCCATCATAGTTAAAAATTTTGTATTATACCAGCTTATAGTCCCATCTTCTTCTATCATAGTTAATGGGACAGGCATATTAAATACTGCATGCTCAGTTAAAGAATTAAATTTCTCTTCTAGACCTTCTACATACATAGTCCATTCTTCTTTTCTAGCATGAACATCTTTCCAATAATAATATATTAGATATCCAAGAACCAGTACTCCAAAAAAAGCTATTATAGGTTTATATAAAGCTAATATAAACACCAATACGCCTATAACAAATAAGCATGCCTTTATATCTGGTGTAAGAAACTTAAAATATTTTTTAATATCCATAAAAAATCCTCCTAAAGGAATTATATTCTTCTTCTTATTCTTCTAAAGTCAAATATTATATCTAGGAAACCTATAATAGAAATAATTGCACTTAAAGGTACTGTTGCTATTATAAATATTATAAGAATCCCTTTAATTACTTTATTTAATCTACTCTTATTTAAATAAAATATTATTACGGCTAATCCCTCTAAGAAAAAGAAAAATGAAATTAATAATGTTACATTTATAAGTATAGTTTCATGATATGTAACTTTTAAAGCTCTTAATATAAATACGCCTACATAGATTACTATTGTACCTAATATAATATTATCTGGTAATTTAAAATAAGAAAACCTTGGTACACTTACTATTCCATACCCCATTTTCCTAAGAATAGATGTAGATATTATATTATTTAAAAATGCCGTAAACATCGAAAACATAATTATTGTAGATGGTATTATTAAAATCATGTATTCATATATATTTTTTAAATTATCAGTGGTCTCATACATTTCATAAGAACTAAGTCCCATATCTTTTAATAGTTTTATTTGAGATTTTAAAACTTGAGAAAAGGCTTCTTCTATCTGATTTACAAAACTAATCCCTGTTATTTTCCCTAATAAAGTTATGGTTATTATGTATGAAATTAAAGCTACAATAGTTGTATATAACATAATTTCTTGGGAACTTTTCCTTTTTTTAATCAAATAATTTAAGGCTATACTTATAGGCGCAAAGGCTAGCAATATAAAGAATCCAATAGTTTTGTCTGCAAACAGCCCTAAAAGTAAAGTAGATATTATCATGCTGGTTATATTGTATTTCATACCATTTCTAATTCCCAATACTATAAAAGCGGCTGGAAAAAGTATGCCTAGTATAGGTAAAAAATATATGGCTATTAGCATATATATTGTAGATATACCAATTGCTAAAATAGATTCTAAAAAGGGCTTATTATTATCATTTTTCTGATTCAAACCTTTCACTCCTATTCTCCTCTTCTATTACTGAAATTTTCATTTAATTCACTTAAATCACCATACCATTTCTCTATCTTATGCTCTTCTATCATTCCAAGTTTTATTTTATTTTCAACCTTTAAATTTATAGTCTCATAACTTAATCCTAGCCTTTTCCCTAATAAATAGGATACAAGTATTACATTAGATATTATATCCAATATATCGTCTTTTGTATTTTCAACCCCTTTTGCTAAAAGTTCAAATAATTTAGCTATAGATGTCAATAACTCACATTTAAGCCACTCTATTATCTTTACATTCCTAATAATATCTATATTTCCACCTTTTTTCATATTCCTTTCACCCTTTATCTTTTTCGGTAAAAACCTTAAATTTTTTATCAAAAAGTAAGCCTTATTAAAATAATACAGAGTAATAGATAGTATGTCAAACAAAAACATGTATTGTTAAAGTCTTTAAGGATTGGAAATCATATCTTCTGGAAGAAATGTTTTTACTATAAAAGCTAATATACCTCCTATTAAAGCAGTATAAAGTTGAGGAATTGAAAAAGCAGCTACTACTTTTGGTGGTATTTGAACAAATAGAACCACTATATATCTTACTGATATAGCTAAAAATAAATATTTTATAATGCTAGATATAATAATAGATATAATTTCTTTAGATGAATTTAATCTGTCTTTAAAAAATTTAAAAAATAAAACATACAAACCATTCCCAATCATAATAAAAGGAACTATAGGTAAAAATGGGGTAATACCAAAGAAAAATGCAATTAAAGGCGTTAAAAATCCTACAATCAATCCAGATAAAGTTCCTACTAAATAAACGCTCATAATAAGTACAAAATTAACTAAAGGTCCAACTAGTGGTTGTCCTATCCCTTTTAATCCTATTTGAAACACTAAAGCTATAGCTAGTAACATAGCTGTTTTTGCTATAAATTCCGTTGTTATTTTATCCCTCAACTTTACATCCCCTTTCATTTTATTACCTTGTATATATAG
The DNA here is from genome assembly GCF_009696605.1 of Anaerosalibacter bizertensis. Lineage (GTDB taxonomy): Bacteria > Bacillota > Clostridia > Tissierellales > Sporanaerobacteraceae > Anaerosalibacter > Anaerosalibacter bizertensis. The sequence continues at coordinate 18,871 of NZ_VULR01000008.1, read as the reverse complement.
AGAATATACTAATTTAGGATATTTTTCAATTAAAAAAAGAGAGTTCTCACTCTCTTTTTTAATCTGCGTTATAAGGTAATAATGCTACTTGTCTAGCTCTTTTTACAGCTTTTGTAAGTTGTCTTTGATGTATTGCACAATTTCCTGTGATTCTTCTTGGCAATATTTTACCTCTATCAGATATATATTTTTTAAGTTTGTTTATATCTTTATAGTCTAAATGATCAACTTTATCTGCGCAAAAACTACAAACTCTTTTTCTAGATCTATATCTTTTTTGTACCATATTTTCGCCTCCTTTTTAGAACGGAATATCGTCATCATCTACTGGATGAAAGCCTTCAATATCTGGATAATCTGAAGTACTTTGGCTAAAATCTGAACTTCTGTTATTGTCACCCCACTCTAAAAACTGAACTCTCTCGGCAACTACTTCTGTAATATACCTTCTAGTTCCGTCTTTTGCTTCATAAGACCTGGACTGTAGTCTTCCTTGAACGGCAGTAAGCCTGCCTTTCGCTAAGTAATTTGCACAATTCTCAGCTTGTTTACCCCAAACAACAATATTTATAAAATCTGCTGTTGGTTGACCTTTAGATTCCATTTCTTGTTTTTTTTCTTTAGATATTTGTTTGTCTACTGCTAGACTAAAATTAGATACAGGGGTTCCATTTACAGGAAGAAATCTAAGCTCAGGGTCTCTTGTAAGTCTTCCAATTAAAACTACATTATTCAAATATAACACCACCCTTAGCCTTATTCATCTTCTTTAATTATCATATGTCTCATAATACCATCAGAGATTTTAGCTATTCTATTAATTTCATCAACAACCTTTGGTGTTGACTCAAAGTTAAGTACTACATAATATCCATCAGTATAGTCATTTATTTCATATGCAAGCTTTCTACTTCCCCACTCATCAACATTGGAAATAGTACCATCTGATTCGATTATTTCCTTAAATCTATTAAGGAGATTGTTTCTTTTCTCATCTTCCATATCTGGTACAAAAATTAACATTGCTTCATATTTTTTCATATCTTCACCTCCTCATGGCCTAACGGCTCTAATTTATAAATTAGAGCAAGGACTAATCTATGAAATTATATCATTTATGTTTTAATTTTGCAATATATTTTTATATTTAAATTCCCTATGTTTGCACATAGGGAATTTAAAATACTTATTTCTATGCTTTTTGAGATTCTTTCATCATACTTTTTATAGCTTCTGCAAGTCTTTTAATACCTATTACTATTTTTTCATCATCCATACTAGAATAATTAAGTCTTAAAGTATTTTCATTTCCACCATTAGGGAAGAATGATCCTCCAGGAACAAAAGCCACATTCTTTTCAATAGCTTTAACAGCTAAATCCCTAGCATTCATATATTCTGGAAGAACTACCCAAGTAAATAATCCACCTTCAGGATTAGTGAATTTTATTTCTTCTGGAAACTCTTCTTTCATAGTATTTATCATTAAATCTCTTCTCTTTTTATATACTTTTTTCAACTTCTCAATATGTGCCTCTATATCATATTCTTCTAAGAACTTAGCTACTTGCATTTGAGAAATAGTACTTGATTGCAAGTCTGAACCTTGTTTTGCAAGTACAAATTTATTTAGTACTTCCTCTTCAGCGCATACCCATCCAAGTCTTAATCCTGGACAGAATATCTTAGAAAATGTACCTAGGAATATAACCCTTCCCTCAGTATCATAATGTTTAATTGCTGGATAATACTCTCCTTCAAATCTTAACTCTCCATAAGGATTATCTTCAATTATTGCTACATTATATTCATTTGCTAATTCTATAAGCCTTTTTCTTCTTTCTATAGACCAAGTTCTACCTGATGGATTTTGAAAGTCTGGTATTACATATATAAATCTAACCCTATCATTATTTTTAAGTATGTCTTCCAATTCCTCCATGATCATTCCATTTTCATCTGTAGGAACACCTATGAACTCTGGTTCGTAAGCCTTAAATGCATTAATCGCCCCTAGATAACTAGGACTTTCACAAAGTACAATATCCCCTGGGTTTAAAAATATCTTTCCTGAAAAATCTAAGCCTTGTTGAGAACCACTAGTAACTAGTATATCTTCTGGCTTACATTCAACTCCTACCTTCTCCATCCTCTTAGTAATTTCCACTCTTAATGGTTCATAGCCTTCTGTAGGTCCGTATTGTAATGCTGTTGTCCCTTGCTCTTCTAGTACTTTAGAAGATACTTTCTCTAGTTCTTCTACAGGAAATAACTCTGGTGCTGGAAGACCACCAGCAAAAGAAATTATTTCTGGCTTTTGAGTAAGTTTTAGCAACTCTCTTATTTCTGAAGCCTTAATGTTATCCATTCGTTTAGCATACCTTAAACTCACAAAGAGCACCCCCTATTTCGAAAAGCGTTTTCCTTATGTAAAACGCTCTCTCTCAATATTAGTTTATCATGTAAAAAATTAATTGTCTAGATTTTGATAAAGAAGCTATTTTAAATTTTATTAATTATTTTTTTACATTTTCCCATTTTCCATCTATATATATTTTTCTAACCCTTTTTTCAAAATTAATTCTGGGTATCCAAACCTGCCTTTCACATCCTAAACATTTAAGTTTAAAATCTACCCCAGTTCTTAATATTTCCCATTCGTTGGTACCACAAGGGTGGGGTTTTTTTAGTGAAACTACATCTCCTACTTTATATTTTCTAATCATATTTCTCCCCCCATTAAGCTTTTTTCTCAATAACTACCCTTTTTGGATAAGGTATTTCTATATTATTATTATCAAAGGCTTCTTTAATTTCTTTTCTAAGTAGCCTTTCAATTCTCCATTGTTCCATAGGTTTCGTTTTCGCCACTATAGTTAAACCTATTTCATATTCACCTAGTTTTGAAATTCCTAAAACTGTAGGTCCTTCTACGATGCTATCCTCTCTATCTTTCAACTTTTTAGAAATATCTTCTAATACCTTTATAGCTTTATCTATATCTTCTTCATAAGATATACTTACCTCAACTAATGCTCTCATAGCTCCTTTAGTACTATTAGTAACTATTTGGATATTGCTATTAGGAATTATATAAAGCTCTCCAGAAAACCCTCTAACTTTAGTAACCCTAAGTCCCATTTCTTCTACTATACCTTCGTATCCATCAATCTTTACATAATCTCCTACAGAAAACTGATCTTCGAACAAAATGAAAAAACCAGTTATAACATCTTTTACGAGGCTTTGAGCTCCAAATCCTATAGCAAGCCCTCCTATTCCAGCTGTTGCTAGTATAGAAGTGGTCTTTATACCAAATAACTCTAGTGCTGGTACTAAGCCTATAAAATAAAATACATATTTACCTAAGTTTTTTAAAATGGCTGCAAGGGTATTGGCTTTTCTATCATCCATGCCAAATCTTAATTTATTTCTTCTTTCCATAGTCCTATTGATTAGAGCATTTAAAACCCTAATTGCTATTCTAACCAATAAGAATATTATAACTATCTTAACTAGTTTTCCTAATATAGTTAAATCTTCATTTCTATTTATAAATATTCCTTTTAAAAATTGTAAAACCCCTTGCATTGTATCTCTCCTATCAATAAACCTTTTCTATATTATTTTTTGCGTTTTCTTTCCAAAGTTTATATATGCCTTTGATAGCTAAACTCTTTTCATTAACTATTTCCTCTACTTCATTTATATGCTTTAAATCAAATTTAATAGATAAACCACAACTAGAAGTTATTTCTCTAGGTGTAGGTATTGTTTTAAATTTCAATCCTAAGTTTTTAAATAGTTTCTCTCCTTCTATTGCGTGATGGGTTGATTCAAATGTCAAAACTCCAAATTCTTTACTCTCCATTATAACATACTCCTAACCAATAATAATATTATTTGTAGGATTTTTAATTTTTTCCAATATAGTATACATATTGGTTACTCCACCTACTTGTAATTTATCTTGAATTTTAAAAAAGTCTAAACATGTGCCACAAGAAAGTATCTCTACTCCTTGTTCTTCTAATTTCTTTAAATCATCTAAAACCTCAGAACCTTCACAAGTTAATTTTACTCCTCCATTATAAAATACTAATGTAGATGGATAAGGAACAGATTCAGTTAAAGTATAAATAAAACTTTTCATAAGTATTTTCCCTAATTCTTCTGAACCTTCACCCATAGTTGAAGAACTAAAAGCAATAGTCATATCTTTAAATGTATCAGGTATACATACATTAGCTTCTTCCTTTGATTCTCCTTTGATTATTTGAACATAGTATTCACTATCACTCTTTTTATCCACCTCAAATTCGTATCCAGAGCTCTTTGCCAATTTAGAAACATTTTCTTTTGCAACTTCATTATCTACAATAGTAATTACTACACCATCAGTTATTTCATCTAATGCTTTTTTAGTCATTATTACAGGTTTTGGACAAGCTTCCCCTCTTGCATCTACTTCTCTTTTCATGAAAATCCCTCCTATATGTTTAAACTAACTATATTATACTAATAAATATCCAATTCAATATTGATTATAGATAATATATATATAGTTTTATTTTTTATAAAAAAAATCTATAGTTTTCCTTTGTTATTTTAAATATTAATTTATTTAATTTGTATATTAATATTTTTAAATATGTCATTGACATTTTTAAAGTTAAAGAATAATATATTATTAAAGATTATATATACGATTAGTTTTAAAAGGAGGATTTCCTTTGAAGTCTAATACTATAAAGATTCTTAATCAACTAGACCAAGGTAAGATTAGTTGTAAAAAAGCCATAAGATTAATTAATAAAAAAAATAGAAGAATAAAATCAACAAGAAAGGCCTCTAAACTGAAAATATATGTATCAGAAAAAAATAAAACTATAAGATTGCCAGGAATACATTTTTGTTTTTTAAAATTTTTAATTAATATAGGTATTTATATAGCTAATATTTCAATGAAAAAAGGAAAAATAGATGATGAGGATACAAAAAAGCTATTATACATATTAAATGAAATAGATTTAAATATAATTTTTAATGAATTAAAAAACTATGGTCCATTTGATCTGATACATGTTGAAGAAGGAAAAGATACTGAAATTAAAATATCCATACTATAAGAAAGGTGATTAGAATGAAAAAAGAAGCTATAGGTAAATGTCCCGTTTGTGGAAAACCTATGGAGGTTACTAAACTATCTTGTAACCATTGTGATACCCATATAGAAGGGCATTTTACACTATGTAAATTTTGCAAACTTACTGATGAACAGAAACATTTCGTAGAAGTTTTTATAAAAAACAGAGGTAATATTAAGGAAATTGAAAAAGAATTAGGTATATCTTATCCTACTGTAAGGAATAAACTAGAAAATATTATAGAAGCATTAGGCTATAGTCCTAAATATAATTCTAATATAAATAAAAAAGAAGTATTAGAAAAATTAAGTGCTGGAGAAATCACTTCAGAAGAAGCTATTAAGTTGTTAAAAAATTAAAATAAAGTCCAGCTAAGAATTGTCAATAGTAAATTTAAAAATTTTTAATAAATATTTCAATCAATTCTAGCTAAAAAAGGGTAAATTTAATAGGCCTTCTAAAAGGCGTCAAAAATTCAAAATTAAATATAGAATTCCTTATGCAGCGATGCCGTATTTCGCCTTCAAGTAATTCGCTTGGTGTTCCTCTGGAGTGATGATTTTAAATTCTTTTTCATCACGAAGTATTGCAAATACAATATTACACACTTTATGCATGATGGCTCCTAGAGCTACCATTTTAGGCTTACTTTGACACTTTTTAAGATAGTATTCACGTAGAACAGGATTGTTAGCAGTTCCATTACGATTTAGAGCAATACTGACTAAAGCTATGGTATGTATTACTCTTCTTGCAATCCGTGAACCTCGTTTTGATATATTAACATCAGTACCTTTAAAGTTGCCAGATTGTTTAACAGCTGGATCAAGACCAAAATATGCAAAAAGTTGTTTAGGAGATTTAAAAGCAGAGAAATCCCCAATTTCACACATAAGGGTAACAGCGGAAAGAAAGCCAGCACCTTTAATAGATTCAATAAGGCGTATTTGCTTTACAAAATCTGTATCCTTGTTAGACTCAACAAGTTCACGCATATCAGATAATATAGCTTCGATTTCAACGTTATACTGTCTGATAAAACGGATATATAGAAGGATACGTTTGAAATTACTGTTTACAGAATAACTAAAGGTCTTAGCATCCTTAGCAGCCTGAATAATAGCCTTGTACTTCTTTTCAGCATAGGTAATACCAAAACGAGCAGTAGACCTAATAGAGGCAATAATTTGATCTTTAGAAGCCTCTAAAAATCCATCTGGAGAAGTAAACTTCTCTAACAAGGTCAAGGATGTATTAACGGTAACCTTGGAAAAAATCTTTAAATACTGTGGAAATGCTATTCTAAGTTCACCTTGAAGTTTATTAATGTAAGCAGAACGATTATCCACAAGATCATAATACTCTCTTGAAAGATTTCTTAAATCAAGGGCAAGCTCCGAAGGCATAAGAGATACTTTTAAATCAGGCTTTAGACCAATTAAAGCAAGCTTTTTAGAATCAAATTTATCATTATGGACTTTCCTAATATTAATATTTGTGCTATTCTTAGAGATGATAGGATTAATGATGGATACCAAAAATCCTTTATCACTAAGATAGCAGAAGAGTGGGTAATGATAAATCCCTGTGGATTCTAGGAAAATACGGCTTTCCAAAGAATACATCTCTTCTGCTTCTTTGATTTTTGAAACAGCCATAGATAGGGAATTAAAATCAGAATGAATGATTTTAAAAGGTTTACCCACAAAGGTTTGATTAGGTAGTGCAATAGACATAAAACTAAAGTCCGAACCTACATCAATACCAACAGAAATAAATAAATCATACTTAACACTATTAGACATAAACTACAGCTCCTTTCAGATAGGAATCCATTTCCAAACAATGAGTACACATCCTAGCATGTGATACGGGTATAGCCCGAAGGCTCCCAACCAGCCAAATCATAAAACCTCATTGAATGGACTAATTGACTTAATCAGGGGTATGAGCCAGTAGAAACTGACTTCCCAAGGGGGAATACATTTTTCGTCCTATCCCTTAAGATTATATCTTATGATAAGTCTGAAGTCTATCAGGAGCCATTAGACATATTAAATTAGAAGTAACCTCTGACGAAGATTGAATATCTTCTTCAGTTACTGAATAAAGAAATGAGATTTTTAGAAAAGTTTTAACTGCATAGTCTTTATTGACTATGACATTATTATACTAGGGGGAGTTAGAATGAGAGAAGAAAAAATTCAAATTTTAAAAATGGTAGAAGAAGGTAAAGTAACTACAGAAGAGGGAATTGAGTTATTAGAAGCTTTAGAAACTAGAGAAGAAACAGAAAGCCCAAATTTAGATAGTCCTAAATGGATGAGAATACGAGTTTTCGACCCTGATGATAGTACAAAAGTAAATGTAAATGTTCCTATATCCCTTTTAAATATAATGATGAAAGTTTCCAATAAGTTTGTTCCAGAGTTAAAAGATAATGGATTAGATGAAGAAGATTTTAAAGAAATATTACAGGCTATTCAAAATGGAGCTGAAGGGAAAATAGTTGATATAGAAAGTGATAATGGAGAAAAAGTAGAAATAATAGTAGAGTAATCCCATAATGGGATTACTCTACTATTGCTCCTTAAGGTTATATTATCTAAAAAGTTTCATAGGAAAAATACTATTTACCTGGCTCTGTTTTATATTAAAAAAATCAATAATTAAATTATTGTTTTTAAAATAACCCGAAAACAGTGAACCTTCTAATGCCTTGGAAATAGTACCACCTGGATAAATAGATTGTATGAATATAAAGATTGCAAATATCAAGTACACTATAACCATTCCTCTTATTAGTCCAAATAAAAAACCTCCAAATATATTTAGTTGTTTAAGAATAGGAGCTTTAAATAAGAAAGAGATAGCTCTTTCCAAATAACCTAATAGCCATCTAATTATTGTATAAATTATAATAATAGAAAATATAGTTATTCCCATTTTTATTAAACTATCTGAAACCATATCATATAATAAATTTTGATTTTCTTTAATTTTGCCATAAAATAATAACTTTGATATTCCTTCAAATAATTTTTTAAAAATATTATACAAAACTGGTGTATTCATTATATATTCAGAAATAACAGGATAATAGAGCTTTGCTAAGTATATTGATGCTAAAAATCTTATAAAACTAAATATTGACCTAACTAACCCTATATTTGTACTTCTTATTATATTTATTATTATTATAAATATAGTTAAATAATCTATCCAATTCATGCCTAGTCACCATACTTTATCTATTTATTTTTTTCTCAGTCATAATATTTATTCTATTATTAGCAAATAATATAATATCTGAATCATTTATTATAACATTTTCTATTTTTTCCTGAGTATCATATTTTAAGTTTTCTCTACCATTATTAATTCCTATAATCTTATTATCTCCTACTAACAGTACTCCTTTGTTAAATCCTTCTACCTTATTATACTCTCCATTTAAAGAAATGCTTTCTTCAACTTTATTTTTATATGAAATAACTTCCAATGTATTAGTTGTTAATATATATATATCTTTATCCTCTGTATTTACATACATATCCTTTATATGTTCCATATCTCTTTTCCATAAAGTATTTCCTTCTTCTACAAAGTATAATCTGCTATCAGTAAATACGACTATACTATTCTCATCTACAAATTCCATAGATATAATTATCTCTTCATTAAAATCTAATTCTGAAACATACTCACCTTTCTCTTTATAAAAAATTAATTTACTATTTAGATCCCCTTTTTCTATACCTAAAGTAGACAATACAATATTAGTTTTATCCTCATTTGCACTAAAATTTAATAGCCTTTTATCTTCAAGTAAAATATTGTTTTGAACTACCCCTTCTTTATCCATAATAGTTAATTTTTCTCCATCTTCAGTTTCTAAAGTTATAAAAATAAGCCCGTCTTTTTCCACTATTTTTTTTATATGACTTTCCATTTGTATTCTATTTAAACTTCTTCCATCTAAGTCTAAGAAATATAAATCTCCAGTATTGCCTTCACAAATATAGATAGTATCTGTTCCTAAAAATACTAATGGGTTCTCAAAATTTATTTCTTTTTCCCATTTACTCGTTCCATCCTTATTTAAAGCAATAATACTTTTACCATTCCATTTTATCAATAAATCATCATAAAATCTAACTTCCTCTTCTTGATTAGTAGGATATTTTTGAATTACTTGAAGGGTCTTATTAGACGAACTTGGTAATATCTTTTGTAAAAAATCTTTATTAGATAAAATAAGTACAGCAAAAATAAAAATTAAAATGAATAATTTAAACTTTTTTTTATTATTATTCTTCTTTGTTTTTTTATTTTTTTTACTCTTTTGATTAACATTTACAATATTTACCTGAGACATATTGCTTCTAGTATTTAAACTTCTTTTTTTCCTTTTTGCCACAATCAAACCTCCTTTTATTTATATACTATTTTTCTTGAAATTGTTTAAACTTGAAAAAATATTTAGGAGTTTACACTAATTTTTGTATCTGATATAATCATTGTATCGATACATTTGTAGATAATAATTTTAACCTTTATGGGGGATAGAGTATGAAAAATAATATAATAATACAATTAGATAAAAATCTAAATAAATCTTTATATATTCAATTAGCTGATAAATTAAAAAAGTTAATAGAAGATGGAGTTTTTCAAAAAGATGAAAAACTTCCTTCTATTAGAAGTTTAGCAAAAAAATTAGAAGTTAACAATATTACTATAGTAAATGCGTATAAACTTCTTGAACAAGAAGGCTATGTTTATTCTAAAAAAGGTAGTGGTACTTATGTAAAGAGACAAGATGAGGACTTAAGTCTCAATTATTTAGTAGATGAAAACATGGAACTTATGACTAGCGGAATCTTATCTCTTTCAAAAAATAGTATCAATTTTGCCAGTGTATCTCCAACTCCAGAACTTTTCCCTGTAGAAGAGTTTAAACAGGTTTTGATTGAAGTATTAGATCGAGATAAAGGTAAAGCCTTTGTATATCCAGAAATCAATGGCTACGGTCCTCTTAGAGAATCTATTTCTTGTTTTTTAAAAGATAATTACTATATAGACATAGAAGCATCTAAAATTCAAATTATTTCTGGTGGTCAACAAGGAATAGATTTACTTGCAAAAACTTTAATTCAACCTGGAGACTATGTTTTTGTGGAAAATCCTACTTATTCAGGTGCTGTTGCTGCCTTTGAATCTAGAGGAGCTAAAATAATAGGGATTCCTATGGAACAGGATGGAATAAATTTAGACGAGCTAAAAAAATATATAGATATGTATCATCCTAAATTTTTGTATACAATGCCTAATTATCAAAGTCCAACAACTTATTCCTATAGTGAAGAAAAAAAGAAGGAACTTTTAGACTTAGCTCATAAAAATGATCTTTATATTATTGAGGATGACTTTATGTCTGATCTATCCTATACAGATAAAAAACTTCCATTAAAATCAATGGACAAATATGACCAAGTCATATATATTAAGAGTTTTTCTAAAATTTTGATGCCTGGATTAAGATTAGGTTTCTTAACTACTCCAGAAAAGTTTTTTAGAGATATAATAAAAGCAAAACATACTACAGATATATCTTCTTCTGGATTTATTCAAAGAGCTTTTGATCTGTTCTTAAGAGAAAATTTTTGGAAACAACATATAGAAAGAGTAAAAAAAGACTATAATGAAAAGTATAAATTAATTTTAAAAGAAATCAATAATTTTAAAAAATATAATATAAACTTTAAAAAACCTGATGGAGGACTAAGTCTTTGGTTAGAACTACCTAGTGATATAAGTTGTATAGAGCTATACAATGAATGTGCTAATAATGATGTAATTATAGTTCCAGGAGAAATATTTTTTATTGACAATAATAATAGTAAAACTAATTTTATTAGATTAAGTTTTGGATCTGTAAATAAAAAACAAATAGTAGAGGGAATAAATGTAATTGAAAATTGCATAGCTAAATTAAAAGGTGAAAATGATGAAAATACTAAATTTATTCCTCTCATATAAAAAAGCCCTCATATTTTGAGGGCTTTTTTATCTCTTTTTACTTAAGCATTGTGTATATGTTTTAACATCTTAAAAAACATTTTATCTCTATTTTTCATAGCTTCTTCATCTTTTCCATTAGAATAGTCATAGAAACCTTTCTTTGATTTTACACCTAAATTATTATTATCAACTAAATCTTTTAACATATCTGATGGTTCTTTTGCATCTCCAAGCTCATTAAATAAATAGGAAGATATATAGTAAAATGTATCTAGTCCACCTAAATCTGCTGTTTCAAAAGGTCCTATTACCGCATATCTAAAGCCAAGCCCGTATTTCATTGCTCTATCTACATCTTCAACAGTAGCTATACCTTGTTCCACTATATTTAACGCTTCCCTAAATACTGCAAATTGTATCCTATTGCCTATAAATCCATTTGCATCTTTTTGAACAACTACTGGCTCTCTATCTATTGCTTTTACTAGTTCTACAAGCAAATCAACGGTTTCATCATCTGTGCCTTTTCCTCTTATTATCTCAATCAATGGAATAATATGTGGTGGATTCCACCAATGCATTCCAATAAATCTACCTTTTTTCTCTACTTTTTCACTTATTTCTGTAATGCTAAGCCCTGATGTATTAGTTGCAAATATAGCATCTTCCTTAGCTATTTCTTCAACTTCTTTCCAAAAATCTTGTTTAATATCAATTTTTTCTATTATAGCTTCAATAATTACATCTGCATCAGAAAATGCTTTTTTATCTGTTGTAAAAGATATTTTCTTCATAGCATTTTCTGCTTCAGATTCGGTTATAAGTTTTTCTTCAATTAAACTACTATTATTTATTGATATAATCTTTTTAGCGTTTTCTAGGTACTTTTCTCCAATATCTGTTACAACTACTTCATAGCCTTTTTGTGCAAATATTTGAGCTATACCAGCTCCCATAGTACCTGCTCCTGCTACACCGATTTTCTTAACTTCTTCCAATTTCATTATATACCCCTCCTCTGAATTATTTTGAAGCACATCTTATATAATTAATAAATTGCAAAACCTATGCCAATTATAATTTATATTCTAATATGCTCTATATCACAGAGTTTTATATAATTTATCCATTGAAACTAAGCCTTTTTCACCTTAAAAAACACTTATTTTAATTTTAATTTTAATTTCAAAATAATTTACATTTTTATCTTTTATCTTTTAAAAGTGTTAGATTTTCTGAACAATATACCTTAATATGTGAAATAATTGTTCCACTTTTCTGACAATTTTTTTTTAATTAGCCGTCCAGCCTCCATCCATTGTCATCATTGAACCTGTAATATGATCCCCTGCATCTGTACATAAAAATTTAACTAAATCTGCAATCTTTGAAGGTTCTATTAATTTTTTAACAACAGCTTTTCTTAACATTATTTCCTCAACAACTTTTTCTCTTGATATACCATGGGTTTTTGCTTGATCATCAATTTGATTATCTACTAGAGGTGTCTTAACATATGCAGGACAAATTGAATTTACAGTTATACCATATGGTCCTCCCTCTAAAGCTGCAGTTTTTGTTAAACCTGAAACGCCATGCTTAGCCGACACATAAGCTGATTTAAACTCAGAAGCTCTTAAACCATGCATAGAATTGATGTTTATTATTCTTCCCCAGTTTTGTTCTTTCATCGAAGGCCATACATATTTTGTTAATAAGAATGGTGCTGTCAACATTAAAGAGATCATAAAATCCCATTTATCTTCTGGAAAATCTTCAATTGGAGAAACATGTTGGATACCTGCATTGTTTACAAGAACATCTACTTTTGAATATTTATTTAGAGTATAATCAACTAATCTTTTGCAACCTTCTCTTGTACTTAAATCTGTTTTAAAATAATCTACTCCTATTTTCTCTGACTCATTTTTTAATTTTTCTTCATTGATATCAGCCATAACTACTTTTGCACCATCTTTAGAAAAAGATTTTGCTACTGCTAATCCTATACCACTAGCTGCTCCTGTTACAATACATACCTTATCTTTCAACATTATATAACCCCCTCTAATAATTTTGTGCTACAAATAATTATTGCAAAACCTATGCCATTTTTTTCTGTTAATTTGACCATCCTCTAATCCATCAAATTTTAATAGTTATTTTTAAAAAATTAAAAAAGAAGAATATACATTTTTCAATTTGAAAAATGTATATTCTTCTTTTAGGTTCAAAAAATTAACATTCTACTTTAATAGCATAGTTAAGTGTTAAGTTTTTCGAACACTATGTTTTTTTAACTTGATTATATGTAGTTTTTTCTCACAATTCTTGAATTTTTTATTATGTTTTTAAAGTTCTATATTGTATTTATCAATTTTTTCATATAAACTTGTCCTACTAATGTCTAAAATACTTGCAGCTTTTGTTTTATTCCCATTAGAAAATATTAAACTATCTATTATAGCTTGTCTTTCTACCTCTTCTAAAGTTAATTTTAAACTTCTAACCTTTTTCTTTCTCATAATTCCTGTAATCTTAGAAGGCAAATGTTCAGGTTTTATAACGGTTTCTTCATCTAAAAAATTTATAGCTCTTTCAAGTATATTTTCCAACTCCCTTACATTGCCAGGCCAATTATATCTTTTTAAATATTCTAATGCACTGTCTGAGATTCTATCTACCCTTATATTTTCTCTTCTAGATATTTTTTGAATCAAATATTCAGATAAAATAGGTATATCATCTTTTCTTTCTCTTAGTGGGGGGACTTTAATGGTTAATACATTTAGTCTGTAATATAAATCTAATCTAAACTTGCCTTCAGATACCATTTCTTCTAAATCCCTATTAGTTGCAGTTATAATCCTGACATCAACTTTTTCTGAACTATTAGATCCTATTCTCTCTATCTCTTTATCTTGAAGAACCCTTAAAAGTTTTACTTGCATATTCATAGGTAGATCTCCTATTTCATCCAAGAAAATAGTGCCTCCATCAGCAGCTTTAAATTTTCCTATTTTACCTCCTTTTTTAGCACCTGTAAATGAACCTTCTTCATAGCCAAATAACTCTGATTCCAACAACTCATAAGGGATTGCACCACAGTTCACCTTTATAAAAGGTGCATTTGAACGTCTACTAATACTGTGAATAGCATGAGCAAATAATTCCTTCCCCGTTCCACTTTCACCTAAAATCAAAACATTAGAATTAGTTTTTGCTGTTCTTTTTGTTAGTTCTTTTATTTTATGCATAGATTTACTTTCACTTATAATACTATCTAAAGAATATTTAGCACTGTTAACTTTCTTAAACTCATCTTTATAAAGATTTAATTCTTTTTCAATTTTGCTTATCTTCATATAGAGAGCATTTAATTCATTTATATCTCTAAATAGTACTCTCCCTACTGCTCCAACAACATTCCCTTTTACAAAAACTGGAATTCTAGTAGCTATCATTTTATTTCCATTGATTTCTTGAACTTCTGCTATTTCTGAAACTCCTGTTTTAATTACTACATCCATTCTTGTATTCTCTATAACATCTCTTACATGCTTTCCAATTACTTCTTCCCTCTTTACTTGTAAAAAATCTGCATAGGGTTTACTTATCATTTCTATATATCCTTCTTTATTTACATAAACAATAGCATCATTTGTAGTCTCCATTATAGTTTTTAATAAAAAAGCCGCTTCCATTTCATCATCAAATTGTCTAATAAATTCTTTATAAGAATCTAGCTTTTGAAAAATTAAAAAAGTTCCCTCAACAAATCCATTATTAATGATTGGTTTTTCAATTGCAATTATCTCCATACTTTTATATTTTAAAGTATGGGTTTTACTTTTCTTATTAGTTTTTAAAAAATTACTAATTTTTAAATTAGGTATAACCTTATCTACTTTTTTATCTAAAGCACTTTCTCTGTTTAAATCTAATATTTTTAAAGCTCCCTCATTTAAATAGTCTATAATACCATTTTTATTTATTATTAAAAGTCCTACACATAAGGAATTAACCATATTATATAAAAGCTCTTTGTTTTTAGACATTATTGCACACCCCTATACAAAATATCTAATAATTATAATTAAATTATCATATTAATTATATCATATCTATATAGGTCTAATTCCATTTTATATAGGTTTATAAAGTTTTCAACTCATATTATCTACTTTTTATGTAAACTATGTAAAAAAGTCTAATTTTCCAATTCAAATTGGAAAATTAGACTTTCAAAAAAACATTTTATATAACTTATTTAACTATATATTAAATAATCTATTTTAAAGCTAGTTCTTCAACTGTTTCACTAAGTTTATCCGGATTCTCTACTACTAGAAAAAATGTTCCATTAGTTCTTCTAAATCAATAGCAAATCTATTCATTGTTAATCCTTTTTCTGGTCTATCAGAAGCACCATGGCCTCTAAGATCATAAGTAACAACTTTGAATTTTGAACTCAAATTTTTAACTTGAGGATCAAAACTTGTATGGTCCGCACTCCATCCATGAATAAATAAAATTGGTTTTCCTTCTCCTGCTACATCATAATAAAGATTAACTCCATCGCTAGTTTTAAACATTGACATAATATACCCCCTAGATTTATTTTAACTTCAGAACTAAATTTATAATAATGTTATACTATTTACTGCATTAATTAAATTGCAAAAGTTATGCCATTTTAATTTATTTTTTATTGTTTCTACCTAAGAGTCAATGTTTAACACTATTAAAAAAATATAATATACAACATAATTATTTTCAAAAAACAATTTTTCTATATTTTTAGGGTACATATTATAACAATATTTTAATTTCTAAAAAAAGCGTAAGGTTTTCTGAACATTAGTTGATTTTTTGAATTTTAAATGTTCGGTTTTCTAACAATTTTAAAAATTACGATAATATATAGTAATTTTTATCTTATAATCATATTGAAATCAATAGTTTTTAAAAATCCTAGCAATATTGAAATAAACTCATGGGGCTTTTCGTATATACAAGCATGTCCTGAATCTTTTATTAAAATCCATCTAGAACAAGGTATTTTTTCATAAATATACTTTTGATATCTTATAGGCATAATTTCATCTAAATCTGAACTTATAATTAAAGTAGGAATATCAAATTCCTTTATCTTAAAACTTATATCAAAACCATCTGTACTTTTTATACCTCTCATAAATGCTTCGTACCATTCTTTATTCAATATTCTTTTAAGCTGCTTTTTATTTCCATTAAACCATTCAAAGTTTTCTTTATAAAATTTTTCTGAATATAGACTAGGAATAACTGTCTTTAAAAATAAATCACTATCATAAGTTTTTGCTGCTTTATACCAAGTTTGTAAGTTTCTTTTTATGTGATTATCTACATTACTAGTTGTATTTGAAAGTATCAAAGACTTAACCATATATTTATATCTTAATGTAAATAGTTGAGCTACCTGTCCCCCATAAGATATGCCAAAAAGATGTATCTTATCATAACCTAGTTCTTCTAGTAACTCTTTAAGTATTTCCACATGCATATTTTGATCATAGTCATTATCTGCTTTATCAGAAAAACCTTGATCTATTAAATCAACTAAAAGCATCTTATATTCTCTAGAAAAAACCTTTATAAAGGGAGACCAACTAATAGTACTCATCATCATACCATTTAAAAAGACTACTACTTCTCCTTCTCCATGCTCTCTATAATATATTCTTTTATTTTTAATCTCTAAATAAGGCATA
Organism: Anaerosalibacter bizertensis; assembly: GCF_009696605.1. Lineage (GTDB taxonomy): Bacteria > Bacillota > Clostridia > Tissierellales > Sporanaerobacteraceae > Anaerosalibacter > Anaerosalibacter bizertensis. The sequence continues at coordinate 1,947 of NZ_VULR01000008.1, read as the reverse complement.
TACTCACTCCTTTTTTCTATAATATTATAATAATATTTTTATATCAATCTAATTATAGAAACTAATAAAATAAATCCTCCAAAATATCCAAATATAGGATATATTGTTGCTACTAAATTAGAAAAACCTAATTTAGCTAATGGTATAGAAGACAAGCAAAATAAAAATGAAGTAAATATATAATTTCTTTTTTTGGAAACCCTCTCTATAAACCCAAATCCATTTGCTATAGCTGTAGTAAACATAGCAAGCCATAATATAACACTAAAAATTTTACTATATATTCTACCTCCATAACCTGATATATTAAGCATAGGTATGTCTAAAGCATATACCTGAGTATAAAGAATTAATAAAGGTATCAATATAAAACAACCTAAAACACCTAATATTCCTCCTCCCATTAATCCACCTTTTATTGCTACCTTCTTATTTGTGATAATAGGAAGTAATGAAGATAATATTACTATTAAAAGTAAACTATTAAATCCAACATATAAAATAGAGGACGTTATAAAATTCCCTTTATTTGTATATTCTATTCCTTTTAAATTACTAAAAATAAAACCTTCTTCTATAATTACATTACCACCAAAATAAATAATTCCTAGTACTAAAAGTGGAACTAATATAGAATTTATAAAGGATAACCCTTCAAGGCTAAATAAAAAAGTTATAAATGATAATATAACCATTAAGTATATCCCCATATTTTTAGATAAGTTAAATTCTTGATTAAATAATGCACCAGAGCCAGAAACCATAATACAATAACCAATAAATAATGAAAGTATAATTACAGTATCTATAAAAAACCCTAATTTTTCACCAAATATATTATTTATCAGGTTTTCATATCCATTTATTTTTTTTTCATATATTTTAGATAGAAAAAATGCCCCTATAAACATAAATAAAAAACTACTTAAAACCATACCTATTATTCCTTTAGCTCCATATACGCCAAAAAAATCTATTATCTCCCTACCAGAAGCAAATCCTGCTCCAATTATGGTACCTATGTATATAAAAGCAAGTTTAAGAACATCTTTATTCATAACTCTCCTCCTTTTCATAGCTATATAACTATATTCTAAGGAAGCTTATCCTATGAAAAATATTGTTTAAAAGATTGATTTACATTTCTAGGAATGATATCATAATATTAAGAATATTCTTATATGTAATGGTATGAAAATAGGAGGTGAATAAGATGAAAAAGGTATATCTTCTTACAATAATTATTATTGTTTTACTATTATTGTCTTCTTGTAATACAAAAAATCAAAATCATATGTTAAATGTGGTTGTTGACACAGAAAAACTCGACCATAAATTTTCAAATTTTAAAATAACCTATGATGAATATATAGATAATATCCAAAAATATTTTACTGATAATTATAATGAAGAACATCACTATAATAGAAGGTATGTCCCAGATCCGACTGATTTGAAAAATCTTAATAAAAGCCAATTAGAAGAGATTAGAAAAGATTTAAGTAATCAATCCAATATATCGGTGGACATATCTAAACCTTATAGTGATAACAAAGAAGCTTACTATGTATTTACTAAGTCTACTGTTGATTCTAAAGATACAGAAATGGAGAAATTAATTATAACTAGAAAATATAGACTGACTAAAAAAGATAATATGTGGAAGATTATGGAGTTAGAACAAAGTATATCAGGTAAAGAAACTCCTGAAGATAATCTAAAATATACTACAAAAGATAATAAAAAAGTTGAGTATATAAAAACTATAAATATCGACTAAAATAAAAAAGCCCTACCTCGACCTACGAGATAGAGCTTTTATTCTATGTATTTGGATCTGGCAACTTCCTACTCTCCCAGAGCGTTACCACTCAAGTACCATAGGCGTTAGGAGGCTTAACTGCTGTGTTCGGTATGGGAACAGGTGTGACCCTCCTGCTATAGTCA
>NZ_VULR01000007.1 GCF_009696605.1 Anaerosalibacter bizertensis | reverse complement strand
GCGAGCGATAGCGAGTTTATTTACCCTTGACGGGATTAAATAAATAATCTTAGACTTGCAAATAAATTCAAGAAAGTTTAAATATATTGTTCGGTAAAAAACTGTCCAAAAAAGTGTTGACATGTCAAAACTTTGAATTTATTTTACCGGTTCCAGTTCCGATTATATTTTTATAATCAAGTTAAACATAAATTTAGTTAGAATCACTAGTATTTAGATCATTAATTACTATAAGTAATTTAGAAATATTATAGTTTATATTTTCTGTCTCTTTTTCTAAATGATTCGAGACCTCCCTCCATAATGCTACAAATTCCATTTTTTATCTCTTTCTCTTCAATACAACCCGCTTTTTTATTCTTTCTTAAATTTACAAATCCCTGCTCATCACGTTCTAAAATAATTATTGCTTCTGCATCACCTAAGACTGGAATATTAGAATTATGAGTTGCGATTATAATTTGCCTCTTGTTTTTAATATCTCTAATAGTTTCTACTATTAAATCCATAATTAAACTATTATCTAAATCATCTTCTGGTTGATCAATTATTAAAGGACCTTTTCCTTGATGCATAATAAATGATAATACAGCAGCAGCTTTTTCTCCAGGAGATCCATCATTAATTTTAATATCGGTAACATCTTTTTTTATTTTTATCAAAATTTGATCATCTGGTAAAATATTTATAAAGTCAGTATAATTGATATTTTCACCTTTCCATATTTTTTGAAAACCAGCATGTGATAGTTTTTCTATATTTAAAAACTTACATATATCACGATTTTCTTCCAAGTATATAAACTCAAACCACTTTTTTATATTTTCTACTGGATTATCGATAAAAATATGATTTCCTAACTCTTTATAGTCTTGTTCAAATGAATCTTCTTTCCCCATAGCTTTCCTTAGGTTGTTTATCCATCTATCTTTATCCCCTAATAACTTCAATTCTACACTTATAATATCTGACTCTTTATTTATTTCGTTAACTATATTTTTCCTTATATTATTTTTTTCTATTAAAACTTCTAAGAGCTTATCTAAATAATTTTCAAGTAGATTTTCTTCTTCAATACTTTTTTCTTTCTTAATTTCTAACTCTTCTATCTTTTTATTCACTTCATTTAATTTGCTTGATAACTTATTAATTTCATCTTTGCTATTTCTCTCTTCTTCTAATTCTAAAGTAGTCATTATATCTTTAAACTGAACTTCTAAACCTTTTTCTATCTCTTCTAGAGAGGTATCTTTTTCATACTTATTATTTATTTTATCAATTTCTAAAATATTTTTTTCTAATATCTTTTTTGTATTTTCTATAATATTTTCATACCCTTGTATATACATATCCAAATTTATCTTATCTTCGAATATTATAATTAAACCTTTAATATCATCGATTTTCTTTCTATATTCTTTATTAAGCCCCTCTAATTCTTCTAAAAACTTCTTGTATAAATTATAATAATCATTGCTATAACTTTCAAATAAATTATCTACAGAGTTTAAGACCCCTTTTTTATCTATAACATCTATTAAGTTTGAATGTTCAATTAACTTAAACTTACTATCTAAAGATGTTTTTTCAGATAAAAGCTGTGGCATATCTGCTATGGATTTTCTATAATTAAGAATTTTAGAATATGAGTCCTTTATTTTATTTATATAATTATTTTCTTGTTCTTCTAGTTTAAGTATTTCAAGTTTAATATTATTATCTATTATGCGAAGAAATTCACTTTTAGAACTTGTTTTAAACTTAATTTCTTCATCAACCATCTCATATATTTCTTTTTGACTATAGATGTCCACTGGAAACTCAATTTTATCTACTTCTACTTTTTCCCCTGTCTTATTATCTTTTTTTAAAACTTTCAATAAGCCTTTTTTAAATTCAACTAAATGATTATTTTCCTCATGTGTTCCGAAGTTATAAAATAAATCTATTTCAGTATCTTTTTTTATACTATCTAATAATTGAGGTTTATCATATTTGACTCCATTATTTGAATATATAACATTCTTAATCATTTCAATTATTGTAGACTTTCCTGTGCCTCTTCCACCTACCAGACAATTTAAATTAGGGGAAAGCCTTAAATTAATTTCTTCTAAATGCTTTAAGTTATTAATTTTAACTCCTGATATATAATTATGATCATAAGTATTCATATCTCTTACCTTAGTACTATCAAATACTTTCCTTATCCTTGAGCCAGGATCTAAAAACGATTGTCTTAATCCCTCTAAAGTAAATTCACTTAACTTAAACCAAGTAAATTTTTCACCTATTCCTTTAATACTATGTTTGCCATTATTTTCTTTATACGGATTATCTGAGCCAACAATAGTAGAAATAGACTTTAATTCTTCTATATCTCCTTTAAAAAGAGATCCATCAAATGCACATATCTTATTTTCTAAAGTATTTATTTCTTCTAGATTATTAATTTCTATAGCATCAAACTTAATATCTTCATAGTAAGATCTAATCCAACTATGATTTGCTAGGTTGCCTAAACCTTTGCTAGAAAAAAAATGAGCTGGTATTATTAGTAATTTATCTCTATATTCATTAACAGTTGATGTAAATTTTTCTTTATCAATACAAATATCTGTTCTGCCTTGTTTTTCAGAGGTTAAATCCATTTTTATTAAAATTTCATTAATTAGTTCTATTTTCAGGTCTGGATCAAAAATTAAAATTATGTGGTTTCCCTTATCACCTACAGAAAGCTCAATTCCATTAAAAATAAAAAATTTATCTTTATCTTTTAGTTCGTTTTGTAATCTATCAAGCCAATCTATTGAATTATGGTCTGTTACTACAACAGCATCGACCCTTTCTTTCGCTGCATCTATCCACTCCCTAGGAGTAATTGATTTTTCTTTATCTACCATACAACTACTTGCTGGTGTATGAGTATGTATATCAATTTTATACCATTTTGCTATAGCCATATTTTCCTCCTTTACAATTCTATCAATAATATTAATAAATTATATTTATAAGCACATTTTATATATTTCTTTACCCAATGTTTAATATAAATCTAATAACATTATTAACTTTTAATTATCCACAATACCCTTACTTTGCTCCTATTTTTAACTAACACTGATGATATAACTATCTTTAACATCATTCATTTAAGCCAATCAATATATTAATTTTACTTTCTACAGCCTTCTATCTTCTTAAATCCTTAAATCACTATTAAATTCTTTGCCGTCAGTGTTATAAGTTGCATCAAATACTAAATCAGAAAGCCACTTTTTAAATGAATCATTATCTTGATACTGCTTAAAAATCTCAATATTATCTGTCATCATATTCATAATAACTCTACCCAGTGCCCTTTCGCTTTCTAGTTTAGCATTTTGTTTATCTGAGTTTTTCATAGCATTTTGGTATGCTTTATCCCTTGCTACAGCTTTTGGAATTTTTGATATATGATCCTTAACCTGATCTTCGTCCTTCCAGTCTATATCTCCAAACATGTCATGGAAAGAATCTAATATGTTGCTTAAATAATCTAACTCTGGATTATCTATATAGGCTTTTCCACTTGTTGGTACTGGATCTATCTCATAATCACCCTCATCCTCTAATACTATAGATAAACTTTTTTGAGCTTGTACCCTATAACTATCTAAATCTATAGATTCCAATATACCTTTAGATAAGTCTTCTCCCTTTGGTGAAGGTAGTTTAGGAATTAATAATCTTAAAAATATATTAAGTTTTTCCCACTCAATATTTCCAATAGGTAATATCGATGCTAAAAATCCATAGGTTCTTACAAATGCTTTAGCATTTCCTTTGAAATCTATTTGCTCATCCTCTCCAAGTTCCTTATATTCTTTAGCACAAGTATCCAATATATAATCTAACTTTTCTCGACTAGCACCATTAATATATTTTTCAACTACTTCATTAATTTGATAATCTGAATATACTTGATGAAATTCTAACTCACTTTGTATATCATAAAGCTTATTAGGATCTGTCTCTTCCGATAAAATTGTAGTCGTATAGTAAGTTTGAAAAGACTCTTCTATAAGATCCACATCATTTACAAAATCTAAAATAAATGTATCAACCTTACCAGGATGAGACCTATTTAGCCTAGAAAGCGTTTGTACTGCTTTTATTCCAGAAAGAGGTTTATCCACATACATAGTATGGAGTAAGGGCTCATCATAGCCTGTCTGAAACTTATCAGCAACTACTAGAAATCTATAAGGATCATTCTTTATTTTCTTTTCAATTTGAGAACTTGGGAATCCATTAATCTTAGCCTCAGTTAACTTTTGCCCCTTAAATTCCTTCTCTCCAGAAAAAGCTACAATGGCCTTATATTGACTTTTTCTATCCTTTAAAGACTTTTCAATTGCATAATAATATTCTATAGCCCTCTCTATACTACTAGTTACAACCATAGCCCTAGCCTGTCCATTAATTTTACCCTTATTTATAACTTGTTCATGAAAATGATTTACCATTATATCTGCTTTTTGCCCTATAGCATATTCATTGGACTCAACATAATTTCTTAGTTTCCTCTGAGCCTTTTTAGTATCATACATAGGATCATCTTCTACTATTTTTGCCAACTTATAATAGCTCTTTATAGTTGTATAATTTTGTAATACATCCAATATAAATTCTTCTTCTATAGCCTGCTTCATACTATAATTATGAAAAGGTTCATGTTTTACTTCTCCATTTTTGAGAACTTCTTCTCCAAACATCTCTAAAGTTTTATTCTTAGGTGTAGCAGTAAAGGCAAAATAACTAGCATTATCAAGCATCTTTCTACCTTCCATTATTCTTATAATCTTGTCTTCTGTAGTTTCTTCTTCATCAATACCAGAAAGAGCTATGTTCATATTAGCTGAAAGACTACCACTTTGACTGGAGTGTGCCTCATCTATTAAGATTGCAAACTTATTATTCCTATGAGAAGTTCCAATCTCATCTAATATAAAGGAAAATTTATGGACAGTAGTTATAATAATCTTCTTCTCTTCCTTAATGAGCCTTGCCAAATCTCCAGAGCTTTCAGCATGGCCCACAGTACTAGAAACTTGCATAAACTGTTTTATAGTATCCCTTATCTGCTTATCCAGTATAACCCTGTCTGTAACTATTATTACAGAGTCAACTAAGTTTTTCCTTTCTTTTTCAAGAGCTACTAGCTGGTGGGCTATCCAAGCTATAGAGTTACTCTTACCACTTCCAGCTGAATGTTGGATTAAATACTTCTTCCCAACTCCATTCTTATAAACATCTGCTAAAAGTTTCTTTACTACATCCCACTGATGGTATCTAGGAAATATTTGTTTCTCCTTTCTTTTTTTGGTCTCTTCATCTTGCTCTACTACTAGTTGGGCATAGTTCTCTATAATATTAGTAAGCTCACCTTTTTCCAATATTACCTTCCACAAATAATCTGTCTTTATACCATTAGGATTTGGTGGATTGCCTCCACCATTTTGGAATCCCTTGTTAAATGGTAGAAACCATGAACTATCCCCACTTAATTTTGTACAGAAATACACCTCATTATCATCTACTGCAAAATGTACCATACATCTTTTAAATTGAAAAAGTGGATCTCTCGGATCCCTATCATTTTTATATTGGTAGATAGCATCCTTGTAGTTTTGATTAGTTAAAGTATTTTTAAGCTCCATGGTAATAACAGGTAGACCATTTATAAAAATAGCTAGATCTAAAGACAACCTTCTATTAGTTTTGGAATACTGAAGCTGTCTAGTAACAGAAAAAATATTCTTATTGAAGTTTCTTTGTGATTCTATATTCATATCTGATGGAGTTAGGTAAAACATTATTAAGTCTGCTGGATATACCTTTATACCATTCCTAAGTACATCTATAATTCCTCTCTTAGTAATTTCCTTAGACAATCTATCAAAAAATTGTTTCTTTCTATGTTCACTTTCTCTTATTCCTAAAAGTTCAACCTGCTCAGGCTGTGTAGATTCTAAAAATCTTATAAGCCTTCCCTCATCTACTGCAAAGTCTAAATTATAATCCTCAGTATTTCCAAGTTCATATCCATTATTTTTTATAAGATATTCTACAATTATATCTTCCAGTCCCTCTTCTTTAACATTAGTAAACAAGTCTCTCACCTCTATCTATTTAATTAAAGACATTGCAAAGCCTATAATACTTGTTATATTGGCAGTTAATTCTATATGATTCTTTATATTTGGTAGTGAATTTTCAAGCCCCTCTATAGCTGTCCTTATAAATCCTTTTCTAGGATTCTCTTCTAATAATTCACATTCTAACACTTCAACATTATCTTCTATGTTTTCTTTAATTTCTTTATCCAGGTCTATGTCCCTTAATATATCCTTTATCTCCTTAGATAGTTTTTCTAAGTCACTAGCATTGTTATTTTGGACAGCATTTATATTAGACTTATCTTCAGCTATATTTACTTGTCCGTCTCCATTTATATGCACATTTATTATATACTTATCCTCTCTTTCACCACTTAGCTCGTCCATCTCTTGATTTATATGAATGCTCCCTTCATCTGGCAATACTAATGGTTTATCTATTTCTAAGCTATCTTCCCTACAATATAGTCTTGGTGTATCCTCTTCTGAGATTCCTTCCAGCATTAAAGCACTTATACCATGATTAAATGCTTTTTTAACTGTATTTCCAAATCCTATTGATGAATAAAACTTAGAGGAAAATATTATAGCCGCCCTATCGCTAATAGCTTCAAACATACCTATTGCAAAATCTATATTTTTCATTATTTCTTTAGCCTGGATATATGAGAAACAATTATTAAAAAATACCAACTTTACCGTATCTGATTCACTTGAGATAACTTGAACTATAGCATCCTTACTTACAAACTTACTATTACCATTTAAATCTTCAAAAACTAAGGATCCATCAGCTGTTCCATGGCCACTAAAATGAATAATCGTAGGTTTATATTCATTTATAGCGTCCAATATATCTAAAGGACGAGTCGCCCAAATTGTTTTAAATTCTATTGAGTCTCTATGTTTAGATTTTTTTATATTTTCCTCTATTTCCCTTGCCTCTTCATCTAATCTTAAACTACTTTGATCTTTAGGATTAGATGAAATAAATAATATAATTATTTTTTCAGGTATATTCTTTAACTCCTCAATATCCCTTACTACCTGTTCTTGAAATACTTCATTACTGTGTATACTATTCTGAAGCTGACTACTTAATTTTTCTGATGATCTAATCCTTTTCTTCTCTTCATTTAATCTTTTATCTTCTATTTTTTTCTCCTCTCTTGATAACTTTTTTTCTTCATTTAAAATATCTTTATCTAACTTCAACATTTTGCTTTCTAAATCAGCTATCTTTTTATTACTATCAGAAATCTTTTTTTCTGCATTTCCTATAGTTCTAAGCTTAGATTTAATAGTTGACTCTGATTTCGTTCTAGATATAGATTTTTTTGCATTTATTATATTTTTATTTTCCTTTGATATTTTTTCTCTTTCCTTAACTCTGTCTGAGGACAGTTTATTAATTTGCTTTCTCTTATTTCCTATATTCCTTCTATAGACATCTATTTGAGCCAAATAATCCCTCCTAAAAATCTCTTACATCTATCTTCCCAGTAACTGCACTAGCTATTAAACTAGTCCTATATTCTTTAATTAGCTCTATCTGATTTTTATAAAGCTCTATAGTCCTATCTATTTTATTAGTTTCTTTTTCAATATAATCTACAATTTCTTTTTGTTCTTTTTTAGGGGGAAGACTTATTTTTAATGAACTTATAAAACTCCACTCTGCTCTAGGCATTTTAGAACCATATGTTGATGCATTCACAATATTAATAAAATCATAACTTAAAAATCGATAAAGAATATATTTTTTGAAATTTGTAGAATTTTTATTTCTTAAAACTAATATTTCACCAGAACACAACCCACTATTCTTAGCTATTGCAACCTTTGTTAAATATGGTCTCAATTTCCCAAATAATATATCCCCTTCTTTAAACTTAGGTGAGTCACTTTCTATTTTTATATCATTATCTATACCTATAATATTTCCAGTTTTACTTTCTATATTTGCTAGCCCTATATAAGACTGATCATCTTTCAAAACTCTACCTTTTTCTGTTTTATTATCTAAAATATACTTCAACCTAGTAACTTCCCAATGCTCTGGTATTTCTCCTATCCAGTCTATACCACTGTCCTTGTAGACTACATCTTTATCTATTCCCTTGGTTACAGCATCGTTAATAAGAACTTCCTTTTGCTCTTTTAAAAGCTCTATCTGCCTTTCTGTTAGCTCTACAAATTTATCTATTTTAGCTAGGTTATGGTCTAGAAAATCTGCTATTTTATCCTGCTCTTCTTTTGGGGGAAGTGGCAATTCTAAATTTTTTAATAAGTTCATAGGAATTCTCATTCTATGCGCCAAAATACCTTTACCATACTTTGTTAATTCTCTTTGTAGAGATGTCATCCTAAATATATTTTCATAATATATTACATTGAACTTTTCTTTATCCCTAATCTTTAAAACATAATATATTGGACTTAAAACCCCTTCATATTGAGAACGTCCTACTGAACCAATTATTACATTCATGGAATTCATAACAATATCATTTTTATATACTATTTTATAACGTTCAATATCTTCTGAATGTTTATTACCTACATTGCCTTTTTCACTATATGGTATTACTCCTATATCTTTCACAACTGATAATATATTTTTTTCCCTATTTCCATAATTTTTTTCTTTGCGTTCTTCAAATATAAATCTTAATTTAGTAATCTCCCAATGTATAGGATATTGTCCAATATAGTCTATCTCGGATTCCTTGTATTCTTCATAAGGCTTAAATTTCATTTTTATCTAGCCCCCTATTATCTCATCTAATAAACCATCTGTCTCTTCCTCTAAAGCCTTTATATCTTTTACTATTTCTTCCAATGACCTTAGTTTCACTGGCTTATAAAAATATTTTGTAAAGCTTATTTCATATCCTATTCTAGTTCTACTTTCATCTATCCAAGCATCTTCAACATAGGGAAGAACCTCTTCCTTAAAAAATCCTTCTATTCCTTCATCATAGTTTAAAGGAATCCTTTCTGTATCTCTTAGATCTGTATCCTGTTCGTATTCTATATATAAATTATCTTCTTTAAACACTCCATATATAGGATCTTCTTTACCTTTTTTCTTTGAGGACTTTCTTACTTTTTCAGCCTTTTCATAAGGTATAGTTAAATTATCCTGAATAAGTTTTCTATGCCTAGCTAAAAACTTTTCATCCTTTTCTTTTGCTAGCTTTTCTAATTTTTCTATATATAAATTATAATCTAAATACTCTTCTTTTCCATCTTCTTCTTTTAACTTTAATACTAAGTCATATATATATTTATCATTTCTCTTTAGACTTTCTTCTAGTTTTTCTAAGTTTTCTTGACTTAGGTTTACCTTTAATCTAAGTGGTCTCTCTACCGTTACTTCATAGTATCCAAACTCTTCATTATCAAATATCTTACTGAATTCATTTTCTTCAAAATCTAAATACATTTTCATTATTTCTTCTCTTAGCTCTTCTGATATTTCACAGTTTTTATTCCCTAGATTTTTTCTAAGAGGCTTTTTAAAGCTAGTAGCATCTATTAACTGAATTTTACCCTTTCTTCTATCTTCCTTCCTATTAGAAAGAACCCAAATATAAGTAGCTATTCCTGTGTTATAGAACATATTTTCAGGTAGGGCTACTATTGCCTCTAAATAATCATTTTCTATTATATATCTTCTTAAATTACTCTCCCCACTTCCTGCATTTCCAGTAAATAAGGATGAACCATTATGTACTTGAACTATTCTGCTTCCTAATTCTGTGCCATGCTTCATCTTAGCAATATTATTGGCTAAAAATAACATCTGTCCATCAGACTGAGAAGGAACCATCCTAAACTCTTCTTCATCTCCAAAGCTAACAACAAATCTAGGGTCTGTTAATTTAGTTCTTCCCCCCATTTTTTTTGCATCACTTGACCAGGATTTTCCGTATGGTGGGTTTGATATCATAAAGTCAAACTCCATATTAGAATTGTTATCTACAGACAAGGTTGAACCATATGATATATTATTAGCCTGTGATCCATCTCCTTTTAAAATCATATCAGCCTTAGCTATAGCATAGGTTTCTGGTTGACTTTCTTGACCATAAAGATGTATTGAAAAGTTCTTATTATTTTTTTCTCCCAGCTCTTTAAGTCTTTCGTCTGCTATAGTTAACATTCCACCTGTTCCACATGCTCCATCATAGCAAAGATAAGTTCCATCACTTATTTTATCTGCTATAGGTTTAAACATTAAATCAGTCATAAGTCTTACAGCATCTCTTGGAGTAAAGTGCTCTCCAGCCTCTTCGTTGTTTTCTTCATTGAACTTCCTTATTAGTTCTTCAAAAACGGTACCCATAGTATGATTATCAAGACCTGGTAGTAGTATATCTCCATTATCATCTAGTACTGGATTTGGACTTAAATTAATAGTGGGACTTACAAATTTTTCTATTACTCCTCCTAAAACATCAGCATCTGTCATGACCTTAATTTGTTCTCTAAATCTAAACTTTTCTAATATTTCCTGTATGTTTGGTGAAAATCCATCTAAGTAAGCTATAAAATCTGCTTCCAACTGCTGTTTTTTAGTTCTAGATGTTAAGTCCTTAAGTATAAATGGTGAATCATTATAAAAAGCTTGACCTGATACTGAACAAAGAGCCTCTGTTTGATTTAAAACTCCCATTTCATCAAGTTTCTTTTTCATTTCTAAAACTTCTTTTTTAGTGTCTTCTAACACCGCATCCAGTCTTCTTATTACAGTCATAGGTAAAATAACATCCCTATATTTCCCCCTAACAAAAACATCTCTTAATTCATCATCAGCAATACTCCATATAAAACTAACTATTTGACTATAAATTTTTCTATTCATTTTATCTCTCCCTTTATTCTATATTATCTTTCTATTAAAATCCTATAATATATATTTGTGTTTTAGATATAGCAAATCTGCTTACTACAAGATTGTAAAGTTACTAAAATAAGTTGAAATTCTCCAATAATTAACAATAGGATTAGTTCATCTTCAATATATTAAATTTATCTACCTAACATACTCCATAATATCTTCTATTTCACAATCTAAAACATAACAAATCTTTGCTAAGGTAAGTAAATCTATTCTTTTAACCCTATTATTACAATATGAATTAAGCTGAGTCCTTTGAAGATTTGCTTCTTTTTCTAATTTATTTTTACTTATATTTTTCTCTTCTAAGACTTCATCTATCTTAAAAATTACCCTCCCAAAATCTTGCATATTTTAATCTCCTTTTAAATATTTATAATTAAATTATTAGTTCCCATCTTTAAATAATTATATCAGATTTATAAACTTTTTACACCTGTAAGATGTTACTGTTATATTTTTTATATTTCTAACAAGGTCTTAGGGGTTTCCCCTAAATCATTCCGATAGGAACAAGTAGAAAATTGAGTTGAAGAAAGCGAACCTAAAAAGGTCCGCTTAATCAATTTTCTCGTAAGTGTGTCTACACTTACTGTGCTTGCTATTAAGGTTTTTTAAATTTAAGATATAAATTTCCCTTATTAAACTTTTTTATGGAATAGGCACAGGAGAGTTGTAACTGTAACTTACTATTTCAAAAGTCTTCAAATAAGGCATTAGCATTTATCTTAATCTCTATAACCCTTGATATCACTTACTTTTGCTTTTCACTTGACCAATTCAAGTACTTTTAAAAACTCGGTTACAAGTTACAAGGTTACAGATTTACAATTTTTAATTCTCTTCTTGATTCTCTCTTGTGTCTATTTTTATTTGTTCTGGCTCTTTCCATCCTTCAGGTAGATCAGCATCATTAACTTCCATAAAATCATCTTCTATCTTTTCCTCCCTCTCATAATATAATTTAACAGGTATAGATATACCACTAGGGGAAATCCTTCTAGTCTTTGATGAACGAACTGGCTTCCATTCTGGGAAATAATTATCCATGATTTCAGAAAAAGATTTTGATTTTATCTGATAACCTTGCATAGATAATTCCTTAAAACAAGTTAGGTTTGGTTCCTGTGTTTTTGGTTTATACTCTTCTAAAAAGTAGCGAATATCTTCGACATCTGGATTTAGATACTTAAACTTTTCTTGCTCTTTATATAGATCTTCAAGCAAGTCTTTAGGTATGGTCCAGGAATGTTTCTTCTCTTTATAGAGCTTATATCCATAGGCAAGTGCCTGGTTAAAATCTTCTCGGATTAAATCTAGATATTCTTTCTCTATCTGCTCACCTTGAAAATCCTTGTCAATATAAATCGCCTTCTTTCTATTTTCCTTATGACATTCTACAGGTAAATATCTTCTCTCTCCTGTATGGTCATTTAGAAAAGTCCTTTCATTTAAGGTTCCTATTAAAATGCAAGTCCTAGGAACATCTGTTGAAAATTTCTCATAAGGGATTCTTATTCTATCACTTAGTTTAGATAAAAATGATTTTGCTTCATTGGCTGATTTTGCATTTCTTAAAGCAACAAATTCTTCAATTTCTACAACTGTCTTCCCCATTAGATTCATAACAGCATCTTTACCTTGAATATTTTCAATAGTACAAAACCAATCATCTTTAATAGCTAAGTATCTAGCAAAGGTAGATTTTCCTATTCCTTGACCACCAACTAAGACCATCATCTCATCAAATTTAGACCCTGGTTCAAAAACTCTTTTCACTAAACCTAAAATCATATGCTCCATGATCCAGGCATTAAGTTCTGTATCTTCAGCTCCTAGATAGGTTGGAAGAAGTTTTCGAATTGCATTTCTATCTCCCTTCCAATTGAGACTCTTTAGATACTGTCTTGGTGGACTTATCTCATATTGATGGGCTACAAAACTAACTGCATCCCACATTTTATTGGCATTGTAGTTAAGTCCAAAATATTTTTCTATTTCAAGTCCTAGTCTATTGTTAAGCGAGTCATCCCATAGCCTAATTTGATTTTCTTTGATTTCCCTTTCTCCTATAATCCTACCTTGAAATTTAATCTCATTGGTAAATTTATCATAGAAGATTTGCCCCTCATAAATTTTTTTAGCCTTACAATATTTGGGATTAAGTAGGACTGTTACAATATTACCTGTAGTTTGTCTTATACTACCCTTAACTGTTTTCTTTACATCTATTAAGGAGTAGGACTGATCTATCTCAGGAAAAACTAATTTAAACTCTTTCATAAGCTTTAATCCTTTTCTTATATTCAAAATGCTTGCTCCAATCAAAGGCTAGAAAATTTCCAAGCCCTAAAACCTTCTCTATAGTCTTTTCTACATATTCAATATACTTTCTATCATCTCTTCTTTTTTCCTTGCTTCCTAGTCGATTTAAGGGGGTCATTAAAAACAACTCTTTCATCAAGCTAGGGTTTCCACCTGTATAGTTCCTGGCAAGTACTAAAAAAATAAAGTCATCTCGGCTATGGTCACCTGTTAGACTACTTCCTGAGATAAGCATACTTGCCTTTCTATTGGTTCTCTCCATAGTCTCTAGTATTTCATCTAGAGATAAATCATCAAGTCTATAAGGCTCATTTAAAGGCTCATGCCTATATTGTCTAATTTGTTTTAAAGTTGATGTTTTCCCCTGTGCCCATTTCTTATATAGCTTATTTAGTTCATCTTGCTTTTCTAAAAGCTCATTACTTCTAAAGAAGAAAAATCCATCTCCTATATTGCCAGTTAAAGCTATATATCTATTGTTTTTATACATCTCAATTCCTTGACTTGATAAATTGAGATTCTTTAGAATAGTTCCTTTGACAAAGATATGGATTCCCTTTCCTGATTGTGATAACTCCATATATGTTCCTATAAATTTTTCTATAATTTCCTTTGCCATAGGACTTAATTCTTCATATTGAATTATATGGTCTAAGTCAATACAAACAATCTTATCTTCCTCCACTAAAACAAAGCCTAAAGGCCTATTCTTAGTCTTAGCATCATTAAAATTTACCCAACGTTCTGGCATGTTCCAGCCATTAGATTTTTCATCAATTAGAGAAAAAGGAAGTTTGCCCACCTTGCCATTTAACTTCTCCTTCCTCCAACCTACAAATCTTTTCAACTTTTTCATTTCTTCTGGTATATATTTATATTTATTCTCCATTTTTCTCCTCCTAGTCTGGAATTAACAAGACTCCTGTGGTAAAATGGATTTGTGTAGAATACATTCCCACAGGAGTGTTGCCTTTGGCCTTTGTGCTAAAGGCTTTTTTCTTTTTTTATTTCATAGTAAATTTCTATTAAAAATCTTAACATCTCTTGATCTTCATCTTCTAATCTTCCATATTTCTTTACAAGCTTTGCTAGTCTAAATATCTCTAAGGAAAATTTATCTTCCAGTCTATAATCAGCTTTAATAGACACAGTGGGAGCAGTTAATGAACTTATAATATATTCTTGCTTAGTAAGTCCACTTATTTCTACTTTCCTATCTAATAATTTAGCTTCTTCCTCTGTTGCCCTAAAACTTATAATTTTATTTCTTTTTCTTTTATATAATTTCTTCGTTTTGTAAGTCATCTTCATCCTCCAGCAATTTCTCCCAATGATCATCTAGGTTTTCTTTTCTTATATTAGATAAGGAAATCGCCATATCATTTTGTTTACTTGGAAATAAATGAGCATATCTATACGTGATATCAATAGATTCATGTCCTAATCTATCTGCTATAGCTATGGCTGAATATCCTAATTCAATTAAGAGAGATACATGGGAATGTCTTAGATCATGAACTCTAATTCTCTTAACTCCAGCTTTTGTACTTCCCCTAGTCATTTCATGGTGTAAATAAGACTTGGTAATTGGAAATAATAATTGATTATCCTTTAGCTTATATATTCCAGCCATATATTTTTTCATTTCTTCTGCTAAAAAGGCTGGCATAACAACTGTTCTGATACTTTTTTGAGTCTTAGGTTCTGTAATAACATTCCTGCCACTAATTCTTTGTAGAGATTGATTTACTCTAATAGTATTATTAGTAAAATCAAATTTTTCCTTTGTTAAAGCCAGTAATTCTCCTGTTCTTAATCCACACCAATATAAAATTTCAAAAGCATAGAATGATAAGGGCTTGTCCTTAACTTCTTCTATAAATTTATCATACTCACTTTCAGTCCAAAACTTCATCTCAGAAGCTTCCTTTTTTCCAATAGAACCAACTTCCCTTGCTACATTAGATCTTAAGTTATAATATTTACAAGCATGATTTAGAATACTACTTAACTGTGCATGTATTGTTCTTAAATAGGTCTGAGAATATTTTTCTCCCTTACTATTTTCTTCTTTCATTAGTTTATTTTGCCACTTTACTATTGTCGTTTTAGAGATTTCATTAACTGGAAGATCTCCTATATAGGGAATAACCTTTGTGACTATTATTTGTTCTTTAGTTTTCCAAGTATTTTCCCTTAATCTAGGTCTCATATCTTTTTCATATACTTTGAAAAAATCCTGAAAAGACATATCAAGATTTCCAGATTGTTCTCTTAAAAAGTCTACTTCCCAATTTAAAGCCGCTTTTTTTGTTTTAAATCCTCTCTTCTTCTTATTAATCCTCTCTCCACGCCAATTAGTATATGTGAACTTAGCAAACCATGTACCATTTCCACTTTCATCTCTATAGGCACCCATTACTAAGCCTCCTTTCTTCCTTGATAACAATATTTTTCTAAGAAATATTGTCTATTGATTTTTCCTCTTTGAACCCTATAACCTAATTCAACTAGTTCTTGATTCATTTCATTTATTAATTGATAGGCTGTAGTCCTACTAACTTCTAAAAACTCCTGTACTTCTTTTGCATCCATAAAAATCTTTTCCATACTAACACCTCCTTTAAGTTCGCTTATAAGTTTCTGATCAATAAACTAATGATCAGCATTAATTTGATTTACTTATAATTGAATAACACATTTATGTGCTGTTCGATTATATATTATCAGCACGTTTCCGTGTTGTCAAGATTAATTTAAATTTATTTCTTTCTTTATTATTGTTACAATAAATTTCATCTATTCTTCAATCGTTCACTTTTGTTGCTATATATCACAGCTTATGATAAAATCATATAATATAAAATACTAGTGAAAGGAGTTCAATATGATTTCAGGTGAAAAGCTAAAAAAATTAAGATTACTTAGAGAACTAACACAAAAAGAACTAGCTATAAAATCAGATCTTACAGATTCTGCTATAAGAAATTATGAATTAGGTTATCGATCACCTAATAAAAAACAATTACTAAAAATAGCTGAAGCTTTAGAGTGTGATGTCTCCGCCTTAATTGATCATACTCCTATTTCTGTTTTTGAATTTATGCAAATTCTTTTTGACTATGAAGATGATTTAAAAATAAAACCACTAATAGAAGAATCTAGTATAGGACTAATCTCCCATGACGAAAACTTTAATGATTTCTTAGTTGAATGGGATGAAATGAGAAAGAAACATTATAATGAAGAAATTACAGATGATGAATTTGAGGATTGGAAGCTCTCATATCCTAAGAAGTCTAGATTAAAAAATAATTATTAAACTATAAATATATAACCTCATTTTTAAACTGGTCGAAATCAACCAGTTTAAAAATAATTCAATGCTTCAATACTAAGTACATAATCCAATTTTAACCCTATTGAATTCGATAGGGTTAAAGTATTTCATGAACAAATGCATAACCTAATTTAAACCGTCTCGAATTCGATGCCTTTAGAAATTTATTTAGATTTAAAAATAAATATACACACAAAAACACCATAGATTCTTCTTAAGATTCTATGGTGCTTCTATTTGTAAGCCACTTGGCATTATTTATCTTGTTATTCTAAAAAACTTTTTTACCCAATTTCGTTCCATTTGATGGCTTTTAATCTCTACAAGTATTGGTTTTATCAGTTTTTCTATTTATTTCTAACTACTCCCACTCTATTGTTGCTGGTGGTTTGTTGGTTATATCGTATACTACTCTATTTACATGTTCTACTTCGTTTACTATTCTAGCTGATATTTTTTCAAGAACTTCTAGTGGTATTTTTGCCCATTGTGCTGTCATACCGTCTATACTGTATATGGCTCTTAAAGCTACTGTATAGTTATAAGTTCTTTTTCCTGCTGATACTCCTACACTTCTTATGCCTGGAAGTATGGCGAAGTATTGCCAAATTTCTTTATCAAGTCCAGCTTTTTTGATTTCGTCTCTAAAGATGTAGTCTGCTTCTCTTACAATATCTAGTTTTTCTTCTGTTATTTCACCTAATACTCTAACACCTAATCCTGGACCAGGGAAAGGCTGTCTATGCACTGCTTCTTCAGGAATACCTAAGATAGTGCCTACTTCCCTAACTTCATCTTTAAACAATTGTCTCAATGGCTCTACTAATTCAAAGTTTACATCCTCTGGAAGTCCTCCAACATTGTGATGGCTTTTAACAACTTGATTTTCATCTCCACCACTTTCTATAACGTCTGGATATATTGTACCTTGAACTAGATAGCCTATACCATCTAATTTACTTTGTTCTTCTTCAAAAACCCTTATAAATTCTTCGCCTATTATCTTTCTCTTTTGCTCAGGGTCTGTTATTCCTTTAAGTTTGTTTAAAAATCTTTCCCTTGCATCAACTTTTATTAGATTCATATTGAATTTTTCTCTGAAGAAAGTTTCCACTTCTTCAGCTTCATTTTTTCTCAAAAGACCATGATCTACAAATACACAGGTTAAATTATCCCCTATAGCTTCATGGACCAATACTGCAGCAACAGAAGAGTCTACCCCTCCTGATAGCCCACATATTGCTTTTCCATCTCCAACCTGTTCTTTTATTTCTTTTATAGATCTATCAACAAATTCTTTCATATCCCAATAAGGTTTTAACTTACATTCTTCAAATAGAAAATCATTTATTATCTTCTTAGTATCATCGCTATAAGTTTCATTTTCATAAACTTTCACACCATATTTTTCATTTAAAGCTTTATTTTTAGAACCTAATCCTATTGCCTTTATGTCTAGATCAAAAATTTCTTCATTTACTTCCTCTTTTACTTCTCCAGTGAATATTATTCCTTGAGGATTTTTTTCTTTAATCCTATCTATGGAAACATTGTGAGGCAGTATTTCGCAATATACTTTGGATTCTCTAACAATTCTACCTACGATTCTACTACATTTTCCACCAAAATCTAATATTAGTATCAATATACCTAGCCTCCTTTTAACTAAACTCTACTATAGTTTGGAGATTCTTTAGTTATTAGTATGTCATGAGGATGATTTTCTATAAGTCCTGCTCCAGTTATTTTAACAAATTTAGCTTTCTTTTGTAATTCTTTAATATTTGCTGCACCTACATATCCCATACCTGCTCTTAATCCTCCCATTAATTGGTAGGCTACATCTCCTAATGGTCCTCTATATGGAACTCTTCCTTCTACACCTTCTGGTACTAACTTTTTAGCTCCTTCTTGGAAATATCTATCTTTACTACCCGCATTCATAGCCCCCATGGAGCCCATTCCTCTATAAACTTTAAATCTTCTTCCTTCATAAAGTTCCTCTTCACCTGGACTTTCATTAGTTCCTGCAAATAGTGAACCAATCATTACTATATCAGCTCCACAAGCAATAGCTTTAGTAATATCTCCAGAGTATTTTATTCCACCATCAGCAATAACTGGTATCCCATATTCTTTAGCTACTTTTGCACAGTTCATAATAGCGGTTATTTGAGGAACTCCTATTCCTGTTACTACCCTTGTAGTACAGATTGAACCTGGCCCAATACCTACTTTTATTGCATCTGCACCAGCTTTGATTAAATCTAGAGCTGCTTCACCTGTAGCTATATTTCCAGCTATTAGTTGAAGATCTGGATATTCTGATTTTATATTCTTAACAGCTTCTAATACTCCACCAGAATGACCATGGGCTGTATCTACTACAATTACATCTACTTTTGCTTTAACTAATGCTCTAACTCTATCCATCATATCTTGAGTTACACCAACAGCTGCAGCTGCTAAAAGTCTTCCTGATTCATCTTTCGCTGAGTTTGGATGTTCAATAGATTTTTCAATATCCTTAATAGTTATAAGACCAGAAAGCATAAAATCTTCATCTACTAATGGTAGCTTTTCTATTTTATATTTTTTCATAACTTCCAATGCTTCATCCATAGAAATATCTGTATTAGCTGTAACTAATTGTTCTTTAGTCATTACTTCATCAATCTTCTTAGTAGTATCTCTTTCAAATCTAATATCCCTATTAGTTATTATACCTACTAGTTTACCTTTATCATTTGTAATAGGTACTCCAGATATATGGTATCTTTCCATTAGTTCTAAGGCATCAGAAACACTGTGAACTGGGGATAAATAAAAAGGATCAGTAATTATACCATGTTCCGATCTTTTAACTCTATCAACTTCTAATGCCTGCTCTTCTATAGACATATTTTTATGTATAACTCCGATCCCACCTTCTCTAGCCATAGCAATAGCCATTCTGGATTCTGTTACCGTATCCATTCCCGCACTCATTAGAGGGATATTTAATTTTATTTTTTTAGTCAATTGAGTATTTATATTTACTTCCCTAGGTAAAACATCCGATTTGCCAGGAAGTAGCAAAACGTCATCAAAAGTTAAGCCATCTCCAACAATTTCCATTTAAACTCCTCCTCTTTTTTTCTATTTATTATAGTATACCATAATATTTTTTAAACTTTCCCTATCTAATTTTAATTTTATATAAATATAGGAAACTTAATTAATGTTTTTCTTTCTAAGGTAACAAAGATTTGGGCATATGTCAAGGAATTTATTATGGAAATAAATAAAAAAAGAGAATGGATTATCATTCTCTTAATGTGTTTACTTCTACTTCTCCACTAGTTAATATATATATGCTATTGTTTCCTTCACCATATACTAATTTTCCTTTTATTTTATCTACTTCTTCTGAATTCTCTGCATTGGCAGTTTCCCATTTAACATTTCCACCTAAAGCTTCCACACCATATACCAAAGCTTCTAGCTTTGTATCCATATTTTTTCCTAATCTAATCTTTACATTGCTAATATTGTCTATCACCCAATCATTTTTCATACTATCAAGTGTTAAATCTAAACTATCTCCTTCTCCGTTGATTTCAACCTTTTTATCTTCTGGTATCGAAAGATTGAATTTATAAGGGGAAAAATTACCGGCCCTATTATTATGAATAGATGTATCTGGAAATGAAACATATAAAGTGTTTCCAGAGCTCTTTGTAATAATATATTCATCATTTAAAAATTCTTTAGCTTTTTCCTTGTTTTCAGCTGCTATATCTGCTGAACCTGAAAATATTATCTTATTATCTTTTTCAGATCTCATATCTAATTTACAATGTCTAGGTACTTCTACGATTATTTTTTCAATATTTTTGTCAACTTCAATTTCTCTATAAGGAATTTTAAATGTGAAATTTTCAGAAGAGATCATTGAGCTTACTTTAGACATTATACCTGTTTCCACTATCCCATATATGCCTAAGTTTATAACTACTATTAATAGTACAATGAATACACTGAAAACATCATATTTTATATTTATATCCTCATCTCTATATTTATAGCTGTACCAAAGGATTTCTCCACCTATTAAAAATAATATTATAGGCCAAAATTTAATTGACAAGTTTATAGCTGAAATACTATTTACTTGGGCAATAAATATGAGAATTCCAAATGCAATTAAAACGATACCCATTGAAAGAGTACCTACCCTTCTTTTTTTCACTCTTCATCATCCTCCCCACCTATATTTTCTATGTCTTCAATATTATTTTCATTTTGTCTCCTGTTTTTGGCTAATAATTTAATTCCTCCAACAATAAATATTACAGATACAATCAAAGTTTGAATATAATTTCTTATTTCATAAGGTATGAGAGGATAGAGTATACGTTCAATAACTATTAAAATTCCTATGGTTATAAAGCCCCAACCTATCCACTCTGTTTTTATATCCGATAATACAAATGAATTTTCTTCGTCTTCTAAGTCCTTTCCCTCTACTAAATGGAAGGCATCAAAGAAGCCATAGAACCAAATCATAGGTAGAACAAATAAGAATAGGCTAACTCCTAACCATCCCATGAAGAATACTGTGAAGAAAAAACTTCCCATAATTAATAAACCTTTTTTCTGGTAGCCTAGATACATATGGCCTGCACCAGGTATTATAGATAAAGCCAAAGTAATAGCTTTTTTATTTGATTTTTTTATTTCATCTGAATCCTTATATTCTATACCATTCTTTGTATTTCCATATTCCATTAAAATATGTTTTTTCCTTAGAGAAAATGAATCTATTAAAGCAATAAGCCATATTATTGGTAGAATAAAAACCAAAAGTATGAAGAAATCTTCACCACTTGTTAAAAATGCTAATCCTGATACTCCTAAAATAGCTCCAAAGAAAGCCATGAGGAATATTATAGCTCTATCGCTAAAGCCTAGATAGAAATGGGCCAATCCTGGTACAAAAGATAATAGAAAAGTTATAAATTTACTTTTTTCTTTCATTTTGCAGCCTCCCTACGATTAATATTTTGAAAATTATCTATAAAATTTGAAGTTCTATTTACTATTTTTTCAGATATATTGAAAACAATATTTGGTGTACTTAATGTATTTTCATTAATAACAGACCTAGCAGCCTTAGGCAGTGTATCGACTAAACTACTAAAAAAGCCTCCCCAAGTTAATATAATGGCTACAGCAGCTACTGCTACATAATATCCAAATATATTTTTAAATCTCATATTAGTTATTTCTACTTTACTAATAGATTTATTTTTGAAGCTTTTTATATTGCCCATTACAGAACCTGTGAAATTATCAGAAATAATTTCTTCTGCACTATTTATTTCTTCATTGTCTATGAGGGAAAGAAAAATGTTCATACATTCATCACATTCATAAAGATGGTTTTCCATTTCATTATATTTTTCTTCTGAAATAACTCTTTCCTTATAAAAAAGCCATTCTAACTCATCATAATGTTTCATCATTTTCCCTCCATTTCTCTCTTAATATATTCCGCCCTCGATAAAGCCGAGAAGCTATGGTTTTTACAGTAGTACCTTCTTCCTTAGCAATTTCTTCATAAGATTTTTCCTCGAAATAAAACTTTATAATTACATTTCCATATATAGGTGGCATGGATTTACACAATCTATTTAATTTCTCCTTTTTTTCTTTTTCAATCAATATATCTTCTGGAGTTTCATAGTTATTAAGTTTTTCTCCATACATTATATTTTCAGTATCATCCACTACCTCTTCCCTATATTTACTTTTCTTTTTCCTTTTCCAATCTATGGCTTTATTTGCAGCTATCCGGCCAATCCATCCTTTAAAATTATCCATTTTAAAATTTGGAAGGGAGATATAGATTTGTAAGAAAACTTCTTGTGCTACATTTTCTGCTTCATTATGATCTTTAATAAAATTTAAGATTATAGCAAATACATATCCTCTGTAGATATCTACTAGTTTAGCAAAGGCTTCCTCATTACCTGCTAGTGTTAGTTTGATAAGTTCAGTATCCCAATCCATCTCTCCCCTCCTTTCCTGTCTATTAATTATAACGAAAGAAAATATAAAAGTACTGCAAAAAACAAATAATAAATAAAAAAGAACCCTTTTTTATTATAAAGAGTTCCTTCCTTATAAGTACTTTATTGATAAACTTCACTAAGATATTCTTGTCTATAGCTATACCTTTTTAGCCTTCCTTCATAAATTAATTCTAACTCTTTACACTTTCTAAAATCCCTAGGTGATACAAGAGCAGGAGGCTTATTAAATAAATATATTCCACTATTGTTTAATATAGCAGACACAAATTGGGAACAGAAATAATTATATTCTCTTTCAATTGGCTTATTCAATATTACACCGAACAGTCCTAATAAATTGTAACCATATCTATGCTTATTTAGTTTGAATTTTTGAAGTTCTTTTTTCAGTTTATTGTATTGAATATCATTTACCTCCAAAGAATATAATGCACATCTTGTATTAGGAAATCTAGCATAAGTCCCATTAAAAATATCTTCTTTTACAAAACCTGCAAATATAGGATTGGAAGGGTTTAGTCTTCCAAAGCTATAGAGTTCATTGAGATTAATATCAAGTGCAATTGAAACATGGCTATAAGGTTCCTTAGTATATATATTGATACATTTAGAGAGTAAAGACCCACTATAAGTAAGTAAAATATAAATTATATTTTTTTCTTTCATAGCACACCTCTACATTATAATAATATTTTATCTATTAATCAAAACGTAAAAAAATTAAAAAATACTGCGTAAAATGAAAATAATTTTAATCTAATATTTTAAAAGTTCACCTAACTTCTTGTGGCTAGGTACATTTATTCTTTTAAGTCCATATAATCCATTAGATATATCTGCATATTCGCTTTTTGTAGTAAGGGTAACTTTAAAATTTAAATCTTTTAAGACTTTTTCATTTGTTGAATTATATTTTCCATAAGGATAAGCATAGACATAGGAGTCACATCCTACCTTTGTTTTAATAAGCTTTATAACTTCTTCTGTATCTTTTAAAAATCTATCATAATGGAAATTTTCATCTTCCAAAGCCATTGGAAGTACGCCTTCCCCATGGTGAGAATTTTCTTTATAATAATGAAGATCATAGGAATGAGGTTGTATCTCTATGATTCCACTTTCATACATTTCTTTTGCTTCTTCCCAAGTAAAGTAAGAATACCTTGGATCATTATTATAGTTCTTTATGCCAATTCTAGAACCTATTGCAAATATAGTAGCCTTCATATGATTCTTTTTAAGAATAGGATAGGCGTATTTATAATTATCATCAAGTCCATCATCAAAGGTTATTATTATAGGTTTTTCTGGTAAGCTTGTCCCGTTATTTACATAGTCAACTAATTCTTTAAAGGATATAGCTGTATATCCATTGTCTTTTAAATACCTTATATCTTCTTCAAATCTTTTATTAGTTATTGTTATTTTATTGGTCTCTATATTTTCTGCTCCAACATGATGGTACATAAGTATTGGTATAAGTCTTTCTTTATCTATTAGTGAAGTAGTTTTCAAAGAAATATTTTTAGTTGCACTTTTTCCCGCTACTAACATCATCAATAGTACTGAAATAGGTATTATATTGAAAAGTTTGTATACTGTTTTCTTATCTGCCATAGAAATTCCCCCTAATTGTATTTGGTTAATAAATAATAGCATATTTACCTTACAATTAGGTTTAAATTTGGTTACAATTTTGTAAGTTAGAAAAGAAAAAACCTCTGAGTTTCCTCAGAGGTTTTTGTTGATGTATATTACATCATTGGCATTCCGCCGCCCATTCCACCGTTCATGCCAGCCATTGCTGCTGCCATGTCATCGTCTTCTTTTACATCTGCTACTGCACTTTCAGTAGTTAGTACCATTGCAGCTACTGAAGCAGCATTTTGAAGTGCTGAACGAGTAACTTTAGTTGGGTCTACGATACCTTCTTCTATCATATTTGCATAGGTTTCTCTTAGTGCATCGAATCCAACTCCAGTTTCTCTTTCTTTAACTTTTTCTACTATTATTGAACCTTCAAGTCCTGCATTTGTAGCTATTTGTCTTACAGGTTCTTCTAATGCTCTAACTATTATATTAACTCCTGTTCTTTCATCGCCTTCTGTTTCGTCTAATAACTTTTCAACAGCTGATATACTGTCAACAAGAACTGTTCCTCCTCCTGGAACTATTCCTTCTTCAACTGCAGCTCTTGTAGCAGCTAGTGCGTCTTCAATTCTTAGTTTTCTTTCTTTAAGCTCAGTTTCTGTAGCAGCTCCTACTTGAATTACAGCTACTCCACCAGCAAGTTTTGCAAGTCTTTCTTCTAATTTTTCTGCATCAAATTCTGATTCTGTTTCTTCTAATTGAGCTCTTATTTGATTTACTCTATCTGCAATTTCTTCTTGGCTTCCTTCTCCATCAACTATTGTAGTGTTTTCTTTATCTACTCTTACTGTTTTAGCTTTTCCTAACATATCTATTGTAGCTTCTTTTAATTCATATCCTAATTCTTCTGAGATAACTGTTCCACCAGTTAATATTGCAATATCTCTAAGCATTTCAGTCCTTCTATCACCAAATCCTGGAGCTTTAACGGCTACACAATTGAATGTTCCTCTTAATTTATTTACAACTAATGTTGCTAGTGCTTCGCCTTCAACATCTTCAGCGATTATTAATAATGGTTTGCTTTGTTGAACTACTGCTTCTAAGATTGGAAGAATTTCTTGGATATTTGAAATCTTCTTGTCAGTTATTAAAATGTATGGTTCATCTAATTCCGCTTCCATTTTTTCAGTATCTGTTACCATGTAAGGGGATAGATATCCTCTATCAAATTGCATACCTTCAACTACATCTAAAGTAGTTCCCATGGATCTTGATTCTTCAACTGTTATAACTCCATCATTTCCTACCTTTTCCATAGCTTCAGCTATAAGTTTTCCTATTTCTTCATCTGCAGCTGAAATTGAAGCAACTTGCGCTATAGCTTCTTTTGATTCAACTTTCTTTGAAAATCTTCTAATTTCATCTACTGCTGTATCTACAGCTTTATATATACCTTTTTGTAGGATCATTGGGTTAGCTCCAGCAGCAACGTTTTTAAGTCCTTCTCTGATTATAGCTTGAGCAAGTAATGTAGCAGTAGTTGTTCCATCTCCAGCTACATCGTTAGTCTTTGTTGCAACTTCTTTTACAAGTTGAGCTCCCATATTTTCATATGCATCTTCTAATTCTATTTCACGTGCAATTGTTACACCATCGTTAGTTATTAGTGGTGCACCAAAAGATTTATCTAAAACAACATTTCTTCCCTTTGGTCCAAGGGTTACTTTAACTGTATTAGCAAGTTTATTTATACCTTTTTCCATTGAACGACGTGCGTCTTCACCAAATTTAATTTCCTTAGCCATTTTTTTCACTCTCCTTTAATTTTTTATTCAATAACAGCTAAAATATCATTTAATTTTACTATTGTATATTCTTCTTTATCAAGTTTTACTTCAGTTCCACTATATTTGGAGAATATAACCTTGTCTCCTAATTTAACTTGTTTGCTTTTCTTTTCATCATTTTCAATATCTGGTCCTATGGCAACTATTTCTGCCATTTGTGGTTCTTCTTTTGCTGAGCTTGGAAGTACTATACCACTTTTAGTTTTTTCCTCAACTTCAATCATTTTAATAACTACTCTGTCTCCTAAAGGTTTAATATTCATATACTTAGCCCTCCTTATATTCAAGTATTCATTTATTCCGAAATTTTATTAGCACTCGACTCTTATGAGTGCTAATACTTACAGTTTATATGTTACTTAATATGTTTTTAGTAATCAAGTCTCAAATTTAGGGTTTTTATGGCTATAATCCTATTATTTAATAAAAATAGCTAAATATCTTATTTTTTCATTAATTACCTTCCTTTTTATTCGTATACCCTATATATTGTTTTCTATACTATGTTAATGAAATAAAAAAATTCCTGGAGTTCCAGGAATTTTTTTATTATCCATCTAATTATATTTTACTTGGTTTATATATATACCCCTTATTACAAGGAAATATACTATTTGAAATACTAAATATCCTGCCATAACTACAAGACCATTAGTAAATAAAGTGTAAACTAGTCTTACAAGTTCTCCAAAGGCTTAAATTTCTATCCGCCCAACAGTATATAGTCTATCTTTTGTAAGTTTTAAAATCTTTTCATCATCTTCAACTACTAAAATCTTATACATTTATTTCACCCTTATTTTTTCTTTTTACCAATTCCAAGCTCCCTAGCATAGTAAAATAGATACTGTTGTGCAAATCCTGCTAAATCTTTAAATTTTTCCTCTCCATATCTTTGTATTTTTTTCATGCTAGTATCTTCTTTTAAATAAAAATATTCCATAATCCTTTTAACCCATACATCTATAGGGAATGCATCATATTTTTCCATAGCAAATAATAGTATACAGTCTGATACCTTTGGTCCAACTCCTTGAAATTCCATAAGTTTTTCCCTTGCTTCATCTGTGTCTAAGGTTTTTATATCATTTAAATCTGCCTCACCATTGTACACCCTTTTAGCTGCACTGGATACATATTTTGCTCTAAATCCTATTTTAGTTTCCTTTAATTCCTCTACATCTACCTTAGATAAGGCTCCAGCAGTAGGAAAAGCATAATAATCTTTGCCGTTGTACTCTCCTATATACTTACCATATCTTTTACTTAAACGTTCAATAGAAGATTTAATTCTAGGTATTGCATTGTTAGCAGAAATAATAAAGGATATAAGTGTTTCAAAAGGTTCTTGTTTTAATATTCTAATACCACTACCGAATTTAACTGCTTCCTTAAGTATTTCATCTTCTGAAAGTTCTTCTTTCATTTCACCATAGTCTCTTTCTAAATCAAAATAGTTATACCAAATATTATTAAAATCTTCTAAATTGGTATTGGACAGTATAATTTTATCATCTTCACTTTTAACATTCAATACTCTTTCAAAAGCCACTCCAGTAAAGCTATTGTCATCTTCTTTATTCCATCTAAAACATTGACCACATTCAAATATATGTACAGGGTCAAAATCTTTAATCCCTTCTATTATAACTTTATTATTGCCTTCCATTATATTGTATTTCATAATATCCACCTTTCTGTAATTTTGCATTTACCTATATGATACCCTAATATAGGCATTTTCACGCCAATTTTAAATTACAAATTATAAATTTACTATAATATAAAAAAGGCTGGTGAAAATTCACCAGCCTTTTTATATTAGGGATTTATTAATACCATCCTCTTAATTTCATTACATCTGCAACTTTTTTAACTGAGTGCATATAAGCAGCTTGCCTCATAGTTACATCATGTTCTTCTTTAATTGCCCATATATCATTAAATGCGTTAACCATAGCAATTTCTTCTTTTTCTATTACTTCGTCTTCTTCCCAATAATATCCGTACAAGTTTTGTACCCATTCGAAATAAGATACTGTAACTCCACCAGCATTAGTTAAGATATCTGGAGTAACAGTGATTCCTCTTTTTTCAAATACTTCATCTGCATCTGTTGTAAGTGGACCATTTGCAGCTTCACATACAAGCTTAGCATTGATTTTTTCTGCTACTTCAGCAGTAACAGCATTTTCAAGAGCTGCAGGAATCATAATATCTACTTCTAATTCCCAGAACTCATCAAGAGATATTTCTTTTGCATTTGGATATCCAACTAAGTTGCCATGTTCTTCAACATATGCAGCCATATCATCATAGTCTAGGCCATTTTCATTGTAAATAGCATAAGTTCCCTTCTTAGGTGCCCATTCTCCAACAGCTATAACTTTAGCACCTTGTCTTTGGCAATTTCTAACTGTATTAGAACCTACATTTCCAAATCCTTGAACAGCTACTTTTGCTCCATTCATTTCAAGTCCAAGTTTTTTAGCAGCTTCTCTTGCAATAACAGCTACTCCAAGACCTGTAGCTTCATTTCTACCCTTCGATCCACCCCATTCAACTGGTTTACCAGTTACAACGCCTAAGGCATCATGGCCTGCAAATTTACTATATTCATCAACCATCCATGCCATTATTTGAGCATTAGTATTTACGTCTGGAGCTGGAATATCTATTTTTTCACCTAGATATTTGTTCATGCCTGCTATATAACCTCTTGCAAGTCTTTCTAGTTCCCCTTTAGATAATTCTGTAGGGTCTACTGTTATTCCACCTTTTCCTCCGCCATAAGGAATGCCTGTTACACAACATTTAAATGTCATCCACACTGATAATGCTTTTACTTCAGTTGGATCTACATTTGGATGGAATCTTACTCCACCTTTTGCTGGTCCTATAGCATCGTTATGTACTGAACGATACCCCTTAAAAGTTTTTACAGAACCATCGTCC
This sequence comes from Anaerosalibacter bizertensis, assembly GCF_009696605.1. Taxonomy (GTDB): domain Bacteria; phylum Bacillota; class Clostridia; order Tissierellales; family Sporanaerobacteraceae; genus Anaerosalibacter; species Anaerosalibacter bizertensis. Next base: position 109,924 of record NZ_VULR01000007.1, on the reverse strand, counting down.
ATTTTAACAGGAATTGAGATTTCAATAAATCTTTTAGGTTCTTTTAATATTTCGTATACAGATGGGTCTAATCCTAATTTGTCACATGCTGCCTTAACTTGTCTTTGAGCACTTTCTAATGGATTTAAATTTTCCTTTGCCATTGAAATGACCTCCTTTAATATACAATAAGTCCCTTTAATTTTATCTTGAAATCGTTTTCTTTTAGCAAGCTTCCCTAATTCACTAGACCTAGAATAAGCTCACTAATTAATTATATTTTAACACTCATTTCCTTTAATTGCAAGAATCATGTTGAAAATACAAATGAAAATGAGACAAAGGCTAGCCTTTGTCTCATTTATATGATTAATTTTCTGAAAGGGATTTTACAGCTTCCATTATGTCGTCTACATTGTCTAATGCTTGGATTAATTCTGGTATTACTTCATATAAGTCTCCAACTATACCATAGTCAGCTACTTCGAATATTGGAGCATTTGCATCTTTGTTTATAGCTACTATACATTTAGAATCTTGCATACCTGCCAAGTGTTGGATAGCTCCTGAAATACCACAAGCTACATAAAGTCCTGGTCTTACAGTTTTTCCTGTTTGACCTACTTGATGTGAATGGTCAATCCAGTTAGTATCTACTGTAGCACGGCTTGCTCCTACTACTCCGCCTAGTTTTTCAGCTAATTCTTCAATTAGCTTAAATCCTTCTTCGTTTCCTAATCCTCTACCACCAGATACAATGATTGGAGCTTCTTCCAATGCAACTACTGGTTTGTCACTCTTAACAACTTCTACAACTTTAGCCTTAATATCTTCAGCTTTTAAGTTTGGTTTAACTACTTCTACAACTCCTTCATGGTCTTCATGAAGTTTTGCTTTTTCCATAACTCCAGGTCTAACTGTTGACATTTGAGGTCTGTGTTTTGGACAAAGAATTGTAGCCATTAGGTTTCCACCAAAAGCTGGACGAGTCATCATAAGACGTCTGTTTTCTTTGTCTACATCTAATCTTGTACAGTCAGCTGTAAGTCCTGTATGAACTTTTGCTGATAGTCTAGGACCTAAATCTCTTCCTATATTTGTAGCTCCTATTAATAGAATTTCTGGTTTTCTTTCTTCAATTAAGTCAAATATAACTTTTGAATAGCCATCAGTTGTATAAACATCAAGAAGTTCGTCATCTACATAGATTACTTTATCTGCACCATATTTAATTAATAGGTCAGCTTCTTCTTCCATGTTATGGCCTAGTAAAACTGCAGAAAGTTCTGTTTCTAATTCGTCTGCAATTTTTCTTCCTTCACCTAATAATTCTCTAACAACATTAAGAGTTTTTCCTTCTCTTTGTTCTGCAAATACCCAAACGCCTCTGTAATCATCAACGTTTACTCCGCCATTTTTTGTGCTTTCTTTATAAATAGCTTTTACAGGACATTTATTGATACAAGCACCACATGCTATACATTTATCTGTTATAACAGCTTTTTTATCTATCATATTAATTGCATCTGCTGGACAAACTGTAACACAAGCTCCACAGCCAACACATTTTTCTTTTATGACTTTTATTGCCATAGCTAAATCCTCCTTTATATTAGATGTTATCCGTCCGTAAGTTTATATAATCTTTCTTTCTTTAAGTCTTACTACTAATTGTCTAGCAGCTTCTTTTCCATTACCTTCTAAGATTTCACATGCTGAATCTCTTCCAGGTGGAGTGAAAGATTTGCTTACTTCAGTTGGTGAACCGTCAAGTCCAATATTTTCTCTATCTACATTATAGTCATTAGCTGACCATACTTTAACTCTATCTTCTTCTCTATATGCTTTGTAGATACCTTTTATTGAAGGATATCTAGGTTCGTTTAATTCTTTAATTGCAGTTAAAAGTACTGGAAGTTCACTTTCAACTACATAATATCCATCTTCTAAAGCTCTTTTAGCTACAACTTTTCCTTCTTTTACTTCTAAATCTTCTACATAAGTGATTTGAGGTAAACCTAAATGTTCTGCAATTTGTGGACCAACTTGTGCTGTATCCCCGTCAATAGCTTGTCTACCACATAATATAATGTCGTAATCACCAATTTCCTTAATTGCGTCTGCTATTGCAGTTGATGTTGCCCAAGTGTCAGAACCAGCAAATGCTCTGTCACTTAAAAGTATTGCATCGTCAGCACCCATAGCTAATGCTTCTTTTAAAGCTACATCTGCTTGAGGTGGCCCCATGCTTACAACTGTTACTATTGTATCTGGATTTTCATCCTTTATTCTTAATGCTTCTTCTAAAGCATTTCTATCATCAGGATTTATTATGCTTGGAACTCCTTCACGGATTAAAGTTCCTTTAACTGGATCAATTTTTACTTCATTTGTATCAGGAACTTGTTTTAAACATACTATGATCTTCATAATTTCCTCCTCCTTTAAATTGTTAATTATCTTAATAAGTTTGCTGCAATAACCATTTGTTGTACTTGAGATGTACCTTCATATATTTCAGTTATCTTAGCGTCTCTCATCATTCTTTCAACTGGATAGTCTTTAGTGTATCCATATCCACCGTGTAATTGAACACATTTTGTAGTTACACTCATAGCTGTATTTGCTGCAAATAATTTAGCCATAGCTGCTTCCTTGTTGTATGGAAGTCCGTTAGCTTTGTTAAATGCCGCTCTGTAAACTAATAATCTAGCAGCGTTAATTTCAGTTTCCATATCTGCAACCATCCATTGTAATCCTTGGAATTTAGATAATGGTCTACCAAATTGTTGTCTTTCTTTTAAGTATTCAACAGTTACATCTAATGCACCTTGTGCTATTCCTAATGCTTGAGCAGCAATTCCAATTCTACCACCATCTAGTGTTGCCATTGCAATTTTAAATCCTTTGCCTTCTTCACCAAGTAGATTTTCTTTTGGAATTCTACAATTTTGGAAAATAAGTTCTGTTGTTGCTGAACCTCTAATACCTAACTTATCTTCTACCTTACCAATGCTGAATCCTGGAGTATCTGCTTCAACTATGAAAGCACTTATTCCTCTAGTGCCTTTAGTTCTATCAGTCATAGCAAATATAACATATGTGTCAGCCTGTCCACCGTTAGTAATAAATATCTTTGAACCGTTTAATACATAGTGATCACCATCAAGTACTGCAACCGTTTGTTGTCCAGCCGCATCAGTACCTGCATTTGGCTCAGTTAGACCAAAAGCTCCTAATTTTTCTCCTTTTGCTAATGGTACTAAATATTTTTGTTTTTGTTCTTCTGTACCAAATTTGTATATTGGCCAACTACCTAGTGATGTATGAGCTGATAAAATAACTCCTGTAGTAGCACACACTTTTGATAATTCTTCTACAGCTATAGCGTAAGCTATTTCGTCTCCGCCAGCTCCACCATATTCTTCTGGGAAAGGTATGCCCAACATATGTGCTCTAGCCATTTTCTCCACATTTTCCTTTGGGAACCTTCCTGTTTCGTCAATATCCGCTGCAATTGGTTCTACTTCGTTTACAGCGAATTCTCTCATAACATTTCTAACCATTTCTTGCTCTTTAGTTAAAGTGAAATCCATATTATATTTCCCTCCCTGTAATATTGGCTAAGTATTATCCAAATTATATTATAATTCATTTGAAAGTTTTTTTCCATCATATTTGTTAATTATTTATCTTTTTTTACATAGTTCTACTATTTTTTCTCTTATACAGCTTCACAGAAATGCCTATATATTCTGCTATATATCAGATATATAGGCATTTCTACATCATAAAAAATATATTTTAAAAAAATATTATTCGATTAAAAAGTAATTTTTTGTCGCCTTATTCACAAGTTGTTAATTTTTTCAACTCTGATGTAAAAATTTTCATCTATGATACATTCTATGTGAGCGTAAACTATTTTATGAATTATAGATATCACAATTTTTTAAGAAATAAGACAATGTAAATAGACTTTCATTTAAATGAACATTTTCTACTACTATGTGTTCAGGTACTTTTAAATCTGCAGGAGCAAAATTCCAAATTCCTTTTATTCTTTCACTCTTTATGAAAATATCTGCTATATCCTGTGCATTTTCCTTTGGTGTAGTTATAATACCAATCTCTACATCATTATCTCTTATGAATTGCTCCATTAAATCAACGTCTCTTATTTCAACTTCTCTTATTTTTAATCCAATAAGCTTTGGATTTTTATCAAATAAAGACAATACTTTAAATCCTGCATCTTCAAATCCTTTATAATTTGCAACTGCTTGGCCTAAGTTTCCTGAACCAGCTATTACAGTATTATAATCTCTATCAAGACCTAGAATTTTACCAACTTGTCTGTGAAGTTCTTCTACATTGTAGCCATAACCTTGTTGGCCAAAGCCACCAAAATTATTTAAGTCTTGTCTTATTTGAGATGCTGTAAAACCTGTTAATTTACTTAGTTCTTGAGATGAAATTCTATTTATTCCCTTATTTATTAAATCTCCTAAATATCTATAGTATTTAGGAAGTCTTCTTATGACTGTCATTGAAACTTTACACTCTCTATCCATATTTAAACTCCCTTTCTTGCTTAATTTTAAAAGAAAGTACTGTTTCCTATTTATTATATCAATTTGTTATTTACGTGTCAATTTTATATCCCCTTCTTAATTTAACTTGAAAAATGAATATTAAAACCCTATTTTACAAACAATAATCTTGAAAATTATAAAGGAGGAATTCTATGGCTAGTAAAGAGCAATTAATGAAAGTCGCCTTATATTGTGATGAATATAAAACTGATGAAAATTCATCTATACAATCTTCTGTTGACCCTTGTATTAACAATATGAAAAGCTGTGAAAATTGTACCCATTTTACAGCAGAACATAAATGTGACATAGACCTTGTAGATAAAGTTTTATCTAGCATGGCTATGGAACTAGATAATAAATAGTCCTTAATCTTTCATAGGACTATTTTTTTTGATAGAATAAGTTTACTGAACTTATTTGTATAGGAGGAAAAATCATGATAATTTTATCTTGTAATAATATATCTAAATTCTATCTTGCAAAAGAAATTTTAAAAGATATAAGCTTTTCTATAGATGAAGGAGAGAAAATAGGATTAGTAGGTTTAAATGGTTCTGGAAAAACTACCCTATTCAATATATTAGCCAAAGAAATTCCCAAAGATGGTGGGGAAATATATACTCAAAAAAATTTAAGGATTGGTTATTTAAAACAACATACACAAATCCAAAGTAAAAATACAGTATTTAATGAATGTTTAAAAGTATTTGAGCATCTAATAGAAATGGAGAAAAACCTAAGAATATTAGAAGAAAAAATAAGTATAGAAGGAAAAAAAGGGGATTCAGAAACCTTACAAAATCTTATGGAAAAATACTCCAACCTATCAGAGCAATTTTCTAATCAAAATGGATATGGATTTAAAAGTGAAATAAAAGGCACCTTAAAAGGATTAGGTTTTTCTGATGAAGATATGGACAAGAAGGTAAATAATTTAAGTGGAGGTCAAAAATCTAGATTAGCTTTAGCAGAACTACTTCTTCAAAAACCTGATCTGCTTTTGTTGGACGAGCCTACAAACCATTTGGATATTGAAGCAATATCTTGGTTAGAAAAATTTTTAAATGAATATAAAGGTTCTGCTCTAATTATCTCCCATGATAGGTACTTCTTAGATAATGTAGTAAGTAGAGTATTCCACTTAGAAAATCTAGAACTAAAAACCTACAATGGAAACTATACTGAATTCATGAAAAAGAGAAAAGTGGAAATGGAACTACTTAAAAGACAATATGAAAATCAGCAAAAAGAAATAGAACGACAAGAAGAAATAATCAAACGCTTTTTAAACTATGGAGGCCAGAGATATATTAAACAAGCCCAAAGTAGGCAAAAAATGTTGGATAAAATAAAAAGAATAGACAAACCCCTAGCTGATTCTAAAAAAACAAAATTAAAATTTGAACCTAAAATAAAAAGTGGTAGGGATGTTTTAGCAGTAGAAGATTTAGGAAAATCCTTTGATGAAACTCCTCTATTTAAAGATGTAAGTTTTAATATATATAGGGGAGAAAAGGTTGGACTTATTGGTCCAAATGGCATTGGAAAAACTACATTATTTAAAATCATCTTAAACAATATGCCTCCTACCTGTGGAGAAATAACGTTGGGGCATCATGTAAATATTGGATACTTTGATCAAGAGCAGACTGATTTACATCTAGACAAGACTATTATAGATGAAATATGGGATGAAAATCCTAAACTAGACTATTATCAAATAAGAACTTATTTAAGCCAGTTTTTATTTTTTGGAGATGATATATTTAAGGAGGTTGGAGATCTCAGTGGTGGAGAAAGGAGTAGATTGGCCCTTCTCAAGCTAATGCTTTCTAAAGCCAATTTTCTTTTAATGGATGAGCCTACTAACCATTTAGATATTGACTCTAAAGAAGTATTGGAAGAATCTCTTAAAAACTATAATGGTACATTATTTGTTATATCCCATGATAGGTACTTTTTAAATACAGTAACAGATAAAATACTTGAATTATCTAAAGATGGTATGGAAGAATTTTTAGGCAATTATGACTATTATGTAGAAAAGAAAAACCAAATTGAAGAAGTAGAGGAAGAAGAAACTAAGACTAAAACACAGATAAAACTTGAAAAAAAGAAGGAAAGAAAAAAAATAGAAGAAAAACGAAAAATAAAAAGGAAAGCTACAGAATTGGAAAATCAAATTATATTAAATGAAGAAAAAATAGTTAATATAGATGAAAAGCTATCTGATCCAAATATATATGATAACCTTGAAAAAGTGAAAGAATTGACAGAAAAAAGAGAAGAAACTCAAAGACTAGTAGAAAAGCTTTATGATGAACTCATAAATTTAGAGGACTAAGACTAAAAATAAATACTGTCCCCAATAAATCCACAAGTTATTCACAATGTCCACAGTTTTATCCACAGCTTTTCCCCTCTAGTCTCCTTATTTTCTTTACTTTTTCCACAATATACACATTGTTTCTCAAATATATCTAATTTAAATGTGAATAATTTGTTGATTATTTCTGATCTAGCTCTAAATTTGGCTCTACTGTCAAACCTAGATCAGAACTTTGTCCACTAATATAATTAAAATATGCACAGGATCCAATCATAGCTGCATTATCTGTACAAAGGGTTGTGGAAGGATATTTTATTTCTATACTTTCTTCATTTCCCCTTATCTCTAATAAATTCCTTAAACCCTTATTTGCAGCTACTCCACCTGCCAATGCTATGGTCTTACTATTTCTCTCTTTTGCCAATCTTATAGTTTTTTCAACAAGTACTTCTATAGCTGCCTGTTGAAAACTGGCTGCTACATCTTCAACTACTATTTCTTCCCCTTTTTGTTTCATCTGATTTAAATAATTTAAAACAGCAGTTTTAAGTCCGCTAAAACTAAAATCATAACTATTTTCTTCCAAACATGGTCTTGGAAAATCTATAGCTTTAGGATTTCCAACTTTTGAAAGTTTATCTATCACCGGTCCTCCTGGATAAGGTAAGCCTAAGGACCTAGCCACTTTATCAAAGGCTTCTCCTGCTGCGTCGTCCCTAGTTCTTCCTATTAGTTCATAGTCTGTATAAGAGTTAGCTTGTACTAAATAGGTATGTCCTCCCGATACTACTAAACAAGTAAAAGGGGGCTCTAGTGTTTTATGTTCAATATAATTAGCACAGATATGACCTTTTATATGGTTCACCCCTATGAGAGGCTTATCTAATGCATAAGCTATAGCTTTGGCACTAGATATCCCTACAAGTAAGGCCCCTACAAGACCTGGCCCACGTGTAACTCCTACTATATCTATATCTTTAAAATCTACATTGGCTTCTTTCAAAGCTTTTTCTATAATTATATTTATATTTTCAATATGTTTTCTTGAAGCTACTTCTGGAACTACTCCTCCAAACTTTCTGTGTATTTCTATTTGAGAAGAGATTATATTTGAAAGAACCTCTCTTCCATTTTTCAAAACTGCACAGGAAGTTTCATCACAGGAAGTTTCTATAGCTAAAGTTATAATATCTTTTTCCATTTTTTAACCTCCAATTGCCTTTATATAGTTTTCCACATGATTATAGCATCTTCATTGTCATCTGAATAATATCCTGGACGAATTCCACATTCTTTAAACCCGTACTTTTTATATAATGATTTTGCTATCTCATTTGATTTTCTAACTTCTAATGTCATAGCTCTAATACTTCTATCTATACATAGATCTATAAGACCTTCTACAATTTTGTTTGATATTCCAAGGCCTCTATACTTTTCATGAACAGCTATATTTGTAATATGACCTTCATCTATAATAAACCATATACCGCCATAAGCTACTACTTTATTATCCATTTCTGCTACTATATATTTTGCAAGGGTATTTTTAGTTATTTCCAACGTAAAAGCATCTTTTGACCAAGGGCTGGAAAAAGAAGTTTTTTCTATTTCCAATACATCTTCAATATCAACTTCCGTCATATCCCTTATTAATGCATCCATAAAATCACTACCTTTTTTCATTTAATTGTCTTTGTGCTTGGGATTCTCTTAAATAATCTGGGGATAAATTAAAATAGTTTTCCTGAGAACCTTCCTCCCATTTTAAAAGGGCTAGTTCTCCTATACTTGATGCCTTTGCCATATTTAAAGATATTGGAGCATATAATGCTTTATCCTTTAATTTTTCATCTATTCTATCTTTAAAAACAAGGGTGCCATCCCCATTAAATAATACCTTTTCATATTTAGAATCTACTATATCTAAAAGCTCATCTATATTTAAAATAGTAGGTTCCATTATATTGAGAAGTTTTCCATTTTCCCATCTATATATACCTGTATATACCCTATCCCTTCTGGCATCCATTATAGGTATGACAATTCCATCAAAAGGTACATTAAACGCCAAAGCCTCCAATGTAGATATTCCAATAACAGATTTATCTACTACATGGGCTAATCCTTTAATAGTAGCCAATCCAATCCTAAGCCCTGTAAAGGAGCCTGGTCCTACTGAGCCAGCAAATAAATCTATATCTTCTGGCTTCAATTTTAGACTATCCATCAATGTTTTAATCATAGGTATAAGTCTTTCTGAATGTGTCATATCTTGATTTAAAGTATATTCTCCTAAAAGTTTTTCCTCATCTAATACTGCACAAGTAGCTACTACACTAGATGTATCTATTGCTAAAACCTTCAATTTTTCTTCAACTCCTCTATTATTGTTTCGCTTCTTTTTCCATTACTAAAAATAGAAATTATTCTCTCATTATCAGTTTTTCCTCTATTCATTTCAACAGTTAGAATATCTTCTGGAAGAAACTTTTCAATTTTATCTCCCCATTCTATAATTGTAACTCCCTTAGAATAAAAGTATTCCTCAAATCCTAAATCTATTACATCTTCTATCCCTTCTAATCTATAAACATCAAAATGATATACTGGTACCCTTCCCTTATATTCATTAATAAGGGCAAAAGTAGGACTAGTGACATAATCTTTTACATCTAATCCTTTTGCAATAGATTTAGTAAGAGTAGTCTTTCCAGCTCCCAAATCTCCAGTAAGGCAAACTATATCCCCACCTTCAAGAAGACTACCAAGTCTATACCCAAACTTTTCAGTATCTTCTAAACCTTTCAATACAATTTCCATCTAAATCAACCTTCCCATTAATAATAAACTATCTTATATTATAGCATTTACAAATTATTTAAGCTATATTATTAATATTAGTATAGGATGAAACAAGGTGGCCTAGAAATAGACCACCTTGTTTTATACATTAACTATTTTTTAGCATTATTTTCAGCAATCTTCACTATTAGCTGAGATGCTAATTTCATAGATTCTGTTGGTATAAATTCAAATCTTCCGTGAAAATTGTAGCCACCTGTGAAAATATTTGGACAAGGAAGACCCATGTAAGAAAGTCTTGCTCCATCTGTACCTCCTCTAATAGGTTTAATATCAGGTTCAACTCCAATATCCAACATAGACTTTTTAGCAAGTTCAACTATTTCCATATGGGGTTCTATTTTTTCTTTCATGTTATAATAGCTATCTTCAATTTCTATATTTATTATATCCCCATATTTATCATTTAAAAAACCTACAACTTTTCTAATATATGTTTTCTTCTGTTCAAATTTTTCCATAGAATGATCTCTAATAATGTAATTAACTACAGTATAATCTACACTTCCATTGATATCGTCTAGCAAGTAAAAACCTTCATAACCTTCTGTATACTCTGGTTTTTCGTTTACTGGCAACATATTCTCAATTTCCATAGCTACTCTAAGAGAATTAATCATTATATTTTTTGCTGAACCTGGGTGAACATTCTTTCCTTGAATTTCTATTCTAACACTTGCTGCATTAAAGTTTTCATATTCTAATTCACCAACTGGCCCTCCATCTACAGTATAGGCAAAGTCCGCTCCAAAACCTTTTACATCAAATAAATCTGCTCCTCTACCTATTTCCTCATCTGGAGTAAATCCTATCTTAATATCCCCATGCTCAATCTCTGGATGTAAGGTTAAGTATTCTATTGCATCCATAATTGCAGAAACTCCTGCCTTGTCATCAGCTCCAAGTAGTGTTGTTCCATCTGTTGTAATAAGCTCCTTGCCTACAAGCTCTTTTAAGAAAGGAAATTCTTCCTCTTTTATACTATACTTATCATTTAGTTTAATATCTCCGCCTTCATATGTTAAAATCTGTGGATTTGTACATTTACCATCTAAATCTGGGCTAGTATCTAGATGGGATATAAAGCCTATTGTAGGAACATCATTATTTGTATTCGATTTAAGTGTTCCATATACATATCCATTTTCATCTTGCTTTGCATCTTCAATTCCCAATTCTTTTAGTTCTTCTACTAATAAAGCTCCAAGTTCTAATTGGCCTGGTGTACTCGGACAAGTTTTGCTATTTTCATCAGATTTAGTATCTATAGCAATATACCTTTTAAATCTTTCAATAATTTGATCCATGACAAATCACCCTTTCTTTAATATTTATTATCCTATAATATCGTTTGTAGAGCAAGCATTAAAATGGAAAACACCCCTATTATGCCCATTAGTGGAAGTATAAATTTCAACCATTTATTATAAGTTACATCTACCATTTCAAGGGTTGCTAAAATCAGTCCTGTTGGAGTGATAAATGCCATCCAACCTTGACCCCAATTATATGCAGTAACTACAACAGCTCTTGATATGCCTACTGTATCTGCTAAAGGTGCCATGATAGGCATGGATAATGTAGCCAAACCTGATGAAGATGGTATGAAAAATCCGAGGAAACTAAATAGTATCATTTGGACTGCTGCAAAAAGACCTCTATTCATATTTTCAATAATTGATGATGTATAATGAAGTAATGTATCGGATATCATTCCGTTATCCATTACTATATTTATAGCCCTTGCAACACCAATAATAAGGACAACCCCTATTAAATCTGCTGCACCGTCTAAAAATGTATTAACAGCCTCTTTTTCAGAAAGTCCTGATAAAAATGCAATTATAAATGTTACTGCTAAAAATAGGCCGGACATTTCAGGAAACCACCACACACCTGTAGATACACCCCACACCATAACTGGAAATGCAGCTAAGAATACAATCAGTATTAAAATTCTTCTCCAATTAAATGGAACTACATTATCAGGATCATAATCTTCTAAAAACTTTTTCTCTATATTTTCCATATCATCATAAATTAATGAATTCTTTGGATCTTTTTTAACTTTATTGGCATATCTATAGATATATATAAGTGTTATAATCATGGCTAACACTAAACTTATAATACGGAACGTAAGCCCTTCACTAAAAGATATTCCTGCAGCATCTGAAGCTATTACTACAGAAAAAGGATTTACAGTTGAAAACATAGTACCAATAGAAGAACCCATATATATAGCTGCGATACATACTATAGCATCATAACCACTTGCTATGAATATAGGCATAAGTATAGGATATAAAGCTATGGTTTCTTCTGCTAATCCAAAGGTAGTACCACCTACTGCTATTAAGGCAGAGACAAATATTACTAATAAAAATTCTTTTCCTTTAGTCTTTCTTGACAATGCTGCAATACCTGCATCAAAGGTACCAGTCTTATTGATCAAACCTATAATACCTCCAAGTATCAATACGAAAACCATAATATCAACAGTATCCATTACTCCCTGAATAGGAGACATAATAATAGGCAATATACCTTGAGGTGATTGCTCTATTCTTTCATAGGTACCTGGAATTGCAATAGGTTTTTTAATACTTCCACTCAAAAATTTGTCTATATTCATTTTAATATTCAATCTATCTAAAGTTTCTTGAGTAGCTGGAAGGGTGCTTATTTCTCCTTTGTGATCTTCTACTTTAAAAACATTTTCTTCTACATTATATTCTAATCTTGAATAAAGTCCTGCAGGGACTATATAAGTCAATATAGCAGCCAATATTAAAACAATAAATAGAACTGTAAAAGCTGTAGGAAACTGAATCTGTTTTTTCTTTTGTTTTTTCATATGAGCTTTCATCTCCTTAATAAATATTATTTTTTCCAATCCCATTTATTATATTACCCTAATTTTTTTAATATATTGAATAAAATAAGACTGTCCAAAAGGACAGCCCTATAATTTATTTATGAAGTATTGGTGATACTTTTTTGTATAGAAGGAATGTAATTGATGTAACTATTACACCTTTTAATATATTGAAAGGAACTACTGCATAGATTATAAGTGATTTAAAATCTACTACATATTTGTTAACTGCACTTCCCATAGCTACAATCTTGTCTAATGGCATTCCAAATAACTTAGCATAGAATGGTATCATTACATAGTAGTTGGCAACAGCCATAGCAATAGTCATAGCTATAGTTCCTGCAATCATTCCTATAATTGCATTCTTAATATTTTTATTTTTGTGGTATATATATCCTGCTGTATATACAAATATACTTCCTACAACAAAATTTGCAAGTTCTCCTACTCCTCCAGTACTTGTTCCCTCTATAGCCACATTCAAGATATTTTTTATAAGCTCTATCAGAACTCCTGCTACAGGTCCTAGTGCAAATGCACCCATAAGTGCTGGAACTTCACTCAAATCCATTTTTAGAAATGGTGGTGCAAACCATAGCGGAAACTCTATTAACATCAATATAAATGCAATAGCTGATAATACTCCTACCTTAGTTAACATCCTAGTTGACATTTTACCTTTTTCTCTTTTTAACTCCATAATAAAATCCCTCCAAGTTTAGTATTTCTTCAGGGACTCAGAAAGGATTCAAAAAACCCCGAAGGATAACCTTCGGGGCAAAAATATACTCGCATCACATTTAAGTATAAATCTTCTCCCATCCAGACTTTAACTGTCGGCCTTGGATTTTCACCAAGTCAGCCAAAAAACTCTTGGCTCGCGGGCTATAACCGCCGGTGAGGAATTGCACCTCGCCCTGAAGATTATATTTAATCTCAATTACATTATATATATAAATAGTATTTATGTCAATAATATTTATCCTTTATATACTACTTTTCCATTGATAATAGTTGCAAAAGTTTTATAGTCTATATCTTTTAATGGATTTCCATCAAATATAACTATATCTGCATCTTTTCCTACTTCTAAACTTCCTACCCTATCTGATATTCCTATTATCTCTGCTGGATTAATAGTTATAGCTTTTAGTGCTTCTACTTCATCTAACCCTACTTGACATATGACAGATTGTATATTTATCTTTATCTAATTGTCTAATATTTATTATAATTCTATTTCCCTTAACCCAATTATTTTTATTTTCTATACCATTACCTACAGTACAATAATCTATATATCCATCTTTAGCTTGTAAGTCATATGTTATAAAAGTCTCAAAGCTTTTATCCTCTAAGTCCTGTATAAACTCTACCTTTTCAATTTTATAATCTTTAAGTGGATTAATTGCACCCTCTTGCATATCTATATTTTTAAATGTATATTCTATATATTTCGAAAATAATATTTTAGCTACTTTCACTTTATCTTTTTCATTAGTTTTTATTATAGGAACAAAAAACTTTGTATTTGTATCTACTTCAAAAGCTTCGTTCGTACCTACTATATCAACTCTAGTTTTAACATCCATTATATATACATATATTAAAATCATAAATAAAAATATTGATAATAAAAAATATGCTACTTTTTTCAATTTAATCACCTTCTATTTTAATTCTTATACAAGGCGTACATATAAAACCATCTTACTCAATACAATCTAATTTTTGAATTTACAAATAATATATATATATTCTTATTCCAGAAACTCTTCCTTTAAGACTATTATGATTTTTGCTATCAGAATGAGCCGCATATGAAAAGTCAGACTTTGAAGTATTTCTCTTATTTACAAATATTGTATGATATGCTACTCCCTTGCTATTAACCAATGATATAGCATCACCTTGATAGGTTTTGTCATAAACAGCTTTTTTAAAATTTGATTTAGTTTGCGATGCTGATACATCAGTAAATTTACCTGCCCTTACTTGCCAATGCCATCTAAACATATTGGCTCCTCTCCACGTAGAAGATATCTGGTTTAAATTATATCCTTTATAATACCAAGCTGAAGTATTATCTACTTTTCCATCTTTAAATTTCATGCCTCCCGCTCTTAAACACTGAGAAACAAAGTTAGCACAATCACCACCAGAACCTGAAAAATCTCTATAATTAGGATTACGTTTAGATCCATCCCATTTTATCGCATAAGCCATAGCCTTTGACTCATTATATTCAATAGCTTTTGTTAAGCTGATTTCATCATCTTTTATAAATTCACCTAGTTTTTCATTAATTGATTTCATTAATTTTAAATTTTGTTCATCATTATAATTATCTTCCGTTGAAATATTAGACGCTAAAGAAGCTATAATTTCTTTAACTTGGAATTCACCCATTCCTGTTTTTTTAACCACATCTTCAATATTACTTGCTAAATAATTCATAGACTTTTCTTTCATGTCATCAATATTTATATTTGCATATTTTAATAAATATTGCTCTACTTTCATATAAGAATCAACGCTTTGATAATATTGGGGCATTGGATCATGTCCCATATTGTTTTCATAAATATATTCTAAAATGTCTGTCTTCAATTGATTTTGATCAATATCATTTAGGTCAGGATATGATTCTTTAATATATTCATCTAAAGATTTTTTTACTTCAGTGATTTTAATCTTCTTATCTTCTTCATTCAAGTCCTCCGATTGAATAGAAAAATCAATAATTTTTTCTTGTTGTTCGTTAATCTTAATCTTTTCATTTTCATTATTATTTTCTACCACATCAAAATTTAAATATTCCTCTATTTCATATTCATTACTTGCAAAAGATGTCGTTGTAAAAATAAACATTATTGCAAAAACTAACCCTAAAATTTTTTTCATAATATTCTCTCCTATCATATTATTAGCTTTGTAGATTTAAATAAAAGTTGTTTTATATTCTTATTTTCAAATCTACAAAGCCATATGATTACAATATTATTTATATTATACCATTTTTGGAACAAAATAAATTACTATTATTAAAAAATTTCATTTTTAATCTAATTATAAATATATTAAGAGGTAGCTTTTTAAAAAGCTACCTCTTAATATATTTCCTCTTCAAAATTTGCTATGCAGCCTACTTTCTATATACTACTTTTCCATCGATAATAGTTGCAAAAGTTTTACAATCTATGTCTTTTAATGGATTTCCATCAAATATAACTATATCTGCATCTTTTCCTACTTCTAAACTTCCTACCCTATCTGATATTCCTATTATCTCTGCTGGATTGATTGTTATAGCTTTTAGGGCTTCTACTTCATCTAATCCAGACTTAGCTGCTAGTCCTGCACAAAGGGGTAGATATTGTAGTGGAATAACTGGAGAATCTGTTATAATAGCAATTTTTACTCCTGCTTCATGGAGTATCTTAGGAGTATCAAAGGTTTGATTTCTAAGTTCTATCTTAGATCTATCTGTTAAAGATGGTCCAACTATAGCAGGTTTCCCTTCTTCTGCTAATATATCTGCAATTAAATGGCCTTCAGTACAGTGATCTAAAGTTATATCTACATCAAATTCTTTAGCTATTCTTATAGCTGTTAAAATGTCATCTGCCCTATGGGCGTGAGCTTTAAGTGGTATTTCCTTTTTAAGTACCTTTATCATGGCCTCCATCTTCATATCATATTCTGGCATTTTAGAAGAATCTTCTAACCCTTCTTCTTTCTGTTTAAGGTACTCTTTCGCCTTAAATAATGTTTCTCTCAATTTAGCTGCTGTAGCCATCCTAGTTATAGGGGATTTTTTTTGACTTTCATACACCCTTTTTGGGTTTTCTCCAAAGGCAACTTTCATAGCCACAGGTTCTTTTATGATCATATCATCAACCCTTTTTCCATAAGTCTTAATAGCTACAAATTGTCCCCCAACTACATTGGCACTTCCAGGTCCTGTAACTGCTGTAGTTACTCCTCCCATATAAGCTTCTTTAAAATTAATATCCATAGGATTTATTCCATCTATTGCTCTTAAATGGGGAGTTACTGGTTCTACCCATTCATTTCCGTCATCACCTTCAAATCCCATACCATCTTCCCACATTCCTAAATGACAATGAGCATCTATAAATCCTGGAGTTATCATTCTTCCCTCAGCATCTATAATTTCTGAGTCCAATGGTGCTACAAGGTCTTTGCCTATTTCTACTATTTTTCCATCATCAATTAATATACTTCCATTTTCAATTATTTCCCCGGCCATAGTATGGATACGACCATTTTTTATAAGCAACATATAATCCCTCCCTATATTTATTTTGACTCTCTAACTAATATTATAGCTTTTATTCTTAACCACATCAACAATTTTTAAAGCTTTCCCAATAGTATCTGATAATTCTTCTACTGTACAAGGCTTATTCAATATATAATCGATAGTATCACAATTTTCTACAATATCATCTACAAATCCCGTTAAAAGTATAAAAGGTTTATTAGGATATTCTTTTTTTACCTTTTGTGAAACCTCAATTCCATTTTTATATGGCATAGAATAGTCACATATTATGAGGTCATATTCTTTTTCTGAAAGTCTTGACATAACCTTTTCTCCCCTAGTCTCTACATCTGCATTCATATTCAATAGGGAAACAAGTTCTTTTATAGATTTTGCTACAATATATTTATCATCTACCACTAAAATATTTGCAGCAGTCTTATATTCTTCTTCCTCTTCTGCTACTTTTAACTGTTCCTTCGTAGTACTAGGGAATATTATGGTAAACTTGCTACCTTTATTTACTTGGCTTTCTACTTTTATATCTGCACAATGTTCGTTTAATACTTTTTTAACAATGTTTAGTCCTAAACCCGTTCCATGTTCTCCTTTGGTAGTAAAGAAAGGATCAAATATTTTTTCTAACATATCTTCTTCGATCCCTATTCCTGTATCTTCTACTTCTATGTAACTATCTTCACCTTTGTCATAGGTCTTTATTTTAACAACTCCATCATATGTTATAGAATCAACAGCATTTAATAGTATATTTAATATTACCTGTCTTATTTCAAATTCATTGCAATATATATATTTTCTTGAATTTAATTCTTTTATAAGTTTTACATCTCCTGTGTTTTTCCTATCCATTTCAATGACACCATGATCGATCATATCTACACTGTCTTTAACCAAATCATTTAACCCATGTATTTCTTTTTTAGCATTATAACTACCCTTTATATAGCTTTGTATTTTATTCATCATAGCTTTTCCATCAAGGGCAGTCTTATATATAGTATTTAGATATTTTTTTACTTCTTCATCTTTTTCTTTCAGCAAACACATCTGTGAAAATCCTACAATAGTTGCTAATATATTGTTAAAGTCATGGGACATACTTTCAGATAGTTCTCCCAAAGTCTTTAAGTTTTCAATTCTCTTTAGTTCCCTTTCATATTCTTCTTGTTGCCTTTGTCTTATGGATAAGTTAATAAGAGAAGTTTTTATAAGTTCTAAATAAGTATATACATTTCCACCACTAGAATCTTCTAGAACAAATAAATCATGAAGAGTGATAAGACTTAAAAAATCTTTTTCATGAAAATCATCAATTATATATTTAATAACTACCATTATATTTTTTTGTCTACAGATCTTTTTCATTTTTTTATGAAGGGTACATAGCTCTTCCCCTTTTACACGAGAAGTATAAAAACTGTCCCTTGTAGTATAAACTATTATCTTTTCAAATCCTTTTTCCTTATAACTGTCTATTTCTTTTTCATAAAAATCTATTATTTTATCTAATGAAAGCAATCCATTATCTAAAAACTTTTCTTCTGAACATACAAAAGTTAATTGTCCATTTTTATATTTCTCTTCCATATCTATTTTAAAATACTTCCCCATACTTTTTAAATCAGGCTTATCTTTTTTTTCATTATACACATATATTAGTGCTCCCTCATCATGTAATACATTATTGACAAGTTTTTTAAGGGGTGTTACATACTTCTTCCCAAAATTAGAGCTAATAATGCCACAGAAAAGTTTTCCAGTATACTCTAATTCTCTAACTTCTTCCACAGAACTACCTCCTTAATGGGACCTATATATCTCTCATACTTAAAGAAATTTTTCCCTTGGATATATCAATATCTAAAACCCTTACTTGGACTATATCCCCTATTTTTACTACTTCCATAGGATGTTTTATAAATTTATCGCTTAATTTTGATATGTGAACTAGTCCATCTTGTTTTACACCTATATCTACAAAAGCTCCAAAATCCACTACATTTCTCACTGTTCCTGTAAGGACCATATCTGGCTTTAAGTCTTCTATATTTAATACATCTGTTCTAAATATGGGTTTTGGCATATTTTCCCTTGGATCTCTTCCAGGTTTTTTTATCTCCTCGATAATATCTTTCAAGGTAGGTATACCTACTTCTAACTCTTCAGATAAGCTATCTAAACTTACTTCATCTAAAGCATCTCTTTCTAGAATTTTCTCAGCTATATCATAAGACTCTGGATGTACTGCTGTATTGTCTAGTGGATTTTCGCCTTCTGGAATCCTTAAAAAACCAGCACATTGTATGAAAGTTTTTTCTCCTAAGCCCTTAACTTTTAAAAGCTCTTTCCTATTTTTAAATATACCATTCTCATCCCTATAGTCTACTATATTTGCAGCTACCCTATTAGATATTCCTGACACATATTTAAGTAGTGATGTACTGGCTGTATTTAGATCTACTCCTACTGTATTTACAGAAGACTCTACTACTCCACTTAAAGCTTCATTTAATTTAGTTTGATTTAAATCATGTTGATACTGGCCTACCCCTATATGTTTAGGCTCTATTTTTACAAGTTCAGCTAGGGGATCTTGTAGTCTTCTAGCTATAGATATAGCGCCTCTTAGTGAAACATCCATGCCTGGAAATTCTTCATTAGCTATTTTAGAAGCTGAATAAACTGATGCTCCTGCCTCACTAACTATTATGTAAGACACATCTTTATTTTCCAGTTCTTTTAGCATCTCTACTACTACTTGCTCCGTTTCCCTAGAAGCCGTTCCATTACCTATAGCAATTATATCCACATTGTGTTTATTTATTAGTCTTTTTAGCTCTGTTTTTGTCTTTTCTACTTGATTTTGAGGTTCTGTAGGATAGACTACAGTAGTTTCTAATAGTTTTCCAGTTCCGTCTACTACTGCTACTTTACATCCTGTTCTAAACCCTGGATCTACTCCCATAACTACTTTGTTTTTTATAGGAGGTTGCATAAGTAATGGCTTTAAATTTGTAGAAAAGACTTTTATTCCTTCATCTTCTGCCCTTTCTGTTAAAGCTCCTCTAATTTCTCGCTCTATTGAAGGAAATATAAGTCTTTTATATCCGTCTTCAATAGCCATTTCTAAATATTCTGTAGTAATAGCTCTATTATTTTTTATCATTTCCCTTTTTAGAATATTTAATATTTCTTCATCAGGAACCAATATTTTAACCCTAAGAACTTTTTCCTTTTCTCCTCTATTTATAGCTAATATTCTATGATTAGGAATAGTTTTTACTTTTTCATTATAGGAATAATACATTTCATATACAGTTGATTCTTTACTATCTACTACTTCTGATTTTAAAATTCCCTTTTCGAAAAATATCTTTCTTATTATCTTTCTAAACTTAGCATTATCAGAAACTATTTCTGCTATAATATCCATTGCTCCATTATAAGCTTCTTCTGTACTTTCTACTCCTTTTTCTATATCTATAAAAGGGCTAGCTATTTTTTCTAAGCTACCTTCTTCAATCTCTTCATCAATAATTATCTTAGCTAAAGGTTCCAATCCTTTTTCCTTTGCCTTAGTAGCTCTTGTTCTCCTTTTTTTCTTATAAGGCCTATATAGATCTTCTACCCTTTGAAGAGTATCTGCATTTAGTATTTCCTTTTTTAAATCATCTGTTAGTTTTCCTTGTTCTTCAATAAGTCTTATGACTTCATCCTGTCTATTTTCTAGATTTCTTAAATAATTTAGTCTATCATTTAGCTCTCTTAAAACTATATCATTTAATTCTCCAGTTTGTTCCTTCCTATATCTGGCAATAAAAGGAATAGTATTACCTTCGTCAATAAGCCTTATAGTATTGTTGACTTGGAAACTTTTAAGTTTAAATTCCTTCATCAAAATACTACTGATGTCCATTTAACCACTTCCTATCCTAATATATTGTTAATATTATTAAAACCACCACTATACTATTCTACAAATTTTATAAAATTCCTTTGTTTGACAATTAATAATTTTTTAATAGCTATTAATTAAAACCCTTCTTTAAAGAAGGGTTTTTTGTTTTAAGTATTCATTTATAAACATATCTATATCTCCATCCATCACACTATTTATATCTCCTACTTCTAAATTAGTCCTATGGTCCTTGACCATATTGTATGGATGGAAGATATAAGACCTAATTTGAGATCCCCATGCAATTTGAGTATATTTACCTTGTAAATCCTCAATTTTTTCCTTATGTTCTTCTTCTTTCAGTTGTATAAGCTTAGCTTTGAGCATCTTCATAGCATTTATCCTATTGCTATGTTGAGATCTTTCATTTTGACATTGTACTACAATACCAGTAGGAATATGGGTTATCCTTACGGCAGAATCTGTTGTATTTACATACTGTCCTCCTGCACCACTAGATCTATAGGTATCGATTTTTAAATCCTTAGAATCTATATCTATATCTGTATCATCACCTAGCTCTGGATAGACATCTATACTAGCAAAAGAAGTATGTCTTCTACCCGAAGAATCAAAAGGGGATATTCTTACAAGTCTATGAACCCCTTTTTCAGATTTTAAATATCCATAGGCATTTAACCCCTTTATAAGAAGGGTTGCACTTTTTATTCCTCCTGCTGTATCAGGAAGGATATCTAAAGTATCTATTCCAAAGCCTTTGTCCTCTGCCCATCTTCTGTACATTCTAAGAAGCATTTCTGCCCAGTCTTGAGCTTCCAATCCTCCAGCTCCTGAATGAATGGATAGTATAGCATTATTTTTATCATATTCTCCATTTAGAAGGGTAGTTAGTTTCAAATTCTTAGCCTTTTTGGCCACCTTATTGTAAGAATTTTTTATCTCCTTATTTAAAGAAAAATCTTCTTCTTCAAGGGCCAATTCAATAAGAACTTCTAAATCTTCTAATTCCGATTCTAAACTTTCATACTCATCTATTCTATCTTTTAAATGTTTAGATTCTTGAAGAACTTTCTGTGCATTTTCTACATCCTGCCAAAACTCTTCTTTAGCTGCTTCTATATCTAAGTCTTTAACCCTTTTTTTCATACTATCTATGTCAAAGGGAAACACCCAAATCTTTTAGTTCATTCCTAATTGAGGCTACTCCTTCTCTATATTCATGAATGCCTTCCATTAAATCACTCCAATCTATGCATTTCTGCCACAGCACTTTTTATATTTTTTCCCACTTCCACAAGGACAAGGATCATTTCTGCCAACTTTTTTCTCTTTAACTATTGGCTTTTGTTTCCCCTGATTTTCTTTATTGGTTGAAACCGCTTTTGCAACCCTCTTTCTTTCCATTTTATCTGGAGTTTCAACATTGTACAAATATTTAACAGTATCTTCTTGTATGCTAATAGTCATATCTTCAAACATGTCAAAACCTTCTATTTGGTAAGCTCTTACAGGATCTTCTTGACCATAAGCTCTAAGGCCAATACCTTGCTTTAGTTGAGCCATAGCATCTATGTGGTCCATCCACTTATTGTCTACTACCTGAAGAAGTACAATCCTCTCTATTTCTCTAAATCTTTCTTCTCCTATTTCTGCTTCTTTTTCTTTATAGCGTTTTTCAGATAGACTGTACAACTTTTCTCTAATTTCTTCTTTATCCATATTGTTAATATTTTCTTTAGTCAAATACCCAGAAGGTAAAAAAGATGTTTTTAAATAATTTTCAAATCCCTCTAAATCCCATTCTTCTACAAACTCGCTGCCTTGAGAATACATATCTATAGCCCTATCTATCATGGATTTAGTCATAGACATTATATAGTCTCTTAGATTTTCTCCTTCTAGCACTTTTCTTCTTTCACTGTATATTACTTCTCTTTGCTTATTCATTACATCATCATATTGAAGAACATGCTTTCTAATAGCAAAGTTATTTCCTTCTACTTTACTTTGAGCACTTTCAATAGACTTAGTTAAAAGTTTATGTTCTAATGGTTCATCATCTGGAAAATTATCCCCAATAAATCCTTGAACCCTATTACTTCCAAACAATCTCATTAAATCATCTTCAAGGGAAATATAGAATCTAGATGAACCTGGATCTCCTTGACGACCAGCACGTCCTCTAAGCTGATTGTCTATCCTTCTTGACTCATGTCTTTCAGTACCTATGATATGAAGTCCTCCTACCTCTACAACTTCATCATGTTCTTTATCTGTTTCTTCTTTAAACTTTTCATAAAATTTTTCATATACCTTCCTTGCTTCCAATATCTCAGCATCCTTTGTGTCAATAAAGCTATCTACTTGAGATATAATTTCTTCATCATAGCCTTTCTTCTTCATTTCTGCCTTTGCAAGGTATTCTGGATTCCCTCCAAGTACTATATCTGTACCACGACCAGCCATATTTGTAGCTATAGTCACCGCTCCAATCCTACCAGCTTGAGCTACTATCTCAGCTTCCCTCTCATGATGTTTAGCATTCAATACTTCATGTGGTATTTTTTCTTTTTTAAGCATTTTACTTAGTATCTCAGATTTTTCTATAGAAATGGTACCTACAAGTATAGGTTGACCTGTACTATGTCTTTCTTTTATCTCTCTAACTGCTGCATTGAACTTAGCTTCTTCATTTTTATATATGCTATCATGGAAATCTTCCCTTATAACAGGCTTATTTGTTGGAATCTCTACTACATCCATATTATATATCTCTCTAAATTCAGATTCCTCTGTTTTTGCTGTACCTGTCATACCAGAAAGTTTCTTATACATTCTAAAATAATTTTGGAATGTAATTGTAGCTAAAGTCTTAGACTCGCTTCTTACTTCTAATCCTTCCTTAGCTTCAATAGCTTGATGTAGTCCATCGCTATACCTTCTACCATGCATAATTCTTCCTGTAAACTCATCTACAATCAATATTTCTCCATTTTTCACTACATAATCTATGTCCCTTTTCATTAGATATCTTGCTTTTAAACCTTGATTTATATGGTGAGCTATCTCCATATTATCTGGGTCTGCTAGGTTTTCAAGTCCAAAAAAACCTTCTGCTTTTTTAGTCCCTTTTTCAGTTAGTGTAACAGTTCTAGCCTTTTCATCTACTACAAAGTCTACTACTTCTTCTTTTATTTCTCTATCAAATGGATCAGACTTTCTTTCATTTGGATCTATTTTTCTTCCTTCTAATTTTTTAACAAAATTATCTGCTGTATAATAAAGTTTTGTAGATTTATCTCCTGCACCTGAAATAATAAGAGGTGTTCTTGCTTCATCTATAAGAATACTATCTACTTCGTCTACTATGGCAAAGTTTAATTTTCTTTGAACCATTTCATCTTTGTATATAACCATATTGTCCCTTAAATAGTCGAATCCAAATTCATTATTGGTTCCATAGGTTATATCACAATTATAGGCTTCTTTCCTTTCTTCACTATCCATATCATGGGTGATACAGCCTACACTAAGACCTAGGAATTCATATACTTTTCCCATCCATTCTTTATCCCTTTTTGCCAAATAGTCATTGACTGTAACTATATGAACCCCTTCTCCAGTAAGGGCATTTAAATATGCAGGAAGGGTTGCTACAAGGGTTTTTCCTTCCCCTGTCTTCATTTCTGCTATTCTTCCTTGATGGAGTATTATACCTCCTTCAAGTTGAACCCTGAAATGTTTCATACCTAAAACCCTACTAGAAGCTTCTCTTACTACTGCAAAAGCTTCTGGGAGTATATCATCTAATGTCTCTCCTTTTTCCAATCTCTTCTTAAATTCAGATGTCTTTTCTTTCAACTCTCTATCAGAGAGTCTTTCTGTACTGCCTTCTAAATCTTCTATTTTATCTACTAAAGGAGCTATCTTTTTCAATTCTCGCTCACTATAGGAGCCAAATATCTTTTCAAATAAGGCTTTCATTTTCTAACCACCTTTCAAAAACAGAACATATCCATCAATCAATTTTACCATTAATTATTTTGATATACAAGATATGTGATTATCTGCTTATAAAGTCAAATTGAACCATATTCCCAAAATCCCTATCTTCAGATATCATTATTTCTTGTATAAGTACAAATAATCCTAAGTAAATTATAAAATCCCCTAAGCTAAATATATGAGGATAAGGATATGGTTTTGGTAATACGATTATATCTCCTAATATAGCCAATTTAGTTTTTTCTACTATAGGAGTATATAAAGGTAATTTCCCTTGTTCTAAAAGGAAGCCAAGGTCTTCAAAACCTAATAATTCTATTCCTTCAACAAGTATAGGTCTCTTCCATCCATTGAAAATCATTGCTAAAATATTCATAATTGAACCTGCTAAAACAACCCATAATGATCTATATCTTAAATTAATTATTATTCCTATAAACAACAATATATAGGATATAATAGATAACTGTTTGGTAAATCTAAATACTTCATCAAGATAATGTAGTTCTTCGATGAAATTAATTGTTACTAAAAAGTATTGAATAATTAAGGCCAATATTAAAACCCACATTTTCTTGAAATTAACCCTCTTAAATCTTGATAATTTGCCACCTCTTACAAGGCCTATTATTATAGATAATATAATTATTTCAATAAACAATAAAATCCCTCCTTATACTAAAAAATTGCAGGATTTTCATCCTGCAATTTTGCACTCTATATAAATATTATACTATTAAAACTCTGGTTCAATCAAGCCATAATTTCCGTCTTTCCTTTTATATACTACATTTACTTCATCAGTCTCTCCATTCATAAATACAAAGAAATTATGTCTAAGTAATTCCATTTGAAGAATAGCTTCCTCAGCATCCATTGGTTTCATTGCAAATCTTTTCACTTTAACTAATTTTGGTATATCTTCTTCCTTTGGTTTAGGCATTGGTTCAATATTTTCAAATCTTATAGTTTCCCCATTTTGGTATCTCTTTTGAAGCTTTGTCTTATATTTTCTTATTTGTCCTTCTAAAACATCAACTGCTTTATCAATAGAGTTATACATATCATCACTATATTCCTCAGCACGGAGTATTGTTCCAGGAAGGTTGATTGTAACCTCAATTATCTGTCTATTCTTCTCTACGCTAAAGGTTACATTGGTATCCACATCCTCTTGAAAGTACTTATCAAGTTTCCCTATTTTTTTAAAAGTTATTTCCTTTAGAGCATCTGTTATATCCATATTCTTACCAGTGATCTTTATCTTCATAGACCCCAACTCCTTTCATGCAAGTAAAACTACTTGCTTCTCTTATTAGTATATAATACCCACAAAAAACCCACTTATAACAAAAATATTTTACTTATGGATTTATTCACTCCTTTTGTATAATTATTTATAAACTTATTAACAATTATATGTGGAGCAATAGTGGATTATATTCATGTTTTTCTGTGGATAGTGTGTATAATTCTGTGGAAAACTGTATATAGTACTTTTAATCATGTGGATAAGTCTCTTGATAAAAAGTGGACAAGTCATATTTCTTTGAAATTCCACCTTTTATGATAATATTAACAATTATTTGATAATTATACTTATTCTTATTGTAGTACTTTAAGAGAAAAAAATCAACTAAAAACACTATATGTACAATATATACATCTTATATACATAGAATATGCATAAAAAAAAGAAATAACTGTAAAATTACAGCTATTTCTTTTCATCTATAAAAATATTTGAATCTAAAGTTTTGTTATAACCTTTATAGGCTTTTTTCCCTTTTTTCAATTTTTTTAGGTCTAATTTTATTTTTTCCAAACTCTTTTTTAAAACTTTATTGTTTTCTTCATCTAAAATAGATATAGCCATCAAAGTAGAGCTTATCTCTCTTATAGTCCCCTTTAGTTCTCTTAGATTTGGATACTCTTCTACATTTAACTCATTTATATCGTCAATATTACATTTATTTTTTAACTCAGAAAATTTGATTAAAAATTCCCTATCTAATACATCTATTTTTTTTATTATCTCGTCTTTTTTGTCCAGTATTTCATCATTACTAAGCATATCTTCTTTTCCAATATATTTTTTTTGAACTTTTGTAAGTTTTAAAATAGAGTTTAGATGGCCTAGTTTTTCTTTACTTATGTATATCATACTATCTATTAGTTCTTTAGCCATATCTACACCTACTTATTTTTATATCTAGCTTTTTTAGATTTTTGCATAGCTTCTTTCCAAGTATCTTTTAAATCTGTTAAAAGCTCTAAAACTTCATCTAAAGGTTCTACTTCCTTCTTTATATTTCCATCAATTAGCCTGTCCATCATAAATTCATAAAGCTCTCTTAAATTCTTTGATACTTCATAATCCATATTTAATGACGCATTTAATTCTATAATTATATCTTGAGCTCTCATTATAGATTCATGAGCTCTCTTTATGTCCCCTTTTTCAATACTTAATTTCCCAATATTTATAAACTTAATTCCACCTTCATAAAGCATAAGGGTCAATTCCTCTGGAGTTGCTGTATATACAGTATTTTGTTTATATTGATTTAGGGCATTATAATTCATTTAACCAATCCTTTCCCTTCTAATTAGAAAATTGCTGCATAAGCCACATACTCTGTTGATTCATACGAGAAAGAGCTTTTTCCATAGCTGCAAATTTGGAGTAATAATGGTTTTCTTTTTCAAATAAGTACACATTCAAATCATCAATCTTACTTTCTAATTTCATAACATCTTTATCTATCATACTAATACTACTATGCTTCGTTACAAAATCTATAAGCATATTAGACTTAACATTTCTATATAGATTGGAATCATCACCTATGCCTGATTTATTGATAATATCTTGCATACCTAAAATAAGATTATCATAAAGTCTTGTTACGATTCCACTTTGTTTCCTTTTAGCTTGAA
The DNA here is from genome assembly GCF_009696605.1 of Anaerosalibacter bizertensis. Taxonomy (GTDB): domain Bacteria; phylum Bacillota; class Clostridia; order Tissierellales; family Sporanaerobacteraceae; genus Anaerosalibacter; species Anaerosalibacter bizertensis. Next base: position 82,099 of record NZ_VULR01000007.1, on the reverse strand, counting down.
GCTGTTCACTACTAAGTTCTCTATCAGATTTATAAGATGTAACCCCTTCTAATTCTCCTTTTCCATAGTCTGGACTTTTAAAAAGGAGTTCTAAAACACCATCTGCATCTTTTCTAATAGCTTCCTTTAATTTTATCTCATCTATAGATAATTTGCCACCTAAACTGCCTTGAGAAAACTTTTCCGTACTAATACCAATTTCAGTTAAATGTTTGAAGCTTCCTTCCACACCTTCTATGTTCTCATACATCCAAGTTCTTGAGTTTCTCATAGTCCTTGAAATCAACTCATCACTTCTTAAAAGACCAGATTTAGCTTTTTCCTCCCAAAGCTCAATATCTTTTTTATCCATTTCCTTCTTTTGGTCAGCAGTTAAAGGCAGATAATCCCTATATTTTTTCTGAGTCAAAAGCAAATTAGATTTTTCAACTAATTTATTATATTCCTCTACAAATTTCTCAACCTTTTCATAAAAAGCATCTATATTAGTATCTACAGTTGCAGTGAAACTGCCTATACTTTTTATATTAAAATCCATACCGTTTATAGTAAATTGGTTGGACCCTATTTCAATACCTTCTGCACCATCAAAGTTTATTCTAGCATTTTTGCCTCTATATTTTCCTTCTGAATCTGATTTTTGGTTAGTATTTAATTTTAGTAAACTGTTGTCACCTTCAATGAAACCATTCTTACCATCTATAACACTTTTATCATCTATCTTTATCCATGTATCTGTGCCAGTTCCTTCTGTTTGAAAAAAGAACCTATCTATATTTGCATCATAAACAGCTCTTACACCTAATGATACTTCTTTTTTATTATCCCCTTCTCCTACCTCAACTTTAGCATTATTTATAGCCTTTACTACATCATTAATACTTTGTGAACCTGTAAATTCAAATTCCTTAGTTCCATTTTTAGTATCTATAGAAAACTTTATTACATCTCCTTCATCTAATCCAAACTGACTAGCCAAATTGTCTTTAGTTCCACCTTCTACAGTAATATTGCTGCTACTTGCCATCTTGACCCCTTCTGCCAATTGTTCTACTTCTACATTGTAGCTTCCGCTCATTGCTTTGGCAGTTGTACTAACTGTGCCTACTGATTCATTAGATGATGTGGCAGACTTTACCCAAGTTAATTTTTCATATGAATTTGAAACCATAGCTCCTGTGGAAGTCGTGGTTGTAAGGCCAAATTCTTTCCTGGTATTCAATATAAAATTTGCAAAATCTTTATTTAAATCATTATAAGCTTCCCTTTTCCAAACCAATAGCTGTTTGTCTTGTTCTACCCTATTTAACTTAACTTTCTCTGTTTCCATTAATTTTCCAACCATCTCTTCTGTATCAAATGGAGAAGCTAAACCTGTAATCCTTAAATTATTATACATAATATCACCACCTATATCCTTTCATCTACCATTATCCCTGTTATTTCCCAAATAGCAGCCACCAGGTCTAATATTTTTTCTGGAGGTATTTCTCTTATTACTTCATCAGTATTTACATCTATTACTTTTACCATTATTTGTTTTGTATTATCATGAATTGAAAATTCAAATCTTCTATCATATATAATAAATTTCTCATTGGCTTCTTCTATTCCTTTTATAATTTCATCTTCTGTATATTTTTTATCTTCTGGGAAGGAACCTTGTCCTTTTTTAATATTTGAATTTATGTGTTTATCAATATTTAAATTATTTATTTCTTCGCCTACAGTCATATAATTAGCCTTAGGTATAGATAAACTTTCTCCAACTCTCATATATATCCCCCTCTCTTACTCTTATTTTATATATCGACTAAGTAGGGTTATTCTTTAGATTTAAATTTACTATTTCTTTGCCAAAGTATGACTATACCAACATATATAATCTTGATACTAGCCCCTATAATAGCCCCTATTGGATCTTCCTTTAAATTAACTGCTCTTGAAAAGAAAAAGGTAGTTATAAATTGGCCTGGTCCAAGGCCTAAAATTGTTCCCAATATATAATCTCTAAGTTTAATAGATGTAACACCCGATACAAAATTAGCCACACTAAAGGGTATGAAAGGCATACTTCTCAAGAAAAACACATAACCAATTCCAAATTTCTCTATCTTCCCTTTCACTTCATCTAAACTGACTTTTCTCTTCTTTCTATTATAGATTTTATATACAATTTTCATTACATCATCTTGAAAAACCCGTGCTATGTAAAAAGATACTATAGAGCCTACTATTCCTCCAATAAAAATATATATAAATCCTTTTAAGCCAAAAAAGAAAGCCCCAAAAGCATTTAACCAGGATATAGGTACGAAAAACACAACTAATACAGCTGTAGCTATAGTAAAAAACATTCCAAAATTTGTACTTACTTTTGCTGTGGTAAAAAAATCTATTAAGCTTTCCTTATCATATATATTTACAGTAGAAATAAGGTATATGAGAAAGCCTACAAAACCTGCTATTAAAAGCCATTTCAATTTTTTTCTATTTTTTTTCATAAAAAGCACCTCTGATATTTATCTATAACTATACTTTACATTATATGTAGTTTTTTTCAACTCTATAATAACTATACTATATATTGTAACAAAAAATATAGTTTTCACTTCCTTGTACTAAAAATAAAACATTGATATAATTATATTAAATTTATATAGATGAAAATTCTTGGAAGGATGTTGGTAGTATGAAAATTGGTATGAGAACTGTTAAAACTGCAATAGCTGTTTCTCTAACCATATTCATAGCACAAATTATAAAGTTAAAGAGTCCATTTTTTGCGGGAATTGCTGCAATAATTGCCATGCAATCTTCTGTTGCTGGCTCTTTTAAAGCTGGAAAAAGTAGAATGCTTGGAACAGTTTTAGGGGCTGCTTTAGGACTTGTTTGCTCACTTATATCACCAACAAACCCTATTATCATTGGTATGGGGGTTATTATAATCATACATCTATGTAATGTTTTAGAATGGAAAAAATCTGCTACTATTGCAGCTATAGTATTTTTATCTATAACATATAATCAAGAACCTGGAAATAGATTGAACTATAGTTTATATAGAACATTAGATACCTTTGTAGGAATAATAATTGCAACCCTTGTTAACTTCTTTATACTGCCTCCCAATTTTAAAGACAAAGTCCATTTCTCTTGTAATAATATTTTAGCTGAAAGTTTAAATTTAATAGAAAGCCTTATATGGAAAAACAAAGATATAAATATAGGAGAACTTGAACATATAAAAAACAATTTGAAAACATTGGAAGATTATTATGGCACCTTAAGAGAAGAAGTAGAGTTAAATATTTGTAAAGGTGAAGATTGTAAACATCTGAAAAATACCTATGATTCTTTTAAGGATATATATGATAATCTAAGTATACTCTCAAGTATAGACTTTGACCCTATAATTAATAGAACAAATACCCAAGTATTGGAAAAAATGTATGATAAAAAAGTTCCACATTCCCATAGAAATGCAATGATTGAAATGGATATAGTATTTAACTACCACCTTAAAATAATACTTGAAGAAATGGAATATTTAATAGAGATATTGAACTTCTAACAGGAGAATATCATAAGCTATCCTAAAAAATTAGGATAGCTTTTTAATTAAAACTCAGTATCATCTACTGAATCTAACCATTTACTTATAGGTTTTATAACTTCTCTTATTGTTCCGTCTACAAATGGATTTTTAAGTCCAGCTAATTTTACAAGATTTAAGAAAGAATCACTTCCACCAGCCCTACATAATCTTAAATAATCTTCCCAAAATTCGCCGTCTCCTTCCATTGCCTTTATCCAAAATTGGAATGCACATACTTGAGCTAAAGTATAATCAATATAGTAAAAAGGAACTTGGAATATATGCCCTTGTCTAAACCAATATCCACCCCTATTTAAAAAGTCATTTTCTTCATAATCCCTAAATGGAAGGTATTTCTTCTCTATTTCTCTCCACTTAGCTTTTCTCTCTTCAGGAGTAGCTTCTGGATTTTCATATACAAAATGCTGAAACTCGTCTACTGTTACTCCATAAGGTATAAAGTTAACTGCTCCACTTAAATGGCTAAATTTATATTTTTCTACATCTTCCTCAAAGAAAAGTTCCATCCAAGGCCAAGTTATAAATTCCATACTCATAGAATGGATTTCGCAAGCTTCCAATGTAGGGGAATGATATTCTGGCACTTCAAAAGATCTACTTAAATAAAATTGAAAAGCGTGGCCTGCCTCATGGGTCAAAACATCTACATCTCCACTAGTACCATTGAAATTGGAAAATATGAAAGGAGAATCGTATTTCGTTATATGGGTACAATATCCACCACTCATTTTTCCTTTCTTACTTACAAGATCCATAAGCTCTCTTTCTACCATGAAGTTGAAAAATTCAGCTGTTTCTTTAGAAAGTTCATTATACATTTTCTTTCCATTTTCAAGTATCCATTCAGGACTTCCCTTTGGAATAGCATTTCCAGTTAAAAACTCTAGTGGCTCATCATAATATTTAAGCTCATTAAGGCCTAGTCTAAGTCTTTGTCTATCCTTTAGTTTCACCACTACTGGCACTAAGTCTTCAAATACTTGTTTCCTATAATTCGCTACCATTTCTGCATCATAGTCTGTTCTTCCCATTCTAGCATATCCTAGTTCTACAAAATTCTTAAAACCTAATTTCTTAGCTATACCATCCCTTACCTTTACTAATTTATCATAGATAGTATCAAACTTGTCTTCATTTTCTTCAAAAAATCCTATGTAAGCTTCATAGGCTTCTTTCCTTGTGTTTCTATCTGTAGATTGCATAAAAGGTTGCATTTGGGATAGATTTCTCTCTTCACCTTTAAATACTATTTTAGCTGAAGCTATTAATTTATCGTATTCAGATACTAGCTTATTTTCAGTAACTAGGTCCTCTATTATTTCATCAGAAAAAGTTTTTAATTTAATTTCTGATAGATTAAATAAATGGGAGCCCCATTTTTCTTCTAATTCATTTCTAAATTTAGAATTAACTAAAGCCTTCATATATCTAGATATTAAATTCTCATATAAAGGCATGTTTTCATCGAGAAATTCTTGCTCTTTTTCATAATATTCATCTAAAGTATTTATCGAATGTCTTATATAAACTAAATTAGACATAGATTCTACTTCTTCTCTTATACCGTTTATTTTTCCGATGATTTCATTTTGTTCTTTAGAAGAATTTGCCTTCTCAAATTCTTCTATCAAATACATAATTTCTTCTTCAACCTTTTCCATATCTGGCCTTTTATATTCATAATCTTTAAATTTTAACATTTGACCCCTCCTAAAAAAAACTTATACTTAAAAGTATAATATCAAATTTTTTAAATATTTCACACCCTTATATTTATGCAAATTAATCTTGTTTAATATATAATGATAGTATACAATTTAAATAAAATTTTAATTCTTTGGAGGATGTATATGAAGAAACTTGATTATGAGCAGATTATGAGTATTCAAGAAAGTGCTACAAAAAAACTACTTAATTATATAGATACTTTTTTTCAAAGGGAAAACAATATCAAGACTATTCCATTCTACTATCCAGATTTCGATGAAAGAAGAACCAGTACAGCTTTCAATGTTTGGATAAGCCTAGACTATATAACTAAATATGGTAAAAATTTCATAGAGCATTTCATAGAGGATTCTCCTGATAAATTAAATGATTTAGAAAAAGAAATACTTTTAGAAAGGAACAAGTCCCACATAAGTCTATATGAAATTAAAAATATAAAAGACGATTTAATGTATGTAAAAGACCTTCTATGTAATAAACATCATATTGTATGGGAACCAGAACTTTCTAAAATAGTAGATAAATCAGAACTTATATTTGGAAGGGTATCAAAAGTAATTATATATGAAAAATTTGTTGGGGATATTAGCTTTCTTCCTGACTTCTCTAAAAACACATTTTTGGAAAAAATATTTCTAGATTATGAATCCATTAAAGATAAAGAAAATAATATTCTAATGGAAGAATACCTTAGAAAATATAGTTTAAATGTATATAAAATCTATACAGACTGTATATACGATGTCTTAGGATTTAATGATGAAAATGATATACAGTTGGCAGAAGAATTAGATGAATTTGAGTCTTTTCTGGAAAAAGACCTAACCAAAAGCACTGTAAATAAACATATTAAAAATCTAATAGATATATACGAATACTATTTGTTCGATTTAGACTATACCCTTTATGATTTAGATAAAATAAATCTTAATAGATTGATTAAAGAAGGTATATTTGATGATTTCATACCTAGCAAAACTAAATTAAACTCTTATATTGCAACTTTAAAAAAATATATTAAATTTTTAAAAGACGAAAAAAATAAAAAAAGGTATGAAAAATCCTATGAAGAAATGCTTACAATAAGTAAAAAAAGGGATGAATACTTTAAACCTGCAAAACCTATAAACATGCCTTTATATTGGGATAAAAATCTAGACCAACCTATTAAGGACAATTTAAATAAAGAGGCTATAGAGTTCTTAAATAACTATGAAAAATATTTATTTTATATAAGAAATAACAATGTAACAATATCTAAAAAAAATAAATATATGGAAAATAAGTATTTGTTAGATTTAAATAATCTAATTACTCAGGATATGATGGCAAAAACAACTAAAAATATAGTGCAAACAGATCTTCCTCTAATCCACCTTTTTTATAATTTCTCACTATGCAATTATATATTGACTATAAATAAAAATAGAATCATACCTTATGAAAAAGAAAGTGAATATATTGAGTTAAAAAGATTTGAAAAACTAGCTTTGTTTATAGATTATATTTGGAATATAATGTCTTGGGAAAAGTTTGCAGGTGCAGATTATAAAAGTATTGAACAGGATTACAAATTTAATATAATAGATAATTTAAGTAATTTGACTCCAGATATGATATATAATTATGATGATATTAAATATATCTATATTGATACTCCAATATTTGATGAGAAAATAATATATCTATTTGAAAATATGGGGTTATTAACCTTTAAAGAAGCATCCTATTTTAAAGAAAATTCTGTTTCTACTATAAGTATTACCAACTTAGGAAAAGCAGTATTTAATATATTAAAAGAAAATAAAAATAAAAATGTTAAAAATATAGGAAAAATAATAGATTTAAATAAGTGGAAAAAAAGCAAATAGCATATCGTTAGCTATTTGCTTTTTCTTTATATTCTTTCAGTGCCTTAGAAAACTGATCTGGACAAGATGTGTTTTTAAATCCACATCTAATTCCAGAAAGCTTGTCTATTACTTCATCTATATCCATTCCCTCTACAAGATGAGATATGCCTTTTAGATTTCCCTCACATCCTCCTACAAACTCTACATCTTTTATTTTACCCCCATCTACATCAAAAATTATCTCTCTACTACATACTCCCTTTGGAAAATATTTCTGCATATAGTCATCTCCTTTTGTTAAATTTTCTATTGGTATTTTAAAAGGCATACATATATTTATACTATATTTTTCTTTAATCGTAAAGTTAGAGCAAATATAATGTTTTTTTGAAAAATAAAGGGAATATATAAAATATAAAGTCGATTGTTAAATATTTCATTATTACTAAAGAACTTGACAAATAATTTTAAACAATTTATAATATAAATTGTAATCATTACAAAACTGAAGTCGTTACAAATGAAAGGGGATTTTTTAAGATGGCATTTAAAACAGATTCAGCAAGAAAATACTTAAAAGAACATGATATTAAGCCATCAACTATTAGAATAAAAGTACTTCAATACTTAAAGGATAATAAATATCATCCTACAGTAGATGAAATATATAAAGAATTAATAGAAGATATACCTACCCTTTCTAAAACTAGTATATATAATACATTAGAGTTGTTTTTAGAAAAAAATATAGTAAATCTTGTATCCATTGATGATAAAGAGTCTAGATATGATATAGATACATCTGCACACGGACATTTTAAATGTGAAATTTGTAATAAAATATATGATTTCAATATTAATACATCTAATATAAGTGAAGAAGATATAAAGGGTTTCATTATAAATAAAAGGAAAATATATTATGAAGGTATATGTAAAGATTGCTTAAAATCAACCTAATAATTCAAGTTATAAAATCATGGGCCAGTTGAAGGTCCAATTGGCCCATGATCAAATATATAAACAATACTATTAAGGGGGAATTTTTTAATGAATGCAATGACAGCAGAAAATTTACGTTCAGCTTTTGGCGGTGAAAGTCAAGCTCATATGAGATATTTAGCTTGGGCAGATAAAGCAGAAAAAGACGGTTTTGAAAATGTAGGAAGACTTTTTAAAGCTATTTCCTATGCAGAACAAATCCATGCTACAAGCCATTTTAAAGTAATGAAAGATGAAAGTGGAGATTTCTCAGTTACAGCTGGAGCAGGATTTGGACTTGGAACTACTTCTGAAAACTTACAAGGAGCTATAAACGGTGAATTATTTGAAGTAGAACAAATGTATCCTGCTTACATAGCAGTTGCAGAACTTCAAGATGAAAAACAAGCTATAAGATCTATGAATTTCGCATTAGAAGCAGAAAAACTACATGCAGCTTTGTTCCAAGAAGCAAAAGATGCAGTAGATGCTGGAAAAGATGTAGACTTCAATGAAGTGTATGTATGTCCTATCTGTGGATATACAGCAGCTAACGAGGCTGAAGACAAATGCCCTATCTGTGGTGCTAAAAAGGAATTATTTAAAAAATTCTAGATTAAATCTAAAAAATGGAGACATTATGTCTCCATTTTTTTAACTTCATATTCCACAAAGATCATATATATTTAAAAATTCTACAGCAAGTTTCTTTTCTTCCTCTGTAAGTACATTGGAACTTGAAAACATATCTAAATCCTTTATCATATCTTCATTTCCAGTTTCATAAAGCTCAAAAGTTTTAAAGGCATATGCAGTTTCCTCCATAGCTTTTGGCACTTTAGCTAAAGCCTTTATAAATGTAATTTTATCCTTTAAATAAAGATCCTTCATTAAATTTGAAATAATAGTATGCTGTTCATCATAGAGATTTAATGATATTTTTAATATACTTTCAATATCTTCTTTATCTTTAATACTTTGTTTTGAAAGCCAGTTTAATATCTTTATATCACTGCCTTCCCCATATATCTTTTCAAGATTTTCTAAGTCTATTTCAGGTAATTTTGAAATTATTGTTTTTAATTCCTTACTATCTATTTCTTTCTTGTTCATAGCTATTGACATTATCTTTTCTTCTAGGGAAGGCTTATACTTAATTTGAAAAGACTCTTTATTTTCACCAGACACCTTTGCACATCCTACATTATCATCTTTCCAATACTCTGGGTAATAGTCATAACCTTCTTTAGCCTCAAGCAAAGGCTCTGCTCTTTGGCTCCAAAGATAGTATATTGCTAAATCTATATTTTCCTCCTTATTTTCTACACCTATTAAAAGTTTCTTTGAATCTGGCGACCAGACAGTGTTTCCAGTGGTAAATATTTTATCAAATAATTCTAAATCCTTTACTGAAATTATATAGGTAGTACTAGTAGCCTCTATTCCACCATCAACTGTTAAATAATTTCCATCTGGTGACCAATTAATATTATGTAAATAGCCACCTATTCCTTCTATATTACCCTTCTTTTTATTTACAACATCATCTATTTCTAAAATATAATTTCCTTCTACCTCTCTTAAGTAAGCGACTTTCTTCTCTCCATACCATACTTCTTCCACTATATTATCCTTATTTTTTGAACTTTCCTTTCTATAATTTTTTATTATAAATATAGGAATAACCAACAATACTACAGCTATTATAAATATAATTTTCTTTTTCACCTACAGACCCTCCTAGAACTCTATACCTTTTCTTGCTTCTACACCTTCTGTATAGTAGTGTTTTATTTCTTTCATTTCAGTAACTAAATCTGCTAAAGCTATTATTTCCTTTGGTGCATATCTTCCTGTAATTATTACTTCTACAGAGTCATCCCTATTTTCAATTATTTCAATAGCCTCTTCTATAGAAAATAATTTGTAATACAAAGCAATATTTAATTCATCTAATACTACCAAATCATATTTTCCACTTTCTAATACCTTTTTACAAATCTCTAGCCCCTTCTTTGCAGCTTCTATATCTTCTTCTGTAGGATCATTATATATGAAACAATCCCTGCCAAACTGCTGAATTTCTATATTGGATAAATAGTCTACAAGCTTCAACTCACTATACTCCATTCCCTTTACAAACTGTCCTATAAATACTTTCTTACCTGCAAGAGCTGCCCTTATAGAAAGTCCTATACTAGCAGTAGTTTTTCCTTTTCCATTTCCTGTATACACATGGACATAAGATTTTTCCATATCGTGCCACCTACTTTTTTTTATTTTACCATTATTATATACTATATTAAAATCTTAGTGTAATGCTAGGTTTAAATGAAAAACTTAGATTTTGGTATATAATATTAAGTATATAATATTAAATATAAATATATAATGAAAAAGGATGTGAAAACATGAATCTTACTAAAATAAGAGGTAATACTTTTTATATTCCTAGTAATACTAACACAGGAGTTTATACTTATAAAAATAAAAACTGTCTCATTATTGATACAGGAATGAATAATACAGCTGCTAGAAAAATTGAAAATGTACTACTTTCTAATAATCTTCATCCTAAATATATAGTAAATACTCATAATCATTTAGATCATTCTGGAGGAAACAACTATCTTACTGAAAATTATCCAGGATGTATCACCTATACTTCTGAAAAAGAAAGGTTATTTATGGAGAATAATGAATTATTCCCTTACACTTTTTATGGAGCCGTTAGCACTAAAGATATAGCTAAAAGCAATAAACCTATAAAAGTAGACTATACTCTTAACTATGGTACAGAAAAAATAAATGATGAAAAATTTGAAATTATATCTTTAAAAGGCCATACTCTCGACCAAATAGGCATTGTGACCCCAGATAAAGTATGTTTTTTAGGTGATAGTTTATTTAGTGTAGATATACTAAATAAATATCAATTACCTTTTATATATAGTGTGGAAGATACTTTAAATTCTTTTGAGCATATTAAAGAAATAGATGGAGATATTTTTGTACTAGGCCATTCAGATAAGTTATATTCAAAAGATGAAGTAGAGAATTTGGTAGATATAAATATTAAATGGGTAAATAATATATCAGAGGAATTTTTAACAATATTGGATCAACCTTATAGTAGAGAGGATCTTTTGCAAAATATTTTAATTTTAAATGATATGGATTATTCTAATTTCAATCAATATCATATCTACTTCTCATCTACAGCAGCTTTTTTAACTTATTTAACCAATAAAGGTCTTGTTGAAAATCATATTGAGAATGGAAAGATTTATTATTATAGAAAATAGGGCTTGATTTTGAAATAGTGCTAAGTCCCCGCAAATAGAAATAAAAATTCGCTCCGAAAAGAGTTTTGATGAAATATTATCCTCCCTAAAAATAAAATGCTAAATGTTTTCAAACTCGCTTCGCTCAAACAGTGAAAAATTTTTAACGCATTTTATTTTTAGGTCGGATTATTTCATAGCAAAACTCTTTTAAGTCGCTCATTCTTTATTTCTATTTACTCAAACATTATACTATTTGAATAAGTATAGTTAAAGCTTTAAACTATGCATAGTAAAGGATTTTGGGTTATTGCGTTTGACTGACTAAAAAAGTCTTTGATTAGAAAATCAAGTCCTATTTTCTTCAAAGCTTTTTCGGAAGGAAAACCAATAACCCAAAATTCGTGGACTTGCACTATGTTAAATACAGGGGACCAGCACTATCTTAAAAGAAAGTACCAAGTATTGTTAAGTAAAAAAAATTTAAAATTATTTTTGTGGAGGGATTTTTATGGAAAAGTTACAGCTTGATGATTTTACTAAGTATAAGTTTCTTTCTAGCCTTAAATATTCTCCCAATGGAGAATACGCTGCTTTCGTACTTCATAGAATGGATTTAGAGGAAAACAAGTATCTATCTAATATATGGATTTATAATACTCGTACAGATAAATACTTTCAATTAACTTCTCTAGATGAAGAAAAATCTTTCATATGGCTAGATGAATCAAATATTCTATTTCCAGCTATGAGAAACTCAAAGGATAAAGAAAAATTAGAATCTGGAGAAGAATTTACAATCTATTATAAAATAAATATTCACGGTGGAGAAGCAGTAGAAGCATTCAGAGTACCACTAACTGTAACAGAACTTAAGAAGGTAGATGACAAAAACTTTCTAGTTACAGCCCTTTATGACCACTATAAACCAGATATAAACAATCTAGAAGGTAGTGAAAAAGAAAAAGCCATAAAAAAATTTAAAGAAGAAAAAGACTATGAAGTATTAGATGAAATACCTTTCTGGTCCAATGGCCAAGGTTTCACAAACAAGAAAAGAAATAGATTATATCTATATAACAAAGATGAAAATCAAATTAAACCAATTACTGATGAATTTACAGATGTAGAATTTATTAATTTAAATAAAAATAGGACTATGGCTATAATCATTGCTAACTCTTTTAAAGATAAGGCTCCAATTAAAAGCAATCTATACTTATATGATATAAATAAAAATAATTTAGAAAATATAACCCATGAAGATCCTTTTGCATATGTTTATGGAGATTTTTTAAATGATAAAATAATATTTGCTGGCAACAATATGAAAACCTATGGAATAAATGAAAACAGCCATTTCTACACTATGGATTTAAATAATAAAAGAACAGAAAAAATAACCGATGATTTTGATCATAGTATATGGAATTCAGTAGGTTCTGATTGTAGATATGGAGGTAGTCAATCCTTTAAAGTAGATGGAGACTATCTATACTTTGTGACTACAGAAATAAACTCATCCTATATAAATAGGATTGATGAAAATGGCCATATTGAAAAAATAACTACTAAAGGTGGTTCTATTGACGGTTTTGATATACATAATGGAAATGTATTATTCATTGGTTTAAAAAATATGAAACTTCAAGAACTATATACTTTAGAAAATGGGGAAGAAAAGCAGATTACATCCTTTAATGAATGGGTAATAAAAACTAAAAGATTATCTACTCCAGAAAGGATAACCTTTGAAAATGAAGATGGAATAACTTTAGAAGGTTGGATAATGAAACCTGTAGATTTTGACCCAAATAAAAAATATCCAGGAATACTAGATATCCATGGTGGACCAAAAACTGTTTATGGAGAGGTATTCTACCATGAAATGCAATATTGGGCTAATGAAGGATATGTAGTATTCTTTACCAACCCTAGAGGTAGTGATGGAAGAGGCAATGAATTTGCAGATATAAGAGGAAAGTATGGAACTATTGACTATGATGACCTTATGAAATTTACTGATATAGTCCTTGAAAAATATCCATTTATAGATAGCAATAAAATAGGGGTAACTGGTGGTTCTTATGGTGGATTTATGACTAATTGGATCATAGGCCATACAGATAGATTTAAAGCTGCTGCCAGCCAAAGAAGTATTTCCAACTGGATTTCTAAATTTGGAACTACAGATATTGGCTACTTCTTTGTAGACAATGAACAAGTTGGGACACCTTGGAACAATGTAGAAAAACTTTGGTTCCACTCCCCTGTTAAATATGCAGACAAGGCTAAAACCCCGACACTATTCATTCACTCAGAAGAAGACTACCGCTGTTGGCTACCAGAGGGACTACAGATGTTTACTGCACTAAAATATCATGGAGTAGATGCAAGACTTTGCATGTTCCGTGGAGAAAATCATGAATTAAGTAGGAGTGGAAAGCCTAAACATAGGATTAGAAGGCTTAAAGAAATGACAGATTGGTTTGATAAGTATTTGAAATAAGAATAGGCTAGATTCTCCTAGCCTATTCTTATTCTTCACAATATGGCTCAATTATTCTCTTAAGTTTATTAATATCGTCCCCTTTTATATAGCCATATTTGCCAAAGCTATCAAAAACCTAACTAAATTTCTAATATTTCAAAATAATTTTCTTTCATTTAGTACAAAATCAAATATTGATTAAACAAAATTATTCAGGGTATCTTATTGATGTAAAGGATTAAAAGGGGTGATTTGCATGATTTCAAAAGAGTTATTACGAGAAAAGACCATTGCATTTTTAGAATATATGGGAGTATATATTGATAACTTAGAAGATAATGAAAAACTAGAAGAATTCGCAGATATAATAAAAAATACTGAAGATTCTGCTGAAAAAACCAATGGACTAGTTTATAAATACAATGATGAATACTTCCTAGTAATAAACTTCTTAGACGGGGATTATCTAGTAGCACCTATAGAGTATACTCCTTAATACAATTTAATTAAGCGCAAATTAAGGGATGATTATACTATGATTATTAATATACTCATCCCTATTTAGTTATTATTCTACATAAAAAAATTATATAATATAGGTAATATAACAGGTACAGCAAAAGTAAGAATGGTTCCAGTAATTAATGCCACTAACCCTAATTCTGGTCCAACAAATTTTGTTACTGGCACCAACATAGTATCCATATTTCCAGCAGCTCCTCCTGCAATTGGACTTCCCTTACTTATTTTAATTAAGAGAGGTAGAAGTAAAATCGTAAAAAATTCTCTCATAACATTAACCATGAAACCATATGTTCCCACCTCAACTCCATACACCTGTGTCATATATGCTCCAGTAACACTATAATAACTCATTCCACTAGAAGATATTACTGAAATATGTAACGGTAAGCCAAGTATAATTCCAGACAAAATACCTGATATAAGACTTCCTATAAAAATTGCAATTGGAAGAAAAATAATCTTCCATCCTAATACCTTGATATAATTAAATATCATACGATTAGAACCTAAACTAATACCTACACTAGTATAGAGAATTATCAAAAAAATATTTAAAGCATAATCTAAAATAAAATTCTTTGGAAGCATAGTAATACTAAAAATAATTCCGACAACGATAGATACAGGCATAATCCAAATCAGCGGAGACATCTTCTTTTTTTCTTCTTCAAAAATATTTACCTCATCATTTACATTGATTTTTTTTGAGGATAATTTTCTACTTATTTTTTCTAAAGGCAATATTGTTTTTTCAACAAGAACAGTAAAAATCACACTGAAAGCTATAGAAGACAAAGCAATTATCATACAGTTTAATCCGATAGTCCCTAAATTAGACATAATAGAATCATTTATGCCAATATTTGCGCCTATAGTTAACATTAAACCCACCAAAGCAATATTTACTAGTAAATCTACGATTTTTAAAACAGAATCTGATAAATTTTGAACCCCAACTATTAAACCTATTGTCAAGCACAAAAATGGAATCCATACCATATGTTTTCTCATCCCCTTTATTTTAAAAAACAGTAATACTTGTTGCTCTTAAAATCTACATAAAATTAGTTGCAATATTCATGCCTAAATTCACATTTATAAACTATAATATCAAAGTAGAGATGTTATAAGCTCTACAGAAAAATAAGTTTTAAAAACTATAAAATATATCATTGCTTCATTGCCAATACGTTAATAATTAGCAACTTTTTAGCATTACTACTAAAAATCTATCCACTCTATATAAAATAATTAAAGATATAAAAAGGTAGAAAAATTTCTACCTTTTTATATCTTTCTATTATAAGTATTAATTTAACTTGCTTTTATCTATATTTCTATCTACTAATGTGTCCAGTTTATCCTTCATATCTTTAAATAAAGGGAGTATTTCATCAGATAAGATTTCTGGAGGAAATGCTATATCATCATTTTCAAATATTCCTCCTATACCTTCCATTATATCTTTTAGAGAATATATATCTTTTGCATATAAATTCCAAGTTTCATAGCTCGTAACTATATATTTAAGCTCATCACTCATATCTACTACATAGAAAGTATCCATAAGCCATCTAATACCTTCTAATAAATTAACTAGTTCACTCCATGTTTTTTTACTAGGCTCTTTATAAAATTCATTTGCCAATACTTCTACTTCGAAAATAGCTTCTTCTAAATATTCAATATTAGAAAAAAGAATTTCCTTTGTTATATCTTTTATATTCTTAGTTATAACTTTTACTTCCTCTATAGTATCTATATTTTTGAAAAAATAACCATAAAAATTATTATAGACTTCATCTCCATCTATTTCAAAATGGCTCAATGTATAATTTGAAATAGCTATAATATTATTAACTTCTTCAAATATTTCCTCTATAGACTCTACATTATTCTCAAACTCTAACACCTTATTTAATATATAAATCTTCATAAAAATACCTCCAAGATTGCGTTCTTTTTTATATGTCACCACTAAAACTAGTATATTATATGTATATTTTTTTCACAAGATGTGAACGTTATAATTATATCTAAAAAAGTAATCTCAAATGATTTTAAAATCATTTGAGATTACTTTTTTTACTCATTAATTTACTTTTTTCTTATTATCAAACCAAGTACTAATAATAGTAAACCACTCATATAAAATACTAATTTGCCTTTTTCTCCTGTCCTTGGTAAATTAATTATAGGTTTTTTTAATTCTAATTTTGGTTTTTCTGGTTTTTTAGGTTCTTTAAAGTCATCTTGATCTTGTGGTTTTTCTGGTTTCTCCTGTTCAATTTTTTCATTTTCTAAAACCTTTTTAACTATCTCTCCATTGTCCTTAATCTCAAATGTATATTTTTCATTATTTTTTACATATCCTAATGGAGCTTCAGTTTCCATGAAATAATATTTTCCATAAGGTAGTTGTTCAAATTTTGCTATTCCATTTTTATCTGTTATCTTTTCCTCTACTAATTTTCCATCTTCATCATATACAGCTATTTTAGCATTTGCTAATGGTTTTGATGTAGATTTATCTATTTTACTTAATTCTAAAGTTCCCTTTATCTTTGTATTTGATATACTTTCTGGATCAGCTTTTACTGTTTTTCCATCTTCAGTTATACTTGCTTTTAATATAGTATCTGATAAGAGATAACCTTCTGGGGCTTTTGTTTCTTTTATTATATAGCTGCCGTATGGGATATTTTCAAATACTACTTTTCCTTCACTATCACTTACTGCTGTTGCTATGGCTAACTTGTCATTATCTTTACTGTATAATGTGAACTCTGCTCCTGCTAATGGTTTCTTATCTTCATCTAATTTACTAAATTCTATACTTCCTCTTATCTTTGTATTAGATATACTTTCTGGATTAGCTGTAACTATCTTTCCATTTTCAGTTATATTTGCTTCTAATATAGTACCTGATAATAGATAGCCTGCTGGGGCTTTTGTTTCTTTTATTATATAATTTCCATATGGGATATCTGTAAATACTACTTTTCCTTCACTATCACTTACTGCTGTTGCTATGGCTAACTTGTCATTATCTTTACTGTATAATGTGAACTCTGCTCCTGCTAATGGTTTCTTATCTTCGCCTAATTTACTAAATTCTATAGTTCCTCTTATCTTTTTATTTGATAAACTTTCTGGATTAGCTGTAACTATCTTTCCATTTTCAGTTATATTTGCTTCTAATATAGTACCTGATAATAGATAGCCTGCTGGGGCTTTTGTTTCTTTTATTATATAGCTGCCGTATGGGATATTTTCAAATACTACTTTTCCTTCACTATCACTTACTGCTGTTGCTATGGCTAACTTGTCATTATCTTTACTGTATAATGTGAACTCTGCTCCTGCTAATGGCTTCTTATCTTCGCCTAATTTACTAAATTCTATAGTTCCTCTTATCTTTTTATTCTCAAATTTATATTCAATATCTTTTTTGCCATCTTCATTATTTAACTGGAACTCATATACTTCATCACTTAATGCATATTTATCTGGTGAAACTTTTTCTCTTATATAATAAGTTCTATCAAATTTCAATCCTTTAAATAATACTTCCCCATTCTCTCCTGTTGGTTCAGATGTCTTCAATACATTACCAAATTTATCTAATAGTTCGAATACAGCTCCTTGTAATTTTATAGAATCATTATCTTCATCCACTTTAATTATCTTTATACTACCCCTGCTAGATCCAGTCGCACCACCGCCACCAATTTGGAATCTAACTTTTATTTCTTCACTAGTATCTGTTGTTGTTCTACTGCTTCCTTTGAAATCTATTGTATTTGTAAAGATAGCATCCTTGTGAGAATCAGCAATATCCGTTCTAAATTTCAATACATGCGCTTCCGTTATTTCCCCTGTAAAATGGAATTCAAATTTTCTAGTTTCAGGATTATAATTTACATTTGAAGCATCTAAAGCTACTTCTTCCCCTTCTTTATATTTCCCATCTTTATCAACTATTAACTTAATCAACTTCACTGATGAAGTATCTAATTCAAGACCTTCTTGTAGTGTATCTTCAAGTATAGCATTTGATATAGGTAATTGATTTTGATTCAATACTACTTCCCAATCAATGAAATTATTTCCGCTTTTATAATTACCTCTTTTACTAACAACAGTATTTTCAATCTTATTGCTAGCTGTTGACGATACCCCTGTTTTAGGAACTTCATCTCCATTTATAGCTGCTGTGTTATCTAGATTTTGATCCCCATTGGTATGGAAAATTGATTCATCGACTATTTTTGTTTTAAATTCTATAGTGTGTATATCTTTTATTTCTCCAGGAAATTTAATAGTCAGAGTTTTATTCTCTTCGTTATAATTAATTTTAGCATTATCCTTACTAGGTCCAGTTATTACAACAGAATCTTTCACAAAGTCTTCATATTTTCCTATAACATCTGTAACCACAACATTGTTCATAGGCATCCTATTTTGATTGATTTCAATTTTCCAAGATGCTTCCCTAATTAAATAATCATAACCTGTTCCAATTTTTTTAATAACTTGACTTGATACATATTGATATCCAGTAGATTTCGATTCTGGTATATTACTTCCAGTTAATTTAGCTGTATTATTAAAACTTTTACTAGCATTATTGGCCCAAATATTATTATCTAACACTTTAGTTTTAAAGGTTAGCATATATGTGTCATTAATTTCTCCATTAAAGGAATATTTAATCGTTCCATTTTCATATTTGAAAGTTCCATCTGCATTATTATCTATTTCAAAAGAACCTTCCACATATTCTAATCCTTCTGGTATTGTATCTTCAACTACTGCATTCTCAATTTTTATCTTATTATAATTAACCCTTATTTTCCAAGTGATTTCCTGAGTAGAAGGATCATAGCCGGGATTATCCCATTTCTCAATTACAGAAGTAGGTACCCCTATACCTCTTTCAGCAGTTGTACCTTCAGGAACTCCATCTCCTTCTAATTTTACT
Source organism: Anaerosalibacter bizertensis (assembly GCF_009696605.1). GTDB lineage: Bacteria > Bacillota > Clostridia > Tissierellales > Sporanaerobacteraceae > Anaerosalibacter > Anaerosalibacter bizertensis. The sequence goes on along the minus strand of NZ_VULR01000007.1, from coordinate 62,634 downwards.
TTATTGGTATATGTTTTAGATTCATTAGATTCATAAGCCTTTGGATCAACAACTTTAGTTGAATAAGTTAAAGTATGTTTTTCTTTAATTGTTTCATTGAATTCATATGTGAGTTTATATGTCTCATTGTCTCCTTTAACATAATCATACTCTACAGTCTCTACAGTTTTCCCATCTAGTTTCACAGAGCCTTCTACTAATTCTAAGCCTTTTGGAATAGTATCGACTATTTTTGCATTACTTATTTCTAAGTTATTTTTATTAATTTCTACAATCCAATCAATTTGTTTAGTTTCATACTTGTATTCACCCTTTTTGCTTATGAAATCAACTGTTGTTTTTACACTAGCTTCATTAGAGATAGATTTGCCATTATCATTAAATGTAGCTTCTGCTTGATTTTTAAAATAGATTGTTTTACCTTCTTTATCAAAAGCTGATAAATCAGGTTTTGTCTTAAAGGAGATATTATAAACCTCTCCATCTTTAATTGATTCATTAAATGTATAGGTTAATTTATTCCCTTCAAATTTAAATTCACCATTTGCATTATTATCAATAATTGCAGAATTCTCTACATAGGTTTGACCCTCTTGTATTACATCTGATATAACTACATTTTCTATAGAGCGTCCATTAGGCGTTGTTTCAGGCCTTATTTCAATATTCCAAGTTATTTCGTTTTTATCATTATCATATTCTCCTGATTTACTTAAATTGACATTAGCCGTTTCTTCCTCTTTTTCAAATTCAACTACAATAGTTTGACTATTACCTCCACCTAAGTCGAATACAATCTCTGTTTCCCCATTGTTGCCTATCTTTTCAGCATCGAATTCAGAATATACCCAGAAATAACCACTTCTATCATATAATTGTTCATTCACATTTTCATCAAATTGAATTGTTGCATTATTGTTAGTATCGATATTTACTGTGGCTATTAAATCACCATTTCCATTTTTTAATTGGATTTTCATATTCTCTATTATATTAATTTCTTCAGGTATTTCTAGAGTATATTTTTGATTTATATCTACATTAAGTTCATTTTCTATTTCATAGTTATACTGGATACGAATTTTAGAATCTTTGGCAATGGGACCTTCAAAATGATTACCGTTTTCATCTGTAATTTCTACATCCGTTATAAATTTAAACTCCGTTCCACTTCTTTTGTTTACTTCCTTGAGTTTTTCTTCCCCTAAATTTTTAATCTCTGTTTTATTGGTTTCATATTTTGTTAAAACCTCTTTAGAATTTGGAGTGTCTTCAGAATTCACTTCATCTTCTACATTTTCACTTTCTCCCTCAACTTTTAATTCTCTTTCCACATTCTCTTCAAACTCTTCTTCACCAAGTGCATAGTTTTCATGTATTGGTATCACAAGCTGCATTACAAGTGCTAAGATAACCATTATAACCATGCTGTATTTACCCTTATTACTAAAAAACTTCAATCTATCTCCCCCTTGTTTTTTATTTAATTGGTTAATAGCATCCCAATTTTTTAAAAAATACTTTTCCCTATTTTTATTTTTTACAGCTCAATTCTTGCTTTATCTAGATTCTAGAATCTTCCACTGTATATAGATAGTATTATGTTTTTTTATGTGTTTCATGTTCTTTTTTGCTAAAAAACGGTTATATTTTTGTTCAATTATATTTTTTAAATAGTTTTCTTAAAATTTGTATTATGTTTTTGTTATGTAAACTTAAAAAGCTGTAGATATTTTACAAAATATCTACAGCTTTTTAAGTTTATATCCAATTAGAACATTTTTTCTAATAATATTAACTCTGTACCATGGACCGGTACATAAGCTTCTAATTTATGACTTTCATCTGCCTCTATACAATCTACAGTTATTTTAGGTTGGGATCTTCCTTTTAAATATTCTAACTCTTCATATGTCATATTTTCAGGTGCACCCATCTTTATCCACTCATCAAATGATGAGCCATTTTCTCTATTTAATTTATAGCTAGTAATTTTATAACTACCCTTAAGACCCAATATAGAAATTTTAACTTCTTTAGATTTTTTATCTTCATATATTGAATATCTATCTGTGTTAGTCAATAAAGAAGTGTCCCCTCTTAAAAAGAATTCATCAAAGTATGCATAGTTATATAATAAAATTTGAATATCATCACCATCTTTAGTAACTATATATTCATTGCCCTTTTTTACTATTTCTTTTCCTAATTTAGATAATAGGTAATATGCAAAATATGAAGGCTTTTTTAAACCACTTTTACTAATTAAGCCAAAGTTTCCATGAAACTCTGAAATAGCTACTTTTTCTTCTTCCATTATATCCGTAAATGTCCAATATCCTAATGAATCTGATTTTCCATTACATTTCAAAATATTATCAATTATAAAATTTGATACAAAGCATGTATCATGAATTAAATTTCTACCAAATGCAGATGCATTCCATTCTGTTATATGAACTTCTGGATTATAACCCATTATTTTATTTATTTTATTGTTTGCTAGTTCTAAAACATTATAAACATGGTCTTTATCATAATATATCTTTTGATTTCTCCACCAATTATATATTGTATCCCATGAAATTTCTCCTTGCCGAGCCTTTGAAGCCATTTCCTGTACATCTTCCCTTGGTCTATAAAGTTCTGGATATATATGTAAGGATACAAAATCTAATGGTATGTTATTTTCATTATTATATTCTAAAAACTCTTCCAACCAAGGCTTGTCTTGAATAGTTTGATATGTAATAGAAGGCCCACCTACTTTTAATTTCTCAGAAACAGATTTAATAGCTAATACAGTTTCTTTATAAAATTTAAAATAGTCTTCCTTATCCCCTATCCAAAAAATATTTTCTAAATCTGCTTCATTCCAAACTTCAAAATACCAACTTTCCACTTCCTTTAAACCATATCTATTTACACAATGCTTTATAAAATTTACAACTAAATCTGTCCATAGGTTAATATCCTTAGGTTGAGATATATTTGCTTTCCACCAAAAAATTGTATCATCTGAACTTTTAAATTCAGTAGGCATAAAGCCTAACTCTACAAAAGGTTTAATATCAATGTCCATAAAAAAATCAAAAAGTTCATTTACATAAGACCAATTATAAATAATATTACCTTTTTCGTCCCTATTAACTATCATCATATCATCAGAGAAAATACCATGAAATCTTATATACTCAAACCCAATATCTTTTTGGACTTCTTTTAACTGTTCTTGCCAACTACTTCTTAATCCTTCCGATGCTCTGCCAAATGTAATAAGTCTTTTCCAATAGTCACTTAATAATTCTCCCCTACTATTTACGTCAATATCTATATACTCTATTTCTTTAGTTTTAATATTATTATCTTTTATATTAATATCAATAGGTTTTAAATAACTGAATAGCTTTTTAAATACAGAATTCCTATCTACATCTAAATAACTCCTGCTACGATTTTGTTTTTTGTTCATTCCGAATATCCTATCTTCTATATACATATCTTTAATTTGTTTTCTATATTCAGTAGGAGTACAATTATAATTTTCTTTAAATATCTTATTAAAAAAACTAATATTAGAAAAGCCACTATCATTAGATATCTCTGTTATACTGTTATTAGTATTCTTCAACATATTTACTGCCCTGTTCAACCTCATATAATTTAAGTATTCTTGAAAAGACATTCCTGTTTTATCTTTTATAAAATGGGATAAATAATAATAGCTAATATGTTCCTTTTCCGCTATTTCTTTTAGAGTAATTTTTTTATCTATATTTCCATTTACATAGTCTGCTATACGTTGAAGTCTAAAAATATCACTATCTCTTAATTCTTCTTTGTCATTATCTAATATATCGTATTCAAAATTATTAATTAAATAATCTCCCAATAAATATAAATAACTTCCTATTCTCAGTTTATATCCTTTTGTTTTTTTATTTAATTCTAATACAATCTTTCCAATATACCGTCTAATAAAATCAAATTTTTTCTGTTCTTCTTTACTAGTATCAAAAGATTTACAATCAAATTTAATCTTATTTATTTCAGGACAATAATCTTTAAAAAAATCAGGATTTATTTGTAGGGCCAGTAATATATTATCATCTTTAGTCCTTTTAGTACTATGTAGTTCATTACAATTTATTAAAATAAAATCATCCTCTTTAAGATAGTAATCTTCTCCTCCAATTCTAACTTCTACTGTTCCTTCTAAAACCAATAATATCTCTATTAAATTATGCCAATGCATTTCAAAACTATCTATACTATGGATTATTTCTCTTATAGGAAGATCATTTTCAGGTCTTAGAGCCTCATACTTATACAAAAAAACACCTCCATGTAAGTAATTTACCCTTCATATATTATATATAACAATTATACTTATTGTAATTATTTAAATATATATATTATTTTAGGGTACTAATATATTAAGTATATTTAGGAGTGATTATCATGGAAACAATAAAAAAATTTATTAAAACCAATATAGAAAAATATAAGTTTAAAGGCGTTGTTATTGGTATTAGTGGAGGAATTGATTCTGCAGTAGTTGGAAAACTTTTAGTAGATTCCTTAGGCAGGGACAATGTCTTTGGTTTAATACTACCTGAAAGGGATTCAGCACCAGAAACAACCCATGATGCAGTACTTGTATGTGACTATCTAGGAATCAAATACAATATTATTAATATAACTGGAGTACTTCGAAAAATAGGAGTCTATTCCCTTAAACCTCCTGCTTTCCCTTTTCCACGGGCCATTCAGAAAAAGTATTCTAGAAATGTATGGAACAATGAAGAAGAACCTTTTATACAAGATTTAACTACTCAGGGAGATGAAAGTTTTTCTGAAAGCCTAGCTTATTACAGAACAAAACCTAGAATTAGATCTATCCTTCTATACTTTGAGGCTGAAAAAAGGAATTATGCAGTAGCTGGTTGTACAAATAAGACAGAATACCTTACAGGTTTTTATACAAAATGGGGAGATGAAGTCTGCGATATTGAACCAATACGCCATTTATATAAAACAGAAGTATTTGAAATAGCAGAAAAACTAAATATTCCACAGAAGATAATAGAAAAAACACCTAGCCCTGACATTGCTCCAGGAATTACAGATGAATTCGCACTAGGTATTGACTACAGTGAATTAGATAGAATATTATTCAAAATAGAAAACAATGAAGATCTTTATGATGAAAATAAAGATAATGTAAATAAAATAAAGGAAATACTTGATAACAGAAAATATAGGGAAGCAAAACAATTACATTTATAATATGTTTTTAGATAGAAGAATAACATCCTAAATTTAGGATGTTATTCTTCTATCTCTATTTTCAAATCCTCTATTTTTCTATACAATGTCATACGAGGTATCTTTAATATTCTAGCTGCCTCTGCTTTATTGTTATTACTTTGTCGTAAAGCATCTTCAATCAACTTTTTTTCTACTTTTCTTATTATATGGTATAATCCTGAGTCATCTTTATTCTCTTTTATTATAGAATCGATAAAAAGATTGTCAGGTAAATCACCTGCATTTATTGTGGGATCATCTGCATTTACACAAGCCTTACCCAGAACATTCCCTAACTCCCTTACATTACCTGGCCAATGATAACTTGTAAGAATATCCATAGCATCTTTAGATAATCTCCTGTAAAATCCATATTCTTTGTTAAATCTCGTAAGAAAAATTTCTGATAGTTGGGGAATATCTTCCACCCTTTCTCTTAAAGGAGGAATTTCCAAATTCAGCACATCTAGACGATAGTATAGATCCCCTCTAAATTTATTTTGAGAAACCATCTCTTCCAAATTTTTATGTGTTGCAGATATAATCCTTACATCTATAGGAGTAGGCTTATTGGATCCTATGCGCACTATTTCTCTTTCTTCAATTGCTCTCAATATTTTAGCTTGCATATGATAAGGCATGTCTGCTATCTCATCTAAAAATATAGTTCCACCATTGGCCAATTCAAACTTACCTATACTACCTTCAGATTTTGCACCAGTAAAAGAACCTGGTTCATATCCAAATAGTTCTGACTCTAGTAAGTTTTCTGGCATAGCAGATGCATTTATACTTATGAAGGGCATATTAGCTCTATCACTTTCATTGTGAATGGCTTGGGCAAAAAGTTCTTTTCCTACACCACTTTCTCCTTTTATTAGCACATTTAAATTCAAATTGGCTACCTTTTTTACTTTCCTCTTACATAATAAAATGGATTCAGAATCCCCTATAATATCTGATAAAGTATATCTTGCATTATTCAATCTAGCAATTTCATTTTGATATAATTTAAGTTTCTTATCCAATATTTCATATTCTCTCAATATCTCTTTCATTTCTTCGATTTCTTCAAACAAAATCATACCTAAACCACCCATTAAATTTCCACTACTATCAAATATAGGTATCCTATGACAAATAGCTTCCTTTCCATTAGGAAATGTGTGTCTTACAGCTATATCCGCCTTCTTCTTATCTAATGATAGTAGGAATTTCGATGTAGGGTTTATTTCTGTTACCATTTTTCCCAACATATCTTCTATAGGAATTTGAAGAAAATCTGAAAACGCTTTGTTAATGTATACCATTCGACCATCTTTATCTAAAAAATCTATAGCTATAGGAACATTATCGAATGCAATATGACAAAAAGATATAAATTCTTTTGAATTAATAAAGCCTTGCATATGACATCATCCTTTATGTTATTATACTCTTATATTAACATAAAGGAACAAAAAAAGACATAGACTTGCTAATCTATGCCTTTTCCTACTACAACTAATTTACTGAAAACTTACTTTAGCTTGAAAAATATCATTAAATATGCTAAATATCTGGTCCATATCTATTTTTCTATCATCTGTATATAGTTTATATTCCCCATCTTTAGTATTCATTATAATAGAAGCATTTTTCAAAATGGTCCTCTTTCCCAATTCAATAGTTTTTATATCTTTATAATCTATTAATATATTGTTTTCACTGTAGTTTATTATCTTTTCCGTATCTAGTAATGCTAAGTCATCCCTTTTATTTTGACCAGCATCAGCTCTTAGCATCCAAGTTTTAAAGCTTTCTCCCAGCCATAATAGTACCAATCTTCTGTTGGTTATTACTACATCATAATATTCCTTCTTATAAAATCCTACTTGAAAAAACTTTGGTATAATATCTAAAACTACTTCATCCATGGAAACCCCTTCCATTCCTATGAGTATTTTTTAAGAATCCATTACTGCTTGTATATCACTATCTAGTTTAGGTTCTGATGTCATATACGAAACAACTATATATACTATAATAGAAATAACTAATGTCAATGTACCGTTGTATATTTTTAAAGGTGCAAATATATTTTCATAAAATGCAAAGCCTAGGCTCTTTGATACTTCTAGTCCAACATTTAGTACTAACCCAACAAGTATTGACCAAAATGCTCCTTCTTTAGTACCCCTTTTCCAGTTTAGTCCTATACCTAGTGCTGGAGCCAATGCTGCTGCAAAAGTTCCCCATCCAAATGCACCTAATATTGCTATACCTTTAGTTCCAAATGTGAAAGATACTACAACTGTAAGGATTGATAATAATACTACTGCTAGTCTACCGTACTTTAACTCTTGGTCAGAGCTTAGCTCTTTACCAAATACTTTTGGTATATCTCTAACCATAGATGCCGAAGCAAGATTTATAAAGGAATCAGCTGTAGACATAACGGCAGATATTATTCCTGCATATATTATTCCTGCCAATGCTTTAGGAGCATAAGTATTTAAAAATATGGATATAGCGTTGTCTGCGTTTTCCAGTGCAGCTAATTCTCCTATCTCAACTTTATATCTCACTGCTAGCCCAACACCTAACCACAATAATCCTCCCATCATCCCTGCTATACCTGCTAGTGCAGGACCCCATTTTAACTTTTTAGGATCTTTTATCATGTAAAATTTATGGGCTATTTGGGGTTGTCCTACTATACCTATGGACAAACAGAAAAACCAACCTATTGCTACACCAGGACCTATTAATCCAAAAGGTCCTACAAATTCTGGACTTACTTTATTTGCTAAGGTAGCAGTCATATTTGCCATTCCACCACCATGTACCAATGTATATCCAAAGACAATCAATGAAGATATTGCCATTATTGATCCTTGAAAAACATCTGTATATACCCCTGCCAACATACCACCAGCCACAGAATAAATAAGTACTATTGCCATACCAATAACTACAGACGCTTCAAAGGACAGGTTAAATATTGGAGAAAGAATAAATGCAAAAGCACTTATTTGGGTTGCTAGATAAAGTACAAGACCTATTATTGAAGCTATTGCAGATAAAAAGCTAGCACCTTTACTTTCATATCTAGCATATATGGCATCTGAAACTGTCATACAATCCCTCGTTTCTGCTAAAAACCTCATTTTTTTACCTAGTATTAGCCAAGCCATAGTAAAAGAAATAGACGTAGGGAATGTCATCCAAAGAGTACCTATTCCTAAATTATATTCTAACCCAGGACCCCCAACAAATACATATCCTGATATAGCAGCAGAAAACGAAGCCATAGCCACTGCTATTATACCTAGTCTTTTACCTGCAACAAAGAAGTCTTCCGAACTCTTTGTTTGCTTCATTGCCCAGAATCCAATTCCCAATACAATCAACATATATACAACTATTATTCCTATTACTACACCCATTATCTAGACCTCCTTTTATTTTAGTGTAATTCTGTTTCATGACCTATTTCTTTTTCAAATTTCTTTATATCATCTTCATCTAAATAATCTTCATCAAATCTAATGCCATAAACCAATGTTCCAAATATATAGGGAAGAATCCATACACCATATACCATAATAGCTGTGCCAGGTACAAATCCTAATACAGTACCCTTAAATACAGTGTCATCTATAAGGATCATTGCTAAAAATCCTACTGTCCATATGATATAAAGTGAAATCAATGAAAATTTAAGGCCTTTTCCAACTTTGTTTCTTCTTAATGCTCCTAAAGTCATCCATGAAACCATTACTACTGGGAAAGAAAGAACAAGTAATATAGGAAAATTACCTATTTGAGCTATTAGCATAAGTATTGCTCCTATGAGTAAAATCTTTACCCAAGTATCATTTTTATTCATGTCATAACCTCCTTTTATTTTTTACCATATTTGATTTTTATTTGCTTCAAACCTAAGCCAATCTCTAAAATCTGGATGAGCTATATTTATTAAAGCATCTACCCTATCTTTTACTGATAGTCCTCTTAACCATGCAACGCCATATTCTGTTACTACATAATCTACATCATTTCTTGAAAGGCTTACAATTGAACCTTGTTTTAGAAAAGGTAATATTTTAGAATGTAATTTTTCATTACCTAGTTCATCTTTTGTTTTATAAGTAGAATGCATTGCTATAATAGATTTCCCACCTTCGGATCTCTGGGAACCTATAACAGTATCTGCTTGTCCACCAGTGCCTGAATACTGAATACTTCCTATAGATTCAGAAGCACATTGACCAGTTAAATCTATTTCAAGACTAGCATTTATAGAAGTAAACTTTTTATTGTTTTTTATTTGAAATGGATCATTGACCCATGAACCAGATTTAAATAATACTGTAGGGTTATCATCTAAAAAGTCGTATAGTTTTCTAGAACCAAAGGCAAATGCACATACAGAATATCCATCATAAAAACCTTTTTGAGAATTGTCTACTGCACCACATTCTATTAAATCTACCATTGTTTCAGTAAACATTTCTGTATGGATTCCTAAATGTCTTTTTACCTTTAATTCATTGGCTACTGCATTTGGTATATTTCCTACACCTAATTGTATCGTGGAACCGTTTTCCACTAGTTCAGCTATATTTTGCCCTATTTTCCTATCTACATCTGTATAAGGAGTTATATTTATTTCTGGAACCTCTCTATTGCTCTCTACTATGGCATCTACTTGGCTTACATGGACTATATTGTCACCAAATGTCCTTGGATAATTAGGACTTACCTCACATATAACATAGGCTCCAGCATCTATTAAATCCTTCTCATAGATATTACTTATTGATAATGACATATATCCATGTTTGTCCATTGGAGAACATGTACAAAATAATACTACCCTTCTGTCTTTTATACCAGATAATTTTTTCCATACTGCTATATGGGCATGTTGAGGTGTAAAAGTAGCATTCCCTTTTTTATGAGCCTCTCTAAGTGCTTTGGTAAAATACCAACCATGATTAAATACAACATCTTTATATTCTGGATTTTTCATAACTTCATAATTACCTACAGGTAAACAAGTTTGAAGTTGTACACCAGATACTCCATTGTCTTTTACTTTGTGAAGATTTTCTAGCAATATCATTGGCTCTGCTGCTGCCTGTGCAGCAATTATTACATCATTAGATTTAATCAATCTAAGTGCTTCATCTACAGTTACTGTTTTGTCTTTATATATTTTTTTGAAATATTCCATATATAATTGCCTCCTCTATATAATTTGTAATTACAAATTATATAAAGCAATATCTATGCCAAAGTGAAAAGTCTTTAAATATAGGCATTATAGAAGTTTTTAAATAAATTATAAATAGATCTTATGTAACATAAGGTTACCCATGTAACGATATGTTACATGGGTATTGAATTTAAAACATTTTAAATTATATTAGTATACAATTATTACCACTCTATTGAAATCTTTGAGCTGTCAATAGAAGAAAGGTCTTTACACCCTGTTAATATCATGGCTTGATACAGTTCCTTCTTCATATTTTCAAGAATCAATGAAACCCCTTCTTTATAACCTCCAAAGGCTCCAATGATTATAGGTCTACCTATTAGCACTCCATCTGCTCCTAAAGCTAACATCTTAAATACATCTACTCCTGAACGTATTCCACCATCTACAAGGATCATGATATCTCCCTTTACAGCTTTACTTATTTCAGATAATGCCTTTGCAGTAGATTCAGCATAGTCTAATACTCTACCACCGTGATTTGAAACCACTATAGCTTTAGCCCCTATCTCTACAGCCAATTTAGCTTCTTCAACAGTCATTATTCCCTTTAAAATAAAAGGTAATTTAGTTGAAGAAACTAATTCTTTCAACTCTTCTATAGTTTTTGGCCCAACAGGTTGTCCTTTTAGTGCCATAGTCACTAAACCGGCACCATCAATATCTACCCCTACAGCTATTGAATTGATACTTTCTGCCTTCTTTATATTTTCAATAATATCTTTGTTTTCTCTTGGTTTAATAATAGGTACCCCTTTGCCATTAACTGTTTTTAAAGCACTAAGTCCATCTTCATACATAGTTAAATCTGCTGAATCACCAATCATGGCAATTGTACCTGATGATATACTGCCATTTACTACACTATCTATATACTCTCTTTCTGTTAAAGCCCCTCCCATATTAAATACACTTCCTGTTACAGGTGCTGATATTATAGGAAAGTCTAATTTTGTACCAAAGAATTCAAAATCTAAATCTGGATTTTTAGCATCATGAATAGTTTTTAGTCTTAATTTAACTTTACTCAAATCTTCTACATTTGCTTTAAAAGCAGAGCCTGTCAATGAACCTCCCATACCTGGAACTTCTCCAGCACAAGCTACTCCATTGCATACAGGACAAACTCTACAATATCCTTTCATTTTTTCCCTTGCCATAGATCTAACTTCTTTTAATTCCATAATAAAGATCACTTCCTTTCTTTAATTATTATACCAAATTTGTGAACATAATTTTTTTCTTTTCAAATTCAATTTATAAAAATGGTATAGATATTTTAGAAGGTATTTTCATGAACACATAGAATACATTTATCATTATATTTAGCAAAAAAATAGTAAAAATGCAGGAAATAACAGTATTCCCTGCATTTATTATTTATTTGTTCTTTTTTCTTCCTAAAAACATACCATATACTAATAGTAATAGACCACTACTATAAAAACCTATATTATTTTTGTACCCTGTTTTTGGTAAAATACCTTTGTTATCTTCTGGCTTGTCCGATTCTTCTTTTGGAGATACTGTTTTTTTATCATTTCCTGATTTATTTGAATCTGATGGATCTTTTGGTTCTTTTGGTTCTTTGGGATCTTTGGGTTTCTCTGGCTTTTCTGGATCCGTTGGTTCATCTAAATCTTCTGAACCTTCAAGTTCAGCTATTCTTTGCTCCGCTTCAATAAGCTTATCAATATTTGATACTAGGATTTTTTGTTCTTGTGATAATTTTTCAAAAGCTGATCTAGCCCTTTCTACTTCTTCCTTATGCTCCATTTTTAAATCTTTTGCTTCTGGTAATTTTTCAATTAAATCTATTACCTCTTGAATATCGCCAAATCCTCTGTTTAACCAATTTCTTAACTCTTCAATACTGTCTTTAATATTATATGGAATTAAAGCTTTTTGGCTATCTGTAAGTACATTATCATATTTATTGATAATATTTTGCACCAATTCTAAATCATCTATAGTAAGTTCTTCAACTTCTGGTAGTTGTTCAACTCCATTGCTAAATTCTAAACTAGTATTCATATCTTCTTCTAATGGTACTGGTGTATTGTATAAGTCTCTCATATAATCTCTTATAATAGAAATACCATAGTCTGGATTTGGAGCCCAAAGCCCTCCTAGATCTTCTACATATTGTATAGTTCCAGCCCATTCAGCTTCCTTAGTTTTATACCATCTTGGATGAGGCTCACCTATTGGATCTACTCCACAATAAATTCCTAGATGATTAAAATGTCCTCTAACCCCATCTTCAGGAGTATCAAAAGTTTCATGATCTTCTGGCCTATCTCCAACAGGATCTGCTATTTTTATTCCTGCCCAGTTATTCATTTCAGGCTTCACTGCTCCAGTATACTTTCCAAAATTAGTCTCCTTGCCTGCTTGTGTATAAAGGATTTCTGGTCTCATTCCAGTTTTTTCGCCATATATCCAATACATAGGAGCTATATCAACATAGCGCTTATGGGCCCCTCTTTTAACAGCCCAAGCTTGAGCTTGTCTTACAACTGCTCCTGTTTCAGATTTAATTGGGGTTTTTAAAGATTGGATCTTTTCCTCTACAGCTACAAGTTTTTCTAAATATCCAGCCTCTATTTTTTCTCTTTCTTCATTAGCTATTTCATTATAAAGTTTTCTTGCCTTTTCACTATTTACCTTATCCTTTACAATTATCTCTATAATACTATCTGGATCTGGCAATTGATCTACTAAATTCATAAATTCTTCATGAGGTGGACATTCTCTAACTGGATCATCTGGCCTAAATGTATCTATATTCCTAAATGTAAATTCTTTTATGAAATAGTCATATCCCTTTTGTTTAACAATTTCAGCATAATTCTCTGCTTCTTCTTTAGTTTCAAACTTTCCTGCTAATGCATAGTGGTTATGAGTATCATCTGGGAGAAATAATCCAAAAGCATTTGCAAATCCATCATCAATCATTTTTTGAACTTGGTTTAAAGCGTTTTCCTTAGTACTAAATACCCCTGTTTGAATAGTAAACCAAGTTTTCTCTACTAAATCTTTCGCCATAATAATATCCCAGCGGGTAAAGTTTTTTTCAGTTATCCAAGCTGATTCATATCCTTTGTGTTTCTTCACTTCATCAACTAATCTCTGAGCATCATCTCTGTATTCAAAACCTCCAGCCATTACATAATAGTTGTGACTGTTTGGATCGTCAAATATAAAAGCCTCTTCAAAACCCAGCTTGTACAAATTTAAAGCTATATTGAAAGCAGTGTCTTTGTTGGTAGTAACAGATGCTTGAACACAATACCAGAGCTTCGCATCTTCTCCTTGTCCTATAGCTGGTATACTAAAAGACAATATCATAGATAAAATCATTACCAATGAAATTAACTTTTTACCCTTCATAAAATTAATCCCCCTTTGGACTTTATATTTTCCCATTGTTGTATAAGTATACCATTTTTGAAATAATATTTCAATATATATTTTATATTCGAAATATTATTTCAATATTATCGTTTGATTTATCCGGCTTTTCTAGTTTTGCTCCATCTTCCGAAAAATCCTCTACATGTCTATTTACATATATATTTACATAAGCTATTTCCATATAACTAGAAAACAGTTTTCTTATATATTTTTTTATTTTTTTGAATACTAACAATAAAACTGGGTAAATATAGATTGATAACTTTAATAAATGGGGGAATGAAGTCGTGAAAAATTTTATCAAACAAACTAAAATAAGTTTTATTCTAATGGCAATTATGTACATAGTATTCGGTATACTATTTTTGACTCGTCCAAATTTTACTAACAAGATTATTGTTACAATCTTAGGTTTGATGTTGAGTATATATGGAATCTCTCAAATACTTAAACATGTCAATTCTGATGATGTTGAAAAAGTCCAAAGCTTTCATCTTAGCATTGGAATTATTACCCTATTAATAGGAATTTATTTTTTCATAAAGCCAGATATAATAATTTCTATACTAGGCGCAATTCTAGGACTTTTCCTATTTTTACATGGGGCTTTAAATTTACAACATGCTTTTAACTTAAAAAATATGTACTATGAAAAATGGTGGGTACTTACTATATTTGGTATTATATCTATAATACTTGGATTCTACGGAGTTATGAATCCTACAAGTATTTCTCCAGTATTTTCAATAGTTATTGGTTTAGGTATGATAATAAGTGGATTAAGTGATATATTTATAATATATAAAATTTCATCCCATTTTAAATAAAACCTATCCCCCAAACTATAATCAATATAGATATGGGGGATTTTTACTTTAACTATCTATTCATATAATCTTCTATCTCTTCTACAGTTTTTAAAATATCTTTAGATAGATTTTCACATCCATCTTCTGTTATCAACAGATCATCTTCTATTCTTATTCCTATTCCTTCTTCTTCAATATAAAGACCTGGCTCATTTGTTATAACCATACCTGGTTTGAGAACTGTATTATATATTCCTATATCATGAGCATCCAACCCTAAATAATGGGATACACTATGGAAATAGTATTTTACAAGCTCCTTATCATCCCTTATTAGCCCTAACTCTTTACAACCTTCTGTTAATACTTTTTTAGCAATTTCATTTAATTCCTTATAAGGAAGGCCTGGTCTTGCTGCTTCTTCAACAGCTTCTTTTGCCTTTAATACAACATTATAAACTTGTTTTTGTCTTTCAGTGAATTTTCCATTTACAGGGAATGTACGGCTTATATCTGCATTATAGTATTTATATTGGGCTCCTAAATCGAATAATATTAAATCTCCATCTTCAGCTCTACAATTATTCTCCACATAATGAAGTATAGTAGCATTTTTCCCACTTGCAGCAATGGTCTTAAAAGCCTTCTCATATATTCCATTTTTCTTTAAGGTAAAATCAAAATATGCTTCAATTTCGTATTCCATCATTCCTGGTTTAATATTATCTATCATATTCTCTATGCCTTCTTGGGTTATTTCTATTGCCTTTTTCATAAGTTGAATCTCTTCATCTGATTTTATAACCCTTAACTTTGCAATATCATAATAGGCGTTTTTTATTTCAATATATGGATATCTTTCATTGATCATCTTAGCAAAATATTGGGGATCAGTTATTGCAGCTCTAATCTCTTGTCTTTCTAAATCTAAATATAACTTTTCAATTCTATTCCTTTCTAAAATAGAACCAATAGTTTCTTCAAATTTATCTAAGTAATCAATATTTTCTACTCCTGATACTTCTTTTGCTTCTTCAGCAGTCATTCTAGCCCCAATCCATCTTGCCATAACTGGATCTGGTCTTTCTACAAATATCTTTTCTGAAATATCTCCATCTATTTTACTTATCAATAGGATAATTTTCTCCCTATCAATTCCAGTTAAATAATAGAAATTCCTATTTGGCGCAAACTGATACTGTTCATCTGCAGATTTATATGGTGCTGTACCTGCAAATAACAACAATATACTATTGTCTTCTAAAGCTTTACCTAGTTCTTTTCTGTTTTTAATGAAGAACTCTTTATCCATTTTAAAGACCCCTTTCCTCGTATAATCACTAGTTAAATTATACCATGTAAACTATTAGATAGTCTATAATCATACTTGTGACAAAACCAACATATTGGGAATTGAAAAATATCCTTCTCTTCCAAATATTATATTGTTCCTGCTAATCCTAGTATAAACCCCTGCAAATTTTTCATTGTACATATATACTCCTATATTAAGCTTAAAATCTTTAACTTTTAATTTTCCATCTTCAAATTGTACAAAAGGTCTAGTATAGGGGTCAATAAATTCTTGAACTAAATAGTCCTTATTCCAACACTTGATCAATATATTATTCCATTCTTCTTCAGAAAAATCTCTACCAGCATTAACACCCTGAGAAGCAAAGGAATCTATAGGTTTTATTATATAACTATCTTTATTTTTCAAAACCTGTTCAAATATCTTCTCGTCACCACCAAATTCCTTAGTAATAGGGATATGGTTCTTTATAAGATTTCTTTCTTCTTCTGACAAAAAGCTTAAAGTATCTTCATCATGGAGTATTTTAAATATAATCTTATTGTGCATTATTTGAGACCTAAGAGAACCTACAACACATACTGCTCCATCTTTATAAGCCTCTATAAGATCAGGTATTTCATTAGACTTTTCTATAAACTCTACAGTAACTATCCTCCTATATATAAGATCTATCCTCATATCTTCATAGTACAACTTTCCATCCCTATATTTCAAATCCCTTGGATCTGCAATAACACAATTATAACCATGTTCTATATATGCTTTTTTAAAAGCTTCAAATTCAGCCGTTATTCCAGTTTCTTTAAAATCTACAATTGCTATATTAGGTTTATTATCCTTCTTATCATATCTACTATATATTTTTAAACTTTCCTCAACCCAGCTATTTATCAATTCAAAATAGGATATATTATACCTTTTTTTCATTATTTCCATGGATTCAGTATCTAGCAGTATATTTGAAAAAATATTGTCCTCATTCATACCAGAAGTGCCATCTGTATTTACCTCTATAAATTTAAATTTATCTCCTCCACCATAGAAAAGGTCAAACCTTCCTATAGGAATATTTACATCATAACCTGGATCTACCAATATAAGTTCTTCCAATAGCTTAGGATATTTAAACTTCTTCCTATACTCTGGAGATTCTATGTATTTTTCTGTAACCTTATTTGCTATAGACATTAATACTTTCCCTATATTATTGAAGTTTTCTATATCTTTTTCAGTAAAAAACATAGGTTGATATAAAAAAGGGATTGGCTTTCCCTTATATCTTGCATTGGATTTTGCTACCTTTTCCACTGTTAATCTATAATCTTCATAATACTTCTCAGGATTTTCTTTTACAATATCTATATACTCCTTAGTTAAACTAAGTCCATCCATACTACTTCACCTCTACTAAATATTTTAGTATATACTTACCCAATATTATGAAGTTTTAATACTTGTCAACTATTAATAAATCTTTATTATATAATTATGACTTTGATATAACTGGAACTGGGCTTTCTACAAATAATAATACCATAGAAACCATTATCTAGTATATTGTACTTCCTTTATTAGAGGACAATTATTATAGATATTTTCTATTGGACTTGTTTTTGCTTATATGGTAATCTATGGTAGAATAGTTAAAATATAAATAGGAATGGAGAGATGCATATGAAAAGAATAGTTAAACAATTGCCAGTACCAATTGTTGGACTAATGTTAGCTTTAGCAGCTACTGGAAATCTAGTACTATCCTATGGAAATATCTACAGAAATATCTTTGGTATATTGTCTGCTATTATTTTAATTTTAATGCTTTTAAAGATCATAATATATCCAAAAGAAGTAAGAGAAAGTTTAGATAACCCTGTAGTTTATAGTGTTTTTCCTACTTTTTCTATGGGAATTATGCTTTTATCCACTTATATAAAAGACTTTTCATATTCATTAGCCTTTATTATGTGGATTATTGGACTTATTCTTCATATTATATTAATCTTTTCCTTTACAAGGAAATATATATTTAACTTCAATATTAAAAAAGTTTTCCCTAGTTGGTTTATTGTCTATGTTGGAATTGTAGTAGCATCTGTTACTAGTCCAGTATTTAATATGATGAAAATTGGACAAGTAATATTTTGGTTTGGATTTATATCTTATTTAATATTATTGCCAATTATTTTGAAAAGGGTTTTAAAGATTGGAGAGATTCCAAAACCAGCACTACCTACAATTGTAATCTTCTCTGCACCTGCTAGCCTTTGTTTAGCTGGATATATGAATTCTTTTCAGAATAAAAACATGATCATTGTCTGGTTCTTAGTAGCTTTATCACAACTTACACTGCTATGTATATTATTCCAACTACCTAAACTATTGAAACTACGATTCTATCCTAGTTATTCAGCTTTTACTTTTCCACTAGTTATTAGTGCCATATCTATTAAATTAACAAATGGATTTTTAGCTAATATAGGGAAACCTATACCAATACTTAAATATATTATAAAGTTTGAAGAATTAATATCAGTTATAATGGTACTTTATGTATTATTTAAATATGTAAAATTCATGTCTAATAAAACTGAAACTGTAAAATAATAGTAAGCCACTAAAATTAGTGGCTTACTATTATTTTATTTCAACTTGTCCATCTTCTATTAATTTTTCAGCAACCCATTCTGCAACTTTTCCAGTAATTTCTACACAGTGTTTTTTCCTTTCAGGGCTTTTGAAATTATCCCCTGCCCACTGTCTAGTCATAACCCTACAACAAGTTGAGCCATATTCTTCTTTTATAAAATCATGTAGTCCTGCTGCTATTGGAAACATTTTATCATTCATAGGTTCCCCATGTACTCTACCATATACCATTCCCAGAGCCATTTGTCCCCCGCTTACAGCTCCACATAAACAGCCAGATTTTCCCATGCCTATTGGAAATCCTGAAGCCATTTTTACAATGTCATCATTATAGGGTTTATCAAGCAATCTGTTTATAGTATGCACTACTGCTTCTGAACAAAAAAATTCTCCTCTTTCAAAGTATCCCTCTGCTTCTTTTTTTACTGACTCCAACAGTTCTTCTCTTGTCATACATATACCCCCTAAGCTTTTATTCATACTAATTTTACGATACTATAGCCATTAAAACAAATTAATATTATCTATAATGTTTGTATTAATATATATAAAAATTATAGATAATATTAGCTTAGGAATATATTGCCTTCTATATTTTAAATTTCTGAACCATATCATTTAACTTTTGTGCAAGCTCAGATTGTCTCTGGGCTGTTTCAGCTACATACTCTATAGCTTCTGTAGTTTCATTCATATTTTCCCTTATAGTCTCTGCTTTTTCACTAGATTTCTGTGTGGACTGAGCCATACTTTGAATTGCATCACTTACTTCACCAACTGTTGCTGTAATTTCTTCTGACATGGCTGCTAATTCTTCTGACATTGTACTTACAAAATCTGAATCAATATAGTATTGATTACCCATTTCTTCATATTCGTCATAATTTTTTCTAATATCCACATCTATAAATGCCAATATATCATTACCTGTTTCGATACTATCATTAAATACTTTTTTCACTGATTCTATAGTGTTTTGTATATCTATTACAGCATCGGAAGATTGTTCTGCAAGTTTTCTTACTTCTTCTGCTACTACTGCAAACCCTCTTCCATGTTCTCCTGCTCTTGCAGCTTCTATTGCAGCATTTAAAGCTAATAGATTAGTTTGTTCTGCTATGGAGGAAATAGTGTCTGTCATGATTTTTATATTGTCTATTACAGCACTTTCTTCAATAACTTTTTTCATATTGTTTTCCTTTTGAATATACAATTCTACTGCTTTTTGTTTTGCATCTTTACTATTAACCTGTACCTGACTTGCCCTCTCCTTAGCAGATTTCGCATTGTGACTACCTTTTGTAGCATTTGAAGATAATACATTTACACTTGAATCTACTTCTTCCATAGATGCGCTTATTTCTTCTGACGCAGCACTAGATTCTTCCATATCTTCTGCAATTGTATCTACAGCATCATTGATTGTTAAGGACTTTGCTGACAATTCTTCAACTGTTGCTGATAACTCCTCAGCCGATGTGTTAATATATTCAGAATTATCCATTATAGATTTTATAATAGAATGGATATTTTCCTTCATTTTGTTTAAATGATTACTCATTTCACCAAGTTCATCATTACTTTTTAATTCTAGTTGTCCTGTTAAATCTCCATCTGCTATTTGCATAGCAAAATCATTAACTTTTTTAATATTATTTCCTATGTAATTTGCAAATAAAAATATACATAAAACTACTATTACAATTGAAATTATTATTATAGAACCTATCTTAGTTCTTAAAGAATCTACTTGTGAATAAACTTCTGACTCTGGTATTGCCATACATACAATCCAATTGGTGCCATCTATAGTCTTATAATATACTTTTTCAGTTCCATGATCATCTTTAAATGTTGATTTGCCATTCTTTTTAGATAACATTTCTTTACCTAAATCTGCTAATGTTTCGTTTTTATCATCCTTTATATTAATTTTCATCATTTTAGATTCATCTTGATCTGCAATGTATAGACCATTTCCATCTATTAAAAAAACCCTGCCTTTATTGCCTATTTTCATGCTTTTAATATTATTCTGTAAAGTAGATAAATCTATATCTGCTGTAGTTACTCCAATAAAATTATTGTTTTTATCATAAAATGGAGATGTTGAAGTTACCATAGCAACCTTTGCAACTTCATCATAGTAGGGAGCTGACCATTCAACAGTTTTTTCGGAGTCTTTTCCAATTTTATACCAGTCATTTTGTTTATAATCTACTTTACTGTATTCATCTAAATAGACAGCCTTACCATTGGATTTATAAGCATAAGGCCCAAATAACTCTCTTTCTTCATCAAATTTAAATGGCTCAAACCAAATTCCTCCACCAGAAGTTTCCTCATTTGTCTCAATTAAATCCTTTATAATATTAGCATAATTTTCTTCAGTAAAAATTGATAAAGAGCTTTCTACCATTCTGGCCATGCTTTCAGATATTTTTTCATGCCTTTGAAGGCTTTTCTCTATTTCTTGAGTTTTTTCATTAACTAAGCTATTCATTCTTATCTCAAGTTCATTGTTTATTATCTTCTTCGAACTAGAAAAGCTCATATATCCTAGTGAACACATTGATAATATAATTACGGGAAGAAGCAATAGTATCATTTTTACTTTTATACTTTTAACTTTCATAAATTCAACTCCTTATATAAATATTATATAGTAGTTTATAATATCGACTAAAAAGGTAAACTCTTTAGTGCTTATATTAAAACTAACATATTAGGAATTGAAAAATACCCTTCTCTTCCAAAAATTATATTGTTCCTGTTAATCTTAGTATAAAGCCCTGTAAATTTTTCATTGTACATATATACTCCTATATTAAGCTTAAAATCTTTAACTTTTATTATTGAAGTTTTCTATGCCTTTTTCAGCAAAAAACATAGGTTGATATAAAAAAGGGATTGGCTTTTACTATATCCATATATTCCTTAGTTAAAATAAGTCCATCCATACTACTTCACCTCTACTAAATATTTTAGTATATACTTATCCAATATGGTGAAGTTTTAATACTTGTCAACTATTAATAAATCTTTATTGTATAATTATGACTTTACTGGTATAGTGAAATTAGATTTGAAAACAGGGGGAAAGGTTATGTTCTTCTTATTTCTCGCAACACTTTGTAGTTCTTTAATTGCCCTTATATTTAAATACGCAGAAAATTCTAATACAAATAGGTATGCTATTACTAGTTCCAATTATTTTATTGCTTTTTCAACTAGTTTATTTATGATCTTCTACAAGGACTTATTTAAAAATATAACGAAAGAAAATACTTTTTTTAATGAATTTAAACTTTTACATTCTAATAATATACATACTTTATCCCCATATTCCAGCATAATTTGGGGAATTATAGTAGGCTCTATTGCAGGAATTTTCTTTTTTCTCTCCTTTATTTTTTATCAAAAAAGTGTAAAAGAAAATGGGGTAGGTATATCTGGTACCTTTGCTAAACTAGGTATATTGATACCTATGATTTTTTCTATAATACTTTGGAATGAACTCCCTTCTTTTATTCAATGGATAGGGATCATACTCTCCATGGCTTCTATAATTATTGTAAATCTACCTAATAATATGGAAGATAGATTTAATTATAATAAAAGCCTTATACTACTCTTTATACTTGGAGGTATGGCAGAGTTTTCAAATAAAATATATCAAAAATATGCATTAAATGAATTTAAAGATATATTTTTATTCTCAGTATTCTTTGTAGCTTTTTTAATAAGCATATATTATACTTTAAAACAAAAAAATAAGATTACAAAAAAAGATATACTTACTGGATTTGCAGTAGGCATACCTAATCTATTTTCTTCATATTTTTTAATATTATCTTTAGAAAGTGTAAAAACTTCTGTTGCCTTCCCTATTTATAGTGCTGGAAGCATTGTTTTAATAAATATTGGAGGTTTCTTTATATTTAAAGAAAAGCTTTCTAATAAGAATAAATTAGCAATAGTACTTACTATAATTGCTTTAGTTTTAATAAATTAGCCTTATAATCTTTAAAACCACAAAAGTCCTTTCTATAAAAATCTCCAACAACTTTAAAACCTAAACTTTCATGAAAAGACAGGGAGGCTATGTTTTTTTCTGGAGCCATATTTACAAATACTAATATCCCTTTTTCTTTATAATTGTTTTTCAGAAATCTATAAAGTTCTTTACCAATATGTTGACCTTGAAATTCCTCTTTAACACCTATCTGCTCAGAGTAAACACAGTTATGGATATTCTCTCTAAGCTCAGTGTACTTTAACATATCTTTAGGATATTTAATACTAAACCACAAAAATCCTACAACCCTGTTGTCAATCCTAGCAACTATAAAATTTTCAATATTATCTTTTATAAACTCCTTAGGGATTATCCTTAATAAAACCCCTCTTTCCTTGTTTTTAGCATATTCTATATTAAGCTCTTTTGAAATATTATGAATAGATATATAATCTTCTTTTTTAGCATATTCTATAATCATTATTGGCTCATCCCTTCTATAAGACCATCATAGGCTGCTTTTTCTACATTATATAGATTGTAGAAAAAGCCTTTTCTATCTATTAGCTCATAGAAACTGCCTTCTTCAATAATAGTACCATTGTCCATAACTACTATCTTATCATATCTTTGCAACAATTCTTCATTTAGTTTATGGGTTATAACTATACTAGTTAACCCTTCTATATCCAATATTGAAGATTCTATTTCATAGGAAGTTTCTGAATCAAGGCTTGCTGTAGCTTCATCTAATAAGAGTATAGGGGTATTTTTAATTAAAGCCCTAGCTATGGATATTCTCTGTTTTTCCCCTCCTGAAAGATTGCAGCCATTTTCTCCTACACTGGAATCACTCCCATTAGGCAAAGTTTTGACTAAATCTAAAAGTCCAGACTGGATTATTGCCCTATCTATTTCATCATCTGTATAGTTTCCATATAAAGCAATATTGGCTTTAATGCTATCATCAAACATAAATACATTCTGCTGTATTATAGATATAAGATCATAGGTAGAAGAAATCTTTAATTCCCTATTCTCCATATTGTCTATAACTATTTCTCCATCATAGCCTTTATAATATCTTAATAGAAGTTTTAATAAAGTAGACTTGCCACTACCACTTTTCCCTACAATAGCTACCTTCTCACCTTTATCTATACTTAAGTTCATATCTTTAAGTATTTGCCTGTCTTCATTGTATGAAAAAGATAGATTTTTAAATTCAATAGAATTTTCAAAGGAGCTTTTTTCTAAGCCCTCATCACAGACCCTATCTACTTTAACTATATTTCCTATTTTATCATTTATAGGTTTTATCCCCTTTATTTTATTAACTATATTGGAATAATTAAGGATAGGATTTACTATATAGTTCATAAGCTGTACCGAAGTCAACATTCCACCTACAGTAAATTTGCCTTTTAATACAAGATAAGTCCCTAATCCTAGAGGAGCAAAGAAGACCATAGAACCAAAAAATTGTGATAAGGAATTGACTATAGCTTCCATTTTAGCAGAATCATATTTCCTATCTTCTACAGCATTATTTGAGTTATTATAATCTTCCCTTATCTTTTCTTCTATATTGAAGCTTTTAATAACTTCAAATCCTGAAAATATATCTTTAATCTTCGTAGTAAAATTACTTACACTATTGGAATATTCCTTTTTCCTCCTTCCCATTTCTTTTTGAAATATTAAAGGAATGAAAATAGGAATAAAACCTATTATAAAAGCTGCAATAGCTATGTATATATTTAGTCTGAAAATTGAATAAGTTCCCAATATAAATAAAGATATATATTGGAAGCTATCTAAAATATTTATAAAATAATCTTGTTCGATTAAATTAGTATCATTATTTATAGTTGAAATATAGTCAGCACTATTTTGATCATTAAAAGAAGCCATATCCTTAGACATTATATTGTTAAATATATCTTCTTTTAAATAACACATAGATTCTCTAATAAACTTTCCTCTAAATATTCTAACTAAATATGACAATATAGCCTCAGCTGCCATAGTCCCCATTCCAATATATAAAATTCTTTTAAATCCCAATCCACTTCCCGTAACACTAACATCTACAATATTTCCAAGAATAAAAGCAAAAAATATATCTACAATAGAAAGAAGTACTGCAAATAATAAATTTAAAAATAAAAGCCCCCTTGGTTTAAAAAAATATTTTCTCATACCCATGCCCCCATGAAATTAATATTATATTTAAAGATTTAAATATAATATACCATCATTTATTAAAAATAGCAATCAATTAATTAATAATTATGATTAACTAATTAATAAATTTAATATTAAAGTTGATTTTATTGAATGTTATGTTTTCAAGCCTTTTTAAAATAAATTTAATGACTCGTTTATTGGCAATTTAATAAATAAAATTTTCAGTAATATTATTGATTATATTAATTTGAATATAATCCCTATAAGATAATTCTATTATATATATGCAAATGTATTATATATAATTAAATTATAGGTTCTTAGAAAGGAAGTGTTTATTTGGTGAAAATAGAAATGACTCCTAAAGAAAGAATGACAGCTTTTTCTAAAGGTGAAGAAATTGATAGAATAATTTGCATCCCTGATATGGGGGTTACTATGGCACCTTTTATTGGAGCAACTGCAAGAGATTATTATCATTCAGCAGAACTTATGGCAGAATTGGAAATAGCTTTATTTAAAAGGCTCCATCATGATAGTGTCGGAATATCCACTAGCTTAAGAGGTGTTGCTGAAGCTATGGGTTCTAAAGTTGCCTTTCCTAAATATGGCATTTCATATTTACTAGAACCAGCTGTAAAATCTGTAGATGGAATAGAATCCTTAAAAGTAGCCAATCCTCTAAAAGATGGTAAACTACCTATTCTACTTAAAGCTATAAAACTTACTAGAGACGCACTTATAGATAAAGTAGATGTCAGTGCTTCCATGTCTGGCCCTATTAGTGTAGCTGCCTCTGTAGTAGGAACGGAGAATTTAATGAAGTGGATGATAAAATATCCTGAAAAAGTTCATACTTTAATGGAAATAGTAGCAGAATCTAACAATAGATATATAGAAGAAGTAGCTAAATTAGGCGTATCCATTGGCTTTGCCGATCCAGTCTCTTCTACCAGCCTTATAAGCCCAAAACAATTTAGAGAATTTTCCTTACCTGCCCTTAAGAAGAATATAGATAAAATAAAAGAAACTACTGGCAGTTCTCCTAGTATACATATATGTGGAAAAAGCAGAGACATATGGGAAGATGTCGTAAACGCAGGTATTTCTAATTTCAGTATAGATAATGTGGAAGATTTAGAAGAAGCTAAAAAAGTAATGGGAGATAAAGTAATAATCACAGGTAATGTTCCACCTGTTGATGTAGTGTATAAAGGTACTAAAGAAGATATATTTAAATCGGTTAAAGAGTGTATTAGGAAAGGTCACGACTCTAAAAAAGGCTATATCTTAAGTACAGGCTGTCAGATTCCAATGCATACTCCAATGGAAAATATAGAAGCGTTTATGGAAGCCGGAAGAAAATATGGAAAATACCCAATAGATTTAAAGCTATTGGATGATTAATGTAAAAACTCAAAAGGATGGCCAGCTAGCCATCCTCTCTTCTTTTCTAACAGGATTACTCCATTTATCTAAATTAACCCTAATTCAAGTCACTTCTTTTTTAAAAATACATTAATCTTCTTATAGAAAGTATATACTCGTATATACATGTTGTCAGTTTATAGTATTGTTATCAATTCCTTCTACCAAAACTTCTATATTATAATCTTTATTAGTTATGATTTTAAGAGCGTTTTTAATTAATTTTCCATATCTCTCTTTAACTATACTTTGAGCAAAATCATTTTTAACTGAAATATAAAAAGAATTGTCATTAATTTCTATAGGATTTATATCTCTTATCCATGTATTAAAAGAAACTTCTGTCAATTCTTTTTTTATAATATCTATGGCTTTGTTCCAAATATCTAATAGTTCCATATCTATATCAGTAGATTGTTCTTCAGCTTTAATTGCTTTAAGTTCATTTTCTATTATACCAATACTTTCTTTAATCCTCTGTATTTCCATAAGTAACAAATCGATTCTTTCAGTCATATGAAAACCTCCTTGTTAAATTATAAAATAACTTCCATTTGATAAAACTTTCTCATTGAAAAAGTCAGAGGAGTGATTTCCTCTGACTTCCTTATTGTCATATTTAATTATCTTAATAATTGTAATACTGTTTGAGGTGCTTGGTTTGCTTGAGCCAACATAGCAGTTGAAGCTTGTTGTAAGATGTTTTGTTTTGTAAATTCCATCATTTCTTTTGCCATGTCTACGTCTCTAATTCTTGATTCTGCAGCTTGTAAGTTTTCAGCTGATGTATCTAGGTTCTTTATTGTATGTTCTAATCTATTTTGCATAGCACCTAATTTAGATCTTTCAGTTGATACTTTTTCAATTGCTTTATTAATAGTAGTAATACTTCCTTCTGCATTTGCCCTTGTAGATACATCTGAACCATTGATAGTAAATTTAAATCCATTAGTTAATTGAGCAGGTGTCAATCCTAGATCGGCTGCATTTATAACACTTCCACCTTCTGGTGTTACTGATACTCCAGTTTCTACTGTTCCAACTAACTTTCCATCTTTAACAAGATTTGTTCCTTTAACTTCATAGTTTCCTGGTGCTAAAGCTTTAGCAGCTGTTGCATCAATCTTATTTTTAATATCATATTTAGCACCATTACCACTGATAGTAATTTGTGCTCCTGCAGCTAAAACTTCTTTATCTGTTAAATCAATTAGATCAGTATCACCAACTGATACTTTATTAGAATCTATTGTAGCAACAGTATTGCCATCAGCGTCAAGTAATGCGTCTTTATCTTCACTAACTGTATAAACTCCATCTGCTAATACTGAATTATCAGCGTTATTTTCTACAGATCCCTGTTCAGTAGAAATTGTGCTAACTAATCCTAAACTTGTAGAATCCATTTTCCCTATTTGTAATTCTATATTTTGTCCTTCATTAGCTCCTATTTGAAATTTACCTTTGAATCCACCATCTAATAGACCTTGAGTGTTGAATTCAGTTGTATCAGAAATTCTATCAAGCTCAGCTACTAATTGATTCATCTCATCTTGAATAGCTCCCCTATCAATTTCAACATTTGTATCATTAGCTGATTGTACTGCTAGTTCTCTCATTCTTTGAAGGATTGCATGTGTTTCATTTAATCCACCTTCTGCTGTTTGAATAAGTGAGATACCGTCTTGAGCGTTCTTTGAAGCCATGTTTAATCCTCTGATTTGGCCTCTCATTTTTTCTGATATTGCTAGTCCTGCTGCGTCGTCTCCTGCTCTGTTGATTTTAAATCCTGATGAAAGTTTTTCTAAGGATTTAGCTGTTCCATTGTTGTTAATACCTAATTGTCTGTTGGCATTCATTGCCATCATGTTGTTATTAATTCTCATTATATATTCCTCCTTGAAATTTTATTATTCGGCATCCGTGCCTGGCCGCCCTTTGGGCGGAATTATAAATTTAAAATTATAAATTACAAATTGTGGTGCAAATATAAATTAATCTTTGATTAATTTATATTTGATCTTTTAATTTGAAATTTGTAATTCATAATTTGTAATTAGAAAATAAAATGTCTTTTATTTTATTTTCATTATATATATCGAAAACAAAATATAAAACTTTAGTCTTTTTTGTCTTTTTTTATTATTTCTTTTAACATATCTAAGTTTATATTTATTTCTGAGGCTTTTTTGTTTTCTTCTTGTATGTTTTCGTATAGTTCTTTTCTTATAATATCTATATTTTTTGGAGCTTCTATACCTAGTTTTACTTTACCATCGTTTATTTCCAATACTTTTATTTCTATATTATCTCCTATGACTATGCTTTCGTCTTTTTTTCTAGTAAGGATTAGCATATTTAAGCCCCCTCACTATTTAATTCTTTTTTAAATATATAGTGTTTAGTTGAATATCTACTATCATCCAATACTATTTGTTTTCCTAGTTTTTCTTTTACATTTACTACTATTGGTCCTGAAAGGTTTGTTGTCATTTCTTCTATGTTTTCTGGTATTACTACTATGGTATATAGTGCTACATCTTCTTCATCTTTTATTTTCAATGTTTCTATAGCTGATTCTGGCAGTACTATGTCATAGTCAACTTTTACAAAGAAAGGGTTTATAACTACAAAGGCTAAATCTTGATTGTCTACTGACTGAAGCCATTGGAATGGGTTTTCTTTGTCTGGATTGTTTATTATTATGTATCTTTTTTCTTTTTCGAATCCTGGAATTCCGTTAGGAAAGTTAATTATGCTACTCTCATCTATTTCAATTTCCCCAAAATTTCTAGTATTTAACTTCACCATTTCTCCTCCTCAAAGGTAATTTAGTTTAGTACTTTCTTTTAGCATAGTGCTGGCTCCCGCAAATAGAAATAAAAATTCGCTCCGAAAAGGGTTTTGATGAAATATTATCCTCCCTAAAAATAAAATGCTAAATGTTTTCAAACTCGCTTCGCTCAAACAGTGAAAAATTTTTAACGCATTTTATTTTTAGGTCGGATTATTTCATGGCAAAACCCTTTTAAGTCCCTCATTTTTTATTTCTATTTGCTTAGACATTGTACTATTTGAATAAATATAGCTAAAAGTTTAAAGAATTAACATAGTTAAGGATTTTGGGTTATTGAGTTTGACTGACTAAAAAAGCCTTTGACTAGAAAATAGAGACGAATTTTTTTCATGAAACCTGTGAAATTGATTGAAAATCAATTTAGCAAATAACCATTATTTGCGGTAGGGTTTTGTGAAAATCAAGTCCTATTTTCTTCAAAGCTTTTTCGGAAGGAAAACCAATAATCCAAAATCCGTGGACTAGCACTATTTTGGACATAATTAAATTTCGCGTGGAACTGGCACTAAATTAAAAGAAAGCCTTAAAGTCCCATATTTATACTATTTCCAACCTCATTTCCCTTTTTATAATTCAATACCGACTCTTTATAAAAATTTAATTTCCCCATTTCCCATTCTAAGTTTAAATACCCTTCTACATCTATCTTAGGCATACTTTTAGGCATTATATCTATGTTCCAGTCTTTATTATCAAAGGTATTGTCAAAGGCTATTTCTGGTATGGCATCTGGCATTCTCTTTTCTATGCTTGCCATTCTATTGCCTTCGGACACTATTCTATCTATTCCTTCTGATAGCTGTGAATTTGTATATTCAACACATTCTTTGGCAAAATCAGTATTATTTTTAAGCCCTGCTTCAGCAAAACATTCATACTGGTCTATAGTTACTTTTGGAAGCTGTCTATCTATATAGACCTTTGGATAAGTAGTCTGGATATTCAAAGGAGTTATCAATTTTACCACCCCTATATTTTTCTCACTTTATTCAAAAAAATATAAATTTTAAATTAGCTAAAAACTAATTTATATTTGGCCCTTTAATTTATAATTTTAAATTTGTAATTTATAATTGATTTCTTAAGATCTTACCTTAAGAAATCTACCAGGCTTGGTTGAATTATATTCATTCCTACTGCTAAACTTGCTCTATATACATTTTCTTCTGCTTTTAAATCTATAGAAGCTTTAGCTAAATCTGTATCTTCATTTTTTGATAGAAGTTCTGTAGTACT
Organism: Anaerosalibacter bizertensis; assembly: GCF_009696605.1. Taxonomy (GTDB): domain Bacteria; phylum Bacillota; class Clostridia; order Tissierellales; family Sporanaerobacteraceae; genus Anaerosalibacter; species Anaerosalibacter bizertensis. The sequence continues at coordinate 32,139 of NZ_VULR01000007.1, read as the reverse complement.
TAGTACTTGAGAGTCTAATTTATCCTTAGTTAATTCCAATCTTCTCATCTTAGCCCCTATTTCTGCCCTTACTGATAGGGTTTGATCCATACAGGTTTGAAGTCTTCCTATGGTTTTATCTATTTCACCTTTATTAGCTTCTGGATCTTCTAGTGCAGCTTCAAATTGTTCAAAAACAGAGATTAGATAACTTGTATCATTTGTATCTACTTCCGTTTTTTCAAAAGGATTACTTTCATCAACTGTTCCCACTCCAAAAACTTTTATTCCTACAGTATTTACCTTTACAGTTTCAGAAACCCCTATATTATATTCTACTATCTCATTTACAGCTAATTTAGATGTTTCATTAGAATTTTCATCTACTAATTTATATTTCCCCTTTTCATCAAACAACTTCTTATCTGTCTTATATCCTGTAAATATATGTCTACCTGCGTAGGTGGTATTTCCAATTTCTATTAAATGTTTTTTTAGTTGCTCTACTTCTGCTTTTACTTTTTTCAAATCTTCATCTGAATAGGTTTCATTGGCCATTTGTACAGCCAACTCATTTGCTCTATGTAATACGCTTCCTATTTCTATAAGGGCTGACTCTGTTTCTCTCATCCAAGATTCTGCATCTTCTGCATTTCTTTTATATTGTTGGATTTTTGAAATATCTGTACGCAATTTAAGACTTTTACTAGCCCCTATTGGATCATCTGAGGGGACTGAAAATTTCTTTTTACTAGATATTTGTTCATTTATCTTGTCCAATCTACCTAGATTTTGATTTAAATTATATAATAAATTGCCAACGAGCATATTGTTAGTAACACGCATAGGTTTTCTCCTTTCAATTAAAAATTACCTACCTACCAGTCCTAGTCTATTTATAGTTACATCTAATATAGCATCAAATGTAGTTATCATCTTAGCTGCCGATACATAGGCATGTTGAAATTTAACTAAATTTCCTATTTCCTCATCTATAGACACACCTGATTCTGATTGTCTTCTTCTTAGAATATTTTTCATAACTATCTCTTGGGTACCTTTCATTCTCTTGGCCTGCATACTATCTACTGCCATATTAGATAATATAGATTTAATAAAATCATCAGGATTACCTTTTGACATACCATCTGGAAAAAATTCATTGTTTTCCCTTAATGCTATTATTTCAAGTAAATTTTTATTATCTTCAACTCCACCAGGCTCACCTGCAACAGCTATTTTCCTTAAGTCTTCTATAATTTCATTTGACACAGCTATAGTTGCAGCTGGATTTTTTTCATCCATTGTAAAGAAATCAATGCCAGTACTTCCATCTAACCCATAACCTTCTTTATGCTGATTATTTATTCCTTCAGCAAACCCTTTAGCAAATTCATCTAATTTATTCTGATAGTAAGGTATGCCTCTATAACTACCATTTTCTCCATCACCATCTACTAAATCTAAAAGTCCTTTTAATTCTCCTGATCTTAGATTTATATGATTTCCATTGGACCATTTTAATTCTTTAGGCCCATTTATATCTTTCTTATCCTTAGGTCCATATTCCATCTTTGTTACATAATCATGGTCTACTAAGGTAATGCCACTTACTGATACTTTGTATTTTCCATCTGTAGATTCATCTACCCTTACATTTACAATCTTTGATAGCTCATCTACTAATAAATCTCTTTGGTCTCTTAAATCATTGGCTGAATTTCCATCAATTTCTAGTGCATATATCTGTTTATTTAATGCAGCTATTTGATCCCCTATATCATTTACCTGTTTTACCTTTGTCTCTATTATAAATTCAGTTTCATTTTTAAGATTTTCAAGCCTTTTTGCCGTTTCATTTATATGTTTAGTCAGTGCTATGGCAGTTTCTTTTACTGGTTCCCTATAGGAAAAATCTGAAGGATTAGTAGAAAGATTTATTAGTGCTTCAAAAAAGTCATCCATATATTGTCTAAAACTGCTATCTGAAACTTCACCAAAAAGCTTTTCTATTTCCATAAGTGTATTTTCTTTTACTTCCCATTCTCCCATAGGTGCAGATTCATTCCAATATTTAAGATCTATATAAGAGTCCCTCATTCTTTCTATATCATGTATTTCTGTACCAGTACCTAAAAATCCTACTCCTGGCATATGGAATGGATCTGTCGCCCTTTGATTGGCAACTTGTCTTGAATAACCATCTGTATTCATATTGTTTAAATTATGATTTGTTACGTATAAGGACCTTTGACTAGCTATAAGTCCTGATACAGCTGAGTTAAAACCATACATATTTTCTCCCTCCGGTCGAAAAAATTTATAATTGGCGAAGCCTCTATCTTGCCATTCTATTTACAATAGTATCTATCATTTCGTCTATAGCATTTACTACTCTTGAGTTGGCTACATAGGAGTGTTGGTATCTTAGCATATTTGTCATTTCTTCATCTAGAGATACACCAGAAATAGTTTGTCGTCTTTCATCTATTTGCTTTAAAAGTTTCCCTTGATTGTCTGCAATATTTCTAGCTGTCTTCCTTTCCACAGCAATATTAGCAACCAAATCCCTATAATATTCTTCAAAAGTCATATCGTCTAAAAGTTTTTCTTCTCTCAATTTTAATATTTCCTTTGCAATCTCCCCATCTCCCTTATCACCAGATTTAGAAATTGCTATTTTATTAAAGTTTGCAAGGTCTGGATTAACTTTAATATTTGAAGCTTTTATTGTTCCATTATCACCTACAAAAAAGTCTTTACCACTATTTCCTTCTAAATCTTTACCACCCATATGCAATTCATTTATTTCATTAGCTATATTCTCAACCAATGTATCCAAATCATCCCTATACTTTTCTACAATCTCATCCCTTGCATGGATATACCCAAATAGGCTTCCCTTTTCTCCTAATTCTATATGTTCTCCTGTATCTGACCAGCATATATAGGCATAGCCTTTATTTGGTTTATCTTCCATAACTCCATCTGGTCTATCAGTTGTCATGCCTATATGGTTGATATAGCCTCCATTGACTAAATCCCTGCCTTGTAGTGAAACTACTATTTCATTTGTTGGCTTTTCATAACATTCTATAGGTATCATTCCTGACAATCTATCTAAAAGCTCATTTCTCCTATCCCTATAGTCATTGGCTTTAACCTTTGAAGTTTCTCCTTCTACAAGCTTTATTTTATCGTTTAAACTGGCTATTTCATCTAATATATTATTTATTTCTTCTATTTCATTTTTTATTTCCTTATTTAAATTTAATTGAAGATTATCAAGTTGAGTATCTATATGATTGACCGTTTCAGTAAAGGCTACTCCACTTTCATGGAGTAGTCCTCTCATTGTAAGACTATCTGGAGTCTTATATACTTCTTCCCAACTATTCCAAAAACCTTCCATGACCTTTTGAAGTCCACTGTTAGTCACTTCATTAAATATTATCTCTACTTCTCCTAAAATATCACTAGTAGCATTCCAATAGCCATATTTCTCTAATTCATATCTATATCTAAAATCTAAAAATTTATCCCTAGTCTGTCTTATTTCTTCTACATGTACCCCTGTACCTTTTTCTAGGCCCTCACCTATTTTTACATATCTATTAGTAGCATGAACTGCACTTTGTCTTGTATAATAAGGGTTATTTACATTTGATATATTATGGGATACTGTGTCTAAAGCTTTTTTGTTTGCATCTATTCCTGATATGGATATATATAATCCTCCAAAAGACATTTTTTACACCTTCCTATCGAATAAACTATTCTTTGAACTTGATTTTTTATTTTCATTCCCATAAGTAGGAGGGGTTGTAGCATTGGTCATTAAATTTAGATTGAACTCTATCCATTCTAATGAATCTTTAATAAGAGCATTATTTGTCTTGTTATTTTCCTCAATAGTCTTCAGTACATTAAAAAGTTCTTCCCCCAATTTTTCTAAATCCTCTTTTTCCTCTGGTATATTGGATATTATAGTGGCAAGAGAAGTTTCTTTTCCTATTCCCCAACTATCTAAAAGATGTTCTCTTTCTAATTCCAAATTAGCTACTTCATTTATCAATCTTTCTTCTTTAACAGTTAAACTCTTTAACTCCTCTATTTCGTCATTCATAATTATGTCTGTCTTCTCCATTTCAATACTATCTAACTCTTTCAAAGCTTCTAACTGTTTTTTTAAAATCTCCATAAGTTCTTCTTTAAAAGTGGCCATGGAATCCCCTCCAATCTTATACTTTCGTATCAAAATTTGCTCTTTCAAACATCTTATCTACAATTTTCCTTCCATCTATTTTATAGGTTCCAGTTCTAATGCTATCTTTTATTTCTTTCACTTTATTTTCTCTAATATCTGGTAACTCTTTGATTTTATTAAATGTATTTTGATATTCTACCGCTTTATCAGATAGGTTTAATTCATCCCTTTTATATTTATTCTTTAATCCAACTTTTTTAACCTGTTGATTTTCATATACTTGAAAAATTTTATCTACTCTATTGATTTTCATAAGAAAACACCCCATTTCTCTCTACTCTCAACTATATTATCGGAAATAATGGAGTGTTTCTTTAGACTTTTATTAACTTTTACCATTTCTATATCTTTCCTTAATCCTCATCTTTTCCCTAGCATCACTATTTTGTAATTCAGATGGATCTTTTCCTCCACCTATAGCTTGTTTAAATTCCCTATCCATATCTACAATACATTTTTCACAAAATCTACCTGTTCTTATGGATTTGCCACATCTTTCACAGGTAAGTATAGCATTATCTTCATCTTTTATTTCCAGTCTTCCTTGTTTTAAAAAGCTTATTATCTTCTTTGTCTCTACTCCTGTTTCATCAGCGACTTCAGATATATTGGCACCTGGATTTTCATCTAAATATTTTTTTACCTTTTGAAAATCTTCTTCTTCCTGTTTCCTACATTTAGGACATATATTAAAATTGTCATATACATATATTCCACCACATTGTCTACAATTTCTTATATCCATAAAAATCCCCCTTATAATTTCATTCCAGAGGTTACAGCTAAAGCATGTACATTCTTTGCCTGTCCCTCTTCTAAAAGAACTTTAGCACATTCCTTTATAGTTGATCCTGTAGTTATAATATCGTCTATAATTAATATTTCTTTATTTTCAAATTCAGTGCTATCTACAATTTTAAATACCCCTTCTATATTCTTCATTCTGTCATATCTATTTAATTTATTCTGAGGTTTTGTATGTTTAATCCTTATTAGCTTTTCCCTTGATAGAGGAATATCCAAGATTTTAGATAGATATTTAGCTATAAGTTCTGATTGATTATAACCTCTTATGGCTTTCCTTCTCCTATGAATAGGTACATAGGTTATTATATCTATGTTTTCTATAAGATTTTTTTCATATATAGTTTTAAGAAGTATTTCTCCTAGTGGTTTATAGAGATATCCATAGTTTTCATATTTATAAAGGTAGATTTTTTCTTTTATAAACTCATTGTAAAAAAGTGAATATACTACTTTTCCTAAATATGGGGAGTCCAGATCTACTTCCCTATTTAAATACTCCATATTATCTTTACAATAGTTACATATATAGTTTTTTATATCTTCTTCATTACCACAAAATAGGCAAATCCCTTTTTCAGGAAAAAGTAACTCATTGAATCCATCAAAAATTCTCATAAGCTCCTCCTAAAAAAATGTAAGCATGGTTTTCATCCTATAGTCCAATCCAGAATATCTCTTTGTAATCCTATTGTTCTGGATCATCTTAAGAAGAAACCTTTCCTCACCTACAAGGACTACTAACTCTTTTGCCCTAGTAATAGCTGTATATAATAAGTTTCTAGTAAGTAACATTGGAGGTCCCCAACATATTGGCATAATAACTACTGGAAACTCACTACCTTGGCTTTTGTGAACAGTTGTTGCATAGGCTAGCTTTAGCTCATCTAATTGACTAAAATCATATTCTACTTCCTTTTCATCATCAAAAAGTACTTTAAGTATTTCATCTTCTTCATCTATATCTATTATAAATCCAAAGTCTCCATTATAGACCCCTTCCCCTTTTTCTTTAACTACTCCATTTTCTATGATCTCCCATTCAGTAGTATAGTTATTCTTTATCTGCATCACCTTATCCCCTACCCTAAATATTTCATTCCCTATTTTCTTTTCCCTTTTTCCATAGCCTTTAGGGTTCAACACTTCTTGGAGATATTTATTTAGTGAGTTTGTGCCTACATCCCCTTTTTTCATTGGGGTTAATACTTGAATATCTTTTAGTGAATCATATCCATTAAATTTTGGTAACCTCCTATTACATAATCCTAGTATAGTATCTACTATTTCTTTTGAATTATATTTAGGTATGAAATAAAAGTCTTTTCCCTTTGCATTTAAACAAGGATATTCCCCTTTATTTATCTTATGGGCATTGACTATTATCATACTTTCTTCTGCCTGTCTAAATATCTCATCTAATTTAACTACTTTTACTACACCACTATTTATAATGTCTTTTAATACATTTCCTGGTCCTACTGAAGGAAGTTGATCTGTATCTCCTACAAATATTACCCTAGTTCCTGCCATTATGGCTTTCAATAGATTGTTCATAAGGATAATATCTACCATAGAAGTTTCATCTATAATGACTACATCTGCTTCTAGGGGACTAGCTTCATCCCTTCCAAATCCCATTTCATCTTCCATAAATGAATATTCCAATAGTCTATGAATAGTCTTTGCTTCTCTATCTGTAGCTTGGCTCATCCTTTTAGCTGCTCTTCCTGTAGGTGCTGCCAAAACTACTTTCAGTTCTTTCTCTTCAAATAATTTTATAATTGCATTTATTGTAGTAGTTTTTCCTGTTCCTGGTCCTCCAGTGATGATAAGCATCCCATTTTCTACAGACTCTTTTATAGCTTCTCTTTGTCTTTTAGCAAACTTTATTCCTTCCTTATCCTCTATATTGTTGATTTCTTCTTCCACATCTATATTTAACTTTTCTAACTCTACCCTGGAAAGTTCTACTATCTTCTTACTTACATTGGTTTCTGCCATATAGAAAGGCATATAATATATCCATATCTCTCCATCTACATTCTCCAATTGAATATCTTTTCTTATGGCCAAATCCCTTATAGATTGTTCTATTAGTTCTTCTTCTACTTCAAGTATTTTCCTAGACTCTTCTATAAGTATTCCTTGTGGAACATAGGTATGGCCATTTCCTGAGGATTTCATAAGTTGAAACTTTATACCTGCTTCAATCCTATAAGGTGAATTGGTGGCTATTCCCATATTTTTAGCTATTTCATCCGCTTTTTTAAAACCTATTCCAAAGATATCTTCTGACAATCTATAGGGATTTTCTGAGATTATATTTATAGTATCTTTTCCATATTTTTTATATATTTTAACACCATAGTTAACAGTTATTCCATACTGTTGTAAAAAGACCATTATATCCCTTAATTCTCTTTGTTCTTCAAAGGCTTCAGATATTTTCTTTACTTTCTTATCCCCTATACCTTCTATTTCTTTAAGCCGTTCAGGATTATATTCTATTATTTCTAAAGAATCTTTCCCAAATCGTTCTACTATCTTTTTTGCCGTCTTTTTCCCTACATGAGGAATGAGACCAGATGAAAGATATTTTTCTATTCCATCTAATGTTTTTGGAGTTATTGTAGACACATTTTCTATTTTTATCTGTTCTCCATAGTTTGGATGATAGATCATCTCTCCAGCAACTTCTACAGATTGACCTATATTCAAAAATGGAACATTGCCTACAATTGTTATGGAATCTTCTTCTGCATGTAGTTTGGCAACGGTAAATCCATTAGATTCATTTCTAAATATTATATCTTCTACAATTCCCTCTACAGTAATCAATCTCCATTCCTCCAATTATCTTTATTAGATAATATTATACCATAAAATATTATCTATACTTTACAGCTTATTCTAAAGTCTCCTTAATCTTAAGTAACTCCTGCCGTAAAAGGGCTATATCACCTTTAGTAGCAGGTTTGTTGTACTCATCATAAAAAACTATATCTTCATATATTCCCTTCTCTTTTTTATTGTAGAATTTTTTTATTATTTCACCATTGTTTATATGCTTTTCGACAGTTTTCAAAGAATTCAGACTTCTAATCTTATAATTAGAGCTTAAAAATATATCTACACCATTTACTCTTTCTTCTATTTTCTCTATATACTTTATATTTACATAACCTAAAGCTCCATCATTTCTAGATATAGGTTTTCTTGTCTTAATTGGTATAAATATATTTTCTTCATTAAAGGGAATAGGAACCAATTTATTTATATTTAGTAAATCACCATAGTATTTTCTAGACTCTTTTAAGTCCATTAGAAAGTACCTACCTAAACAATTTAAAAAACTTCTTAAACTCTGTTCTAAATATTTTTCTCCACCTTTATAAGTATAGATAGCTGTACAATTTCCTTTCATATTTAAATAAACAGGTATAAAAGCCATTAACTCTTCTTCTAAATATTCCCCTATATCCATAAAAAACCCCTCCCTTGACTATTTATTATAATAGAACATACGTTCTAAGTCAAGAGAAGGATTTTTTATTTCATACTAGTTATAACTTTAGATAGTTCATTTATACTTTTTGTTAAATCATCTAATTTACCTTCTATTCTAACCAAAAGGTAAATAGATATAACTATGGGAAAGCCTAAATTGGCTATCTGAGTATAAACTTCTTCCATTATATTCTCCTTTCTTCAATTTTAAACAGTAAGTGGTGAAGACAGCAGGTCTTCACCACTTATAGATTAAATTTCTATTTCTTCAATAGTAGTTCTTATAACTCTTGCTCCTACTGGTGTTGTTAGATCTCCACCGTTGGAGTCGAATACATTTGTCTCTATGATATTGTCCATTGTGCTCCTTACTTCTTCCCCTGTTAAATCATTTCTTGGATTGTCAACGGATAAAGTCACCCTTCTATCTTCTAGGTTTTTAAATACCATTTGCAATTTAGCATTTTCCACTAAATCACCTCCCTTACATTATTTTTTTAAACTAAATTTCTTCTAACAATTCTACTTCTTCTACTTTTTTAACCTTTAATAGTGGTAGTTCTTGAAGACCTGATAGTGATTTTGCTACTCCGTAAACATTTTCATTAGCTGCATCCACTTTTAGTTTGGAATAGGTTTTAGATTTAACTATTTGCTTATCTCCATCCATTCCTCCGTCTAATTCTAATTTAAGTTTTGCAGAGTCCTTTATTTCTGTAACTGCCATATTATCACCTCCTCTACTTCTTATATAGAGAAAGCAAGGAAATCTTACTATTGTTAAATATTTTTATTTATAGTATTTTTTAGTTTATCTACTGCTTTTGTCTTTGTATTCACTACTGTCCTATAGGATAAGCCTAGTTTTCACTAATCTCTACCATAGTCATTTTTTGAATATAGTAGTATATTAAAACCTCTACTTGCCTATTAGAAAGGTAGGATAGTCCTTTAAATAATGTTTCTTTTTCTTCTTTGTTTATAATAGTATCTAAAGGTCCAAATCCTTTATCTTCTAAAAGGTCTATAAACTCTTCTTCATCATCTAAAGTCTCATTTAAAGATAATGTTATTTTTTCCTTATGTTTATTTAGATAATGGTATTTAAGTTGTAGTTTTAAATATCCTAAAAATCTACTTCCCTTTGAATCATCATAGTCTTCTACAGTTCTAAGGATTATCTCATATCCCTCCTGGATTAAATCATCATATTGAGAATAGCAATTGTAGTATCTTCTTATAGAGTTTAAAACTAAAGGTTTAAGACTAATAATTAACCTTTCCTTTGCGTTTCTATCCCCTTTTTTACTTAAAGTAACAAGCTTATCTATTTCACTATACAAGTAGATCCTCCTATTGAAGGCCGGCCATCTTGTATTGCTAGCAACTTTATATTACTGTGAAAAAAGGAAATAAAAAAAAGTAGAATGAAGTATTATCTTCACCCTACTTTTAAAATATCTATATTATTTTGTACCGAAAATAAACTGATCTAAATACTTATTAATAAAAATCTTCTAGACCCTTAAATAATACTTATTTTCCAAGTCCTTCACTTCTAAGTACTTCTGCCTTGTCAGTTCTTTCCCATGTAAGATCTAAATCTGTTCTTCCAAAATGACCATAGCTTGCTAATTGTTTATATATAGGTCTTCTTAAGTCTAATTTGTCAATAATAGCTGCAGGTCTTAAGTCGAAATGTTTCCTTACTAATTCTTCAATCTTTTCATCTTCAATTTTTCCAGTTTCAAATGTATTAACATATATAGAAAGTGGTCTAGCTACCCCTATAGCATAAGCAAGTCCTACTTCACATTTGTCAGCAAGTCCAGCTGCTACTATATTCTTTGCTACATATCTAGCTGCATAAGCTGCAGACCTATCTACTTTTGTTGGATCTTTTCCTGAGAAAGCTCCTCCTCCATGTCTTCCATATCCACCATAAGTATCTACAATTATCTTCCTACCAGTAAGTCCTGCATCTCCCATAGGTCCACCTATTACAAATCTTCCAGTTGGATTTACATAGTATTTAGTGTTGTCATCTATCATATCTTCTGGAACTATTTTTGTTATTACTTCTTTAATAATATCTTCTCTTATAGTTTCTAAATCTACTTTAGCACTATGTTGAGTAGAAACTACTATATTTTCAATCCTTACAGGCTTATTGTCTACATACTCAACAGTTACTTGGGTCTTTCCATCTGGTCTTAAATAAGGAAGTGTACCGTCTTTTCTAACTTCTGCAAGTCTTCTAGCCAATTTATGAGATAGTGCTATAGACATAGGCATGAACTCTTCAGTTTCATTACAAGCAAAGCCAAACATCATTCCTTGATCTCCAGCACCTATCTTATCGTATTCATCTTCTCCATTTTCCTTGTGCTCTAATGCTGCATCTACTCCCATTGCTATATCTGCAGATTGCTCATTTATGGAAGTTAGTACTGCACAAGTTTCAGCATCAAAACCAAATTTTGCCCTTGTATATCCTATTTCTTTTATAGTATTTCTAACTACCTTTGGTATATCTACATAACAATTTGTAGTGATTTCTCCTGAAACTAATACTAATCCTGTAGTCACGGAAGTTTCACAAGCAACCCTAGCATAAGGATCTTGTGCTAAAATAGCATCTAATATTGCATCAGAGATTTGGTCACAAACTTTATCTGGATGGCCTTCAGTAACTGACTCTGATGTAAACAACCAATTCTTCATAATAGAACCTCCTTAGATTTATATTAATAGATTGATTTATTCTGAAAAATAAATAAGCCCCTTCCAAAGGAAAAGGCTGACAAAATGTCACCTCATCTTTCAGAATTTGATTCTGTGGGATTTAGCACCGTCGTAGACTAATAACTAGTTACGGGTTGCCGGGTTTCAAAGGGCCCATTCCCTCCACCACTCTTGATAAGGTATCAAGATTTTATTCATTTAGTTCATTGTACCATATTAGAAAAAGCACGTCAATTAAGTTAAAAAACTGAAATAACTTTATAACTTAAACTAAATACTATAATTCCTGCAGCTATTATTCCAGATACAATACTAACTAAAGCTTTTCTAGGGTCTAATTTAAGTAATGTAGCAGCTATACATCCAGTCCAGGCTCCTGTAGTTGGAATTGGCACTGCTACTAGTATGAAAAGTCCTAATAGACTATACTTCTTTATTTTATCCCTACTTTTTTTAAGAGTTCTTTTCTTCACTTTTTTTACTAATTTAGAAAACAAAGTAGTTTTTTCTAAATAGTCCATTATAGGTTCTAAAAGCCTTAATAAGAAAGGCACTGGTATTATATTTCCTATAATGCTCAGTGCTGTGCTCTCTAGTGGTGTGAAACCCATAGATATTCCTAGAGGAATGGCACCTCTAAGTTCTACAAGAGGCATAGCAGCAACAAACATAACAGCTATTTCATCTTTTATTGTTTCTAATATATCAAGCATAAAATCCTCCTATATATCAACTTAAACTTTTATAGTTATTTAATTGTATTATAAAAAAATAATTTAAGTCTTTCCATTGGTTCATCTTTCAAAACTCATAGTATGTCTAACAATATTGTTAGGTTATAAAACTTATGTCTTTTTAATATATTCTAGTCCATGTAAAAGATTCCTTTAAAATAAATAAATTAGTTTGAAATAATGCGAACAAGTTGGATTTAAAGAGATATATGGAGAAAAAAGAAGAATATTTTGTTTAATAGTCTATTTTGGCATGTGCATTATAGTCAAAAACCCCCTATAATAAAAGAGTCGGCGGGCAACGGGGTGTAGCGCAGTTTGGTAGCGCACGTGGTTTGGGACCATGGGGCCGGGGGTTCGAATCCCTCCACCCCGACCATTGATGAAAGAAGGATTGAAATTTCAATCCTTCTTTTTTTATACTCTTTTTTCTAATCAAAGACTTTTTTAGTTAGTCAAACTCAATAACCCAAAATCCTTAACTATATTAATTCTTTAAATTTTTAGCTATATTTATTCAAATAGTACAATGTCTAAACAAATAGAAATAAAAAATGAGGGACTTAAAAGGGTTTTGCTATGAAATAATCCGACCTAAAAATAAAATGCGTTAAAAATTTTTCACTGTTTGAGCGAAGCGAGTTTGAAAACATTTAGCATTTTATTTTTAGGGAGGATACTATTTCATCAAAACCCTTTTTGGAGCGAATTTTTATTTCTATTTGCGGGGAACCTGCACTATATAAAAAGAAAATATCTAAATCCAGAAAAATAAGTAGTGAAATATATAGACTAAAATAGTATAATATATTTTGATATGTATATAAGAAAGGGGATACTATGAAAAAGATTTTAGGTCCTATGAGAAGAGCCATACAAGATTTTAACTTAATAGAAGACGGAGATAAAATTGGAGTAGGTGTATCTGGTGGAAAAGACAGCATGGTACTACTATATGCCTTAAAACTCTATCAAAGATTTAGCCCAGAAAAATTCCAACTAGAAGCATTCACAGTAGACTTAGGTTTTAAAGACTTCAACACCAAAGCCATTGAAGAATATTGTAAAAGTATAGGCGTACCTTTCAATATAAAAGAAACCAATATTAAAGATATAGTATTCGATATAAGGAAAGAAAAAAATCCTTGCTCCCTGTGTGCAAATATGCGTAGAGGTGCTATACACAACGCCTTAAAAGAAAAAGGATTTAACAAGCTAGCCCTAGGCCATCATAGCGATGATGCCATAGACACCCTTTTTCTAAGCCTATTATATGAAGGGAGACTAAATACCCTACAACCCCTAACATATTTAGATAGGAAGAAAATATATGTAATACGTCCATTACTATATACTTCAGAACAAGATATAAAAAATGCCATAGAAAAAAATAATATTCCAATAGTTAATAATCCTTGCCCAGTAGACAAAAAAACTAAAAGGGAAGATATGAATAAACTTGTACAAAATATTTACAATGAAGTACCTGGTGCTAAAAATAGGATACTTACAGCTATGAAAAATAAGGAAGGTTTAAAACTTTGGTTCTAAAATAAAAAAGTAGTGGTTCTCCACTACTTTTCATTATAATAACTATATTCTAATTGTATTTTGGTTTTTAAACTGATCATAAAGCATCTTAGCTATTCCTATACCATTTTCTTCACTATCAGATATCCTTTTCGCCATTTCCTCATCAAACATATCTTCAAATATTTTAGTTCCTGTACTCTTTTCTATAAATCCATCATCAGGTATAGTTTTTCTCATTTCCTTCAACATCATATGTATAAAAATAGATTCAAATTCCTTACATACATCCATTAACTCTTCATCTTTCATGTCTTTGCTTGCATTTTCAATTTTCTTTTGAAGAATATCTTCATTAGCAGTTTTTTGCATCACAAAGCTATTGGGAAATATCTCCATACTATCACCCCGTTATTCTCTATTATCTCTTAAGGTTTCCAATCAATTGAAGCATTTCATCAGAAGTTTGTATCACTTTAGAATTTATTTCATAAGCTCTTTGAGCACTGATCATCTTCACCATTTCATCTACTACTTGAACATTTGACGCTTCTAAATATCCTTGAGCTATTCGGCTCTCCATGCCATCTAAATCTATAGGTATTTCCTCTCCAGAAGCTTCTGTTGTACTATAAAGATTTAGGCCTTCACTTAAAAGTCCTTCTGGATTCATAAATCTAACTAATTTCATCCTACCTAAATTTACTGTATTGTTCCCTTCATCTGTTGCTGTTATATTACCTCTTTCATCAACAGTTACATTCTTTAATCCATTCCTAATAACTATAGGATTATTTGTATCGCTTAAAACCCTATAGCCTTCACTAGTTACCAAGATTCCTTGGTTTCCCTCTACGCTTAGTTTGAAACTTCCATCCCTTGTATACATAGTCTCTCCATTGGGAAGTTGTATTGCAAAAAAACCTTCCCCATTTATAGCTAAATCATAATCATTCTCTGTTTCAATAAAGCTACCATTTTTAAAATCTCTCTTAGTAGCTGTAGGCATAGTACCATGGCCTACTTGTAAATTTACAGGCCTGTTTTGATCATCTACTATATTATTCCTTCTCATACTAGTATAGAAAAGATCTTTAAACTCTGACCTTTGAGTCTTATATCCTGTAGTATTTGCATTTGAAAGATTGTTAGATATAGTATCTATATTAAATTGCTGTGCTCTCATTCCTGTAGCAGCAGTCCACATTGCTCTCATTTTTCTCCCCCTATACTCTTCCTATTTCATTTGCTGATTTTTCCATCATCTCATCCTGTACCCTTATAGCTTTTTGACAGGTTTCAAAATTTCTTAAAAGGGATATCATCTCTACCATTTCATTTATAGAATCTACATTGGAGTTTTCTAAAAAGCCTTGTATCAATTCTCCATCAAAAGGTATTTCTTCAGCCTCTACATCTTCTGCCATCCTATAGAAATTATCCCCTATTTTTCTCAAAAACTCCTTGTTATCTAAATCAACAATATCTAAATTGGCCACCATATTTCCATCTACAAATACTTGTCCATCTTTTGTAATCTCCACATCATTTCCATTGATAATTATAGGTCCACCAGTTCCCATAACTAGATAGCCTTCAGATGTAGTTAACTGTCCCATACTATTTACAGTAAAAGAGCCGTCCCTAGTATAATAAGTTTCTCCATCTTCACCTTGAACTTTAAAAAATCCACTTCCTCTTAAAGCTAGATCGAAAGTTCCTCCAGTGTCTAACAAGTCCCCTTGGGTGAAATCTGTTACAACCTTTTTGACTTTAGCTCCTGCATTCATAGTTCCTACAACTCTTGGACTTGGACGAAAAACAATTTCTTCAAGTAATCCTTCTATATTTCCTCCACCTTGAATAGGGTTATGATTCCTATCTAGAATATAATTTTCCCCATCTGTCTTATATTCATCTTGTTCATTTTTATAAAATGTTTTTAAATATCCTTCATCATCTACTATAAATCTAATATCCTTTACATAACTAATGCCATTAGGCGTTCTCACCATAAAATATCCTTCATTTGTACGAGCCCTGTGAATATTTCCATTGGTTTCATATTCTATTTCATTTTCTCTTTGGGGCCTAAAATCTGGCCTATCATTTATTTTGGAAAGCAAAACTTCTGGAAAAGATTCAGTCAAAACCACATCTTTTTTAAATCCAGTAGTATTTACATTTGAAAGGTTATTTGATATTGCTTCTAATCTTCTTTGATTTGCAATCATTGAAGTAGCACTTATATATAATCCTCTATTCATTATATCACATCCTCGACATAGTACTCACAGGTATATATCGTCAATTTTAAAATATACTTTAGACCTATCTCTCAACTATTGAATCAGAATCCAATAAGTTATTTTCCAATACATCTACCCAATCAAGGGCTTTACCAGTCCCTGTAGCTACACAGGCAATTGGATTTTCTGCTATATTTACTTTGATACCAGTTCTCTCAGATATCAATTTATCTAATCCATATAAAAGGGCTCCTCCACCAGTCATTAATATTCCTGTATCAGCAATATCTGCTGCCAATTCTGGCGGTGTCCTTTCAAGTACTGTATGAACTGTATCTACAATATTTGAAATAGGCTCTTTCATTGCTTCAAACATTTCATTTGAAGAAATCTTTATATTCTTTGGAAGACCAGTTACTAAATTTCTTCCCCTTATTTCCATATAAACATCCTTTTCTCTCTTATAAGCAGTACCTATATTTATCTTTAGACTTTCTGCGCTTCTTTCACCTATCATTACATTATGTTTTTTCCTAATGTATCTAGTTATAGCTTCATCACAGTCATCTCCTGCGATTTTTAAGGAACGACTAACTACCATTCCTCCCAATGAAATAACAGCTACATCAGTAGTTCCACCACCAATATCTACAATCATATTTCCATTAGGCTGGGTTATATCTATACCTGCACCTATTGCTGCAGCTATAGGTTCTTCTATTAAGTAGGTTTTCCTTGCTCCTGCTTGATTACTAGCTTCAATTACTGCTCTTTTTTCAACTTCAGTAACTCCACTTGGTACACATATTATAATTCTAGGTTTGAAGAAAGTTTTTCCTGAAGCTTTTCGTATAAAATATTTTAACATCCTTTCAGTTACGTCATAATCAGATATTACTCCGTCCTTTAAAGGTCTCATAGCAACTATATGTCCAGGAGTACGTCCCAACATCCTCCTTGCCTCTTCACCTACAGCTAAAAATTTATTTGTATTATGATCTATTGCTACTACTGAAGGTTCATTTAGTACTACACCTTTATCCTTTGCATATACTAAGATACTTGCAGTCCCTAGATCTATTCCCAAATCTGTTCTAAAAGCAGCCATCTATGTTCCTCCTTTTATTATAATCATATATATAATATGTAAATTTCTATATTAGTCACCTTAGTATAATTCTATACTTATTATAAAATTCCTTCAACTTTTTTTATATAACTATAAATAATAAGAAAATAATCCCAAAAAACTTAAAAGGTCCCTTTTGGGACCTATTTAGTCGTTTACTGCTTTGTATTTCATCTTTGTAGCTTTGCCACCTCTAATATGTCTTTCTGCTTTATTCTGCTCTAGTACTTCTTTTACCATACTTGCAACAAGAGGGTTTATCTTAGGGAGACGTTCTGTCACGTCTTTATGTACTGTACTTTTACTAACCCCAAATACACTGGCTGCTTGTCTAACGGTTGATTTTTCACTTATTATATACTTTGCAATCTCTAAAGCCCTTTCTTCTATATAGTCTTTCACATATTTAACCCCCTTTGAACTTTATTTTAGGAATGAGTCTTTTTAAATACTTATGCACTCTAAAGCCTTAATAGAACTTTTATTCTAGCCTTCTAGTTTTTAGTTAATCCCTGGTAAATATTTTTTAGGATCTATTTTTTTCCCATTTAATAATACTTCTAAATGTAGATGAGGGCCATTTGCCATTTCTAAACCTTTAGGCTTTCCTATTCCACTTATAGGAGTTCCTTTTTTGACACTTTGGCCTTTTTTCACCATATCCTTTGTTGATAAATTAGTATATCTAGTTTCCAATCCATTTCCATGATCGATTGATATTACTACTCCCCATAACTCGTCTTCATATACTTCTTTAACTACACCGTCAAGACAAGCTTTTACTGCTGTTCCCTCTTTTGCTTTAATATCTATACCTTCATGACTAGTCCACTCTTCTAAAGTCTCTGAATAAACTAATTTATCAGCACTATAATCCAATCCAAGTTCTCCTTCTACTGGTATATGGAAGGTTTGTATTGCTTCTGGTTCTGAGTTTTGTTTTGGTGGCTCTTCTTCTTCTTCTTTTGGTTCTTCTTTTTTCTCTTCTATTTCTTCTTTTGGTTCTTCTTCTTTAACCTTTTCTTCTTGTTTTTTTCTTTTCTGTTGTTTTAAACTTTCTAAAGAAGGTTCTTCTACACCGTGTTTATCTTCATCTGTAAGTATTAAAAAATCTTCCTCCATTGGATCTTCTTCACTTTTCATCCTATCTAAGTTACTTTTAGAAGCCCATACTGCTACTGTTCCTACTATACAGACACAGATAAATAAAATGATATAAAAGCTATCTTTGTTTGTTAGTTTGTTAAATTTATTCTTCATTTAATACACCTCCG
The DNA here is from genome assembly GCF_009696605.1 of Anaerosalibacter bizertensis. Classification (GTDB taxonomy): domain Bacteria; phylum Bacillota; class Clostridia; order Tissierellales; family Sporanaerobacteraceae; genus Anaerosalibacter; species Anaerosalibacter bizertensis. Next base: position 13,918 of record NZ_VULR01000007.1, on the reverse strand, counting down.
TCTCAACTTCTAATAATATTATTGCCATAATTAAATATTTAATACACCTAGTCCTATTTTCTTCAAAGCTTTTTCGGAAGGAAAACCAATAACTCAAAATCCGTGGACTGGCACTATGTTTGAAGAAAGTAACACAAAAATGCCACAAAAAAATATAAAAAAGAGTAGAAAATTTTCTACTCTTTTTTATATTTTTTAATCTCCACACCAGTATAATAGTGCTTCAATATATCCTTATATTTTTTTCCTTTTTTACCCATGCCATTGGCTCCCCATTGGCTCATACCTACTCCATGACCGTAGCCAATAGTCTCAATATCTACCATTTCAGTCTTTGGATTATATATTATTTTAAAATTAGTAGAGTTGAGATTAAATATTTCTCTAATCTCACTACCACTTACTACTTGACCATCTACCATTACTTTCTTTATCCTACCACTTTCTGATCTTTCTACTAGTTTCACCTTTTCAGGAAGATTTTCCTTTGTAATATTTACACCAGGATACTTTTTCTTCAACTTAGATAGAAATTCATCTACTTTAAAAGTGGAAATATCTTTAAACTTTGGTGCTCCTTCTTCATAGGGACTTGATACCGATTTTAAATAAGGGCTGTCATTAGAAAAAACATCTCTTACATCTTCTGTCATACCACCACTAGTTGAATGATAAAGAGGTTCTGCAATCTCTTTACCATAATAGATTACTTCTCCAGCAGTGTCCTCTACAGCCTCTTCAATCTTAGCCCAGTATTTATTCATCCACTTTTTAGAATGAGCTTCTTCCAACTCTTTTATTGAGAGAAAAGCTTGACAATGGACACCAGTACAAAGGGGGGCTTGTGGATGATCAGGATGTCCTTCATTAAACTTGTTCATTTTATGAAGGGCATAGGTCCTACTAGCCACTGCCTGTGCTTTTAGTGCTTCTATATGGAACTCTCCAGGCATTTCGGCTGCTACAACCCCTTTTACATAGTCCTCTAAAGAAAGTTTCACAACTTCTTGAGTTCTAGTATCATATACCTTTATGTATCCATCGAACTCTTCTTTCTTAACTTCCTTTTCTTCCTTCTTTATATCCTTTATCTTTATTTTGTTTTCAAGAGAAATAAATTTAGAAGTCTTCACAAGTATAGTTGGAAGGATAATAGTTATTATTAAAATAACTCCTACGTATATCCATATTTTTTTCATCTTCTCCCCCTCTTTTATCAAATGTTTAGATACGACCTAATTACATTCTATGCAGCGGGAAAAGATGATATGTTAATTATTCTGTCCTATAAATTTTAGCTCCTAGTTTTGTTAATTTCTTTTCTATTCCATCATAACCTCTATCTATATGGTATACATGATCAATAGTAGTTTGCCCATCGGCTATAAGACCAGCTAATATAAGAGCTGCTCCCGCTCTTAAATCTGTAGCTTTGACCTGTGCACCTGTCAAAGAATCAACACCTTGAACTATGGCACTTCTGCCATCAATCTTAATATCTGCACCCATTCTCTTAAGTTCATCTACATGCATAAATCTGTTTTCAAATACAGTCTCAATGATGACACTAGTACCTTTGCTTACACTCATAAGACTCATAAATTGAGCTTGCATATCTGTAGGAAATCCTGGATAGGGCAAAGTTTTAACGTCTACAGCATTTCGGCTGTTCTTACCTATAACCCTTACCTTATCTCCATTTTCCCATATTTCACATCCTGTTTCTCTAAGCTTTGCAATAACCGGCTTAATATGGCTTGTAATAACATTTTCAACTATAATATCTCCACCAGTAATAGCACTAGCCACCATATAAGTTCCCGCTTCAATCCTATCAGGTATAACTGAATGGTGACATCCACCTAGTTTTTCTACTCCATTGATCCTAATACTACTAGTACCAGCGCCTTTAATATCTGCACCTAATTTACTCAGGAAATTAGCTAAATCCACTATTTCTGGTTCCATAGCAGCATTATCAATAACAGTTTCACCTTCTGCTAAAACTGCTGCCATCATTATATTTTCTGTTGCTCCTACACTAGGAAAGTCAAGGTATATTCTATCTCCTACTAATTTATCCCCATAGGCTGCTACATATCCATGATCTACATCAATATCTGCCCCTAGTGCTTTAAACCCTTTAAGATGCAAATCTATAGGTCTAGTACCTATAGCGCAACCTCCTGGAAGAGATGTCTTAGCTTTTCCTAAACGGGTCAAAAGAGGTCCCATTACTAAAAAAGAAGCCCGCATCTTACTCATTAACTCATAGGGTGTTTCATGTTTGTTCAAATTGGCAGAATTGATCTTTATCTTTCCACCTTCATATCTCTGTACTTCTGCTCCTAAAGAAGACAATACTTCACAAATAACATCTACATCTCTCAAACTTGGTACATCTTCTAATATAATATCTTCAGTGCCTAATAGAGAAGCCGCAAGAATTGGTAGCGCTGAATTTTTAGCCCCACTTACTCTAACCGTTCCTTTTAATGGAGGGCTCTTCTCTACCACTATTTTACTCAAATAAATCCCCTCCTAATACTTTAGTAACTAATTGTAATAATTGGTGTTCCTATCCATACATAAGTTTTTTCTTCATACTCATTATACCTCATTGCAAGATTATAATTCATCTTTTCATTACCTGAATATATCTTCTTTTTAAATATTGGAGTATAAGCTGTAAGACTTATTAAATCTCCCTCATCATAATTATCTACTATTTTTCCATTTATCCTTTTTATTGACTGTGCAATCAGTTTATCTATATCACTCCTATTCAATTTTCCTTTAAAACCTCCTACAATGCAAGTTGTAATTTCTGGTTTAATCCCATATTGTGTAAATATATCTTGGGTATTCTTCATTATATCATTAATTTGACTATTTTTCTCCCTTTTTATTGGGTTTACAAAAATAGTAGTTTCACCCTTATTACTACCCTTATGTAAATAAGATGAAACTATTATGTTAACTGAGTCTTTAGTCCTATTTTTCACTTTATATTGTATAAAATCTTTTTTCTCTACAATTTCTTCAATAAGTTTCCCTTCAATCCCTAATTTTTTAACAAATTCTTTCCCTAAAGACACTACTTCCTCTTTAGTCATAAATTCATCTGAAAACTTTCCACTACAATGGATGTCTAATTCTATAAACTCCGCTCCCATATTTTCTATAGACTCCATTAATACTTCTTCCTGATATGTATATCCCTCTAAATCTTCTTGGCTAAAACTAAAGTTTGTTAAAATTAAAGATAGAATAATTCCTAAAAATATAATATTTCTAATACCTTTCATATTAAAACCTCCTTATATAATAGGAGGAAAAGGTACATATGTAAAAATGTAAAGGGGGACAAAACATTTTCACATTAAAAAAGCACCCTTTCCTCATGGTATGAGTATTGCCATGAGAGGGTACTTTTTATACATTATTGATTAATATTTTTTGTTCCGTTTATATTTTTCATCTCTGCCACATCAAGCCTATTTAATGCTCTTCTTAATGCTAATTCAGCCCTTTTTGTATCTATTCCACTAGGCCTTTCTTTAAGCCTTTTTTCTGCTCTTTCCTTAGCTTCTTTAGCCCTTTTAACATCTATTTCATCAGGCCATTCTGCTGCATCTGATATTATTGTAGTGCCTTCTTTTGAAACTTTAATATATCCGTTACAAAGAGCGGCAACCCTTTCTTTTCCATCAATCATTATTCTTACTTTACAGATTTTAAGTGGAGTAACCAATGGAGCTCTATCTTTAAGTACTGCTAAATCTCCATCTATTCCTCTCACTATAACAGACTCTACTTCGCCAGAGAAAAACTTTCTATCAGGAGTTACAATTTCAAGAGGAAAAGTAGCCATATTATCCCTCCATCTCCTTAGCTTTTTCTATTGCTTCTTCAATAGTTCCTACCATAAAGAAAGCTCGCTCTGGTAAATCATCATGTTTTCCTTCAAGAATTTCTTTGAAACCTCTTACTGTTTCTTTAATAGGTACATATTTTCCTTCCATTCCTGTAAACTGTTCTGCTACATAGAATGGTTGAGATAGGAATCTTTGAATTTTTCTTGCACGAGAAACTGTAAGTTTATCTTCATCAGAAAGTTCATCAATACCAAGGATAGCTATAATATCTTGAAGATCCTTATATCTCTGAAGAACTTCCTGTACTCCACGAGCTACTTCATAGTGTTCTTCTCCAACTACTGAAGGATCAAGTATTCTAGAAGTAGAATCCAATGGATCTACTGCTGGATAAATACCTAATTCAGCAATTTGACGAGAAAGTACTGTAGTAGCGTCTAAATGGGCAAAAGCTGTTGCTGGTGCTGGGTCTGTCAAGTCATCAGCTGGTACATATATAGCTTGAACTGATGTGATAGAACCTTTTTTAGTGGATGTAATCCTCTCTTGTAATTGTCCCATTTCTGTTGCAAGGGTTGGTTGGTATCCTACAGCACTAGGCATCCTTCCGAGAAGTGCTGAAACCTCTGAACCTGCTTGAGTAAATCTAAAAATATTGTCTATAAATAAAAGGACATCCTGCCCTTCTTGATCTCTAAAGTACTCTGCCATAGTAAGTCCAGTAAGTCCAACCCTCATTCTAGCTCCTGGTGGCTCATTCATCTGTCCAAATACTAGGGCTGTTTTATCTATTACTCCAGACTCAGCCATTTCATAGTAAAGGTCATTTCCTTCCCTAGTTCTCTCCCCTACTCCTGTAAATACAGAAAGTCCACCATGTTTTGTCGCAATATTGTTGATTAACTCTTGTATAAGGACTGTCTTTCCTACTCCTGCACCACCAAACAATCCTATTTTTCCACCCTTTGAATAAGGTGCTATAAGGTCTACTACCTTTATTCCAGTTTCAAATATTTCCTTTGTTGTTTCCTGTTCTTCAAAAGATGGAGCTGGCTTATGAATAGGAGAAACATTTTTTGCACCTACTTCTCCCTTTTCATCTATAGGTTCTCCTAAAACATTAAACAATCTACCTAGTGTTTCTTTTCCTACAGGTACTGCTATAGGTTCTCCAGTATCTACTGCATCTGTTCCTCTTTTAAGTCCATCTGTAGCACCCATGGCGATACATCTTACTGTATCATCTCCAATATGTTGAGCCACTTCTACTACAAGTTTATCCCCATTATTATCTATTTCTATAGCATTTAAAAGATTAGGAAGATTTTCTTCGCTAAATCTTATATCTACAACAGGTCCGATTACCTGAACTATTTTTCCTATATTTGTAGCCATATCCACACTCCTTTCTCGCTATTTTAGAGCTTCTGCCCCTGCTACAATTTCAGATATTTCACTAGTTATTGCAGCTTGACGAGCCCTATTGTAGCTAAGAGTTAATTCATCTATCATTTCTTCTGCATTATCTGTTGCCGATTGCATAGCAGTTCTTCTAGAACCTTGTTCACTACAAGAAGATTCTATTAAGCCACCATAGATAGTACTTTCAATATATTTAGGAATTAAAAAATCAAGTACTTCTTCAGGTGAAGGTTCATATTCTATAACAGAAGTTTTTTCTTTTTTATCACTTTTTACGCCTTCATTAGGTAGGAGTTTGATTATCTTGTTTTCTTGAGAAAGGGTAGTTATAAACTCTGTATAAACAAGTTTTACTTCATCTACTTCCCTATTTTCATATTTTTCCATAGCCAATTGTCCAATTTGTACTGCATCACTAAAAGCTGGTGCTTCCGTTATATCTAAAAATTCACCTACTACATTGTAGCCTCTACTTTTAAAATAGTCTTTTCCTTTACGGCCTATAACAATTAGGTCAACTTCATCTTTTCTAGACTTTATTTCACTTTCTACAACCCTTATAACATTGGAATTATATCCTCCTGCCAAACCTCCATCAGCAGTAATAACAATATATAGGGATCTTTTAACTTCTCTAATCTCTAGAAAAGGATGTCTCATATTTCCTGTAGCAGAAAGTACTTCTTGGATACTTTCTCGAACAGTATTGAAATAAGGCCTTGTTTTTTCTAGTTTTTCCCTTGCCTTTCGTAGCTTCGCAGAAGATACCAATTCCATTGCTTTAGTTATTTGCTTTGTATTAGTAATTCCTCTAATACGTCTCTTAATGTCTCTTGTTGATTCAGCCAAATATTTCACCCCCTAATAGGGAATTATTGAAAGCTCTTTTTAAATTCTTCTATAGCTTCTTTCAATCTTTCTTCCGTTTCTTCAGTTAGATCCTCTGTTTCCTTAATATTCTTAGTAATATCGGGATAGTTGTTATCCACAAAATTTATAAACTCTTTTTCAAATTGACCCATCTTTTCCACAGGTATATCGGATAAGTATTTATTTATAGCTGCATATAAAATAAGAACCTGATGTTCTGTACTCATAGGGCTATATTGAGGTTGTTTAAGAATCTCCATGATTCTTTCACCTTGGTCAAGCCTTTCCTTTGTATCCTTGTCAAGCTCTGAACCAAATTGAGCAAAAGCTGCCAACTCTCTATATTGAGCTAATTCAAGCTTTAACTGCCCTGCAACCTTTTTCATAGCCTTCATTTGAGCAGCTCCTCCAACCCTAGATACAGAAAGTCCAGTATTTATAGCTGGTCTTTGTCCTGAGAAGAAAAGATCTGTCTCTAAGAATATCTGTCCATCAGTTATAGAAATAACATTGGTTGGTATATAAGCAGAAATATCTCCTGCCAATGTTTCAATAATAGGTAATGCAGTTATAGAACCGCCACCATATTTATCATCTAATTTTGCAGACCTTTCAAGAAGTCTTGAATGTAGATAAAAAACATCTCCAGGGAAAGCTTCCCTTCCTGGTGGTCTACGAAGTAACAATGACATTGCCCTATAAGCAATAGCGTGTTTTGAAAGGTCATCATATATTATAAGTACATCTTTTCCATTATCCATGAACTCTTCACCCATACTTACACCTGAATAAGGTGCTATGTATTGAAGTGGTGCAAGCTCACTAGCTGTAGCTGATACTACAATACTATAGTCCATAGCTCCATGTTTTTCTAACACATCAACTATTTGAGCTACAGTACTCCTTTTTTGACCTATAGCTACATAGATACATATTACATCTTCACCTTTTTGATTAAGAATAGTATCTATAGCTACAGCAGTCTTTCCAGTCTGTCTATCCCCTATTATAAGCTCCCTTTGTCCTCTACCTATAGGGAACATAGAGTCAATAGATTTGATACCAGTTTGTAATGGTTCAGATACACTTTTTCTAGTAATAACACCTGGAGCAATCCTTTCTACAGGTCTAAATTTAGTTGCATTTATAGGTCCTTTCCCATCAATAGGTTGGCCCAATGCATTAACTACTCTGCCTACCATTACATCTCCTACAGGAACTTCCATTATTCTTCCTGTTCTCTTAACTGTATCTCCTTCTTTAATATCTTTATCTGAGCCTAGAAGTACACAACCTACATTGTCTTCTTCTAAGTTTAAAGCCATACCATAAACTTCGCCAGGAAATTCAATAAGTTCCCCAGCCATACAGCCTTCTAGACCATGAATTCTTGCTATACCGTCTCCTACTTGAATCACAGTCCCTATATCTACCATATCAAGTTTCTTATCATATCTTTTAATCTGTTCCTTTATAACTGAACTTATTTCTTCTGGTCTTAGATCCATCAGACTATCACCTCTATTTCCTTATACTTTCATACTCTTTAAATTTTTTTCAATAGATTCTAGCTGTCCTTTCACTGTTCCATCTATTATTTTATTTTCAACCTTAAGCATTACTCCTCCAACTACTTCTTTATCTACTACGTTTTTTAGTACTATATTTTTTCCCAATTTATTTGAAAGTATAATTTTTAATTTGTCTTCAGCTTTCCTATCCATTGGAACAGCAGTTATTGCTGTTGCTTCTAATATGTTTTTCTCTTCATTATATAGATAATGATAATAACTATCTATTTCCCTTATATATCTTTCTCTTCTTTTATCAATAATTACATATAAGAAATTCAATAACTCTTGAGAAACAGAACCCTTAAATAAACTATCTACTAAATTCTTTTTCTCATCCTTAGTAATTTTAGGATGGATAAGAACTGCCTCAAGATCTGGTTCTTTTTCAAGAACCTTAGATATAAAAGATATTTCATTTTTAAACTCTTCAATTTTATCCAACTCTAAACCAGTTTCAAAGAGAGCCAAAGCATATCGTTTGCTTACTAATTTTGCCATTTATCTGTCCCTACCTCATCTATAAACTTGTTAATTAAATCTTGTTGCAAGTTTACATCTAGTTCTTCATCAATAACTTTAGAAGCTATAAGAAGGGCCATATCTCCTGCCTGCAGTTTTATTTCGTCTAAAGCTTTTTCTTTTTCTCTATCTATTTCTTTTCTTGCCCTATCTATGATGCCATCAGCTTCTACTTTTGCTTCATTTATTATATCCTCTTTTATTTCTTCTCCTCGCTTACGTGCAGACTCTATTATCTCCTGCCCTTCAGCTTTAGCTTCATTAATTTTGGCTTCATATTCACTTTTGAGTTCTATTGCTTCTCCTTTTAAAGCTTTGGCATCATCTATATCACTTTGAATCTTATTTTTTCTTTCATTCATAAATTTTGAAACAGGCTCATGTAAAAAATGTTTTAGTACAAGAAATAATATTAATGTTGATATAAGTTGAAGTATCATTGAAAGCAATTCTGGTATAACTCTTACATCAATGTCCATAAACAGAACCTCCCTTTTTATGAGGTATATTCTAAGAGATGGGAAAACCCATCTCTGATTATAATCCTAAATAAGCTGTAAGTAACGGTCTTACAAATAAAAGGATTATAGCAATAACTAATCCATAAATACCAGTTGTCTCTGCAACCGCTTGACCTAAAAGCATAGTTCTAATTATATCATCTTGAGCTTCTGGCTGTCTTCCTACTGCTTCAGCACCTTTAGCTGCAGCATTACCTTGACCAATCCCAGGTCCAATACCTGCTATCATAGCAAGGCCTGCTCCTATTGCTGAACATCCTAATATAAAAGCTTCACTAGTTATTCCTTCTAACATATTATTTCCTCCTCCCAGAAATTAAAAATTTTAAACTCTTAATCCATTGCTCCTCCTACAAAAATCATAGTCAGCATGGCAAATATAAAAGTTTGAAGCACACCAGAAAACACATCAAAATACGCATGTAATACTGGTGTAAGAATTGGAGCAAAATATCCTAAGGCACTATATAATAGTCCCATTATAATAACTCCACTTAAAATATTCCCAAATAAACGGAATGAAAGAGATATAGGATTTGCTAATTCTCCAATGATATTTAATGGTGTAAGAAACGCCATCGGCTCAGTAAAATTCTTAAAATATCCTAAAAAACCTGAAGTTTTAAAACTATAGTACTGAGTCAAGAAAAATGTCATTAATGCCAACGTAAATGTCACACTATAATCAGACGTTGGAGGGGTAAAACCTATAAGCCCAAATAAATTTGCTACTAAAAGAAACATAATCAATGTTAAAATATAAGGTGCAAAAAACATTTTATCTGGTCCCATAGTACTTTTTACTAAACCATCTACAAATTCTACTAAAGCTTCTACTACATTTAATAATCCTGAGGGCTTTTCACCAGCTTCTGCCTTTTTAATCTTACTATTTACAATCAAGGCAAATATGGTTAATATTATTAAAATTATCCAAGAATTTACTATGGTATCAGGTATTAAAAAATCCTTTCCAAATAACTTCACAGGTATTTCAATCTTCAATTCTTTCCCTCCCTTCTTCAGGTTTAGTCATTTTAATTTTTTCTTACTTTCCTTTTAATAGTATCATAGATTGCACTGGAAAGTATAACAAACTTTATAATGAAAAGCCCTAAGGCTGTAGTAACAAAACTCAAATAATCTGCCAATGCTGCTATAGTTAAAACTACAGCGTAAATAAAATATCTAATAAAATAATTCTTCACAGAATATCCATAGGCTCTTTTAGGATCCATCTGAACAGATCTTTTTATTGAAAAAGCCATTAATATAAAACTTAATACACTAATACTAGAACCAAAAAACATACCTAATGCATAGAACTTACCATTTTCCATTACTATTAATAATATTCCTACTATAAATAAACTAAGAGCTATTGCCCTTTTTATTATCGTCCTTATCTTTTCGTCTCGAAGCATCAACTTCACTTCCTTTTTCGGTCTTCCTATTGCCAAGTTTAAATAAATTCATAAATCCAGACAAAGCTCCAACTATAATAAATATAATAGTGAAAACCATTCCAGTATTTAGTTTTTTATCCATTAGATTTCCCAGATAAACACCTATCAGAATAGGGGTAATTATGGAAAGACCTACTTGGGTTATTAATGCAATCCCTTCTCCAATTGTTTTTTTATTATTATTTTTCAATACAAACACTCCATCTTATTATATATACCCATAGGCTTTATAAATCTATAAAAGTTTTTAGAGTTTTTTTGGAAAATATTATCTCAAAATTATGTATATATAGAATATATAATATCTAGAAAAATTTTTCAAATTAATTTTAAACTTTTTTGTATTAATTATCCATTAAATATCCATAAATATGTTAAAATGTGTTCTATTTTCATATATGTATCATCGTCATAATGATACATGTTTTATAGTGGTACACCATATTTTTTAAGTTTTCTATATAAGGTGCTCCTAGAAATCCCTAATATCTCTGCTGTTTTCTTCTTGTTTCCGTTATTTTCTTCTAAAAGCTCTAATATATGTTTTATCTCCATATCTTCCAATGATTTTTTATCTGCTTTATTTCCACTTACAGGCACAACTATTTCCGTCTTTTCTACTATACTCTCTGGTAAATGCACAGGGAGTATTTCCCCCTCAAAACATAAATTTACAGCCCTAAATATTACATTTTCAAGCTCCCTTACATTTCCTGGCCAATCATAGTTTATAAGTATATCTAAGGCATCATTACTTATAGTTATTCCCTTCTTATCTAGTTTTGTTGCTGCCTTTTCTAAAAAACAATCTATAAGTTTTATTATATCCTCTTTTCTGTATCTTAAAGGTGGAATTTCTAAAGAAAACATATTTAGTCTATAATACAAATCTTCTCTAAAATTTTTCTTCTTAACTTCTTCTTCTAAATTTCTATTAGTAGCTGCTATAACCCTTATATCTACTTCTATAGGTTCATTTCCTCCCACCCTAGTAAAAGTGCCACTTTGGAGTACCCTTAAAAGTTTAGCTTGAATATCTATAGGCATTTCTCCAATCTCATCTAAAAAAATAGTACCTCCATCAGCCAATTCAAATTTTCCTAATTTACCACCTTTTTTAGCCCCTGTAAAAGCTCCTTCAGCATAACCAAATAGCTCAGATTCAACTAACTCCTTTGGAATAGTAGAACAATCAAGTATTACAAAAGGTTTTGAAGCTTTTGAACTATTGTTGTGAATAGCATGAGCAAATAGCTCCTTTCCAGTCCCACTTTCCCCTTGAATAAGGACTGTCATATCTGTATTTGAACCAGCCTTTGCTATTTTGATAGTTTTAGCCATTTTTTCACTCTTATGAATGATATCTTCAAAAGTAAATCTTGCACTATATCCAGACATATTATTTATAAACTTAGTAGCCGTATTTATCTCTTTTATCTTATCCAATGCTCCTACTACTTTTCCATCTCCATCTACAATAGGCAGAATAGTCTTTAATAACCTTCTTTTCTTACCTTCTTTAGTCTTTACAAATATCTCCTTATTAAATACTGGTGAGCCATTTTTCAGTACTTCTACTACCTTTAATTTTGTAGAATAAAAATCTTGAAGAGGTCTTTTAGTTATTTCATCCTTAGGAACCTCTATAAACTCTAATGCTTTTTCATTAAAATACTTCACATATCCATTATTATCAAATACTAAAATTGCATCAGGAACCGTCTCAGCTATCCTAAAATTGAAAGTATTTAAATCATCTAATTTAGACATAAGACCTATGTTTTTAAGCTTTTCTTTAACTAAATGGGCCACTATATTTGAAATAGATTCTAATCTATCTTTATAAATATCCCTATCTATATGTATAATCATCTTATATCCACTTATAATGTATTCCTTTGTAAAAGGTTTATTCAATTCTTCTATATCTAATAAAATATTTCCATTAGAATCATAGATTTCTATTGCTACCCCTTCAATATTTAACTCGTCTCTAAGATTTTCAATACAGTTTTTCTTAACCATGTTTAAAACCTCCAGATAGATCCTAGTTTATAAACTACTTGTATTTTATTATAAACCATTGAAGCCTCTATGCCTAATATAGTTAAGAAGTTATCAATATATAGTTAAAAATGTATCAAAATTAGCAAAAAGACGACTCCTTCGAGTCGTCTTTTCCCTATTATAAGAATAACAATCCAAGCATTATTAAAAGTCCTCCCCAAAGCAAGTCGATTATACAGAATCCCATAATATCTCTAGCTCCAAGACCTGCAATACCTAATGCTGGTAGAGCCCAGAATGGTTGGATCATATTTGTCCAAGCATCTCCCCATGCAATAGACATAGCAGTTTTAGCTGCTGATACACCTAACTCTTTGCCAGCTGGCATCATAATCGGAGCTTGAACTGCCCATTGTCCACCGCCAGATGGAACAAAGAAGTTAACAATTCCTGCACTTAAGAAAGAAAATAGTGGGAATGTTCTAACTGTTGAAACACTTACAAACCATTCAGAAATAAGTGATGCAAGGCTAGCACCTTCTGGATTTGCTCCAACCATCATACCCATTATTCCTGAATAGAATGGGAATTGGAGTATTATACCTGCTGAACCTTTTACTGCCTCTCCTACAGCTTTTATAAACCTTCTTGGTGTTTGATGGAATATCATTCCTAGTATTAAAAATATAAAGTTTAATATGTCTAAGTTTAAATCAAAACCATTTGTAGAGAAATAATATACTATATATATAATTCCAAATATTCCTGTGATTAAGGAAATTATTCTACTGTTTTCAACTTTATCAGCTGGAGTTTCATTTATTATTTCATCATCATCATTATTATTTTTCAATATATCTGCATTTATAGTTACAGCTTGATCTTTATCTGGATGCATAGCTCTATTTATAAGGGGTAGGGTAAATATAATTGCAAAAGAAATGATTAGGTTGAATGGTGCAAATATAGTTTGAGTAGTTGGTATTACTTCTGTTACAGCACCTGCTGTCATTCCTGCTAAATCCGCTGTACTTGTTGCTAATGTAAGTGGTATAGATGCTGAAATTCCTCCATGCCAAACTAAGAATCCTGAATAAGCACTGGCAATTAAAAGTCTATAGTCTACATCTCTTACTTGTTTAACTATCTCCATTGCATAAAGAGCTCCTATAACAAGTCCAAAGCCCCAGTTAATCCAACAAGCTAATGCTGAAACCAAGGATACTGCAAATATAGCTTGAGTAGGAGTCTTTGGTATACTAGCCATTTTCCTAAGACCCTTTTTAACTGGTGGAGAACTAGCTAATGTATGTCCTGTAACCAATACTAATGCCATCTGCATTGAGAAAGCCAATAAATTCCAAAAACCGTCTCCCCAATGAACTATCATATCTAGTGGGGTTTGACCAGTAAAAATTATTCCTAATACAAACGTTAATATTGTTAAAAATATAGCAAAGATAAACGCATCTGGCAAATAATTTTGTACTAAATTTACACAACCATTGGTAAACTTTTTAAACATATTAATCCTCCTTGTACAATATAGTTATAATCAAATTACAGTTTTCCACTGTAATAATTATCAATTTCTTAGATACTAATATAGTCTTCTTTTCTAATCATTAAATACATTTCTTTGGCTTCTTATCTTAGCCATA
>NZ_VULR01000006.1 GCF_009696605.1 Anaerosalibacter bizertensis | reverse complement strand
ATAATCGACATTATTCCCTACCTCCTACTAATTCTGAAGGATTAAATTTACTTAATCTTTTAGTCACTATGTATATAGGCAATATACACATAAATGCTACTCCTACTATCACTGATATAAAGGTTAATAAATTTATATCCATCATATTTACTACTTCATTATCCATTACAAACAATATTTTCTCTTGTATAAAATATATAGTACTTACTATCAATGTAGATAGAATATTAACAAATAATATTTCCCCTGAAATCATTCTCTTTATATCTTTAAATGATGCTCCAACAGCAATTCTAACACCTATATCGTGTTTTCTTGAGTTCAGCAATAATACTATCATTACAGTTATTCCAAATGTTGTTCCTATTAAAAACAATATAGAAAATATGAGATAATATTTAAATTCATTTTCTACCACTTCTTTTCCTCTTTCAATGCTCCTTTTCAATGTTTCAAATCCAATCTGAATATTATGCTTTTTGGATATTTTTTCTAATTCTGCTATCGCCTCCTCTGATGATTTATTGCCACTAATTGCCCCAAAATAATGCATAGTAGGTACGTAAACTGTGCCATATGATTCTTTTGAATTTATAGGAAATATAAGCGTATCTTTCAAATGTCTCATTTCACTATTTGACATATCATTATCAAAAAACCATTTATCGTCTTCGTCTATTATTCCAACTATCTCATATTCTATATTTTCATACTTATCCTTTAGTTTATCACCAATATCTATTAGTCCATATCTGTATAACCCATATCCTCCTAAAGCAGGCACTGTATTTCCTTTTTCATACCATTTAAAATCTTCATCATTTAAATTTCTTCCTTTTACTATATTTAATTTTATTAAATTTTCTATCCCATTTTCAATCCCTAAAGTATTTATATTTCCATCATCCATAGGAATTTCTTCTTTGAATTCATTCTTCATATCTTTATATTTGGAGTTGTTACAAAATTCATCTATACTTATACTCCCATACATATTAAAAGCTATATACTCTAAAAGTTCTTTATCTAATACCTCCTCTCTAAATTTTAGAAAGTCTTTAGGTTTAGTCCCTTCTTCTATAATTGTTAAACGTAAAATCCTACTAGAATCTTTGGATATTGCAGATTCCACATTTTTTTCTATTTTATTTATTTTCTCTATAGCATCTATTCTAGTAAGCAAAAGCCAAACTGAAACCATTACTTGTATCATTATTAAAAAGTATATTCCCTTCCTTTTAGATATATTTTTCAATACCATTTTTAAATTGTTCATAATTATTCTCCTTATTAAAGTTTCATAGCCTCTGTAGGCTGTACTTCAAATGATTTAATAATAGGATATATTGATGTAGTTAATGATGTAATAACTATGACTACCATTCCCAATGTTAAGTTTTCAAATCTTAAGGTTATCAATACTCCTAAAACTGATTTTATGAATATATTTATTATTAACTGTATAATTATTGAAATTATATATGCAATTAAAGTTATAGTAAATATCTCACCGTATACTAATTTTCCTATTTGAAAATTTGTATGTCCTAAAGCTTTTCTAAGACCTATTTCAAATCTCATATTATCTATCCAAAATGTCATAATAGCCATAGCTTGAGATATAGCTGCTATATATACTATAATTGTTATAAATAAAAAATTAATATCTAAATCTATCCATCTAATTTTACGTTTACTTAAAGTTTCTGGCTCTGAACTTTCAAATTTATCCCATCTAGAATTTCCCCCTGCTATAAATTTATCTATTTGTTCTAAGGTATCATTTTTAGAACTATAAACTATAATATTTCCATCTCCTCCTATGTTGTCAGCCATTTCTTCTGATACTATAGACAAGGGAAAAAATATAAACATGTCCCATTTCAATGGTTTGTCCTTAATGCCGGCAATTCCCACAACTTCATAATTTTTACCATATATGCCTATTGTTTTTCCATCATCATTCATATATTTTTTTAAATTTTGTCCTATAACAACTACATTTTTTCTTTCTAGAATTTCTTCCCTAGTATAATATCTTCCTTCCAAAAGAGGAGGATTCCATTTACCATTTTCTCCAAACCATCCTGCCTCTCCTTCAAAATACTGATCTGCCTCAGCTTTATCTAAATTCAGAAGAAAATCAGTTATATAAGCACCTACATGTTTATCTAAATTATCTTCTAGATTATCAATCAAACTATCTGTATCCTTACCCAAAATATTAGCAGTTTCTGAACCAAAATAAAATTTATATGCATTAGGTGCTCCTAATTTTTCTAAAGTATCCTCTTCTTCATTAAGCCCTCCTATAAAACTTATGTTAAAAGATACCATTAACATAGACATTACAAATCCAAATATTATAAAAAACGTAACTAATTTTTTCGTTTTGAATCTTGATAATATGTTTTTTGTTTTTTCCATTTTTGTACTCCTTTTATAATTTACTAGAGTTGGCCATAAACAGCCAACTCTAGTAAATTAATAGTATTTATTGTCTCTTTATGATTTATCTTGGATTAAAAAGTTCAACCATTTCATTTTGATGCTTTTTATTAGGCTTCATATAGCTATGGATAGATTTAAAAGCATCAACCCCTCTATTTCCTTTAGCATATGCTGGCTTATTACTACCATTGACCGAATCTTTTGTTTCAAAAGCCATATTTTTAGAATATCTAAGATATATTCTAGTATTCAAATTATATCCTTTTGGTCTGCCATTAGCCCAATAGGTTCTTGCATTTGCAGAATTAGTATTAAAGTTTGGACTTAACGTACAATTCACTGGTTTTCCACCTGCTTGAAAAGAACCTGATCTATATGCCAATACTGGTGCTCCAAATAATAAAACTGCCAAAGTTAAAGGTAATACCCTTTTCACTACTTTTTTCATTTGATTATCCCCCTATTGATATATTTTTTAGTTTCTTAAGATTTATAGATTAATACTGGTGCTCTTATAAACTTCACAAATATTCATCATCCTTTCTTTTATCTTTTAAATTTAAAAGTAGGAATAGAATAATATTAGTTGATTTATAATACTAATATAGTCTTTATACTTTTTCTACGTCTCTTCATTTATTCTGCATTTATTCTGCATTTATTTTAAAAATCCTTCTAAAAAACCTAACTGGCCTGTTTTTGCATCTGATTGGTACATTTTCACGTCTAACTGTCCATTGTTAATGTTTTAACTTATTTTTTGCTTGATTATATAGATAAAAAAGGTGCTGCATTTTAAAATACAGCACCTTTTTTTAATCTCCTACTCCAAAATCTGTGTTCTCATATAATACTTCTATATTTGGATTTGCATCTAAAAAAGAATAATTTTCTTTAAACCATTTTATTAATTCTTCATCTCTTTCTAATTTTGATGTATTTGGAGTGAATATATTTATAGTAGCATGAGAAAAATAATTTAATATAATTTCCATATCTTTTTGTATCATTTCTTTTGTCTGCCCCTTTATTCCTACCATTATACAAGGAGAATCAAAATATTCTTTTACCTCTTCTGGTGTAGTAAATCTTGCATTTTTATTTAACACCTTATTTCTAAAGTCATAATCAAATGTTTCTACGCCTATTTTAAAAACTATTGGTACGCCAAAAAATTCTCTCATTTCATCTAATCTATCTTTATAACACCAGTGACTCTCTAAGTATAATTTCTGTATCCCTTTCTCTTTTATAATATCTTTTATTTTTTCTAATGTCTTTACAGGTAGTTCAAAACAACTTCCTGAATTAATTACTTCTAAGACACCATATTTTCCTGTTATTTTTTCAAGAACTTTTAGATTTATACTATTTATTTCTTCTTCTGAAGTTGAATTGTCTAGTATATAATCACAGAAACTACATTTACCCCATATACATGGGAATCCTTTTAAAAGAACAATCTCCCTTTTATTTTTATTTTCAATAATACTATATCTATCCATAATTAATTACTCACCAACTTATATTTTATTTTTTCAGGAATATTTGATATTACTAGAAGGACTAAAGAAACTGCTAAAAACCTATCAAAATAATCCATTAAAAATTGTACTATAAAGACACTTAATACTTTATTAACACCCATATTTGACAATACAGCTACTATATATGAAGAACTTGAAGATGTTATTCCTCCAAATACAAAGGCTGCTATTACTGCACCAACAAATGACGAAAATATAGAAACAACTAATACACCTAAAATCTTTTTCTTACCTCTCATGAAACATTTATTATACATTAGTGCACTAAAAAACCCTACAAATATTTGAACTGGCGCAAAATATAATGAGTAAATATCAAAGGTAATACCGCTAACTATACCACTACACAATCCTGTAATAACCCCATAATATGGACCCAATAAAAATGAAGCCATTACTGTTCCTATAGAATCTAAAAGTATTGGTAGTTTGAGACTAAAAGCTGTAAAAGTTCCTACTACATTTAATGCAATGCCAAGACCTATTAAACTTAATTTTAATGTTGATATTTTTTTCATTTTCTTCTCCTTCCTTTTTTAGTCCCATAGGTTCAATTTCCCCAATTTTATTTTTTATTTAGAAAATAAAAAAAGCCGTATCTAAGGATACAGGCAAGCTAAAATAAATCTATTACAAAATAATAATAGATTTAAATAACATAAATCCTTAGTTTTTTATCCTGGGAGTTTACGAACCAGTCCCGTTAAAACTGAATTTAACGGATTTAGGGATTTAAATATTTAATTTTACTTATTCATTATAACATATTTGTCCTATATTTAATAATATTATTACATTATAATTATAAAATAAATATGGTGACTAGCTAGTCACCATATTTATTTTATTTTTTATTCTTAGTTTTTAAATATTTATTTATTTCATCAGCTAAAAACTCTGCTTTGGTTCCTATGACTACCTGTATGTTTTTCTTGTTTGGCTTTATAACTCCAGAAGCCCCTAATTTTTTCAACTCTTCATCACTTATACCTGTACTATCTTCTAATGAAATTCTCAGTCTAGTGATACAAGAATCTACATTTTCAATATTTCCTACTCCTCCTAGTGCTTCTACATAAGCTACAGCCAAATTATCTACACCTTTTTCACCTATTACTATATCTAAATCTTCCCTGACTTCATCTATTCTACCTGGTGTAGGTAAATCTTTCTTCTTAATTACATATACGAATATTACATAATATATAAGAGCAAATACTAATCCTATAGGAATAAGAAGCCATCCTTTAGTCGCAAGTTTCATATTTAAAAAGAAATCAAAAGCACCGGCCGAAAAAGTAAATCCATGTCTTATTCCTAAACTATATACTACTGCCATAGATATTCCTGTAAGAAGAGCATGAATTACATAAAGGGATGGTGCTAAAAACATGAACATAAACTCAATTGGTTCTGTAATTCCAGTTAAAAATGAAGTAAATGCAAGTGAAAACAAGACCCCACTTACTTTTTTCTTGTTTTCAGGTTTTGCAGCTGTATACATAGCCAATGCAGCAGCTGCTAATCCAAACATCATTATTGGATAAAAACCTGCTTGAAACATTCCTGCATTTGGATCCCCTGCAAAAAACCTTCCTATATCTCCCGTAACTCCATTGTATTCTCCAAATACAAACCATACAATATTATTAAGAACATGGTGTAAACCAAGTGGAATAAGAAGTCTGTTAAGAAAACCAAAAACAAATACTCCTGCTGCACCTGCTCCTATTAGCCATCCTCCTACTGCATCTATGCCTTGTTGTATTGGCGGCCATATATATCCAAATATAAGAGCCAATATGATACAAATAAATGATGTTACTATTGGAACAAATCTTCTACCACCAAAGAAACCTAACCAATCTGGCAATTTAATATCATGATATTTATTGTATAGATTTCCTGCAACAACTCCTGCTAGAATTCCTGATAGAACTCCCATATTGATTGTATCATTAATAGCTTCTGCACCTTTAGTTATTACAAAATATCCTACTGCTCCTGCAAGACCTGCTGCTCCAGAATTATCAAAAGATAATCCTACCGCTACTCCAATTGCAAATAAAATAGCTAATTCACCAATAATAGCCTCTCCCGCAGCAGATATAAAAGGTACATTTAAAAGGTCTTCCTGACCAAGTCTTAATAGCAAACCAGCAACTGGCAATACTGCTACTGGAAGCATTAAAGCTTTTCCTAGTTTTTGAAGCCTGCCTAAAATATTATTCATATAAATACCTCCTTATAATATATTTTAAATAAAAAGGCATAAGCTATTATAATACAGTTTATTTTATTATAACCGTATTAAAAAAGCTTATGCCTGATGTAACTCAGTAACACACTTTAAATAAATGTAGTTTTATAAGATTTGCTAAATTGATTTTTTATATATACTTTTTCTTCTAATCTATTTATAGTCATTCGCAAGTGAAAAACATAGTCTTATATATTAAGTATATTATCTCATACATAAAATCATTCTTGATTAATCAATATTACAATTATAAACAATCATATTATATCTTAACTTACTAGTAATTGTTAATACTAAAATTTTACTATACTTTTAGCTACTACATCCATAGGGTCTACTAATGGATTGTTTATATTATGGGATTTTAATGCCAATGTGATCTCTGTACAACCAGCCACTATAATCTCTGCACCTTTATCTACTAATTCTTGAGAAGCTTCTATCAGGAGTTTTAAAGGCTTTCCCTCTGTATTTCCTCTTTTAATACCGCCTTCTCCATATATTGCCTCCATAACTTTTTCAGATTGAGTTGTACTATCTACATAAACAATATTAAAATCCGGAAGATACTTATTGAATAAATTTGTCTTAATAGTTCCTGTTGTGGCTAAAATTCCTATGTTTTTTACTTGGGGATAATTATCCTTTAAATATATATTTAATTCTTCTAATGCATTTAAAATTTTAAATGAAACTTGTTTTTGTATTTCTTCAATGAAATAATGGGCTGTAATACAAGGTAAACATCCTATGTTAACCCCTAATTTTTCTAAATTTTTTGCAGTTTCTACTATAGCTTCTACAGGACTTTCACCATTATTTAAAATGGCTTGAGTTCTATCAGGTATTTTAGGATTGCTGTCTATAATAACCCTAAAATGATCTTGGTCTCGATTTACCTTTGTAGCCTTAATAATTTTCATATACAGTTCTGCTGTAGCTTCAGGCCCCATTCCACCAATTATTCCTATTATTTTATCATTCATAATCCATATTTCCTCCTGCAAACTAAGCAATTCCTGCTATTCTATTTTTTAAAGGTCCTAATAATTTTTCTTTATTTAAATCAGGCCTTAATTTGTAAAGTGCTTCTAAAGCTATTTGAGCACCATAGTCCATACCCTGACAACCTGCCAATAATATAATATCTCCTGAAGAAACATTGGTTAAAGCATGATCTATAGCATGAGGAAGTTCATTATATAAATATACAGTAATTCCTTCCCTATCCATTATTTCTTTGAAAACTCTAACTTCATCATTTGATACTCTATCTTTCTCCATAACATGGGAAATACTTTTAGTTGCAATTATTCCCTTTATACCCAGTTTTTTGGCCCATTTAGCAATAGTTTCTGCATTTTCACTATTTGTTATAACACCACGGTTTCCCCTAATTGCATATACTAAATGGATATTTGAATAATCCATTAAACTTAAGGTCTCCATAGTTACATCTATATTTCCAACATTAGCAAAATGGTCATCAACAATTTTAAAGTCTTCATCATAAATAAACTGAAAACGACGTTCTACACCTGTAAATGAACTTAAAGCCTCTTGAATAGTACTTATAGGTACCTCACACAATAAACCTATAGAAATAGCCACTAAAGAGTTATAAATTGAATGGTAGCCTGGTACTCCTAACTCTATTCTAAAGTTTTGAGGTTTATATTCTGTTTTGCCCACTATTAAAGATTTAGAAAGTTCTACTGTGAATTTTCCCCTTCCAGTAGAAAGATCTAAATCCCTAATAGATAAATCTCCATTTTTATCTTTTATGCCATATGTCAAAACATTCCCTTTGGTTTTATTTATTAAAGATGAAGAATAGGGACAATCTAAATTCAAAACTGCCCATCCATTTTCTTTTACATTTTTTATAAGACTAGATTTGACTTTAAAATATTCATCAAAAGAACCATGGACATCTATATGTTCCCTGCTTATATTATTAAATGCTACTATGTCATAGTCTACATCAGCCACCCTACTTAATTCTAAAGCAGATGATGAAACTTCCATTATAGCATGAGATACATTTTCTTTTTTCATTTGATAAAAATATTTTTGAAGATCAAGAGATTCTGGTGTAGTTAGAATAGATGGATTTAAATAATCACCATATTTAACCATAATAGTACCAATAAGTCCTGTTTTTAACCTGTGATTTTCTAGTATAGAATTGGCCAGAAAAGATGTAGATGTTTTCCCATTGGTTCCAGTAATACCAATAACCTTCATATCCTTTGATGGATAATCATAAAATATAGCACTTAAAGCTGATAAAGCCTTTCGTGAATCTTTAACCTGAATTTGAGGAATCTCAAATATATCCTGTATATCCTCAACTATAATCGCCTTTGCTCCATTTTCAATTGCTTGAGGTATATATCTATGTCCATCAGTTTTATATCCTTTTATACATACAAATAAATCCCCTTCCTTAACCCTTCCGGAATCATAGCTAATACCTTCAATATCTATTTCTTTTTCATTAAGATATTTAATTACCTCTATATACTTAGGTAATTCAGACAATTTTATCATTTGTTCATCTCCCACATTAACTATTAAATTTTTCTCCAATTTTACTAAACACACGTTTAAACTTATTTCCTAGGAAAGCAAATGCTGGCATGGGATCTTTTACATCCCAAATTGCATAGGCTTTAGGGCGATTAAATGTTTTAAGAATCTCTCCTAAGGCTAATTGCTTAGACTTCCTATAAGCCTTTATTGCCAATAAATCTTCATAACCATACCAAAAAGCTATATTGGTGTCTTCTTTTATAGCATAATCTTCTGGAAGCTGTCCAGTTAATTCGCTATAAGCTAGATAAGGCATGTTGATTCCTGCTTTATATAATAAACTATTAAGATTTGTAGTTCTCGCATTTATTTCTATCATGTAAAACTTACCAGTGTCAGCATCTTTCTTAAACTCTATTTCTGCAAAACCCTTAAACCCAATATCCTCTAAAAATTTTCCGCCTATTTCATATAATTCAGGTACATGCTTTTGTACTGTATATACAGATGCACCATAATTTATAGGAAACTGTCTTAATTTTTGACATGTCATCCAATGGCTTACTTTTGAATCTTGATTTAAATAAGCATCAAAAGTATACATATGATCATCAAATCCTGGAATGATCCTTTGGATTATCACCTCTAAATTTGCATCTTCAGATTTTTTAATTGCATCTTTCAATTCTTCCATACTATAAACTTTAAATAGTTTTTTCCTAAAATGGGCCACAAATTCAGGTGAATTTGTAGGTTTTACTAAACATGGAAATTTAATGTTTTCTTCTACTTTTTTTTCGAAGTCTACTTCATTTACATAGACTGTCTCTGGAACTAATATATTATGCTCCTTAGCTAAAGAGTGGAGAGTTTCTTTGTTTATAACTTTAGTAAACAATCCTTGTTCCGTTTGATTTATTAAATAATATTTACTTAATGTAGGTAAATATTTATCAATAAATTCTGCATAGCCATCTGCTGTAGGAAATAATACTGGAGGCATTTCTTGTTTTTTAGCATAATCAATTAAGAAAGATAAAAGGCCTTCAGGATCCTTTTTACAATCAGGACCAATTAATTTTTCTGATAAATATTTAGAGTGAAAACCATATGTACCCTTTTTAGAATAATCTACTGCCACAACAGGTATATTATGAATTCCTAAACAACGTATTATACTAAGACCAATATAATAATTTGCTCCTAAAACTACTGCTTTATTTTTCATTTGTTATTTCACCTCATTATACATAAAAAAAACATACTTTTTTCATTATATATTATATCATGAAAAAAGTTTAGCATAAAAATATATATAAGTAAATATATATATATTCCCAAAAGAAATAACAAATAATATATTTTCCTTGATAATTACAATAATTGAAATGTATATTAAACTAAAACACTATTAAAAAATATTTGCCAAGGCTTTTAATGGATCCATTAAAAGCCTTGGTAAATACAATTAAATAGAAATTCTATTATAGTTGGAACTTAACTATGATGTCTGGATCTAATACTCTAAATGTAAAAGATTCAGTAATGAAAAATCTAACCTTCTTATTATCACTTGATTGATATCCTATGGAAAAGTCTTGCCCTATAGTAAATTCTAAATCTTCATGATCATGTGGAAGTAATATTGCACCATCTATTACATGGCTAAGTATTATATCTCCACCAATTAAATTCTTTATTCTTTTATCTAATGGATAACCTGGGTTTTCTGATTTTATTACCTCATATACATCTTTTCCAACTATTAAATCGTAGGGTCCTTCTGCAAAAGCTTCCTTTAATCTTATAATCCCTTCTGCTATAGCTTTTAACACAGAATTATTATCTTTTCCAAGTTTTAATGTTTCCCCATTTGCCTCTTCCAGTATTCCCTTTATCTGTGCTTTTTCAAGACCGTTATATATAGCATTTTCTTCAAATAAGGCCATCTCTTTTACAGCTTCCTCAAGAGGTCCATAGTCTATATCCTTTGCTCCTCTCATTATATTATCAAGTTCCCAACGATCCATTTCAAACTCTACACGTGCCTCTGTCAATGGCAGTACACTGTATGTTCCAAACTTCACATCATTATCATCTTCTATTTTTTCTAATCTTCCTTCAGTAATAGCAGTATAGTCCCATCCCCTTGGTCCTTCAACACTAACTACTCTTCTAGCAGAAAGATAAGATTTTAAAACTTCTTTCGCTCTTTCACCAATTTCCTTCCAAGCTTCTTCTGTTATAGGTGCTAATTCTCTCTTTAGCATAACTATTTTCCACCCTCCTCTATTTTAAATCCCCTAAATCTAAACTAATATCTCCTTTTGAGCTGGCTTCTTCCTCTTTTTTATCTCCAGCCATTGCTTCTTCTTCCAATTCAGTTATAGGCCCATCAGTAAAAAGATAGGTCCTAAGTTCTTCGTCCCACACAGGCATGTTCCTTCTTAACCATTCTAATGTCATGCAAACATGTTCTATTTCTTCATCCCTATTGTGAGCCATTATTGCCTTTAGTTCTTCATCTTTTGAAGAAACTACCCTTTGATTGTACCAATCTACAGCTTCCACTTCTTCTTTAAGGCTATTTAATGCCCTTACAATATCTTTAGCTTTTTCATCTAAATACTCTACAGGTTCATGATATTGACTCATATAAAAAACCTCCTTTATTTTCCCCTCCTTAATAAAATTACCCAAATACTCATAAAATAATCATAATTTTTCCAGTTTATTAAAGGCAATTATATTTTTTCCTAAAAAAACATATAAAAAAATAGACTATCCTAAAATATTTTAAGATAGTCTATCATCAAAATTTTTATATATTTTTTCATTTATTTGTTCATTGCTTTTGCTATTTCTATAGATGAACTAGCTCCTATCCTACTTGCTCCTGCTTCAACCATTTTTTTAGCAGTTTCATAGTCTCTAATACCACCAGAAGCCTTAACTCCTAAATCTTCTCCTACAACTTCTCTCATAAGTTTTACATCTTCTACAGTAGCTCCCCCTGTGCTAAAACCTGTAGAGGTTTTAACAAAATCAGCTCCAGCAGCTCTAGCTATTTCACATGCTTTTTTCTTTTCTTCATCATCTAAAAGACAAGTTTCTATAATTACTTTAACTAATGCCTTATCTGTTGCTTCATTTACTACAGCTTTTATATCTTCTTCAACTGTAGTATAATCTCCATCCTTTAAAGCACCAATATTGATCACCATATCCAGTTCATCCGCACCGTTTTTAATAGCTTCTGAAGCTTCAAAAGCCTTTACTTCCTTAGGTGTACTTCCTAGTGGAAATCCTATTACTGTAGCTATTTTTACATTACTACCTTCTAACTCCTCTTTGGCAGTCTTTACATAATAAGGATTTACACAAACTGAAAAGAAATTGTATTCTTTAGCTTCACTACATAACTTTTCAATCATTTCCTTTGTAGCTTCTGGTTTAAGTAAAGTGTGATCAATTATAGATGTTATATTTAACATAATATACCCCCATTATTTAATTATTTCTACAAGGTCTCCATTTTTCACGCCTGCAGCATTTCCTTCTTCCATGTCTACATGCATTTCTAATTTATGACCTTCTCCAGATCTAACTAATACATTGTGGAAAGTTAATCCTCTAATTCCATCAATTTTAACACTAACTATATCTCCATCTTTAACTCCATATTCTTTGGCTTCATCAGTATGCATATGAATATGTCTTGCAGCTACAATAACACCTTTGTCTAATTCAACTTCACCTTTAGGTCCAACTACTTTAAGTCCAGGTGTTCCTTCTATATCTCCTGAATTTCTGATTACAGATTCAACCCCAAGACTAAAAGCATCAGTTACTGATACTTCTATTTGAGTATTCTTTCTAACTGGTCCTAACACTCTAACTTTTAAACTTCCTTTAGGTCCAACAATTTCTACTCTTTCTTCAGCAGCAAATTGACCTGGTTGAACTAAATCTTTCTTTTTAGTTAATTCATAACCTTCGCCAAATAGAACTTCTAAATCTTCTTTTGACAAATGAATATGTTTGTTTGACATAGCTATTGGTAATTTTGTTTTCATCAAATATTCCTCCTTAAAATCTATGTAAATATACATGTACTATTGAAATTCTCACTTTTATTATTATATGACTTTATTATATAAAAATCAAATAATTAGACAATATTCTCTAATAAAATATCGAAAAATGTAGGAAAAGATATATTAATACATTCATGATTTGATAAATAAGAAGTCCCATTAGCTTTTAAAGCTGCAATAGAAAGAGCCATAGCAATTCTGTGATCATTATGACTTTCTAATTTTGCTGGTTTCAATGAAGAATTTCCTTGTATTATCATTCCATCTTTAAGCTCTTCTATTGCAACACCCATTTTTCTCATTTCATTTGTCATAACCTTTATTCTATCACTTTCCTTATATTTTAATTCACTAGCATTCCTTATAGCTGTAGTTCCCTCTGCAAATGCGCTAGCTACTGCTAATATAGGTACCTCATCTATAAATGTACCTATTTCATCCCCTTTTATATCTATCCCTTTAAGTTTAGAGTATTTAACCAATACATCACCTACTGGTTCATTATTTAAAGTATTTACATTAGATATTTCAATATTTCCACCCATTTTCTTAAGTATATCTATAAGGCCTATTCTAGTTTCATTTAACCCAACATCTTTTATAACTATTTCAGAGCCTTCTAAAATTAGAGCAGCCACTATAAAAAATGAAGCAGAAGAAAAATCCCCTGGAATATATAAGTTTCTACCTCTTAATTCACTAGGTGGATTTAAATAAATTAGCTCATTGGATTTATAAATATCTACACCAAAAGTTTTTAACATTCTCTCTGTATGATCTCTAGAAAGAGCTTTTTCCTTAACTATAGTCTTTCCATCTGCAAAAAGAGAAGCCAATAGTATCGCTGATTTTACTTGAGCACTTGCTACAGGCATTTCATAATAAATACTATTTAATTTCTGAACAGGGGAAATTTTCAATGGAGGATATTCATTATCTAATCCCTCAATATTTCCTCCCATTTTTCTCAAAGGTGTTATAATTCTATTCATAGGTCTATTGTTTAAAGAATCATCTCCTACTAGAGTAGTAGAAAAATCTTGTCCTACTAATATACCACTCATAAGTCTCATAGTAGTACCAGAGTTTTTACAAGCTAAAATACTATCTGGAGAATTTAACCCCTTTAGTCCTCTACCTTCTACTACTACCTTATCATCTTCTACTTCTATAGAAACTCCCATTTTCCTAAAACAATCTATAGTTGCAATAGTATCTTCTGAGTTTAAAAAATTATATATCTCTGTTCTACCTTCAGCTATAGAACCTAATATTATACTTCTATGTGAAATAGATTTATCTCCTGGAACCCTTATTTCTCCTCTTAAAGCTCTATTTCCACCTATTATTTCCATATCCAATCACCACTTAAAGTTTTTTTAATTAAATCTTTCTCAATGTTATCAAATATTTGAACCTCTCCCCTATCTGTTGGAAGAACAAACACAATCTTATCCTTTTTATTCTTCTTATCATAGGACATATTCTTCAGTATTCCATCTACTTCCTTTATATTAAATATTACTGGATCTACTAACTTACTTAGTACACTAAATATTTCATTGAAGTACTCTTCCTCTATTAAACCTATTTCCTTGGAAATAAAACTTTCATATATCATTCCCAATATAACTGCTTCACCATGATTATATCTTTTAAAGTCATAAAAGGATTCAATTCCATGGCCTATGGTATGACCAAAGTTGAGTATTTTTCTTATTCCCTTATCCCTTTTGTCTTGTGAAACTATTCTGTTTTTAATAGAGACTGATTTCTTTACAATTGTTTCTAAGACTTCATCATCAAAATTATAAATACTATCTATATTGGAATAGACATATTTTAAAAAATCATAGTCATATATAATTCCATACTTTAAGACTTCTCCTACTCCTGATGTTATATCCCTAGTATCTAAAGATTTAAGTAGTTCTATATCTATAAAAGTAGCTAATGGAAAATAAAAGGAGCCTATCATATTTTTATATCCTTTAAAATCTACTCCAACTTTTCCTCCAATACTACTATCTACTTGGGATAATAAAGTAGTAGGAATCTGAATATAATCTACACCTCTTAAATAAGTAGAAGCTACAAATCCTGAAATATCACCTACTACTCCTCCCCCAAAGCTTATTATTATTGTGTTCCTATCACAGTTAACCTCTATAAGTTCACTATATATGTCTTTAACAATATCCAAGCTCTTAGACTCTTCTCCTGGAGTTAAAGTATATACATTAACCTTAAAATCAGATAAACATTGGAGAATTTTGTCTAAATAATATTTTCTTACATTTTCATCCGTTATTAAAAAAATATTTTCTTCTATATTTTCACTTAGAAATTTTCTTATTTCATCAAATAAATTCTTTCCTATAACTATATCCATATTATCACCTACTAGATACTCCATCTATATAATTAAAATAGTTTCTTTTTAATTCCTCTATACTATCTCCACCAAATTTTCTCATTATTTCCTGAGCTAGAGTATAAGCTAGCATACTTTCTGCCACTATACTAGCAGAAGGAACGGCCAATACATCTGAGCGCTCTACCTGGGCCAATGATACTAATTTAGTAGTCATATCTACGCTGTTTAAAGGTTGTCTAAGGGTAGGTATAGGTTTCATAGTGCATCTAACTATTATATCCTCCCCATTTGAAACTCCAGCCTCTATTCCTCCTGCATTGTTGGTTTTTCTAAAATATTTTTCTTCATAATATATTTCATCATGAACTTGAGAGCCATAACTTTTTCCGCCTTCTAAGCCATTCCCTATTTCCACAGCCTTTACTCCAGGTATACTCATTATACTTTGAGCAATCTTTCCATCTAGTCTACTATCCCAGCTAACATAACTACCTAATCCTACTGGAATATTCACTGCAATTAACTCAATAGTTCCCCCTAATGTATCTCCTTTTTTCTTTGCACTTTTTATCTTTTCAACTATCTTTTCTTCTGCTAAGCTATCTACAACCCTTACAATAGACTTATCAGCTTTTTTTATATCTTCAATACTTCCCTTTTCATAAATAGACTTTTCAGATACTATTCCTCCTACTTGGATTACATGGCTATATATTTCTATATTTAATTTTTTTAAAAGAGTCTTACATATACTTCCAACTCCTACCCTTGCAGCTGTTTCTCTTGCACTTGCCCTTTCTAGTACATTTCTTACATTGTCTTGGTTATATTTTATAGCTCCTGAAAGATCTCCATGACCAGGTCTAGGTCTGTATATCTTTTCAAGAACTTCCAAATATCCCTTATTCTTTATTTTAAAACTAATAGGATTACCCGTAGTTTTTCCATTATTTATCCCAGATATTATATCCATCTCATCTTTTTCCATATCCATTCTTTCACTTCTGCCATAGCCTTTTTGTCTTCTTTTTAATTCATTATTTATAAAATCCATATCTATGTCCATATTGGCAGGGATTCCTTCCAATATTCCTACCAATTCTTTTCCATGAGATTCACCTGCTGTTAAAAAGCGTATCATAAATACCACTCCTCTCTATCTCATTGTAATAGAAAAACTTCTACCTGTGAAGGTAGAAGTTAGGTATATTTTCTATGTTTTTACCTATGTTTTGGACTTCTTTAAGTACATCTTCTCTATTCCATATAGATAGTTTATCTGTTCCAGAAACAAAATAATTACCTAGATATTTTACATCTATTGATTTAAAGAATAAATCCACAGTCCTTATACAGGCTTGAAACTGATCATGTTCAAAAGCTGCTCCACCTACTGATAAAAATATGCCTATTCTATCTTTGTCTTTTCTATAACTCTGATTTAAGGCACGTTTCAGCGACCAATATATTTGACATCTGTCAATAACTATCTTCGTCAAACTACTTACAGAGTTAAAATATAATGGTGAAGCTAGAACAAAGATATCTCCTGTATCAAATAAATCATATATTTCATCCATATCATCTTCCAATATACATTTTCCATCCTTTTCACAAGAGCCACAAGCTATACAATATTTAAAATTTTTTTCTCTTAAATATACTTTATCTATGCTATAAACCTTTTCATCTATCCCCTTAAGGAATGTATCAAGTAATATATCAGTATTTTTACCTTTTCTTGGACTTCCCATAAGAGCTACAACTTTTTTCATACTAACCTCCTGTTTCTATTTTATGCTCCAAAAGTTCCTTTACCGTCTTTTTTAAAACTGGATGAATTAAGTTTGGACATAATTCACATAGAGGCTTAAGAACAAAATCCCTATTATGCATATCAGGATGAGGAACTTTTAAATCCTCTTCATCATATACTTCATCATTGAAAAATATAATATCTAGATCAATAAGTCTTGGACCCCATTTAAATTTCCTTACCCTTCCTATTTCTTTCTCTATGTAAAGTAATTTTTCCAATACATCTCTACAGCTTATATCTGTCTTTACTTCTAATGCTCCATTTAAAAAACTTGGTTGTTCTGTATACCCATAGGGTTCTGTCTCAAGTATAGTTGACTTTTTAGTTATTCTCATATTATTTTGTTCTATTAAATAGAATGCCTCTTCAATGGCCTTCTTTCTATCCCCAATATTACTTCCGAAACTTATATATACAGTGTTCATTTCAACACCTCTGTCATCTTTATGGCCCTACTATTTTCCAACACATCATGAACCCTTATTATATCAACATCTTTCAAAGCAGCATAACATGAAACTGCTATAGTACCTTCAAGACGTTGTTCTACAGGAACTCCACCAAGGGCTTCCCCTATAGAGGATTTCCTTGATACTGCAAGTAGTAGAGGTAAATCAAATACTAAGAACTCATCTATTCCTTTTATAAGTTTCATATTGTGATCGAAATTTTTACCAAATCCTATTCCTGGATCCAGTATTAGTTTATCTTTTTTAATTCCTTTTTTTAATGCAAAGTTTATTCTTTCTTCTAAAAAGTCTTTAACTTCTTTTACTACATCATCATAATGAGGGTTTTTCTGCATATTTTTTGGTGTACCTTTTATATGCATAAGTATGACGGGAACATTGTACTTTAAAGATATGTCTACCATATTTTCATCAAAAGTCATAGCCGATATATCATTGATAATATCTGCTCCTGCCTTTATAGCTTCTTCTGCTGTTTGGCTTCTATATGTATCTATAGATATTAATATATCCTTGTTTTTCTCTCTAATGCCTTTTATAACAGGAACTACCCTACCTATTTCTTCTTCAACAGTTACTGGATCAGAGCCAGGCCTAGTAGACTCTCCACCTATATCCAATATATCTGCCCCATCTTCTATCATTTTCATAGCCCTATTTACAGCATTATCAACATTAGGTACTCTAGAATCTGGAAAAAACGAATCATCTGTAGCATTAAGTATTCCCATTATTTTCATGTTTTCAAAATTATAAATTGTTCCATCTTTTAATTCTATATGTCTCATTATAAATCTCCTTTCAATATTCATTATATATAGCTTTTTTCCGTATAAGCAAAGGCACTGTGATTGTGAATACTTTCCATACTTTCTACCTTTACACTATACCAACGAATCTTTTCAGTTTTCTCAAGTCTTAAAGCAACTTCTCTTGCTACATCTTCAACAAATCTTGGATTTAAATAAGATTGTTCAGTAATATATTTTTCATCTTTTCTCTTAATAAGAGGATAGACAGGAGAGCTTGAACTTTCTTCAGCTATTTTCACTAAATCCTCAATCCAGACAAAACCATTCATATCAACTAAAATATCAACAACAGCCCTTTGATTGTGAGCACCAAATTCGCTTATTGCTTTAGAACAAGGACATAGGGTTATAACTGGTACAGAAACACCCATTAAAAACTTAAATTCTTCATCCTTTGTAGCTTCATAATAACATTTTACATCTGTTAAGGATTCTATTTTAGTAACTGGTGAAAGCTTTTTAATAAAATAATCAAAATCTATCTTCATATATGCTGATTCAGAATCTAATTTTTCTATCATATTGTCAAGGATTTTTTCAATATTTTCAGGAGAAATCCTATCCATTTCACTTATAATCTCTACAAATCTACTCATATGTGTGCCTTTTATATCATGAGAAAGGCTTACAGCTGCATCTATTTTAGCAATAGTATTTTGACTTTTATTTTCTCTATCGAGAACAGATATAGGACATTTAAAATCCTTAATTCCTACTTTTTTAAGAGCTATATTCCTTGTATCTACTTGTTTTTGTATATCTTCCATACTATTCACCCCTATATATAACACCGCTAGTTTTAGTTTCCCATACCTCAACTTCATAAAGCCTACAATTATCCCTATTAATATGTTTCTCAAGATTTTCCCATGTATATATAGCTATATTTTCAGCAGTAGGCTGAGGAATAATATTGTTCAAATAAGCGTGATCAAATTTATTTATTATTTTTTCATTAACCATATTTTTAAGCTCTACAAAGTCAAATATCATACCTTCTTCATCTGGCTGACCTTCTAATTTAACTACAAGTTTATAGGTATGACCATGTAGATTTTCACATTTTCCATGATAATGAACAAGATTATGGGCTGCATCAAATTCAAATTCTTTTATTAAAATCATGAAATCACTCCTTTAAAGTTTAATAAATACAACTATAAAAACTTATTTATATTATTCAACATATATTTAAATATTCCTTGTACATTGTTAAA
The DNA here is from genome assembly GCF_009696605.1 of Anaerosalibacter bizertensis. Lineage (GTDB taxonomy): Bacteria > Bacillota > Clostridia > Tissierellales > Sporanaerobacteraceae > Anaerosalibacter > Anaerosalibacter bizertensis. The sequence continues at coordinate 122,264 of NZ_VULR01000006.1, read as the reverse complement.
AAATATTCTCTACCTATTAAATTTTTGAGTAAATAAAAAACAATATACTAAAATAGATTTCAAATCTATTTTAGTATATTGTTTAATATTACGAATTATATATTTCTCTATTCTTCTATGTCTTTCATTACTATTTTATAAAAGTATTCATAGAAAATAGATACTATAGCTAAGGATAAGGATATAAAAGCCATAACTATATAATAGGATCTGTAAATTGTCATTTTTGACAGTATATATAGAGAAAAGCTTAGAAAGAGATATTTAATTACCTTTGTCTTAGAAAAAATCTTCCCTTTTTTCTCCGATACTTTTCTTTTATTTTCATTATATCTATTAATTATTATATCTTCTATTTCTTCTTTTGACGGATATTCTCCTATTTCTTTAATCATAAAAATCAATTTATCAAAATCCACAAATTCCATAACACCTTCATATTCATCTTCTAATTCCTCAATAAAATAAGAATTGGTTACAACTATTCCTCTTTCAATGCCAATTTCATCTACTTTATCTTTAAAATCTTTTATATCTTTTTTAGATATTCTTTCTTCTAAAGGTATTTTAAAACATTTAACTGCCCATATCTCATCTTCTTTCTTCCCTATTAAATCTATATCTTTTCCGCATTTTTCAAATGAAGCATCGTAGTAGTTCTCTAAAATTTCTTTTACATATTGAATAAATTCATCACTGGTGAAATAATTGATTTCTTTTATAATCTTCTTTTTTACTATATCTTTATTTACATCCCTAACTTTTTTATCGTATCTATTTGATTTTATATAATAACTAGCATATAAAGCTAGAGAAAAAAATGATAGAGCACCTATTATAGAAATTATGAAATGCTTAGTTTTAAAAATTAGGAATATAAAAAACAATAAAGACATTAATATTTTTATAAGTAGACTATCTACTAATACAGCATTATAACTTTTTCCACCTTTAATCCTTTTCAAATAATAATTTTTTATGTTTTTTCTTCTCTTTAAATCTTTTAAATATTGTTTAAAGCCATTTTTTATAGTTTTTTCACTCAATTTTACCATTCACCCTTCCACTATATAGTTTTGTAATTACTAGTATTATTGACATAATAATTACAAATAATAACACTATATTGTTTAGAAGGCTTATAAATATTTGTTCTGGAAAAATTCTAATTAAAATATCTACATTTGGATTCAATAACCATAGATCATTATCAAACAATATTAAATGGAAATAAGTAAAATATTTGTTAAAATCTATTAGGTACAAAAGAAAAACTGCTAATACAATTCCAAGAGATACAATAGAAGAATACATGCTATATTTAACTAAATTTTTAGGATTTTTGAATATTAAATATAAAAAACTAATTAATAAAATAATTATAGAAATATTCCTTAAAATAAATCCTTCTTTAAAAAGAACCCTTACATCTTCTAAATGAATAAGTTCTTTTTTATTAAAATACTTTTTAATATGACTATTATCTTCTTCTCCTTTTAAATATTTAAATAATTTATTCGTTAAATCCATTAGCTCGTCTTTTTCAATATTTGTACTAGAAGGAATACTGTATTCATCATATTTTTTTGTATAAAAACTTTCATTAAACGCAATAATATTTATACTAAATAATAGAATAGCTATGGGCAAAAAAACGGAAAATATTATAGATATAGTTTTATTCATCTTCTTCACCTTTCATATTTTTTTATTTTATTTATACCCATATTTCAAAAAACAAAATATAAAGACCCGAAAATTCGGGTCTTTAAGCCATAGCTTTTTCTAATTCATCTAAATGTTTTAATGGAAACATCCTTAAAAGTTCCTTATATTGTTCTACAGTCAAACCCTGGGTAGTAGTGTATATCTCTATCTTACCATCTACACTAGCATTTTTAAATCTTTCCTTTATTTCTTCAAAATTTTGATTATTATCCATAAACACACTCCTTATACTATGGTTTTGAACTTATTTTTAGTATGTTTAATTAGAGCTTTTTTATACTTTTAAAAATATAAAAAATATCACTCTTCATCTTGTTTTTCACAATTAAAGAGTGATATTTTTATTTAACTATTCAATTTCTAAATCATCAGGAATTTCCCAGTTGTGGTATACATCTTGAACGTCATCATTATCTTCAAGATTTTCTATAAGTTTTACCATGTTCTTTATATCTTTTTCTTCTTTAAGTTCTACAGTATTTTGTGGTATAAAAGAAGTTTCTGCTGTTACAAACTCGTATCCTTTTTCTTTTAATGTATCCCTTACAGTATTGAAATCTTCTGGAGCAGTTATTATTTCAAATACTTCTTCTTCTACATTAAAATCTTCTGCACCAATTTCAATTGCTTCCATCATAAGTTCTTCTTCATCTATAGAATCATTTTTTTCTATAGCAAGTATACCTTTTCTGTCGAACATAAATGAAACACATCCTGTTTGGCCTAAGTTTCCACCAAACTTGTCAAAAGCATGTCTTACATCTGAAGCAGTTCTATTCCTATTATCTGTTAAACAAGATACATATACTGCTATTCCTGCTGGACCATAACCTTCATATTTAATTTCTTCAAAATTATCTGCATCTTGGCTTCCAGCAGCTTTCTTAATAGCTCTATCTATATTATCATTAGGCATGTTCTCAGCCTTAGCCTTTTCTATAGCAGCTTTAAGTGCAGGATTGTACTCCGGATCAGATCCACCTTCTTTAACAGCTACAGTAATATACCTAGTAAGCTTTGTGAAAATTTTACCACGAACAGCATCTTCTTTTCCTTTTTTTCTTTTGATATTCGACCACTTTGAATGTCCTGCCATACCTGTTTCAACCTCCTTCAATCAATAACAATAATATTTTAACATATAAAGCAAAGTATTTCATTAATTTATTTTTCTATAGTAAATATAGGAGGAAATTTTCTTTTGTGTCCACTTCTTTTATTCATCTTTTCTATTTTTTCAACAAGCTCTTTTTCTCCACTTCCAGTCTTTATATAGTTATCCAATACATCATAACTAAAGCCCATTTCTTTTTCATCTGTTTGATTTTCCCAAAGTCCTGCAGTAGGAGGTTTAGTTATGATTTTTTCAGGTATGTTCAAGCAATATGCTAATTCTCTTACTTCAGATTTTACAAAGGAAGCTATAGGAAATATATCTACACCACTATCTCCATGTTTAGTAAAATATCCTACAGTAAATTCACTTTTATTGCTAGGACCTGCAACTAAATAATTGTACTTTTGTGCAAAATAGTACAATGTAGTCATTCTAAGCCTAGGTTTTACATTGGCCTGAGCCAACCTATTTTCCCCTTCATTAGATACAGTTTCCATAAATGCATCATAGGTATTGGTCAAATCTACTTTAGTAGTTTTAAGATCCAAACTTTCTGCTACTAGTAGTCCATGTTCTTCATCTATAGGATTACTATGACAAGGCATAATGATTCCTAAACTGTTTTCAGGAAATGCCTTTTTAGCAAGTCCAGCTACAACAGCTGAATCTATTCCACCACTTAAACCAAAAACTAAGCCTTTTGCATTTGCTTCTTCAACCCTTTCTCTCAGCCAATTAACTAGTTCATCACATGTTTTTTCCACATTTCCCATGAGAGTACCTCCATTATCCATAATTATTTTAAATTTATTCAAATATTTTAGTACTTAAATATCTTTCTCCTGAATCTGGAGCTATAGCTACTATCCTTTTGCCTTTGCCCAGTTTTTCTGCCCATTTTAAAGCTGCAAAAGCTGCTGCACCAGATGAAATTCCTAGCAACACACCTTCTCTTCGAGCCAATTTTCTAGTCATTTCTATAGCTTCTTCATCTTCCACTACCTCCACTTTATCCAATAGATCTAAGTCCAATATTTCTGGAATGAAATTAGCTCCTATTCCTTGGATTTTATGTGGTCCAGCTTCTCCTCCTGATAATATTGGTGAAGAAGCTGGTTCGACTCCAATTATCTTTATATCGGGTATCTCGTTTTTTAAAACCTTTCCAACACCAGTTACAGTCCCACCAGTCCCAATTCCAGATATAAATACATCTATATCTCCATCCATTTGTTCCAATATTTCTAGTGCTGTAGTTTCTTCATGGGATTTTGGATTGTCTGTATTTTTAAATTGATAAGGTAAGAAATAGTTGTCGTTATTCTTTACTAATTCTTCTGCTTTATCAATAGAGCCTTGCATTCCTTTAGCTCCAGGAGTTAAAATCAACTCTGCACCATAAGCCTTTAACAGGCTCCTTCTTTCAGAACTCATAGTATCTGGCATAACTAAAATCACTTTATAACCTTTAGCTGCTCCTACCATGGCTAATCCAATACCTGTATTTCCACTAGTAGGCTCTACAATTACAGAACCTTTTTTTAACTCTCCTCTTTTTTCTGCTTCTTCTATCATATAAAGGGCTGGTCTATCCTTTATACTACCTGCTGGATTAAAGTATTCTAATTTTAAAAATACATCTGACCAAGATTCTTTCATTATATTGTTTATTTTAAGCATAGGAGTTTTTCCTATGAGATCTATTATACTATTACCGATTTTCACTAAAAAACACCTCCATTAAAGTTGCCTATATTGAATAAGGCACTATTGTTTAGGAAAAATTAACTATAGTGATACTTTAACTACAAAATATTATAACATAAAATTACAAAGGAGATAATCATGGATAAAAAACAATTTAAAATACTTGGTATAGGATTGGCTGCTGGTCTAGTAAATGGCCTTTTTGGTTCTGGTGGAGGTACTCTAGTAGTTCCTGCATTAGTGTTTTTGTTAAATGTAGATGATCACAAGGCTCATGCTACTGCTATATCCATAATACTCCCTTTAAGCATTGTAAGTGTCCTAATATATTATAGGCATAATATAGTAAAACTAGACATTGCATTTATTGTTGCCTTAGGTGGTATGCTTGGAAGTTTTATAGGTGCAAAACTTCTAAATAAAGTTCCTGTAAATATTCTCAGAAAAATATTTGGCTCTTTTATTATATTTGCTGCCATTAGGATGTTGATAAAATGAAATTATTTATAATTGGATTTTTTTCAGGTATAGTAAGTGGTATGGGTATTGGTGGAGGTACTATACTTATACCTTCCTTAATTTTATTTACCCAGCTAACTCAAAAGCAAACTCAAGGTATTAATTTAATAGTATTTATTCCTATATCTATAGTAGCTTTAATTGTCCACTACATAAATAAAAATATTGAATTTAAACTAGCATTTTTAATAATAATTGGAGGAATAATAGGAGCCTTAATCGGTTCTTCTATAGCCGTTAAAATAAACCCTAATATTCTAAAAAAACTATTTAGTATATTATTATTATGCATAGGAATAAGTGAGTTATTCATAAAAAAAGAATAGGCTTAAATGCCTATTCCCTTCCTTTCAATGTAGCTAATACACAATCATGATACAATATTTTAAATCCCATTTCTTCTGCTTTTTTAATCACATCTTCATCAAAAGTTCCTGGTTGAAACCATAGATATTCTATCCCTAATTCTTTAGCCTCTTCAAAAAATGTAGTAGTCACTTTTGGTGGAACTACAAAATCTATAACATCAGGTTTAACCGGAATATCCTTCAAACTACTATATACCTTATTCCCTTTTATCTCATCATATTTAGGATTTACTCCGTAAGTTTCATAATTATGTTTTTTAAGTATTTCCCAAATTTTATATCCAAATTTTTCTTCATTAGGAGTTGCGCCTACTACAGCCCAAACCTTTTTATTCAACATTTCTTCTTTATATGCGTTCATCTTATCCATATTTACACCTCCATTATATAAGTACCCCGTCTATGTATATTTAATCTTAAACTACTTTAATATTTTTCCATCACTTATAGAAAGGTATTCTTCTCCAATATCATCAATAATACCAGTTCCATTTGTTAATTCTCGTATAGTATCTCTAAATTTTTCGTCTTTCTCATATTCAATATAAAGTATAAGATTGACTGCATCGTCAAAAATAGTATCTTCTATGTATATTCCTTTATTGATTAAATAGTTTTCTACCATACCATAAAGGGTATAATCAATCCTGACTTTCACTTTTCTAAAAAGTATTTTATCTATTATAACTCCAGCTTCCAAACCAATCTTAGCACCTTTTGTATATGCTCTTATAAGTCCTCCAGTCCCTAATTTCTTACCACCAAAATATCTAGTAACTACTACAGCCACATTCCTTAAATCTTCTTTTTTTATAACTTCTAAAGCTGGTATTCCTGCAGTGCCACTAGGTTCCCCGTCATCACTATATCTTTGAATATTATTATCCTCTCCTAAAACATAGGCATAGACATTATGGGTTGCATCTCTATGTTTAGTTTTAATTTCTTCAATAAATTTTATAGCTTCATCTTCTGTTTCAACAGGCATTGCATATCCAATAAATCTAGACTTCTTTATTAAAATTTCATCTTCACCCATTTTATATATAGTTCTATATCTAGTTTTCATACTTATCACCTTTCCTGTATTGTCCTTATATACTACCAATTATATCATTAATTTCAAAAAAATTAAGGGTAGCAAGCTACCCTTAGACATAAACTTCTTTAATTTCATCCATTTCTTTTATTTCTAAATATTTTTTAAAGGAAAGGTTTACAAGTGATTTATCTTGATTATGAGTTATTTTTTCCATAGCCTCTTCAATAGGGAAGAAACCTCCATCTTGGAAGCCTAAATCTCTGTTTATTTTAAATACATCAGATTGAGACTCCATAATGTACCAAGTGATAAAATTGTACACAGGTTGTTTTCTCGATAAAGAATAAAATTCGTAACTAGTTTCTCCTGCAGTAGAAATTATTGTTCCTTCAACGCCCCCTTCAACCTTTACACGCTTTAGGGCCGTCTCCACTGCTAGAGAACCGTTACGAATTTTCCCTTTTGGTAATACCCAGTGACCTTTATCATTTTTTAAAATAAACACCTTATTATTGTGGAAAACTATACCGCCAGCACATTTTCTTATTATCATTGGCATCAACCTCCCTTTCTCTTATATTTAATGATACATTAGATTTAATTGAATTTCAACATTTTTCTGAAAATACTTTTCCTAAAAGCCTTCTTAATATATCTTATGTAATACTTTTATTATTAATCCTAATTTTTCAATTTATTTTTTATTTCTTTAATAGATTGTTTAGCTGCCCTTTTTACATATTCTTTTTCATCTGTTAAAACAACTTCTCTTAACAATTCTAAAGTATGGGAATCTCCAATTTCTGATAAAGCTTTTACTGCATATTGTCTCACTTGGGGATTTTCATCTTTTAAAGTTGCTTCGAGCCAAGGTTTTGCTCCTTTATTCCCCATCTTACCTAGTGCAGAGCAAGCTAACCTTCTATAGTTTACATTTTTACTTCTCAGTTCCATTCTTAAAAAGGGAAGAAATCTTTCTTCATTAAGCTCACCTATAAGCCAGATAAGTATAATTCTATCCTCTTGATTTTTAAATTTAATATATCTATTGTATATTTCATCAGACAATTTATTCTTTTCTTCTTCTTTTATATCCTTTAAATACAAAATCCTATCTTTTTTAGGTAAGCTTATGATCTTTACCAACCTATCTTCTCTAATTTCTTTTTTTGAATCCTTTGACAAAAATATTTTACTTTTTATAATATCCTTTTCAACTTCTTGTTTAGACATTCTTCTTATGAGGGCAATACTTTCTATAGGTTTGCCCTCTTTGTATAATAAATAAGTTATAAAATAATCTTCAATTTTAGAAATATCTTTCCAAAGAGTTCTTTCCATCACAATATATCACCTGTTTTTAATGTAATTAAAATACTTTTCATAATCAATACTACTTAGTTCCACCTTTATCTCTGTGCCTTCTTCCTTATGTTCAATATATTCCACATTGTAATTATCCAATATATGGGATAATACATCTTGTTTATCATATGGAATAACTAAGGTAGTATCTATATAATTTATAGGTAGATTTTCTTGTATCATATCCAACAGTTTATCTATATTTTTTCCATTCTTTGCAGATGTAAATATTTTTTTATCAACATATTTAGTATCATATATTAATTGTCTATCTTCTACTTTATCCATTTTATTAAATACTGTAATAATTGGTTTATCTATTACTTTTAAATCTTTCAATATATTGTAAGTTGTTGCCATTTGAAGATCTAAATTTTTGTTTGAAGCATCCACTACATGAAGGAGTAAATCTGCATACTTTACCTCTTCTAAAGTACCTTTGAAAGCCTCTACTAAATCAGTAGGAAGTTTGCTAACAAAACCTACTGTATCAGTTATCAAAAAAGACTGACCATTAGGTAATCTACCTTTTCTAAGGGATGTATCTAATGTGGCAAAAAGCATATCATATACGAATACTTTTTTCCCTTCATCATAATTTTCATTTAGTTCAATTATTTTATTTAAAAGTGTAGATTTACCTGCATTTGTATAGCCTACTAACGCTACTATAGGAAGTTGAGTTTTTTCTCTTCTTTTCCTTTTTACATCTCTAGTCCTTTTTATATCTTTTAATTGTTTTTCAATATTGTCAATTTCCCTTAAAATATGGCGTCTATCCGTTTCTAACTTTTGTTCTCCAGGACCTCTAGTACCTATACCTCCACCTTCTCTAGATAGATAATCTCTGAGGCCTACAAGTCTAGGAAGTCTATACTTAAGTTGAGCTAATTCTACTTGAAGTTGTCCTTCTTTAGAACTTGCCCTTTTAGCAAATATATCTAAAATTAAATTGGTTCTATCTATTATCTTTCTTTCTATTATATTCTCTAGATTTTTTATTTGAGCCGGTGAAAGCTCATCATTGAATACTACAGTATCTATATTTAGTTCATAACAATAATTTTTTATCTCATTTGCCTTTCCTTTTCCTATATAGTAAGCTGCATTGATTTTTTCTCTTCTTTGAACAATTCTTTCTATCACTTGACCATTAGCTGCCTCCACAAGCTCTTCCAATTCTTTCATAGAATCCTCTATATCAAAATCCTTTTCTCCTAAATCTATTCCGACAACCAATATTCTCTCTTTTGACTCTTCAGTTAAAATCACCATATCACCATCCATATATTCTTTATAATATTATACTATATATTTTGTTTCTTTTCACATTATTTAACTACTCTAAGTACTTCATCCCTTGGAACATTTATATATTGATCTGGGACGTCACCTATTATTATGGTTTCTGCAATTGGTACATTAGTGCTAATTTTAACTTCTTCTGAAACCAAAGGTACAATAATTTTAATATTAGCCTCTACAATTAAATAAATCCTATGTCTAGTTTGATTGATACCTGATTCTTGAAATTCAGTTGCAAAATCTACATAAACTGTTCCTTCAGGTACCATTTTCATATTGATACTAGGTAATTTTAAAAGTTGTGTATCAAATGCATTTCTTAGTGGTACATCTACTTCTGATTCTGAAACTTTTTCCAATTGTTTTTGAACTTCTGAAGCAACTTCTGAAGATATATCGTTCATAATTATAGTATTTGCTTGCATCAAAGTAACCCTTCCATTATCATCATATCTAACAAATATTAAATCTTTATAATCTATATCATCATTTATTTTCAAATTAACAGAATCATTTATCACTTGATTAGCTATAGCTTTTGCTTTAATTTCTGATATAGCTACTAGTGTAGGTTTAATATTTTTGTCAATATATCTAAATATGTATATTCCAATGAAAACTACTAAAACTATCCATATAATATGTTTATTTCTTTTAAAAAAATGTTTCAAAAAAAGCCCCCCTCATATATAATATATGCATATTGATAGTTTAAAGTGTGTATTTATAGTAAAAATATATTATAATGATTATAGTAAAATACTATAAGTTAACAAGGAATAATTTATATGTTATAATTAACTTATTATTTTACCTTTTTTCCCATTTAAGGAGGTATTTTAATGTCAGAAAGCAATAAAAGAAGAACAAAAAATGAAAAAAGCAAAAAAGAAACAACCAAGAAAAGAAGTAAATTTAAAATATTTTTATTAGTTTTACTAATAGCTGTAGTAGTATCAATCGGTGCTGTAACTGGCATTGTGATAGCTATTGCGAAAGATGCACCAGATATAGAACCTTCAAATATAGAAGCACTACTAAATCAAACTTCTTTCATCTTAGATGAAAATGGAAAGGTCATAGAAAAAATTCAAACAGAAGAATATAGAACAATTGTAGATCTAGAAAAAATACCTAAACATTTACAAGATGCATTTGTTTCCATTGAAGATGAAAGATTTGAAAAGCATATGGGAGTAGATCCAAAAGGTATTATGAGTGCTGTTGTAGATAATATTCGAGCAAAATCTACAGTAAGAGGTGCTAGTACTATAACTCAACAGCTAGCTAGAAATCTCTATCTAACTAATGAAAAAAAGTTAGACAGAAAAATAAAAGAAGCTTATATAGCACTCCAATTAGAAAAAGCTCTTACAAAAGATCAAATACTTGAAGCATATTTAAATAGGATATATCTAGGCCAAGGAGCTTATGGTGTACAAGAAGCTTCACAAACTTATTTTTCAAAAGATGTAGAGGACTTGACTGTTGCAGAAAGTGCTCTTCTTGCAGGAATAGTCAAAAGTCCATCAAAATATCCACCTTATAAAACAGTTAAACCTGAAAACTTCGATAGCAATAGCAATATTGAAGTTGGACAAATTGATATATTAGGTGAAAAGTATATTGCTGTATATAACGAAGAAGCTGTAAAACGTCAAAAAGTAGTGCTTATGAAAATGAAAGAATTAGGTTATATTTCAAATGAAGAATACAATCAAGCCCTAAATGAAGATGTTAAAAAAGACTTAAAACCTGGAGAAAAGAAGATAAAAGGTATTTCTTCCTATTTTAATGATTTTGTTAAATCTCAAGCCATTGATGCCCTAGTTGAAAAGCTTGGCTATACAAAAGAAGAAGCAGAAAAAGAATTATACACTGGTGGTTTGAAAATTTATTCTACTATGGATATAGAAATGCAACATAAAATAGAGGAAGTATATAGAAACTTTACAGAGATACTATTTGGAAATCCAGGTGGATCAGGAAAACCTGTACTAATAAGCTGGTCTTTAGACGGAAATAGAAATATTAGAGATGATAGAAATAACATCATATATTATAATCAAGAAAATTTATTTGACGAAAACTTCAATCTAAAAATTGAAAAAGGTACTTTTCAACTTGAAAATGATAATTTAATAATCAACAATAAGAAATTTAATCCTTATACAAAAAGTATTGATATTGCTGATTATTATACTATTAATGACAAGAGAAATTTAGTTACTCATACAGTAGGTTCTTTAGCCATTAGCGAAGATGCATACAGCATTGGAGAAAATAAAGAAATAATCATTTCTAAGAATTTTTTAGCTGAAAATAAAGATTTTTATTCAATAGATGGGAATGGTAATTTAATTATAGCTAATAATTATTTCTTTAGAAGTAATGAAGGGGTTGTTCAACCTCAATCTGCTACAGTAATCATGGATCATCACAATGGTCAAATAAAAGCATTAGTAGGCGGAAGAGATATTCAAGGTAATAAACTATTAAATAGGGCTACATCTTCTCCTAGACAACCTGGTTCATCTATAAAGCCTATTGCTGTATATTTACCAGCATTAGATAATGGATTTACTGCAGCTACTGCTATTGATGATGCTCCTCATTATGATGGAGCTGGTAGATTGTGGCCAACTAACTGGTATAAAGGATATTGGGGACCTACTCCAGTTAGAAAATCTGTAGAACAATCTATAAATGTTAACTCTGTTAAAGCTTTAGAATCCATTGGTATAGATACCTCTATAGAATATCTATCTAGAATGGGAATTGTTAATAAAGATAAGCCTGAAGATGATAATTTTGTATCTCGCAGTGAAAATAAAAATAGTAATGATGAAAACCTTGCAGCTTTAGGTCTTGGTGGTATGACAAAAGGCCTTACTCCATTAGAAATGACAGCTGCCTATGGATCTATTGCAAACAATGGAACCTATATAGAACCTATAGCTTTCACTAAGATATTAGATAGAAATGGAAATATATTAATAGACAATCAACCAAAGAAAAATAAAGTAGTATCTCCACAAGTAGCCTATATAATGACCGACATTTTAAGAACTACTGTATCAAATGGTACAGCAAAAAGAGCAGCTATTCCTAATATGACTACAGCTGGTAAAACAGGTACTACTCAAGAAAATGCAGACGCTTGGTTTGTTGGATATACACCATATTATGTATCAGCAGTATGGATAGGTAATGACTCTCCTGCAATTAGATTGAATCAAGGAAGCTCTATGGCTTCTAGTCTATGGAGAAATACAATGACCAAAGCCCATGAAGGATTGCAAAATAAAAGTTTTGATAGGCCAGAAGGTATTGTAAGTGCTCAGATATGTACTCAATCTGGAAAATTACCTGGTCCATCATGTTCTGGTACTACTATAACAGAAATATTTGTACAGGGAACAGTTCCTGGTGAAATCTGTAGCGCTCACATAGGTATTCCAGAAGAAGAGCCTGAAGACGAGGAAGATGAGGAGTTGGAAGAAGAACCTGAAGATAATGAGGAAGAAGATAAGGATAAAGATAAAGATAAAGATGAAGATGAAAAAAATGAAGATAAGAAAGATGATAATGTAACAACTCCACCTGAAAAACCTGAAGAACCAGAAGATCCTAATGAAAAACCTTCAGACCCTGGAAAAGGAGATAGAAAACCTGGAGAAAATGATAAGCCTGAATCAGGAGACAACGAGAACTAAATAATATAATCCTAAAACAAAAGACTAAGGAAATTTCCTTAGTCTTTTGTTTTAGGATTTGATACTACAGACATAATATATCCAAATATAATTGCTCCTGCTATACCTCCAGCAGTAGCTTCCAATCCTCCAGTAAAAGCTCCTATAAGACCATTCTTCTTTACACCTTCAATAGCCCCCTTACAAAGAGCATATCCAAATCCTGGCAAAGGTACGGAGGCTCCTGCTTCAGCATATTTAATTAAAGGTTCATATATACCTACTGCTGTAAGTATAACTCCAGATGTAACAAATATTACTAGAATATGAGCAGGAGTCAATTTAGTAGTATCCATTAAAATTTGTCCTATAACACATATAATCCCACCAATTATAAAAGCTTTAAGATAATCCATTTTTAGCCTCCTCTACTCTATTGAATTGCTTATAGTTACTGCATGTGCTATGCCTGGTATAGATTCACCCTGCTGGGTACTAATAGAAGAATGAAGAGCACCTGTAGAGATTAAAAGAACCCTATTTAAACTTCCTTTCAAAAGCTCCTTATATACATAGCCAGCAAACACTACCGCTGAACAGCCACATCCACTTCCTCCAGAGTGGGTGTCCTGTTCTTCATGATAAAATATTTTAACTCCACTATCATTAAATACTTCTGATATATCATATCCTTCTTCTTTCATTAGATCAGAGGCTATTGATTTACCTACAGAACCTAGATCTCCAGTTATTATTAAATCATAATCATCTGGATTATACCCTGTATCTCTAAAATGATTTGAAATAGTATCTACTGCTGCAGGTGCCATAGCTGCTCCCATATTATTTGCATCCTTTATTCCCGGATCAATAACCTTTCCTGTAGTTACATATGTAATGAAAGGTCCCTCTCCTGAAGAAGATAATATAGCAGCACCAGCACCAGTAACAGTCCATTGTGCAGAAAAAGGTCTCTGGTTCCCAAATTCTAGAGGATAGCGAAATTGTCTTTCTGCTGAACTAAAATGGCTAGAAGTTACACAGGCAACCTTTTCTGCAAATCCACCATCTATAGTCATAGCTCCTAAGCTCAATGACTCAGCCATAGTAGAGCATGCACCATAGAGACCAAAATAAGGTATGCCTAGTTGTCTAGCACAATAGGAAGATGAAATAATTTGATTTAACAAATCCCCGGAAAAAAGATAATTCATATCACTTTCTGACAATGCTGCATTAGTTAAAGCCATCCTTACTGTTTCTTCCTGCAATTTGCTCTCACATTTTTCCCAAGATTCTGTCCCCCAAAGATCATCTTCTAAAATCATATCAAAGTACTCTTTTAAAGGTCCCTCACCTTCTTTAGGTCCTACAATACTAGCTGTACTAATAATAGATGGAGGATTTTCAAGTTTCACTGTCTGATTTCCAACCCTCTTTAATCCCATATTATCTTCCACCTCCAAACAATAGATAAACTATCCCAACTAAAATAGAACTTCCTACTCCATATACCAAAACTGGTCCTGCTATTATAAACATCTTAGCTGCTACTCCAAAAATATAGCCTTCCCTTTTATGCTCCATAGCTGGGGATACTATAGAATTGGCAAATCCAGTAATAGGTACTGCTGAACCTGCACCTGCAACCTTACCTAGTCTATCATAAACTCCAATACCAGTTAAGAAAGAACCAATAAACACTAATGTTATAGAAGTTCCTGCAGCTACCTGTTTTTCATTTAATCCCCTTGAAAAAAGCCAATTTCTAATTAACTGCCCTATTGTACATATCAATCCACCTACAACAAAAGCCCAAAATATATTTTTAAAATATGTAGGTTTTGGAATCTTCTTATCTGCATATTTTTCATATTCCTTTTTATTTAATCTATCCATAATATTCTCCTCTCTATTTGTAACTTACTAATACCAACCAATTTAATAGTGAAGCTGATACCTTTCCTAATAATATTGAAATAATTAAAAAAGGTATGTACTCAGTTATTTCCATTTTTCTAGATAAAACTGGGATTACATTTAAAACTTCTGCCAATGCAGAAGCAAATAACCCTACAAAAGTACCAAAAAACAATCCTGATATAATGGATAAATACTTATTAAATTTAAAAGAAAAATCAGAAAAAAATATAAAACTAAACATTGTCATTGATAAAATCAAAATCCACTCATATAAAGGTATTTTTTCATCTGTATCGCTTATCTGAGCTAATCTTGGTACTACACCTAGCAAAGCAATAAAAGCTCCTGCTGCATTTCCTACTACTATTCCTGTTGATAAACCTATAAAAGCTAATAAAACCCTTAACAACATACCACCACCTATTTAAGAGGTTTATTTGTGTTTTTTATTTTTTCAATAATATATTCATCTAGTTCTTTATTATATTGATCCATCTCAACTTCTAATGGTCCTGGCTCTTTTCGTTTAGATTTAACACTAAATACAGGACTAAAAAAAGCACCAATACCTATGCCTATACCTAAAGAATATGGTATAAGTACAATCAAAGGATTTTTCTGATATTCTCCTGTAATAATATAGAAAATTTTTTCCATACATTTTTGCATATTCACATCTTCGTGAAAATATATAATAGCCAATCCTGCTCCAAAAAATAAAACTAAGCAGACTACTAATACTTTAAAGTATTCAAATATTTTACTCTTTTCCTCTGATTTTTTTACTTCAATTAATACTTCAGGTTCTCCAACCATTATTACATCTATATTGTCCCTTTGATTTTCAATTTTACTTAAAATATCTATAGTAGATACAAATTCATATATTTCTTCATTTTTAGATTTATATACTTTAAGAGACTCTAAAAATTTTTGTACACTTGGATTGTTACAATATATTTCAGCTACATCGGTTAAATAAACATCACTATTTGGTTTAACAGTATATCTAGACTCTAATTTTATATAAGCTTGATCTTTATCTATGGTTCTCACCCCAATTTGTATAATAACTAATATTATCTACAAATTTTGCTTTTTTAGGAATGGTCTTATTAGATTTATTATTGTTCTGATATAATATTATCCCAATAGAGAAAGAGATTATAAGTACTAAAGCTAATATTAAAACCTTTCTAGGTTTTTTCTCCATTAAATCACTCCTATTTCTTTTATTCTTCACCTTTATTATTTACATTTATTTTTTTTTAATTCAAAAAAATAAAGGCATGATTTCATGCCTCTGCTAACATTCCTCTCATATCCTTCAATATTCTCTTTTCTATTCTAGATACTTGAACCTGGGATATACCCAACATTTTAGCCACCTCAACCTGGGTTTTATCTTTAAAATAGCGCATTACAATTATTTGTCTATCCCTAGGTTTTAACTTACTTAACATTTCTTTTAAAATAATTTTTTCAATAATATCCTTTTCATCATGTTCATCTGAGCTTATTTTGTCTATTAAGAAAAGAGGTGAACCATCACTTTCATGGATTATATCATGTAAATAATCAGGTTGATAGTTAGAGTCTAAAGCTACTACTACATCTTCTTTATCCATACCTATTTCATCAGCTATTTCTTGTATTGTAGCTTCTCTTCCCAATTCTTTAGCCAACTTTTCGGAAGCAGTTCTTACCCTTATTGTAGTCTGCTTCAAAGACCTGCTCACCTTTATAATTCCATCATCCCTTAAAAATCTCTTTATCTCTCCTATGATCATTGGAACAGCATATGTAGAGAATTTAACATTATAACTTGTATCAAATTTGTCTATAGCCTTTAAAAGCCCTATACATCCTATTTGAAATAAATCTTCAGTATCATAACCTCTATTGGTAAAACCTTTTAATACGCTTCTTACAAGACCTATATTTTTATTAACTAATATATCTTTTGCTTCTTCACTACCTTTTTGAGCCTCTTTTATAAACTTCATAGTTTCTTCGTGACTTAAAAGTCCTTTTTCATTGTTATCCACCCTAGTCATAGCATCTACTCCTTATTAGGAAGGCTTTTAAACTTTTTTATCATTCTTACCTTAGTCCCTTTCCCTGGCTCAGATACTACTTCTAATTTGTCCATAAAAGTCTCCATTACTGTAAAACCCATCCCCGATCTTTCTAACTCTGGTTTAGATGTATAAAAAGGTTCCAAAGCTTTTTCTAAATCATCAATACCCTTTCCATCATCTTTAATTATTATCTCTATTTCATTATCAACTATTCTACTTTCTATAGTTACCATTCCTTCAACATTTTCATATCCATGTATTATAGAGTTTGTTACTGCTTCAGAAACTGCAGTTTTTATATCCGATATTTCTTCTATAGTAGGATCCAATTGGGAAGCAAAGGCAGCCACTACTACCCTTGCAAAAGCTTCATTAGTAGATTTGCTAGCAAACTCTAATTTCATATAATTTGTATTTTTCATCAACTATCACCCCTCTAAACTATTTTCTAATATAGAGTCAACTGTTGGATAGACCCTTATTATCTTATAAATTCCTGACATACGTAAAATTCTCTCTACATTAGAATTGGAACTAACTATAAAGACTTCTCCTCCATTTTCCTTACAAGTTTTATATCTTCCCATTATAAGTCCAATACCTGAACTATCCATAAAATTCAATTCTCTTAAATCAAATATTATATTTTTTTTCCTTTTTTCAAAATACCACATATCAATTTTATTTCTAGCTTCTTCTGTAGTGTGATGATCTAATTCCCCCTTAAATTTAACTATTAGATTTTCATCAATTGTATCTAATATTAACCTCAAATTTATCCCTCCCATGCTACATATTCTTCTATCCACTCTTCTATTCTATATCCTATCTATATTTTCCTTCAAAGAAAATTGACTAGTTTTGTATAAAAAAGAAAAAAAGAGTCTTTTTTAAAGACTCTTCGCCGCAAGGATTACATGGCTTAGTAAAATAGATGTAGTCAAGCTTCCTACTCCTCCTGGAACTGGTGTAATAGCTTCAACCTTTGAAGATACATTGTCAAAATCTACATCTCCTGCCATTTTTCCATTTTCATCAAAACTTATTCCCACATCTATCACAACACTTTTCTCATTAAAATATTCATCAGTTACATACTTTGGTCTGCCCAATGCAGTTACTACAACATCTGCACTGTTAGTAAAACCTTTTAAATCTTTAGTTTTAGAATGGCAAATAGTTACAGTAGAGTTTTTACCTAAGAGCATCATTGATAGTGGCCTACCTACTACCATACTCCTATTTATAATCACTACATGAGCCCCTTCTAAAGGTATATTATAATGATCCATAATCATCACTGCTGCTTTTGGAGTACATGGAGCAAAACCTTCCATATTTCCTTCGAATATTTTCTCTAAGTTCAATGGATTCATACAATCTACATCTTTTAAAGGACTAATAGTTTTAGCTATTATATCTTCATCTATATGTTTTGGTAATGGTCTAAATATTAAAATACCATGAACATTATTATCTGTATTTAGTTCTTCTATTAAAGAAATCAAATCTTCTGTAGAAATATTTTCATCTTTTTCATAAACCTCTCCCTCTATTCCTACACCATCACAATTTTTAAGTATGCTTCTTTCATATGCTATATCGTCTGGATTTTCTCCTAATCTAATTATGGCTAAAGTAGGAGTAATACCTCTATTATTTAGATCTTTCACATCCCTCTTCATAGACTCCTTAACTTTTTTTACAACTTCCTTACCTTTTAGTATATTAGCCATAAAAATCCCCCTTATAATAATTTTGGTTGCACTTAAATAATTTTATCATATAATATGGAAAAAACAAGTTAAAACCAGTGTATATTTATAGCAACCATAACCCTAATAGAGTAGAAAATATCCCCACTAAAGTTCCTGCTACTAATTCTTTATATGTATGTCTTTTCAAATTTATTCTTGACCAAAATATTAAGGGCATAATTAAATACAAGAAAAGAATGGGTTTGCCTAAGAAATGATACAAAAGAGTAATAGGTCCTGACACTCCACAAGCATGTCCACTGGCTTTAAATTTTAAAATTTTATTTACAAAAGCCAAAAGTACTCCCGAAGCAACATAGGCAGCAAATATTTTTTTAACAATAAGAGGACCTCTAAGTAATAAAACAAGAAGACTTCCTATAATATAACCTGATACCGCTAAAATAAATGCAAGTTTCCTTTCCCCATCTCTTCCCGCATTTTTATACTTTGGCAATATATATTTTAATGGATAAGCAGATATAGGTAATATAGTTAGAAATAATATAGAGTGAAAATACCATAAAGGACTTATAAACTCTTTCTTAAATTTAATGTACAGTAAAGTAATTGTGGAAAAAGCAACTATTGGTACAACTGTTAAAACACTAATAATTCTAGCAATCTTCTCTTTCTTAGTAATACCCTCTTTCATTTTGATTCCCCCTCTTTATAAGAATATAGAAAAGATTAGCCCAAAATTTGAGCTAATCAATATTAATTGTCATTCCTCTATTAATTATATTTTTATTTATTATGTTCATGGAATTTACATTTTGAATTTTATCTTCTACTAAAGTATTACGATACAATATATCAACGATTTTAAAATTTAATTTATCTACAGTTTCTTTTGAATTAGAGCTTCTATTTAAAGCCCTATCTCTTGAAGCTATAGCTGGATTACCATTTAAAGCAATATCTTCTGAGGACAATTTGAATTCTTTTCCAAACTTATCTACAATTATGTATTCTTTTTCATCTTCATCATAGTCTTTAATCAATACATTATCGCCTTTCACAAGTCTATAATAAGATTCATCTTCATTAAATATGGTCTTAGTAACTTTTGAAACACCGGTAGTTATATTTATTAGTTCTTCCGATTCTTCATTTACTTCATCAAGTTTTACAAAGCCTTTATTAGAATTTTTAGTTATAAATAGTCCATATCCTCCATGACTATTTATAAGATATATAATTTCTCCTGATTCTAATTCATCTACAACTCTTCCTTCTGCACTAGCTTTATCTAATAAGAATGTTTCACTTATAACCTTGTAAGCTTTTTTTCCTTCCTTTGTCTTCAAAATATTTCTTTTTTTATCCTTAGATTTTCTTTTTTCCCTAAATATATCTTTCTTCTCTTTTATCATATTTATTGTTTCCTCTTTTATAGGCTCAGTATCTTGCAAATGCCCCCCAGCACTAGCAAAACTTGTGGTTGCCAACATTCCTATTAAAACTATAACTGCAGTGCAATACCTTCTAATACACCCCACCACAAACACATCCTTCTATTTTTACATATAATATTAATATTATTACAGTGAATATTATATTACATATTACATCTAGTATCAAGAGGTGAAAATACATAGCTAAAATTCTAGCTATGTATTTTAATTTAAAAGCTATTCAACTGTTATAGCAGCTACTGGACATGACTCCTCGGCTTCTTTAGCACTATCTACTAGTCCTTCAGAAACATCCTCATTATATGCTACTGCTTTTCCATCATCGTCCATTTCAAAAACCTCTGGACATATACTTGGACATAATCCACAGCCAATACAGGTATCTTTATCTACATATGCTTTCATTTTAAAGACCTCCTTTTTATTTTTATTCTTCACTCAATAAGATACCCATATTTTTTTAATATATAGCATAATAAAAAACTCAAGAAGTTAATCTTGAGTTTTTTTAGGTTCCACATGAACCATACAATGCTTCACACTTTCTACACTATTTTCAATAATATCATGAACTTCTTCAGCTATATCATGACCTTCTTTTACAGAAATAGAACCATTTACAGCAATCTCTATATCAACAAATATTTTATTTCCAAATACTCTAGTCTTTAAATCCCTGATCTCTTCTACACCTTTTACAGAAAAAATTAAACTTTTGATTTTTTCAATAGTCTCATCATCTGCTGCTTCATCTACCAATTCCCTCGTAGCTTTTAGATATAGTTCCACCCCTACTTTTACAACAAAAATACTAACAACTATTCCAGCTATAGGGTCTAACACCTTAATACCCATTCTAGCTCCCAAAATACCTACAAAAGTACCTATAGATGATAGCACATCTGACCTGTGATGCCAAGCATCTGCCTCTAAAGATAAACTTTTTATTTTCTTTGCCGTCTTTACAGTATACCAGTACATAGCCTCTTTAGAAACAATTGAAACTAAAGCAGCTACCAAAGCTATTAAGCCAGGTGTTTTAATATTACCACTTATTAAAACTTTCACACTTTCATAACCAATATAAACCCCTGTTAGTAAAAGTAGGATACTTAAAAGCTTTGCAAAAATAGGCTCGTATTTTTCGTGCCCATATGGATGGTTTTCGTCAGCTTCTTTTGATGAAACTTTCAAACCTAGTAGTACTACAAAAGTAGTTAGTACATCGGATAAAGTATGGACACCATCTGCAAACATCGCATTACTCTTTCCTATAATTCCTGCAAATATCTTAATTGCTGATAAAACTACATTAATAATTATAGTAATAACAGACACTTTAAATCCTAATTTATAATTATCCATATTATTACCTCCAAAATAATATCTTCCATTAATATTATCAATTATATTCAATTGATAATATTATATACCCAATAAGTCCAAAAGTCTACTATTTTAGCCAAATAACAAGCTTTATCAATTGATAATAACTATTATATCCAATACAAAAAAAGATAAGTGAAAGATTTTTTCTTTCCCTTATCTTTTTAACCAATTTAAATTATTTTAATCAATTATATTCTCTTTACAAAATTTCCTTCTTTCATTATTATAGCCATATTTTCTTTATTAATATTTTCTATATTATCTAATGGATTTTTCTCAAGTACTATTAAATCAGCATATTTTCCTTCTTCTAAAGTGCCTGTAATATCTAATACTTGAAGCATATCTGCACCACTTTTAGTTGCAGCTACTATGGTTTCCATAGGTGATAGTCCAGCCTTATTTATAGCATATATTTCCTTCAAACTATATTCACCATAAGGTGTAAGCTGGCTACAGAAAGAATCAGAACCTACTACTATTCTAATTCCTGCATCTTTTGCAGCTTGAAAATTAGCTATTGTACGGTTCAATTCTTTTTCTGCAATAGTTTCTCCAGGAAATTTATCCAATATAGGCCTATATGGTGGTTCATATTCAGTAAACCATTCATAGAAAAATTGCATAGTCGGAACTAAAGTAATATCCTTTTCTACCATCATTTGAAGACATTCTTCATCTAGTTCTTGTCCATGTTCAATACTATATACTCCAGCTTTACAGCAATCCTTTGCCCCCTCTAAACTTTCACAATGAGCTCTTACAGGAAGTCCTACATAGTTTGCTTCTTCCACTACTACTTGGATCTCTTCAAAACTGTAGTGTTGATCAGTTTTTCTTTCTAATCTCCATACTCCTCCACCTGTAGCCCAAATCTTAATCATATCTGGATTAGTTCTAATAATTCTTCTCACTGCATTACGTAAATTTTCCCTACCATCTACACATATAGCCCAAGGATGGGATTCTTGAACATAATCAAAAGGTAGCGAATGGGTATCACCATGGCCACTAGTTCTAGAAAGACCTAATCCACAAGTAATAGTTCTTGGTCCTTTAACAATTCCCTTCTCAATCATATCCCTTAAGTAAGTTCCATTTCTTGAAATATCCCCTACAGTAGTAAGACCATGTTCTAAACAAGCTTCTCCTTGAGAAACAGATACAACCGCTTTTTGTAAAACTGGTTCAAGGACCCAATCTACATCTGAAGGGCTTAGGGCACCACCAAAATGAACATGGGTATCAATAAGTCCAGGCATAATTGTCATTCCAGATATATCCACGATTTCATAATCTGAATCTATATGTATTTCTTCTCCTGCATATTTGATCTTGCCATCTTCAACCAATACCAAAGAATTTTCAACAGGTTCCTTTCCTGTACCATCAATAAGCATTCCGCCTTTAAAACCAATTTTTGTCATATAACCCCTCCTTTAAGCTTTAATAATACAAAGGTATTATAACATATTATACCACTCTCTTGTCATCTGTAAAATCCCAAGGTTCTCTTTTAATTATACCATCTGCATATGGTATAAATATTGATATTATGGCAGCTAACGCCAATAATTGTTGATACCATAAGAGAGGTATTATTTCTATTGGACTTACTAAACCTTTAGTGAAACTAGCAGCTATTAATAGCTGTGCTCCATAAGGAATCATCCCCTGCATTACACAAGAAAAAGCATCTAATAATGAAGCGGTTCTTCTAGGATCTACCTTATATGTTTTTGAAATTTCTTTTACAATAGGTCCTGATATTATTATTGCTACTGTGTTATTAGCTGTAGCAGCATCTATTAAACTAATTAGGGCTGCAATACCTACTTCTGCAGTTTTCTTACCTTTAATTCTTCCTTGAATTTTTTCAAGAATCCACTGTAGCCCACCTTCTTTTGTAACCATAAAAGCTAAACCACCTGTTAACATAGATAATAAAAATATATCAAACATTCCCTCAAATCCGCTGAAAATCTCCTGAGCAAAGGTTAATATTCCTAGTTCCCTATAGGCTATACCGATGATCCCAGAAAAAATAATTCCCCCTGTTAAAACAATAAACACATTGACTCCTGCCAATGCTGCCACTAATACAAATAGATATGGCAATACCTTAATTATATTAAATGAATAATCCCCAACTTCTGAGACAGTAGTTGGTTGTCCAAAAATTAACAATAAAATTATTGTAATTATAGCTGCTGGTAGTGCAATTCTAATATTCAATCTAAATTTATCCCTCATCTCAACTCCTTGGGTTCTTGTTGCTGCTATGGTTGTATCAGATATTATCGATAAATTATCACCAAACATAGCTCCTCCTATAAGGGCAGCTATAACTAATGATAAATTCAAACCTGCTTTTTCAGCTAATCCTACGGCAATTGGCCCTATAGCTACTATAGTTCCTACAGAAGTTCCCGTAGATATAGATATAAAACCTGCAATTATAAAAATACCTGCTGTAGCATATTTAGCTGGAATAAGTGTAAGTCCTAAATTTACTGTAGCATCTACTCCACCTATTGCCTCAGAAACTGATGAAAAAGCTCCAGCCAATAAATAAATAATACACATAATAATTATATTTTCATCGCCACAACCTTGTACCAAAGTTCCAAATTTTTCATCAACAGAACCCTTAAACATAATAAATGCTATAATTATCCCTACCAGTACTGCTACTGGTCCAGGTAATTGATAAAAAGCCATCTCTACCCCTTTAGCTTGAAGAATTATACCACTTGCTAAGTAAACCACTACAAAGATCAGAAAAGGAATAAGTGCTTTACCACTACTTTTTGATTTCGATTCATACATTTATGTCCCTCCATATAATATGTTTTTTTCACATTGTAATTGTATTCTATATTTATTATTTATTCAACTTTGTATTTTAATAATCTTTTTATAGTAAACTCCATAAAATACTAAAGCATCTGATTTATATATAAATCAGATGCTTTAGTACATATACATAATCTAACCTTATTAATCATATTTATATATTTAAAATAAAATATGACCTGCAATTGCCATTATAGGCAATGCTATCAATGTTCTTTCTATAAATATAATGAACATTTCACCTAGAGATACTGGTATTTTTGAACCTAGTATTACAGCACCTACTTCTGATAGATAAATAAGTTGAGATACTGAAACACCAGCTATAACAAATCTAGTTAAATCACTAGGAATATTTGAACCAATAACAGAAGGTAAAAACATATCAGCAAATCCAATAATCATAGTTTGAGATGCTTCTACTGCATAGGGAATTCTAAAAAGCTTTAACAGAGGTATAAATGGCATACCTAACCATTGGAATATAGGGGTTGCTTCAGCTATTATTAAAGCCAATGTTCCAAAAGCCATTATTACAGGCATAACACCTAACCACATATCCAATACAGTTGCCATACCATTCTTAATAAATTGCTTTACATCTCCACTGTCTCTAGCCTTAATAAGGGCTAAATTGGTCCCCCAACTAACTGAAGTACAACCTTCGGGAATTTCTTCTGTTGACTTTTTTTGGGCTCCACCATAATAAGAATCAGGTTTTCTAGATAGTGGCGGAATACGCGGAACAATGATACCAGCAACTATCCCTATTATTATAATAGTTAAATAATAATGTCCAAATAAATGTCCCAAACCTACTTGAGAAAGTACTACTAAAGAAAATGTAATAGATACAGCTGAAAAAGTTGTAGCTACTACTGAAGCCTCTCTTTGAGTATAATATCCTTCTTCATATTGTTTATTTGTAAGAGTTACTCCAATAGTTCCATCCCCTACCCATGAAGCTATACAGTCAATAGAAGAACGACCAGGCAATAAAAATATAGGTCTCATAAACTTGGTTACAAGGGTTCCAACAAACTCTAAAAGTCCAAAGTCGGTTAGGAATGGAAGAAGAAATCCAGCAAATAAAAATATTGTAAACAATGTAATTAAAAGATCATATAATATTAGTCCTCCTATATCTTCAGAAATAACCCATTCAGGACCTATATCAAAAAACACCATTATGGCAAATATCATACCCACTACTCTAGTAATAAGCCAAAATGTATTTACATCAAAAATACCTTTTAATGTTTTGTTGTCCTTTATAAAAGATGGTTTGAAAACTTTATAAATTATAGAACCTATTGCCGTAATAGAAATTATAGTTGTTACAATCAATGGTATCTGGTCTTTTATTAAATCAGAAAGAAGACTTGCAAAAAGAGCTACTGCAATTGTAGTTTCACCTTCATGTTTAAATGGAAACATAAATAATAATATACCTATGATTGACGGTATAATAAATCTTAAATAGTCTCCCATTGAAAACCTATCTTTAAACTCTGTATCCATTATCTAATCCTCCTTAACATTTTTAAATATACAGAATATTTTTAATAGTAAGTCTGTATATTTAATATTTATACTCCAATAATTATTACATTATAACACAAGTTCTAAGAATTTTTAATCACTTTTGTAAATATTTATTAATTACTTTTTATGAAAAAATTAGAATTAAATAATTTGTAAATAATATTTTTATATTATTCCTTTTATCTTATAATTTTAAATGATATAATGAAATATATGAAAATATTATATTTATTAACAATTTTCAGAAAGGGGTTTTTGAATAAAAATGAATATAAACCTGTTAGCAGTACCTATTATGTATGGTTGTGATCGTAATGGTGCCCAATATGGTCCAAAAATCTTAAGAGAAAAAGATTTAGTAGAAGTAATAAAGAATCAAAATCATGTAGTTTATGATTTTGGGAATCTATTCATACCTAGTGTTCCAGAATCAGAAAAATATGCTAACCATGAACATATCAAATATTTAAAACCTGTAGCAGAAACAAATAATAACCTTGCCCATTTAGTATATAGCTCACTATGTTCAGAAAGCTTTCCTTTTGTAGTTGGTGGAGATCATTCCTTAGGTTTAGGTAGTATTTCAGGTGCTAGTAAACATTTTGAAAACTTAGCTGTAATATGGATAGATGCTCATGGAGATATAAATACTCCTGAAACATCACCAACTGGTAATAGCCATGGTATGCCACTAGCTGCAGCACTAGGAGTTGGAGTACCAGAATTAACAAATGTATACTATGATGGTCCAAAAGTTAAACCTGAAAATGTATATATTATTGGAGCCAGAGATTTAGACGAAGGAGAAGTTAAACTTGCCAAAGATTTAAATCTAAATCTATACACTATGGATACTGTTAGAAAAATGGGAATAAGTACAGTTATAGAAGAAGTATTAAATAAAATAAAATCTAGCAATATTGATGGAGTTCATCTAAGCTTCGATATAGATGCTTTAGATAAAAGTTTGGTACCTGGAACAGGCACTCCAGTTAGCAACGGTTTTAGTTTCGAAGAAGGAAAAAAACTTCTTGAAGGATTTTTAAGTACAGGCCTTATAAAATCAATGGACTTTGTTGAATTAAATCCAATTCTTGATAATAAAGATATGACATCTAATCTTTGTATAGAACTAATAAACTATATATTTAAAACATTAAGGTAATTTTTTGCTCTAAAATGTATAAAAATACTATTATTGAATAACTATACATAGTGTGTCATTTGCTATGCCACTATGAAGTACAGTATATTAAAAGGTCTCAGATAAAAAAGCTAATAAGAATTTTGAAATTCTTATTAGCTTTTTTGCATAAATATTTAGTCAGATAATCAAATTTAAAACTTAACTTGAGAAACTATTTCCCTAAATAAATCTATCTTTACCTTTGCTTTTTAAATATTCTACAAATCTATCAGTAGAAGTATTGATAATTAATTCTTCTGGCATTTCAATATCTTCCAATAGCTTTATTGCCTCATCAAATACTCCAACATCGAAAGAAATATGGCTATCACTATTTACAATAACTGGCACCCTATGCTTTTTACATAATAAGGCTATTTCACGACAATTTTCATAGCTACCTTTCCTACTCTTTGAAAAAGAACTATTATTAATCTCAACTAAAGTATTGGTTTTTTTAGCAGCCA
This sequence comes from Anaerosalibacter bizertensis, assembly GCF_009696605.1. GTDB lineage: Bacteria > Bacillota > Clostridia > Tissierellales > Sporanaerobacteraceae > Anaerosalibacter > Anaerosalibacter bizertensis. Next base: position 94,796 of record NZ_VULR01000006.1, on the reverse strand, counting down.
ATACAACTTTTTCTTTGTCTATTGGAAAAGATGGATTCCCTGGATGACCTAGTATATCCACATATTCATTTTCCATAGCATTTAAAAGGGCTTTTGTATGTTCTTCTACATTAGATGGCTCCATACATACATCATGGAGTGAAGCAATAACTATATCTAATCCTTTCAATAGTCTTTCTGGTATATCCATTTCTCCTTCTTTATTTAAAATATTTGCTTCTACACCTTTAAGTATCTCTACCCCATCTATATTGTCTGGTATAACTTTTAAATTACCTATATGAAAAATATGAGGCCCTCCTGGCATCTTAGGTCCATGATCTGTTATCCCCACATATTTTAAACCTTTTTTAGAGGCTTCTAAAGCTACTTCTTGAACAGTGCTATATGCATGACCACTTGACACAGTATGATTGTGCACGTCTAATAATAATTTCATCGAATCTTGCTCCTTTCTATATCAATAAATATAATTATAACATATCTAAAGATTTTCTATTTATTATGTGGTAAAATTGTTATTGATTAAATTTATAAATTATAAAAGGGAGTGAATATATGAACCAAAATGATGAGCCAATTATAACAATAAGAGGACTTGAAAAAAGTTTCGGCACTAAAGAAGTATTGAAAGGAATTAATCTAGATGTTGAAAAGGGACAGATCATAGGATATATAGGTCCAAATGGAGCTGGAAAAAGTACTACTGTTAAAATAATGCTAGGACTAATCAATGAATATGTTGGTGAAATAAAAATTTTCGGACAAGATATATCCAACGGAAATGTAGAGTACAAAAAGAAAATAGGATATGTTCCAGAAGTAGCAGAAATATATGATAATTTAACTGGAAGAGAATATCTAACCTTTATAGGAGAACTATATGGCCTTGATTATGATGCGGCCGATGAAAAAGCAAAAAAATTGATGGAACTATTCAATTTGGAAAAAGTATATGATTCAAGAATCTCTTCCTATTCAAAAGGTATGAGACAAAAGGCAGTCATAATATCAAGTTTGTTGAACAATCCTGATATTCTATTTTTAGATGAACCCTTAAGTGGAATGGATGCAAATAGTGTTATGGTTTTTAAAGAAGTATTGGCTGAATTAGCTTCCCAAGGAAAAACTATATTCTACTCCTCCCATATAATGGAGATAGTTGAAAAAATAAGCAACAGGATAATATTGATAAATGATGGAAAAATTGTTGCCGATGGAAGCTTTGATAAATTAAAAGAAAAATCTATGGAAGGTTCACTAGAGGGGATATTTAATGAGCTTACTGGATTTAAAGAGCATAGAGAAATTGCAGAAGAAATTGTATCCATAGTTCAAGGGGTGTAGGAAATGAAAGATTTTAAAGTGTTAAAATTCATGGATAGATTCAAAGGTTTATTTAAAAGTTTCGGAATTGATTATGATACTATGAGAAAAATACTCCAAGTTAAGCTTACTTTAGATGGAAGAAGAGTCCCTACAGTTATGAACAATAATTCTTATAAAAATGAAGGGAATAGTATCAAAAAATCTTTAGGATTTTATATATTGTTAGGACTAGTATTGGTTCCATTTGTCATTTCAAATCAAAACTATTTATTTCAAATGAGTTTTCTATTTGGAATACTCATGTTTATGATGATGACTATTTTAATTTCAGATTTTTCTTCCGTACTATTGGATTTAAGGGACAAAGATATAATTCTATCAAAACCAGTAGATGGTAAGACTCTAAGTGCAGCAAAAACTATACATATAATGATATACATGTTTTTTATAACTTTTTCTTTTACAGGACCATCGTTAGCTGTATCACTATATAGAAACGGATTTTTATTTTTCATAATATTTTTATTATCAATAATTCTAATGGATTTGTTAATAGTGGCTTTAACTGCATTATTATATCTATTGATACTTAAATTCTTTGATGGTGAAAAACTAAAAGATATTATCAACTATGTTCAAATAATTTTAACTATAGCATTATCTGTAGGTTATCAGCTTATAGGTAGATTATTTGATTTTAGTAATATTATGAATATTGATTTTGTTCCAAAATGGTGGCAGTATCTACTTCCATCTATGTGGTTTGGAGGACCTTTTGAACTAATACTTAAAAGAAATTATGATCCTCATATAATATTCTTCTCAGTTTTAGCAGTGATTGTACCTATACTTGCAATAATTATATATGTAAAGCTTACACCTACTTTTGAAGATAATTTGCAAAAACTAAACAGCAGTAGCGGAATTGTTAAAGCTAAAAATAAAGGATTCAATTATCATTTATCGCAGCTAGCCTGTAGAACCAAAGAAGAAAAAACCTTCTTTAGATTTGCAACTAATATGATGAAAAAAGAAAGGGATTTTAAACTTAGGGTATATCCATCATTAGGACTTTCTTTAGTCTTCCCTTTTATATTCCTACTGTCAGACTTCAAAAATGAAGGATGGGAATATATAGCTAGTAGCAAATTATACTTTAATATATATTTTATTGGTCTTATGATACCAACTGTACTTATGATGATAGGATATTCTAATAAATATAAAGGGGCTTGGATATATAAGATATTACCATTTAATGATACATCGGCCATATTTAAAGGGACTATAAAAGCATTTATAATAAATCTTTTACTTCCTATGTATATATTTGAAAGCATAATATTTATGATTATATTTAAAGGTAGGATAGGTTTAGATTTGGTTATTATATTTATAAATATAGTATTGTTTACTGCAATTTGTTTTATAATATTGGAAAAAACTTTACCTTTTTCCGAGCCTTTTGAATCAGCCAATAAAAGTGGTAAATTTATTATTATACCATTATTTTTAACAATAGCAGCTTTAGCTGGTGTTCATTATCTCTCCACAAAAATTGTCTACGGTAGATATATATACTTACTTATATTAGTTACTATAAACCTATTTATATGGAAAAAAGCATTTAATGTTAAAATTGAAGGAAATCATAGCCCCCAATAAAATTATTGGGGGCTATTTGCAAAAAACATCAACATTATAATGAATCTCAATTATCACAACGATTATATGGTGTAATATTAGATTTTTAGGGAATTCTAAACTTTGGAGGTGAAAGTTTTGATAGATTTTATACCTAAACAAGTATTTTATGAACCTGATGCTTTAAACTATCCCCTTGGGAAAAAACTAGTAAATTACTTCCAAAATATAAATATACCAATGAAGCCTACCACTTCTCATAATAGGGTTGTTGGTATAGCTGGAGATACTCCCCAAGAAGCCTATAAGGAAGCAAAACATACTTTAGTTATCGGAGTTAGGAGAAGTAAAACCTTCCAAACATGTAAACCCTCTGCCCACTACCAGCTTCCATTGGCTACTTCTTGCCCTGGTATGTGTGAATATTGTTACCTATCTACTACATTAGGACCAAAACCTTATCTAAGGATATATGTTAATATTGAAGAAATATTAGATACAACTAAAAACATAATTGAATCTAGAGCACCAGAAATAACTGTCTTTGAAGGTGCTGCTACAGCTGACCCTATACCTGTAGAAAAATATACTGGAAGCCTTAAAAGAACCATAGAGTTCTTTGGTCAAGAACCTTTAGGCCGTTTCCGATTTGTTACTAAATTTACTGATATAGATAGTCTTTTAAATGTAGAACATAATAACCATACACGCTTTAGATTTAGCTTAAACTGCCAATATATAATTAAAAATTTTGAACATAAAACCCCCCAGCTTTTAGACAGGGTCATGGCAGCGTCAAAAATGCTAAAAGCAAATTATCCTATAGGTTTCATTATTGCACCAATATTTAGATTTGAAAATTGGCAGGATGAATACACTGAACTATTTGTTTTATTAGAAAAATATTTATATGAAAATATGCCTCCAGATTGGTCTCCTAAAGATCTAAGTTTCGAATTTATATCTCATCGTTATACCCTTAAGGCTAAATCCAATATACTTAATGTCTTCCCTAAAAGCAAACTTCCCATGGAGGAAAAAGAACGGAAGTTTAAATATGGACAATTTGGATATGGCAAATATATTTATAATCCTAATGAAATAAATGAATTAAAAGAATTTTTCTTAAATAAGACAAAAGAATTCTTCCTCGGAGCAAAGGTTGAATATTTTATATAATTTAATCAAAGTTTAATTCCAAGAATACACCCACTTTCGCTATTTTTAGAAGTGGGTGTATTCTTGGATAAAATGATATGAAGAAAATTTTAACAATTATGATTAATAATATTTATTAAAGGGTAAGAGTATTATAGATGATTTTTATAATATTTATATGGTTCATAGATTTTATCTATATAGGAATAGGAGGTTTTTTTATGCCAGAAAAATTTAATGCAGGGTGCCAAAGACCAGAAATTAAAAAAGATAAAGTAGAAGAAAGCAAACCAGAAGAAAATAAAACCACTCAAAAGGAGGAGTTAAGTATGATTAAAGTTGGAAAGCCAGCTCCAGATTTCACTATACCAGCTTTTCACAAAGGTGAATTTGTTAATTTAAGCCTTTCAGAATTTAAAGGAAAATGGGTGCTACTATGTTTCTATCCGGGAGACTTCACTTTTGTCTGAGCTACTGAAATTTCAGCAGTTGCTGACAAATATGAAGAGCTACAAAAATTAGGGGTTGAAGTTATATCCATTAGTGTTGACAGTCCATTTGTTCACAAAATGTGGAACGAACATGAATTATCTAAAATGATAGATAAAGATATTCCATTCCTAATGGGTTCTGACCAAGACGGATCAGTAGGCAGAAAATATGGGATTTATGATGAAGATAGTGGAGTAGAAACAAGAGGTAGATTTATAATCGATCCAGATGGAATAGTTCAAGGATTTGAAGTTCTTACTTCTCCAGTAGGAAGAAATATAAATGAAACAATAAGACAAATTAAAGCTTTTCAATTAGTAAGAGAGACAAAAGGTGCTGAAGTTACACCTGCAGGTTGGAAACCAGGTAAGAAAACATTAAAACCAGGCCCTGAATTAGTAGGAAGAGTATGGGAAGAATGGAGTGTAGATCAAGTAGACGATTAATAAAATAGTTTGCCCAGTTATAAGGTCAATATTGACCTTATAACTGGGCAATAATTATTATAGTGATAAATATCTTGATAAAACCTTCACTTGAAAGCTGACATTATTATTTCATCATAGTATTTTCCATCTTTGAATATTTCATCTTTTAAAATTCCTTCTACCTTAAATCCGCACTTTTCATAACTTTTTTTAGCTCTTATATTAAATGAAAATGTACTTAATCTTATCTTTCGAATATTCATCTTATTGAAAATAAAATCCATTAGCACCTTCATTGCATCGGTACCATATCCTTTTCCCCAATATTCTTTGTCTCCAATCATTATTCCAACTGTTGCAACACGAGATAGCCAATTTACTTCTTGAATACCACAACCGCCAATATATTTTTTTGTTTCTATATCTTCTATAGCAAAATTATAACTACCATTTTGATTGCTTTTCTGAGATTTTATCCATTTTTCCTCTTCCCATAAAGTCATAGGAAAAGGAATATCGGTAACCAAATATTTTTTAAGCTCTTCATCATTTACAAACGATGTTGCTATTGGTATGTCTTCTTCTCTATAAGCTCTCAAGCAAACTTTTTCTCCATAATACATTTAACAGTGCCCCCTTTATAAATCTTTAAAGAACTATTCAAAAACTATTTCTTCTATTATACTAAAACTCTAGAAAATACTTAGAACTTAACTTGAGAAACTATCTCTTCTAATTTATTTGATACTTCTTTATTTTTTTCCATTATATCATTAATATTTTGTATAGCTTCAACTATATTTACATTCATATGGGCTATATTAGTAGTAGATATAGTGGACTCTTCTACTGTAGTGGATATTTCTTTTATAGAAGTAGATATTTCACTTATAGTTGCTGATAACTCTTCTGAAGTAGCAGATAGATCTGAAATTATATTATTTAATGAAGAACCATCATTTTTGTATTCCTCCACTGCTTCTACCATCATTTCATAATCACCCATTATGTCTTTTTCTAAAAAGTCTATTAATTTAGTTGTGTTTTTTATTAGTTTGCTAACAGCTTTAGTTATGTTTTCAGTGACAATTTGTATCTCTTCTACAGTTTCATTAGAGTTTTCTGCTAGTTTCCCTATTTCTTCAGCTACAACTGCAAACCCTCTTCCAGACTCCCCTGCTCTAGCTGCTTCAATAGCTGCATTCAAGGATAGTAGACCTGTTTGTTCTGATATTTCTAATATAGAATTAGATAATATATTTATCTTCTCTACTTCTTTAGAAGATTGTATAGCTTCTTTTATTTCTTCTTTTGTATTTGCATATAGATTCATGGTACTGTTTTTAGCTTGTACAAATTGACTATGCAATGTTTCAGCCTTTGTACTTATTTCATCTGCAGTAGAAGCTCCTTCTTCTACATTTTCTGCAAAACTTGATATAGCTTTATCTACTTCACTAACAGATTCATTTATAGATATTGCAGAAGATGAGGTCTCTTCCATACCTGCTGATAATTCTTCAGTAGTAGCTGAGGTGTCTTCTGCTTGATTTACCAAAAAGTTTAGTTTATCCATAGTTTCTTCATATACTTGATGATTAGTATGGATAGAACCTTCCATATCCTTCATAAATATTTTCAACTTTGTAATTATATTTTGGAAAGAATTATACATCTCCCCTATTTCATCTTTTCTATTAAGTTCTTTTTCATCTATTTTATCTAATAACTCTAAATTCCCTATGTTTTCTGCAATTGTCACTGTATTAATTATAGGTTGCGTAATAGAATTTGATATATATGTAGATATGGCTATAGATATTATTAATACAATTAAAGCTGCTATTATAGTATATTTAATAGCCTGATTTATATTTCCTAAAACATAATTAGTAGCAACCCCTACTCCTACTTTCCAGTTTGATTCTTCTACATTTTCAAAGAAGAAAAATCTATCAATTCCATCATAATCTTTAACTTTCCTATTTTTTATATCTAGTTTCTCTTTTTCAACTATATTTTTCAACTTACCATTTACTATATCTCCAATATTAAAGGATTTATCTTCCTGTGGTTTAAACTCTTCATTTAAATGGGTTACAATATTCCCTCTCTCATCAATTAAAAATGCATAAGAACCTTTTCCTAAATTTACAGAAGATACTAAGTCTACTAAATAGTCAATTTGGATATCAGTAGATATAACGCCTTTTTTCCCATCAAGGGCTTTAAAAGCTTTTGAAATAGTAATAACCATATCTCCTGTCATTGCATCTACATAAGGCTCAGATATGTAAAAATCATCACTGTCAATAGCTTCTACATACCAGTCTCTAGATGTAGGATCATAGCTACTTTCAGGTATCCAACCAGATCCATCTATAAAATACTTATCGGAAAAAGCCATGCAATATAGATTTCCTGGATTTCTTTCACTAGCTTCTTTTAAATAATTATAAGCAAAATCATATTCAAAATTATTATTTATAACCATACTTTCTATAACTTCATATAGAGAATCCTTTTGTATAGCCATCCATTTATCTATATCTTTAGCTATACTTGTAGCTTCTAACTGAACTTTTTCACCTACTTCACTTTCTAGCTTCTTTATTGATACCATATAATTAATTATAGATATAGATAAAATACTTAATATACACACTAATACGGTGAACAATATCATTTTATTTTTTAATTTCATACAAAACCCCTCCCTTATAACCCTATTATCGGCAATATTTTTAAAATACTTATTGTTTTCTTTCTATTCAGTTAATTTTATCTAAAGAACCCATTGTCAATATAAAACATATAATATTGTATGACTATGAAAGGAGTGAATATTATGTATAATAATTATAGATCATATCAATGTCCTTACTGTAATAGACCAATTAACTATCCAAATCATTGGAGTGATCCCATAAAATTAAAAGACTATGGCCCCTGTCCCTTTGTAACTAATATTGAAGATGCTGCAAAACAAAATAACTATTTCCGTATAGCTTTATGGACAGGAAAACACCTACAACTTACATTAATGAGTATTAATGTTGGTGATGATATTGGCTTAGAAATGCATCCAAACGTGGATCAATTTATCCGTATTGAACAAGGCCAAGGAATTGTTAGAATGGGAAGTAGTGTTGATAGGTTGGATTTCCAAGCAAATTTCTATGATGACTATGCAATATTTATACCTGCAGGTACATGGCATAATGTAATCAATACAGGTTCTGAACCAATTAAACTATATTCTATATATGCTCCTCCTGAGCATCCCCATGGTACAATCCATAAAACTAAAGAAGATGCTGAAATGGACCACAATCACTGCTAAATAAAAAATGAAAAAGTGGGCAAAAACAGCTTTCTTGTCCACTAAAATAATATTATTACACCTATATAAGATATGTTAATTCTAATATAAAAACCAGGCCGATTCCTAGAGATCAGCCTGGTTTTGTCAATAATATTCTAAAGACTTAGTCTATTTCATCCACAAAATGTTTATGTAGACTTCCCTTCATCTCCACACCTAAAGTTTTAAACGTTTCATCTAATGCTTTTAAAGTAATATACAGCTTTTCTTCATAACAATTTTCTCCCATATGTCCTATCCTAATAACTTTATCTTTTAGATAATCAAAGGCACCAGCTATCATTATATTATGTTCTTTTAACATATGATTATTTATTTCTTCAAAGGTAGTTTCTTCTGGAACAATCATTGTTGTGACGGTATTAGAAAACCCACTTAAAGGATATAGTTCTAATCCAGCTTTAGTTATTGCTTTCCTAACTGCTTCACCATTTTTTCTATGTCTTTCTATGTAATTATCTCCTTTTAAAATTCTATCTACTGCACAATCTAATCCGTAAATATCGCTTATTGATTGGGTATAAGGGAACCATTTCTCTTCATACCAATTTTCCCACAATGCTAAGTTACAATAAAATGAAGCAATAGGAGCTTTCCTATTTTTCATAATATTCCAAGCTTCTTCACTTATACTTAAAAATGTTAAACCTGGAGCTGCAGAAATACATTTTTGACTCCCACATAGAACTATATCCATTTGCCATTTATCTACTTCTATAGGCTCTCCACCAATAGCTGAAACTGAATCCACTATACTTAAAATATTGTACTCCTTAAGCAGTGGACATATCTCATCTACAGGATTAGTTATACCTGAAGGTGTCTCACAATAGACTAATGTAGCCAGTTTAAAATCATTGTCTTTATCTAAAAATTCTTTTAGTTCTTTTACATCAATAGCTTTCCTAGGATCACCTTCAAAACATACTACTTCTGCACCATATATTTCAGCAAAATCTTTAAATCCTCTTCCAAATATACCATTCTCTATACAAAGTACTCTATCACCTGGTTCAATGAGGGATGCACAAGCTGCCTCCAAGCCTAATATTCCTTCTCCGGACAATATTAAAACTTCATTTTCTGTTTTAAAAATCTTTTTTAACTTGTTGCAAGTCTCTTTATAATATTCAAAAAAATCTTGATCTAAATCTGGATTTGTAATATTCTTTGCCATAGCTTGCCTCACATCTTCATGAACCTGTGTAGGACCTGGTGTCATTAGTAATGGCTTTTTCATATCCCATACCCCCTATATTTTTACTTTGACTTTGTAATACTTATTTAAAACTGTATCCTTACATATATATTATATAAGTACAATTTCGCTGTGTCAATGAAAGTGTAGTGATAAAAGGATGGAACGCTCTATAAACGCACATTACTTCAACATATGCTCCTTAATTATTCAGCATCTCCTAATCTTATCAAAGCCTGTGGGTCTTTATCTTTGAAAAACGCATATCTTATTTCTTTCTCTTTCCCAATTATCTGAGTTTTGTTATCTACCGATGGGCGTAGTCTACAGCTATAGACTACTGGGAAAAAATCCCTAATATATTTACCTTCACTATGGGCTGTCAACGCTATTATTTGAAATCCTAGCTGCTCTGCTATAAAAAATACTGGATCTAATACATGGTCACTAGAAGCCTTTCCAAAAGGATTATCTAATAAAACTGTACGACTTCTTTTTTGATTATATGATATACTTTGACTTTTTTCTGCTAAGTAATTTAATATGCCAAGAAATAAGGTCATATTTTTACTCCATTTTTCTCCGCCAGACCATTTATTTGATTGCTCCCAGGATATAGGTCTACTACTTACCTTTCCATCATTTGTTACCTTTCTACATCTTACTTTTATCTTATCATTTCCCATTACAACCCTGAGCAACTCCTTACCTTGAAATCTGTTTTCTATATATTTTCTCACAGAAGCTTTATTTTCATTTCCATCTTCATCTTTAAATCCTATATCTTCTATATCTTTTAATAGATAATTTATACTTTCTATAAGTCTTTCTTTTCCAACTTCATCTTCCCAATTAGGAACATCTATTATATACACCGCTTTCCAATTATCACCAACTTTTATTTTTGTCTTATTTGATATGGTTCTAATTTCATCTGCTAATGTTTTTAAATAGGAATGAAGATGGTTTATAAATTGATTTATTTCCTTATCGTGTTGCATCATATCTTCTTCCAATATCCCAATATTTCTATCAATATTTTTGTCTATAATCCTCTTCCATTTAACCAATTCCTCAAAACTATCCTTATAGTTAATTCCTGATATAGCCATATTTTTAAGCCTAGGTTCTTTAATAGAATCCTCACAAAAGGATTCAAACTTTGACTTTTCCTTTGAAACCTTTTTTTCTTTATTTTCCACTTTATAACTAATATCTTCCAAAGCTTTTATAAGCTCATCAATATATTTCTTTCTGTTGTATGAAAGTTCTGTTGTTATTTCTTCTGAAAGTACATCTGGTTTAATTTCATTCGTTAGATATCCATACCTTTCATCTTTTCTTTCTAGGAGATTTAAGGCTTCTTTTATAGAATTATATTCACTATTCAATTCTTTTTCTGTTTCTATTAAATATTCATATCTTTTATCTAATTCTCTCTTCTTTTCATTAATTCGTTCTTTTATAATATCCAAAGGCTCTGTAAATTCCATAATTGAATCATGTTTTTCAAAAAACTTTTCTTCGTTAAAATGATACTTATCCCAAGCACTAAAATATTTTCTCTCAGCATTATCCTTTTTCTTTTCAATTTCATCAACTTTAGGTCTAAGTTCCCTAATATCATTTATTAGTTCTTCTACTTCATCTTCTCCATGTAGTGGAAAAACCATCTTTTCATCAATTGGATATATAGCGGATTTTATTTCATTTTTTAAGCTTTTTTCATACTTTTTTATTGTTTTAAGGCTCCTGTTTTTATTATCTTCTATGAAACTTCTGTTTTTTTGTTTCCTATCTAAACGATCTTTAATATCTATTCTTTCCTTTTTTAATACTTCAATAGATATGTTTGAATATATAGGAATTGAATCCTTTACTTCTATATACAGTTCACTATTTATTATGGAATCAGCCTGTTTATTCTTATCATTGATTCTATCTTTTAATTTAGCTATTCCTTGCTCACTATTTTTTATTAATTTATCTAATCTTGATATTTCAATTTTCTTTTTATCTTTTATATTTTTTAATTGGGATACTTCTTTTTTTATAACATCTATTTCCCGTTTTTTTCTAATATAATTTAAAGCTTTTTCTATCTTATTATTTAATATGTTTTTTTCTTCATTTGACTTTTTAATTTCATTGTTGATGTTTTCTAATTCATCATCTATTTCTTCTATCCTTTTGCTTTTCTCATTATAAATATTTTTTATATTATACATTTTCTCTTCTATATTTTTTAACTCATTTTTTAAAGGAATTAAATAATCTTTATAAGGGTATTTATTTAAAAACTCTATAGTATTTATATGCAGATTATCATAATTATTTAGCTCATTTTCTTTGTCCTTCCTATTTTGAGTAACTACTTCTGCTTTTTTGCCAATTTCAAATTTATTATATTTGAAATCTGTTATACCTATGTTATTCTCCCATATTGACGGATAAAGATAGATGTAATCGTCTTCTATTTCATATTTATTTCTAATTATAGATTGGGCATTACTTTGTGACAATATAATAATTGGATATGTGATTTTATCTAAATTATTTTCTAATTTAACCTTCAACTTATTTTTTTCATTGTCTGCTACTATGATGGCCATAGCCAAATATGGATAAAACTTATAATATTCTTTTTGATTTTTATTAGTAATTGCAGCTACTCTTTCAATAAATTCAAATCCTGATTCTAAAAAGCTAAACTGGTCTTTCCATTGTTCTACCCATTTACCTAACAACGGCTCTGCAGTAAAATATTTGTTGTCTTCATAATCATCTATAAATCTGTGAACTATTCTTTCTTCTATGATTAAATTCTCTTTTTCCTTTCTGAGTTTTTCACATCTGTTTTCCAATGTATTGATTATTTGTTCTTGTTTTGTATATATGCTATTTATATGGAATAAATTTGGAATATACTCTTTAATAGTTGATAATAGATCTTTTTCTTCATTTTCAATGTTATTTATTTTCTCTACTACAGTTGCTTTATCACTAGAAAGTTTATCTATTGCTTCCCTATATTTCATTAACTCTATTTTAATACTCTCTTTCTCATCCTTGATGGAACTTATATTTTCCTGACAATCTACTAAATATTTTTCAATGTAACCAACCTTTTTTGTCCATTTTGGATATTCATTTTCTATTTTTTCAGTTTCAATATTTGAAAGTATTTCTTTATTTATCTTTTCCATATATTCCTTATTATTTTTAATATCTTGATTTAATCTAATAATTTCTTCATTTAATTTATCCCATTCCCTATCTAATTTAGACTTGTCCATTTGAAACTTTTCTAATTCCTTTTCATATGTTTTTTCTTTATTATTTAATTTATTTATATCTTCATTTAATTTCTCTAATTCTAGACTATAATAGTTTTTTATATTTGAAGAATTTAACTTCAACTCTTCTTGTATTTCACTTATTTCCTCATCTTTTTTTAGATTTTCTAATTGTTTATTATATAATGAAATTTCATCTTCTAATTCCTTAATATCCTTCTTATATTTAGCTATTTTTAAATTTTGAATATTGGCTTCTTTGGCATCTAATTCATCTTTAATTATTTCATAGTCCTTTAATATTTCTTCATATTTTAATTTAGATATTAAAAGCTGATTTTTCAAAGAATTTAATCTATAGGAATCCTTCATTCTCTCTAATTCTATGGAATCTTCCTCATATTTATTTTGATAAGATTCATTTTCATCTAATTTTATTTTTATATCTTCTTCCTCATTAGAAATATATTTATATACTGCTTTTCCATAGGACTTCCATCTATTATATTCTTCTATGGAATTATTGTATTCATTGTATATATTTACATACTCTTCAATCTTATTTTGAATTTCTTTACTTTCATCAATACTTTTCCTAAGTCGATTATGTTGTTTGAAGTGTTCCCTTTGTTCTTCAAAAGTATCAGCAAAATCTTCTGCCCCATTACCTGCCATAGCCTCTTCTACTGTAGGGATAAGAAGTTTATCAACTAAGTTTGTTGTTGACTTACAGCCTTCAAAAAACTCATCTACATCCCCTTCCTCTCCGTTGATAATTCCTATCCGTCTCCATTCTTTTGGTATTATTTTAAAATTTTCTTCAATATATTTATGATACGCTTTTATAGTTGGAAAAATTTTAGAATTTATATTTTCTCTACACATATATTGATAATAGTCTCCCATTTCTTCCTTACTTGCAGGCCTTTCCTTCCCATCAATGGTTTCCTTTACAAAAGGAATATTTTCTATTGAATTTTCATCATTATGCTCATCATATTCATATACATATTTATAAGAATCCAATTTCCCATTATTTAAAAATAAAGTAACACAGGTTAAGGCATATCTTCTAGGTACTTCATTAATAATCCACTCTATGGCTACATGACAAGGGGTTCCTTCTAAAGATAATGTTTCCCTAATTTTTCTATCTCCAAGATCTGCATGAGGAAGTATAGCTTGAAGTGCTATTTGTATAAAAGTAGTCTTTCCACCGCCATTTTCTAACAATATGGCTCCATTATAGCCATCAAATATAAATAATTCATCATTATATCTTTTTTCTCCATTGTCATATATAGCATTGGTAAATCTTATCTTAGATATGGATGGCATCTTTATCTTCTCTCCTTTCCCTTTCAAGTCCATATATGAAATCTAGTATTCCCCTATTATATTCATAGTCCATATAATACCTTTGTATAATAACTTTTGATTTCTCTGTAAGTTCTATTTCATCATTTCCTATATCAATAATTAGATCTTGACTCTCTAAAAATCTTTTTACTGTACTTAAAAAACCAAGTCTACTATTGGTTCTAGCATTCTGTGATTTTACATTCTCCCTTAAATCATCCATTGCATTCCATTTTTCTAGTATACCTATCCAATTATACTCATACTCTTTTTCTAAGGACTTTAGTTCTTCTTCATCTATTTCATTTAAAGTTTCAATATAGGTATTTACAGATTCAAGCCATTTGTACATAGGTAGAAAATCCCTTATTGGTTCTAAACTTTGATAACTATCATAAAATTCACCAAATAAAATTATTATAGTTAAATACATTAAATATATGTCTAAATTTACAGCTTTTGATGGTAGATGTCTTTTTTTCATTTCTTCGTTAGATATATGGAAAGGAGAAGTTGTAGCTATAGGAACCATATAAATATATTCACCAGCTAAAATAATAGTACACTGTACTTCATGAGCAAATCCATCTACCAATTCCCTAACTTTGTGGTCAGTATTATACAGCCTTACTTCATCAACATATTCATAACCTTTAAGAGCTAATTTCGAATAAATATTAAAAGCTTCCATAATCTCTTTATTTTTAAATTCCATAATTACAACTCCTCTAATTTAAAAATCATATTTTTAATTTTAAATCTATTATTTATTTCTAATATATTGTTAAGTTCCACTACTTCGAGCCTTTTATATTTACCAACCAAAAGTTCTGTTGCATCTTTAAGTAGCCCAGTGTGAACTTCTTCACCGCCATCTACTAATATAGGGGATTTTTGATGTAAAATAATCCAAAAATCATAGAAAGTCCTTTCATCCAACATATCCTTTTGATTCAATTTTATATATTCTATAACCTTATCTAAAGTTATTTCATTTCCATTCCCTAGTATTTCTAATAAAATCTCCATTATTTTTTTAAAATTATTCCTTGTTATCTCTTTAAATTTATCTAACATTTCTTCATCTACTGGCTGAGAAAATGCATGGTTCTTTTCAATTTTTTTTTCTGATTCAACCCTTTGCCTTTCAAAGACACTAGTAGGTGACCAAGATCTATTCATTTCTAAAAACATAAAGGGTTTAATTAATTGTTGTGAAGATATTAAAGGTAA
Organism: Anaerosalibacter bizertensis; assembly: GCF_009696605.1. Classification (GTDB taxonomy): domain Bacteria; phylum Bacillota; class Clostridia; order Tissierellales; family Sporanaerobacteraceae; genus Anaerosalibacter; species Anaerosalibacter bizertensis. Next base: position 79,274 of record NZ_VULR01000006.1, on the reverse strand, counting down.
TGGGGTAGAAATAAATCTATTAGTTATTTCTTGCTTAAAGTTAAAGGTTTCCAACCCCATAAAATATAAAGATTCTTGGGCAGCTTCCAATGCAGTTGTTTTTAAAACTATACTTTCTGTAAGTAATTTCCTATGCTCACTATGAACTTTATCTAGTTCCCTATCTATCTGTATAATTAATTCATAGGCTTTTTTATCTTTCTCATCTTTAACTTCATAGGCCATATTGTCCCTAGTATCTTTAACAAAGGATTCCAACTCATCAAATTCCTCATTCTCCCTTGTAAGTCTAATATTTATATCTTCTATCAATTCACCGTATCTTTTTTGAATCTCTTCTGACACAATATTCCTATTTATATCGTGTTTTATTTTAACCATTCTATCCCTTAAATTTTCCACTGACAATCTCATTTCATCTATTTGCCTTAGTGCTCCTACAAACTCTCCTTTTTCCAATTGCTTTCTAAGTAATAGTTGACTAATAGATAACTGAAATTCGCTAAAATATTCTTTTGTAGCAAAGATTAGTTCAAGGCCTTCTTCATCTAAAGTATAATATTGGGTATTTGATTTTGTATCTGATTTACTTGCCTTTAATATAGAATAATATATAGTTTCTTCTTCTCCTGTTTCCCAATTATAAAAGGTTTTGGAATTTCTTTCCCCACTAGGCGGACGGAACACATCTATTATCTTCCTAGCCAATTTTCTAAATCCTTCAATGTCTAAATCTATTTTTCCATTGTTTATTTCATGAAAAAATTCTGCAAGTTCATTCGCTCCTACCTCTTTATTCCTTATAATCATATTTTCAAAGAAAAATAAAAGGGTTATGAAACCTAAACTAGAGAGGTTAATAATATTTCCACTATTATCTCTTTCCTTTTTATTTCGTAACTTTAAAAATGGTTCATAAATAGAAAGTCTAGATACCCTTTCTCCATAATTTTCTAATACCTCAGTAGCCCCTACCTTCATCTTATTTGCCTCCATATTTTCCTTAATTCCCTTTTATTTAACCCCTCTTGAGGATAGTATCCACCTTTTCCTAAAACATTAACAATTTTTTCTTTATTATATTTATCAAAATTAGTTAAAAAACTTTCTATTGCCTCTATATTAGCCTGTTGATTTTCCTTTCCATAAGAACAAGTTTTTTCAAGTAATTTTTCATAAAACTCTGCAGCTAGCAATACTGGTTTCCTTTTATTTAACCCATACCAGATAGATATGCCTTCATTATCTAAATCTCCAAAATAATAAATTCTATTATGTTTTCCTACTAATCCAAGTTGTTTTTCAAATATAGATATTCCTCCCAATACATTCCAACCTGCACCATAGACTAAGGATGTGAAAGTAGTGTTTTCTATATCATCTAATAGAGCATAAAATGTAGCTTTATTTTCTACAATTAAATGCTTATGCTCATTGGAGCTAGTTATTTTATTCCTATTTATAGCAAACATTAATGGATCGGGTACTTGAATTATTTTTAATTTTTCCAATAGCTTTACTCTCTCTAAAATTTCTCTTCCACCATTTTCATCTATCCACTTTTCATCACCAGTCATTTCATAGGAGCGTTCTGGAGCAGTTACCATTTCTTTTGGTAAACCTTCTTTTTGTATGTAAGAATTAATCTTTTTTATATATGGTAAATCTCTTTTCCATATTTTTTCATCTAATGTAAAATACCCTTGAAGATTTATATTCGGATTTAATTTTAATTGATAAGAAGTTATTTCATCGATAAGGTCTTCCTTAAAATAAGATTTATTTATTCTATATGTATTGGCTAATGGAATTTTCTTATTATTAGTTCCATGTTTTTTTACAGGAGATAATACTTTAATATCTACTAATTCATTTATAACATTAGCAAAATCAGTATATTCAACATCCCCAGACAATACCTTTTCTATTTCTATAAGGGGTATCGTCTTCTTTTTATAACTTTTTAAGAAATCCAGTATTATATTTTTCACCTAAATCACCTGTTTTTTTAATTCTTTTTTAATATTATACCACAGTTCTTATACCAAAACTGTACACATAAAAAAAAGCAGCCATAAATATAATATATAAATCAATTTTATAGCTGCTATTTTTTTAATTTTTTAAGCTTTAGCTTATTAAGATTAAAAATAGTTATTTTCTAATTAAATTTATACTAAAAGGTATTTTTTCATATATTTCTTCATTGTTTATATCTTCTATTATTAGATAATATTCTTTTGTCTTGTCATAATTTATGTTTTTTAAAGTAAATTTCTCTTTAAATATTCTCTCTTCAGGTCTATTTGATTTGCTATCTGCTATTATAATATTTTCATTGGAGATTTTATCTCCATTTTCATCTGCAAAATATAATTTAAGTTTCAATGGCAATTTCTTGTCATCAACTACATCTACCTGAAAAAATTCTAAATAGGTTTCCATATTTGTTATCTTCCTTGAAATATTGGTAAGTTTAACTTCAACTTTTGTAGCTTTATATTCATCTTTTCTAATATTTTTAAACTTTATCACAGGTACCATTATTTCTTGAAGGGCCGCACCACCATGAACATAGTTTGCTCCTGCTCCTTTGATTTTGTACCTTATTATTCCTTTGGGAACTATGGCTTTAAATTTAGATTTTTCACCAAAGATATATTTAGTCGATATAGGTAAAGTACCTTTAACATCATCCATATTTTCTTCTAATATAAATCTTCTACCTCTATCTATTGGATTAGGTGCTTTTTTGCCTATCTTTTCCCATTCTTCTAGCGGAAACCTTCTATATATAAATCCATGATCAGCAGTAACCAATATATTAGTTGCACTTACATTGTTCACAAGTCTTCTTACTAAATTGCTAATATCTTCTAATGCTGCTTTTACCCCTCTAAATACATCTCTTTCAGTTTGTGCCTTATCTCCTAGTGCATCAATGGTATTGTGATAGATATACACAAGTTTTTTACCTACAAAAGTATCTTCATATTCTTTCCTATTCATATCTACAATGTCATTATATTGAATAGCCATAGCTTTGTTAGAATAGTTTTTAAGTATCTTTTCCCTATTTTCCGTTCCTTGAGTATTTATTCCATCAACTAATATATTCCCATTTCCATCTATTTCAATACTTTTTCTAGGTAACAAACTAGCCATTCCTAACTTCGTGTAGGAAGGTACTACTCCCAGCATTGGTTCTACTTCTGCAGAACCCCTTAGATCTTTATTTAATAGCTCAGTTAATTCTACTCCTGCTTCATACCTCAAAGCATCTGATATTATGACAAAAATTCTATCTTCTTTTCTTACAAAAGGTAGAACAAATTCTTTATAGAAATCTTTCTGATGGTGTATATCTTTTATAGTAAAATCCTCTAATAGCTCATCTTCTACTAATTGAGACCATTTAATTGAAAGTTCATTTAAGAAGTAATTGTTGTAGAAGTTTTCTACTTTCTCAGCTAAAATTACAAATCTATCTTTGTCTATTATTTCATCATAGGAACTATAAAATTTCCTATATAGACTATCTATTTTATATAAATTATCAGTATAGTTTCTTACTATTTCCAAAGAACTTTTCCCTTTTATATTATTTAATATTTCTCTTTCCTTTTCAAATAGGCCCATTGCATAATAAATAGCTTCGTACTCATATTTATATATTGGGAACCAATGGCTAGTTCTTCTTTTATTTATTATTTTCCTATATCTTTCATATTCCTTTAATCCATATGAAATATTTTGTAAAATTTTCTCTATAATTTTTTCATCATAAATCCTAAATGTAGTAGAATCTAAATATTTATCTAATTCCCAGTTATCTATATATTTTTCAATTTGTAACTCTTTTTCTATACTATCAGCAATTTCATTATATTTTTCACTATGGACTGTATGATTCATAAAATTACTTACAAATACAATACAATCGTATTCTTTAGAAGATAAATATTTTTTCCATTTAGCTGGGATCTTCTCTTTTAAATAATAAGAATTATGAGTTACTAAAAGCATAGTAGCTAAAATTTTTAAACTTTTTTGTTCAATATTGTATCCATACCTTTTTTCTACTAGGTTCCAAAAGGCTTTTTCATCCCCAAAGTTTCTTATAGCTTTCATATATTTATTGTCTTCTTTTAATTCTTCCATAAGAACAGCTTTCACTACTTCTTCAAAATCTGCAATAGGAAGTTTGCAAAGAGTAGACAATATCCTTATATGAATACTATCCTCAGTCCAATCTTCTGTACTATAGGAAGCAAATTTTTTATATCTTTCTTTGTTATTAAAAAACTTCAGATAATTTTTAAATACTTTAGTCAATGATTCATCTTCCACAAAGTCTCTTCTAATAAGTTCTGCCTTATCTGTTGAAAATTCAAAACTATATTCTAAAATATCCAATAGCCAATTATCTCGTAGATGGGGTTTTGCCATAGGAGAATATATAAGATAATTTGAACTAGGATCCTCAATTTCTAATAGATATTTAATATAGAAACTGTTATTTTTATCAAGTTTAACTATCTTGCCATTTTTTAAGTTTAAATTATCTATATCCTCTTCAAATTCTCCATCTTCGTCATACCAAAAAACTATATTTCTTTTTTTACCATTGTCAAGATCTTCATTTAAGTTTTTTTCCAAAATACCCTGTACTTCATCTAGTTTCATAGTACCACCTACTTTTCTATATCTTAGCCAACAAATTAATCTTCAAAGGTTTATGTTCTTCTCCACGAGGTACTTCTACCTTTTGAAATTTTTCATGATTCACTTTCACTCCATCATCTAAATCTATATCTATCCTCTTATTTGCCATATGATTTACAGCTTGGTCATATTCTTTACATTCATTTATTTGTTTCATAAGTTTTTCTTTTCTCTTTTTAGCCATATTTTTCTCTCTAGTAGATATATCTGAATCTATAACCATATTTAAATGTTCTATTTCCCCTTCATATTTTTTCTGTAATTTATGAAGATAATCGACCCTTACTTCTGCTATGATATCTGGACTATATCTATGCATATATATTAAGGCTTTAAATCCATCTTGTTTTCCACTATCAAACAACCAATATATTGGTCTCTTTTTATAAACTTTTACATGATCTTTATAGAAATTTTTTAAAAAGTATCTTCTAATAGTATCCCTAGATGTTTCCCTTGCCTTTTTTCCTAATACATCAGCTATATAATCTAAGTTTTGTTCTAGATTTTTACTTCCAAAAGTAACTTTTACAAACTCTACAAATCTTTCTACAATATCATCTTCAAAATAGTTATCATCCGTTATAGGGATGATATTGGTCATTGTTGGCCAAAAACTTGATTCTATCCATGTATTATTTTCTTCATCCTTAACCAAGCATTTTCCATCTTCAAATTTCCATTTATCTTCCCAATTTCCACCTGCATATATAAGGCCATCTACATCTAAAGAATATCTTCCCAACATACAACCTACAGCATAGGAAATAAAAGATTTAATATCCCTTTCTATATCAGCTTTATTAACTGTAACATCCTTTTCATCTACACCAGGTGTTAGTTCATCTTCAAGACCATATATTTCAATAAATATTCGATTAAGTTCTTCTTCATTTCCTTTCAATTGATAGAATTGTTTTTCCGCAAAATCCGCCCAATTGTTAAAAGCACTTTCTATAGTAGTAGCCTCTCCTTTATATGTTAGAATAGGATGTCTTTTGAAATCCCATGAGGTTTCGAAGGAATCCCAATCGGTTTTGGAGATGGAGATGTTTTGTTGGACTAGATTAACAATAATATTATTATATTTTCCACGCTCATCATAAATAACTGGTATCCTTAGTAAGTCATTTAATTTTACATGAAAACTAGAATTTAGTACTTTTAATATTATTGACGATATTTTTGAATTCAATAAACCCATAAGATAATTTCTCTTGAAATCATTTTTAACCAAAATTCCTGGTCCAGACATATCAAATAACATATCTTTTTTTAATAATCTGCCATTAAATTTCTTTGTTGTTAATTCTGTATAAGTGATACCTGACCTAAACCAATAAGCTTCATCTATTATATTCGAAGTTCTATTCTCTTTATAAAACTTAATAGCATTATCAGACCAATCTATTATATTTTCAATATTACCATACCACTTTCTAAATTCTCCACCTTTAGCATAAAATTGCCATCTAGTGCCAATCTTATAACTATCTACTTCCCATAAAAATTTTAAAAACTTATTATTATTCGCTGTTTTATTCCCACTTATTAATTTATCTGCAAGTAATTCAATATTTGTATCTAACTTAAATATTTGTAAAAAACTATTGCTTAACCAATAAGCAATTGGACTGCCAGGGATTTTAAAAAACTCATTAAAACTTGTAATATATCTATTATTAAAATTTTCAATGCTCTTCAAATATTCATCTTTTTTTCTAGCATAATCATTATACCCAGTCAATCTAACATAACTACCATTATACTTTTTAATACTTTTCTTTCTTATTACAAATGTAGTTGTTTGTACAACTTCACCTCCTATTTCCTCAAAAGCTCTAGCTCCTAAATGTACCATATTGTATATCATCATATCTTCAATCATTTTTTTTCTAAGTTTTTTAAAACTAGATATAAACATCCAAGAGTGCATAGTAATCATACCTGTATACATATTTTTTTCAGTATAATCTATACATTTTTCTATAAGTACTGTACATAAATCCTGTTTTGATTTTTTATAATTTCTATCTAAATACTTTTTCAACTTACCATTCATACCACCTTGCCCCATATAAGGTGGATTGGTACATACTACATCATATTTACTACTCATTATCTTACCTTGTTTTATGAGGGGTGGTAGTTTTTCTAATATTATATTTCTATAGCCCTGCTCATACATTTTAGCTTGTTCTTCTTCTATTTCTTCTAATCTTTCTTCTATTTTGTCAAAGTCAACTGGTTTTACTTCTAGTATGGAGCCATATTCTTTTGCATCTTCAAAGACTTCTATTAAGTATTCTACATCTTTCTTTAATTCTTCATCTTCTCCTGCAAAGTAGTTTATAGTTTCCTTTGATATATCATTACTTTCTTGTATGGAAACTAGGTTTAAATCTAGTTTTCTTCTAAATATTCTCCTATTTTTACTCCTTGCTTTCATCATTAGGGCAAATACTGCTAATTGTCCTGCTCTATCATCTATATCTAATCCATAGAGATTGTTTTCAAGTATTAGCCTAGGAATTTGTCTTTCTGAATATCCTTGGCTTAGGTATATATCATATAGTACATCGAAGGCATAAACTAATATATGGCCACTTCCCATGGCTGGATCTAATATTTTTATATCTTCTGGTATTAGGTCTGGATTTTTAAGTTTTTCTAATTCTTCCTTAACTTTTTCATCTTGTTCTGCTTCTTCTAGATAATATTTCCATTTTGACTTTAGCTCATCATCTGGATGTGATTCTATCCATAGTCTACCCAAGGAGTTTTCTACCATGTACTTAACTATCCACTTAGGTGTGAAAAGTTGAGTAGCTGCTGGTATGTTTTCCTTTGATATCTTTATATTTTTCTTCAATCCTGCGAATACTTCATCTTTCTTTTCTAAAATATAGTACTGGTATAGCCATCCTATTATTTCTATACCATGTTCTCCTTTTTCATCTTCTAATTCACTTTCTTCTTCGTTCAACTTTATTTTCCAATCATATTCTTCTATACTTTCTACTAAATCTTTAACAATTGAATTCTCTCCAAACAACAAATTGTCTGGAATTAAGAGCTCTGTATAGTCTGATATCTCTTCAAAAACTGTAGGCATGATGCTCCCTAATTGATTGCACTGTTTTATTAATAAATGTTTATATATTTCCTCTGCCTTTTGGTTTGAATCCCTATTGCTATTTTCTATATTCTCTATTTTATTCCAATCAATATCTAAATCTAGCAATGACATTTCAGTTAATATATCTGGATCTGTTTTTCCTTTTTCTTCTGAAGACAATACCCTGATCCCAGAAGGTAGATAGTTATTTACCTCCATGAAACGTAGTGCTATAAATCTATTAAACCAAATATAAGCTACTTCTTCCATTACTTGCTCATAGCCTTTTTTATCTATTTCTTTTATTAGATTATCCCTATGCTTTTTTTCTTTTTCTGTAAATATTCCACTTTCCCTACCTTTTATCTTAAATCCACCTTCAAAGGATTCTATATCAAGTATTTTGTCTTTATCTATTCCTAATTTATATGCTCTTTGCTCTACATCTTCAATAAGTTTTTTCCTAGCTCTTTTAGAAAAATCTTTTATAGCTTGCTTATTCATATTGTCACCCCTAAATCAGCCTTATGATTTTATTGTTATCTAATTGTCTTTTTAAATCTCTTTCTATTTCCTTTAAAAGTTCCTCTAGTTCTTCGTTGTTTTTAATAGTTCGTGTTCCACCTACATATTTTGATAGTTTTATAATCTCTGTTTCTTTTATTTCATAGTCATATTTTTTAGGCTCACAAGTTTTAATTGATTCTGGTTCAACTTCTTTTTCACGTTTCCTTTTCAATATCCTTTTTTCTTCTTCTATTTCTTTAAAGGCTCTTTCTTTATATCTATTGGACTCTTCTTTCATAGCTATTGCTTCTGGAATACTATTTACCGTTTCTATTCTATCTAACATATCTTCAAAATTAGCTTTAAATGAACTATAGAATTTATCTTTAAAAGGATAGATTTCTATTTCTTTTAATACAATATCCCTATCATCTTCTATAATTTTTTTCACCGGTTCACATTCTTTTTCCAGTATTTCAGCAAATTTTATAGCAAATTTGTCTGTTAAACTATTCAATTTCGCTATACTGTTATAAGGTTCTTTTGATTTTATTATTTTTTCCATACTTTTCACTATATCTAGTGTTTCCTCATCTAGAATATAAGATTTATTCTTTTCATAGATATCTAAATGGTCTAGAGCTTTGTCAAAATATTCTTTTTGATTTTTGAAAAATGTTTTAACATCAAAGACTAAGTCTTCATAGTCTAATAACTCATCTTTCAATTCATATAGTTTTTTAAAAAAATCACTGGCATCTTCTAAAGCTAATAATTCTTCAAAAGCTTCTTTTCCATTTAAAATCACTTCTTTTCCTGGGTATCTACTTTGTCTTTTATAATCATTTAATAGGTCATTTATTACATTTAATTCGTTTGTCATTAAGTCTTTAAGTATGTCCATTATTCCATCTTCATCTTCAGGCAAATATGAACGGTTAAACAATGCATTGGATAAATTTCTTGCATTGACAATATATTTCTTTGATATCTTTTCCCTTTCCTGAATAACTAGTCTTTCTTGATATTTTTGTTTATTTACATAATCAACTAAATTTTCATCTTTTATATTTATATATTCGCTACCAATTTGGAATTTAACTTCTTGGTCTTTAAAAAGCCTAAGGATTATAGCTTGTATATCCAAGTCTTTCCACCCATAAGGAGGATCTGAAAAATGATCTAATATAGATCTCATTGTAATGACCTTGTACATCCTTGATTTCTTTTCAATATGTTTATTGACTTCTTCTACTGCCAATCTATTTGGTGTATTATCTATTATGGACATTTGGCTATCATCTTCAGATATTATTTTTCTTAAATCATCGATACTTTCTGTAAATTCTTGGATATAGCCTAGTTTATTGTATTTATTCTCTATTAATATTCTTAGACCTTCATTTATTCTTTCAACAGGATTTTTAGATTTTACATCTAGTCTATCCCCATTTACATATATTTCTGCTTCCCTTAATCCATTATTAATTAGAGTATTTAATCTTTCTCTTCTTCCACCTACTTCTCTAGCTTTTCTTATCAAAATTTCTTCTACAATGGAACTTATTTGAGTACCTCTTTTTTTCCTAATATAGGTTTCTATTCTTAAAATCTCTCCCATTTCTTCTATTATTGGAGAAGTTTGAGGAAGTTTAATTATTACATTGTTCTCTCTAGAAGAAAGCATTCTAAGTTCCTGGTCTGAAAGCTCTACCCCTATATCATAATAAGGGCTAATTACTTTTACACCAATATTATATTTTTGAGTAGATATAAATTTATCATCTATAGATTTATTGAAATCAAAATAGTATTCTTTACTGTATCTATATTTCGTATCAGTATATATTCCAGTAAATATTAATTCCCCTACTTTATTTACAACATTATCTATATTTATATCTATATTTTTAATTTCCTTATTTACATCTTGTTCTTCATTTGTAAGGAATACATATTCATTGCCATTTTTTTGTATAAGGGTTTCTCCTAATAATTTTTTAAGTGAACTTTCTATTTCCTTCTTAAGTTCAATTTTATCTTTATCTATATGGTCTACCATTAAAGTAGATATATTTTCAATATTGCCCGATACTTCTTTTATGTATTTTATTAGATATAATAGTTTTAAAACTTCTACATCAAAATCTGTCAATCTATTGTTTTCATAGGCTTGGAGTATTACTACTTTTATATCATGATCCAAAAATTTCTCTACTGTATCATAAAAGGCCGAGAAAGGTATCAATACTCCTACTTCGCTATCATAATATTTTATTGCTGATTCTTGAAATCCACTAAGCAAAGAACGTTCTCCCTCAGATAGATGCTTTCCACTAGAGCTATGTTCCCTAATTCCATTAAAAACTGATTGAAGTAATTTAAATTGATAGGGTATGAATGGGTAGTTTACAGCAAAATTATCACTAGATTCATAATTTTTCATTTCTGCTGTATCTGAAAAAGTAATTAAATTTTTTAGTATTGATTCTTTTTCAATATAATATAATTTTAGTGTCTCATAAGTTGATTCTTTTTTATCTAAAAGCCTTTTTTGAATGACTTCATCTACATTGGCACTGGAAAGACTAATTCTAGTTTTAAATCTTCCTTGTATCTTTGAAAAGTCATTTCCTTTGACCCTTGTTATAGAATCTATATCTTGTTGAGAAGTCACTACAACCCAAGCCTTTCCACCACAATATGTTCCCAAATCTTCTACAACAGTTTGAAGATTTAACATAAGTCCTATATCATCACCAATATATTGGCCTACTTCATCGACTAGAAATACTACATGGTGATCCTCACCTTGAGATTCTATATATTCATTTACCTTTTTCGCAAAATCCTCTACACTCAATGAATAGTTTTCTTCAGCTTTGTGATACCAGTTTCTAGCTGCCTCTTCGCTCATTTTAGTTGTATCTGCTAAAGCCCTTACTATACTATCTTCTTCAAAATAGAAGTCATCCCTTTTATCTTCCCAAGTATCTCCGCTTATTTCTTCAAATCTCTTTTTAAAATTTTCATATGTACCATCCTTAACCATTTGCCTTTCAAGATCTGCAAGCCATGGAAGAATACCTGAAAAACCTTGCATTTCATTAAAAACTTTATTGAAAACTTTTACTATAGAATCCTTATTAGATTTTGAATCTGAATCTGATTTTGACTCTATATTAAATAACATAACATCATTTTTCATATTACATGCCTTTTCCATATCCTCAAATATGTCTGGGTCTTTTATTTTGCCTTGAAAGTACTCTATAGCTTTCTTTCCTTCAACTTCCTCATTTTTTAATAAATAGGATAAAATTTTTAAGAAATGAGATTTACCACTTCCGAAGAATCCTGAAATCCAAACTCCCATATTAGATGTATAATTATCTATACTTTTATTGTACGCTTTAAAAAACTCTCCAAAATATCTATGTAATTCTTTGGTTACTACATACTCTTCCAATTCCATTTCTATATTTCTATCAGCTTCATGGCCTATAGTTATTACACCATCTATTTCCCTACCAATATCTTTTTTGAATAGTTCATTTATAATCACAGTATTACCCCCTTATTCAATAAGTCTAAATGCTCTATAATAATTTTCATCTTTAATTTTATTAAATAGATGAAGTTCTAATCCACTATATTTCCCTGGAAAAAACATAACTACTGGCACTTTTACTACAGGTTGAAGATTATTGAGTATTGTATGAGCTCTAATTGCAGGCCATACCTTCCCTACTCCAGTAATAAAAACAATATCTTCTTCTTTTACATTTTTTTAAAATAATCAACAATTAAGTCATTCTTCTGGGTAAATCTTAAAGTGGATTTAATAGGTTTAACTAATTTATCAGTTCCCTTTTCCTTTTCCATTTTAAATAGTTTTTCCAAATAGCCTTTATCTTCAATTATTTTTATAATTATTTCGTATAAATCAAATTCTCTAATATAAATATCTGAACTTTTTTTATTAATCTTTTCTTTTAAATCCTCTATGTATTCTCTAACTAAAAGTTCATATTTAGGTTCATAGTCAAAAATATGGAAACCTACTTCATTTCCAAGACCTCTCTTTTCCTGAAATTCTTTTTCCTTTATTGTTGGAAGTATTTTGTCCAATCTTTCATAAATATTTCCCATTCTATATCTCTCCCAGCATGCTTTCTACATAAATTGTGTCCCCTTTATTTTTTAGATAATCTACTAGTTCAATATCCATTAAAGGTCTCGTTACATATATATCTTTTTTTCTTCTCTCAGCTAAGTTGGATTCTACTAATATGTATTTATATATCTGAATTAATTTTTTAATAGTTTGCTCTGTCCAAGAATTGATTTGCTCACTCTGCTCCTTTTTGATATGAAAAAAAAGGTTGAAATCCTTGTCTGTAATAATATTGTTCTTTAGATTAATCTTTTCTTTATAAACTTCCTGAATAAATTCAAAAAATAATCTATCTGTTTTTAAGATAGAATAGAAAACAATTTGCTTACTCGTATCTAAATCTCCATAGGCAATTTTTTGTATTAAATAATCATCTAATATTTCTAACCTTTTTATTATATTTGAAGTAATTTGTTTTTTTCGGCTCTCTGAATTCATCATAAAAATATTATCTTTAATAGCCTTTTCTCTTATTTCTTCTAAATCATATCCTCCTAAAACCAGCATTGAAGCCTTTTTCATTTCAGGATATAAGTAGGATATAGATTTTAAAGTCGAACTATACTTTTGCATATGCTTTTATAACACCTCTTTTTATGGCCAGTTTTGGTATGTATATTATATCCTACTTATTTAATTTTGAAAAGTTTTATTGCCATTTAATTATAGCAAAATAGCTATACCAAAATTAGTATAGCTATAGAAACATACGAATTTAATAACCCACGTTTTTTTCTCTTCTTCTTATTTATTTTTAACCCTTAAAATTACCCACACAATAAGAATAATAGGTGTTACAAGAAATAAACCAAAACTATATAATATGCATAATATTATGCCTATGAAAGTTATAGTTGAAAGCATCCATATTCATCTCCTAAAATAAACTGAATTTTCAGTTCTAAGTCAGAATAACTGCATAACATATTAAAACTGAAATCATACTATAAAGTGAGCCTATCAAATAATATTCTGCAAAAGATGGGTCGTTTGAAATTCTATTAAATCTTGCTACTGATTTAGCTGTAAAAACCAAACCTATTGCTCCAAACTGATTATAATATAAAAAAATACTTATTAATAATCGTTCTAGATTTCCGATTATTGCCCCAGCACCATCTATAGTATCTTTTCCATTATTGGATTCTATAGGAGCATAATTTTGAAACAATATTTTAAAACTTACATTTACTGGCTTTATAATTATAACCAATAATAATATCCACTTTAAAAAGGTATCTGAAATATTTAATGCAAAGTTTAAATTTTCCCCTGAAAATAATTCACCCAAAACATATATAATGATAATATGAAAAATTTGGTATGATATATAAAACATAATACTCTGATGGGTTTCTTTATTATTAATTTTCTTTTTTATCCCATTCATTAATAAATCTAAAATTATATGGATTATAAAATACAAGATAATAATTTTTGTATATTTTATATTTATTATAGATAGAATAATAGAACTAACTATTAGATATAATATATGCTTTTTGATTCAGTATCAATATATAGATAATATTCTAGATAAAGTAAAAGATGTACAAGATAACAGTCAAATTATTTATGTTAGCTCCCCCCCATTTTTTTGATTTTCTTAGCCAAGTTATTTCTACTTGACAGATATAGCTTTATCCCACTTGATTTTATCCTTCTTGACATAGCTGATTCTGATATTTTTAGTTGTTTTGCTAAAGTTTTTTGTTGGAATTTTTCATTATAGTTATTATTATCTAAAAGAGTATGTAAAATCTTTCTCTGGCTATCTGTCCAGCTTTCTTTCATCCAATCAGTATATGCTAATAGATTATTTATGATTTTATCATCATTACCTTTGCTTAAAAAGAATATCTTACTGGTTCCATAATAGTTATTGTTATAGACTGTTTCAATAGCCTCTCTTGCATTCCAATACGCTGGTCCATCTGCGCCTATACTTTTATCATAATTTATATTTGTTTTTATACTTCCTAATCCAATTCCATATCTAATCTCATTAGGACTCATTTTATAAGAAATAAAATCTAATATTTCAAAAATCTTTAAATTTGATTTCATTAACACTTGAAATTCATCACCTAATGTTATGGTCCAATTAGATATAATATGCTCTTTATATTTGCAATTCACTTCTTTTAGTATTATTTTTAGTTGTTCTTGAACTTCAAATCTATTTTCTATTTTTTTTGAATTTATTATATCTCCAATAATTGCTACTAGTTTTTCGTCTTCCATTAACCTAATCCTTTCTATATTATTTGTATATATTATATCAGATTTAACATATAGTTGCAGTTATATATGCAAGTAGCAAAAGTTGCACATATAACTGCAACTTTTATTTTCCTTATCAAACAGTCTAAGTCAATCTCTCCAAATTTCTTATGAAAAAAATCCCCTTTCCTATGTATTCTTTTGAACCTTATTTTATTATAATAAATCCGATATACTATTTTTGGTATATTGAAAAATCAACCTTAATGATATGATACCTCCAAAGTAGACAGTCTAATTAATTAAAATTAGATAATCTGCTTGGAGGTATTTTTTATAACTCCTTCTATTTTTAAAGTCAAACAAAACATATCCTACTTCCTAAACAACTCTTTCCAAGTGTTCCTTCCTACAATTCCATCTACTTTTAGGCCATTGTCTTTTTGGAAACTTTTTACTGCATTTTCTGTATCTTTACCAAAGATACCATCTACGCCAGCTTTGCCTATATTATAACCTTTTGCTCTTAATCTTTTCTGTATAATCTTTGTTAGGTTACCTCTTGCATTTCTTCTTACATTTACAAGTGCATCTATGGTCTTTTGTCCAAACCAACCGTCTACTTTAAGCCCTCTATTAAATTGCTTATTTAGCTCATGCTGCAATTCTTTTACTATTTCACCATTAATATAATTTCTCCAGACCTTGTTTGTATCCTTATTTATAGTTTTACCTGTAAAAAATTCAAGTCTTCTATTTCCCACCAATCTATTTAAATCCAAGTTTCCATCATATCCATCTAGTCGTCCTTTTGATGTATATTGATGGAGATCACAAGGAAAATCTGGTGTACTATCTACTTTGCCTATATTCCTACCATAGTGAGGTAGCCATACTGCTTCTACTTCCTCTAGATTTAGATTAAAGTCTTTATATCGATGATGTGCTACATATATTCCTATTTTTTCTGCTCCTAATCTTCTCAGTTCATTTACATATGCTGATACCCCAATTCTCATATTGTCCATGCTTCTCTCTTCTACATCTAAAAACCAGAATGTGGGATTGATATCTTTTGTTCTATTATAGAAATCTGTTGCTTCAACCCTCATGTCATCCATATCTATCCCTCTAACCCAGGCATAGGCGGCAGTAGGTATTCCTCTTTTTCTTAATTCTCTGTGATGTGTTTTATAATGTTTATCAATGGTTTTGCTTCCATACTGTGTCCTTATTATTGCAAAATCTAACTGCTCTGCTAAAGTAGCGTAATCAATTTTTTCTGGATTTTGATAATGTGAAATGTCAATTATATGACCCAATATCTATACCTCCTCTATTTTACTATCTACTTCTTATATAGAAAATATGGAAAGATCTTACTATTGTTTGAACAAGATATAATACACTTTTTTAAATGAGATATTAATACTATATTATTAATATATAGCATATGGTTATTTTATATATTCGCGTTCCTACATGGATTTCCTAAAAAATCAACTATAATCTCTCTAGCATTTTCTCATCTTTTTTATACTTCTAATTGATAATAAGGTAAAAAATATGGTGAACAATATTGTTGATACTATCATCTTTATATATTCTGATGCTTTAAGTATCTCTGATTTATTGGAAGACATTCCAACAATTAATAATGAGTTTGGGGAAAAATATGCTAGATTTTCTCCTAATCCTATTTCATTGAAAATATAAAATCCAATCCCAACAAAACATAGGAATAAAGCAATACCTACAGGAATGGAAAAATATTTTATCTTCATAGATATAAAGGATTGCATAGTACAAATAGCAATAGATATAATCCAGCTAATCCCTGCCCAAAGGAAAACTTCATAAGGGAATCCCGTTTGAAATTGGAATATAAACTTTCCAGTTATATAATAAAACACTACAAATATTGATTGGATAAATAGTGAAACTATAGATATAGATATGAACTTTGAAATAATAAGCTGTGAATAGGTATAGGGTAAAGCTAAAATTCTATTCCAATTATTATCCTTATGTTCCATTCTCCAACTATAAGAAGCTGTAATTGCAAGGATAATAGCATAAAAAAAGAAACCATAAAATAAGCTTACTTGGGTCCATAAAGAATACCACTGATTTTGCAATATTTCTCTATTCATATAATAATTTCCGCTGCCAAATAAAATAGAGATCATTGGTATAACGGCTACTGAAGTCCATACATTTGCTTTTTTTAATTTTATAAATTCAGTTTTAATTAAATTTTTCATCTGATACCTCCTAAAAATCTAGTCTCTTTAGTTTCCTACGACTCAAGAAAAACACAAAGTTACCAAGTAGTATGGAAACTAATAGAGGATATAATCGTAAAGGTACTAACTTTAGTGCCCATTGTTCTTTGCCAATCTGAATAAATTCTGTAGATATAAGATGGGCATAATAAGAATATGGAATAAATCTACTAATACTAAGGGGCAAAAATGTTCCTATAATTCCAGATAAGGAACCACAAACACCAAGGGCTAATCCAATAAGTTGATTTTCATAACGCATAGCTAAAAAATAATGGATAGCCATAATAGCAAAACTTATAGCTATAATTGAAAGTAAAGTCATAATAAGCCTACCTAAAGGAATAGGTATTGTAATCCCAATTTTTCTTCCTATGAATACAAGTAAGACCCCTTCTAGAATTTGAAATATAATATATTTAAAGAAAATAACTAAAAATTTTATATTAAATATTTCCTCCATACTCCAACCAGAAGTTTTTAATGTTTTCCACATATCTCCAATGTTTTCTATATCAACTACCCTACTTATGACAACTGCAAGTAAAGTTGGTGTAAAGATTACTTTTGCCATTAAATAACTATTTATTAACTGTAACCATGGATAACTTCCAGGCTGATTTATTGTGTTTTGAAAGTTTGAATTTAAAGCTGTCATAAGGACTACTCCCATATCTATAAATAAAAATAAAAGGAATATAATTGGTAAATATAAGCGTTGGTGTTTTTTATTCTCTACTAAAATTTTCTTCATTTTATTTGCCATAATATTCACCTCTTTTTATAAGTTTTTCTTGCCTGTTAATTGTATAAAAAGCTCTTCTAAAGATTTTGTCTTTTCTTCCATTCTATATAAATCTAAGCCACCATCAATAATTTTCTTTGCACAATAGGCAATTTCACCATCTGATAAATCTGTCAACAGTATTCCTTCTTCCTTAAATTCAGGATTTTTTTCTTGTAAAAGCCTGAAGGTCTTTTGTGGATTGGATGTTTTAAAACAAATACTTGGATGACTATTCCTTTTAAACTCAGCCAAGCTTCCTTCAAAAATCATATGGCCTTTATTGATGATGCCAATACTAGTTACCATCTTCTCCACTTCATCTAAAATATGACTGGATATCATAATGGTAATACCATATTCTTTAGGAAGGGTCTTTATCAGTTCTCTCATTTCTTCCATTCCTGCAGGATCAAGTCCATTAGTTGGTTCATCTAATATGAGAAGTTTTGGAAAACTAGAAATAGCCATGGCTACTCCCAGCCTCTGCTTCATTCCCAAAGAATAGTTTTTTACTTTTTTATTCATATGATTCTCAAGACCTACAATTTGAATAGCCTTCTCTATATTTTTCTTAGGTACATCCTTTAATGCTTGTATGATCTTCATATTATCCATTCCTGTTAGATGAGAATAGTATGAAGGACCTTCAATCAATGAACCTATTTGTTGTAAAAGGTCTACTCTCGTATTGTCATTCATTTCTCTGCCCATAATTTGGATCCTACCATTAGTAGGTGTAACAAGGGATAAGATCATCTTCATAGTTGTAGACTTCCCTGCACCATTTGGTCCAAGAAATCCATATATTTCTCCTTCTTTTACCTGTAAGGAATCAATATTTACAACTGTTTGTTTACCATATTTCTTTATAAGTTTTTCAATTTTTATCATAGTCAATTTTTTGCCTCCTTCTAACTGTTTGAATAAAGCATATCAATGAATCCTTACACCATCCTTATATCATCCTTACATTTACCTTAAATCCATAAATAATTTATTTTTATAAAATAATCTTATGGTATAATTCCATTAAAGAGGTGGTATTGTTGAATAATATGGATTATCTTAAAACTAAAAATATCCTTCTAGTAGATGATGAAGAAGCATTGTTGGATTTACTTGAGACTATTCTACAAGAAGAGGGTTATACCAATATAGCAAAAGCAAAAACAATGAGTGAAGCTTTAAATAGATTCTATGATTTTAAACCTGATGTAATTATTTTAGATATTATGCTACCTGATGGTGATGGTTTTCAATTCTTGAGTACAATTAGGAAACTATCTGATATTCCTGTTCTCTTTTTATCAGCAAAAGATGCTATGGATGATCAATACCATGGGTTTTCATTGGGAGCAGATGATTACCTTACAAAACCTTTCCTCCCTAAAGATTTGACTCTTCGTTTACAAGCTATTCTACGAAGGACTTACAAGGATGAGTCAGAGATAGTGGTATTAAAATATGCTCAAATTCGATTTGAAACAGCAGAGGTTATAAGGGATAATGAGGTTTTTAATCTTACTGCAAAAGAATTTTCTATTTTGCAAACCTTATATCAAAATGCAAACCGTATTGTTACTATTGATGGATTATGCCAAGCTGTTTGGGGTGATTCTTATTATGGATATGAAAACTCCTTAATGGCGCATATTAGGAGGATTCGAGAGAAAATAGAAAAAAACCCTTCTTCTCCTGAATCCTTAATTACCATTAAAGGTTTAGGATATAAGTTAATTTTGGAAGGGAGATAAAACTATGCAATCTACAATGAGATTTATTCGTAAAAATCTACTTGCTTTTTCTTTTTCTTTGCTTATTTTGTTAATTATAAATTTTATAATACTCATTTGCTGGGGATATAGAACTATGAAACTTGATAGCTCTATAATTGATCCAAATATTTTAAATGATCAATTGACTAGCCAAATCAATCAAAGTGGCCCATCTATAGTTATAGATGAAAAAAGCCTTATAACCTTAGAAGAAAATAACATATGGGCTATGGTCATTGATGATGAAACAGGCACAGTTGTATGGAGTAAAGACTTACCAAAAGAAATTCCTACAAAATATTCTAGAAAGGATATAGCTTTATTTTCACGATATTATCTAAAGGATTATCCTGTTTTCACTTATATAAATAATAATAAAGGCCTTTTGGTACTAGGTTATCCTAAAGACAGTTATGCCAAAATTCCATCTAATGCCTTTCCTCTATTGTTTTTACGAAATTTACCTCGAACTATTATATATTATTTATTCCTTAATTTAATAATTGTTTTCATCATCTATATGGTATCAAAAAGAAAATTATTAAAATCTATAAATCCTATTACTAATGCTATATGTAAGATTTCAAATGGAGAAAAAATTCAATTAGAAGAAAAAGGAGATTTATTGGATATTAAAATAGCTGTTAATGAAACATCAAAACAGTTACTAGAAAGAGATTCTATGAGAGCTAACTGGATTACTGGAATTAGCCACGATATAAGAACACCGTTGTCCCTCATTATAGGCTATGCTGATCATCTTTCGCAAAGCAAAAATCTTAATGAAATAGAAAAAAAGGAACTGGAGCTAATTCAAAGTAATAGCGCTCAAATTCAAAGCTTGGTTAGCAATTTAAACTTAACATCTAGATTAGAATATAATCTAGTACCTATGGAAAGAAAAAAGATTTCTATTGTGAAAATCCTGAGGGAAATTATTGTGGATTATATGAATCATGAAATATACAATGAACTATATGACTTCAATTTTATTTCTGACACCATTCCTTCCTCTACTATGGTACATGGGGATATAAAACTGTTGGAACGAGCTTTTCGAAATCTTATTTTAAATTCTATGAAACATAATCCAAAGGGCTGCCAAATTCAGATAGAAATTACTATGGACACTAGAAATATTAATATTGATATTTCTGACAATGGCATTGGTGCATCAGAAAGCCAATTAATCTTTCTGAATTCTCCTTTATCAGAACATATTAAAGAAAATAATAAGAAAGAAAAATCCCATGGATTAGGTTTACTGATTGTGAAACAAATTATTGAACTACACCAAGGCTCCCTTAAATTTAATAGCATTGAAAATCGTGGATTCAATACTAGAATAACTTTGCCCTTATATGAATATTGAAATATCCGAGTCTATATCCACTGCCATTTCATTTATTGAGTTGTATATGCACACCTTTAAATTTATTTACTGCATGTTCAATAGTGAAGAAGTTTGCTTATTTATACCTTTTATTTATCTCCAGCCAATAGTGTACTTGCTGAAGTATTATTGCTTCATTTAGGCCCAATGCAGTTGCTATATCTTTGTCTAATACTAACGGATGTATATCGAATAATTTAGGCATAAAAACCCCTCCTATTTTTCTATCTACTTCTTATACAGAAAAATAGGAGGGATCTTACTATGATACTTTAAAATACTTAGGAGTATTAGGATTGTTTGGATTGTTAAAATCTTTTGATATATATTCATAAATATATTCTTCTACTTTAATTCCCATATTTCTTAATCCTTCATTTCCAAACATTACATTGTACTCTAATATATAAAAGTTGTTATCTACTACTGCTATATCAAATCCAGCATGATTTATATCTAATGTGGTTGCCACTGTTTTTACCAGTTCTATAGCTTCTAAAGGAATATTATCATAATCATAACTAGCACCTTTTGCAATATTGTTATGAAATTCTCCTTCCTTAGCTATTCGCCAATATGCTCCTATGACCTTATTTCCTACATATACTATTCTTAAATCCCTATCTATAGGAAGTTTTTCTTGTATATATAGGATAGAATTTTTATCTATATATTCTTCTAATTCCTGTCTATTTTTTATGAGGAAGACCCCTCTTCCCATGGAATTTTTTATTTCCTTTGCTACTAGTGGATAGCCAAATTCTTCTTCAATTGTTTCAATATCTACATGGTCTCTACTTAGTATTTGAGTATAAGGTGTATTTTTGGGAAAAGTGGCCCATAGTGCCCTAGTAGTTTCAATCTTATTATGGCCTAATTGGTAAGTGCTAATGTTGGGAAATATCTTCTTTTTAAGTCCATAAACTAAGGAATTTACCTGCCAATATTCTGGAAACAATATATACTCTGCATTTTTTATCTTATCTATTTCTTTAAACATATTTTCTGGTTTAATATAGGTTACATTTGGTATCCCTATTGTTCTAAAGGGATTGAAAGTAATTAACATGATTTTCCACCACCTTATAAAGAATAACAAAATAATTTTACTACCAGAAAAACTGTTTTGCAATACTTTTTTACATAAAAAACACCCCTATTTTATCCTGAAATAAAATAGGGGTGCACTTTATTTTACATCGTACATTCCATGGCTATTCATATAATTAAATAGTTTTTCTCCATGACCTTGTTCATCTTTTTGTATATGCTGAATAGCTTGACGAACTTTAGGATTTGCTGCTTCAAATACTGTTGTATCATAGAAACCAGATACGTATTTTTCAGTAGCCAATAAATCTTCTAACAATAACTGGTCATTTGTGTTACCACTTGTTTCTTGAAATGTATTATCATTTTGCGGAGTTGCTGTCATTCCACTATGGGACATATTGGGTTCCATTCCTTGTAACATTTGGTCAATCATGTCATGGTGATGTTGTTCTTCTTGGGCTATTTCCATAAGTAGATTTTTAAGTTGCACATCTTGAACTTGATTTGCATATCCTTGATATTTTTTCACACATAGTTCTTCTTGCTTCTTTCCATCTTCTAAGAGCATTCTTTCCTTTTGTGATAGGTTTATCTGCAAAATACCACCTCCAATTAGTTTCCATATTTAGGGTTTGCAGATAAAATTTTTTTATTCATTACTTTGACTCCTTTTATATGAGCTTACCTATCTAATCATGACTTAGTAGGATCTTTGAATATTGGCAAATCAGGAGGATAGAAAGTGAAAAGTCCCAGTATGATTCCAAAGATAATAAGTATAGCAAGACCTAGTTTTTCACTTTTTTCTGAAATAGGCTTTTTAAATATTCTATAACTTACTAATTGGCAAAGTATAGCTCCAACTATGTATGAACCTATATCTATCCATAATATAGGTTCTTTTGTTATAGCTGTATAACTATAGAAAATAATAAGTATTGTCAATTCTAATGTAATAATCCCTAGTGCTTTTCCAAGAAAAAATCCACTTACATATCTTCGAAGAAACCAATACTCAATAAGCATAAATAATATAGTAGACCAGTAACCTAGTTTTAAATGTTCCCACACACTTTCATTTATTGGAGAAAATATTCCTACTATTGGAGAGTTGTTTGACCACTCATATACAAAATGTAAAAGAGAACCTACTATTATTATCCAAAAACCCCTGCTACTTCCCATTTAAATATTTTCTTATCTTTTATATACATATACTGTAGTCCACTCCTCTTCTAGATAATTAAATATGTACTGTATATATTTAATTATCTCCTATTTACAAACTATTATTTAGAAGTAAACTCATCAAGAATATCCTTTGCTTTTTTAATAGTGATTTTTCTACTAAAATATCAGTTCCATATATTGAAAAGCCACTATATATTTTCATATAGTCACCACTTTCACGATCTTTTATAATATATGGAATTTTATGTTGATCTAATAAGTCTTTTATTAACTTTAATATGGTCTTCTATATCTATTTTTTATGAATTTCTTATATAAAAATACTCCTCCTAAAAATCCAAAAATATGGGCCCACCATGCTACTCCACCTATGGCATTGCCGTGAATTCCTGACATTATTCCTGAACGAAGTTGAGCTACAAACCATATAAATAGAAAAATAGGGGCTGGTACACGTATGAAAAATGGAATGATTGGAATTAAGGTTACAATTCTAGAGTGAGGAAACATCATAAAATAGGCTCCCATTATTCCAGCAATAGCTCCAGAGGCTCCTACTGTTGGTATATTAGACATTGGACTGGATATAAAATGGGCAAATCCCGCTATTAAACCAGTTAGTATATAAAAAAGAATGAATCTAAAAGGTCCCATATTGTCTTCTACATTATCTCCAAATAACCACAATGACCACATATTACTAATGAGATGTAAAAAACTTCCGTGCATGAACATACTCGTAAATAGTGGTATATAGGATTTAGGGTTGAATATTCCTCTAACAAATCTTGATGGTATAAAGGCATATTCATATATCATATTTAAAGCTTCCTCATCTGGTAATGTTATTTGATGGAAAAATACTAAAACATTTATAATAATTATTAGCCATGTGGCTATTGAAATCCTTCGACTTGGTATAGTATCTCTAAGGGGTAACATATTATATCGCCTACTTTCATTTTATACTCTTATATTAATTATATATTAAATATATCTTTCCCAAAACATTTATTATATAGAATCTTTTCAATTAATTATACCCAACAATTATTATAGGCACCCAATATTGAGTGCCTATTTAACTTTTATCTATATATTTTTAGACTTATATTCTTCTACCATAGCATTAAATTCTTCTCCACTGATTGTTTCCACTTCAAGAAGTTTTCTTGCCACTGAGTCTAAAAGTTCAATATTATCTTTTAATATCTTTTTCGCTGTTTCATGGGCATTTTTTATTAATTTCAATACCTCATCATCTATTTCTTTGCCAGTTGTCTCACTATAGTTTTTATTTGTGCCACCATCTAAATATTGTCCACTGGCGGTTTCTAGTCCCATCATTCCAAATTTTTCACTCATACCATATCTTGTAACCATATTACGCGCTATTTCAGTAGCCTTCTCTATATCATTAGAAGCTCCCGTTGACACTAGATCAAACTTTACCTCTTCTGCCGATCTTCCTCCAAATAAAATACTTAATTCGTTTTGAAGATCTTCTTTTGATATAAGGTATTTTTCTCTTTCTGGCAGTTGTAATGTATATCCAAGAGATCCCATAGTTCTTGGAACAATGGTTATTTTCGCTACTGGATCTGTACCTTCAAGCATTGCCGCTACTACTGCATGGCCAGCTTCGTGGTATGCTACTGCCTCTTTTTCCTTTTGAGACATGATGCGATCCTTTTTCTCAGCTCCTGCAATTACAGTTTCAATAGACTCCATTAAATCCTCTTGCATAACTTCATTTCTTCCAAATCTAACTGCCCTAAGGGCTGCTTCATTGACTATATTAGCCAAATCTGAACCTGCAGCTCCAGGGGTAACTTTTGCAATATCCTCTAAATTTACATCTGGTCCTAATTTTATATCCTTAGAATGTACTTCAAGTATCTTTATCCTTCCATTAAGATCTGGTATATCAACGATGATTCTTCTATCAAATCTACCTGGTCTTAATAAGGCTGGATCTAATACTTCTGGTCTATTGGTAGCGGCTAAAATGACCACTCCATTAGAGGAATCAAAACCATCCATCTCTGTTAAAAGTTGATTTAAAGTCTGTTCCCTTTCATCATTTCCACCTATGCCTCCACTATCACGTTTTTTACCTATAGCATCTATTTCATCGATGAATACTATACATGGGGATTTTTCCTGAGCTTGTTTAAACAAATCCCTTACCCTTGAAGCTCCCATTCCTACAAACATCTGAACGAATTCTGAACCAGAAATAGAAAAGAAAGGTACTTTAGCTTCTCCTGCAATAGCTTTAGCTAGCAATGTTTTACCAGTTCCAGGTGGTCCCACAAGTAGTGCCCCTTTTGGAAGTTTTGCACCTATTTTTGTATACTTTTCTTGGTTTTTTATAAAATCTACAATTTCCTTTAATGATTCCTTAGCTTCATCTTGGCCTGCTACATCATCAAAAGTAATATTGGCTTCATTTTCTGCATAAATTGTCCCAACTTTTTCACCAAAATTCATAACATTGCCACCCATGCGTTTACTAATACTTCTAGATATAAAATTCCATATCATCATTATAATTATAATCGGTATGACCCAAGATGTTAGCAAATATTGGGCTATGGATACTTTCTGACTTCTAGCTGTATATTCTTCAACTCCCCACTCTTCTAATTTCCCTACAAGTTCTGGGTCTTTCATATTATTAGCTTTGTATAATTTGCCTGATTTTTTATTTTCTGATTTTACTTCAAATATAATCTCATCATTATCTACTTCTACTGAAACAATCTTTCCTTCTTCACCAAGCTTTACAAACTCACTATAACTAACATTTTGAATGAATTTCTGCTTAAGATATCCATTAAATATGAAATTTATCGTCAACATAATTAATAGATAGTATAAGAGCCCTTTCTTTTTATCAAATCTTTTCTTCCCCTTCATAAGTTTAACTTCCTCCATGTTCTTATTTTAAAGTTCAAATATTACAAA
Organism: Anaerosalibacter bizertensis; assembly: GCF_009696605.1. Taxonomy (GTDB): domain Bacteria; phylum Bacillota; class Clostridia; order Tissierellales; family Sporanaerobacteraceae; genus Anaerosalibacter; species Anaerosalibacter bizertensis. The sequence continues at coordinate 53,070 of NZ_VULR01000006.1, read as the reverse complement.
TAAAATTCTTAGATAGATTAATTATACCATTTATATAAATACTTGCACCTTTTTAAGGTTTTATTTTGTATTTAAATGACTAAAAAGGGGCTTTTCAGCCCCTTTTAGTCTAATCTTATTAATAATTCTCCACTTTCTACATTCTGTCCTTCTTTTACTATAATTGATTTAACTGTGCCATCTACAGGGCTAGTTACATTTGTCTCCATTTTCATAGCTTCTATAATGGCTACAGTTTCTTTTGCCTTTACTTTAGCTCCAGGTTCTACTAATATTTTAGCTACAGTACCTGGGATACTTGCACCAATTTCTTTTTTATTTTCTGGATCTGCCATTTGGGTGTAAACCGCTTCATTTGTTACTACACTTGCTTCATCATAGATCTTTATGGCTCTTCTACTATCATTTACTTCAAAGTATAGGGTTCTATTGCCTTCTTCATCTAATCTTCCTATTTCAAGAAGTTTTATAACTAATATTTTTCCTTCTTCTATTTCTACTTCACAAGTTTCCCCTTCTTTTATACCATGGAAGAATATATCGCTACCCATCCTGCTAAAATCACCATGCTCTTCAATATATTTTAGATAGTCTTCGAATACCTTTGGATAGAGTGCGTAGGATAGAGTATCCTTGTCTGTAGGTTCTATTTTAAAGTTTTCCCTTAAATGCTCTTCAATTTTTTCAAAGTCTTCAGGTTCCAATAGTTCTCCTGGTCTGCAGGTAATAGGTTTTTCTCCTTTTAGAACTAATTTTTGAAGTTTTTCTGGAAATCCTCCCATAGGTTGCCCCATCATACCTTGGAAATACGAAACTACTGAATCTGGGAAAGCCATGTTCTTTCCTTTTTCATATATATTTTCAGGTGTCAAATCATTTTGAACCATAAATATAGCCATATCACCTACAACTTTGGAAGAAGGTGTTACCTTCACTATATCTCCAAGCATTTCATTTACTGTTTTATACATTTCCTTTACATCTTCAAATCTATGGCCTAGTCCAAAGCTTTCAACTTGAGGCTTAAGGTTTGAGTACTGTCCACCTGGTATTTCATATTTATATATTTCTGTAGTACCAGATTTCAGTTCTGATTCAAACTGGCTATATATTGGTCTTATAGTTGCCCAGTAGTCGGAAATCTTTTGTAAATCGTCTAATTCTAATCCTGTACTCCTATCTGTATGCTCTAGTGCTGCAACTACGGAGTTTAGTGCTGGTTGGCTAGTTAGTCCTGCCATGCTATTGAAGGCTGTATCTACTATATCTACTCCTGCCATTGTAGCCATAAGGACTGTAGCTATACCATTTCCACTAGTATCATGGGTATGAAGATGGATTGGAATACTTATTTCATTTTTCAATGCCTTTATTAACTTATAAGCTGCTTGTGGTTTTAGAAGGGATGACATATCTTTTATTCCTAATATATGGGCACCTGTTTTTTCGATTTCCTTAGCAGTCTTTACATAGTAGTCTAAAGTATATTTGTCCCTAGTTTCATCTAATATATCCCCTGTATAACAGATACAAGCCTCTGCTACTTTTCCAGCTTTCAATACTTCATCTATAGCTACTTCCATTCCTTTTATCCAGTTTAGTGAATCGAATACTCTGAAAACATCTATTCCACTTTCAGCAGATTCTTTTACAAATTTTCTAATAACATTGTCTGGATAGTTTTTGTAACCAACACCATTAGCCCCTCTAATTAACATTTGGAACAGTATATTCGGTATTTCTTTTCTCAATAATTCTAATCTTTCCCATGGAGATTCTTTTAAGAATCTATAGGATACATCAAAAGTAGCTCCTCCCCACATTTCCAATGAAAATAGATCTTTTCCTAATACAGATGTAGCCTCTGCTATTCTCATCATATCGATAGTTCTCATTCTAGTAGCCATTAGGGATTGATGGGCATCCCTCATAGTTGTATCTGTAAGGAGTAAATTATTCCTTCCTTTTATCCAATCTACAAGGCCTTCTGGACCCTTTTCATCTAATATTTGTTTAGTTCCATATAGTTTTTCCGGTCTATTTACATGGGGAACTTTAGGAATATCTAAATCTGGTTTTTGACCTTTGGTTTCATTTACAACTTTTTCCCCTAAATATGTGAGTACTTTAAGTTCTTTATCTTTCTTTGTCCTTATATCGAATAGTTCTGGATTGTCTGAAATAAATCCAGTATCACATTTACCATTTATAAAGTCTTCATGGTTCAATACATTTATTAAAAATGGTATATTTGTCTTTACTCCTCTTATCTTTTGTTCTCTTAGAGCCCTACTTACCTTTCTCGTAGCATCTTCAAAGGTTCTAGACCAAGCTGTTATTTTAACTAAAAGGCTGTCATAATATGGACTTATAGTAGCTCCTGTAAATCCATTGCCTCCATCCAACCTTATGCCAAATCCAGAGCCTGTTCTATATATATCTATAGTTCCTGTATCTGGTGCAAAATTATTTAGTGGGTCTTCTGTAGTTACCCTACATTGGATAGCATAACCTCTTACTTCTATATCATCTTGGCTTTTGATACCTATTTCTTCAGAATCAAGACTATAGCCTTCTGCTACTAATATTTGGCTTTGTACTATATCTATTCCTGTTACCATTTCAGTAACGGTATGTTCAACTTGGAGCCTTGGATTCACTTCAATGAAATAGTGGTTTCCATATTTGTCTAGCAAGAACTCAACAGTTCCTACTCCCCTATAATCAACAGACTTAGCTATTTTTATTGCGTCAGCACATATTCTTCCTCTTATTTCTTCTTTAACAGAAAAGGCTGGAGTATATTCGATTACCTTTTGATGCCTTCTTTGAATTGAACAATCTCTTTCATGGAGATGGACAATATTTCCATATTTATCCCCTAGTATTTGAACTTCTATATGTTTTGGTTTTTCTAAATATTTTTCTATAAAAATATCATCTATACCAAAAGCTTTTTTAGCTTCATTTTTGGCACTATAATATTCTTTTAATAAATCACTTTCATTTTCTACAACCCTCATACCTCTTCCACCGCCGCCAGCAGAAGCCTTTAAAATAACAGGGTAGCCACAATAGTTTGCAAATTCAATAGCTTCTTCTTCAGAAGTTACTGCTCTTTCTACTCCTGGAATAGTAGGTACTCCAACACTATTTGCTACTAGTTTAGATTGAATTTTATCTCCTAATTTTTCCATAGTTTTATGTCTAGGACCTATAAATTCAATGCCTACTTCTTCACATTTCCTTGAAAACTCTGGGTTTTCAGATAAGAATCCATAACCTGGGTGTATTGCATCTACCCCTTTATTCAATGCAAGTTTGATTATTTCATCAATATTTAAATAGGCATCTATAGGGCTTTTGTTTTTTCCTATTAAATAGGATTCATCAGCTTTTGTTCTAAATAGGGAGTTTTTGTCTTCATTAGAATATATGGCTACAGTTCTTATTCCTAGCTCACTACAAGCCCTAAATATTCTTATAGCAATTTCTCCTCTATTGGCAACTAAGACTTTTTTAAATTTTCTTTTCATACATATACCTCCATTTAAAAGGACTAAATATTAGTATCATTTTAGATTTTTAATGACTTCTTGTGCAAATTCTTCAGTTCCAAGATTTCCTCCTAAATCAATTGTTCCCTTGTCTTTAAGAGTTTCAGCCAATGCATTTTCTATTTTCTTGGCTACCCTTTCTTCTCCTATATATTTCAGCATCATTACTCCCGAAAGTATGGCTGAAGTAGGATTTGCAATATTTTTTCCAGCTATATCTGGAGCTGAACCATGGACCGATTCAAATACAGCTATATCTTCTCCTATATTGGCCCCTGGTGCTAAACCTAGTCCCCCTACCAATCCTGCTGATAGATCTGATAATATATCTCCATATAAATTTGGAGCTACAATGACATCATAGTTTTGAGGATTTTGGACTAATTTCATACTCATTGCATCTACTATTATATCTTCAAATTCTATATCTGTATATTCCTTTGCAATTTCTTTTCCACATCTTAAAAAAAGCCCATCAGAAAGCTTCATAATATTTGCCTTGTGTACTAAAGTTACTTTTTTCCTTCCTTCTCTTCTTGCCAATTCAAAGGCAAATCTACATATTCTTTCACTTGCATCTTTAGTTATAATCTTGATACTTTCTGCAGCATCTTCCCCTACCATATGCTCTATACCTGTATATAAATCTTCAGTATTTTCCCTTACAACTACAAAGTCAACATTTTTATGGATACTTTCTATACCTTCATAGGACTTTATAGGCCTTATATTGGCAAATAGATTTAGATTTTGTCTTAAAGTTACATTGACACTTTTAAATCCTTCTCCAATAGGGGTTGTTACTGGACCTTTTAGTGCTATTTTATTTTTCTTTATACTATTTATAACATAATTAGGCAGGGGAGTTCCAAGATTTTTATTGGAAATAGCACCAGCTTCTACTATTTCCCAACTAATATCTACTCCTGATGCATCTATTACCTTTCTTGCTGCTCCTATTACTTCTGGCCCTATACCGTCTCCTGGAATTAATGTTATATTATACGCCATTTGAATTCTCCTTTCAAGTAAAATTAGTATTATTTTATCTATTTTTAGCTTTTATTAGATTCAACAATCCTCCTGCCTCTAACATTTCCCTTTGTCTTTCTTCTACTTCTAGTAGAAGCTTGTATTCTTTACCTTTAGTCTTGTTCTTTATGGTTATTGTATCCCCATTTATTTGTTCTAAAATATTTTCTATAATCAACTCATCTAGTACATCTATGTCTTCATAGTCCTTTTCATTTTGGAAAACTAGTGGAAGTATTCCATTGTTAATTAAATTTTGTTTGTGTATTCTTGCAAAAGATTTTGCTATAACAGCTTTGATGCCTAGATACAATGGTGCCAATGCTGCATGTTCACGACTTGAACCCTGACCATAATTATGCCCTCCTAATATGATTCCTCCACCATATTCTTTGGCTCTTTTTGGGAACTCTGGATCACAAGGGGTTAAACAATGGTCTGCTAGATATGGAATATTGGATCTATAAGGCAATAGCTTTGCATTTGAAGGCATTATATGATCTGTTGTTATATTGTCTTCAACCTTTATAAGTACTTTACCTACTATTTCTTTTCCTAATGGATTGTTTTTAGGAAAGGGTTTAATATTTGGTCCTCTTAATATTTCAATATCATTATCCACTTCTGCTGGTTCTAATATTAAATTATCATTTATATTGAACTTTTCTGGCATATCTATATTCAAATCATCTATATAGCCTTCTGGATTTGTAATATATCCTGTTAATGCTGAAACTGCTGCTACTTCAGGACTTACTAGATATACATTGGCTGAAACAGTTCCAGATCTACCTTTAAAGTTCCTATTGAAAGTCCTCAGTGAAATACCATCAGTATTTGGTGCTTGCCCCATGCCTATACAAGGACCACATCCACATTCTAGTATTCTAGCTCCTGCCGCTATAAGTTTTCCTAAGGCTCCGTTGTTTGCAAGCATATTCAGTACTTGTTTTGAACCTGGGGAAATAACTAATGATACATTTTCTGCTATAGTTTTTCCATCCAATATTTCTGCTACCTTCATTAAATCCATATAGGAAGAGTTTGTACAACTTCCTATGGCTACTTGATTTACCTTTATATTCTCCATACTAGATAGAGGTACTACATTGTCTGGACTATGGGGACAAGCTATCAATGGTTCCAACTTATCAAGATCTATAATTATTTCTTCATTATAATATGCACCTTTATCTGCAACTATTTCTCTAAAATCTTCTTCTCTCCCTTGAGCCTTTAAAAATTCATAGGTGTTTTCATCAGAAGGGAATATAGATGTAGTAGCCCCAAGCTCTGCTCCCATATTGGTTATAGTTGCTCTTTCTGGCACTGTTAAATATTTGATTCCTTCTCCACAGTATTCAAATATCTTATTTATACCACCTTTAACTTTATACCTTCTCAAAACCTCCAATATTATATCTTTAGCTGATACACCAGCCTTCAATTTTCCCCTTAGCTCTACTTTCACTATCTCAGGCATAGTTATGAAATATTCTCCTCCAGCCATAGCTACTGCTACATCTAGTCCCCCTGCTCCTATAGCCAACATTCCTATGCCTCCACCAGTTGGAGTATGGCTATCTGAGCCTAGAAGGGTCTGACCAGGTACTCCAAACCTTTCTAAATGGACTTGATGACATATTCCATTGCCTGGCTTTGAAAAATATATGCCATGTTTTTTAGCTACTGTCTGTATATATAGGTGGTCATCTGCATTTTCTGGACCTGCTTGCAACATATTGTGATCAATATAGGCCACAGATTTTTTAGTCTTCACCCTATCTACTCCCATGGCTTCAAATTGTAAATAAGCCATGGTGCCAGTAGAATCTTGGGTTAGGGTTTGATCTATTTTTAAACCTATTTCTTTTCCAGTTTTCAATTCTCCAATTTTTAAATGGTCTTTTATTATCTTTTCCGCTACTGTAAGATTCATTTTTTCTCCTCCAATTCTTCTACTTATATTGCTTTTGTATCTTCATTTCCTAATATATTTGGAACATATTTAAGTGTTAGTTCTTTAAGTTCATCATTTCTAATATTTGAAGTTCTTCCATTTTCATATTCATTGTCTATCCATTTTTTAATTGGAAGTAGTCTTCTATCCTTTTTATCTATCTTTTGACTATCATCTAAATCAAAATATCCATTTATCCAAGCTGCTATACCAGCCATTCCAGAATAGGAATTTACTGCTACTACTGCAGGTCTTCCTAGTATTTTCCTTGTATCAAAACTATTGTATATCTCTTCATTTTTCAAAAGTCCATCTGCATGAATACCTGCTCTAGTAACATTGAATTCACTACCAACGAAAGGTGTACGAGGTGGTACTTCATATTTTAGTTCCCTTTCAAAGTAATCTGCTATTTCGGATATTATTTTAAGATCCATATTTTTAGTATTTCCCTTTATCTGTCCGTATTCAACTACCATAGCTTCTAATGGACAGTTTCCTACCCTTTCTCCAATTCCAAATAAAGTAGTATTTACAGAAGAACCGCCATAGAGCCAAGTTGCAGTTGAGTTTGTAACTACTGAATGATAGTCGTTGTGTCCATGCCATTCAATAGATTCCGATGGTACATTAGAATAATATCTTAATCCATGGATAATGGCTGGTACACTTCTAGGAAGCTCTACCCCAGCATGAGGTACTCCTACTCCTAAAGTATCACAAGCCCTTATCTTCACTGGAATACCAGATTCTTTTGAAAGTTTCATAAGATTTGTAGCCAGTGGTACAACGAATCCAAAAAAGTCTGCTCTTGTTATATCTTCAAAATGGCATCTAGGAATTATACCATTTTCTAATGCAGATTCTGCTATGGAAAGGTAGTTTTTCATAGCTTCCTTCCTATTCTTATTTAATTTGTGGAATATATGATAATCAGAACAAGACATAAGTATCCCTGTTTCCTTTATCCCCATTTCTTTAACTAGTTTAAAATCTTCTTCATTAGCCCTAATCCATGACGTTATCTCTGGAAATTCATATCCTCTTTCAATACATTTCTCCACTGCTTTTCTATCCTTATCAGAATAAAGGAAAAACTCTGTTTGCCTTATAATCCCTGAACCATTGTCAAGGTTATGTAAATAGTCATATATTTTGACCATTTGCTCTACTGTCATAGAAGATATGGATTGTTGTCCGTCCCTAAATGTAGTATCTGTAATCCATATATCTTCTGGAATTTCCATAGGCAATTGAATATTGTTAAAAACAACCTTTGGTATCTCTGAATAAGGAAACATTTCCTTAAAAAGATTTGGCCTTAAAGTATCTACTCCAGTATAATTCATAACTTTTCCTCCTTTATAATTACCATATTGCAAGTATTGTTATGTATTCTTGCAATTTAAAAATCATATTTGTTTGTTTTTGCAGGATTTCATTTCTTTTTCATTTATACTTAAAATTAAGTTTTTCGAAGTTTTATTTGTATATATACAAGGGTATGACTTGTTATATCTATGTTTTTTTGTTTTTATCTTTTACAACATTTTAAGTTATTGTAACATACGCTATTATATTTTACAAGTAAAAAATGCAAGTTTTATATAAAAACTTGCATTTGGGAGAATTTTAAAATTTATATATGCTTCATAAAAAAGCTCTAAGCTTTCACTGGTGAAAGTTTAGAGCTTTTTATTTATTATAGATATTAATCTTGTATTTTAATCCCATGTAATTTCAAAAGTAAATGGCTCCATATTTATATTATAATTATCAGAGTATACCTCTGATACAATTTTTGCTTGTTTTCCTTCTAAATCTATTTTTGGAAATCTAATTATGCCTTCAGTAGATACTCCAGGCGATATTTCACTTTGAGGTTCAGGATAACCTGTCTCATAGTTTTCCTCTGCTTCATATTGTTTATCACCTTGTATTATAAGAGTATTGAAGCTATAAAAATCAATTTTATTATCTGTTCCATTATTTAATTTGACATATACCCTTGTTTCATCTTCTGCAATTTCTACTTTATCTATTTTCAATTTACAACCATGTTGATCTTTTTCTTCATTTACTTCTACAGTCTTGATTGCTGGAGCAAATGCTGTAGCATAATCTGTTTTTTCTATAGAATCTGCAATTATTGTTGGTGCAGTTATTGAACCTCCAAAAGCATTTTCTCCATCAAAACTTCCTTTCACTTTTCCTATTACATGAATTATATCCCCTTCTTTTAAATCAATTTTAGAATCTTTTATGGCAATTATAGTATTTTTATCAGAATTTACTGGATCACCAAAAGCTTGAATATATGTAGCATCTCCATCCCTTTCTACTGGTACAAATATTTTAGCATACAATTCCACTTCTTTTCCTTTGAATTTATCTGGATCAGCATATAGTTGCTCAAGGTCTTCTTTTGAAATCTTTTCTACTTTTTCATTACTATCTTTGCTAGAATCTGCTTCTTGAGCTTCATTAGATCCACAACCTACTAATGAAAATACTAGAGTAATTGATAATAATATCAATAAAAGCTTTTTCACAAAAACCCCTCCTCATATTACAATGATTTATTATTTTTATCTATCTATAATTATAGCAAAATACGTATACCATTTTTGGTATAGAAACAAAAAACCTGTTGGTCATTTTATTTGACCAACAGGTTTTTTTATTCATATATTATTCTTCATCTTCCCATTTTAAAGATCTGCCAACAGCTTTTTTCCAACCTTTGTATATTTTTTCTCTATGATCTTCATCCATTTCAGGATTAAATACTCTATCTACATTCCATTTTTCAGATATTTCATCCATGTCTTTCCAGAATCCAACAGCTAATCCTGCTAAATATGCTGCACCTAGTGCTGTTGTTTCTATAACTTCTGGTCTATGAACTGGTACTCCTAATAAATCAGATTGGAATTGCATTAGGAAGTTATTAGCTACTGCTCCTCCATCTACTTTTAATTCTTTTAGATCTATTCCTGAATCTTCTTGCATTGCTTCCAATACGTCCCTAGTTTGATATGCAATAGATTCAAGAGCTGCTCTTGTAAGGTGATCCCTATTTGCTCCTCTTGTAAGTCCTACAATAGTACCTCTTGCATACATATCCCAATGAGGTGCTCCCAATCCTACAAATGCTGGTACTATATATACTCCATTTGTATCATCTACTTTTGAAGCAAAATATTCACTATCTGCTGCATCTGCTATAAGTCTTAATTCATCTCTTAACCATTGGATAATAGCTCCACCTATAAATATACTTCCTTCAAGGGCATAGTTTACTTTTCCGTCTATTCCCCAGGCAATAGTTGTAAGAAGTCCGTTTTCAGATGCCACTGCTTTTTCCCCAGTATTCATAAGCATGAAACAACCAGTTCCATATGTGTTCTTTGCCATTCCTTCACCATAGCAAGCCTGACCGAATAGGGCTGCTTGTTGGTCTCCTGCAATTCCTGCTATTGGTATTTCAGCTCCACCAAATGTATTTGGATCTGTAACTCCATATATTTCACTAGAAGGTCTTGGTTCTGGTAGCATAGATCTTGGAATATCTAATTCTTCTAACATTCTATCGTCCCAGTCTAGTTCATGAATATTAAATATCATAGTTCTTGATGCATTTGAATAGTCAGTTACATGAACTTTTCCTCTTGTTAAATTCCAAAGTACCCAAGTATCAATAGTTCCAAATAGAAGGTCTCCGTTTTCTGCTTTTTCCCTTGCACCTTCTACATTGTCTAATATCCATTTTATCTTTGTTCCTGAAAAATATGCGTCTACTACAAGGCCTGTAGTTTGTTTTATATAATCTTCAAGGCCTCTTCTCTTTAAATCATCAGTTATAGGAGCAGTTCTTCTACATTGCCATACGATAGCATTATATACTGGTTTACCAGTGTTTTTGTCCCAAACTACTGTTGTTTCCCTTTGGTTTGTAATTCCCATGGCAGCTACTTCTTGAGGTCTAACTCCAGCACTTTCTAGTACTTGTCTTGCAACTCCCATTTGAGTACCCCATATCTGCATTGGGTCATGTTCTACCCATCCAGCTTTGGGATAGATTTGATCAAATTCTTGTTGAGCTACTTTAACTATTTCTCCTGCATGGTTAAATAGAATAGCCCTTGAACTTGTTGTTCCTTGATCTAAGGCCATTATATATTTTTTATCCACTGTTTTTTCCCCCTTATATAATAATCTTACCTAACATTATAATATAAAATATAGCTTATACCCACATATTTGAGAAGAACATGTAGATTAATGCTCCAAGTATTCCACCTACAATAGGTCCAATAACAGGTATATGTGCATAAGACCAATCAGAATCCCTTTTTCCTGGTATTGGTAAAATAGCATGAGCTATTCTTGGGCCTAAATCTCTAGCTGGGTTGATTGCATATCCTGTTGGTCCACCTAAACTTAAACCTATAACCCAAACTAAAAATCCTGCTAATAAAGCACTTAATGCTCCAACTTCATTATTTGCATTGTTAATTCCCATTATTCCACCTACAAGTACTGCTGTACCTATAACTTCTGTTATAAAGTTTCTTCCATGATTTCTAATAGCTGGTGCTGTACAGAATACTCCAAGTTTAACATCTGGATCGTCTGTAGCTGCAAAATGATCTTTAAATGTTGAATAAACAAGGAATGCTCCTACTATAGCCCCTAATATTTGAGAAATTATATATCCTGGAACTAGTGACCAAGAAATACTTCCTGCAACTGCCATACCAACTGTCACTGCTGGATTTAAATGTGCTCCACTTACCCATCCTGTAGTATAGGCTGCTATTGCTACTGCAAGTCCCCAGGCAGCTGTTACAACTATCCATCCGCCACCTTCTCCTTTAGATTTGTTCAATGAAACGTTAGCAACTACGCCATCTCCTAATAAAATTAAAATTAATGTTCCGAAAAATTCCGCTGAATACATAGCCATGTTTGTCATGGCCTATCCCTCCTTTAAAATTCGTAGTTAATAACCTTTTGTAAATAATTTCATAACCCTAATACCTTTCAAAATCACCCCCTTAAAATTTACATATACCAGACTTCTTCATTACTAGTAGATACTGCAACTGCACCTGAGCCAATACTATTTATAACATCCTCTTTCTCTCTTATCAACCCCCCAGTTATAATAGGTATATTGCTCCGTCTTGATATTTCCCTTACTACCTTTGGCATTATTCCAGGAAGTATTTCTACTGCATTAGGCTTACTCTCTCTTATGGACCTAATACCTGAATCTAGTGACAAAGAATCTAACATAAAAAGTCTTTGAATAGTAAAAATATTTAATTCCCTAGAAAATTTAACTAAATTATTTTTAGTTGTAATAATTCCATCTGGTTTTATTTTATTAACTAGATACTTAAGTCCCCAGATATCTTTTGAAATACCTTCAATTAAATCTACATGGACATATATACCTTTATCCTTGAGTTTAATTTTTTTTACAACCTCCTCTATAGTTACAATGTTTCCAGTTAATAGGAAAATGTTTTCACATGGTGAATGAAGTGCCTTATCTAATTTATCAGAGTGATTCACTGCTGCTATTATAGGATTGATGGCTATCCTATCAAAAAAATCTTTTCTCATATTAAGGCCCCCAATATGAAATATATGAAATAATAACGAGATTTATTTCATTTTTAAAAATTTTCTTAATCTTTAAATCATAAAACAAAAAAACATCAACTAGACCTACTATTAATAGGTTTTTTGATGTTCTCTCTCATAGTCTCCAACAATATTTACTTATTTTCATTATACCAACAATGTTTTATTTTGTAAAGTAATTCATGGAAATAATACTGCATAACTATATTTATAGATATGGATAGTTTTGTATATATTAAGTATATTCTTTAGTTTTTTATTTATGACTTTTTTCATTTTATGAAAAAAGCATCAGTGAATATTGTATGAACTTCAAAATCTTCTTATATGAAATATAGTAACTTTTTATACAATAAAACATCTACTAAATTTAGTAGACATTTTATTATACTATTCTATATTTGAAAATTGACTTATACAAAGTTTTTTAAGCCAAACAAATAGAAGAAATGAGGACAAAGTAAATATGGTAGTTATTATAAAGTAAATTATATTTAATTCTAATTTCGTAATTTCGATTTCACTATGAAACTAATAATAATGTAAATACAATAATTATAAAAGGAATGATCATGAGAAACATGCCTAAAGGTCTACCTGCATTGACAGTCCAACCTACTCCAAATCTTTTTTCAATGAATAATGCTGGATCCTCTGGGTTGTAGTATATGGTGCTACCCAACTTCCAAAACCTATCATCATCCCTATTTCGCTCTTCATAATGTCCATCAAATTTTAGTCTACTACCTCCTTGACCTACCTTTATGGAAATAATAATACTTGATAATATAATAAGACTTGTAAATATGAAAAATAGGATTATAATAGTGTTTACACTTCCTCCTAATATTCCAAAAGAGTAAAAACTAGCTAAAGTAAACAGGATATTTAAGACTATATTTGTAACTAAAATATATACAGACCAAATTCTTCTGAATATAATATTTCTCTTTACTGATTCCTCAGGGTTTTTAGCACTTATCTCTTGTTTTGACCATCCTATAATTTTACAAACAAAAAACATTGTTCCTGTCATTCCTAGTTGAACTAAAGGCATAAACCATATGAAGAAATTTTTATCCATATATCCAGTTATATTTCCTTGAAAATCCCAATTTGTTGGGATTCTTTTAGGTAATTTTGAAGATATATTTAATCCTACTATTAGATTGATTAAAGCTATACCTACTGGAATTAAAAACCACCAAAATGATATACTTGCTGCACTAGCTCTATTTTTACTAAATTTTAAATCTACCACAACCTCATCTTTAAATCCTTTCCATTCTTTTTCTTCTTTTAATTTCTTTATTTTATTATTTCCATGTAAATATACCAAAAACAATATACCTATATAAATAAAGATTGTTAAAGTAACAACTATTGGACTGTTAGAATTATAAGTCCAATAAGAAAGTAAGGCTATAGATGGAATACTTATAAGAATATTTTCTATTACATAAATTATATATATCTTTTTAAGTTCTTCATTATTTAGCTCTTCTTCTGGTATTCTAATTCCAAAATATATATTTTTTCTAGTCATTTTAGGAGTTAAAATTTGCATAATTAATAAAACTACATAGATAAATAAGTTCATAATAATAATATAGATCTTATCTTCCATTAGATTCATCCTCTCCATTGGCAATGAAATTATCAAAATATTTTTCACAAATACTTAAAAACTCTTCTTTTCTGATACCTTTACAATAAGCATCTGCTGAAATATATCCTATTTCTTCTTTTAAATTATCAATATACTTTTCATTAGGCTCCGGCATAGTGTCACTAACCCTAGTTCCTTTTCTTCTATCCACAACTAGATAGCCTTCATCTTTTAAGAGATTGTAGGATTTATTTACAGTGTGAAGATTTATTCCTATATCTTCTGCCAATTGTCTAACAGATGGCAACTCTTCACCTTTAGATAAATCCCCTTTTGCTATGCCTTGAATTATTTGCCTTTTTAACTGTTCATATATAGGTATTTCCGATTCAAAATCTATTTTTATAATCATATGTCTCTTCCTTTCTATCTGTTACATATATTATATAACAGATAGAAAAGTTTTTCAATAGGAAAATAAAAAATCGTCAACACTATAGGTATTGACGATTTTAGGGCAAAATTTTTATATGGTTTTTTGTAGATCTTTTGTTTATTATTGAAATTATTTAATATAAAATTATTCTAATACATCCTATGTTGAGGTTCAGCACTATAGTAAAATAGCCACTTCTTGTTTCCAATATTATCATAAAAGCATTGATTTTTCAAGGTTTCCTTAGATTTTTCCCAATCGATTATTAGAATTTATAAAAGCTAAAATAAAACCCAACTTAAACCTTATATTTCAAGACTTAAGTTGAGTTTTTGAATTAAAACCAGTTGGGAATTTTAATTCTATGAAATATACCAAAATCTTATTAATAATATATAAACTAATCATATTTCATTACTTTGCATGATGTATTGACAGGTGTATATACACCTGTTATACTAATTATAAAATATAAAACTATAAAAGGAGAAATGATAAATGTCTAACAATTTTAAAAGTATCTCTACAAAAAATGCACCATCCCCTGCTGGGCCTTATTCTCAAGGTATTATAACTGATAATTATGTCTTTACTGCTGGACAACGTCCACAAGATCCTATTACTGGCGAAATAAAAAAAGATATAAAGGATCAGACATATCAAGTTATTAAAAATATTGAATCAATCTTAAAAGAAGCAGATTGTTCACTAAAAGATGTTGTTCGAACTACTGTATATCTATCTGATATTAAGTATTTTGATGAAATGAACTCAGTTTATAAGGAAATATTTAGTAAACCATTTCCAACTAGGACTACTATAGGCGTTCAATTAAGAGGTATTGACATTGAAATCGATGCAATTGCACTAAAAAATAATATTTGATTTTTAGGAAGGGTTGATTATGAAAAATTATAAGGAAGAAATACTTAGATTAAAAAAAGAAAAAAATGCTGCTATACTTGCACATTATTATGTAAGGGATGAAATCCAAGAATTAGCTGATTATGTAGGTGATTCCTATTATTTAAGTAAAATAGGGCTTAAACTTGATGCCAAAATAATCGTCTTTTGTGGTGTAAGCTTTATGGCTGAATGTGCTAAAATTCTTTCTCCGCATAAGAAAATTTTACTACCTAATACTAATGCCAAATGTTTCATGGTAGAAATGGCTTCTAAAGAAGATTTGTTGAAAATGAAAAAAAAGTACAAAAATGCTAAAATAGTTAGCTATGTAAATTCATCTACAGAAGTAAAAGCTCTTTCTGATGCATGTTGTACTTCTTCCAATGCATATAATGTGGTTAAAAATATTGATGGAGATGAAATAATATTTGTTCCAGACAAACATTTAGGAAGCCATATTCAAGAAAAATTCCCCGATAAAAATTTAATCCTTTGGGATGGTTTTTGTTCTGTCCATAACAATATAGAAGCTGAAGATATTTTGAATTATAAAGAAAAATTTGATTCTAAAATAATTGTATTGGTCCATCCTGAATGCAAGAAAGAAGTTAGAAACTTAGCTGATTTCGTTGGAAGTACAGGTCAAATAATTGATTATGTTGGCAAATGTTATTCTAAGGAATTTTTAGTAGTAACTGAAGATGGAATTTTATATGAACTTAAAAATAGGTATCCAGACAAAATATTTCATAGTTTAAATACTATATGTGATCCAATGAAATCCATAACTTTAGAAGATCTTCATAATAGTCTGTTGTTAGAAAAAAATGAAATAACACTTGAAGAGTCTTTGAGGGAATCTGCAAGTAAATCTCTTCTAAAGATGCTCGAATTAGCAGTAAAATAAAATCATTAAGAAAGGGATAAAATATGAATTGGTTAATTATAGATAGTATCATAGAAAGTGCACTGAAAGAAGATTCTTCTTTTAGGGATATTACTACTTCTTCAATTATAGACCCTAGTAGTAAATGTAAAATTGATTTAATAGCAAAAGAAAATGGCATAATAGCAGGTTTACCAATTTTTAAAAGAGTTTTTTACATATTGGGAGAAGTTAATATTGAATTGTATTTAAATGATGGAGACTATGTTGAAACTGGACAATCTATTGGCTGTATCTATGGAAATACACATAATATTTTAGTTGGAGAAAGGATTGCTCTTAATTTTCTGCAGAGAATGAGCGGCATTGCAACAGTTACAAATAAGGCTGTAAATCTAGTACATGGAACCAAAGCTAAAATATTGGACACTAGAAAAACTACCCCTAATTTAAGAATACTTGAAAAATATGCAGTTACTGTTGGTGGTGGATATAATCATAGATTTAATTTATCTGATGGGATTTTAATAAAAGATAATCATATAAACGCTGCTGGCAGCATAACAGAAGCTATAATGAAAGTAAAAAATAATATTCCCTTTGGTAGAAAAATCGAAGTAGAAACTGAAAACTTAGAACAGGTAAAAGAGGCATTAGCTGCTAATGCTGATATTATAATGTTAGATAATATGAGTATTGATACAATGAAAAAAGCAGTTGATATAATAAGTAACAAATGTGCCACAGAAGCTTCAGGTAATATAAGCTTAGACAATATAAGAACAGTTGCAAATACTGGAGTTGATTTTATATCTTTAGGTATGCTTACCCATAGCATCCATTCACTAGATATAAGCATGAAAAATCTATCCTGGATATAGAAAAGTTTATTAAAAATATTAAATTATGATGGATTGCCAATGTTTAAAAACTGACAATCCATCATAATTTTTATATCCTATTATTCATCTTATATACGCTTCTTCCTAAAATATACTCCTACTCCTATAAATATTAATCCTAATAGATAAAATATACTATTATCTAAAGTACCTGTTTTTGGAAGATATCCTCTTTCCATTTCTTTTGCAGTGTTTTTTTCTAGATTGGATGAAACAGGTACTGTTTCTTTAGTTGATTTATTAGTATTTCTATGAAGATCTATGGTTTTTTCAGCCCTTTTATTTTTTACTTCCGCTTTTAAAATTTTTCCGTCTTCTTTTATTTCAAAATGATGTTCTTCTCTATCTATAATATAGCCTTTTGGAGCTTCAATTTCCCTATAAGTATATTTTCCATAAGGTAGTTCATCAAATCTAACTATGCCATTCTCATCTGTAACTCCTTCACCTATTACTTCATTATTTTCATTTTTAATTTGAAATTTAGCATTGGATAGTTTTTCTCCAGATATAGTATCTAATTTAGTAATTTCTATGCCTCCTATAATAGGTCTATTTTTAATATTGATTTTTATTGGCTCTTTTGAAGCTTCATTAACTTCTACTAATGTTTTCTCATTACTCGATACATATCCTTCTGGAGCTTTGGTCTCAACTATATTGTATTTGCCCAATGGAATATCTTTAAATACAAGCTTACCATTATTTGTTTCTATTGGTCCTTGAATTTTGTTACCTCCTTCATCTAATAGTTCAAATTCTGCTCCATCTAAAAGTTTTCCATTATGGTCTGTCTTAGTAAGTTCAATATCACGTTTTATTCCGTTATATTCTATAAAAATTGAATCTGAAAAAGTGTTGTTAGTTTCTCCTAGCCAAGCAATCTTTTGAATTTTTTTCCCATTTACCCCTGAATCATTTACATATCTTTGAATATATTTATAAGGATTTAAAGAAACTGCTCGTCCACTAACTGTAAAACCTACTCTACCACTTTTAGCTATGTCTTCTATATCAATTCTTAGTTTAAATTCATTTCCAGCTAAAACATAATGATCATCTACTTTATTACCGCTTATATCTACAAAATATGCACTTCCCAAGTCTTTTTTATCTATAGTTAATAAAATCTCTGGATTTGAATTGATTATTTGTATTTTTTCTGATTCTAAATAATGTCCTTTTACTTTCATTGGAGAGACTTGGCCTTTAATTTCTACTGGCATTATCCCTTCTTCAGGTAGGGTTAATGTATTCTCATTTATTTCTTTTATAAGTTTATTTATATTATTTAATATAAGTTGGCTCTTATTACTATCAACAAGATTTCCTATATGTTTAGATAGATTGTCTTTAGTTATCTCTGGAGTTTCATTGGTAATTGCATACATGGCTACCTGTGATATATAATATCTTTCGTCCAAGGTTAAAGATTTATCAGTTTTATCATGGGGCCCACCATAGCCATACATTAGTGCTGTATATTCTTTAGCATTTAATTTTTCATTAGTCCTCTTAAACTCATTTCCATTAAATTTAGGGCTGTCCAAACTATAGTTGAGACAATAGGCAGGTTTGTTGTTTTCATCCTGTTTAATCCTTGTAGTTATCATACGGTTTTTTTCAGAAACTTTTCTATCTATGTAACCTAGGAGGTAACCTTCACCTTGTGCCTTTATGTTCCCTCTATCAATGGAATGAAATCTTTTATATTGTGAGGCTTCAACTGCTTCTACACTATCTGATATTATTCCTATACTACTTAAGATTATTGATAGCACTAATACAAAACTAAAGATTCTCTTTTTAGCCATTACCCGTCACCTCTCCTTTTTTAATTGTTTAAACCAATATATTTTAATATCTCCTCCTTCCAATGATTGTTCAAAATAACATAATTCACAATCCTTATTATTTATTTTCCTTTTTTATTTAATATTTGTCAAACCTATTTTTCTCTATATTCTGATTATTCTTTCTGATTTTTTTAGATACTTTTCATATTATTTTAATTTTAGATAATATATGATAAAAAACACCTTGACTATTTCTTCCTTTTAAAGATAAATAGTGCTTTTTTACTATTTAAAAATAGTACCAATTTCTATAGTTATCTTCCTTTTATATTCGTTATTATTGCAGTTATCATTTCAATTTCTTCTTTTGTAATCTCTATTTTTTCTAAGTCTTGGAATAAGGATGCATTTTTAGATTTTAAGTATTTTGTTAAATCTTTTTCATCTATATCTTTATCTATATTTAAAACAATATATATTTCTTCTACTTTCTCTACTGAATATTCCTTTGACATTTTTAACAGTCCATTATAGATTTTCTCATAGAGAATGTTAGTATCCATATTTTCCCCTCCACTTTTATTTAAATTCCTTTTCTCTATAGTTATTAGATAGGTAGATTTAATATTCGACTTTAAATAAAATATTCAATAAAAAAATAGTTCCTTAAAATTTTAAGGAACTATTTTTATGTTTTTTCATTCTATTTATTCGTTAGCATATACTACAGATAGTCTCTTTTGAATTGTCTGTGTGATAAATGCATATAGAGGAATTTGAACTGCTTGGCTTATTGCTCTTCCAGGTATAGTAGTTACTAAGGGTACGCTAAAAAGAGTTTTCATAAAGTATGGAACTAATAAAACGGATGTTATTACTTGGCCAATACCTATAGCTACTAGTAGTTTCCAAAAAGAATTTTTGTTTTCTTTAAACAGCATCATTACAATACCTGGAATAATCCCAGTAAGTGCAGCTGTCATAGTGAAATGTGGCATATAAGGCCCCATCGGACTCATGAAATGTCCTACTATATCTCCTATAGTCCCAACTATTCCTCCTGCTAATGGTCCAAATGCTATTCCTGCAAATATTATAGGATATCCTCCAAATCCAATTCTAACTAATTCTACTCCTCCACCGCCAATTCTAATACTACCTACTCTAGTTAGTACCACATTTAAAGCCATTAGAATGGCATAATATACCATATTCCTTGTTGATAATCTTCTTTTATCCATTAAAAAAAGACCTCCTTTTCGCTTATATTAGTGTGCAGTCTGCCACACCAAACGAAAAAAAGGTTCGTTTGTTATGTGACAGCGAACGCAACGATTTATCGCAAACTATTGAAGCTTTTCGTCTAAGGGCAACGTCCCATCCCTTAGCACTTTACGCAAATCGTTTACTCTGCCTTACTTATACCCATATTATCATCTTTCCTAACTTTTTACAATATTATATAGACAATTATATATTATTTTTTTATATTATACTATTTCAAATCCATCCAATTTAGATATTGATCTATCCATATTTTATTATCTAATATTCTTCCGTCTGTATATATTGATGCTTTATTTAATTTAAACATATTTTTTTCCATAGTGAAAACGTCTTCCTTTATTTCATCTAGTATTAATTTTGTCTCCCTTCCTCCTATATGTTTTTCTATATGGAGTATATCTTCTCTTAGTCTCTCCATATCTGAAGCTAAATCCTCTTTCAATAGATTTTTCATTACTATACCTCCCTATGTTCTTAAATTAATTGTATCATTTTATTTTCACATTGTTAAACATTATTTAATATTCTATAAATTCTGAATTTTGACTATTCTATGTTTGACTGCATATAACCTCTATAATCTTAGACTTTCTTTTTATATAACTACTTATCGATACCCTTGATAAAGGATTGTCAATATCTTGGTCTTTATAACAACTTTCATTACTTATTTAAAATATAAAGATTAAGCTAGGTTACAAAATAAAAAAATTCCATACAAAATGGTGTGGTTTTTATTTTAAAAAGTTAAGAGTATGGAAATAAGGACATTTCATCTGCTTTAAAATGAAATGTCCTTATTATTTTAAGCAGAATCAAACTTGTTCCCTAATTACAATTTCTTTTAAGATAAACTCCATTCCACTTAGTATTTCCCAATCATCAGCCTTGCAGCATGGACATTTTCCCTTATTTTTTACAATATTAAAAACTTTATTGCAATGATGGCACAAGCCATTTGCCGGAATCATCTCAATTTTTAATTTAGAATTCTCTAAGAGTGTTCCTTCTGCTGTATTTGGAAAATATTCCATCATATATCTAGGTATAATTGATGACATTTCTCCTATTTGCACAACAATAGTATCTATTTCAGCAATATTGTTCTCAATTGCAGCTGTTTCAACCATTTTTATTAATTCCACTAATATAGTTATCTCATGCATAATATTCCCTACTTATCCATACTATCTCTATTTGGATTTAAAGCAGTTTTAATTTTAATATTGAGTGCACGTTTAATTGCATGAGGTTTGACTTTTTCATAGCCATAACTATAAGCATCAAATTTTCGATGGAGTGTTATTGCATCAAATTTACATCTTGTTGTGCATTCGCCACAACCTATACATCTATTAACATCAACATGGGCAACACCACATTTTAAGCACCGATCAGTTTCAGCCTTTAGTTGTTCTTCAGTAAATGTAATACGTGGATCTGAAAAAGTATTATTCTTATTTGAATCATAACTAATTCTTTGACGTTTCGCCCTATCATAGCCATCAAGATTTAAATTATCTTTATCAAGTGATTCAAATATTCTCCTATTTCTTCCTAATGTTAATGTTTGACCAGGGTGTACAGATCGATGTAGTGATTCAGCCCCTTCTTTACCCGTTGCGATAGCATCAATAGCAAATTTTGGTCCAGTGTATACATCACCACCAACAAAGATATCTGGTTCACCTGTTTCAAATGTTAATGGATCCGCTTTCACAGTCATATTAGGATTTAATTCTACTTTGCTGTTCTTTAAAATATCACCCCAAACGATAGATTGGCCAATTGATAACAATACTTTATCAGCTTTCACAGTCTTAATATCTTTTTCATCATATTTTGGGTTAAATTTTCCGTATTTATCGAAAACACTTACACAACGTTTAAACTCAACAGCTTTAACCTTGCCATCCTCAACAATGATCTGTTTTGGACCCCAACTATTATTTACAATAACACCTTCGTCTTTAGCTTCAATAACTTCTTCATCTTGTGCAGGCATTTCATTTTCGCCTTCTAAACAAAACATATTTACAGTTTTAGCTCCTGTTCTAAGAGCAGTTCTTGCAACATCAATTGCAACATTACCGCCTCCGATTACTACTACATTACCTTTAGTTTTAACATGTTTACCTAGATTAATATCTCTTAAATAATCTATACCACTAATAACATCTTTATGGTTTTCTCCTTCAATATTAAGTTTTCTACCTGCCTGGGCACCAATAGCAATGTAGAATCCCTTATATCCTTGAGCACGTAATTCATCTAATGTAACATCTTTTCCTACTTCAACACCACATTTAAATTCAACACCTAATTGATGAAGTACATCAATTTCAGCTTCAACAACATCTTTTTCAAGTCTAAATGAAGGAATACCTAAAGTTAGCATTCCACCAAGTTTTTGCTCTTTTTCAAATACTGTAACTGTATAACCTCTTTGAGCCAGATAATATGCACAAGAAAGTCCTGCTGGTCCTGAACCAATTATTGCAATCTTAATATGACTGAAATCATATAATTTTTCTGGTACAAATCTTGTTTCTTGATTTAATTCTAAATCGGCAATAAATTTTTTGATTTCGTCAATTGCAACAGGTTCATCAATATCAGATCTAGTACATTCATTTTCACAATCATGTGGACAAATGCGACCACAAACTGCAGGGAATGGATTTTCTTTTTTAATTAATTCTAAAGCGTCAAGGTACTTTCCTTGAGCTGCTAGCTTTATATATGCTTGAACAGCAATATGGGCTGGACAAGTTGTCTTGCAAGGTGAAGTACCACAGTCATAAACATTTTCAAAGTTTTCTCTAAAATCTGGATTATAACGTTCCGGACCCCAATTGTGATCATCAGGAAGTGGAGTTAGTGGATATTCAATTGGTTCTTTTGTACACAAATTTTGACCTAGTCTAACAGCATTAGCAGGACAGGTTTCAACACATTGTCCACAGGCTGCACATTTTTCAGGATCAACTTCTGCTATATAATTAGAACGGGACATATTAGGTGTGTTAAAATATTGAGAAGTACGTAAAGCTAGACAAACATCGCGTTGACAATTACAAATAGCCCAAATCTTATTAGTACCATCCATATTGGTTACTTGATGCATATATCCCTTTTTCTCAGCTTGTAATAGGACTTCTTCAGCTTCTTCCTTTGTGATCCGTCTTGCTTTTCCTGTCATAATAGCTGATTCGGCAGTAGCTCCAAGGAGAATACATAGTTCTTCTGCTATACTACCAGTACCTTCACCCATTTGAGTACGAACCAAACGACATTGACATGGTGCAATACCAATATGGTTTTGATATTTGGTTAACCAATATGATAGTTCTTCATAAGGTGCTTTTCTAGTTTCAGCTTGGATTGCTGATTCAACTGGGATAACACGCATTGCTCCATTACCCATTGGCATAATCCTAGCAACAGGTTCAACAATTTCTCTTGTATATTGTTCAAAGGCTCTGGCTATTTCAGGGTGAACTTCAATTTGCTCTTTGTTAAGCATCATTAACTCATAGATTCCTGGAACATAAATTGGAAGTTCAAATTTATCTGTTCCATCTCCTTGTGGTTTAATTTCAATAATTCCCATATCAGCAAGTTGCATACAAATTTCAAAAGTTTCAGCATAACTCTTATTTACCTTTGCCGCAATATCTTCTACTGCTTCTTGATTTCTTCTTTTCATGGCTAAAACTACATCAGCTTGCTCATCATTTACTAAATTAGCAAATACATAATAACGTGGATCATTTTCAGTAAAGTCTATTTTTAAGCCACTGATGTGTTGTGCCATTTCAATAATTTTTGGCCTCATTGACATTACATTTTCCCCCTTTTATTTAACACTATGATAGCTATTTATATATTATTCTTTTACTTTTAATACTTCATTTTTAACCAATCAGTCCAAGCTTCAATTCCTTCCCAAGTATAGGCTAAAATTTAAAATAACAACTAAAAAAACATCAGCCAAAATGACTGATGTTTCAAAAAGTTCAACGAGTAGATCTGTAAGCCGAGTTCTGTCTTAGAAAAAGTAAATATTTTTATATATTTTATAAAATTTTTTTATATCTTTATATATGTATAAACATTGTAAAATACACAGCTTTATATTTATATATATTCTAATATATTTTTATGTAACCTATCCATGGGTGGCAATAGGGTGGCAATTTTCATTTTTGCCACCCTTCACTTTAATGCTTCTTATATGCAATAACATCTGGATATTTTAACTTAATAATATGATCTATTTCTTCATCAGATAATGTAATACTCTCTACTGATTTTCTTCCAAATGCTTCATACATAACAAATATATTTTTTATTATTTTTTCTTTTATATTAAGA
Organism: Anaerosalibacter bizertensis; assembly: GCF_009696605.1. Taxonomy (GTDB): domain Bacteria; phylum Bacillota; class Clostridia; order Tissierellales; family Sporanaerobacteraceae; genus Anaerosalibacter; species Anaerosalibacter bizertensis. The sequence continues at coordinate 28,667 of NZ_VULR01000006.1, read as the reverse complement.
TATCCTGATATCTCATCTATATCTAATGGAATTTTATTTTTTATTTTGCTTTCAATAATATTTAATTCTTTTTCTTTTAGCATATAAATCTCCCCTTTTTATCCTCTTTAATATAATATTAAAACATATATTCCTTGCCAAAACTCAAATGTCGTTATCAGTAATTCGTTACAATCAATTCTTTATATTTTCTTCTCCCACTATTTTTGTTTGAAACTGAATATCCAACTTCAATATTTTTGAAATTAAATTCTTTATACCATTCCCTAGTCTTTTCATGATCATTTATTGTCAGAAGAAATTTGCCTTTAATATTTTTTAACTTATCCCTTAACAACAGATGCTCTTTTTCTTCAAATTCAAAGCCATATCCTGCTGTTTCAAAATAAGGCGGATCGCAAAAGAAAAAAGTATAGTCCCTATCATATTTATCTAGTATTTTTTCAAAACTCAAATTTTCTACATAAGTGTTTCTAAGTCTTTCTTTAATGTCCCCTAATACTCCTTTATAAAAAATATGTGGAGATGGTCTTGTATTAGTACCATAACCATAATTTCCGCCTTTTCCTGCAAAACTTTGAGATATTAAATACAAAAATCTTACTGCTCTATGAATTTCAGTCATACATTCAACGGTGTAATTTTTATATTCTTCAAATATGTCACGCCCTGAAAATTCATACTCTAACATTCTTTCAATTTCAGGTGCATGATATTTAATCATTCTAAATAGATTTATTAATTCCTTATCAATATCATTTATAACTTCAACCTTTGAAGGTTCTTTACCAAAATAGACCCATCCAGCTCCAAAAAATAATTCACAATAACAAGTATGTTCAGGAATCATTTCTATAATTTCATTTCTTAATCTTGATTTTCCGCCTAATCTTGTAATTGGTGGTTTTAGCATAAACATCATCTCCCACCATAATTATAGCAGAACATGTGTTCTGTGTAAATACAGAAAAAAGGCAAATATATTCAAAAATATAAGTAATTAGCTTTATAAGCCTGTATTTGGCTTATATTAAGATTTGACCTTATTAGAATGTAATTGTATTAATAATACTAAAATAGCTTGAATACAAAGGAAATAGAGGGGTAGTTTTGTACAAGTTTAGCTAAAATAAAAAAAGACCTGGCATTAAACCAGGTCTTTTTTTATATTACAAAAGCTTCAAATCCATCTTTCTTCAATTGTGCAACTAACTTGTCTGCATTTTCTCTCTTGCTAAATGCTCCAGTTTGGACTTTATACAAATTACCTTGCTTTACAACTATAGCATCATAGCCTTTCTTTTTGAGCTCTTTAACTAAATTGTCAGCATTACTCCTTTTGCTAAAAGCACCAGTTTGTACTCTGTATAGTTTGCCTGGTTTTGGTTGTGGCTTAATAACTTCATTTAATTTTGCCATTGTGTTTTTACCAGGTATTCCATCAGCTACCAATCTATTTGCCTTTTGAAAAGTTATTACTGCCGATTTAGTTCCAGGACCAAACATACCATCTATAGATCCTTTATAATAACCCTTACTTTTTAATTTGTTCTGAATACCTTTTATATTAGAATCCATCCTATTTAGTGTATTAGGTCCAGCTATTCCATCCACATTAAGCCCTTCAGCTTTTTGAAATCTTCTTACACCACTTTCAGTTCCAGGACCATATATTCCATCTATAGATACACCTTTATATCCTAAACCGCTAAGATTCATTTGTAAATATCTAACTTGAGTACCTCTGCTACCTCTTTTTAATACTGTAGACGTATTTTGCCCAGAACTATTTGATGTATTAAGTTCAGATTGAATCATATTTAAAAATCTATTCCACCCCATATCTAAAGTTCTATGTGGACAATATTTATTAGCAAAATCTTGATGTTTCTTTACTTTATCTATTCCCCAGCCTTTTTCTTTTAATTTGGAAGCTATAAATTTAGCAGCATTTTTTTCTGCTTTAATAAATCTGTCTCCACCTGATCTTGAATAACAAATTTCAACAGCAATACCATTTCTATTTCCACGTCCATTTCCACCGTCTCCAGCATGCCAAGTATTTCTATTTTCTGGTATTCCTTGCACTACTTCAACGTCATCTACAGCATAGTGAAAAGATACTTGATTATTATTTCTAATCATATAAGCAATTTCATTTGCAGCACTTGCATCATTAGCAGTATTATGAACTACTATAAATTGAGCATTCATAGTATAAGGACATTTTATATTATATTTTGATGCAGGCACTAGATTTTTTATTATTTCCATTATAAACCCTCTCCTTTGTTTAATTTTATTTTTCTTTTTCTGCATATGGGTCCGCTACAACCTCATAAGCTCCCATTGAGGTTAAACTCACTAATATAGCGTTTATAATTGTTAGAACTATGCCTTCTATGCCTTGTCCACTTTTAGCAAAAATAAAAGTAAGAATTAATGCAATTATGAAAGCATATATTCTTACTACTTGATCACCAAAATTCTTCTTTATAATACTTTTTGTGAATTGGACTACTATACTTACTGCAGCTACTAATCCTGCAAAGGTTGCAAGAGTTTCGGCTGTCATAAAATCATTCATATAAAATACCTCCTTCTATTTAGAAATAAAATAAGTGACTGCCGCTGTAGCAATCACTGTAATTATTGTCTTTATTAAATTCTCCCAGTTTTGAGCTGGTTTAGATTCTAATTTATCAATTTTATTATCAAGCCTATCTATTTTTACTTCTAGTTTTTCAAGTGTAGAGGTTACATTTTTCATTTGTTCATTATTTGCTGTAAAATCTAATTTTGTTTCTGTTACGTCTTTTTGTAAGTCTGTTACTGTCCCTTCAACCTTTGTTAATCTTGCTTCTACATTTTTTATATAAATGCAATCTTTACAATCTTCATTCATTTTCTACCTCCAAGTTAATTAATAATTCTACTGATATAGTTTCACTTTGCCATCTTTAAATATAATTTCCTCGGCTTCACTTGCATTAGTTTCCCATCCAAAATTACTTACAAGTATTACCTTGGCATCTTCCGGAAACTTTTTAAGTTCTTCAATTAATTCTTTTACAGTCATGTAATCCCCCCAAAATTTTTACATAAAAAATAAGCCTTTTAAGGCTCTACATAATCTTCTCCTGTTATTGTCTTATATTCTTCTTTAGTTATACACCCCCATCTAGCAGCTTCATATACATCTTCTTTACTTAGATAATTCATGCCATAAAATAAATTATAAAAATCAAACATTAAGCATTCCCTCCTTCTAATTGAGATACTTTTATATTTAATTCACTAACTGTCTTTGCTAAATTTTGTATAAGCATATCTTTCTTTTTATTATCTATAGTTAAATCTGCAATTTGTTTTGACATGACTTGTTCAGGATTAGCTATTTCTACTTCTCTTTCCTGCTCTATTTCCTCTTTAGTTTTCCAAATTATTTCTGCCATATCTACACCTCCTGCCATTCTGGAAATTTCTCTTCTTCCGTTGCATTATCATCAATAAAATTAAGCAATTCTACATAAAGTTCTCCTTCTACTCTTTTAGCTGACACTATAGGATTTACATCTAATGTTGTTTCTACTTCATCCATAATTCCATCTGGCATAGTAGAAAAATCAAATGTATCAGTTATATTGTCTATTGTTGCTATTATATTTTCTCCTTCAAATTGATAGTTAATTTTTCTATCTGATACTTGTGGAGAAAGAAAAATCTTCATTACTTCCACCTCCCTATTGCCAATAATCGTAATCCTATTAAAAGGCTTTGGTTAAAATCGTGGTAAACTGCTACTTGAGACTGATAAACACTGTCACCAGTTGCTTGAAATGCACCTACTCTAACAGTAGTAGTATCTAAAACAGGAGTAACTAGAACCGTTGGTATAATTGTAAATGCCGCTGGGAAAACCCAATTCAGTCTATTAATTGTATTTGGAGGTACTGTAGTTGCTCTATCTATTGTTCTTCTACATATCATTGTTCCATCTCCTATTTTTAAATAATCACCATTTGCATTTTGTCCGCTTTCTACAAATATCTTTTCATATAACCCTAAAACATTATCCACTTTAGTTACAGGATGTAATATATCATAGCTTCCATCTGCATTTTTTATATTCATCTCAAAATCTTTTATTGCCATTTTATCACCTCTCAATTTAAAATTTTGTACCAAAAGTCTCCTGGATTAATATTAGGTTCTGTAGGGCTTGCTTTTATTTGGGTTCCGTCTTTTCCGTCTTTGCCAGGCAATCCTTGTGGCCCAGTATCACCTTTTGGCCCTTGGGGTCCTCGAGGACCAATGTCACCTTTTTCTCCCTTTAAACCTTGAGGGCCTCTTTCTCCTTTGTCCCCTTTCTCACCTTTAATGCTAAGAAGATAATCATCTACAGTCCCAATATTTCCTTGATTAAGCCATACTTGATATGCACTATCACCCTTATCACCTTTCAATCCTTGTGGGCCTCTATCTCCTTTTGGACCTTGGATGCCTTGTGGCCCTGTATCTCCTTTGGGGCCTGCTGGTCCTTGTTCTCCTCGATCCCCCTTATCACCTTTAGGACCAGTATATCCTCTTGGACCTTGTAGGCCTTGCTCTCCCTTGGGTCCCTGTTCGCCTTGGGGTCCTTGAGGGCCTGTCAACTTTCCTAAGTCTAATTTCTGTTGAAATGTTTCTCCATCTGTAAACTTTACTTCGTTTGCTGTGTGATTATGGCTTGGTAATGATTTTAAATATCCTTCATCATTGGTTAACTGTGATAATTTAGTTGGAATATCTGTTTTATCAGCTACTTCTGTGCCATTTGATTTTTTAAAAGTACTTGCTTTAATCTCTGCTGGAAAGGCAACATTTTTATCTTCATCAACATTATATATAGTCCTTTTACCTGCTGGATATCCGCCCCAAAGTTGAAGTTTATACAAATTTATATTTCTTGCAGTATTTTTCCAGGTCGGTATAAACTCAATTCTAACTTCATTATAATGACTAGATGTCGTACTTAGACTCCATGGAATAGTTGGAAATGGTAAATACATATGTCCTGGCCAACTTGATATAGTAATATTAGAGCTTGTATGTTGTATCCAATCGCCATCATCTCGTTTTTTCCAAATATGAACTTGAGTATTATTGCCATTACTGCTCCAATACATATAAAGAGCATTAAGAAATACATAAGAATTTTTATTTCTAATTGTTATCCTATATTTAACCGCTCCATTTGGTATATATATACCAATAGAATTACTATCTCCACCTAAAAAACGCTTTTTATTTATATCACTAATACTTGATGTTATATCTGTCCAGGTAGTTCCATCATATGTTTCAAAAGTCAGGTTTGAAATCGGGTAAAATTCAAGTTTATTATTAAATTGTTCTTGAAATAGAGCCATTTCAGTAATAGATGGACTACCTAAATTATTAGTAGGTTCACCTGTGGCTTTTTGGATTATTCTATTAAAATAATCAGTTGCATCATTTCTTAAAAATTGATTAGCTTTTTTTCCACCCACTGTATCAGCATTACCACCATTAGCTGGTAGGCTAGAAGGGAAATCGGTAATATCACTTTTACTGTGCTTATGAACTTTATCAGCTGGCGTATATCCAATTGCATTTATAACATTTTCTTTAGTTACATTTGCATCACTTCCGTCTTTACCAGGTAGCCCTTGAGGTCCTTCTGGTCCTCTTGGTCCTGTATCTCCTTTTTCACCTTTCAGTCCTATAGCTACATTTGTAAATTCAATATACTCAACTAAAACATCTGTATTGGCTGGTACTCCACCTTTAATTCTAAAACTAGTCGGTGATATTTCTTCTATTGCACCATTTGGTTGTTTTTGTCCATACATATACCAAGAAATTGAATTAGTTCCTAATCTGTAAGCTCCCTTGGTTAAATTAAATATTTCCTGTTCAGTTTTTGTTATGAAGCGTTCTTGATGTATTATCACTGTTTCAGGATTTATATCTACAATATCTCCCCAAGTTCCATCTGGATTTTCAAACTGAATTTGAGTTTGGCTTACCCATCTATGATTAGGTTTGTCCCCCTTAGGTCCTTGAATTCCCTGTTCACCTTGTGGTCCAATATCGCCCTTTTCACCTTTATCTCCTTTTAAATCCACATATACATAATTAGCTTGACCTTCTTGTCTAACTCCTAATTTTGTACCACTCCAAATAAATTCTAGATTTTTGCCTGGAATACCTTGAGGACCTACTGGACCTGTTTTTCCTTGAATACCTTGTATACCCTGTGGCCCCTGTTCTCCTTTATCGCCCTTTGGACCTTGTAAATCCATATATTGATATGTTGTTTCGCCTTCTACTCTAATACCTAGTTGTGTACCATTCCATAAAAACTCTAGACCTTTACCTTGAATTCCTTGTAATCCTTGCGGACCTTGGTCGCCTTTTGGGCCTTGAATACCTTGAGGGCCCCTGTCACCCTTTTCACCTTTCAAATCCACATATATAAAGTCAGTATCTGTTTCTCTTTTTACTCCTAATCTGGTTCCATCCCAATTAAAAATTAATCCAATACCTGTAGGTCCTGGTTCTCCTTTTGCTCCTTTTAATTCTGTATAAGTATAACTAGTTTCATCTTCCCTTTTAATACCTAGCTTACTGCCATTCCAATGATATTGAATGCTATATCCTTGTTGACCTTGCGGTCCTCTTTCACCTTGTGGCCCTTCTGGACCTGGTACATTATCAGTTACAGGTGTATCTGTTATTTGTTTTATTTTTTCTCCTGGAAGTGGAATAGTGGTACCAAATGTAGGCTCTACTTTATATGCATTTTCCCATACTTCTCTAACTTCTGTAACTCTGTTATGCATTATAAGGTTCCACTTTTTATTCACTGTAGTTACTATATCTCCTAGGTTCCAATTCTTCCTATAATCACTACTATCTACTTCACACTCAAAGCTATTTATTTGAGGTGTTTCTGCAAGCTTTACTTTTCCTCTATCTATAAGATTTCCACCTTGTTCTATATCTCTTGCGTCAATAAAAGTTTCTCTTCTATCAAAGCCAGATAAATCATTATTCAATACTTCTATTTCTCTTTCTGCTCCTTCACCTTGGCCAGCAACAAAGGCCATATTTTTGTAACCTATATCACTGTCAATATAGCTTTGTTTCTTTATATTGTCATAATCTACGCTAAATATTTGTGGTGGATTAGTAGACTGCTCTGTACTTAAATCTTTTCCTTCCAGGATCTTAAATACAAATTTCTTATTTTTATAATCTAGTTCTACGGTCCAACCTAACCCACTAGCCTTTGATAGCTTAGTAAGTTCATCAGCTAAATTTTTATACCTAGTTTGAAATTCTATTACTTCACCTCTACCTTTAGAAGTTTCCAAAATTAAACCAGGTATTTTTCTATTAATGTCTTCAGGATCTACTGCATTAACTTTAACTAATTGAATCATTATATCCTCAATATTAGTATTAAATGTGTGATAGGCTCTGCCTGTAGGAGGTACTGTTATTCTTTGAGTTAGCCAATATCCTAGTGAATATCCTTTTATAGTTATTTCTTCTACATTCTCTTGATTTATCTCTACATATTCAATTACACCAGTTCTGCTACCATCATTATCAATCATTATTATGTTACCTTTTTTCATCAAGTCTCTATCAATATTAGAATTAGATACATGAAACTCAAGCTCTCCAAAATTTTCCCATTTTGAAATATAAAAAAGAGAAGTATAGTTATCTACTTCCCCAATGAAATTTATATCTTTATCAAATATTCTTATGTTTACAATATTCTTAACCATATGCTACCAGCCACACTTTCCACAGGATCATTTTCATCAATGTAAATATTCCTCCAACCTTTTTCCTGTTGTGCATTAAACCACTTATCAAATTCTTTAGTCATATTCTCAATCATATTATTAAATTCAGTTAGATTTTTTGGCCTTATAGCTCCACATAAATCCTTTCTATACCTTTCATCTGTAATAGTTGTATTACCATTTCTATATACATAAACTTGTGCTAAAGATAACTCATGAATTAAATTATCACGCTGCAAATTTGGAGCTGTAGGCTTACTTCCTGGAGTTCCTTTCTTATGTTCTATACTTACAGTCTTAGTACTTAAATTTAATCTAATAACTATCCTATCTACTCTGTCATAGTTTGAATCAGCTACTATATTAATAGTTTTAGGATTATCATTGTAAAGATAGAATCCCTTTATTATAGAAAAACCCTTGTCTACTTTTATGACAGACTCTTCTTTATATACTCTCATAGTCATATTGTTATTGCTGTCTATAGATACTCCACTTTCATATATATTTTCAAAGTATCGCGCTAACTCTTCTTGGCCATAATACTGGTCACCATCAAAGAAGCCATAGTATTCCATATCCTTCACCTCCTACATTCCTAGATATCTATTTCTATATCTTATTTCAACAGATTGAGGTTCTAAGTTCTCTGTATTGTATTCAATTAAATTGTCACCTGCTTGTAAACTAAAGAATGTACTATCTAGATCTATATAATGAAAGGCATTTTCTCTTTCTCCATTTCCTCTTTTAATCTCTACTTTCTTATTTCCTCTTTCAGTTGTGATATATAAAGTATCATCAGATGTTAATTCTCTATTAACTTTTATAAACTCATTGGTAGTTAGATTAGTTATAGATGGATTTACTGCAGGTCCTTTAAATATTATTTCAACTGGTGTTTCTACATCACCTTCATTGTAGATATTTTTTCTAGTTTTACCTCTTTGTCTTAGCTGGAAAGGTAACTTTAAAGGAAATTGAAATCCTTTAATCCAGGTTTGAATTAATTCTCCTGATTTATAAATATCTAATAAAAAAGGATCTGGACCTAAAAGATTTATCATAAACCTTTGAACTCTCCAAACATTACTTTTTGCAAATACTGGACTTTCTTCTACCTCTACATCTATTTCTTTTATAATTCCGCCATATGAATATTTAAGTTTCCCTTTTAATTTAGGATTAAATATTCTTATTAATTTTCTTCTACAATATAATACATCTCCCCTAGAAGTTCCTCTTATCTTACCTATTATATTTATTTCTCTTTCATCTAGACTTTTATCTTCTATAGTTGTGCCATCTTGGCCAACTGCTTTATATCTGTGTATCTCATTTTTAATGCCATCTATTCCAGTTATCTCTTCTAAAAAGAAAGGAAGTGAATGAGATATTTCTATACTTTCTCCTAGTTCATTTTCATAGATTATTTTTTCAGAAGTATTCAACATATCATCACCTCCCTAATTCAAATGTAAATTTTTGATATTCTTTTCTACTTAATCTTTGTGTTTCAGCAGGACTATCTGTTTTTGAATAAATATGTTGAACTACAGTAACTCCATTTGGACCACCTTGAGCATTTTTCAATACACTATTAGCTACCTTTGTTGCTACTTGTTCTGCAGTTTTCATTACTAAATCTTGTGAAGCATCATGATTGTAGATCCTGGTTCCTCTAGGTAAATCATACAATTCATAATTTGTACTATTACCAGGCCTATCATGTAGATATGTTAGTCCACCCCTCCAGTAGTTAGTACCTGTCCAATTTTTACCTGGTTTTTCTTCTTTAGTGCCAAAGCTAAACCATTTCTTTGACGGTTTCCATTCATCCCACCATCTTTTTAGTTTATCCCATTTTGTAAGAACTTTTCCTGTTTCAGTATCAACATTATCTACAACATCCCTATTCATATCTTTAATCTTTTTTACTACTTGCGTTTTTTGGTCATCTGCTTTTTTAATAGATTCTTTTCTTTGCCTTTCCGCTTCTTTAATCATCTTATCAGCTTGATCTGCAGTTATTGTTTTATTTTCATCTCTCATTTTTATAATATTTCTTACAGTTTGTTCATATTGCTGATTAGCTTTTTTAACACTATCTTTTCTTTGTCTTTCTGCCTGCTTTATTATTGCACTAGCTTGTTCAGTTGAAATTCTTTTTCCGTGTCCTTTTAATCTTTCCATTATTACTTTCTGCTCCAATTCACTCTTACTAAGAGTCTTAACTGCACTTGTCCTCATATTTTCTTGTATTTGATTAATTAGCTGCTGCTCTTCTTTTGTAATATCTCTTTTTTCATCACTAGCACGTTTCCAGATTTCATTAATTTGATTAGTTCCTTGTTCTATTATATTTTTCTGATTCTCATTGTTCTCATTCATGCTTTCAAGCATTTGCTGTTGTTCTTCTTTAGTAATATTTTTGCTATTTTCAAAGAAAATTTTCATATTGTCAAGCTGTTGGTTATATTTTTCATCCATTCCTTGCTTAATTTGTTCACCCATTTGACTATAAGTATTTACCATGCTATCAGCTGTTTCTTGGGTTATAGTAGTTGAATTAACATAAAGATTTTGTAGAGATTGTTGAGCTTGTTCATCTAGTTCCATGTATGCCCCCAACTGTTCTTTGGTTGCTTGACTAATTTTAATAGTAGTTTCTTTTACGTTTGTTTGTAGTTGTCCATTTGCTCCTTTAACAGTTTCAACTGACTTTTCTGTTTTATCAGCAAACAGATCTACTGCGGGCACTGCATCTTTTTCTAGATGTTTTTTTAATGCCACTGCTCCAACTCCTACTCCAGCTATAGCTAATGTCCAAGGATTTAATAAAAGTGTACTTGCTTTTGCTGCTAAACCTAAAGCCCCTACTCCTTTAGTTGCTCCACCAGTTGCAACTCCTACTCCCTTTACTGCCGTGCCTACCCCTTTAGTTGCAAGAGTAGATTTTCCTAACCAACCTGTAACTTTGCTAAGTCCTCCTACTATATTTCCTAACCCTACTGTTGCTTTTCCTCCTATTTTTAAAGCTAGTCCTGCACCTACAACAAACTTACCTAAACTAACTATATTTTGAATTTGCTTATCATCTAATTGTCCTAATTTATCTGATATCTTACTTATTCCTTGAGAAGCTCTATCCATTAAAGGAGCTATGGCATCCCCAAATCGTATAGATTGATTTTTCATTTCATTTAGAGATTTTTTAAATCTTTCACCAGTCGTATTAGTAACTTTATCAAAAGCTTTATCAGTAGCTCCTGCAGATTTCTCCATTTTACCTAGCATTTCATTAAAATCTTCACCACTATTAGTAGCTAATACCAATGCTGCTTTTCCAGCTTCAGCACTTCCAAACATGTCTTTTAAACTAAGATTATTTTTCTTAGCATATTCATTTAATATATTTAAAACATCAGATAAATTTTTCCCTTCCTTCATTAAATCAGAAAAAGACTTACCTGACATTTCTTTTAATGCCTTATCTGCTTTAGTTCCAGATTTAGACACTTCATTTAGCATACTATTCATATAAGTAGTAGATTCTGCTGCCTTAATACCATTCTTAGTTAAAAGTGCATATCCTGCTGTAACATTTGTAAGATTTGTATTTGTTGCTACTGCAGTAGGTATCATCTTACCCATTACACTAGATAACTCTCCAACTGTTACTTTACCTTCATTTTGTGTAGCTATAAGCATATCAGATACTTTTCCAACTTCTTGAGATTCTAATTTATAAGCATTCATTATTGTAGTTAAAATATCCAATGAATCCCCAGCTTCAGCAAACCCTGCTTTTGCAAGTTTTGTTGAACGTGATACAAAATTTACAGCATCTCCTGTTTTCTGTCCTGCTGAAATTGCATCATATACGTTATTTGCTATTTCTGCACTTGCTATACCTGTATCATCACTTAACTTTAAAATTCCAACTCTAAGTTCATCAATTGGAACTTCTGCTTCGTCTGCTATAGTAGATACTTTTGCAACGCTATCTTCAAATTCAGTAGCAAACTTTAAACTTGCAGCACCTGCACCTATCATAGGAGCCGATAACTTCAATACTTTATCTCCTGCAGCTTCTGCAGCTCCGCCAACTTCTTTCATCTTTTCACTAGATTTTTTTAAAGATTCACTAGCTTTTATCCATTTGTTTTCATTTCTAGCTAGCTCCTCATTAACTTTCTTGAGTTCAGCCTGAGTTTTATTCATTTGAGCTTCAGCTTTATTTAAGTTTGTTTCATAGTTTTGTATCTGTTTAGCATTAGATTCTATAGCTTTTTCTTTTTTCTCATATTCTTCTTTAAGTCTATCTACTTCCTCTTTGGCTTTCTTAGCTTCTTCTGATTCTTTTCCATATAGTTTTACAGCTTCATCATATTTTTTATTAGCTTTTTCAAGACTTACACCTAATTTATCCCTTTCCTTTATATTGTCATTCATTTTTGTACTAGTTTCTTCAATGGATTTTTTATATAAGTCTACTTTTTTAGAATGTAAATCTACCTGTTTAGCTAAAGCTTCTTGAACCGATCCTAATCTTTCACTATCTCTACCAAATACGCCTACACTACTTGAAGCATTTTTTAATTCTGCTTGGGCTAATCTTAATTGTGCATTTGTACCTTTAATACTTTGATTAAACTGGCTATTTTCTAAAACCATCTTAGCGGTTATTCTTTTCTCTACATTACTAGCTATTTTCTTTCACCTGCCTTCCTAATTCAGACAAGGCACATCTGTTATGTTTACTCTTTTATAAATAACTCCTTTATCCTTACTTTTTTCTTCGCTATCTTGATCATGAAATCTTAAATGTAATTTCCATAGTGTTCCTATCTTTCTAGGAGTACTTCTCCAAAATTCTTCGTCACTCATATTTAAATGAACTGTTGCAATATAATAAAACCAGTCAAAATCAACTATGTGTGATTCTGACTGGTCATTTAGTTTTTTTCATTTCCTCCATCCGATTCATTTATTAGTCCTTCAGCTAAAGCAAAGGTGATCTTATCTAAATCTTTCATAGTATTAAAATTAAAAGGTAAATTCTTTTTAATGTATTCTTCATCTAGATCTCTTTCTACACAAGCACAAGAAAGTATTTTTACTATACAATCGTATACATTTTTACCTTGCAGAAAATTGTTGAATAACAAAATTCCATCTTCATATTTATTCTCTAGTTTAATTAATGCATTAAAATCTAATCTAAAAGTATATTCTTTTTTACCTATTTTAAATTTAAACTCTCTAACCTCTACATTTACCATATTTATTTACCCTCCTATTTTGTAATAATAATGAAGGATAGAAATTAATCTATCCTTCTATTGGTGGTTCTTCTGGAACTGTTGCTTCTGTTTTTTCAGTTGGTACTGTGACTTGTTTAAAGAATGTACTATCTAAATCGGTTGGAGCATTTGGAGAATCACTATCTACTTTATATTGCCACATTTTGTTATATCTAAGTGGAGCAAAACTTGCCTTTAACTTTCTAGATTGAAACTCTGGTTTTCCTTCTTTTCCTTTATAACTATCATCAGAAGGACTAAAACTACCCTTATATAATATTTGATATCTGCTTTCACCTTTTCCTTTATTAGCTTTAAATAATAATGCCACATCAGGAGCAGTATCATCTGCTGATTTTATTACCCCACCTTCTGTTGCTAACTTATGTCCTAATAGAAAAACCTCATCTTCATCAGATAAATCAGTAATATCAACTTCTACTTCTGTGTTTGCTAAAGTTGCTTCACTTAACCATTCAATGTTTTCAGCATAAAAACTTTCTTGTGAAATATTAGGCTTAAGTGCTATTTCCTTAATACCTGGTAAGTATCTAGGAGTATCAAATTCAACTCCAGATTCATCATCTTTTAATATTTTAGCTGCATACAGTTTTTCTAAGCCTACTACTGGTACTATTTTTTGTTGATCCATATTTATCACCCTTTCATTTTTTTGCATTAAAAAAGACTAGTTTTCACTAGTCGGTAAATCTATAGAAAATCTCATTCCTTTATGATATAAACCTGTTTTTTCTTCATATAAATCTGCTGCCATATCTCTTTCAAATCCTGCATTAAACATATGTTTTTTAATTACATTTTCAATTTCTGTATAGTCTTTTTTAGAGAATATATCTATTTGTATTATATATCTTGTATATTTTTCTTTATTCTCTTCATACTCTACTCCATATTCATTTATAACTTGATATTCTACATAAGGAGGATTAGGGTTATTAGCGTGTATATGATAAACTCTTTCATCAGGTAACAACTCCAGTATTGATTTGTCAGATAATATTTTTAAAATATATTGTTTTATATTCACATATACTCACCTACTTAGCTTTATCAAGCAATTCTTTACCTAATATCCCTACAGCTTCATCTTCAGTGTTACTTACACTTCTTTCAAAAAACCCCACATTCTTTTTTTGAAATGAAGTGCCAAATTCCTGAAATTTATCCCACCAGGCACCTAATCTAACTGTACCTATAGTTGATAAATGATTAGACTTTACTGAAGTTTTTACTTTAGCTAATTTCCCGCTATCCTTAGGAGTATCTTTTTGTAATCCTTCTTTTATAGGTTTAATAGCTTTTCTCATTGCTTTTTTTCCATCTTCTTCAGTTATAGTCATTTCCTCAAGTAATTCTGTAAACTCATCCATACCTTCTATTTCTATACTATTAGACATTTAAATCACCTCAATAAAAAAGACCTTTAAAGGTCTTTTATTCCACTGGTACTTCAAAAGTAAGAGTAGTGTCATACATTTCACTTTTGAAAATCACTTTTACTTTATCACTCTCATTAGCAAGGCCATGGTATGCCTGGACTGTACAATTAGTCCCTGGGTTTATTTCTTGTGGCTGTTGTTTAGGAAACATTGAAGATCCTTCAGATACTGCTCCTGTGGTATCAACTACCTGAAGGTCTGCCCCATGGATGTATAAACCCACCTCATCATCTTTGGATATATTCTCATAAGTATAGTCTACTTCTACTATTTGCTTTTGGTTAGACTCTGGAAAATCATCCTTATATTCAAAGTCATTAGCTATTTTTATACCATTAATTTTTAAAGAATATGCTTTTTCTCCATTTTCATCTAGCACAAAAGCTTCCTCTCCAACTCCATATATTTTTTCACTTTCCGCTTTTTTAGGTTTACTTTTTTTATTTTCTTCTGCATCAACTTCTGTAGTATTTGTTTTTGTTTCTGTTCCTGTTTTTGTTTGACATCCCACTAAACTTATTGATAATAAAGTAATTAATAATATTAATGATATTTTTTTCATATATTACACCTCCAACTATATAGTACCAACTTTAATTAAATATTGGAAGTATTATAGTCTTTCTATAGCTTTTATCTTCAGCCACTTATTCTCATACTTAATATTATCTATAAATGTAATATCAAATTTTCTACCTTGCCACTTGATTCTATATTCCTTAGAGTTTAGCACTTCTAAATCTTTAGAATATCTTATAATAAACTCTACTGTATTTTCAGCATTTACTGCCTTGGCCGCATAAAACTCTTTACCCCAAAGATTATTTACACTGGCCCAAACTGCTTTAAAATCAATCCAAGCCTCTTCATCAAAATTATTTTCTGTAGTAATAGTTCCATATTTTTGTATTGTTATTCTTTTATTTAATTTACCTGGATTCATTTTAATCACCATCACAATACTTTAACTGCTGCAAAATAGATTGCATTGTAAACCTAACTCGTTTAGATATTTTATTTTCTTCCATATACTCTCTATTGTCATACCAATCTGATATTAGGATTTTGCAATATAGTTTTGCTAAAAAGCTAGTAGAATCATATTCCTTACCAGTAGCATTTTTAAGATATTGTTCACTAGCATTTATTAATTCTTCTATATATTCATCTTCATCATCATAATCTACTTTTAAAAAACTTTTGGTTTCTTCTAAAGTTAGTATCATTTAACCACTCCTTTTTTAGTAGAGGGAACTATCCCTCTACTGGTGCTTCTGGAGTTATTTCTACATAAACAACTGCTTTTTCATCAACTTTCTTAACATCAAATCTTTCTATTACTCTCATCATTGTTGCATTTTTAGTAAATCCAGCTTCTTTAGATACTGCCATTTCATATGCTTTTCTATCAAAGAAGGCCATATACTCTGTCATATCTCCTACATAGAACGGTATTGCATTAGTTGGAGATTTAAAATGTTGATTAGACATTACTACTACTTCCTTACCTTTAAAAGTCTTAGCACCTTCTTCAGTTAAGGAATCTTTCAATAAAGGTCTTCCATTTCCATCTATTAAAGAATCTAAATAATCATATCCATCTTGATTAGTTATGATTATAGCATTTGCAGCTATTGCAGGATCTAAGTCTTTATTTAATGCTTTTTGAATTACAGTATAGTCTTCCCCAGCTTTCTTTGTAGCAGTAGCTAGCAATTCTAATATTTTCTTGTTTTCTGTTCTAACTGCTTTCTTAGCAAATCTTCTACCTACGAAATTTGTTAAATTAGCTTTTTCATCTTGTAATAAAGTATTGGAAATTGGAATTATATCTCCATAGTCAGTTAATTCCCATTTAACTTGTCCAAATTTAATAGTTGATTGGTTTATTTCTGTCATTTCTTCAAAGTTAGTTAATTCATCATCTGATTCAACCTCTAAAGGCATGGATCCTGATAAAGTCCCTACAGGAATTACATTGCAGTAGTCTTTTAATGGAATTAATTGTCTCTTCAACTCTTCTATTTGAGTTCTTTGTTCTTGTGGTACTAAATACCCTCCATCTTCGCCTATTCTTTCAACTAAAGCTGCTTCTGGTTCTGTTAATGTTTTTCCTAATACTGCTTTGTTAAAAGCTACTGTTTCATCAGCTTTTTCTATTACAGATGGTTCTAATACTGTACCTTCAAGGTTTTCTATTTCTTCTTCTTCAAGTACTTCTTGTACTTGTATTGATTTCTTTAAGTTTTCCACTTCTTCTAGTTTTGTATAAGCTTCATCTATTTTACCCTCTGCTTGTAATGTTGCAATCTCATTTTTTAAACCTTCTAGTTTTTGATACATTTCTTGACTTTTCTTCATTGATTAATCACTCCTTAATTTTTAATATAAAAAATAGACCTATCTTAAAGCTAAGATTAGAGCTATCTCTTTTAACTTATTTTCAATTTCTTGCATTCTTTTATCATTCACTCTTGGATTTTTTTCTGGCTCTTTTTTAAATTCATTTCTTAGTTTATTTATTACTTCTGGTGGTAACATTCTTGTATGATCTGCACTAGCTATTAATTGTGTTTCTTCTTCAAACATTATTCCATCAACAAATTTATTATCTAATGCTTGTTGTGCAGTCATCCATGTTTCTTTATCCATTAATGCAAGTAGTTCTTCTTGACTCATGCCAGTTTTAATCCTATAGGCATTAGAAATGCTTGCATTAACATTTTTAAGCATTTCTGCACCTTTTTCCATTTCTCTATAATCACCACTAGCATAGCTACTTGCATTATGAATCATTATTTGTCCAGTTGGTGACATCATTACTTTGTTGCCGGCCATTGCTATAACACTAGCGGCACTAGCTGCTAAACCTACAATATTTACTACAACATTGCCTTTATAAGACTTTAAAGTTGTATAGATTTCACTTCCAGCAAACACACTACCTCCACCAGAATTAATCTCTACTTCTAATTCTTCTCCTTTGGCTTGTTTGATTAAGCTACTCACTTTTTTAGGGCTTGTAGCTTCCATTCCAAACCAATCATATATCCATTGATCGCTGCTAGAAATTATAGGACCTTTTACTTCTATTTTCATTGTTAATCACCACCTTTCTCATATTGTTTACCTAGCATACTTAATGGAATATAATTACCATTTGCCATTAAATTATCTCCAGATTCATCTTTGGGTAAATCTAAATAACTTCTTGCTTCGTTTGGAGCATAAATTCCATTATTAACACCTATGGCTAAACTTTCCATTTGAGTTTTCATATCTGCTCTTAAAATAGAATTTACATTAAATTTAAAATAGAAACCTTCTAGCTGTTCTTCTTCTGTTAATAATTTATAACTTATCTCTTCTTCATACTGTTTCAGTATAAATAGTAAGGTATCTGTATAAAAACTTAAGTTCTGCATTTCACTATTAGCATAGCTAGACTTTTCATAATTATTTAAATGATTAGGTTTTATTCCAAAAGCTGCGGCTATTTGTAAGGAACTATATTTCTTTAATTCAAAGAATTGACTATCAGTTAATTTTATATCTAATGGAATTAACTTCATGCCCAATGGCACCGGTACAATTTTACCTGCATTATTAGCTCCATTTGCAAAATCTTCAAATCCTTTCACAAGCCTTCTTTTAGCTTTTTCATCTAAATCTCCTGTGTATTCTAATGCAGCCTTAGCTGTCAAACCACTTTTATATAGTTCATTCATAAAATTTTGACTAGCTTTATTGCCTTCCATAGATGTTTTTAAAATATCTTGTATGGCCAATCCTGTTATACCATCTTTACTCACTCCAGTTTTGAAATGTAAAATTTCTTTCTCTGAAAAAACATACTCTTTACCTGTCTGTGAATCATTATATGAATAGTAAATTGCATTTATATTTCCTAAAATACCTTCATTATCGACTACTATTTTTACGTTTCTGGAATCTAATATCCATAGATCTATCAACCTTCCTTTAAACCATCTGGCCCATACATATGCATTTCCATAGTGATTCCTATTAAATTCAATTGTTGACCAAAATATTGAAGGAGTCATATAAGGATTAGGTCTAACTTTTAATAGTCTATAGACCTGATTATCATTTCCTTTTATGACTCCTTTTTCTGTTTCTTTATAAAATTTTAAAGTAAGTTTACCTAAACTTTCTGATAACATTTTTATACAAGTAAAATAAGTAATTTCACTTAAATTTTCGCCAGTATTTCCACCTGTAAGCATTTTATAAACTTCTTCAGAATTTATATCATATATTTCAGTTTCATTCTTAATATTAAATAATCTTTTCATTCCATTTTGTATAATATTTACTATTCCCATTTGCTCACCTCCTTACCATCCCATCATCTCTAAATATTCCTCTGTAACTTCATTTATATCTATTTCATTTTCTAAAAATAATTGACTATAGCAAAATGTACTGGCGACTAATAAATCTATTCTTTGTTTATTTTTATTTTCTTTTTTTAACATTACATCTTCACTTCTACCTTTTTGTAAAGTGGCACAACTTACACACCAATCTAATAATTTATTTTCTTGATATGCTATATTTCCTTTATAAACATCATCCCTGAAAGCTTTTGTTGGTGGAGACAAGTTTGTATAAGTTTGTTTAATAAGTATTACCTCATAATCATTTGCAAGAGACTCCATCATTTGCATAGCATTGTAAGGGTCAGATACAATACACTTAATTTTACAATTGTATTTATCTTCAATATTCCTTATATATTCTTCTATTTTTGTATAATTAACTGTAAAACCTTCATGTATTTCACAATATCCTTCTTCTTCATATTGCCTATAATCTATTTTTTCACGCCTTTGATCCAATGTTGCTCCTGGTAAAAATCCTTTAGAATGTAAATAATACTTACCATTTTCTTTATACATAATTGATACTGCTGTAAGGTCTGTAGAAATGCTTAAATCTATACCTACAACAACTTCTTTGTCTTTGAAATCAATATTATCAACACTACCTTTTTTCCACTCATTTATATCTAGATACTTTTCTTCAAAATTCTCCTGAACAAATACATTCATTGTTTTAGTTAAATATTCTTCTCTTGCACTAGGCTTTTCCTTTGCTACAGATCTATCTTCCCTCATTGTCTTATAATTCTCTTCGACCCTTAAAGGATTAGCCTGATACATGCCATAGTCATCCCAAAGATGTTCTTTATCAGAATAATAAAGTAATGCAAACATTCTTTCGTTTTCTACTACACCATTATAGACTTTTCTAATATAGTCTAGATCTTCTTCCATAATAGAATTATTTATTGCATAGGCTGTAGTAGTTCTAAAAACCAAAGGATTTATAACATTCTTTTGACCAGATTTCATAGCATTAAAATTATCTGCATTTTGGAAGTTTCCATGTTCATCTGATACAAAGGCACTTGGTCTAATAGAGTTGTTTTTCCCTGCTTCAGCAACTCTAGGTTCAAAGAAGCTATTTGTTAATTTACATTTAATTTGTCCTGTTTTTGTTGCAGAAATAATAAATCTATTCTTAATATAAGGACTAGCATTTATTATTTGTGTCATTATTTTCTTAATTTCTGCTGCCAATTCTTTAGTTAAACATATACTATAAAATTCACTGTATTGTTGTTCTGTTAGCATTAATAATATAAAAACTAATGCTATAGTTGCTGTTTTAGCATTTTTTCTTGCTATAAAAAGCGTATTATCGTTATATCTGAACTTGTCCTTATTATTTTTAAATCTCCAACCGAAAATATTTGCAATAAAAAAGCATTGGAACGGTGCTAAATACTCCAATACCTGTTTCCCTGCTACAAATCCAGTAGCAAAATTCATAAGTTTTAATAAATCATTAATTATCTGAAGTTTATCTTCATCAAAATAAAACTCAAAACCATCCTGATATTGTCTATTATTATAATCGTTGAGAAACCACTTACACTGTATTTTTACTTCCCATGTAGTTATTTCTTTTCCCTCTACAACATCCTTAGCATACTGTATTGCTCTTGCTAATAAAATCATTACTTATCACCACGTAAAACTTTTAGGAGTGGATCTTCCTTTTCTTTTTCAGCTTCTAAATTGATATTAGCAAACTTGGCTCTAGATTGTGGAGAGAGGGATAATTCATTGCAGCATCTAAAGAAATCTTTAGTATATTTATCATTTGCAAGCCTTAAATCTTTGCTATAAATCAAATCTGGTTTCTCATTTATTTTTTCTTCTATTGTCTGCATTCTATCTAAAGATATTGCACAAGTAGACAATATATATATATCTAGATTTCCTAATATTCCACTTTCCTTTAATTCTTTCACTATGTTTCTAAATATTTTTTTCTGATTTTTATTTAAATATTTTGGTGGGGAAATTTTATCAGCTCCACCTTTTAATTTGTTCTCTGATTTAAGCCTAGCTTCTTTTTCTTCCTTAGTTAAATTTTTAGACATAGCATTTACTGATTTACAAGGTCTTGCCATTTATTCCCTCACCTCCTTAAAATTTTCATTTAGGGAATTTCATAAAAATGAGAGTGCGGCGTGGGTCTTTTAACTTTTTTTAAAACTTTTCACCCACCCCCCTACCTATCTATATCGTCCATACTTCTTCTCCCACCTTTCTATTAATTCAAACAATAATCTTTGTGTACCTTCTTTATCTTTTAAATACATCCCATGTATCTTCTTGTGACTAATATCATTTAAAGGAATTAAGTTATCTAAATCTAATCTTCTATTCCAATCCTCTTTTAGTTCTACTATGTGATGAACTGTATCAGCATAGATAATTTCTTTTAAAATAAAAAAAGCATAAAGATCTAATCCTTTATACTTGTTTAATATATATTCTCTTGTCTTAATCCATTCTGTACTATTATAAAAAGAAGTAGCTTTCTTATCCCTTATATGTTTATCATAGTATCTATTTCTTTCAATCTTCTCTTTTTTATATTTATCTCTACAATCATCACAATATCTTTTATTATAATCAATTACCTTTCCACATCTGCATAGTTTTTTTAGTGCAATAACTATCACCTACTCTATATAATAAAAGACACCCATCATTGAGTGTCTTCATCTTCTATGGTTGTATATCTTTATCCCAGCCTTTATGTTTTGTAAATGTATATGTACCTTTATCTTCACTATTTAATTTTAAGCTTATTTCTATTCTATCTACTTCTATTACTTCATCAACTTCCTGTGCTATTTCATTTCTAATTGTTGTCATTTGTCCTACTGTAATATCTTTTGTAGTCATTACATCAGTATCTATTATTACTTTATTACTAACACTATCAGTATCTATAACTTCACTTTTAATAATATATCCATCATACTTATTCTCTAAGTTATTATTTAAGTTCTCTTGTATTTTATCCTTGGCTGCTGAATATTTTGCGACCTCATTATTAAATTCCTCTGCAGCTTTTTCTCTTTCTTTATCTTCTTTCTTTTCTTCTTCTGTTAATTTCCCCTGTTTTTTTCTTAATTCATAATCATAAGATTCTTCAAAGAGTTTATCAGCTCTCTCTTTTGTCATCAATCCTTTTGATACCATTTCTTCCGCATGCAATCTTTTTAAATCATCTTTGAATTTTATATATTCATCTTCCGTCATATTAAAGCTCATTGTTGCCAGTTTTATCTCTTCATCTTCTGTTAAATTACTGAAATTCTTTTGAAGTATTTTCATATCTTCTTTAGTTAGTTCGCTATCACTGCTTACTTTATATTTACTATTTCCACACGCACTCAACAAGGTTGTAACTATTAATAATGATGTAATTAGTATGATTACCTTTTTCCTCATATTGTTCCCCTCCCAAGGCTTTTTAGTATATTATAGCATTTTTGGGAAGGAAATAATATGCATGAAAAAAGAGCCTTGTTAGGGCTCTTATCTACTTAATTTATACATTGCATATTGATTTAAAGATATTCCTTCTCTTTCTGCTTCTGTTGCTAATTTTCTGTGTAAACTTTTAGGTATTCTAACTACAAATTTGCCACTGTAATTTTCATCTCCTAAAGGCTGTGGAATTGGATCTCCATATTCTATTCTTACCTCTAACCAGCCTTCCATTGCTTCTTGTAAATTTTTATATGCTTCTTCAAATGTTTCTCCTGTACTTTGACAACCATCTAACTCTAATACTTTCCCATAATAATAACTTCCGCTTTCATCTGTAATTGGTTGTATTAAATAATTATATGGTAAACTCATATAGTATTTTATATCTTTTTTAGCCATTCCGAAAAAGGTGGGAGCCTTTTTTTATAATTATTATCATTAATACTCGAGAGTTAAGGAGGAGTTTACCTCCCTATTCTCTTAAGTACATCTTTTACATATACAGCCTTCAGTGGATTTTCTTCTTTTATTGTGATTACATCTCCTTGATTGTTTCTAAAGTGTCTATGTGAGCCTTTACTTCTAACTAATTCATATCCATATTTGTTTAGAACTTTTGAAATCTCATTGTATCTTATCCCATTTGGCTGTCTTTCCATTTTCTTTATTATCTTTTCAACTCCCACCTTCTGTTCACCTCCTTAACTATATAGTATCATATGTAGTACTATAAGTCAAGTAGTTATATAATTTTCTATTTAATTTTAATTAGTAGTCCTTTTTTATTCCCACTTAACCTGCCTAATTCTTCTTCCTTGTCTCCTGTATGAATCATGCATCATTAACTTCTCAGGTTTATCTCCAAGCTTAATCTTTTTATTTCTGCTTATATTCTTCAATTTTCTATATGTAACAGGATCTGTCTCCTTAATAATATTCTCTATTCTCATTTTCTCACCTCATTTTTGCATAATAAAAGGACATACCCTGCGCAATAAGGTATGCCCTCTTTTAGGTCTATTCTAATTTAATAGTAATAGCCTAATTCATTATATGTCCTTACTCTATTAAGTTTCCTGTAGCTAAAATTTCTTCCAATACCATATTAACATAAAAACATATAATTTTGTCCCATTCTTGTCCCATTTCTGTCCCACCATTTATTGCCAGTTACTTTATTTCCTCTATTAAGAATTTAATTATTCTATCTTTTTTTCTCTGTATAGTGCTTCTAGCCATAAATAATTTTTGTTCCATCTCTCTATAATTCATTTCTTCTGCATATTTAAGTTCTACTATTTCTAATTCTTCATCTGTTAGTTTTTCTAATAACATATCTATATTCTCTATCTGCTTTTCTAAGTTCATTATTTTATTTTTGAGCTTATACTTTTGTCTTATATTTATTCCTAATTCTTTAATAAGTTTATCTATAGCTATTTCAAGTGACTTCTCTATGTTAGATATAGTACTGCTTGTTTGTACTTTATCTTTAGAATAGTCTATTGCCTGTAAGGTATCTTCCAGCTCTACATTGCACTCTCTTATATCTTTTCTTAATTTATATATTCTTTCTTCAGTTCTAGCAAGTCTCACTCTAAGAATATATATTTTCTTTTTCTTTCTATAATGACTATATAGCATTCCTTCTACTCTTCTATACATATTTATATTCATATCTATCTTCCTCCTATCCTAATTGTTATAGATAACCCCATAAACGTGATATTTCTTCTCAAAATTTTTACGCCCTATTTTATGATATTCAGTGTGGTGTTCTCTGCATAGGCACATTTTTCTGTTTTCACTATCATCAACCTTTGTCCTATCTCTTCCCATGCCTATAGTGTCAACATGATGCTCTTCTCCCTCTCTGCCGCATACGCAACATTTCTTTTGCTCTAAACATATTCTTAAATAGCTTTCTATATTATCAAGTCCCTCGGCTGGATTTTCCTTAAGTGGTATTCCTGCTTCAAAACATAATCTAATTAAAAATTCTATATAGTCACCTGCTAGATCCTTGCTACAGTTACTTAAACTAAAATCCTCATATTCTGTTGCTCTTATAAAACTTGATTTAGTAGCTTCTTTAATATTCTCTTTATTGTCTCCTGTATAAGTAGCTATATCTTTAAGTAATCCGTATATTTTCTTTCTCTGTTCTGGAGTTATTTGTTTCATTCTTTCTATTTGTTTTTCCTCGTCAATAAGTAGATCCACCGTTATTGGCTTATCCATAAAATTATATATATTTTTCATTACTTCTATAGTTTGTTTATCATTTATGGCCAATGTTATTTTCATTCCTTTTTTCAAGGTTTTTATATTATCTATCTCACAATTAAATTTCATATTATTCCTCCTAAAAATAAAGAAGCCCAAGGAATTATTCTCCCTGGGCTTCTAGAGCCTCTGTATTATATTTATTTTTCCTTTTACATCTAGGACAAACTATTTCTGCTTTGCCTTCTATTTCTCCTAGTTTTCTTCCACAGTACTTACATCTGACTTCTTCCATAGCTAACCTCCTACAACTCTATAACGTTTATACTTACATTCTTTAAGTCTTCATTCGTCTTATTATCTTTTTCTAGTAATAAAGATAAATGGAATGGTATATCATTGCATATGAAATTATCATCTTCAACTAATTCTAGTTTTTCAACTCCATTGTTATATTTCAAATTAAATTCTACCTTCATATTATTCCTCCCGCTCTATAATGATTTCTGCACATTTACTGCATAAATCTTCTTCGACCCAATAACATCCGCCCTCACATGGTGTATAGTAAGTGCATCCACACACCCTACATTTCTGAATTTCCTCCTCTTTTAGTCTTTCTTCTAACCTTTTTAATTTATATTCCTTCATTTCTTCTACTTCTTTTTCTATATCAAATAATAATCTCATCTGCTCTAACATTATTTCTACATCCGCTATTTCTTCAGTAATATTTCCAACTATTTCGCTTCCTCTTAGATATTTACATAGTTCTTTCTGTAACTCAGCCATTTCCTCAAATACCATGCATATCTGTGCTTCTTTTCCGTATATATCTAGAGCTTGTTTACAGATTTCTTTCTCATTTATATCACCGTAATATTCTTCTTCATTTAGCCAGCAAATACATTCCTCTATATCTTCAAATTCTTCTACCCATGCATGGCCAGTAGTATTATCTATGCCTAAATATTTGCCTGTAACATTATCTATTTTGAAAAACTTTCCTAAAGGTTTTCTTGCTATTATTATTCCAAATGCTTCTTTGCTCGTTATATTTTTAATCATATTCGCCCTCCTATTTCCTTTTGCGACTTCTTTCTATCCTCAATAGTGTAATTGCTATAGTTGCTATAATTAAAGCCTGTATCATTCCTGTATATCCTCCTATTACTATTGCTTGTCCTCTGTATTCGCTAGAGTAAATATAGCTAATGAAAAACTAAACATTATTAAACTTATTGTTACTAAAAAGAATATTGTTAGCATTACTTTTCCTCCTAATTTACTAATTTGTATAACTTCTTCTTTGTTCTATCTGGTATCATTTCTTCTATACTGCATATACATTGCTCTCTATGATAAGTTTCTATAGCCTTATCTCTATACGATTCAAATAGCTTTAAGTCTCCATTCAAGTGTCTTATTATTGCTCTAGCACAGTATTCTATAGTTAGCATTTTTTTATCCCTCCATCTTCTTTTCTCATTGCCCAATCCTCAAAACCATAATAGTCACAGTCATGACAAATAAATATTTTCCTTGTATACTCAGGCTTTTCGACTGGTATAAACTCATCATATTCTATATTTTTTGAACCACACCATTTACATTTTTTCATTCTCCTACCTCCTACTTAACTATTTTTAAACTTAAATCTGGATATTGATACTCAAACATCTTTTTCTTTATCTTAAACACTTGAGTTTCAACCCCTTTAACATCTACAACCTCTGTGGTCCCATCTAGATTTACTATTACAAAATCTGCTATGTAAGTAATAGCTCTATATGTCTTCCCGTTCTTTGAAAATTTAGGTTGTAACTCGTATCTTGGTTGTAATCCAAAGTCTTTTATATCTCCTGCTTGTTTTAAAATCTTTAACATAGAGTAGTATTCAGCTTCTTTTTTGCTATCAAAAGTAATTCCGTCTATAGTTGTTTTCTTATTGTTGTATTTATTTTTCTTTTTAGGTTTTTTCTTATTTAAATAATCAAGATATTGCTCTTCTGTCCATCTTAAACTCATAATCTTCACCTTTTTCTTCTATTGCTTTTGTTATAGCTTTCTCTACACTTATATTCTCATTAAAATATATCTCTACAATTTCATCAGCTATAGCTAATATTTCTTTTCTAGTCACTTTTAAGCTCCTTTCATCCTTCTCATAGCTCCCTCTAAATAACCTAAGTATTCACTTTCCTCTTTGTCCCTGCTTTTATATTTATCTTTATATTCTCTATAGGCTGTGCAATAACTATGACAACCTATTTTTCGTCTCATACAATCTTTGCAAGGTACTTTCATTTTAGAGCCCCTCCACTTCATTCTCTGTGTATGGAATTATTGTCCTGTTTCTCCTAAACTCTATCCCACATTTTACACAGTAATAAGCCTGTATAGTGTTATTACGATAAGGGTCATAAGTTGTTATCTCATTCACGGTTTTATCACTGTTGCAACAAGGGCATGTTGAATCTCCTTCATCCTCAATTACAATATCATCAGCTACCCTTACTCCTTTTCTTATTAATTTTTTTCTTACGGCAATTGCATTTACAGTCCTATCTAATTTTTCAGCTATTTCTTTTTCTTTCATTATCCCCATATTTTTTATAAGGAAACTCTCTTCTTCTTTAGTCCATCTCCTACTTCTATCCAATTCTCTCCCTCCTATAAAGCATTCTGATTCCTCAGCCTTTCCAAATGTTCTAGCATTTTTCTCTCAGCTATATCATCTAACTGATCAGCTGAATACTTGTCCGTCCTCTGTTCAAAGTTATGAAATTTAGTTTTCTTAGGTTGATTATATTGCTTATTTTTATATTGCTGATTCTGTTGCTTTTGTTGCCTTTCTATTTCTTTTTCTCTTCTTAAAGCTTCTAAATCATCTATGGTTAAAATGTTATTGTCCTTCCAGTTTCTTAAAATTCCTAATATATAATTAACTGTTCTCTTTTTGTTATTAGCTGCAATTTTTGTAGCTTCACTAAACATATCTAAATTAAATACATTTGAGTATTCATATATTTCATCAATTAAGATTGGAGGTATTACTCCAGTATTTTTTTCTAAAAGCCTTATAATATTTTTAAAGTTTTCGTCGTACATACATAAACTATTATTATCATTATTATCATTATTGTTTGGGTTTTTGTGTGGTTCTTTTGTAGTCTCTCCATAGTCTTTTAGTGGTTCTTTTGTAGTTTCTGAAATCTGGTAATCGTTGTAATTTACTATTGTTAAGGTAGTCTTTTTTCTGTCTGATATTTTTATTATCATTTTGTCATCTTCTAATAATTTTAAAAAATTTCTAACCTTAGTTTTAGACCAACCCCACCTATCCATAAGCTTATACTCCGAGGTTATGAAACTCCCTCTTTTTACCTCTATAAGCTCATTGCCTAATAAAAATTTATTATCTTTGTGATTAGCCATTAACAATAAGTCAATCCATGCAGACCTTTTGTCAAATGGCTTTTCTTGCCACAGCCAATGATCTTGTATTTTTCTATGAATACTTATCCATCCTGACACTTTATCACCTGCTTATTTAAGACTAGGAGCTTTAGCTCCCAGCCTAAAATGGTAATTCATTCTCAATTACTTCATCAAATCCTTCTACTTTTTCATCCTGCTTATTGTTGCTTTCCTTATTGTTTTTGCTGCTATTTAAAACCATGTTTGCTGCTTTCTTCATTACCTCTTCCTTTGCATTGCTTGCTAACCAATCAAGGTAATCTGGTTGAATCTCATGTACTTCTTTCAAAGTTTTTCCTTTATATTTACCAAATGTTAATTTTACATTTTCAGCTTCTACATCTGTTAAATTAGAAACCTCTTCTTGCTGTATAAACTGTCTCATATCTTCAATATCCTGAGTAAATAATTCTGACAAACTTGCAACTGTTAATGTAGCATCTATTTGAGCTCGTTTTTTAGCCATTT
>NZ_VULR01000005.1 GCF_009696605.1 Anaerosalibacter bizertensis | reverse complement strand
TATTTAAATCTACCTTTCTTATTTTTATCACCCCATTTTATAGTTATGGAGTATATTATACATTTTTTTATGATATTAGGACATAATCATAAACGATATATTGAGACATTATCATAAATAAATCACTTAATAGGTTTTTAAAAAAATATATACTTGACAAAATTAAATATGGAATATAAAATATTGGGAAAGCGATGAATAGGACGAGTAAATCTTGTAAGGTCAAAAGAGATAGAAGTTCACAGGCTGAAAGACTTCTTTGATGCACTAGATTGAAAACCCCCTATGAGCTCAGTCCTGAAAGAATTTATTCGATTAGGGATATGCGTTTGCTGCGTTAAAGTGAAACTGTTAAGAAGTAGGTGGATGCGAGAATATTAATGCTCGTCCTTTTGGGACGGGTATTTTTTGTATCTATTTTTAAAGAAATTTAGTATTTCTGTAACTTCATTTTTTGGAAAATAATGAAGTTACAGAAATATCTGATTATATAGGAGGTATGTAGATTGCAAAATATAATTGTAGCAAAATTTGGTGGCAGTTCTTTATCTGATAGCAAACAATTTGCTAAAGTGAAAAATATTATAGAACTAGATAGTAGGAGAAGATACATAATACCTTCTGCACCTGGAAGGAGATATAACAAAGATCATAAGATAACAGATTTATTATATATGTGTTATCAACTTGCATCACATAATCTTAATTTTGACGAAGTATATGAGATTGTTGAAAGAAGATTTGAAGATATCTGTATAGAACTTAGTTTAGATATAGATATAGCTAAGGAATTGAAAAATATAAAGAAACAAATTCAAAGTGGAGCTTCTAAAGATTATGTAGCTAGTAGAGGAGAGTATTTAAATGCAATTGTACTTTCCAATTATTTAGGTTTTGAATTTGTAGATGCTAAGGATTTAATTGTTTTTAATAATAACGATCAATTTAATCCAGAAGCTACTCAAATAAAAGTAAAATCTAAACTAGAAAAAATTGGACAAGCTGTTATTCCAGGATTTTATGGTGGTAAGGAAAATGGTGAGATAGTTACTTTTTCTAGGGGTGGCTCTGATATAACAGGTTCTATTATAGCTAAAGGGATAGATTCTCAGCTTTATGAAAATTGGACAGATGTATCAGGATTCCTTATTGCAGACCCTAAAATAGTAAAAAACTCTAGGCCTATTAAAACAATAACATATAAAGAACTTAGAGAGCTTTCTTATATGGGTGCTCCTGTTCTTCATGAAGAAGCCATTTTTCCAGTGAAGCAAGCAAATATACCTATAAATATTAAGAATACAAATTTTCCAGAAGAGCCAGGAACTATGATTGTAGATGATTCATACCCTATTAGCTCTTCTGGAACTATAACTGGAATTGCAGGTAAGAAAGGATTTACCGTTATTTCAATTGAAAAAACTTTGATGAGTTTAGAAAAAGATTTTTATAGAAAATTATTAACTGTATTAGAAACTAATAATGTATCAGTTGAACATATGCCTTCAAGTATAGATTCAGTATCATTAGTAATTTCAAATACAGAACTAAACTCTAAACTTGAAAAGATAATTGAAGAGATATGTATATATTGCAATCCAGATTCAATTATATCTTATGCGGACATGGCCCTTATTGCAGTAGTAGGAAGAGGAATGATAAGGAATAAGGGAATATCGGCTAAAATTTTTACTGCTTTAGCTAACAATGGAGTTAATATTAGAATGATAACTCAGGGTTCAAGTGAGTTAAATATAATTATAGGAATTGAAAATGATGACTTTGATGTAGCAATAGCGTCTATATATGAAGCTTTTGAAGATTAAAAAATACTAAGTAAAATTTAATGTATTAGTAGGAGGTAATGATTATGGTAGGAATTGGATTATTAGGACTTGGAACAGTAGGAACAGGTGTAGTTGAAATTTTAGAAGAAAGACAGGAAGAATTAAAGTTTTTAACTGGAGAAGAAATAAAAATAAAAAAAATTTTAGTAAAGAATATAGATAAGAAAAGAAAAGTACAATTAGAAGAAAATATAATTACATCTGATTATAATGAAATATTAAATTGTGAGGATATAAGTATAATTGTAGAATTAACAGGAGATTTGGATCAAGGTTATAAATATATTAAAGATGCTTTAAATTCTGGCAAAGATGTTGTTACAGCAAATAAAGCAGTAGTATCAAAACATTTTGAGGAACTCTCCAGTTTAGCGGCTGAAAAAGATTTAGCTTTTTTATATGAAGCCAGTGTAGGTGGAGGTATTCCTATATTAAAAAGACTTAAGGGAGAGTTGATACTAAACAAAATTACAGAAGTACAGGGTATCTTAAATGGAACATGTAACTATATTTTATCCAGTATGTTTAATAAAGGGTTGGATTATAATGAAGCATTAAAAATAGCACAAGATATGGGCTATGCAGAAGCTGATCCAACAGCAGATGTTGAAGGATACGATACCTTAAGAAAACTTAGAATATTAGGAACTTTGGCACTTCAAGGGAAGATTGATGAAAGTGATATTTTATTAGAAGGTATAAGCAAAATAACACCATTTGATATAGAACAAATTAAGAGTATAGATTTTACAATAAAATTAATTGGTGAAGTAAAAGAGTTGGAAGATGGTTTTATAGCAGTGGTTCAGCCTACAATAATGAAGGAAAGTTCATATTTTGCTAATGTGGATATGGCTTTTAATTCTATAGTATTTTTAGGTAATAATGTAGGGGAATTAAAATTTTCAGGATTAGGAGCAGGTAAACTTCCAACAGCTAATGCAGTTTTAGCAGATATAGTAGATATTGTAGAAGATACCTATAGAAAAGGCAATCCACTAGGGGAAAGGAAGCTTAACAACCTAAATGAAAAATTAAAAGCTGAATATTATTTAAGAATTTCTTTACCTGAAGAACAAGAGGGAAAAGTTTTTAAAGCTATTAAAAATATTTCTAAAAAACTGTTATCTGAAAAAGAAAATATTGCAATTATAACTAATGAAATTGAGTATTTAGAAATAATTAAATTGTTATCATCCTTAGAAATTGATAAAAATAATTATTTTATTGCTAGAATTATTAAGTAAAATTTTATTTTAAGTATGGTGAAGGGAAGGATATTAATATGGAATATATAAGTACTAGGAACAAAACAATACCTATTTCATCAAGTGAAGCAATAATACAAGGAATTTCAAAAGATGGAGGGCTATTTGTTCCAATCAATATACCTAAAATTGAGAATATTGGAGCTTTGAAAGAAGCAGATTATAAAGAACTAGCTTTTATAATAATGAGCAAATTTTTTACAGATTTCGAATTAAGTATACTTAAAAATTGCATTAATAATGCTTATGATAATAAATTTAGTGAAAAAGAGATTGTACCCTTATTAAAGGTTGGAGATGTATTTTTTCTTGAACTTTTCCATGGTCCAACTTTAGCATTTAAAGATATGGCATTATCTATACTTCCACATTTATTAAAGGAAGCTATAAATATAAATAAAATAGATAGGGAAGTAGTTATACTGACTGCTACTTCTGGAGATACAGGCAAAGCAGCGTTAGAGGGGTTTGCCAATGTTGGTGGAATTAAAATAATAGTATTTTTTCCTGAATACGGTGTAAGTAAAATACAGAAGAAACAAATGCTTACCCAAGAAGGAAGCAATACCTTTGTAGTAGGTATTGATGGAAATTTTGATGATGCTCAAAATGGAGTAAAGGGGATTTTTAATGATCAGAATTTTGTAAGATTTTTAGATAAAAATAAATATATATTATCCTCTGCCAATTCAATCAATATAGGTAGGCTAATTCCTCAAATTGTTTACTATTTCTATGGATATCTGACCCTTCTAAGGGAAGGAAAAATAGAAGATAATGAAAAGATAAATATTGTAGTTCCCACAGGTAATTTTGGAAATATCTTAGCAGCATATTATGCAAAGGAAATGGGACTTCCTATAAATAAGCTAATATGTGCTTCTAATGAAAACAATGTTTTAACCGATTTTATCAAAACTGGAATATATGATAAGAGAAGGGAGCTTATTTTAACTTCATCTCCATCTATGGATATTCTAATATCTAGTAATTTAGAAAGACTTTTATTCCATATAAGTGGGGGAGACAGTATATTTGTTAAGAATAAAATGGATGAGCTTGTTAAGGATGGCTATTATAAAATAGATAAATCAAATTTGAAAGATTTTTATGGTTCTTATTCAACTGAAGAAGGGATAAGTTCTTCAATCAACAAGGTATTTGCAGAAAATAACTACATAATGGATCCTCATACTGCAGTAGCTTATAATGTCTATGAAAAATACAAGGAAGAGACTTGTGATAATACAAAAACTATAATTGTATCAACTGCTAGTCCATTCAAATTTGGAACAAAAGTAGCATCGTCTATTGGTATAGATATAAA
The DNA here is from genome assembly GCF_009696605.1 of Anaerosalibacter bizertensis. Taxonomy (GTDB): domain Bacteria; phylum Bacillota; class Clostridia; order Tissierellales; family Sporanaerobacteraceae; genus Anaerosalibacter; species Anaerosalibacter bizertensis. The sequence continues at coordinate 155,795 of NZ_VULR01000005.1, read as the reverse complement.
AAATAAAGATGAATTCAATATAATAGAAGCATTAGCAACTAAGACAGATATTGAAATACCTAAAGCCATATCAAATCTTAAGGATAAAGAGGTTATACATAATAACAAATGTAATAAAGAAGACATGAAAGGTTTAATTGAAAAATTTTTAGAAGTAGGTGATATAGATGATTAAAGTTAAAGTACCTGCCACAAGTGCAAACATAGGACCGGGATTTGATACCTTAGGCATTGCCCTCCAGCTCTATAATACATTTTTCTTTGAAGAAATAGATGAAGGTTTAGAAATTAATGGCTGTGATAATAATTATGCAAATGAAAATAATTTAGTATATACTTCAATGTTAGAAACTTTTAAAAAAATAGGATATGAAGCTAAGGGTATAAAAATAACTTTAAATACTAATATACCTATAGCTAGAGGACTAGGAAGTAGTGCAGCATGTATTTTAGGAGGGGTTATAGGTGCTAATGAGATAGCTAAAGCTTCTTTATCAAAAGGGGAAATTCTAGAAATAGCTACAGAAATAGAAGGCCATCCAGACAATATTGCTCCTGCACTATTTGGAGGCCTTGTAGTCTCTGTTACAGAGGATGAAAATATATACTATAATAAGATTAATATAGCTAATGGGATTAAATTTGTAGTATTGATTCCTGATTTTACCCTATCAACATCTGAGGCTAGAGAAGTTTTACCTTCAACCGTTAATTATAAAGATGCTATATATAATGTAGGAAGGGTGTCTTTATTACTCTCTGCTTTGTCCAATGGTAGATTTGATTTATTGAAAGCTTCATTAATGGATAGACTACATCAGCCCTATAGGAAAAAACTAATACCTAAAGGTGATGAAATTATAAACAAATCTTATGAACTAGGTGCTTTAGGTACATATATAAGTGGTGCAGGCCCTACTATAATGGCTATTATTAAAGATAATAATATGAATTTTACAGTAAGTATTAAAAATTATCTCAATTTTATTAATTGTAACTGGACTGTTAAAGAATTAGACTTAAACTTATCTGGGGTGGGTATAGAGAAGGGTATAAAAGAGTAGTTAATTATGTTACAATTGGAAGTGAATATATTCTATTATTTAACATAAATTGAAGTATATTTATAATATAATGGTTATTGATGGGGGTGTATACATGTGGACTAGAAAAGAGCTAAAATCTGAGGCCAAGAAATTTTTGAAAAGGAACTATTGGAAAGCATTTATAGTATGTTTAATTACAGCCCTTCTTTCAGGAGGTATTAGTAATAGTTCAACAAATAGCAGCATAGATAATGAAAATGGAGAACCTTTTTTTCAGCAAGAATACCATAATATTAAAATAAGTCCAAGTATGGATCTGATAAGTTCTTTAGATAAAGGTTTAGAAAACCCTTTTGTATTTAAAGTAACTTCAAAAGCTTTTATTCTCTTGATAATCATTGGACTAATACTTAGGATAGTAGTTGGAAATGTATTGGAAGTAGGACAAAAGCGATTTTTTATTGATGGATTTAAAGGATGTCCAGAGATTGGCAAATTATTTACCACCTTTAAAAATGGAGAGTGGTTGCCTATTACAGGAAAAATGCTTCTTATGAATATTTATCTCTTGTTATGGACACTGTTACTTGTTATACCTGGTATCATAAAGGGTTATGAATATAGGATGGTTCCATATATTTTATCTGAAAATCCATATATAAGTCTATCAGATGCCATACAAATTAGTAAAGAAATGACCAATGATGAGAAATGGGAAATATTTATTTTAGATCTTTCTTTTTTAGGTTGGCTTTTTTTAGGCTCATTACTTTTTGGCATTGGAGGTATATTTGTACTTCCATACAAGGAAGCAACTATTGCGAAGCTATATGAACACTACAGAGAAAACATTCCTTTAGAAGAACAGTTTAACTATATTTTAGATTAAAAATACATATATAATATTTTAAAATAAGGCTGTTTCAAAATTAAATTTTGAAACAGCCTTATTATATTATGAATACCACCTGCTAAGCGGGTGGTTGAAAAAAGCTTCTAGCGTTAAGCAGAAAAAACCTCTAGTGATATGATAAGTTTAGGTCTAGCCAACCAAACTTAAGTCAAAGGAGGTATCCATATGGATAATAATAGTTTATCACATATGAAATGGAATTGTAAATATCACATAGTTTTTGCACCAAAATATAGGAGACAAATAATATATGGAAAGATAAAGCAAGATGTTGGAAGGATACTAGTCAATTATGTGAATATAAAGGAGTAGAATTAATAGAAGCAGAGACCTGCAAAGACCATATTCATATGCTAGTTAGTATACCACCTAAATTAAGTGTATCAAGTTTTATGGGATATTTAAAAGGTAAAAGTAGTTTAATGATATTTGATAGACATGCAAATTTAAAATATAAATAAAGAATATATAGATCCTTTCACAGGAAAAAAGACAAATAAGTAAGGATAATAATTAAATCCCTTTAGGGATAGTGTGGGAAGGTACAGCGGTTGGCAGGCCTTTTTCGGGGTGTCTTGAGATACAGTAAATAACATGCCCTTACAGGGCTAAAGCAAACCACCCGTTTTATAGGTGGCTATGATTTAGTAAAATAGATGAAAAACTATGGTTAAAAATAATTAAATCTTTAGTATATATAATAACAATAGTTGAAAGCCTTATCATTGAAAAATCTAATAATATTGGAAAATTTTTTTATTTACATATAGTATATTAATTGGAACAAGAAAGGTCTTAAAATCAGTTAAAGTAAAACTAGAGTGGAGGTTGATACTGATGTCCCATGTAAAAGAAAAGCTTTTAAATGATTTGGCGGAATCTGTAGTGGATATGGAAGAAGATGATGCTGTTCAAGTTGCAAACGATTTCATAGAAAGTGGATATGATGCATATGAAGGAATTTCTAATGGCTTAGCTGTTGGAATGGATGAAGCAGGCAAGCTTTACGAAGAAGAAGAGTACTATATTCCAGAACTTCTAATGTGTTCAGATGCCATGTATGCAGGTATGGACGTTTTGAAACCCTATTTAAAATATGATGAAACTGAAGAAAAATATAAAGCAGTAGTTGGAGTAGTAGAGGGAGATACCCATGATATAGGAAAGAATCTATTTAAAATCATGTTAGAAACTACAGGGTTTGAAGTATATGATTTGGGAAGAGATGTGCCACCTAGTGAATTTATTAACAAAGCAAAGGAATTGGGAGCTAAATTAATTGGTCTTTCAACTTTAATGACAACTACTATGGACAATATGGAAATAGTTATTAATTTATTGAAAGAAGAAGGTATAAGGGATGATGTAGTAGTTATGGTTGGAGGAGGTCCAATATCACAGAGTTTTGCAGATAAAATAGGTGCAGATGGATATGCACCAGAAGCTTCAAGGGCTGCAAGATTAGCTAAAGATTTAGTAAGGGGGAAGATGAATGTCGCTGTTTAAAGATGAAATGACACCTATGGAAAGGGCTATCGCTCTTTCAAAAGGAGAAGATGTAGATAGAATTCAGTGCAATCCTAATCTATCTAATGGTATTGCAAGGGTTTTAGGATGCAAGATTTCAGAGTTTAACCACAGTGCTAGAACTTTAGCTGATGCAGTTATTGCAACTCATAGAAGGTTTGGTGGAGATGGTGCAAAGGTATTTACAGATCTTTTTATAATTGCGGAGGCTATGGGTGCTAAGATGAAATATCCAGAGGATGAAACAGTAGATCTTTTAGAACCAGCCATAAAGGATATTTCAGAAATATCTAAATTAGAACCTATAGATCCACATAAGGACGCAAGATTGCCAATCCATATTGAAGCCATGAAATATGTACAAGATGAAATAGGAGAAGAAGTTCCTTGTACAGCCTTAGTTGTTGGACCCTTCACTTCTGCTTTCTTTTTAATTGGTGTAGAAACTATGACAAAGATGATGATAAAAGATCCTGAATCGGTTCATAAATTATGTGAAATTTCATTAGAAAACTGCATGAGATTTGCGGATGCCACTATTAAACAGGGAATAGGCATAAGTATTGCAGAACCTATGTCCTCTTGTACTGTAGTGAGTCCAAAACACTTTAGAGAATTTTCAAAGCCATATTTAAAAAGATTTGTAGATTTTATTAAGTCTAAAGGCTCTGGAACTTCGATACATATATGTGGAAAAACAGATGGCATATGGGAAGATGTAGTAGATATAGGCGTAGGAGCTTTAAGTATAGATAATATTGCAAGCCTTAAAGATTGTACGGAAACTGTAGGAGATAGGATAAAGATAATGGGAAATGTAGACCCTTCTTCTATAATGTATGCAGGTACTAAGGAGGATGTTAGGAAGGCTACGCTACAGTGTGTAAAAGATGGATATAAGTCTCCTAAAGGATATGGCATTATGTCAGGCTGTGGACTTCCAGTAGAAACACCTATAGAAAATATTGATGCCATGCTGGATACAGCTAGGGAAATAGGATGGCCAATTACAGATGAAAAACTAGAAGAGTTAATGAGCTTTAATAGATATGAATAATATGAATTGATTTAAGGGGGATTTTTATGCCTATAAATTCTTTATCTAAAAAAGAAAGACTATTTCGTGCAATAAAAAGGGAAAAAGTAGATCGGCCTCCATGTATCTGTCCTGGTGGTATGATGAATATGATTATAGAAGATATTATGGATATTACTGAAGTAGAGTGGCCAGAAGCACACAAGGATCCAAAGATGATGGCAAAGCTTACTATGGGAGTTTGTGAAAATGGAGGTTTTGAAAATTTCGGAGTACCTTTTTGTATGACTGTAGAAGCAGAATCTATGGGTGCTGTTGTAGGTTTAGGTACTAAGATAAATGAGCCTAGGGTTATAGAATATCCAATAAATTCTGTTACAGAGTGGAAAAAGCTTAAAGAGTTAGACTTAACCAAAGGGAGAACTAAAGTAGTTTTAGATGCTATAGATATACTTAAAAGTGAAAGTTCAGATATTCCTATTATAGCCAATTTAGTGGGACCTGTAAGTACAGCGTCTTCTTTGATGGAACCAGTAGATTATTATAAGGAGCTTAGAAGAAAACCTAAAGAAGCTCATGAATTTATGGAATTTGTTACGGAAAATCTTATAGGTTTTGCTAAGGCTCAGATACAAGCTGGAGCAGATATATTAGCTATTTCAGATCCTAGTGGTACGGGAGAAATTTTAGGCCCAAAGCTATTTAAAGAATTTGCCGCTCCTTACTTAAACAAAATAGTCAATTCAGTTAAAGAGGATGCTCCAGGAGGGACTATAATCCATATATGTGGGAAGCTAAAAAGTGTATATGGAATACTTAATTCCCTTGACAGTGATGCTATAAGTTTTGATTCTATAGCTAGTGTGAGAGAAGTAGCAAATAATGTAAACAACAAAGCTATTATGGGAAATGTAAGTACCTTAGCCCTTGAAAAAAGCTCTCCAGATATTATAAAAAATCTTGCTAAAGGTTGTATAAAAAGTGGGGTGGATATATTATCTCCAGCCTGTGGTATAGGTCCAAGAACTAAATTAGAAAATATACAGTCAATGGTAGAGGTTGCAAAAGAATCAACATCAGAAAATATAGTATTAAAATCATCATAGATGGAGTGAAGAATTTATGAATATGTTGGAAATATACAACAAAGATATATCCTATAGCTATGAAGAAGGGAAAAGCCTTCTTGATATATTGCAAGATAGTGGAGAAATTATAGAAAGTCCTTGTGGTGGAAAAGGCTATTGTGGAAAATGTAAGGTTCAAATAATTAAAGGGAAGCTAGAGAAGCCTACAGAAGAGGAACTAAAATATCTTTCAAAGAAAGACCTAGAAAAAAATATAAGACTTAGTTGTTTTGTCTATCCTAAGGGTTATATATGTGTAAAATTTTTAAATAAAGAAGAGAAAAATTATAAGGCATTATCAGATGGCTATATTCCTGATATAGAACTAAATCCTATTATTTATAAAGAAGTTATTACCTGGGAAAAGCCTACTTTGAAAAATAATTTCTCTTACGAGGAGACTTTAGAAAAATCTATAGGTGAGGAACTATATCATAATGATACTGAAATTTTAAAGGCTTTGGCCAATGTAGATAATGAAGAAAAAGTTACTTTACTATATTATGAAGATAAATTAATAGGTATAGAATCTGGAGACACAAAAGATGAATTATATGGGGCTGCAGTGGATATTGGAACTACTACAGTAGTTGTATCCCTTATAGATTTAAATACTGGTAAAGAGATTGGAACAGAAACTTCTATAAATCCTCAGAAAGAATATGGCCTTGATGTACTATCTCGTATAGATTTTGTAAAAAGAAAGGATAATGGTCTCTATTTATTGCAGAAGGCTATAGTAGAGTGTATAAACTTCCTATTAGAAAATCTATGTAATAAAAATGGTATAGATATTCAAAATGTCTATGAAATAGCTGTAGGAGCTAATGCTACTATGATGCATCTACTATTGGGGATTGGAACCAACACTATAGGCAAATCACCATATGCTACAATTTTTTCAAAAGAAAAAAACTTATGGGCCAAGAGTATAGGCCTTAAAATATCATCATTTGGAAGACTATATTGCTTGCCAGGAGTATCTAGTTTCATTGGTGCAGATATCGTAGCTGGAGCTGTAGTAGCTAATTTAAAAGATACTAAAGACAATGTATTTTTTATTGATATTGGAACAAATGGGGAAATGCTATTGTCTAAAGGTGGAAAGCTTGTCTCGTGTTCCTGTGCTGCTGGTCCAGCACTAGAAGGGGCAAATATAAGTTGTGGCATGAGAGCGGCAGAAGGAGCTATTGAAGGCATACAATTTAACGAAGATGGAGTTGAACTTCAAGTAATTGGAGATGTAGAACCTATAGGAATATGTGGAAGCGGCATATTAGAAGCCATAGCTGAGCTCCATAAAAAAGAGATTATAAAGAAGTCTGGCAGATTGAAAAGAAAAGAGGATTTAGAGAAAGAAGAACGTCATATATTAGCTGAACATCTAATGGAAGAAGGCAAGAAAAGGAAAGTTATTTTATATAAAAATGGAGATGAAATGATATCTATAACCCAAGAAGATATTAGACAAGTCCAATTAGCTAAAGGTGCTATTTCCTCTGGATTCTATGCACTTTTAGATTTTATGGATATGGGTATGGAAGATCTTGACAGTATAGTTATAGCAGGACAGTTTGGCAGACATTTAAAGACAGGTAGTTTGACTGGTGTAGGGATTATACCAGAAAATTTGAAGGACAAGATAAATTATATAGGAAACTCATCTAAAACTGGAGCTATGATATGTTTATTATCTAAGGATGCAAGAAAGGAAATGGAGGACATAGCTAAGGATATAGAATACTTTGAGCTATCTACAAAAGAAGGTTATGAAAAGTTATTTACTAAATGTTTAACTTTTAATTAATATAGACAGGTGATAAAATGAGTGAAATCATGGACTTTAAGTGTATAAGTGACAAAATGGAAGAAATCCCTGAGGATATAGTGAAAAAAACAGGATTAAGCTTTCCAGAAGTTCATACTAAAGCTGAATATATAGCAACTCTGTCGAAAGAACTAAAGGAGTATAAAAAAGATAACTTATGCAGAGTTCCTTTTTGCAATACTGTAGAAGCAGAAGCATTAGGAGGAAATATTAAACTAGGAGATGCTAAAGCAGGTCCTAGGGTGGAAAGTTATGCTTTTAATTCTATAGATGAATTGATGGAAATTGAAGAAATAGACTTAAACAGGAAAAGAATAAATGAAGTTTTAAAAGCTGTAGAAATATTGAATTCACAAGGAGAAACTGTAGTTCTAAATGTAGAAGGGCCTTTTACCATTATAACCTCTCTAGTAGATTCAAGGATATTTTATAAAGCTATAAGAAAAAACAAGGAAATGATTTATGAAATTTTAAATGTTATAGAAGACAGTGTTATAAAGTATATGCAGGAAGGAATAAATAGAGGAGCAAATATAATATCTTATGGAGATCCTGTAGGCTCTTTAGATATTGTAGGGCCAAGAGTATATAAGGAGTTTAGTGGAAGGGTTACTTATAATATATTAAAACGTATGGAAAGTGAATTAGATAATAGCATAATGCATATTTGTGGAAAGACATCTACAGCTTTTCAAAATATGGGATATATTAAATCTCATCCTATTAGATTTGAAAATAAGATAACCTATGGTCAAGCTATAGATCATATTTTGGAAAATAAGAAAGATATAAAAATAATAGGCCACAATTGTATCAAAAGAACAGCTTTAGAACTTAAAAATTCAACTATTTGGTCTATAGAGTTTTTATAGAAATAGAATAATAAATTTACTTTTATGAAAGGGGAAATAACGATGAATAACTTACCAAAAGCATTTGATGATTTTAGTGAGGCAAGAAGAAATTCCTTTATAAAGGTTAAAGATTATAAAGATGAAGGAGAACATATAGTAGGTATTTTTTGTACTTTCACCCCTATAGAGGTTATATATGCAGCAGGAGCTCATCCAATTTCATTATGTGGTATGAGTGATGAAACAATACCAGATGCTGAGAGGGATCTTCCTAAGAATTTATGTCCTCTTATAAAATCAAGTTATGGTTTTGCCTTAACAGATAAATGTCCTTTCACATACTTTTCAGATATAATTGTAGGAGAAACAACTTGTGATGGAAAGAAAAAGATGTATGAATATTTAAATCAAATAAAACCAATGCATGTTATGCAACTTCCTCAAGCTACAGATAGAGAACATGCACTTTCGGTTTGGAAAAATGAGATTATTATATTGAAAGAAAGACTAGAAAAAGAATTTAATGTTAAGATAACAGATGATGATTTGAAAAAAGCTATAAAAAAATGTAATGAAGAAAGAAGAGCACTGAAAGAATTGTATTCTCTAAGTAAAATATGTCCTCCTCCTATAACTGGAATGGAACTTCACACCGTACTACATGGTGCGTCCTTTACTTTTGATAAAGATGAGCAAAACAAAAAGATAATGGATATGGTAGAACAGTTAAAAGAAGAACATGCAAATGGAGTTAGAAAGGTAGAAGAAGATGCTCCAAGAATTTTAATAACAGGTTGTCCAATGGGAGGAGTTGCAGATAAACTTGTACCTATTATAGAGTCAAATGGAGCAGTAGTTGTATGTTATGAAAACTGTAGTGGAATAAAGGAAAAATCACGTTTAGTAGATGAAACTAAGGATCCAGTTGAGGCAATAGCTGAAAAATATTTAAATGTTGGATGTTCAGTTATGGCACCAAATGATAATAGAATTGAACTAATGTCTGAACTAATAGATGAATACAAAGTTGATGGTGTAATAGATGTTATTTTACAAGCTTGCCATACCTATAATGTAGAGACTCGTAGGATTAAAGAATTTGTAACTGGAGAAAAAGATATACCATATATGAGTATAGAAACAGACTATTCACAAGCAGACGAAGGACAATTGAAGACTAGAGTAGCAGCTTTTATAGAGATGTTATAATTATTTTATATTTGTTTTGAGGAGGGATAGGAATATGTATTATGCTGGGGTTGATATTGGATCTACAGCAGCTAAAACAGCTTTATTTGAAAATGATAAACTAATAGATGCTTTTGTTGTGCCTACAGGCTGGAGCAGTATTGAAACAGCCAATACAATAAAAGAAAAAATTGTATCTAAAGGAATAAAAGAAGAAGAAATGAAAGTAGTAGCTACAGGTTATGGAAGGGTTTCTGTCCCTTATGCTCACAAAACTATTACGGAAATAACTTGCCATGGAAAAGGGGCTGCATATCTTACAGGGGAAGATTGTACTGTAGTAGATATAGGCGGACAGGATACAAAAGTTATAACTGTAGAAAACGGTATGATAGTGGATTTTTTAATGAATGATAAATGTTCTGCAGGTACAGGTAGATTTTTAGAGATTATGGCAAATACTTTAGGTGTAGATATAGACACTCTTTGCGATTTAGCTGAAACTGGTAGCGGTATCTCTATAAGTTCCATGTGTACAGTTTTTGCAGAATCAGAAGTAATAAGCCTTATTGGTAGAGGAGAGAAAAAAGAAGATATAGCCTATGCTATAGTTGATTCAATAATAAGCAAAGTAGCTAGTCTGTGTAATAAGCATTCAAAAGGTACAAACTATTATCTCACAGGTGGACTATGTGAATGTGACTATATAGTTAGAAGTTTATCAGAAAAACTTAAAAGTCCAGTAAAAACAAATCCTATGGCAAGATATGCTGGAGCCATAGGAGCAGGGGTTTTAGCACAAAAGATAAAATAGATGTGGAAAATGGGAAAGTTATATATAAAGAATAATTAACAAAAAAGCTTTAACATAGATATCCATGTTAAAGCTTTTTTAGTACATTAATATTATAATAAATAATTTATATATTTATTTTTTCAACAGGTTGAAATCCTTTGGTTTTAAGAAATCTAACATTATGTTCAAAATTACTCATAGCATCAAAAGGGTTGATTAAATCAAAATTTAACCCATTTAATGTATTTCTATCTATTTTAACAGAAAGTATAGTTATATTTTTTATTTCTCCTATCGAAGTATCCAATATATTATTTTTTGTATTTATTATAACAGTTTTTATAGGCAATAGACCAAATATATTTCTTGCTATTCTTATAGCCAAACTGGATACATATTGTTGAACAACTTCATAATAATCAGTTTTTGTATATTTTCTAATAGAGAGTTTTCCTGTTTTAGTCAGTGTAGCATACTTTTCAGGTACAACATTATCTATATTCAAATTGTACTCTATTATCATCTCATCTTTATTAGAAAATTGGAAATCAAACTTTGGTACAAATTCACTTAAGTTATTTAAAAAATCCATATCATTTAAAATATTCGTATAGGTGGTTAAGTTTCCTTCCAAAATAGATTGAGCCTGTATATTCTGTTTTTCCCAATTTCTATAAAGTTCCATATCCTTTGTTTTAGATAATTCTACGTTATTTTTTAATTTGTCTATTTTCTTTTTATTCACATTTTTAAATATTTTTTCTATTAAGTTAGGTTTATAATTATTTAGAGATTCTAAAGCTTCTATTTCATTTGGACCTTTCTTTTCTAAATTAAAAGGGGGAGGTTCTTTACGTATTTTGTCCCAGTCCATACTGTAGTCACAATTTTTATGGAAAGAGGTTATTGTTTCAATAAAGGAATTAAATTGTTCAACTTCATAATAAGGATCTTCATAGGTATATTCATTATTTGTGGTATATGTATTATTTTTTCTATTTCTAGATTTTTTAGCAGAGCTACTTTTTGTATAATATAGTCCTGATCCAGGTATACCCACACTTGAAGTTCTTCTCCCTGTTGAGCTTATAGTATGTCTAACTCCTTTGCCACCGAAGCTTACACTAGTACTTTTTTTATTAAAATTGACTCTTACACCAGGAGCGATTTTTACACTTTTTCTAAATCTTAATCCCATAAAAACATCACCTCATATAATAAATTATACCATATTTATAATTTATATCTATTATCTATACTAAAAATAGTATAGCAAATAATAAATTTAGAAATAAAAATTTAAAAAACAATAGTAAGATTCCTCCTGTTTTTCTATATAAGAAGTAGATAGAAAAATAGGAGGGATTTTTATGTCTAAATTATTCGATATACATCCATTAGTAGTGGATAAAGATATAGCAACTACATTAGGCCTAAATGAAGCAATAATACTTCAACAAGTACATTATTGGATAGAGATAAATAAAAAGCATAAAAGGAATTGTCATAAAGGTAGATATTGGACCTACAATACTATAGAAGAATGGCAGGAAGAATTTCCATTCTGGAGTACCTCAACAGTGAAAAGAATATTTAAAAGATTGAGAGACAGAAAAATAATTATTGTGGATAACTTCAACACATACCAAATGGATAGAACCCTTTGGTATACAATTGACTATGAAGAATTAGAAAAAATAATGGAAAAGTCTCTAGATTCTAAAGAAGACCAAAATAATACAATGAAAGGTTCAAAAGAAATAGTGGAGGATAATCAAAATGACACAATGGAAGAGTCTAAAAAGAACCCAGCAATACCAGAGACTTCTACAGAGATTACTACAGAGATTTCTAATCAGTCTATCAGTCAGTCTATAGACAAAGATGAAAATATAAAAAAAGAAAGACAGATTGACAGACAGACTAGACCACAACAAAAGAAAACAAATCTAGATTATGAAACAATAATAAAAAGATGTGAACTCTATGCCATAGATGAAAAGTATAGAGATGCAGTAGCTCATGCAATAAAGCTACTGTTACTTGATATTGAAAAATCTAAGTGGATAAAGATTGGGTATAACTATATACCTGCAGGAACAGTGAAGAAGGATATAAACAAACTAAACTTCCTCACAATTGAACATGCAGTAAATAAATTTAAAGAAGCAAGCAAGTCTATAGAAATTAGAAACCCTATAGCCTATTTAAAGGTATGCATATATAACTCAATAAATGAAATGGCAGTAGATATAGATTCTAAGTTGAGATATGAGAGACTGATTGATTGATGGGAGTACAATTTTTCCCCTGATGTACTAATCTGTGAAAAAATCACCAAATGCAAATATCTAAGTAAAAAGAAGGAGTTACAGATTTTTTATTGAACATAATAATTGTTTTAATAACTCTTTAGAAAATAAACTTCAAAATTATCCTAAAGGTAAAAATATAGAATTTGGAAATGTGAAATTTTTAAACGAGGCTAAAATTATTCAGCAATAATTTAAACATGACATATGAATTTTAGGAAAAATTGTATCTATACTATTGATGGTGTAGGTGGAAAGAGGAAAGTAGGATAATATGTAGAAATATATTATTTGATGATTGTACAATTTATTATATGAGATTAAAATAATATTATTAGACTAAAAAAGGAATTATTAGATGTAGATGTATCTATGAATATTGATATAAACATTGGTTCTTTTGAAACCTTTGCAGATTATTTCTTTGACGAATTTATAGCAGATTGGATGGTTCAATCAAAAATAAATGATTCCTTAACCAGAGTTTATAATATAGATAGTGACATAAGCAGTTTATTAAAAACATTGACAAAAGAATCAAATGATTTAGAGAATGAATTATTTACTGTACAAGAAGAAATTAAGAAGTTAATTGAGGATGAGTTAGTTTAAATTGACATATATAAGAAAACAGTCTTGAAACATATGTTTGTCTCATATATAATAAAATTAATATGATAATTAAGAAAGTAGGGGGATAGTATGAGATGGGAACCTGAGAACTATAATATGGAGGTTACTACACTATGGAGTTTTCGGGAAAGAGGGAATTGGGCTACACATAATGGAAGATATAGAGGAAATTGGTCACCATATATACCCAGAAATATTATAAAGAGATATTCTAAGGAAAATGACATGGTTTTAGAGTAATGGAAAAATATCTAGAAGCTGGATTTTTATTAAAAGAAATTATTATTAAAGAGCAGCATAATTGTAAAACTACAGGTTTTTGGTATAAAAAAAGTATTCAGTATAATTTCTTTTTAATAGCCCATGAATATTTGTTTATATTTAGGAAACCAAACCTTTAATAGTGGATGAGTATTTAGTTAGGAGAGGATTTAATTGAAAAAAGATAAAGCAGTGGCACCAGTTGTTAAATGGGTTGGAGGTAAAAGACAGCTTATTTCTGAAATTGATAAATTTATACCTTCTCATTATTCTACTTATTATGAACCATTTTTAGGAGGAGGGGCATTATTGTTCTATTTGCAACCTTATGAGGCAGTAGTTAATGATATAAATGAAGAGCTAATTAATTTGTACCAAGTTATAAAAGATAATGTGGATGAATTAATTGAAGATTTAAAAAAACATAAAAATGAACCGGATTATTTTTATGAAATACGAGGACTAGATAGAGATATAGAAAAATATAAAAAGCTAAGTCCTATTGAAAGAGCTTCAAGAATTCATTATTTGAATAAAACTTGCTTTAATGGCTTATTTAGAGTAAATTCTCAAGGACAATTCAATACACCTTTTGGAAGATACAAGAGACCAAATATTGTAAACGAAACAACTTTAAGAGCAGTAAGCAATTATTTTAATAATGCGAACATAACTTTTAAATGCTGTGATTTTGAAGAAGCAGTTCAAGGTGCTAGAAAAGATAGTTTTATTTATTTTGATCCACCTTATGACCCAGTAAGTGATACAAGTAGTTTTACTGGTTATGATAAAGGAGGTTTTGATAAAAAAGAACAAAAAAGGCTTAAAAATCTATGTGATGAATTAAATAATAGGGGAGTTAAATTTTTATTATCTAATTCAGAAACTGAATTCATATTAGATCTGTATAAAGATTATAAAATAGAGATTGTACATGCTAAAAGGTCAATTAATTCAAAAGGGAACAAAAGGGGAAAAGTGAATGAAGTGTTGGTGATGAATTATGAGTAAAACCAAAAATGATTTGGCTTGGGAGAAACTTTTTGATAAATATAATATTATATCTAAAATAAATGATGAAGGTTTTTTCAAAATTACTTCTAAACAGATTAATGAATTTAGAGAAGCTAGATTAGCCACTAAATTTGATCATAAGATTAACTTACCAGAATTATTTAGAGAAAACCATTTATCTATTTTACCAATAACTAGAGGAAGCTATATTATATCTTCTTTTGAAGCATACAAAGAGTTTAATGAAATAAATACAGAAATAACAAAAATTTCATTTCCTAAATACATAGAAAGTATTGACTATGAAAATATAACATCTGAAGCTATTGCAATAAATTGTGCCTTTGTTTCAGGAATATTATCAGATTTTCTTCAAGAAGATCGCTTATTTCCTACAGTTAGTGGAAGAATGAGTTCAAATGAATTTTCCTTTTATATAAATAATTCAAATATTAATAAAGATGTAAAAGTTATGGTTTCAAATTCTCAAGTGGAAATTGACGGTGGTATGAGGGGAAAAGTAGTCTTGCTTTAATAGAAGCTAAAAATTCAATTTCTGATGATTTTCTAATTAGACAATTATATTATCCTTTTAGATTATGGAATGACAAGATAACAAAGACAATAAAACCAATTTTTATGGTTTATTCTAATGGGATTTTTACGCTATATGAATATGAATTTCAAGAGCCAAATAATTATAATTCATTAGTTTTAATAAAACAAAAAAATTATACTTTAAAACAAGATGATATTAAATTAGATGATATAAAATCTATATTGAATAGAGTAAGTGTAATTCAAGAACCTAAAATCCAACTATTAAGCCCCCTAACCTATTTGGACAATCGCACACTAATTTAGTAAAATAAAAATTAATGGGAGGTTGTCTAAATTGAGAGGTAAAGGTAAAAGATATCCAGAAGAATTTAAACGTCAAATTATTAAGGAAGTAGAGGAAACTGGTAATGCTACCTTAGTTGCCAGAAGACACGATTTAGTTCCTGGAACTGTTACCCGCTGGGTTAGGGAGTCAAAGAAAGAAAATGGACTAATTCTAAGTTATAATTATTCCAATAATATTAATGCTAAATCTCTAGAAGAAGAAAATGAGCAATTAAAAAAATTATTAGGCGAAAAAGATTTAGAAATTGCCATTCTTAAAGACCTTTTAAAAAAAACGAACCCACAATAGAAGATAAAGTTAATATTGCCAAGAAATGGATTGATTTAGGATATACTGCAGTTATTGTCCTTAAAATTCTTGGACTAAGTAGGTCTACCTATTATTACAATATTAAAAAAAGAACTAAAACTGAAGATATGAATGAAGATACAAAAATAAATAAAGGCGGTAGACCAATTCCTGGTTACTCTTTTGATAAAGATGGCAATGGTATTTGTGATGAACAAATAAAGAAATATCATATGGGATTATCTTGCAAAACTGAAGACATAATCGTAACCCTAATACTTTGCCTTCAGGTGCCTAACACATTAATATTTAGCTGAAATCAAGGGCCTGCGTTAGCAGGGGCGTAGCCTTTATCCTTGATGAAGATAAATATTAATGTACAATAAACCAAGGGCAAAATGAAATATTATGATATTGGAAGTATTAGTGAGTTTTTGTCCAAAATTAAGGGGTCAATCCGCTATTGAGAATAATTCATGCAATAATTATGAAAGATGTTGATTACGATGAAAGTAAAATGATGTCACAAATAAGTTATCCAGATGAATTCTTAAACGAGGCTGCTTAAACCTATCAATATAATGGATTGAATTAAATGTGAGTTATTAATGTTTTAAAAGATTCTATTTAAATATGGTAGCTAAAATAGAACTTGAATTAAAATCTACAATTATAAAAACAACAAAAGTGACGATCCTGTAATTCCTCCATTAGGATACAATCCTGCATACGAGCATAACGGGACTCACATATAGATTAAGTTGGACGAAGGAAGTTTGGGAGATAAATCCTGTTAGAAAGAGGTTCTACTACTATATATAGTGAGCGAAAAGTCACTGTTCATAAAAAATATATAGATGCTACTTTTATTAAGTGAGGATTAAAATAGATATTTAATGTTAAATAAGCTTATTTTACTTTAAATAATCTATGAAAACAATAAAAAATTAATCATAAGTATTGAAAAATAATACTTGATTTAAAGAGGAGGTGAGAAAATGAAGTTGTCGTTTAAATTTAAACCAAGTTTTACAGTAGAACAATTAAGTATTATAGAGGAATTATCTTACCATACAACTAAACTCTATAATATTATTAATTATGATTTAAGAGAGAAAGGTTTTAAAACTTATGTAGATATTGAAAATTCTTATAAATCTAATTGGCATTGTGATTTTCTGCATAGTCATACAAGACAACATTGTTTTAAAATATTAGAACAAAATTGGAAATCATATTTTGCAAGTATTAAAGACTATAAAGAAAATCCTCATAAATACAAAGGACTTCCTAAACCTCCTAAATTTAAAAACATGGAAAATAAGAAGAATGAGATTGTATTTACTAACCTTGCTATAAGATTTAAAGAAAATACATTAATGCTATCTCTCTCTAAAGCAATTCAGAAAACATTTGAGGTAGAAAGTTTAAATTTTGAAGTTTCTAATAAACTTCAAAGCCTTATAAATTGGAATGAATTGCAACAAGTTAGAATTAAATGGGATAACTCTTTAAAACAATGGTACTTAATTGTAATCTATAACAAACAAGAATTAGAACCAATAAACAATACTAATATTATGGCTATTGATTTAGGTTTGGATAATCTTGCTACACTAACCTTTAAAGAAGGTAATGAAACTTACCTATTTTGTGGTAAAAAACTTAAATGTATCAATGCTTTTGTAAACAAAAAAAATGCTTATTATCAAAGTATTGAAATGAACAAATGTGGTTCAAATAAGTTCAAAAATACTAAAATGATAAATTCTTTAAGAAGATATAGGAATAATTATGTTAATGATTATCTTCATAAAGTAAGTAAAAATATAATAGATAAGGCAATAGAGCATAAGGTAAAAAAGATAGTTATAGGTAAAATCAAGGGCATTAAGCAAGATATGAATTATAATAAATCCTTTGTTCAAATACCAGTACAAAGACTTGCTGAATTAATAAAGTATAAGGCAAAATTAAAAGGGATTGAAATTAAGTTCAAAGAAGAAAGTTACACAAGTGGTTGCAGTGCTTTCGATTTAGAACCGATAAATAAAAAGCATTACGATAAAACCCGTAGAGTTGTTAGAGGATTGTTCAAATCAAGTTTTGGATTAGTTAATAGTGATGTAAATGGCTCATTAAATATATTAAGAAAAGAAGAAAAATGTATTCCCGAAATAGTTCAAACTATGAGGGATAAAGGGAGTGTGTCCTCCCCGTTGAGAGTAAGGGTTGCCTGTTAAGGTGGAAACTTAAATATCAAACCTCTCACGAAGCCACCGTTACTTGTCTCGGTGGTAGTTCACAATAGACTAAATAAATTAAATGATGAAGAGTTAGAAAGAGCAAATTTCACACGAGAAGAGATAAAATCAGGTCTTGAAGATATATTAAAACTATATAATATAAGTTTAACTATTTAAAATCTTACAATAAAAAAGATGGTTTTAAACAATCTGGGTTATTTGAAATGACTTAGATTGTTTTTTACTGTACCAAAAGTGGTGTGACCTAAAAGAGGAAATAGGCGAATTATGTAGAAGATTAATATATCAACTTAAATTGTAGTTCACTAAATAACAAAATATGAGGTGATTATTATGGATAACTCATTATTTCATAGTAAAGCTGGAACAATTAAAGTAGCAAATGGGAAAAATCCGAGGACTCCTTATCTACATCAATCTGAAGCAATTAGAGCATTAAATAAAAAAGTAAACAATGAAGATATATATGAAGGATTAATTGTTTTACCAACAGGAGGTGGAAAAACATATACTGCAGTTTTATGGTTGTTAAAAAATATAATTGATAAGAATAAAAAAGTATTGTGGATAGCCCATAGACATGAATTATTAAATCAAGCTTTAAGCTCAGTTATTGATAATAGCTATTCAGATATTTTAGTAAATAGAAAAGAATTTAAATATAGGGTTATTTCTGGAGTACACGATAGACCCGTAAATATTCAATCTGATGATGATTTCATTATAGCTAGTAAAGACAGTATAAATTATGGCATGGAGTTTTTATTGGATAATTGGATAAGAAAAAATAAAAATAATATAGTACTTGTAATTGATGAAGCTCATCATGCTGTTGCTAAATCATATAGAAAAATAATAAATAATCTAGAGGAAAATAATAAAGAGTATTTTAAACTCATAGGATTAACTGCTACTCCTTTTAGAACTTCTGAAAGTGAAAAAGGTTTATTAAAAAGGATTTTTAAAAATGATATTATTTATAGTATTGATCTTAAAACTTTAATAAACAGGGGAATATTATCTGATCCTATTTTCATAGAGGAAAAGACAAAAATAGATATGGCCAATGACCTTACAGACAATGATATTAAAAAAATTCAACGTTCATCAAATTTACCTCAAGATATCGCGGTAACTATAGCTGAAAATAAGATTAGAAATAATTTTATAGTCAATCACTATGTTGATAATAGAGAGAAATATGGACAAACCCTTGTTTTTGCTTTAAATATTCAACATGCAATTGAATTAAAAGCGGTCTTTGAAAAATATGATGTTTCATGTGATTTCATTGTATCTGATATTAGAGATACTTTTACACATGCAACCGTATCTAAAGAAGAAAATATGGAAAAGATACGTAAATTTAGAGATGGGGAAATGGAAGTTCTAATAAATGTAAACATACTTACAGAAGGGGTAGATCTTCCTAATGCTCAAACAGTATTTCTTACAAGACCAACCATTTCTACAATATTAATGACTCAAATGATAGGTAGAGCACTTCGAGGAGAAAAAGCTGGTGGAACTAAAAAGGCTTATATAGTAAGTTTTGTAGATGATTGGAAAGATAAAATTGCATGGATAAATCCTGAAACATTGTATGAAGAGGAAGGTACTTTTGCCGAGAAACCTAAAGAAAGAAAAGAGTATATAGTAAAACTTATAGCTATAGATAAGATAGAAGAGTTTGCCAAGATGATGGATGATACTGTAGATACAGATGAATTAAAGGATATGCCTTTTATAGAAAGAATACCAGTTGGATTATATTCTTTTAAAATACTAATACCTTCTGATAATGATGAATATAATGAGAAAAATTGTGACATTATGGTTTATAATACATATAGACAAGCTTATGAAGAGTTTGTAAATGATTTAGATATTATATTTAAAGAGAAAAATTTAGAAAGCAAAGAATTTTTAGAGGACTATGAATTAGAGTATTTATATGGAGAAGTTAAAAGAAAATACTTTGAAGGATATGACACAACTATAGGTTATAGAAGCGAGGATATAAAAGATATTTTAAGATATTTTGCTCAAACTTCTTTTAAACCTGTATTTTTGGCATTTGAGGACAGAGAAAAATATGATATTTCCAAAATTGCCTTATATATTTGGGAAAGTGATATGAGAAGAACAGAAGAAAAACAGTATGTAGATGAATTATGGAATGATGAAAAAGGTTTTTTAAAAATATTTTTTGGTGGAAATAAAAGATATTTCATTGAACAATTGAATAATGAGATATATAAAATTAGTAGGGGGATTTCTACTGCCCCAAAGGAGGGGTCAACAGTTAGTGAAGAGGAAGTAGATATGAAAAAATTGACTTTGTGGCAAATTAAGCAAAAAGATTTTAAGTATTGGAAAAGTCTAACTGATTCTGTTTACAATAACTTTAAAGATGAAGATGGATATTATTTTAGTGCACAAAGTGGATTTAAAAGTAAGAAAAAAGGAGATTTTCAAATAGATCATATTAAGCCTATGTCAAAAGGAGGTTTGACAGAATTATCGAATCTTCAATTATTGACTAGAAAAGAAAATATGGAAAAAGGTGATAAATATGATGAAAGTAAAAAAGAATATGAAGAGAAAAATAATGACAAGGAATTAGATGATATATATAAGAAAATAGATAGTTTAATAGAGAAAGAAAAAGAACAAGAAGCAATAGATTTTATAGAAGATTGTATAAAAGAAAATGAAAGTCCTGAATTGTATAATGAGCTTGGAAATGTGTATTATGATAATAAGGATTATGAAAATGCAATGAAAGCATATAAAAAAGCTGTTGAAATAGATAAAGATTATGTACATTCTTTGTATAATATAGCTCTTATACATTATAGAAGATGGAGTTTTGATAAATCTATTGATTTATTAAATAGAGTATTAAAGATAAATAAAGATTATTATGAGGCTTTAACTTTATTAGGGGATATTTATTTAAAAAGAGAAAATTTTGATGAGGCTTTAAATTATTATGGAAAATCTATTAGCATTAATAATGAAAATTACTCAGGTTATGAAGGAATGGGTTATGTCTATTTTATTCAAGAATATTATCAAGAAGCACTAAATTATTATGATAAAGCCATAGAATTAAATAATAAAAATGCTTATGCATATAATATGAGAGGAAAATGCTATAAAGAGTTAAGAATGTATGACAAAGTACTTGACGATTATTATAAGGCTATAGAGTTAGACCCAGAATATGTAAGTGCATATTTTAATTTAGCCAATGAATTAGATAGAAAAAGAAGGTATAAGGACGCAATTAAAAATTATGAAAAAGTAATAGAATTAGATCCTCTTGATGATATAGCCTATAATAATATGGGATATACATATTTCAAAATGAAGGAATATGAAAAAGCCCTAAAATGCTATGATAAGGCAATACAAATAAACCCTAATAATAAATATGCAATTAGAAATAGAAAGCAAGTTAAAAAATATTTAGTTTAGAGCACTTTATTTGTGTAATTATTTATAGATAATTTTTAAATGCTAGAATAAATAGATAAAAAAGATGGTTTTAAACAATCTAGGTTATTTAAAATAACTTAGATTGTTTTTTACTGTATTAAAAATAAGAGGGAATAGGTGAATGATGTAGAAGATTATTATATGGTACTGCCTAATTTGATATTTTTAGATTTATATTAGAAAAATTCATATTAAATGTTAAAATATTAAATACAAATACAATAGTTAGGATGGGTTCTAATGAAAGAAGAAGGTTCTAAAATCAAATTTTCTCCACCTAAAGATAAGGAAAAGCTATTATCTTATATAATGAAATATCATAGACAATTTTTAATCACAGCTATTTCAGGTATATTTTTTAATTCAGCAATTGTACTAGGTCCAATTTTTCAGGGGAAATTATTAGATGCTGCAGCTAGTTCAGCTAATGTCAAAGGTATAATAAAGGCTGGATTTGAGTTTGTTGGTGTAACTTTAGCTTTTCAAATTGCTAGGTTTTTCAAACGATATTTTGTTAGAGATATGGCCAATCGTATGAGTGGTGATATGCGTGTTGGAATAATGGAGTCTATATTATATAAAGATTTAAGTATTTTAGAAAAGCAAAAGATAGGAGATATGATGTCTACTACTATAGGTGATGTAGATATTGTTGTTGAAGCAGTAAGAAAAACTATTACTGAATTGTGGGATACGTGGGTTCTTATGGCTGCCTATTGGATTGCACTTATGTACTATGATCGTAAAATAACTTCAATAGCAACTATTCCTATTCCATTAGTTATTGTATTGACTCAACTAATGAAAAAAACGGTCCATTCACACTCAAAAGAAGCTAGAAAAGCTACTTCAAAGACAACTACTCAGATTAGAAAAATGATTTCAGAGGTAAATATATTACGTTTGTATGGAAGAGAAGAAGCTGAAATAGGAAGATTAGAAAAAAGGTTGTCAAAACAGGCAAATAAAAATGTTACTGTTAATATTTTAAAAAATGGGTTAGCACCTATATATTCTGCATTGGCAAGCATAGGAATTATTATAGTTATATTTTTAGGAGGAAATAAGGTTGTAGACCGTAGTTGGACTATTGGTACATTTACAGCATATATAGCTATGTTTATAGCATTGGCAAATAGAACTACAACTGCTGCAAAAGTTTTCAATATTCAACAAGGTGCTAAGGCTTCTTGGGACAGAGTTTTAGGTTTAATGGACAATGAAAATCCAATGTTTTTTAATAAAATAGACAGTCTTAAACCGAGAGGTATATATGTAGAAAATCTTTCCTTTAAATATCCAAACAATGATGAATATGCAATTGAAGATATTTCCTTTAAAGTTTCATCTGGCATGATAGTTGGTATAACAGGATCTGTAGGTTCAGGTAAAAGTGCATTAGCCCTTGCGTTAACTGGACTTTATGATTATGAAGGAAAGATTCTTTTAGACAATGTGAATTTGAATGATATTGACTATGAACAAAATTTGGCTACCATCACATATATGGGGCATAATCCTTTTCTTTTTTCTGATACTTTGAAAAATAATATTACTTGGAATGATAAAAATGATGAAAAATTAGATAAGGTATTGACAATTGCGTCTTTAAAACAGGATATTGAAAGCTTTGAAAATGGCATAGATATACAAGTCGGGGAAAAAGGTGTAAAAGTTTCTGGTGGTCAAAAGCAAAGAATAGCTTTAGCAAGAGCACTATATAAAGATGCTAGTATTGTAATACTTGATGATCCTTTTTCTGCTGTAGATATAAATACAGAAGATAAGATTATTAAAAATCTAAGGGAAAATATAGATGATAGGATTATATTTATTTTTTCACATAGACTTGATGTCTTTAAATATACAGATATGGTTTTAGTTCTTGATAAAGGCAAAATTGTTCAAAAAGGTTCTCATGATGAGTTAATTAGCGTTGATGGCATATATAGTAAGATTATAGATTCTCAACAATTTTTAGGAGATGAATCAATTGAAAAATAAAATAGTATCTAATTCAATTAAGACAACTTTCAAAGACAAATTTATATATATTATATTCTTAGCTATTGCCATTATTGTTGGTATTTTAATGCAGTTAATTCCACCCCAAATTCTAAAAAATATTATAGACAATAATATTTCAAAAGGGATTTATGATAATCTATGGAAATTGTCTTGTTATTATCTATTGGCTGTAGTATTAGGTGGTGTTGCTGATTTCTTTCGTGAATATATGATGGCAATTGTAGGACAAAATATTTTATTAAATGTTCGATTGAATATGGCGAAAAAACTATCAGAATTGCCAATATCATATTTTTCAAATAATGCTGTTGGTGAGATAATGAGCCGATTTACTTCAGATGTGGATGCAGTTGGCACACTTTTTACAAGTGGTTTAATAGGTATGTTATCTGATGGACTAAAAGCAGTGGGAATTATAATATCTATATATTTTTTAAGTCCTACACTAGCACTATATATGATGATTCTAGTCCCTATAATATATTTGATTGCTAGATTTTTCAAACACAATACTTTTAAAGCTCAAATGGAGGCAAGAAGAGCCGTTGGACATATGAATGGTTTTGTTCAGGAAATATTTAATGGAATAAGAACAATTAAGATATTTGGGATGGAAAATCAGCTCATATCTGATTTTCAGAAACCGTTGAATCAGAATATTGAAGCAGTTCATAAAACCAGTACATTGGATTCCATATTTCCTTGTTTAATGCAAATACTTAGGGCGATTATTATAGCTATTACTGTGGTCATAGCTGCACCAAGTGGCTTAGGAGCTTTAGGAATTAGTATTGGTTCAGTTGCAGCTGCAGTTGATTTGATATCAAGAATGCTTGCACCTATTGAAGCCATAGCTGTAGAATTTCAGACAATACAAGAAGCTCTTTCAGGGTTTCAAAGAATAAATGATTTTGGCAACGAGGAGGAAGAACACAAAACGGAATTGTTATTGGATAAAAAAGTTTTAGGCCCTTTACCTATAACTATAAATAATGTTACTTTTGCTTATGATAATTCTAAAAATATTGTTGAGAATATTTCATTTGACATAGAACCAGGAACTAAGGTTGCACTAGTAGGAAGAACAGGTGCTGGAAAAAGTACTATTTTAAATCTTGTAGCAGGACTATATAAGCCGAATCAAGGTGGTATAAAAATAGGGGATTTTGATCCTTTTGAAATGCCGGCTGATATGCGTCGCAGAACTATAGGCATTGTGTCTCAATCCTTTCCAATATATGATGGAACTATTAGGGAAGCAATTACATTATATGATGAAAGTATTACAGAAGAAGAAGTAATAATTGCAGCTAAAACGGTAGGATTGCATGAAGATATTGTGAAACTTTCTAAAGGATATGATACTATAATTGGAGAAAGAGAAATGAAGCTTTCTCATGGACAATATCAATTATTAGCCCTTGCTTGTGCACTAGTATGCAATCCACCTATATTACTTCTTGATGAAGTAACCTCTGGTTTAGATTCTATAACGGAGGCAAAAATTTTTAAAGCATTGAAAGAAATATCAAAAGATAGAACAATCCTTACCATAAGCCATAGAATATCTGGCATCATTGACGCTGATAAAGTTGTTATGCTGGAAAATGGAAGAATTGTAGAAATAGGTACGCCACAAGAACTTGCAGGAAAAGATGGCTGGTATGCTAAATATAATCAGATTGAAAAATTAGGATGGAAGATGTAGTGGATTTAAAAATTTCCACTTTTTTATATAATTAAACATAAGGGGGTATATTTAATGGATGTTTTATCTGCAATAAAAGGGAGAAGGAGTATAAGAAAGTATAGTAGTAAACCTGTAGAAGAGGAAAAGTTATTAAAGGTACTGGAAGCTGCTAGACTTTCCCCATCTGCAAAGAACTTACAAGAATGGAGGTTCATAGTTGTAAAGGATTCAAAACTAAGAGAAAAACTTACTAATGAGGCCATTAAGCAACCATTTGTTGGAGAAGCTCCAATAATTTTAGTCTGCTGTGGTACAGAAGCAAGTGGAGTTATGAAATGTGGGCAACCACGCTACACAGTTGACCTATCTATTGCTACAGCATATATGATATTAGAAGCATATGAACAAGGACTGGGAACTTGTTGGTTAGGTAGTTTTGATGAAAATAAAGTTAAAGATATATTAGACATTCCGGAAGATGTAAGAGTAGTATCCATAACTCCATTAGGATATCCTTCAGAATCCCCATCTCAAAGACCGAGAAAAGAACTTAATGAAATTGTAAGTTACGATAAATACTAAATTAAGATTAATATTTAGTAAAAAATAATCTGGGTAAAACAATATTATATTACTCAGATTATTTTTATATTTAAAAAGGGAATAGAAGGATTATGTAGAAGAGTAGTATACAATGATTGGAAATATAATATTAAAGTATATAACCCAAAATAAAGGGGAAGTTAATATGAATCATGTCATTAAAACCTTAGAAGAAAGAGTATCTCTTAGGAGATATAAAGATTTAGATATTAGAGAAGAAGACTTAGAGACTATACTTAAAAGTGCTATGAAAGCGCCTACTGCTGGGAATATGCAACTTTATTCCATAATAGTTATAAAAGATGAAGAAACGAAGAAAAAACTTAGTAGAACTTGTGATAATCAGGATTTTATTGCTAAAGCTCCAATAATATTATTATTTTTAGCTGATATGCAAAGATGGTTTGATTATTATGATTATTGCAATGTGAAAAAAATGTGCGAAGAAAAGGATATAGTATATAATGGTCCAGAAGAAGCTGATTTGTTTTTAGCTTGTAGTGATGCCTTAATAGCAGCACAAAATGCTGTAATAGCTGCAGAATCTTTAGAAATAGGTTCTTGTTATATTGGAGATATAATGGAAAACTATGAAATCCATAGAGAAATATTTGGATTGCCTAAATGGACATTTCCTATAGCACTTTTGCCAATGGGATATTATCCAGAGGATTTTGAAAGGGTTCATAGAGAAAGATTCGGCATTAGATATATAGTATTTGATGAAAAATATAAAAGGCTTAAAAAAGAAGATTTTGAAGAAATGTTTAAAAATAGAGGTCATATGGATTATGATAAACTTAATGTAGAAAACTTTGGCCAATTCATGTATTTTCAAAAAACTGGAGCAGATTTTTCCATAGAGATGGCTCGTTCTGTAAAAAAAGCTTTGGAAAATTGGAAAGGTGAAATTTTATAAATTAACTCAATTATTATAAAAGGATTAGGTTACATTATTTAACCTAATCCTTTTATTTTTTCTATAATAATACTTAGCAGCCTAACATAAAAAACAATTTATAATAATAAACTTTCTATTGACTATGATATAAGATGGTGATATGATTATATATCATATATTTAGACGGCTAACTAAATAAATGGAGGTAATTTTCATGGATAATATAGATAAGGATTCATTATACTTTATATTTTTAGAAATATTAAGGCTTCACTATTATCGTACCCATGTACTTCTTGAAGAAGTAGGTATTTATCCTGGGCAACCGCCTATGCTTTTTATTTTAAATAAAGAAGGTGGGCAAAGTCAGAGTGAATTGGCAGAAAAACTGCAAGTTAAACCATCTACTATAACTGTAATGTTAAAGAGAATGGAAAAAGAAGGAATAGTAGAACGTAGAAAAGATGAATTGGATCAGAGGATAATTAGGGTATATATTACTGAAAAGGGAAGAAAATTGTGTAACGAGGCAACTAAAGTAATGAATAAAGTCCAGAAGGAATGTTTTGAAAATATAACAACTGAGGAGAAGATAATTCTTAGAAGGCTTTTTATACAAATGAGAGACAATCTGAATAATGCTCTTGATATGCAGTAGAATAATTAATAAAAATCGATTAAATTAATGTAGGGAGGAAAATTATGAAAAATATTTTAAAGGAGCTAAAACCTTTCACTATATCTATATTGATAATAATAGTTCTCTTATTAGCTCAAGCTATGACAGATCTTGCTCTTCCTGATTATATGTCAAATATAGTTAATATAGGTATACAGCAAAATGGAATAGATAATGCTGTACCAGAGGTAATCAGAGCTGGAGAAATGGAAAAGATAAAGCTATTTTTAAATGAAGAAGAAAATAGTTTGATAGATAATAACTATAAAATCATAAGTAAAGAGAATTTAACTAAAGATGAATACAATGATTATTCTAAGAAGTATGAAGCATTAGAAAGTGAAAGCTTATATATATTAGATACATCTAATAAAGAAGATATTGAAAAAATGAACTCTTTTTTAGGAAAGGCTATACTTACTAAATACAGTATAGAAAAAGGAATGCCCCAAGGTGTTGTTTCTGGAAAAGACAATAAGATAGAAAATCCTTTTGAAAAATTGCCTGAAGGTACTGATCCTTTTATGGTAATTAAAAGTTTACCTAAGGAACAATTTAAAACTTTAAAGGGTGAAATAGATAAACAATTTAAAAATATTCCAGATACTATAATAACTCAGTCTGCTATAAACTATATAAAGGTTGAATATGAAGCTATAGGAATGGATATAGATAAGGTTCAATCTAATTATATATTATCTACAGGTGGAAAAATGTTGCTCATTGCTTTAATAGGAATGGTAGCTTCAGTAATTGTAGGTTTTATAGCTGCAAAAGTTTCAGCTTCCCTTGGTAGAGATTTAAGGGATAAGGTATTTAAAAAGGTTACTTCTTTTTCAGATGCAGAATTTGATAATTTTTCAACTGCTTCTTTAATAACTAGAAGCACCAATGATATACAACAAGTACAGTTATTCGTAATGTTGTTGTTAAGAATGGTATTTTATGCTCCTATACTTGGAGTTGGTGGGGTTATAAGGGCCCTTGATACCAATACTTCTATGGCGTGGATAGTAGGGGTTGGAGTTGTAGGTATTCTAATCCTTGTAATAACTTTATTTTCTATTGCTATGCCAAAGTTTAAAAAAGTTCAAAAGCTTGTTGATAAGGTGAATCTTGTAATGAGAGAATCCCTTAATGGAATGATGGTTATAAGGGCTTTCAATACACAGAAATCCGAAGAAGAAAAGTTTGACAATGCCAATAAAGATTTAACTAAAACTAATTTATTTGTTTCAAGATTGATGACTATGATGATGCCTACTATGATGCTTATTATGAATGTTATAACATTATTAATAGTATGGGTAGGGGCTCATGAAATAGATAAAGCAAATATACAGGTTGGAGATATGATGGCATTTATGCAATATGCAATGCAGATAATTATGTCTTTCCTTATGCTATCGATGATTTCTCTTATACTTCCAAGAGCCTCAGTATCAGCTCAAAGAATAGGTGAAGTATTAGATGAAGATATTACAATTATAGATCCTAAAAAACCTAAAGAACTTAATAGTGATGTAAAGGGATTAATTGAATTTAGAAATGTTAGTTTTAAATATCCAGGAGCAGAAGCACATGTTCTTAAGGATATATCCTTCACCGCAAAACCTGGAGAGACTACTGCTTTTATAGGTAGTACAGGAAGTGGTAAATCTACTCTAATAAACTTAATTCCTAGATTTTATGATGTTACAAGTGGAAAGATTCTTTTTGATGGAGTAGATATTAAAGATATTAGTCTTTCTGATTTAAGAGAGAATATAGGATATGTTCCTCAAAAAGGAATACTATTTACAGGAACTATAGAAAGTAATTTAAAGTATGGTAAAAACTTTGATGCTAGCAACGAAGATGTACTAAAAGCCATAGAAATAGCCCAAGCAAATGAATTTATAGAAGGAAAAGAAAAAGGTATATCTTCTGATATAACTCAAGGAGGAACCAATGTGTCAGGGGGCCAAAAACAAAGACTTTCAATTGCAAGGGCCTTGGCTAAAAAACCAAAGGTACTTATATTTGATGATAGTTTTTCAGCTCTTGATTTTAAAACAGATGCTTTATTAAGAAAGGCGATTAAAAAAGAAATTAAAAATAGGACTATGTTGGTAGTGGCTCAAAGAATAAATACAATAAAAAATGCAGAAAAGATTATTGTTTTAGATGAAGGAAAAATAGTAGGTATGGGAACCCATAGAGAACTACTAAAAGAGTGTGAAGTCTATAAGCAAATTGCCTTATCACAGCTATCAGAGGAGGAACTTGCATATGAGTAAAAACAATAATACTAATAAAGGTCCAATGGGTCCTGGTCCAAAGGGGCATGGACCTATGGCAGGAAAGTTTGAAAAACCAAAGGATTTTAAAGGAACCTTCTCTAAACTTCTTGATTATTTAAAACCATATAGATGGAAATTAATCATAGTAATAATATTTGCTATAGGAAGTACAATTTTTTCAATAGCAGGACCTAAAATACTTGGGAAAGCAACAACCAAAATATTTGAAGGACTAATAAGGAAGGTATCTGGTACTGGAGGAATTGATTTTCAATATATAAGAAATATAATCCTAACATTAATAGGACTTTATGGATTGTCTGCACTATTTTCTTATATACAAGGGTTTATAGTAACTGGGGTATCTCAAAAGGTATCTTATAATTTAAGAAAAGAAATCTCACAAAAGATAAATAGATTACCTCTTAAATATTTTGATTCAGTAACTTATGGAGAAGTATTATCAAGGGTTACCAATGATGTGGATACAGTCAGTCAATCTCTAAATCAAAGCTTAAGTCAGATAATAACATCAACTACTACTTTAATAGGTATACTTATTATGATGTTATCTATATCTTGGCAAATGACCATTGTTGCTCTTTTGATATTGCCTATATCTATGGTCATAATAATGGGTATAGTTAAGAGGAGTCAAAAATATTTTAAGGCACAACAAAAATCCCTTGGTGAAGTCAATGGGCATATAGAAGAAGTATATGGTGGACACAATATAGTTAATGCTTTTAATGCCAAGGAACAAGTAGTTACAGAATTTGAAGATATTAATACAGAACTTTATGATTCTGCTTGGAAAGCCCAATTTTTATCAGGAATGATGATGCCTATTATGAATTTTGTTGGCAATCTAGGATATGTTGGGGTTTCAATTTTAGGTGGATGGCTTACTATTAAGAAAACTATAGAAGTAGGAGATATACTTTCCTTTATTCAATATATAAGAAGCTTTACTCAACCTATAACTCAAGTTGCACAAATAAGTAATGTATTGCAATCTACTATGGCAGCAGCAGAAAGGGTATTTGAATTTTTAGGTGAAGAAGAGGAAATAGAAAACTCTCAAACTCCTATTAAGCTTAGAGAAGTTGAGGGTAGGGTAACTTTTGAAAATGTTAAATTTGGATACGATGACGATAAAATTATAATAAAAGATTTCTCTCAAACCATTAAAGCAGGGCAAAAAGTTGCTATTGTTGGACCTACAGGGGCAGGTAAGACTACTATAGTTAAACTTCTTATGAGATTCTATGATTTAAATGGAGGTAGAATACTTCTTGATGGCCATGATATAGTAGATTTTACTAGAGATGATTTAAGAAGTAATTTTGGCATGGTTTTGCAAGATACATGGCTTTTCAGTGGTACTATAATGGAGAATATAAGGTATGGAAGGTTAGATGCTACAGATGAAGAAGTGATTAGAGCTGCAAAGTTAGCCCATGCCCATAGATTTATAAAGACTTTGCCAGATGGTTATAACATGGTTATAAATGAGGAGGCAAGCAATATATCTCAAGGTCAGAAACAACTTCTTACTATAGCTAGAGCAATTCTTTCAGATCCTAAAGTGCTCATATTAGATGAGGCTACATCTTCTGTAGATACTAGGACTGAAATACTTATACAGAAGGCTTTAGAAAATCTTATGAAAGGAAAAACAGCTTTTATAATTGCTCACAGACTTTCAACTATAAGGGATTCAGATTTGATCTTAGTTATGAAAGATGGAGATATTGTAGAACAAGGTAACCATGAAGAACTTATATCAAAAGATGGATTCTACGCTTCCCTTTACAACAGTCAATTTGAAGATGTAGAAGCATCTTAAAAAATAAAGTATTAAGTAAAAATAGTTAGTAATGCTCATTACTAACTATTTTGCTATACTAGAAAAGGTATATATAAAAAGAGGAAAAAAGAAAAATATGTAGAAAATTAGTATAAGGTATTTATGAATATATAAAAGGTGGTGTTTATTAAATGAAAAGAGCTTTTTCAGTATTATTAATTTTAGTATTAACTTTTAGTATAGTTGGATGCACAAAAAATAATCCTGAAGATACTGTTGAATCTTTTTTAAATGATGTTAAAAATGGCAATATAGAAAATTTAAGCCAGTATTTAAAAGAAGATGATGACTACGAGGTTGATGCTGATGATTTTATGTTAAAAGATGAACTTGAGCAAGCTATGATAAAGGCTTATTCTAAACTAGAATATGAGATTTTGAATACAGAAGTAGATGGTAATAAAGCAACTGTAGAAACAAAGATTAAAGCTCCAAATCTAGGTGAAGCAATGAGTAGTACTATATCAGAATTGCTTCCAGGTGCTTTTATGGATGCTCTTGAGGAAGCTTTTGATGAAAACCCAGAAAAAGAATTTGATGAAGAAGCTTTCCAAAAGAAGATGGAAGAAACTTTTATAAAGAAGATTAGTAAAGACGATATATCAATGGTTGAAAATACAGTTAAAGTTAAAATGATAAAAAAAGATGATAAATGGTTAATAGATTCAGATGATGAATTTTTTAATGCACTATCAGGAAATCTAAAGAAAGTTTTTGACAGTTTTGATGATTTTGATGATATGGAATAAGTTATATAGGGTATTTTTTAAGTTAGTATAGGAGGTTTTTTATGGCAAATTTTAAATATGAAATTATAAAAAATATAGGAAATATTTCAGAGTCTCCTAAAGGTTGGACCAAAGAGCTAAATCTTATTAGTTGGAATAATAGGGAACCAAAGTATGATTTAAGAGACTGGGCTCCAGAACATGAGAAAATGGGGAAAGGTATTACATTGACTAAAGAAGATTTAAAAGAACTAAGAGATATTTTAAATAATATGGATTTATAAAAAACAAAGGGGAACAGCCTATTTGTATAGTCTGAATCCCCTTTTTAAGAGTCTTACTTTTGAGTATAACCTTTTATAATATCTTTTCTACTTATAATTCCTACTAGCTTTCCTTCTTTTAGGACAGGTACTCGATTGATTTTTTTATCTATCATAATAGAAGCTATTTCTTCAATGTCTTCTTCATAATCTACAGTTATTACATCTGTTGTCATCATATCCTTTGCTTTATAAGCTGTCATCTTTTTTATTTGGTTTTCAATGGTTTTAAAACTTTCTAAAAATATATAACTACCTAGCAATTCAATATGTGTAGGGATTTTTAATTTTTTACTTCTATAAATTAAATCGGCTTCTGTTATCATACCTACAACTTCATTTTCATCATTAACCACTGGTAAACCACTTATATTGTATTCTAATAATAACTTAGCTATGTATTCAACGCTATCGTCTTCTTTTATTGTAATTACATTTTCTGTCATAATATCTTTAGCTAACATATTATCACCTCTCTACTAATTATATATATAATATACCCATAAATACCTAATTCATATATAAGTAAATTTATATTACAAAAAATCTTTAAATACAACAATTTGTTGGGTTATTTTATTTTTATTTTGATTTGTAATTTTTTCGTAACCTATGAAGTCGAAAAAGATAGTATAGTATAATAAGATAAGAAAATAGGATATGAGGTGAGCAACATGAGAAGAAAAAAGAATTCTAAAAGGAAATTAGAACTTACAAAGATGAAATTATTTTTATTATGTTTAATTGTATTTATAATGTTTGTTGGGATTGGGAGAAGTATTGGAGAAAAACTGACTTCAAAGGCTACTAATGGAGAAGAGAAATTAGCAGAAAATGAAGAAAAATTGGAGTTGGAAAGAAAAAGAAAAACTGAAAAAGAAAAGGAAATCAAAAACAATAGTGAAAAAGAAATAAAGAAAGAGAAACATAATGAAGAAAAAGAAGAAACAAAAAAAGATACTGAAGTAGTAGAAAAAGATGTACAAGCCAAAGAAATAAAGGAAGAAGAAAAACCTATAGACCAGGAAAAAGAACCTTCTAATGATAATAAGAAGGTGGCATACTTAACCTTTGATGACGGACCATCTGTAGTTGTCACACCTCAAATATTAGACATATTAGATAATTGTAATGTGAAGGCGACTTTTTTTGTAATTGGATCATTGGCGGAACAAAACTCTGATTTGATTAAAAGAGAATATAATAGTGGACATGCTATTGGAAACCACACTTATTCTCATAACTATAAATATATATATGGCAGTGTAAACAATCTTTTATCAGATATAGATAAATGTGAAAATGTTTTAAAAGGTATTTTGGGAGATGATTTCCATTCTGCTGCTTTTAGATTTCCAGGAGGTTCTTTTGGCCAGAAAAAACAACCTTTTAAAGATGTTTTAAAGAATAAAGGTATTGGTTATGTAGATTGGAATGCTTTAAATGGAGATGCTGAAGGACATAATATTCCAAAGGATAGGCTGGTACAGAGACTTGTACAAACTACTCAAGGAAAAAACAAAGTTGTAATACTTATGCATGATGCAGGGGCTAAAAAGACTACAGCTCAAGCTTTACCAGAGATTATTAACTATTTTAAAAACCAAGGATATGAGTTTAAAACCATAGATCAGGAGGCTTTAAATGGATTCTAGAAGAGAGAGAAAGAAGACGAAAAAGTTAGCAAAGAGGAAGAGACGATTTAGAAGAATACTATTGATTGTAACAATTATAATTTTAGCAACATTTGCCTATGTAAATGCCCACTTAAATAATCTAAAAACTACTAATATATCTAAAGATGATGAAAGTTTAGGAATAAAGAAGAAAGATAAGGAAGATGAAATTATAAATATAGCATTATTTGGTGGAGATAGAAGAGGTAAAGAAGATGTAGTTCATTCAGATGCTATAATGGTTTTAAGTATTGATAAAGTCCATAAAAAAGTAAAGTTATCTTCAATTATGAGGGATACTTATGTTGATGTTTATGATCATGGTATGACAAAGATAAATCATGCCTATGCCTATGGAGGGCCAGAACTTGCTATTAGAACATTAAACGAAAATTTTAATTTGAATATAAGGGATTATGCTTTTGTAGATTTTTATAGTTTTGAAGAACTTGTAGATGCTGTAGGCGGAATTGATATGGATATAAAAGAAATAGAGATAAAAGAGATAAACAGATGTATAAGAGAGGTAGCAGCCATAAAAAATACAGAGCCTACTTTAATTAGAAATTCTGGAATGAACCATTTGAATGGAGAACAGGCAGTAGCCTATTCTAGAATAAGGAAGGTAGGAGGAGGAGATTATGAAAGAACGGAAAGACAGAGAAAGGTAATGGATGAATTATTTAAAAAAGGAAAAGATGTAGATATAAGTAAGTATCCAGCAATAATTGATATCATTTTTCCTTATATAGAGACCAGTCTTTCAAAAATGGAAATAATGAAACTCGGGACCTATGTTCTAACTAATAATATACAAACTATAGATCAAGCTAGATTTCCTACAGATGAGCATAGCCATGGAGAGTTTATAGAAAAAGTATGGTATCTAGTTACAGATTTAGAAGAGACGGAAAAACAGATCCATGAATTTATTTATGAAACTATGGATCAAGTTAAAATAGACTAAAAAGAAACCTAAAAGGTTTCTTTTTATATATAATTAAAGGAATATAAACAAATTTGTAGAAAGATATAGTATAATAGATAAAAAGCTAGCAAAAATTAAAGAAAGGATGGTGAAGCTTCTGGTTTTTAGGAAAAGTATTTAAAATCAGGAGTGAGGGGAATGAAGAAGAGAAATATAGCAATAATAGTAGTCTGTGCGCTGATATTAGGAGTATTTTTATATGGATATTCTTATTTGAATGATATTAAAACTGTAAAAATATCTAAAGAAGATAAGGATTTAGGTATAAAGCCTAAGGATAATTATAAAGAGAAAGATAAAGATAATAAAGTAATAAATATAGCATTATTTGGCGGAGATGGAAGAGATGAAAAGGATGTATCCCGTTCTGATTCAATAATGATATTGAGTATAGATAAAGCTAATAAGAAATTAAAATTATCTTCAATTATGAGGGATACCTATGTTGATGTTTATGGACATGGTATGACAAAGATAAATCATGCCTATGCCTATGGAGGACCAGAACTTGCTATTAGAACATTAAACGAAAATTTTAATTTGAATATAAGGGATTATGCTTTTGTAAATTTTGATAGTTTTGAAAAGGTTGTAGATACTATAGGCGGAGTGAATATTGAATTAAATGAATCAGAGGTAAGGGAAATAAATAAGCATATTAAAAATAGTTCAATTAAAACACCAGGAATGAATCATTTAAATGGTCAGGAAGCTCTTACCTATTCTAGAATAAGGAAAATAGGGAATGGAGATTATGAAAGAACAGAAAGACAGAGAAGGGTAATAGAAGAAATATTTGAAAAAGGGAAGAACATAGGAATAACAAAATATCCAGAAGTAGTAGATAGTGTTTTTCCTTATGTAGAGACAAGCCTTACAAAAATGGATATAGTGAAACTTGGAACTTATGGCTTGACTAATAATATTAAGACTTTAGAACAAAATAGATTTCCTAAAGATGAGCATAGCCATGGAGAGTTTATAGGAAAAGTATGGTACCTAGTTACAGATTTAGAAGAGACGGAAAAACAGATTCATGAATTTATATATGAAGATAGTAATATAAATCAGGAAGAAGAGGCACTTAATTAAGTGCCTTTTTTTAATATTTAAAGTATATCTTATAAAAAATATTACTTTTCATTCACATATGTAAAAAAATATGATAACATAGTAATGTTACTCTTTTATAGATATATAGAATATTAATAGTAAAGGGGGAGTTGAATGGTAGAGTCTATGTGGAAAGATAAGACATTTTTTAAAGGAATGTTGGGAATTGCTCTTCCTATTGCACTTCAAAATTTAATTACATCTTCTCTAAATATGGTAGACACACTGATGATTAGCAGTCTTGGTGATGCTAGCATAGCAGCTGTTGGCCTGGCCAACCAAGTCTTCTTCTTTTATATGCTTATAGTATTTGGTATAAATAGTGGTTCATCCATATTTATATCACAATTTTGGGGAAAAGAGGATATTAAAAATATAAGAAAAATATTGGGACTAGCTATTTGCTTAGGTAGTGTAGTAGGAATACTTTTTACTATAGCTGCTTTTTTTGTCCCTGAATTTTTAATGAATATTTTTACTAAAGATGCAGAAGTAGTAGCTTTAGGGGCAGATTATTTGAAAATTGTATCTCTAAGCTATATTGTTACAGCTATTGGTTTTTCATATAGTGTAGCAGCTAGAAGTATTGGCCAAGCTAGAATGCCTATGGTGGTTAGCGCTATATCCTTTGTAACCAATACATTTTTTAATTATTTACTTATATTTGGAAAATTTGGTTTTCCTAGATTAGGGGTTAAAGGTGCTGCTTATGGAACTTTAATAGCTAGAATAGTAGAGTTAGGATTTATATTATATGCGGTATATTCTGATAGAGGGGTTTTAGCAGCAAGTATAAAGGATTTAACTGGATGGGGAAAGGATTATTTTATGAAGTATATTAAAACTACTTATCCAGTTATTTTAAATGAAGCTATTTGGGCATTAGGAAATATTATGTATTCTATAGCCTATGCAAGAATAGGAAAGGAAGCTATAGCAGCAGTTCAAATAGCAACTACTGTACAAAACATATTTATGGTAATTTCCAGAGGTTTAGCCAATGCAGCCACTGTAATGGTAGGGAATAAAATAGGTGGCAATGAAGAGAAATTAGCTGTTGAATATTCAAAAAGATTTTTAACTATAGCTACTATGACAGGAGTTGTACTTGGAATGGGATTATTTTTCTCAGCAGGGACAGTTCTTAAATTATTTAGAAAGCTAACTCCAGAAGTATATGAAATTGCTAAAAATATCCTTAAAGTAATTGGAATTGTATTTTTTATAAAGATGTTTAATGGTACTATGATAGTAGGAGTTTTAAGGGGTGGAGGAGATACAAAATTCTCCCTGTTTTTAGAATTAGGCTCAGTATGGTTAGTAGGAGTACCTATGGCTTTTTTAGGAGCATTAGTATTTAAACTTCCAGTCCATATAATTGTAGCCTTTGTATCATTAGAAGAAGTAGTAAAAGCAGTTATAGGTATACCTAGATTGATTTCTAAGAAATGGGTTAAAAATGTTACAGAAAGTATGTAGCTAAAATGAAAACAGGAGATAAAAGTATACTTTTATCTCCTGTTTTTTGATATATTTAAAAAATGTATTTTAGGGTAAATGTATTTTATAGCTTAAATTAGAAATATACAATATAATATTTAATATATAAAATTTTGTTTTTAGTTGAAAGGAGAAAGTCTACATGAAGATATTTAGACAATTGGCTATAATATTTGGAGTATTATTTGCAGGACATTTGTTTCAAAATATTATAGGATTACCTATACCGGGAACTATTATAGGAATGATAATTCTTTTAGCATGTCTTATGACAGGAATTATAAAAATAGAAATGATAGAAGATGTAAGTAAATTTTTATTAGAACATATAACTTTTTTCTTCATACCACCGGCAGTAGGTATAATTTCATCTCTAGAATATGTTAAGGATGACTGGCTACCAATTACAATAATAATAACTTTATCAACTATTATAGTTATTGGAGTAACTGGCTTAACAGTACAGGGATTAAAAAAGCTGCAAAGAGGAGATGGAAAAGATGGCTAAATATTTGAATACACCTATATTTGGGATTTTAATTTCTATAATAACTTTTGAAATAGGATTATTTATAAATAGAAAGACAAAGATAGCTATATTAAATCCAATGCTTATATCTGTAACTCTGATTATAAGTTTTTTATTATATTTTGATATTGATTATGAAATATATGAAAAAGGTGGCAGTATAATAACTTTCTTTTTAGGACCAGCTACAGTAGTACTTGTAGTACCGTTGTATAGGCAAATTGAAAAGCTTAAAAAAAGTGGAATACCCATATTAGTAGGAATATTAGTAGGAGCATTTACAGCCATAGTTAGCACATATTTTCTAAGTAAATTATTTGGATTAGAAGAAAATATAGTACTATCCCTTGTTCCTAGATCTGTAACTGCGGCTATATCTATTGAAATTTCCAAAGAAATAGGAGGTATTCCGAGCTTAACAGTAGCTGCAACAACTCTTACAGGTATTGTTGGAAGTATATTGGGGCCTTATATATATAAGGTTTTTGGAGTAAAAGATGAAACTGCCCAGGGAGTAGGTCTAGGTAGTGGAGCCCATGCACTAGGAACTGCTAAGGCAATGGAATTAGGTGAAACTCAAGGGGGGATGGGTTCATTGTCTATAAGTGTGGCAGGTCTTATAACGGTTTTTTTAGCACCTTGGCTAATGAAATTATTTAATTGAAATAAAATAATAAATATTTTATGAGAATCATTTAAATATCTATGGGTAAAATATTTTGTAGAGGTGATAAATATGAAGGAGATAGTTTTTGCAGGTGGTTGTTTTTGGGGAGTAGAAGAGTATATGTCGAGAATTGATGGAGTTGAAGAAACAAAAGTAGGTTATGCTAATGGCAGGAAAGAAAATCCTACTTATGAAGAAGTATGTACAGGAAAGACTGGGCATGCAGAAGCTTGCTATGTAAAATATGATGAGAATGTGGTTTCTCTTGAACAGCTGTTATCTAGTTTTTGGAGAATAATAAACCCAACATTGTTAAATCAACAGGGTCCAGACATAGGTCATCAGTATAGAACAGGTATTTATTATATAGATGAGGTAGATCTTTCAACTATTGAAAAGAGCTTAAAAGAAGAACAGAAAAGATATGATAAACCTATTGTTACAGAAGTAAAGCCTCTTTATTCTTTCTATGATGCTGAGGAGTATCATCAAAAGTATTTAAAGAAGAATCCTGGAGGATATTGCCATATTAATTTAGATATTTAGTTTATAATTTTCCATGTTTTTTAAATAAAATAGATCAATTTATGAGTCCCTATTGTAACTGAAAGCAATAAATGGTAGTATAAATACACACCAATTAAAAGAAGATGGGGTGAAATAATGGAATACAAAATAGTTAGTGATAGCAGTTGCGATTTAAATGAGGGATTAAAAAAACAAATGGATGTTGGATTGGTTCCGCTGAAAATAGACATAGACGAAGAAACTTTTGTAGATGACGAAAATTTAAATGTAGATGAACTTTTAGAAAACATGAAAAACAGTAAAAATCATGTTAAAACATCAAGTCCTTCTCCAGGAGATTTTCTTAAAGAATATGAAGAAGGTGAGAATGTATTTGTAGTAACAATATCTTCACAATTAAGTGGAACATACAATTCTGCAATCCTTGCTAAGAATATTATTGCTGATAGTGCGGAAAAATTTATTCATGTATTTGATTCTAAAAGTGCCTCAATAGGGGAAACCCTCATTAGTATGAAAATCTTTGAGCTTATACAAGAAAAATATGATAATCTTGATATAGTAAATAAAATAGAACAATATATCAATGAAATGAAGACTTTTTTCATACTTGATAATTTAGATAATTTAATTAAAGGTGGTAGACTGACTAAAATTGCTGGACATATTGCTTCTTTTTTATCTATAAAGCCTATTATGGGTTCAGATGAAAAGGGTACTATCAGGTTGGTTGATAAGGTGAGAGGTACTAAAAAAGCTTTTAGGAGGCTTGTTGATATAATAGGAGAAGAAGGAAAGGATATTGAAGACAAGGTACTTGGAATATCTCATTGTAATAATGAAGAAAGAGCAAATAAACTTAAGGATGAAATAAGCAAAAGGTATAACTTTAAGGATATTATAGTTGTAGAAATGGCCGGATTAAGTTCTGTTTATGCAAACGATGGCGGAATAGTTATAGCTTTTTAATATAAAACTTAAAATTTTAAAAAGAGAACCTAGTAGGTTCTCTTTTTAAATGATATATAATCTTATGATTTTAAAATAGAAAGGCTTTTTAAAACTATTGACACAATATATAGTTGTTTGTTATCATATAGTAACAATATGTAGTAATTACTAATGGAAATTAAAATATATAACTAATATAGTTTATCACAAAAAATAAAAAATAAAAGTGCTAAATTTTTAAGGAGGCCAATTATATGATTACAAAGATTAAAAAAAGAGATGGCAGAGAGGTACCTTTTAATATAGAAAAAATTGCAAATGCTATCTTTAAAGCAGCTGAAGCTGTTGGAGGACAAGATTATAATACTGCATTAAAATTAGCTGAAGAAGTAACACTGTATTTAGAGGATAATTTTAAAGGGGAGATTCCAGAGGTTGAAGACATTCAAGATGGAGTTGAAAAAATACTTATAGAAAGTGGCCATGCTAGAACAGCGAAAGAATATATTCTTTACAGGTCGGAGAGAAACAAAGCTAGAGAAATGAATACTAGACTTATGAAGGTCTATGAAGATTTAACTTTTAAAGAAGCTAAAGATAATGATTTAAAGAGAGAAAATGCTAATATAGATGGAGATACTGCCATGGGGACTATGCTTAAATATGGTTCTGAAGGTGCAAAGCAATTTTATGATTTATTTATACTAAATCCTGATCATTCTCATGCCCATAAAAATGGGGACATACATATACATGATTTAGATTTTTTAACATTGACTACTACTTGTTGTCAAATTGATTTATTGAATTTATTTAAAGGTGGTTTTTGTACAGGTCATGGATACCTAAGGGAACCTAATGATATACAAAGCTATGCAGCATTAGCATGTATTGCAATACAATCAAACCAAAATGATCAGCATGGTGGTCAAAGTGTGCCTAATTTTGACTATTCAATGGCTCCTGGAGTAAGAAAAACTTATAAAAAAGTTTATAGACATAATTTAATTAAAGCTATAAACTTAATGGTTGGAGAAGAATTAGAAGAAAAGGTTAATAATATATTTGTAAAAACAGAAGAAGAACAGGGATTGATTCCTACTTTAGCTGAAAGTGAAGAGTATAAAAAAGCAGAGAAAGAGTATCTATTAGAGTTATTAGAAGACGAATCTTCGGTTGATAAAATACAAGATTTTGTTGAAAAGAACTCAATTAAAGAAACAAATAGGAAGACCTATCAGGCTATGGAGGCTCTTATTCATAATTTAAATACAATGCATAGTAGAGCAGGAGCTCAAATACCTTTTAGTTCTATTAACTATGGAACTGATACATCTGAAGAAGCTAGAATGGTAATAAAGAATCTTCTTCTTGCTACAGAAGCTGGACTTGGAAATGGTGAAACACCAATATTCCCTATTCAGATATTTAAAGTGAAAGAGGGAGTAAACTATAATCCGGGAGACCCAAACTATGACTTATTTAAACTATCTTGTAGAGTAAGTGCGAAAAGACTATTTCCTAATTTCTCTTTTATAGATGCCCCTTATAATTTGCAATACTATAAACCAGGCCATCCTGAAACAGAAATAGCTTATATGGGATGTAGGACTAGAGTGGCAGCAAATGTATATGATCCATCAAAGGAAATTATATATGGAAGAGGGAACCTAAGCTTTACTACTGTAAACCTTCCAAGACTTGCTTTAAAAAGTGAAAAGAATATTGATCTATTTTTTGAAGAACTAGATAGAACTGTAGACTTAGTTATAGAACAATTAGTTGAGAGATTTGAAATTCAAGCTCGCAAAAAGGTAAAGAACTATCCATTTTTAATGGGCCAAGGCGTATGGATAGATTCTGATAAATTAGATAAAGAAGATGAAGTAAGAGATGTTTTAAAACATGGTACTCTTACTGCAGGATTTATAGGACTTGCAGAGTGTTTAAAAGCATTGACTGGAAAACATCATGGAGAATCGGAAGAATCTCAAAAGTTAGGATTAGAGATAATAGGTTTTATGCGTGAAAAGATGGATAAAGCAAGTAAAAAGCATAATATGAATTTTTCTCTTATAGCAACTCCAGCAGAAGGAACTGCAGGAAGATTTGTAGGGATGGATAGGGAAATCTTTGGAGAAATCGAAGGGGTAACAGATAGGGAATACTATACAAATAGTTTCCATGTACCAGTATATTATGAAACCAATGCTTTCCACAAAATAAAAACAGAAGCTCCTTATCATGAATTAACTAATGGAGGCCATATTACTTATATAGAATTAGATGGAGATCCAACTCAAAACTTAGAAGCTTTTGAAAAAATAGTAAGGGCTATGAAGGAATCAGGAGTAGGATATGGCTCTATAAATCATCCTGTAGATAGGGATCCAGTTTGTGGATATACAGGCATTATAGGGGATACATGTCCTAAGTGTGGAAGAGAAGAAGGGGATATTAAATTCCAAAGAATTCGCCGCATAACTGGATACCTTGTAGGAACATTGGATAGATTTAATAATGCAAAAAGAGCTGAAGAAAGTGATAGAGTTAAGCATTTTTCTTGCTCTCATAAATAAGAGGTGTCTTATATGAGTCAATATATAAAGGTAGCAGGAATTGTTAAAGAGTCTATAGTAGATGGACCAGGTATAAGGCTAGTTGTCTTTGGTCAAGGATGTAAACATCATTGTCCAGGTTGTCATAATCCAGAAAGCCATTCTTTTGAAGGTGGAGAACTTATGGAGATAGACAGCATTATGGAATTAGTAAAGGAAAATCCACTATTAGATGGAGTAACATTAAGTGGTGGAGATCCTTTTGAACAGTCAGAAAGCTTTGCTATATTAGCTAAAAAGGTTAAGGAATTAGGACTGAATATAATAACCTATACAGGCTATACTTATGAGGAAATATTAGATAATATAGATTTGATACCTGGATGGAAAAAACTACTTTATAGTACAGATATATTAGTAGATGGGAAATTTGAAATAGATAAAAAGAGTTTAATGTTAAAGTTTAAGGGGTCATCTAACCAAAGAATAATAGATGTAAATAAATCTCTCAAAACTGAAAAAATAATTGTTATAGGTTAATATATGATTATTTGTTGTTATTTAAGGGAATATATTAAATGACAATATATTTTGAAAGGTTGATATTATGGGAAAGAGAGATTTTAATGTTGAAATTTTAAAAGAAATAAAAGAAAG
Source organism: Anaerosalibacter bizertensis (assembly GCF_009696605.1). Taxonomy (GTDB): domain Bacteria; phylum Bacillota; class Clostridia; order Tissierellales; family Sporanaerobacteraceae; genus Anaerosalibacter; species Anaerosalibacter bizertensis. The sequence goes on along the minus strand of NZ_VULR01000005.1, from coordinate 112,023 downwards.
ATGGTCACCAAGAGCTTTTAGTACAGAAAAGATAGATGATAAAGATATAATGGGACTTTTAGAAGCAGCAAGGTATGCTCCATCTTGTTTTAATGAACAGCCTTGGCGATTTATTGTGGCTAAATCTGATGAAGAGTTGGATAAGATGAGAAGTATAATTGTGGATTCTAACAGAGTTTGGGCAGATAATGCGCCAGTACTTATAATGCTTTTGTCTAAAAAAAGTTTTGAACATAATGACAAAGAAAACTATTGGCATATGTTTGATGCGGGAACGGCTTGGGGCTATATGTCTATTGAAGGAGAAAGAAGAGGCCTTATTACCCATGCGATGGGAGGATTTAAAAGGAAGAAATCTAGAGAAATATATGATATACCAGAAGATTATTCAATACTAACAGTTGTTGCAGTAGGTAAATATGGTGAAAAAGATAAATTACCTGAAGAACTTAAAAAAATGGAACAACCAGGAACTAGAAAAAATATTCAAAGTTTAACATTTAAGTAAAACAAAAAGCATCTAGTAAAAATCTAGATGCTTTTTATTTTTCTTGTGATAGAATTATTATATAAGGAGGCGGATTTATGTTTAAATTAGAACCTATAAAGAATATGACTGAGGAAGAAAGATATAGATATATGCAAATTCTTTTAAAAGGACAAGTTAGCTCTGAATCAGATGAAATTGCCAATATATCTAATGCTTCTGCTATTATAATGGCCTGTGTAGATAAATTAAATTGGGCAGGATTTTATATTTTAAAAAATGGAGAATTAGTTCTTGGACCATTCCAAGGGCTTCCAGCGTGCAATAGAATAAAGGTCGGAACTGGTGTATGTGGAACAAGTGTATTGGAAAGAAAGGTTTTAAGAGTTGAAGACGTTCATAAATTTCCTGGACATATAGCTTGTGATTCTGCTTCTAGATCTGAATTGGTTATACCTATTATAAAAAATGAAAAAGTCTATGGAGTATTAGACTTAGATAGTCCCTATGAAGGAAGATTTACTGAACTAGAAGAAAGGTATATGATTAAATTTGTTGAAACATTAAATGATTATATTGACTGGGAAAAGTTAATATAGGCTTGATTTTTAGGAGGGGGTAAAGTGAAGAGAAATGTGGTAATATTATTACTATTAATAATTATTTTTTCACTTGTTGGATGTGGGAAGAAGGAAGAGAAAATTGGAATCAGGGGAGAAATAACAGAAATAAATATTATGGAAGAAGAAATAATAAGTATACTTGTTGAAGGGGATATAGAGGAAGACATTATGTATGATAAAGCGAATGTAGAGATTAAAAACAGTACCAAAATATACAAAGATGAAGAAAAAGTAAGGGTAGAAGATTTAAAAGAAGGTCAGACTGTAGAAGTTATATTTGATGGAGCAGTGGCTGAATCTCACCCAGTACAAGGTTTAGCAAAATCTATACAAATAGTGGAATAAATCAATTTTAAATTTAAGAGGAGTTATCTCAAATTGGGATAACTCCTCTAGCTTGTTTTTTATAGTTCCTTTATCTCTATTGGTTCTAATATAGTTTCATATTCATGTTCACTTAAAAATCTATCTTCGTATTCTATTTCCCCTACTTGATTGTCAAAAGGATCATATCTATAATGATTTTTCATAGGTGTAAAATCATAGTTTACTTCAGAGTTTGCAACCATTCTAAAAGGATCCAGATTTCCAAAGAAGAAATTCCATCTTTTTTTATCTCTATTTCTTAGGGCTCCTCCACCATGAGAAGGGTCTGCAAATAGCCAACCATAAGGTTCAATATAGAATTCTGCCCAATCATGACATCCTACATAATAAGGACTTGAATAAAGGCCAGATTGCCATCTAGCTGGAATATTTACAATTCTACAAAGGGTTATAAATAGCAGTGCTTGAACTCCGCAATCCCCTTTTAAATTGGAAGCACAATACTCAGGAATATTTGTTATAGTGGCATATTGAGGCATAAATGAGTATTGTATATTCTTAGTTATATAGTCATATATTTTTCTTGCTTTTATGAGAGGATTAGTTTCTTGTCCAATTATTTCTTTAGCCAATTCCTTTAAAATCGGAGTAAATCTTATATGAGGTAACCATTCTTCAGTATAGAAAGTAGGTTGGATATTTGAAACCTTTTTTGGATCAAGAACATTATATTTAATATGATTTTCATAGGAATATTCTACAGTAAAAATTTCCTCTCCTTGTACTTTTTCTTCAAAATATATGGTTCTTTGAGGATGATTTTCTGGTGAAATAAATTTTGGCTTATGGGAAGTACTATGTATTTTAATATTTTTTATTTGTTGAGCATTTCTAGGAATAGGAATATGTACTCTAACTTTTTCTCCAACCCTTGCCTGTTCTTTTTTTAACCTAATTCCAGTTTTTAAATGTATAAAGTATTTTTTCTCTCCATTTTCTATTATTTCATCTATGGTTTTTCCAACTAGTTGAGAGTCTTTATTATCATCATCACTATTGACTACTCTATTTTTTAAATCTGTATTTACTTTTATAATATTTTTAAGAAATGAATGAATAAATTTAACTTCACCATCTATATATATCCAATCTGCATATTTTTCATCTTTCATTTTTTCTAATTCATCTTTTGTAAATCCTTTAATTTTCTTTGAAGCTAATTCAAAGGCTTTATCAAAAGTATAGATATAGTCCTCTTTCAACCTTCTTATTCTATCTTTTTCATACTGTATCCTATTTTTAAGTATGTGAGGAATATTTCTATCCATATAGATATCCATAAGCTCTAATGCTTTTTCATAGTCACCAAAATACATAGCTTTTTTAATATCTTCAGGAAGTTCCACTATTAAAGAATTATATATATTCATAAATCTCTCCCCCTATCAACTATTTAACAAAATTATATCTTAATATTTTAATAATATAAAGGTAAATGAAGGTATTTCAAAAAATTTATAGAATAAAAAGTATATAAGGGTTTAAAGGAGGATAAAATGAGCAATAAATTAATAATAGATGAACTTTCTAATATAGTAATAGATGGGAAGAAAGAAGTAGAAAAGCTTCTAAATAAAGACCAGTCAATTATAACAGAAAGCATAATAGTTCCTTCTAAAGAGGAAGGTGGATTTTTTAAAGGTGTAGTTGGAGATTTTCAAAAAAAAGAGGTTATTAATAGGTTTATTTATGGAGATAATCTAAATATAATGAAAGAATTAATAAAAGGGGAAAGCTGTCCTTCTTTGAAGGGAAAAATAGATCTTATATATATCGATCCCCCATTTTTATCAAAAGCAGATTATAATACGAAGATAAGCCTACCTTTAAAAGATAAAAAGGTAACTATAGAAAAATTTGCTTATTCAGATATATGGAAAGAAGGAATTGTTTCTTATCTAAAAATGTTATATCCTAGACTTTTACTTATGAAAGAATTATTAAGTGATGAAGGGAGTATATATGTACATCTGGATTGGCATATAGTTCACTATGTGAAGATTCTTATGGATGAAATATTTGGTGAAGATATGTTTTTAAATGAGATAATTTGGAGCTATAAATCTGGAGGAGTAAGCAAAAAATATTTTTCAAGGAAACATGATACTATACTATTATATTCTAAAACTGGGAAATATATATTTAATCCACAAAAGGAGAAATCTTATAATAGAGGGCTTAAACCTTATAGATTTAAGGGAGTAGAAGAATTTGTTGATGATATAGGATGGTATACACTAGTAAATATGAAGGATGTTTGGAATATAGATATGGTAGGAAGGACTTCTAAAGAAAGGGTAGGCTATGCAACTCAAAAACCTGAAAAACTCCTTGAAAGAATCATTTTATCTTCAACTAATGAAAACTCTATAGTAGCAGATTTTTTTGCTGGAAGTGGTACTACAGCAGCAGTTGCAGAAAGACTTAATAGAAGATGGATACTATCAGATATGGGCCTTACTTCGGCCTTAACTGTTCAAAAGAGAATTATAGATATAAAAGGACATCAGTTCCTATTCCAAAGGTTAGAAGGGGAAGAACTGACTTCTAATGGGGAATTAAAGATTAAAGGAATAGATAAACAAAATTTGAAAGATAAAGAAGAGTTAATTAGTATTGAATTGGAAGGGTATGAAATAGATATAGATAATATTCCAATTGAAAAAAAGTACAAAAAGTTAGTTGAAGAAGTACTAGAAGAAGATTCTTTAAATTTAATAGATTTTATAAGTATTGACCCAGATTATAATGGGGAAGTATTTATTAGTAGATGGCAAAATTTTAGGGAAAATGATATATATAAAGTTGAAGAATTTATTGAATTAAAATTACCTAAGAAACAGAAAAGGAATATAGCTGTAAAGGTAGTAGATGTATTTGGATATGAAAATAAATACATATTTGAAGTATAATTTTAAATGAAGGGATGGTTTTTTATGACAAGAGTATTAGAAAATTTAACTCCAGAAAAAGTATTTTATTATTTTGAAGATTTAACTAGAATACCTCGTTGTTCGGGAGAAGAAAAAAAGGTAAGTGATTATCTAGTAAACTTTGCAAAAGAACGTGGTTTAGAGGTAATTCAAGATGAAGCTTTAAATATTATAATAAAGAAACCTGGTACTAAAGGATATGAAAACTCACCAACAGTAGTTTTACAAGGACATATGGACATGGTATGTGAAAAAGAAGCAGACGTAGATCATGATTTTTCAAAAGATCCTATAAAACTTCAAATTGATGGGGATTATATAAAAGGAACGGGAACTACATTAGGGGCAGATAATGGAATTGCTGTGGCTATGTGTTTAGCAATACTCGATTCTAATGATATATCTCATCCACCACTAGAAGTACTTGTAACAACATCAGAAGAAACTGGTATGAATGGAGCAATTGCATTGGATCCAAAACATATTAATGGCAAAATCTTAATAAATATAGATTCAGAAGAAGAGGGGAAACTATTAGTAAGTTGTGCTGGTGGAGAAAGGGATAAAGTAGAAATACCTATAGTATGGGAAAAAGCAAAAGAAGATAAAATACCTTATCTTCTAGAAATTGCAGGTCTTAAAGGTGGCCATTCAGGTATGGAAATAGATCGAGGTAGAGGAAATGGCAATAAATTAATGGGTAGATTGCTTTATAAACTGAAAAAAGAAATAGACTATAGTATTGGAAAAATTGAAGGTGGAGCTAAGACCAATGCTATTCCAAGAAGTGGAGAAGCGCTAGTTTTAATAGATGAAAAAGATGAATTGAATTTAAAAAAGGTAGTTAAAAAAGTAGAAGAAGAGTTTAAAAATGAACTAAAATCAACAGATGAAAATGTAAGAATAGAAGTAAATAAAAAAGAAATAAATATAGATAAGGTATTTAGCAATGAAACCACTAGAAAAGTAATTACTACTTTAATGTTAATTCCTAATGGTGTTCAAACTATGAGTAAGGAAATAGAAGGATTAGTTGAAAGTTCAAATAATCTAGGCATAGTAAAAACTTTAGAAGATGTAGTTAGTTTTGAAAGCTCTATAAGAAGTTCTGTAAGAAGCTTAAAAGAAGACATAGCAAATAAAATGGCTATTATAGCAGAAATGTTAGGTGGAAATTGGGAAAGATATGCTTCTTATCCAGAATGGCAGTATGAAAAAGATTCTTATATAAGGGGAGTATTCCAAAAGGTTTATAAAGAAAAATTTGGAGAAGAAATAGAAATATCTGCAATTCATGCAGGCCTTGAATGTGGACTTTTCACAGAAAAGTTTAAAGAAATGGACATGGTTTCTTTTGGACCAAATATGTACAATGTTCATACTCCAGGAGAAAAACTTAGCATATCCTCTACTAAAAATATGTGGGAACTATTAGTTGAAGTTCTTAAAGAAATTAAATAAAATTTTATTTTCTATATACTTATAGTATATAATAGGATATTATAAGCATATATAATAAATAAACTCAAAAAAGGAGAATGATGATGACAAATAAATATGAAGAAAATCATGAATGTTGTAACCATTCAGATGAAGATTGTGGATGTGGCTGTAGTTGTGACCATGATCATGAAGAACCTGGTATAATATATCTTACATTAGAAGATGGTAGCGAAATGGAGTGCAGTGTATTAGGAATATTTGAAGTAGAGGATAAAGCATATATTGCATTGGTTCCTATGGGAGAAGAAGAGGTACTTTTATATGAATATATAGAAGTTGAAGATGGTATAGAATTAGGCCAGATAGAAAGTGATGAAGATTTTGAATTAGTTTCAGAAGCTTTCTACACATTGTTTGTAGAAGAGGAAGATATGAAGATTTAGATGAAGAATAAAAATTTTAATAAAAAGTACTTCAACTATTAGTTGGAGTACTTTTTAAATAAAATAGGAAGGATGATTTTTTTGACTAGAAAATTAGAATTTGCTCAGGAATTAATAGATTTTATTGACAATAGTCCAAGTGCTTTTCATGTAGTAGAAAATGTTAAAAAGGAACTTATTGAAAATGGATTTGTTGAATTAGAGCCTAGTGAAAATTGGAAGATTGAAAAGAGTGGAAAATATTTTGTAACTAAAAATGGTTCTGCTCTTATTGCTTTTGTAGTAGGAAAAGGTGATATTGAAAGTGAAGGGTTTAAACTTATAGGAGCCCACACAGATTCCCCAACTTTTAAAATAAAACCTAATCCAGAAATGGTAGAAGAAAATGCCTTTTTAAGGCTTAATACAGAAGTTTATGGAGGACCTATACTTAATACTTGGCTTGATAGACCTCTATCATTGGCAGGAAGGGTTACACTAAAAGGAGAGGATATATTCAATCCTAAATCTTATCTTATAGATATGGACAAGCCACTCATGGTTATACCAAATCTAGCTATACATATGAATAGAAAGGTAAATGAAGGTATTAAGCTAAATACTCAAAATGAAACTTTGCCTCTTGTTTCTATGATCAATGAAGAGTTTGAAAAAGATGATTTTCTAATTGGAGAAATAGCAAAAGAGCTTGATGTAAATGTAGAAGATATTTTAGATTTTGATCTATTCTTATATGAATATGAAAAAGGGAAGATAGTAGGATTAAATAATGAATTTATTTCTTGTGGGAAATTAGATGATTTGGCTATGGTCCATGCAGGGATTAAAGGACTTTTAGATTCTAAAGTGAATAATAAAACCAATGTAATGGTTTTATTCGATAATGAAGAAGTAGGAAGCACTACTAAACAGGGAGCAGCAAGTCCTATGCTACGAACTGTTTTAGAAAGAATTTGTTTATCCTTAGGAAAAAATAGAGAGGATTTTTATAGAAGTCTTTCTAATTCTTTTTTAATATCTTCTGACATGGCTCATGGAGTACATCCAAACTATAAACAAAAACAAGACCCAACTAGTAGACCAGTTATAAATGGTGGACCTGCTATAAAGTTAAGTGCAAATCAAGCTTATACTACGGATAGTATATCTTCAGCCATATATGAAAGCATATGTAAATTGGCAGAAGTACCTGTTCAAAAGTTTGTAAATAGATCTGATGAAAGAGGTGGTTCAACTATTGGACCTATATCCTCTACACAATTAGATATTCCATCTGTAGATATAGGAAATCCAATACTTAGTATGCACTCAGTAAGAGAATTAGGAGGAGTAGATGACCACTACTATGTTTACAAATCTTTTGTCCAATACTATAATTATTAAAATAGTTAAATATAAAAAGGTATATAGGGTGATGTGAATGTATAAATTAATTGCTATTGATTTAGATGGAACATTGCTTAATGATGAGAAAAAAATATCACAAGAGAATCTAGAAACTTTGAAGGAACTAATGGACAAAGGTTATGAAGTAGTTATTGCTACAGGAAGAAGGTACTGGTCTGCTAAAGAAAAAGTTAAAGATATAGATAATGAATTGGTGATACTAGCTAACAATGGAAATATAGTTAGGAGAATGAAAGATGATAAAATATTGATTAAAAAATATTTAGATATAGATGATTTTCATATCCTAGTGGCGGAAGGAAAAAAGAAGGGATTACATCCTATTGTCCATGTAGATAGATATGAGGATGGCTATGATACTATTATTGAATTGGATAAAGATGATTCTAAATATCACAATTATTTAGATGACAATCCAGATAGATTTAAAAAGGTAGAAGATTTTTTAAAAATTTCAGAACCTAAAGTTTTAGCAGTAGTATATATGGGGAGCAAGGAAGAGCTAGAAGGATTTCACTTATATTTATCGGATAAATACTTTAAAAAGTATAATTCTCATGTAATGTATAATTTAGATGGTTCTCATATGAATCAAGGGGTTGGACTTTTAGAAGTTATGAATCCCTTTGGTACAAAGTGGCTAAGCTTAGAAGAGTATGGAATAAAAAAAGGGATTTCGCCTGAAGAGATTATTGCTATAGGAGATGATAATAATGATATAGCAATGATTAAAAATGCTGGACTTGGAATAGCCATGAAAAATGCTACTGAAAAGATAAAAAAAGTTTCAGATATTATAACAGACAAAAATAATAATGAAAATGGTGTTGCTCATATTCTAAAAAGGATATTAAATCTGTAAATTATGCGTGAGTAAGAATACTATTCTTACTCACGCATAATTTTTCAGTTAGTATCTTCCTTGACTCATTATATAAGCTATAATATTATTTAGGATAGTATTTCAATATTTAAAGGATGTGGTATTTTGAGTAATATAACTGTATACAATGCTTATTCTGATTATTTAAAGGATAGATTTGGAGAAAAGGTTTATAAACTTCCTATAAAATTGCCCCTAACTTGTCCCAATAGGGATGGATGTGTTGGAGTTGGTGGATGTATATTTTGCGGAGAAGAAGGAGGTTCTTTTGAAAATTTATCTAGTGAGATTTCTGTAAAAAAACAGGTTATGAAAAACAAGGAATATATAAGTAAAAGATACAAGGCTAATAAATTTATAAGTTATTTTCAAAACTTTACTAATACTTATATGCCTATAGAAGAGTTTAAAAAGGTAGTAGAGGAATCTATAGTAGAAGATATAGTAGGCATATCTATATCTACCCGTCCAGATTCAGTTAGTGAAGAATATCTACAGTATTTATCAGAAGTTAAAGAAAGATATGATTTAGATATAACAATGGAAATAGGCCTTCAAACTGTAAACTATCATACCCTTTACAAGATAAATAGAGGACATACTTTGGCTGAATTTATAGATAGTATTTTATTATGCAAGAAGTATGGAATTAGAACTTGTGCTCATTTAATATTGAATCTACCCTGGGATGATGAAAAAGATGTAATAGAATGTGCCAAGGTTATTTCTGCTCTTAGAGTAGATGAAGTAAAACTCCATGCCCTTTATATTTTAGAAGGAACTACTTTAGGAAAAATGTATAATGAGGGAGAAATATCTATAATATCGAAAGATGAATATATAGAAAGGGTTATTCTATTTTTAGAATATCTTAATGACAATATAATTGTTCAAAGAATTATAGGTAGAGCACCAGAAGAAAATTCTTTATTTGTAAACTGGAATGAAAGCTGGTGGAAGATTAGGGACAGTATTGTAGAGGAAATGGAAAGAAGGGAAAGTTATCAGGGAAAAAATTGTGACTATTTAAATGGAAAAGCTTTAAGAAAATTTAAAAAATAATAAAAAAAATGAAGGAAAAATGATTTCTTTGTAGAAAGTATAATATACAAGTTTTTTAAATATAAGGTTGGAGGAGTGGTAGAAATGATAAAATTTATTTGTGGCACTAAAGGTACTGGTAAAACTAAACGTTTAATTGAAATGGCAAATGAGGATATGAAAACTGGGAACGGAAATATTGCATTTATTGATGTAGATGACAACCATATATTTACTCTTGATTATTCAGTGAGGTTAATAAACGCCATGGAGTTCAATATTAAAAGTATTGAATCTTTCTATGGCTTTTTATGTGGGACTATAGGCATGGATTATGATTTAGAGAAGATTTATGTAGATGGAATATATAAAATTATAGATATAGATTCAGACCAATTAAAAAGATTGGCTGAAGATTTAGAAGAGATAAGTGAAAAATTCAATACAGATTTTTATATTGGATTAGATTATACTTTGGATCAAATTCCTGAAGAATTGAAAGGAAAAGCTGAAGTATTAGAGGCAAAATAAGGCAGGTATTACCTGCCTTATTTTATCCCCTAGTAGTTGGTGAAAATGTAGCACAATCTGTTTCTTCTGTAGAAGTAGCATTTCTAGGTTGAATTTCTATAGCTTCTGCAGTACAATAATCTCCTTGTTCATGATATTGACAAGTATTAACAACACATTTAACTCCATCTAATGGAGCATCAGTTTTATCTACTCTCATAATATTCTCCTTTCTTTCTATATTAGTAAAAAAGGTATATGATTATTTTATCTTTTTTCATATAAATTATTCTTAACTAATATTTAGGGATAAATAATAAAATAGTGTATAATATTAATATAGTATATATTAAGGAGGCTTATATGGTAAAAAAAGAACGATTAGATAAAATACTTTCTAATATGGGATATGGAAGTAGAAAGGAAATAAAGCAATACATAAAAGAAGGTAGAGTGGTAGTTAATGATGAAGTTATAAAAAACAATTCAATTAAAGTTGATCCATACGAAGATGAAATAAGTATAAATGGAGAAGTAGTAGAATATAAAAAATATATTTATCTAATAATGAATAAACCTAAAGGAGTGATTTCTTCTACAAGGGCTCCTTTTTCTAGTACGGTACTAGATTTATTAGATGAAGAATATTTGTCATTTGAACCTCATCCTGTAGGAAGATTGGATAAAGATACAGAAGGACTTTTGTTATTTACTAATGATGGAAAACTTACCCATAGGTTATTGTCTCCGAAGAAAGGGGTAAATAAAAAATATTATGTAGAGATAGATGGCTATGTAGATAATAGATATATTGATTCATTTAAAGAGGGGATAGTTTTAGACGATGGATATAAGACTATGCCTTCTAAACTTGAAATAATTGAGTCAAATTATATATCTAAAGTACATTTAACTATAATGGAAGGAAAGTTCCATCAAGTAAAAAGAATGTTTCAATCCATAGGTATGGAAGTTTTATATTTAAAAAGGATTTCTATGGGAACTATAAAATTAGATGAAAATCTTCTTCCAGGAGAGTATAGAGAATTAACTACAGAAGAAGTTGAAGAATTAAAAAACAATAGTAAAAAATATTAATATATAAATTAACAAAATTTTAAAATTAATGATATAATATAATTAATAATTGAGAAATATGATATTAGATAGGGTGTTTTAAATTGGCTTATTGTGAAAAAGAAAGTCTATTCAATACCTTTTTTAGCCATAGGAATTCTCTTATTATCCAATATAAGAATGGTGATATAAGTAAAAGAGAGTTTTTAGAAGGTAATTTTGATTTTGTTGAACAAATGAATGTAAAGCCCTTCTCTCGAATAGATAGTTATGAAAAAGGTATGTATAATTATCAGTATTATAATGTATTGGCTAAATATTATACTATGCTTGCTAAAGATATGAAAAGACAAGGACAGCATGACAAATATTATATATACTATTTAAATGAAGGCAATTATTATTATGGAGAAAAAGATAGAGCTACTTTACAACTATTAAAGTTTTTAAATTTCAAAAATATAGAGGCTTATTTTATAAAAGTTGAATCTAAATTTTTAAAGAATAAGCTTTATGAAATAGTTTTAAAAGATTATGAATATGCTATTTTCCATTCTAAAAGCCTATGGTTATTGAAGATTTTAAGAGAAGAAGGAGTATTTATTGAGAAAAAAAGGGTTTCATTAATAGATGAATACATAAATGAAACTTATTAAAAGAGAAAAAAATAGTAGCCCCAGGCTACTATTTTTTTATTTGCTTAATTTTTTAATAATATCTTCCATAGAACTAGGTTTGGCTATTTCATACTCTCCGTACTTTAATTCTGTTTCTAAATTCATTTCTTTGACTTTTGCCATAAATTCAGATTCGTCTTTTATAAGGCCATCTTTTTTCAAAATCTCAGCAACATTTTCAGAAACAGAACCTTTAGGAATACTAACTTTCACTATTTCTTCCTTTTTAGATTTATCGTTATTCTTATCATTTTCTTTTTTATTGTCTTTCTTTGCTGCAGCATCTGAGTTGTTATTATCTTTTTTTGTTTCAGCAGTTGACTTGTTGCTGCTTGTATTATTTCTACTAGCTATTTTCTTATCTTTAGAAGACTCTATTTCTTTACCTACAGGAGCGTCTTTTATGCTATCGTCAAATAGCACATCTAGTCGCCAACCTATGATGCCTACAACTGCTAATATAATGACTCCCATTAGTATGTAGTCAATAGCATCGTAAAAGAAATCTTTTAGCTTCTCGCTAAATTTTTCCACTTTTCTTCACCTCTTTTTTCTATAAACATAATAGATAAATAGAGTAGAGTTTTTACTAAGGTTTTGTGTATAATGTTATTATAACATAATAAAAAAAAATAGAAAGAAAAAAGGTGAAAAAATTTGAGGGAATTAATTGTAAATGAAAATGATAGTGATCAAAGAATTGATAAATTCTTAAAAAAATACCTATCTAAGGCGCCACATAGCTTTATACATAAAATGCTTAGAAAAAAAAGAATAAAGCTTAATAATAAAAAAGCAAAGCCTGAGGATACTATTTTAGAAGGAGATAAGATTCAATTTTATATTGCTGATGAAACTTTAGATAAATTTATTGAAGAGAAAGAAGCTGTTAATATATATTTGCCACTTCCTGAAATTATATATGAAGATAAAAATATTATACTAATGAATAAACCTAAAGGAGTATTGTCCCATTCGGCCAATAAAAACAATAGTAATAATATAGTTGATAGTATGATAAGTTATCTATATAGAAATGGGGAATATGATCCAGCTGAAGAGAAAACCTTTAAGCCTTCTATTTGTAATAGATTAGATAGAAATACTAGTGGTATTATAATAGGGGCTAAAAATTATGAAGCTTTAAAAGATATAAATGAAGCTATAAAAAATAGGAATATAAAGAAATATTACAAAACTATGGTAAAGGGTAAAATAAATAAAGATATTTTATTAAAAGGCTATTTAGAAAAAGATGAAGAAACTAATAAGGTAAAAATAATTAATCAAAAGACTAAATCAGGGAAGGAAGTATATACTAAAATAAAAGTATTAAATAAAAATGAAGACTATTCTCTATTGGAGATTGACTTAATTACTGGCAGATCCCATCAAATTAGAGCACATTTATTATCTATTGGTCATCCAGTTATAGGGGATATAAAGTATGGGGATAAAAGAATTAATAGGAAATTTAAAGAAAAATATGGTTTAGAGAGTCAGTTTTTACATGCTTATAAGATAGGATTTAATGGATTAGTATCTTTAAAGTATTTGAATGGAAAAGAGTTTATTGCCAATGCTCCTTCAATTTTAGAACAAATCGAAAAGGATGAGTTTAAATGATAATAAAAAAAGCTAATATTAAAGATATAGATTGTCTAGTTGAAATGTGGGGAAAGTTATCAGATTATCATATAGGATTTAAAGACTATTTGTCTCCATCAGAACATTGGAGACAAATAATGATTAATATGTTTATAGATGATTTAAATAGGGATGATAAAATAATTTTTATAGCTAAAAAATCCGATGAAACAGTTGGTTTTATAAGATGTGAGTTGAGGGTAAGCTCGGAAATATTTTCTACAAAGATTTTAGGCTATATAAGTGATTTATATGTAGAGGAAAAATATAGAGGAACAGATGTAGCAGAAAGCTTATTTAAAGAAGGCACAGATTGGTTTAGATTAAAGGGAATCTATGATATAAGACTAAATGTAAATTCAGAAAATACAAGAGCAGTAGGTTTTTATGAAAAAATTGGTTTTGAAGAATTAAATAAAACTTTAGGATTAAAGTTAAAGTATTAAAAAAAGCAAACTACATATCCTAATATTGAATTATTATAATTAAAAAAGGAGATGGTAGTTTGAAAGTCAGAGATGCAATGACTAAAGAAGTAAAAGTTGCAAGGGAAGATAGTACAATAGAATATGTAGCTAATGAAATGAAGAATTTAAATATTGGAAGCATACCTGTTTGTGACATTAATAATAAGCTTTTAGGCATTGTGACAGATAGAGATATTGTAGTGAGAGGTTTGTCCCAAGGAAAGGGAGGAAATTACACAATAAAAGATGTAATGACTACAAATCCAGTTTCAGTTTCACCGGAGACTAGTATTCACGAAGCTACAGATATTATGTCACAAAATCAAATACGACGTTTGCCAGTAGTAGATAATGGAACTTTAGTAGGAATACTTGCCATAGGAGATGTGGCAGTAAGAGATAATTTTATAGATCAAGCAGGAGATGCTTTATCTAGTATATCAGAACCAAGTAAGCCCAGTATGTAAGAAAATAGCGGAGAAGTCTCCGCTATTTTTTATACTTTTTCCATGCTAAGTAGTTTATTATTGCATATTAATATATAATAGAAGTAGTAAAAAGCAAAGTATTGGGGGGAACAAGCATGGAAAAGATAAAATTACTTATAGAAGGAAAAGGAGAAGTATCAGTTGACAAAGGCTCAACTTTGGAAAAAGTGGCAAAGCTGGTATATGGAGAAGAATATAAAAAATATTTAGGGGCTAGGATAGATAATGAAATTTTTCTTTTGACAGATAAAATAGAAGATGGGAAGAAAATAAAATTTTTAGATATTAGTGATAGAGATGGACATAAAATATATATAAGAACTTTAAGTGTTATATATATAAAGGCATGTGAAGAATTATTTCCAGGTTGCAATGTAAACATTGAACATTCTTTGGGTGAGGGTCTTTATACAGAAATAAAAAAAGGTAAAGCTATAAATTTTAAGGAAATAAATAAGATAAAAGAAAAAATGGAAGAGATAATAAAAGAGGACAAACCTATTCTAAGGGAAAAAATAAAAAGAGAAGAGGCAATTAAATTATTTGAAGAAAAAGGATATATAGATAAGGTAAATCTTTATAAACATGTAGATAAAGAAGAGATTCATATATATAGAATAGATGATCATATTGATAGTTTCTATGGATATCTTGCTCCATCTACTGGATATGTTCAAGTTTTTGATTTGAAATATTATTATCCTGGAGCCATATTACTTCCACCATCTGAAAACAATGGTTTTACAGTTCCGGAGTTTGTAGAACAAAGGCAATTGGCTAAGGTTTTTAAAGAGACAGAAGATTGGGTGGATATTTTAGACTTAGGATATTTGGGAACTTTAAATGATACAATAGTAGACGGTTCTGTAGATGAGGTTATAAGGGTATCAGAAGCTTTACATGAGAAGAAAATTGCTAATATAGCAGATGAAATCTGTGAAGATGACAATATAAATCTTATATTGATAGCTGGACCTTCTTCTTCAGGAAAGACTACTTTTGCTCATAGATTAGCAGTACAACTTAAAGTAAATGGAAAGAGGCCAATATCCATATCTGTAGATGACTATTTTGTAAATAGAGAAGATACGCCTAGAAATGAATTTGGAGAATATGATTTTGAAGCTTTAGAAGCTATTGATATAAAACTTTTTAATGAAGATTTAATTAAATTATTAGAAGGAGAAGAGGTAGAATTACCAAAATTCAATTTTGTAAAAGGAGTCAGAGAACCTTCAGGGAAAATTGTAAAGGTTGATGAAGAACATCCTATAATAGTTGAAGGTATTCACTGTTTAAATTCTAAGCTTACTAGAGACATACCAGAGAAAAACAAATTTAAGATATATGTAAGCGCTTTAACCCAATTAAATGTAGATGCCCATAATAGAATACCTACTACTGATACTAGGCTTATTAGGAGAATAGTAAGGGATAACAAGTATAGAGGAAATGACGTAAAGAGAACTTTTAAATTGTGGGAACTAGTTAGAAAAGGGGAGGAAGAAAACATATTTCCTTATCAAGAAGAAGCAGATATAATGTTTAATTCTTCACTGGTTTATGAATTATCTGTTTTAAAAAAATATATAGAACCTCAATTAAAGACTATAGATAAAAATAGTGAGTACTATTCTGAATCCAAAAGACTTCTAAAGTTCTTAGAGTACTTTAAAGATATAGAAGATGAATCTATTATACCTCCTACATCAATTCTTCGAGAATTTATTGGAGGAAGTTGTTTTAAATAAAACTTATTTTATAATCCTATGAGGGGTGTGGTTTTGTGAAAAGGTTATTAGATGAATTGGTTGAAAAAAATAGACATCTGGCTAATAAGGGAAGGGTTGCAGACTATATTCCAGCACTAAAAAAAGCGAACCCAGAAGATTTAGGAATTTGTATTATAGACATGAAGGGAAAAACATATACTTCAGGAGATTACAAAACTAAATTTACAATTCAAAGTATATCTAAAACTATATCACTTATGTTGGCGATTATGGACAATGGAGCTGAAGAAGTATTCAAAAAAGTAGGAATGGAGCCTACTGGAGATGCTTTTAATTCTATGTATAAATTAGAAACTGAAGGAGTATCTAAGCCTTTAAATCCAATGATAAATGCTGGAGCTATAGCTATTGCTTCTCTTATTAAAGGGGAGAATTCTGAAGAAAAATTTGTAAGACTTTTAAATCTTTTTAGGAAAATAACTTGTAATGAAAAATTAGACTTAAATGAAGAAGTATATATATCTGAAAAAAGAACAGGACATAAAAATAGAGCGATGGCTTATCTACTAAAAGACATGGGAGTATTAAAAGGAGATGTAGAAGAAGTACTAGATGTTTATTTTAAACAGTGTTCTATTGAAGTAGATTGTATAGATATAGCAAATATAGGACTTTTTTTAGCAAATAGAGGAAAAATTTTAACAACAGGTGAAGTGGTTACTACAGATCATATTGCTAGAATTGTTAAAACCTTTATGGTGACTTGTGGAATGTATAACTCTAGTGGAGAGTTTGCTATACGTGTAGGTATACCGGCTAAAAGTGGAGTTGCAGGTGGGATAATGGCCTCTGTACCTCATAGAATGGGTGTTGGAATATATGGTCCAGCCTTAGACGAAAAAGGGAATTCAGTTGCAGGCTATGGTTTAATAGAGGATTTATCTAGGAAGTTAAATTTGAGTATATTTTGAAAAAATTAACTTTGGTTGTTGTACAATAAATTTAAGATGGTATAATTTATTTAATAATATATAGAGGAGGATTTTAATGAAGATCTGTAATATCCAAGTAGGGGAAATTAAAATACCTTTGAAAAAACCTTTTAAAACGGCTTTAAGAGAAGTATATACTTTGGAAAATGTAGTAGTTAAAATCGAGACTGACACTGGAAATGTAGGATATGGAGAAGCAGCTATAACTCCAGTAATAACAGGAGATACTATGGGCTCTATTAAGTGGGCGATTATGGAACATATAAGGCCAGTGATTATAGGAATGGATGTAGAAAATATTGAAGAGATAATGAATAGAATAGACAGTTCTCTAGTAGGCAACTCAAGTCCTAAGGCAGCAGTAGATATGGCTATATATGATTTATATGGACAACTATATAATGCACCTGTGTATAAATTGTTAGGAGGATATAGAAAGAAAATAACTACAGATATAACTGTAAGTGTAAATGATCCGGATGAAATGGCTGAAGATAGTATAGAGGCCATTGAAAAAGGATATGAAACTATTAAGGTAAAAGTAGGCAAAGATTGGAAGGTAGATCTTTTAAGACTTGAAACCATAAGAGAAGCAGTGGGAAATGGAATAGATATAAGAATAGATGCAAATCAAGGCTGGACTCCAAAAGAAGCGGTGAAGGTTTTAAAGATTATGGAAGATAGAGGCCTTAATATAGAACTAGTAGAACAACCTGTAAAAGCTCATGATATTGAAGGTCTTAAATATGTAACGGACAATATAGAAACTCCAGTTATGGCCGATGAAAGTGTATTTTCACCAAAGGATGCATTAAATATAATTACAAATAGAGCAGTTGATTTAATAAATATTAAGCTAATGAAAACTGGTGGAATTCACAATGCATTAAAAATATGTGATATGGCTGAAATCTATGGTGTAGAATGTATGCTTGGATGTATGATGGAAAGTAAAATAGGACTTACAGCAGCTAGTCATTTAGCAGGAGCAAAAAGCATTATAACTAAATTTGATTTAGATGCTCCTAATCTATGTGCAGAGGATCCAGTAAATGGAGGGGCGGTTTATGAAGAGTCATTAATAAGATTAGATAATAGTCCAGGATTTGGTTTTAAAGATATAGGCAATCTTATTTATGATTAAAGGGTGATATAGATGCTTAATGAAAATGGTTATGTAGAAATGTTTACTAATATGATGTCTGAAGGATTTATAGTTATAGATAGCCAGGGAACTATACAAGTCTATAATAATAAGGCTAAAGATATATTTGGTATTTCTCATAATCAACAAATAAGTCATGAAGCCGGCCAAATAAAAAATGGGGACATAGTTATAATTGGAGATAATGCCATAGGAAAAGATGACGGAAATCTTAACTCTTCTTCCCTAAAGTATATAGGAATAGACGATGAAAACATAAAAAAAGGTGATGCAATAATTGCCATAGGAGTATATAATGTTGAAGGAATAAAACCAGTATATTTATATCAAAAAAGCAAAGATATGACAGATACTCTTAAAATGGAGACAAGCTTTTTAGGCATAGATATAGGGGTAGTAATAGATTTTATAAATAAGATAATAACCATTGAAGTAGATAAACAAAAATATACAATGGCCTATATAAACTATATAGGCCATATGGTTGTATTGGATGCAAAAACCAGTAAAATAAAATTTTACCAATCCCAAGGTTATACAGCAAAAGGTGAAAGTATAAATGAAATATTGAAAGGAAAAGAGTATAGAGCAAAAGGTGAAAATTCGGAATTATTAAATGTTATAGGGAAGAATATATTTGAAATTCATAAATCTGGTTCTACAATTAAAGAATTCTATGAAGTTGCAAAAGGAAAAAATATAAGTTATGTAGATGAGTTCAAGGAAATAAATGGATTTCCTACTATGTGTACATTACTCCCTGTAAATAGTCAAAAAAGAAGGATAGGAGCGGCATTAAAAGTAGAGGATATATCTGAAATAAAAAGGGTTTTAAGAGAAAGGGACGAGGCCTTATCAAACCTTGAAAAAATAGAAAAAAGATTGGATGAAGAAAGAGAGATCATAGAAGCTTTTCCAAATATAATCGGGGAAAGCAAGGAAATGAATTATGTAAAAAAGCTAGCTTTAAAAGCGGCTAAAACTAATTCTACTGTCCTTATACAAGGAGAAAGTGGTACAGGTAAAAACCTTTTAGCAAAAGCTATACATGAAAATGGTCCCAAAAAGGATAACCCTTTTATTCATGTTAATTGTGGAGCAATTCCAGAAAGTCTTCTTGAATCAGAGTTATTTGGATATGAAAAAGGTGCTTTTACAGGTGCTAGTAGTTCTGGTAAAAAAGGTTTTTTCGAATTAGCCAATGGTGGAACGATCTTTCTTGATGAAATAGGAGAAATATCATCTAATTTGCAAGTAAAACTTTTACAAGTCCTTCAAGATAAAAGTTTTTATAAAGTAGGGGGACAGAAGAAGATTGAAGTAGATTTAAGGATTATAGCAGCTACTAATAAAAATTTAGAAGAAGAGATGATAGAAGGAAGATTTAGAGAAGATCTATATTATAGAATAAATGTTTTTCCTATTTGGATACCTTCTCTAAGAGAGAGGAAGGAAGATATATATCCATTAGTAGAGAATATATTGCCTAAAGTATGTGAAAAAGTAGGTTGTGAAAATAAGAGGATATCAGCAGAGGCTTTAAACCTCTTGTTAAGATATGATTGGCCAGGAAATGTAAGAGAACTTGAAAATATATTGGAAAGGGCTGCAAATCTGTCAGAAGGGAATACAATTTTATCAAAAAATCTAACTATAAAAGTAGCAGATGAGAACAAGTATTTAGATGAAGAAATATTGCCTTTGAGAGAAGCTACCCGAAATTTTGAGAAAAAAATAATTAAAAAGGTTTTAGAGTATTACAAAGGAGATAAGAAAAAATCAATGAAAGCTTTAGATATAAGTAAAACTACATTTTATGAAAAAATAAAGAGATATAACATAAATATTTAGTATAAAAATATAAGTAAAACTATTTGAACATTGGGAGGCTATAAATCATGTTTAAATATGGAATTGCAAAATATGGAGTAGTACCTATAAAAAGTAAGCCAGATATGAAATCAGAGTTAGCTGATGAGATTTTATTTGGAATGACAGTAAAACTTTTGGAAGAAAAGGACAATGGTTGGTACTATATTGAAACTAGCTATAATTACAATGGTTATATAAATGAAAGTGATCTATATTTATATGGGAAAGAAGGATTAGAATGGGATGGACAGGCAGATCAAGTTATTAATTGGAAAGTAGTAGATGTACTTAAAGAACCAAAGTATCAAAGCTATTCTATAAAACAGTTGACAAAAGGCTCTATAGTCAAACTTTCTGGAAAAGAAACAGAAGACTGGCAGGAAATAATATTTCCTGATGGAGAAAAAGGTTGGATTAGGAAGGAATGGATAACCTATAGAATAAGGAATGGTAAAAATATAGACGAAGAAACTTTTAGGAAAAATGTGGTACATACTGCTCTATCCTATTTAGGGACCCAATATAGATGGGGAGGTAAAAGTCCATTGGGCATAGATTGTTCTGGACTTTGTTCTATTTCTTATTTTATAAATGGCATTATTATATATAGGGATGCTGAGATAAAAGAAGGATATAATGTAAGAAGAATCAGTATAGAAGATATTAAACCTGGTGATTTAATATATTATCCAGGACATATAACTATGTATATAGGGGAAGGAAAATATGTACACTCAACAGGTTCTTCTGGAGGGGTTGTTATAAATAGTTTAAATCCAGAAGATGAAGATTATAGAGAAGACTTAGCAGATATTAAGGAAGTAGGAAGTATATTTTAAATAAAAGGGTGAGCTGGAAGTATTGCTCATCCTTTTATTTATTACTTATAAAATAGGGAGAAATGACAATACTTTGTAATAGGTTCTAAGTGGATTTAAAAGGAAGGGTTGATAACAATGAAAAAAAAGACTAGATTTTTTATAGGCATATTGCTATGCATATTATTTCTCTCTAGTTGTGTAGATAAAAATAAAGAAAAAGTGAAAGTAGATCCTGAAGTAGATTCTATAGAGGAGAAGGTTAAGGGTATGAGTCTTGAGGAAAAGATAGGGCAATTATTTATTGTAGGATTTAGTGGGGAAGAAATAGATAAAGATATAGAATATATGATTAAAAATTATTATGTAGGAGGATTTATATTATTTCAAGAGAATATAAAAAGTATAGATCAAACTTTAAATTTAATTAATTCACTAAAGAAGGCCAATGAGAACAATAATATCCCATTATTTATATCTACCGATGAAGAAGGAGGCAAGGTTACAAGGGTATCTAATTTATTTGGAAGTATACCAGGTAGTAGAGAAATTGGTGAGATAGACAATGAAGAATATTCTTTTAAAATAGGAGATATTATTGGATATAGGCTTAAATCTATTGGATTTAATTTGGATTTTGCTCCTGTATTAGATATTAATTCAAATCCTAAAAATACAGTTATTGGAGCTAGATCTTATGGAAGGACTAAAGATATAGTATCGAAACATGGGATTCAAGTTATGAAGGGAATAAAATCGAATAATGTTATTCCTACAATAAAACATTTTCCAGGTCATGGAGATACTTTTATAGATTCTCATTTAGATCTTCCAGTAGTTAATAAAGACTTAGAAGAACTTAAAAAGATGGAACTAATGCCTTTTAAAGAAGCTATAGATATGGGAGCAGATATGGTAATGGTAGGACATATGTTATTTCCTAAAATAGATAGTGAAAATCCTGCTACTTTTTCTAAAGAGATAATTACAAATCTATTAAGAAAAGATTTAAATTATGATAAAGTAATAATAACAGATGATATGACTATGGGGGCCATTACAAAAAACTATGATATAGAAAAAGCAGCTATTAAATCTTTAAAAGCAGGAACAGATATAATACTTATTTGTCACAACTATGAAGATCAAGTAAAAGTTATTGAGTCTATAAAGGAAGCTGTTAAATCAGGAGAGATTTTAGAAAAAGAAATAGATGAAAAAGTCTATAGAATAGTTAAGTTAAAAGAAGAATATGGCTTAAAGGATGAGATTATTGAGTCTATTAATATAGAAGAAATAGAGAAAAAAATGAATAATTAAAAAACATTAGAAAAAGGTGATAGTATGTATATTGTAAGTGCTTGTCTTGCAGGAATTAAATGTAGGTATGATGGGAAAGACAATGAAAATAATGATATAATAAAACTTGTAAAAGAAGGAAAAGCTATTCCAGTTTGTCCTGAAGTTTTAGGAGGACTTCCAATTCCAAGGGTTCCCTGTGAAATAATAGAAGATAAAAGTGGGAAATTAAAGGTTATAAATAAAGAAGGGAAAGATTGTACTTTAGAATTTTTACAAGGAGCTCAGAAAGCTTTGGCTATAGCAGAAGTAGTAGGAGCAGATACAGCTATATTAAAATCAAAAAGTCCATCTTGTGGATGTGGAAAAATATATGATGGAAAATTCAATGGAAACCTTGTTGATGGTGATGGAATTACAACAAGACTTTTTAAGGAAAATGGAATAAAGGTATATACGGAAAACAATTTTACTTTAGATTAGGAGAGTGTTTCTATTGGAGATACAGAAAATAGAAAAGTTGGCAACTGATGAAATTATGTCTTTTGCTGAATTAAAAGAGGATATTTATTTTAATAAAATAGCTGCTAATAAAATTAAATATTATATTGAGGAGTCTATTAAAATAGGAGAAGATATAGCAGAAGATACTTTGTCTAAATACAAAGGCAAGAATATTAAAGAAATTTATGAAGAAAAAAATATTGAAATTCAGCTGACAAAGGAAGAGCTTAAAAATCAAATAGTAAAATTAAGAGCAAAATATGATGTAGTTGATGAGAATATGCTTATATATTACTGGTCTGTAAAGGATATGGAAAAAAAGTTTAATAAATTAAAATTGGACAAGATGTTTAACTATGAAAAAATTATAGAAATACAATTGGCCCATGAACTATTTCACTATCTAGAAACTGAAGAAATAGGTAATACCCATGAGAAATTAGAAGAAGTACCAGTATTTAAAATAGGTCCTATTAAAAAGACTAATCCTATTAAAAAAACTAGTGATATAGCGGCCCATATATTTTGTAAGAAGATATTGGACTTGCCTTACCATCCTAAAATAATGGATTACTACTATTTAGTAGGTAGGGATTATATAGATATTAAATTTTTAGAAGATTATTTTATAGAATTGAAGGAGGATTTAAATGTCGAAGGTTATAGGGATTGATTTAGGAGGAACCAAGATAAACGGAGGCATTGTAGATGAAGAAGGAAATATTTTAAAGAAAATAAGAATAGATACTGAATCTAAAAGTGGTAGAGAAGTTGTATTAAATAATATTAAGTATGTAATAAGAGAACTAATGAAAGATGAAAAAATAGAAGGTATAGGATTAGGTTCTCCAGGTTTTATAGATACAGACAATGGGAGAGTTGTTTATAATGGAGGAAATATAGATAATTGGGCAGGAGTTCATATAAAGGAAGAGCTTACTAAAGAGTTTGGAGACATACCTATTTCTATAGAAAATGATGCTAATGTAGCCCTTATATGTGAAGAATGGGTTGGTGCAGGTAGAAACTTAGATACTATTGTTATGATTACATTGGGAACAGGGGTAGGAGGAGGAATTTGGTCTAAAAAGCAAGGGATTTGGCATGGAAATAACTATCAAGGAGCTGAACTAGGCCATTCTATTCTATATCCAATGGGAAGAAAATGTAATTGTGGTCAGAATGGTTGCGCAGAACAATATATTTCTGGAACAGGAATAGAAAAAAACTATTTTGAGAAAACAGGAGAACAATTAAAAGGAGAAGAAATTTTTAGAAATAGGAAAGATAATAAGATATGTAATGAAGTAGTAGAGAGATTTGTTAGAGAGTTATCTACATTTTTAATTTCCATAAAAAATATATTTGATCCAGAAGGATTGATAGTAGGTGGAGGAGTAATAAACTCTAAAGAATATTGGTGGAAAGACATGATAGATTGTTATAATTCAATCTGTAACAATCCTATAGGAATGAAGATTTTACCAGCAGAATATTTAAATGATGCTGGGGTAATAGGTGCAGGAAAATTAGCCTTTGATAATATTTTATAACCTACAGTTGAACTGTAGGTTATACATTTAAAGGGAGTGTACATATGGCAGATAGAATAGTATTTTATGGACCTATGAACAACGATAAAAGAATGGAATTACTTAAAATGCCTATAGAATATTTAAAAAGTGATAAAGGTAATAGATTTTACTATGTTTTACCTAATGGAGAATTACTGAGTAAATATAGAAAGATACTTCTTAAAGATGGAAAAGGAGCCTTTGATTTAAATCTATTTACTTTTGATGATATAGTTAAAGGAATATTAGAAAAAGAAACATATATTAATATAAATTTAGAGATTAAAGAAAGTATTATAAGTAAAATATTGAAGGAACTATATGAAGAAGAACATATAGAATACTATAAAAATATGATATCTATGGAAGGATTTATAAAGGATATTTCCTATATTATTGGTCAAATAAAAAGGTCATTATTGACTCCAGAAGAATTTAATAAAAACATACCTAATATTCCATTCTATAAAGAAATAGGGCTTATTTATGAAAGATATGAAAAGTTTCTAAAGGAAAATAGGTTGTTGGATGCTGAGGGAAGTTTTTTTAGAAGCTTAGACTTACTTAAAGATAGTGAAAATTATTTTAAAAATTTAGATTTTATAATAATAGATGAATTCTTTGACTTTAAACCTCAAGAATTAGAACTACTAAAAGAAATCAGTAAATATCCTATAGATATATATGTAAATATACCTTATAAAAGGGATGAGGAATTTAAAGCTGTAAAAAATACTTTAAAGTTTTTTGAAAGTATAGGTTTTAAAATAGTTGAAGTAATGAAGGAAGATAAAAATTTATTTGAGACTATTGGAGATAATTTATTTTCAGAAGAGAATTGTATATTACCTGAAACAGATAGGGTTAAACTTATAAAGGCTCCTAATAAGTATTTAGAATTAAAAAGGATTTGTCAAGAAATAAAGAGCTTATATAATAAAGGGGTTCCTCTTAATGAAATAGGACTAGCAATTACTGATTCAATAGAATACTTGGAGACTGTTTTCCATGTTTTTAAGGAAGAAGGTATTCCTTTTTCAATAAATGAAGATATAAGACTTATAGATATGCCTTTAGTTAAAGAATTTTTAAATATAATTGAACTTAGAATAAATAATTTTAACAAATCAAGTATTATAAAAAGGGTTAAAAATAGTTATTTTAATATTTATTCTGGAAAAGAAAAAGATAGGATTGAATATATTTTATACAAGCTAAATTACAATAGTATTGAAGAGTTAAAAAATATATTAGATGAAGAAAGAAATAGATATTTAGAATTAGATGAATCTGAAAAAGTAGAAGAGAAATGTGAACAGTTAAATCAAATGGAAAGCTCATTGGAAATATTGATTAATGAAGGAAAGCTAATTCCTAATAAGGGAACTGTTGAAGAAATTGTAGATGTACTAATAGATATAATTGATAGTTACGATATATTGGAAAAGGTAAATGATATATATGATGAAATTGAAGACTATGATATTTTTTATAGGGATATTTCTTCACTGTCTAAACTAAAGGATGTTTTAGAAAAGATTAAAATAGAAATTCCTTTAGTTTACAGACAGATAGAATTGGAAGATTTTTATAATATACTTTTAAGATACTTAGAGGAAGAAGTTATTGTAGGAACTTTAGGAAACTATGAAGGTGTAAATATACTAAGTTTATCTACTTTACGAGGATTGAAATTTGAAAGACTATTTATCACTGGTTTAATAGAAGGAAGATATCCTAAGTTAAAAGAAGAAAATTTTTTCTTTAAAGAAGACAACTATTCAACTTTGAAGAATATAGGAATAGATATAAAAAGCTTTTATGAGAAATTAGATAAGGAAAGTTTAAACTTTGCCATTGCTGTAACCAGATGTACTGAATGTCTTTATTTAAGTTATCCAGAGAGCTCATTAAAAGAAGAGGTTAATATTCCTTCTATATTTTTAGATGAATTTTTAAGCTTATTTCCAGAAGGAAAAATAGATACTATCCAATTAGATATGGATTATTTAATAAAAAATGACTTTAAAGAAATAACTACAAAAAAAGAATTATTAAATCATTTATTATATAAGCATTTCGAGGGAGAAGAAGTTATTAAACATTTGCAGATGTTTAATAGTTTAGATAATAAATTATTACATGAAATAAATGAGAAGATAAAATGTGAAGTATATAGAAATAAAGAAGGTTTCAATGAATATAGTGGATTTATAGAAGATGATAATATAAAAGAAGATTTAAAACTAAGCCAAAAAGATTCAGTTTTTTCCATAACTTATTTTGAGACCTATGGGAAATGTCCTTATAAATTCCTTATGGAACGTGTTTTAAAATTAGAAGGTATGGAACGGTTTATTGAAGATTTTACTCCTTTAGATAGGGGAAATATATTCCATCAGGTCCTTAAGGAATATTACTCCTTTCATAATCAAGATATAAAACTCCATATAAATGGTGATAAAGTATTTGAAGTGAAGAATACTTTAGATGAGATAAATAAGAGGATTGAAAAGATACTTATAGATAATGGAGTAAAAACATTGGACAAACTATGGAATATTAGGATAGAAAATATGGCTAATACTGTTTTAAAATTTGTAGAGAAGGATTTAGAAAGATTGGCTACTTCCAAATATAAAACAATTCCTTATGATTTTGAAGTAGAGTTTGGATATATGAAAGACTTTTCTTTTGATTCAGGTAAAGAGAAAGTAAAAATACTAGGAAAAATAGATAGGATGGATAGATTTTTAGAGCAAGATAAGTATATACTATATGATTATAAAACTTCTTCCTATGGGGTTAAAAAAATTAAAGATATAGAAGAAGGGACTTCTTTTCAACTTCCTGTCTATATAATGTCTCAAAAACATAGAAACATAGTGGCTGGTGGCTATATAGATATTTCTAAAGCTAAGGTATATATGGAATTGGTACAAAAAGAAGATAAAGAACTGGTAAATAAAAAGAGAGGTAAAGGAATTTTAGATGAAACTCATTGGAAAGCTTTGATGGAAGAAGTAGAAAACAACATGAAAGAATATATAGATTGTATATATAGAGGAGATTTTTCTATAAACCCTAAAATATGTGACACATACTGTCCTTATAAGGAAGTATGTAGATATGAATTTAGATAGTGGGACTGGAGGTGAAGAGATGGTAGAGCTTAACAAAAATCAGAAAAAGGCTGTTGAAACTATAGATAAAAATGTATCGGTAAATGCTGGAGCGGGATCAGGGAAAACCAAAGTGTTAGTAGAAAGATATTTATATATATTAGAAAATGGGAAGATAGGTGAAGGAAAAGAAGTAGATTCTATTGTAGCTATAACCTTTACTAAAAAAGCTAGCCAGGAGATGAAAGAGAGAATAAGAGATGAATTAAGAAATAAGTTTTCATTGGATAAAAAATGGAGAAGAATTTATAGAGATTTAGAAAGAGGAAACATTTCAACTATACATAGTTTTTGTTCGAAAATCCTAAGAGAAAATCCTGTGGAAGCCAATATAGATCCTCAATTTAAAGTTTTAGAAGATTATAAGTCAGATGAAATATTATATGAAGTAATAAAAAGCTATCTTTTAAAGGGTATAGAGACAAATAATAATATATATGATTTTGTGAAAAGTTTTAATGTATATAGTTTGGACAATCTTATCTATACTATAATGGGAATTTATAAAAAAATAAGAAGTACTGGCACAAGCTTTAGTGAAGTAGGAGAGATAACATTAAATAATATAGAGAATGCTAAATTTCAAGAAGATAATATATTTTGGATTAAAGATGAATTTGAATATTTAATGGGCAAAGGAAGAAAAAATTCAAAGGTAGTTAAATTAAAAGAAGATCCAGTATGGGTTGAATTTAGTGAAAAGGAATCCTATGATGAAAAAGTTTTAGATATACTACCATATTTAAAAGATAATATAGGCAGTATGAAAGGGGAAGAAGAGAGGATATCAGTCCTTGTAGAGGCTATAGATAGTGCATTGAAGGCAAAAGAGCATGAAAAGAAAAAGTTATATGAAATTCTAATACAAGTATTAATAGATATAGATATTTTATTTACTAAAGATAAAAAAGAATTAGGATATTTAGACTATGAAGATCTTCAGCTTATGGTATTGAAGCTTTTAGACAATAATAGTATAAGGAGAAAGTATCAAGACAGGTTTAAATATATAATGGTAGATGAATTCCAAGATACTAATGAATTGCAAAGAAGTATTATATATAAATTAAGTAGTGTAGATTCAAAATTAGATAGGGAAAATCTATTTATTGTAGGGGATCCAAAACAGTCCATATATGGTTTTAGGGGAGCAGATGTAGATGTATTCTATGATGTAATGGAGGACATTGAAGAGGTTTCAAATATTAAACCAATAAAACTTGAAGAAAACTATAGAACGGTTCATACAGTTTTAGATTTTGTAAATATATTGTTTGAAAAGATAATGGGGAGTAAGTATGTAGCACTAAAACCTGTTAAAAAATCTTTAAATGATTTAGATGTGGAGATATTAGGAAATGAAAATTTAGAGGTTCCAGAAGGAGAAAGTTCCGGAGACTATAATAAATATTATGAAAGTAGATTAATAGCAAAGAGAATAAAAGCACTAGTAGATGAAAGAAGATATGAGTATAAGGATTTTGCACTTCTATTCAGATCTAGTACAGAAGACTATATATATGAAGAAGCATTTAAAGAATATGGTATACCCTATTATAACTTAGGAGGCAAAGGATTTTACAAACAAGAGGAAATAGTGGATTTGATGAATGGATTAAAAGGTATATGCAATGTATATGATACTATTTCTATAGTAGGGGCACTGAGAAGCCCAATGTTTGGACTTTCTGACAAGACAATTTATTGGTTATTGAGACAGGAAGAAGATTGTATCCTAGATGCCTTAAAAAAAGAGATTCCATATATTGAAGAAAAAGAAAGAAAAAAAATGAAAAGTGCCTATACTATATTAAATAAGTTGATTTTAAAAAGAAATATGCTAAGTAGCTATGAACTAATTAAAGAACTAGTAGAGTCAACCTATTATAATCAGGTTCTCATGTTGAAATATGGAGGGAAACAAAGGGTATCCAATATATATAAATTTCTAGAAATGGCCAGAGAGTACACAGAAGAAGAAAATGGTACTATTGAAGATTTCATTGGATATGTAGAAGAAATGAAAAGGAAAGGCATAGATGAATCTCAAGCAAAAATACAATCTGAAGATGGAAATAGTGTAAAGCTTATGACTATACATAAATCTAAAGGTCTTCAATTTAAAGTTGTAATCATTCCTCAAATGGCTAAAAAATTCAATATAGATACTTCTTCTATACTGTTTGAAAAAGGTTTAGGACTAGGTATTAAACATGAAGATATTTCTCCAGTATATGATGAAATATATAGTCATATACAAGAAAAAGAAGAAAGGGAAAATAAAAGGATACTATATGTAGCTATGACTAGAGCTGAAGAAAGATTGATACTAGGGAATCAAGGAAGAACAGCTGGGTTTAAGAAATTTATAAATGAATTTTTAGAGTTTGTTGAATATGAACTAATTGAAGAATTAGAAATAGAAAAGGATTTAACAGATGAAGTAAAAGACTTAGGCAGTAGTTTTAAAGAGATTGAACCTGTTAAAACAAAATCATTTCCTATACTTGGAGAGATTCCAGGAGTTAACCAGAAGAAATTTAAAAATTTCTCTATAACCCAATATATAACTTTTAAAGATTGTAAGAGAAGGTTCTTTATGAAATATTATAAAAATCTGCCTATAGATGGCCATGAAGAAATAGAAAAAGAAGGCAAATATGTATTAAAACCAACAGTTAGAGGGAATATAGTACACAAGTTTTGTGAATTGTATAGAATTGGGAAAAATAAAAATGATCTACTTAATGACATAATAATTTCCTTTGGACTAAAGCCTACATATAGGGTTTTAAATGAAGTAAAACCTTATATTATAAACTATATAGATAATTATAGTGAAGATTATGATAAAATGTACAATGAAAAAGAATTTTATTATAAAGTAGGCAATGATTTTGTTTTTGGAATAATCGACAGAATGTATATTAAAGATGGTTCTATAGAAATAATAGATTTTAAAACTAACAAAGCAGACAATAAAGAAGAACTTATTGATAGATATTCACCACAACTACAGTTATATACAAAGGCATGTAAGGATATATATGGATTAGAAGTTAAGAAAGCTTCCCTATTATTATTGGAAACTGGTGAGTTATTAGATGTAGATATTGGGAAAGAGGCTTTAGATAAAAATTTAAAAAATATTGATAAGTTTATAAAATATGTTTCAAACAATAATAGTATTGAAGATTATGAAAGAAAAGAAATATGTAGCTCATATTGCAATTTTAATATAATATGCAATGATTAACTTTCTTTATCTTTATATGAAGGACTTCATCGTAGTAGTTCACAATTGATGAAGTCCTATAAGATACAAAAATATATTGAATAAGATTAGATTTTTTTCAAAATGGCTATAATTAATGCTATTGTAATAAATCCACTGCCAATGAGACCTTTTAGAAGAATAGTTTCGTTTAGTATTACATAAGCAAGAAACAATGTAGTTAAGGGTTCACCTAAAAAGATGATGCCGACACTTTCTGGACTAGCTACTTTTTGAGCTTTTGTTTGTAAGAAAGTGGTTAGCCCTGTTCCTAGTATTCCAACTAATAATAATACAGAACTGCTATTTCTTATAACTTGAAGATTTAAATCTTCAAAACATAATACCATAATAAAGCTCAATATAAATATTGTAAACATCTGTAAAAAAGAAAGTCTATAGTCGTCTATTTCTTTTCCTAATTTACTTAAAAGAAGAATATAAGCAGTGGAACAAAGGGCGCATAGTATAATGAGTATATCCCCTTTATTTAAACTAGTTCCATTTATTCCGGATATTAGATATAAGCCTAGTAGTGAAAGAAAAATACTAATTATAGTCCATTTTGAAGGTTTGATTTTATTGATTATACTTTGTACAATAGGGACAAACAATACAGATAATGAAGCTAAAAAGCCTGTTTTTGAAGCACTTGTATAGTTTAATCCTAGTACTATAAGTGCGTAGGTAACAAAATTCAAAGTGCCAAGAATTGTTCCAACCTTTAAATCTTTTTTATCGATAGTAAATATCTTTTTTGGGGCTAGCAAAAATACTACCAGTGCACCTACTAAGAAACGACTAGCAAGAAGATGAAATGTAGGGATTTCATCTATATGCTTTTTCATAAGAACAGTAGCAAGTCCCCAGAAAAATGCTGTAATTATTAATTCCATATAAGCCAGAGCTAGTTTTTGATCTGTTTTATTTTGTTCAAGTCTTTCCATTTTTTCCTCCTATATAAGTAATAATAGTTATTATGCCTTCTATATTATAACATAGTATTTTTAAGTATCGACAAAAAGGGTAAATTATTTTATACTTAAATGTATGCAGGATCAGGGGGTGAACAGATTGGAAGAAATAGAAATCTTAACACCAGGACAAAGATTAAGAGAAATAAGGAGAAAATTAGGTCTAAGGCAGGAAGATTTAGCTGGAAAAAATTTATCTAAAAATTATATTTCCATGTTTGAGAATGATAAAAGAAGGATAAGCATTATAAATGCTACATATCTTTCTCAAAAGATAAATGAAATAGCTAAAGAAAAGGGGTTAGACTTTAGAGTAGCTTCCAATTACTTTATTAAAAGTGAAATTGATATAGTTAAAGACAAATGTTTAGAATGGTTAGAGCAATGTAAAAAGTCAGAAGTCAATGATAACTATAGGGTTTATTCCAATATGTATGGAGCTATATTTTTAGCTAAAAAATATGAGCTTTTAGATATCTTAGCAGATTCTTATTTTTTAAAAGGCTGTTATCTTTATAACAATAAGCTTTATTCTTGTGCAATTATTCATTTTTCGCAAAGTCTTTTTTATTATACGAAAAGTGGAGAAATAGAAAGGGAAGGTAATTGTTATTTTAATATGGCAAAGGTCTATTATAAAATGGAGTACTATGATCTTGCAATTAGTTATTTTAATTTAGCAGGTGCAACGAAGAAAATAGACAAAGAAGAAATAAGCTATTATAAGGCATTATCTTTTTATAAGCTTAAAGAATATAGACTAGCTAAAAGCACTTTAGATAATATCTTATTAAGAGATGGCAAAACTCTAGAATTAGAGAATAGTATTAGTAAGAAACTAACTAAGGATGAGAAAAAGACAATGTAGAAAAAGAGGTGTTTTTTATTGCTTATTAAAGGAATAATATTTATCCTATTAGGTATATATGTTATAATTAGTGATAAATATAATTTAAAATCAAATGAAAGTGGAAGAGAAATAGTTAAAAATGAAGATATTAAGAAAGATAGGTTTTATAAATATAAATTTGTTATAGGGATATTTTCTGTTGTTTTAGGCGTATTTAGTGTACTTAACTATATTTTATACTAAAGGGTGTTTTTATGAAAAAAAATAAAATTTTAACTCTTCTTCTAATCGTAATAATTATATCTATAAGTAGTTTAAGCTATGGTGCTAAAGATGAAAAGACATTATTTATTTTGGTAGATGAAATGGATTTTGAACTGATGGAAGAGATAAATAATAGGAATTTTTCCACAGGAATGATGAATTCAAAATCAAGAGGTTCTTATGATGAATTAAGCTATGTTACAACCATTGCTACTGGTAGAAAAGTAAAAATAAAAGAGGGAGACTTTGAGGGTTTAAAAAAAGAAAAAAATGGAAGCATCAAAGTTGTTGGATACCAATCTATTATTAAAGATTTAAATAAAAATTATCCTGATTTCAGTAAGAAAATTGTTTTTTTTGGGGAGAAATTAAAAGGCGAAGGCATTGCATATATAGGCGAAGATTCTTCATCCATAATAGCCTGTGATAAGAATGGAATTATTAAAAATGGAGAAATAGAAACGATATATGAAGAAAAGTGGTTAAAAGAGAGGACAGAATCTTTTTTAAAAGATTCAAATATATTAGTTTTATCCTATGATATAGAAGGAAGAGAAGAGAGAATATCTTTATTAAATAAATATTTAGAAGATATGGATGATCATAATATTGTTATTATTCCTAAAAAATTATCTGATAATATGAAAAAAGTAGTGAATAGTTCTTTAGTTCCAATAATGTACAAGGCTCCTCATATAAAACCTGGGATTTTAACTAGTGATTCTACAAAGAGAAAAGGAATAGTTACCAATTTAGATATATTTCCACAGATAATGTCTATTTATGATGTAAATAATAGTGTTAACATAGGAAAAAGTTTCAAAATCTATTCTAGCAATGATCCTATGAAGGATATAAAAACAATATATAAAGAAGTTATAAATATGACTTATATAACCTATATTTTTCATGGCATAGTCTATTTTATTCAAGTCTATTTTACTTATTTTTTTATTAAAAATAGAAGAGATAAATATAGGGATATAACATTCTACTATAACTTTTTAATCATAACAATTTTTATTTCTTTTATATTAGGTTTTTTCAATCTCCATAGGAGTATTCTAGCCTATTTAGCTATATGTCTAATGATAAGTTATAGTATTTCTACTTGGATTACAGATAAAAAATTAAATGGTGTTGGAATATTTTCAACTTTGACCTATATAACAATGATAATTGGAATAGTATTTTATCCAGAGTCTATATACAATTCTTATATGGGATATAATAATCTAATTGCAGGTGCTAGATATTATGGATTTAATAATGGAGCCATGGGTATTCTTTTAGCAAGTTCTATAATAAGTTATTTTACAGTTAAAAAATATCTACCTAACAAAGCATTAGAAAAGACATTTTCAATTGTATAT
This sequence comes from Anaerosalibacter bizertensis, assembly GCF_009696605.1. Classification (GTDB taxonomy): domain Bacteria; phylum Bacillota; class Clostridia; order Tissierellales; family Sporanaerobacteraceae; genus Anaerosalibacter; species Anaerosalibacter bizertensis. The sequence continues at coordinate 77,636 of NZ_VULR01000005.1, read as the reverse complement.
GGTATCTTAAATATTGTAATACTATCATCTAGATTTGGAGTAAATACAGGTGGATTTTTTACATCAATTGTATTGTTTTTAATAATGATATACACAGTATTTTTTGAAGGAAAATTCACATTTAAAAATGCAGTGATCCTTGGGTTATTAGGGTTTTTGATACTTTATGCAAACTTATATATAGATTTAAATAGTTTAGATAGAGGCCATGCTGGGAGTTTAATATATAGGGCAAAGATATTAGGAAGGAAAGAAGTTTATGAAATAATAGTATTTAAACTGAAAGAGCTTTTTAAATTCACTATATCACCGCCATGGATAATAGTTTTAATCAGTCAAATATTTTTCATTAAAAGTTTTTGGAATAAGTTTAAGGAAAGATCATCTTATATATTGGAGTATAGACCAGAAGTTCATAAAGAGTATTTTATATTACTTATAACGGCTATAGTCGCATTTTTTGTAAATGATACAGGAGTTATAGCTTTCATATACATGATTCAATATCTTTTAGTATTGTTTGTAAACATATCTATAGCTAAGGAGTTTTAAATAGCTAAATAAAGATTCCTATTATTAGATTTCTATCTAGTGACAGGAATCTTTTTTTTATACTTGAATTTTTTAAAAATAAATTATATAATGTTCGTGTATCTAAAATATCGTGTAACGATACTTATAAATATATGAGGTGTATAAAATGGATTTACAGAAGAATGCAGAAAGAGTAGCAGACTATATTAGAAGATGTAATAGGATTATTCATAGGAAAAGTCATGAATTAGCTAAAAGCTATAATCTCACAGTGGATCAATACCATATGTTGTTTTATATTGGATACATAGAAGAGTCACCATCTGTTGGAGAACTTGCAAAAAAATATGGTAAAGCACAAAATACTATTTCAGAAAAAATCTCAAGACTTGAAGAAAAAGGACTAGTATATAAAAAGCCAGATTTGTTAGACAGGAGAGTTTGCAGGGTATGTATTACAGATGAAGGGAAAAGTCTTGTTAAAACAATAAGAAAAGAGAAAAGCAATAAAGCTGTATTTTCAGCTTTAAATAGTATGGAAGAAAGAGAAATAGAATATTTGATGATTTCCTTAGAAAAATTATTAAATAGCTTGGAAAAGGGGGAATAGTTCTTGATTAAAAAATTTGCTTCTTATTATAAACCGCATAGAAAGTTATTTTTTATTGATATGATCTTTGCATTTCTAATATCAATTTTCGATTTGATTTTTCCTTTGGTTACAAGAAATTTTGTTAATGATATTATTCCTAATGGAAGAATGGATCTTTTGTATAAATGGACCTTTTATTTATTTTTACTTTTTATACTAAGGTATATAAGCCAATATATTGTTAACTATTGGGGGCATATAGTTGGAGTTAGGATTGAACATGATATGAGAAGGGATATATTTGCTCATTTACAAACCCTATCTTTCACTTATTTTGATAACAATAAGACAGGGCATATTATGTCAACTATAGTCAATGATTTAAGAGATATTACAGAACTTGCCCATCATGGACCGGAAGATATATTTATATCTTCAGTAATGTTAATAGGATCATTTATTATTCTTGTAAGGATAGACTGGAGACTTACAATTATAATATTCTCATTTATTCCATTAATGATTTGGTTTGCAATATCAAAAAGAGGTAAGATGAGTAAAGCTTTTAAGGATGTAAGGGTAAAAATAGCCGATGTAAATGCTCAGTTAGAAAATAGTATTTCTGGTATTAGGGTTGTAAAGTCCTTTACAAATGAAGAACATGAAATGGAAAAATTTAATGATGGGAATGTAAGATTTAAAGTAGCAAGACAAGAATCCTATAAAGCAATGGCAGAATTTATGTCAGGTATTAATTTTATGTCTAATATATTAAATTTAATTGCTCTAAGTCTTGGAGGAATATTTGTCCATAAAGGACAGATAGATTATGGGGATTTAGTAGCTTATCTGCTTTTTGTAAATTTCTTTTTACAACCTATTAGAAGACTTACTGAATTTGCCCAACAATATGAAGAAGGCATGGCAGGATTTTCAAGGTTTATGGATGTTATGAATATAGAACCAGATATTGTAGATAGTGAAGATGCTATAGAACTTAAAGATGTAAACGGAGAGATTAAATTTAATAATGTTTCTTTTAGCTATAAAAATGGAAAGGAAACTATCTTATCGAATGTAGACTTAAATATAGAGCCGGGAAAAACTGTGGCATTAGTTGGACCTAGTGGTGCCGGGAAGACTACCCTTTGCCATCTAATTCCTAGATTTTATGAGATAGATGATGGAGAAATACTTATTGATGGTAAAAATATAAAGGATATAAAATTGGCTTCACTAAGAAGGAATATAGGTCTAGTCCAACAAGATGTATTTTTATTTACAGGAACTGTTAAGGACAATATAATGTATGGAAATCCATATGCAAATGATGAAGAAATAATAGAAGCAGCTAAAAAAGCAAGTATCCATGATTTTATACTTAATCTTCCAGATGGCTACGATACTTATATTGGAGAAAAAGGTGTTATGCTTTCAGGAGGACAAAAGCAAAGGATATCTATTGCTAGGGTATTCCTTAAAAATCCTCCTATATTGATACTTGATGAAGCTACTTCTGCATTAGATAATAGAACAGAAATAGCAATTCAAAGATCATTGGAAGAGCTTTCAGAAGGCAGGACTACATTGGTTATAGCCCATAGATTATCTACTATAAAAAATGCAGATGAAATCATAGTTTTAACCAATGAGGGAATTGCAGAAAAAGGTCCACATAATGAATTATTAAAGAAAGATGGAATATATGCAAAACTTTATAAATCACAATTTAAAATATAATTTTAAATAAATAAGTCACAAAATAACCTCCCCTTTCATAGTATAGTAGTGATGTAATATATTTGGGGGAGGTTATTTTATGGGCTCTAATAATATTCCGTATCCAGAACTTTATTATCGCATATATCCAAAAGTCATAGATACAATAAGCAAAAATATAAAAGAAGTACCTATAGAAGAAGATATACTTGAAGAAGATATAGATAAAATGATTGATGAAGTTTTTGAGGAAATAGTAAAGGAATGCCCAGAAATAGGGGAAGACCCTATGGAAAGAAGACAAAGGCCTTTTAGATATAGGAATAGGCAAAGAATCTATTATGGTAGAGAAAGATTAGTAAAGGATATCATAGGTATTATACTTATATCAGAATTACTTAGAAGGAGATATCCCTATAATCATGGATATGGACTGTGGTACTGAAAAAATAAGCCTTTAAAAAAGGGCTTATTTTTTGTAAATATTTTGTAACTTATAAGTAGCCATATAATAGTAATCTATAGTTAGATTACTATTTAAAATGTTATAATTGTAATATAGTTTTAAATACAATTTATAATGGAGTGGTTAGGTTGTCAAATAATAAAAAATATAAAATATTAATAGTTGAAGATGAAGAATCTATTAGAAAATTTATTAAGATAAATTTAGAAAGAAATGATTTTATTGTATTAGAAGCTGCTACAGGAGAAGAAGGGTTAAAAAAAGCAAGAGAAGGAAAGATAGATATAGTAGTTTTGGATATTATGCTTCCAGGAATAGATGGTTATGAAGTATGCAAAATTTTAAGAAATGAATATCCTACAATGGGGATAATTATGTTGACAGCAAAAAGTCAAGATGTAGATAAGATAATGGGCCTTGAATATGGTACTGATGACTATATGATAAAACCTTTTAATCCTATGGAATTAGTATTAAGAGTCAAATCTTTATTAAGAAGAATGGAGATAGTTAAAGTAGAAGAAAATGAAGATATTATTATATATGGTCCTTATAAAATAGATATTTATTCTAGAAAGTTTTATAAAAATGATAAAGAAATAGAACTTACCCCAACAGAATATGCTATTATGAAAATATTTATAGAAAACCCTGGAAAGGCCTTTAAGAGGGATGAAATACTTAATTGGGTTTGGGGATATGATTTTTTTGGAGATCCAAAGATTGTAGATGTAAATATTCGAAGGTTAAGGTCAAAAATTGAAGATAACCCAAGCAAACCTAAGTATATCCAAACCGTATGGGGAGTTGGATATAGGTGGCAAAGAAGAGAGGATGATTAGAGAAATTTATGAAAAGTATAAAGACTAGATTAGTAGGAAATTTCATGCTCGTAATAATTATTACTGTAGTTATATTAGAATTAGTATTACTAAATGCGGCTAAACAATATTATTATAAAAATTTAGAAGATGTTTTATCAAATCAAATAAGGTTGTCGTCAGAATTCTATTCAAGATACTTTTCCACATCTTCTCTAGAAGATTTAATAGTTGATGATGTAGATCTTTTTTGGAAACAGACCAATGCCCAAGTTCAAATACTAGATCTGAAAGGAAATGTATTGATGGATTCTATAGGTGTAGATTATCCAAAGATTATCCAGACTCCAGATATAATTAAAGCTAAAAAAGGGGAAAAAGGTACGTGGATTGGAAATGTAGAATATGATTCATCTCAAGTAATGGCTGTATCCTACCCTCTTATATCAGATGGAAATATTATAGGGATAATGAGATTTATAGCATCCCTTAGTTCAACGAACAAGATTATAAGAAATATTTCTCTAATACTTCTTTGGATAGGTTTTATAGTTGTATTAATATCTGGATTAGTAAGTATCTTCCTAGCAAATACTATTGTCAAACCTTTAAGAGAAGTAACAGGAGTAGCAGAGAAAATGGCTGATGGACAACTAAAGGTTAGAAGTCAAAAAAAATATGATGATGAGATTGGAAAACTTTCTGATACATTAAACTATATGGCAGAGGAGCTTATTAAAAAAGAGCAACTGAAAAATGATTTTATTTCTTCTATATCCCATGAACTTAGAACCCCTTTGACTTCCATTAAAGGCTGGGCTATAACATTGAGATCTGAAGATTTACCTGACAATCCACTATTGAAAGATGGATTAGATATTATAGAAAAAGAAAGCGATAGATTAACTTACATGGTAGAAGAATTGTTGGATTTTTCTAGATTTGTTTCTGGTAGAATAACTTTGAACAAAGAAGAAATGGATATAACTAAAGTATTGAAGCAAATTACTAAGCAATTAACACCTAGAGCAAATTTAAAAAATATTAAGCTTAATATAGATATTAAAGAGGAATTGCCTATTATTTTAGGAGATGAAAATAGGATTAAACAAGTATTTATTAATTTAATAGATAATTCATTGAAATTTACTCCTAAGGCAGGAAATATTTCACTTTCTGCTAGAATGAAAGGACAGTATATAGTAGTTTCGGTGGAGGATTGTGGATGTGGTATTCCAAGGGAAGACTTACCTTATGTAAAAGAAAAATTTTATAAGGGGAAGAATAGTAAATCTAATAGTGGACTTGGCCTATCCATATCTGATGAAATAGTAAAACTTCATGGAGGTTTCATAAAAATAGAAAGTGAAGTCAATGTAGGTACAAAAATATCTGTATTTTTACCTACTAAGGAGGAATTGGTTAAATGAAAAAATTATGTCTAATATTTATTATAGTTTTATTAACTACACTTTTTTCATCCTGTGAATTTACAAATATAGAAACTACAGAGAGAATTAAACCGCCAGATAATAATACTCCTCCAATACTAGGTGAATGGAAAATAGAAAAATACAAAAAAAGTAGTGAGAATGGATTAACAGACGAGGAAGCTAAGAAATTTTTGGATAAAAAAGTTTTATTTCATGAAAAAGTTGTAGTAATAGGTGATGATGTGTGTTTAAACCCTTCTTATAAGATTAAGAATGTAAGTACATCAGATTATCTTTTATACCAATATAAAGTAAAACCTGAATATTTAGGTATAGAAAGTAAAAATATAAGGATTATTACTTTAACTAGTGAAGAGAAACTTTTTTATGAATTTATAAAGGAAAAAGATGGTGAGATAATTGTTAATATAGACGGAGTATTTTTCTACCTTACAAAGATATCTGATAATCTAAATGAAAAGGAACTAAAAGAATATGTAGAGAATGAAAAAGCAATAAATTATGAATCTTTAGCTAGTGGAAATAGTGAAATCCTTAGAACTGGTATATTATTAGGCCTTAGATATTATGAAGAAAGTGAACAGGAAAATAGACCAGGACAATGGAAATATAGGACTTTATGGATATCAAGCAAGAATAAAACAATAGGCAATATTTATGAAACAGAAGATATATTTCTTCCAAGAAAAACAGGCTTTTGGAAAGTAGGCATGAATAGGGTGAACATTGATAATAAATTAAAGGATGTTTTATATGCTTATCCATTAAGCAAAGAGTTTCCAGAGATGTATAAGTATGAAGATATAGATGAAGCGAAAGAAAGTATTATTAAAACTATAAATTATTTAGGCAATGATTATATATCTTTAGAGTCTTTTGAAAACTTTCCAAAAGGAAAAGTAAGATTAAATATTTTTCCAATAGATAATATAAATAGTGGAAATCCCGTTAAGATCTCTGATATTATAGGAGAAAATGGACAAAAAGCTTTTTATGAAAGTGCAGCAAGAGAATTTTCATCAGATTATAAATCTAAGAATGATTATTTAGATATAAAACCTCAAGAAGATAGTTTTGGACTAACTAGAAGGAATGGTCATTGGATTATGAAAGGAAGGATCAATGTTTTAGAAGAAGATAGGGATTTATATAAAGACTTTAATATTAAAATTATACCTCCTAAAGAGTTGGTTATGTATGATGAATTATCAGTTTCATGGAATGAAGTTAAACATAGGGTTCCAGAAGCATTAGATGTATTTACTTCTCCTAATGAAGATATTGCTTTAATACTAACCCATAACAATATATTGATATATACTATAGATCAAGGAAAATTATCTAAAGAATATATAAGAAAAATAAAACTTAATGATTCTGAAGCTGTTGTTATGGCAGAATGGGCCACAGGAAAATATATCTATACATGGGAAGAAGAATTTCTTAAAAACATGGCATCAGTAGTAGAAGAGTAGAGAAAATATAATAAACTAGTTTATTATATTAAATGTTTTATAAATAATGAGGTTTTTTCTAATATATTTATAGTCTTAGAATCTTTAAGTCTTGTATCAAAAGAATGGCTTCCTTCATCATGTACAAGAAATTCACAATTTATATTATGTTTTTTTAACTCTTGTACAAGCCTTATAGATGAACTAAAAGGCACAGTAGTATCAAGTTTACCATGGACTACAAGACATGGAACCATATCTTTTGAAATCCATCTAAGAGGAGAATAATAATCATATACTTCTTTTTCATCTTCCGGTTTTGCAGATAAGGTTTTTTTAGTAGCAAACTTAGCAAAGAGAGATTTATTTTCAGGAATAAATATATCATTTAAGTCTGAGGGGGAATAATAGGCAACTACGCCTTTTATTCCCTCCATTTCATTTTTGTTGTTCATATAAGAATTGTAAGTAGAATACAGTAAAGAAAGGTGTCCTCCTGCAGATAGACCCATTAAAACTATATTATCTTTATCTATTTTTAATATTTCACTATTCTTTTTAATAAAGTCTAACGCATCGCTATAATCACTTAATATATCTTCCATACTATTTTTCATACCATATCTATAATCAATACTTGATACACAAAAACCTTTTGAAGCCAAATATTTGCACCAAGAAACATTGTTTGCTTGGTTTCTAAATCCAGATATCCATCCGCCCCCATGGCAGAAGAAAACTAGAGGAAAAGATTCCCCTAAATTTTTTGATGGATACCATATATCTACTTTTAAATTTTTATGACTTAATTTTTTATAAGTATATGTTTTAAAAAAGAAATCTTTTTCAGGTTGTAATGGAAGATGAGAATTAAGGGTTTTTCCAATAAGTATAGCTATGGAAAGTATAAAATAATAAAAACCTAAAGTGAAATCTATAAATGCAAGCCCAGCAAAAACAACAAATATATATATTTTATTTACGAAAAAAAATGACTTTTTTAGCTTTTCCTTTAATTTTTCCATAGGCTTCTCCTACTTTCCTATTATAGTATCTTTTTCAAGAGGACTCTCTAGTGTTTCTCCTTGCAATAGTGCTTTTCTTGCTTTTCTATCATTGATATTTAATTTATGGAGTATATATTTAGCCAATATATATTCAAAGGGTAGCCAATTTACATGACTTATTGGAAGAACCCTTCTTTTAGCACCTTCCATTTCCCTATAAAGTATTTTTCTTGAATCAAAGGGAAGGGTAGTATCGAATATTGCATCTATGAAAGTTACCTCTGACATATTAAGTAAATGGGCATAAGCTATAGGATCTATTTTAAATAGGGGATGAATGTCATTATTATTAATAATCTCTGAGAAAGACATTTTTCTTACTTCAGGAAACTGCTCTTTATAGATATCGTATAAATATTGTTTATTGTTTAAATAAAAGCTAGGCTCATGGCCACTATCAAACATTTTTCTTACAAAATTTGCTGTAGGTGATTCATGAAGAATTTTAGGTAGATGTCCACCAGTTGTCATAAATAATTTATGATTGATTCTTTTATCTATAGAACCTACAATTGTTGTTATCATCCCTCCCAGACAGTATCCCATTATTATATTATTATTTTGCCATAATTTTTTTTGTTCTAATAAATCAATAGTAGTCAATGTATCGATGACCCCATGTTCCCAAAATTGATACATTGTATTTATATCAGGATATAAGAAATTTTTTCCACTTGCAGAATTGTTATCAACCCTAGTATAATTGCCAGGAAGTATTAGTATAGTAGTATTCACTCCAGCAGAAGCTAGATGAGGTCCAATCCAAAGTAAAAATTTAATATTTCTACTTCCTAGTCCATGAAGTATTAAGGTTGAAGCCTTAGTTTTGCCTCTAGGATTAAAATTATAAAATTCAACTTTTTCAGTACCTAGGGAAGGATTTCTATATAGTGTGTTGTATCTTACATAGCTACATCTATAGTTCCTACCTTTAAATATATATCCTGATACATAGTCTATCTCTTTCTTTTTATATTTAAAATCGATATTCATAATCATGTCCTTTCAATATATCTTTATAATATTATACCACAAAAAAATAAACTAAATTTATATAATAAAATTAGCTGGATTTTAAATAATAGCTTTAACAAATATATTTCTTTCCTAAAGAACATATATCTATACTATCAATTCTTTAGGAGGAAATGATGGATAGATTATATGATTTAAGAAGATGTTTGTATTATATTTCATTTTCACTGTCTTTTATAGGATTTATGCTTCCTATATATGCTTTAGATGTAGGAGCAAGTGTTATGGAAGTAGGAATGCTTTACTCAGTTTTTTCTCTTATTAGTATAATAATTAGACCAAAAGTAGGTAATTTATTGGACAGAAGAGGAAGAAAGATAGGACTTTTTATAGGGGTAGTTTTATATTGTTTAGTTAATTTCTTGCTTTTAATAGGTAGGGATTTTAAGTATTTATTTTTAACTAGGATTTTTCAAAGTATAGGAGCTTCATTTTTATGGATAAGTGTAGATACAATGGTTTCAGATGTAAGTTATGCTGGAAATAGGAGTGAAAATTTTGGTTCAATTAGCCAAGCAATAGGACGAGGAGATTTTATAGGTTGTATTATAGGCTTAGGAATATTTTTTAGTAAATATTTTAATGAACCATTTAAGGTTGTATTTACACTTTATTTTATATTTAGTCTAATAGCCTTATATATATGTATTTTTAAAATAGAGGAAACTTTGTGTTATAAAAGGGATATTAGGACTAAAAGCTATATAAAAGAAGGGAAAACCACCAAATTTATACTTATAGCGGGATTTATATTCTATATATTTAGTCTAGTTTTTCCATTATATATTATATATTTAAAAGAATATATAACAGACAATTTGTATCTAATAGGATTAGTATTTTTGCCAGGAGAAGCCTTCCAATTGTTTTTACCAAGGAGATTTGGTATATTAGCTGATAAATATGATAGGAGAAAAATAGTGATTTTAGGGCTTTTTTTCCTAGGAGTACTTCAACTTTTTGTTCCTTTTATAAAGGATTATTTTGAATTTTTAATTATATATACCCTAGTATCTTTAATATTTATGTTAATAGATCCAGCAGCAAGTGGGTTGGTTATAGAATATATTGGAGATGGAAAAAGAGGAGAAAGTTATGGGCTTTACAGCTTAGCAGGTGGAGTAGGAGGAACACTAGGACCATTGGCAGGAACCTATTATTATGAACATATAGGAGGAGAAACAATCTTTATAATAGGAGGCATTTTATTAATATTTGTATCTGGAATAATAAATTATTCTTTGAGAAAAAAGCAGAGTGTGAAATATAAATTTTAGGAAAATTTATTATGATTAAAAAACAATTAATATATAAGAGGGGTTTAAATAATTATAAAGTGGGTGAAATAAATGATAAAAGTAATGATAGTATATGATCAAGCTCTCATACGAGAGGGTTTAAATATGATGTTAGAATTATATGATAGAGTTAAAGAGAAATATCCACATATGTTATATATATGACTTTAGCCATATATATAACATTACTTAAATGATGACTTTTTATAGAAGATATTTTATAAATATTATTATATATTAGAACTAAGAGGAAAGAGGAGGTTAGAGATGAAAGCTATAGAAGTTGAAAATTTAACAAAATACTATGGGAAAGTTAAGGCAGTAGATAATATTTCTTTTGAAATTGAAAAGGGAAAAATATGTGGAATACTTGGTCCTAATGGTTCTGGTAAGACTACTACTATTAAAAGCATTTGTAATTTAATAATTCCTGATAAAGGTAATATTAAAATATTTGGCAAGGATAATAAGAAATCTGCAGAACATATATCGGCAGTATTTGAAGGTACTCGAAATCTTTATTGGAGGTTAACACCAAAGGAAAACTTACGCTATTTTGCTGGCATAAGAGGACTAGGAGGAAGAAAGATAGAAAATAATATAGATATATTATTAGATAAGTTTAACTTAACAGACAAGAAAGATGTAATGGTTAATAATTTATCTAGAGGAATGCAGCAAAAAGTGGCTATAGCTACGACTTTAATATGTGATACAGAGATTATATTATTAGATGAACCCACTTTAGGGTTGGATGTTCAAAGTTATATGGATATAAAGGATATATTAACAGATATAGCTTTAAATATGAATAAGACAATATTATTAAGTACTCATAATATGGATTTAGTACAAGCTATTTGTGAGGAGGTAGTTATTTTAAATAAAGGAAAGATAATTTCCCATGATACATTAGAAAATCTTATGGATATGTTTGACAGTAGGACCTATGAGGTTGTATTAGCAGAGAGTTTATCTAAAGAAGCTAAAGAAAATTTGTTGAGTCTTGGTTATGATTTCTATTTTGCTAATAAAGATTTAAAAATAGAGATGGATATTTCTGATTTAAGAGAATTATATGAAATCATAGATAAATTAAAGGAAAAAAATATTTTAATTAAAGAAATAAAACAGAAAGACAATAATTTTGAAAGAATCTATCTGAATATAACTAATGGGGAGGCAAATTAGATGAAGAAGTTTTATTATCTTTTTAAAGTGTCTTTAGAGAAGACCTTTAAAGAATTAAAAAGATATAAATTTAATACAATCTCTAATGTTTTATTTTTTTACGTATTATTTATGGGTATGTTTCTAGGCATGCAAGGTTTTGGAGCTTCTTTAGGAGTATCTTCCGCAGACATGGCAGATAGTTTAGAAGGATTTATAATTGGATACTTTTTATGGACTATTATAATAATGTCTTTTGCAGATATTGCTTATAATGTAATAGATGATGCTAATAAGGGAGTTTTAGAACAATTAAATATGTCAAATATAAATCTTTCTCAGATCTTGGTTGTAAGAAGTATGGCAAATTTATTAGTGAATTTATTAATATCTATTGCCCTTCTCTTTATTATTATGTACACAACTAATAATTGGATAGAATTGAAAATATTCTCGACTATAATTCCAATATGTATTGGAATATTTAGTATATTTGGTATAGGTCTAATATGTGGAGGATTGGCCCTAATATTTAAAAAGATCCAAACCTTATTAAATTTAGCACAGTTTTTTTTAATAGGATTGGTTACTGTATTTCCTGAAAATAAATTTACATCAGGTTTAATTCCATTTAATTATGTTGCAGGAAAAATTTTTTTTATTGTAATAGGAGAAAATTCTTTTGTTGATCTTTCTGTACTTGATTATGGAATAATGATTGGAAATTCTATATTTTATTTTGCAATTGGACTACTAGTCTTTAACCAATGTGTTAAGATAGCTAAAAAGAAAGGACTATTGGGTCAATATTAAAAAAAGTAGAAAAACTAAATGAAAAACTAGAACAACAATTTAAAGAGATAGAAAAACTGACTATAACAAAAGAAAGAAATAGAGTGGCTCAAGAAATTCATGATTATTTAGGACATAATTTAGTTATATTTTATAAGCTTATATAATATTGGGATGATATAATACAGTTATAGATATATTGTCTATTTCCTAAAAAATAAAGTATTTTTAGTAGCGATTTATATAGATTAATATTTGTTCATTTATTAATATTAAAAGGAGGAAAAACCTTGTCTCTTTATAAAATTCAAAGTTCTGTTCAAGAAGTAGCAGAAGCTATTTCAGCTGTATTAAATGTAGATGTAACAATAATAGATGAAAACCTATGTAGGGTGGCTGCAACTGGGAAATATAGAACTTTTATAGGAGAAAAAATACCTATAAATTGTTCTTATGAGCTTATATTTAAAAAGAAGAGTCCAGAATTCATACAAGCTCCTAAAGACAATAAGGTTTGTAAAACTTGTGCAAGAAAAGAGACATGTATTGAATTGGCAACCCTTGGCTATCCTATTATAAAAAATAAGGAATGTATAGGGGTTATAGGATTAAACGCCTTCAATGAAGAACAGAAAAATAATTTAATGGAAAAATATAACTCATTGTTGGTTTTTTTAAAAAAGTTAAGTGACTTATTGATAGGAAACTTGAATTATTATGAAACTATAAAAGAGCTTATTATCCAAGGGGAAGAAACAGGTAAGATAATTGATGGATTAGAAAATGGAATAATAGGTATAGACAATAATGGAAAAATTAAATTTGTAAATTCAAAGATAGAAGACCTTTTTAAAATAAAGAAAGACAATATTATAGATAAACAGATAGATGATATTTTACCGGAATTGAATGTAGATTTAGATAATCACAGTTTTCAAGAAAAGAAAATAAAAATATCTAATAAAAAATTAAGTTTTATAATAAAAAATATTCCTGTAGTTGTAGAAAATAAAAAAGTAAGCAATATAATAGAAGTTCATAAAACTACAGATATGGTACGCAATGCCTATAAAATAGTAGGAGTTCAGAATAATATAGGATTTGAGGACATCATAGGAAATAGTGAAGAGATTGTTAAAGTAAAAGAAATCGCAAGTAGAGTAGCCCAAAGTGATTCAACAGTACTTTTAAGAGGTGAAAGTGGTACTGGGAAGGAACTATTTGCTAGGGCCATTCATTATGCCAGTCCAAGAAAACATGCACCTATAATTCCAATAAACTGTGCCTCTATACCAGATAATTTATTGGAGTCGGAGCTATTTGGATATGAAGGGGGAGCATTTACAGGAGCTAAACGGGAAGGACAAATGGGAAAGTTTGAACTAGCTAATGGAGGAACCCTATTTTTAGATGAGATAGGGGATTTGCCAATACATCTTCAACCTAAACTTTTAAGAGTATTGCAAGAACAATCTTTTATGAGGATAGGTGGGAAAGAATTGATTTCTATTAACTTTAGATTAATAGCTGCTACTAATAAAAATCTAGAAGAAATGGTTAAGGAAGGGAAGTTTAGAGAAGATTTATACTATAGATTAAATATTATACCAATCTATATCCCGCCCCTTAGGAATAGGAAAAAGGACATATTAATCTTAAGTGAAGCTATGCTAAAAAAATATTGTATTAAATTAGAAAAAGACATTGAAGGATTTTCTTCTGAAGTAAAAGAAGCCTTTATAAAATACAATTGGCCAGGAAATATAAGGGAGCTTGAAAACATAATAGAGTACTTAGTCAATATATCAAATAAAGACACTATAACAATAGATGATCTTCCAGATAGTATAAAAGGCTCTTCAAATAAAGGTTTAGAGCATATAGACTCTAATAAATTAACACTTAAACAACAGATGGAAAACTATGAAAAACATATAATTACTTCTATGTTGAAAGAATACGGAACTAGTACTAAGGCTAAAAAGCAAATTTCTAATATTTTGGATATAAATTTAGCTACCTTTTATAGGAAATTAACTAAATATGATTTGCAATAATGCAAAACCATTTGCAAATATGCAAATGATTTTTAAACCATCCAAAACAAGGATGATAAGTGTATCTATTATAATATATTGTTTTTATACAAAAGTTATTTGCAGAAATGCGAATAACTTTTGTTTTTTATATGAATTTTTTAAAAAACAGAATGCAGTATTTAACTTGCTTACAGACTTTAACAGATGTGATAGTATTTTGGCATAATTATTGCAACAAATATAGTTAACAACTATATTTGAAAGGTAGTTGATATAATGATGGATAAAAAAGATTTTGAAGATACTTTATTAAAAATGGTAAAAAAAGAAACTATACCAGCTATAGGTTGTACAGAGCCAGTGGCAGTAGCTTATGCATCTGCTGTTGCTAAAAAATATTTAAATGGAAAAGTAAATAAGATTAGGGTTAACGTAAGTTTAAATATATTTAAAAATGGTAAGTTCGTTATAATTCCAAAGACAAGTGAAAGTGGATTGGAGTTAGCAGCTGCTTTAGGTGCAGTTTGTGGAGTGGTAGAAGAAGGACTTTGTGTACTAAAAAATGTAAATGAAGAATATATAAAAATTGCTAAAAACATGGTTAAAGAAGAAAAAATCATATTATTAATGGAAAATAATACACCACATGTTTATGTAAAAGTAGTTATGGAAAATGAAAAGAACAATGTAGAAGTAATATTAAAAGATAGCCATGCTCATATTGAAAAAGTCAAATTAAATGGGAAAGTAGTTTATGAAGATGTCCTGGATGAAGAAAAGAATTCATCAGACTTTTTAAAACAATTTACATTAAAAGAGTTTAGAGAAATATGCGAAAGTATATCTATAGAAAAGTTGGATTTTATTGAAGATGGTATAGAGATGAACAAGGCTGCAGCTGAAAAGGGGATTGAACATAAAAGTGGACTAGGTTTAGGATGTGGACTGTCAAAATTTCAGCAAGAAGGAAAAGTAGGGAACAATCCATTTATGAAAGCTAGAATATTGACTGCAGCAGGAGCAGATTTTAGAATGGGCGGTGGAGATTGCCCAATAATGACTAGTGGAGGTAGTGGCAATCAAGGCCTTGGGGTTATTCTACCTATTGTAGCAGTTTATGAATATGGAGATATTGAAAGAGAAAAACTTATTAGAGCAATATTTTATGGTCATATAATAAATAAGTTTGTAAAATCCTATGTTGGAAAATTGTCAGCTCTTTGTGGTTGTGCCATATCAGCAGGAGTAGGAGCTAGTGCAGCTATTACTTGGATGTTAGGTGGAAATGATGAACAAATATCTGGTTCTGTACAAAATATGTTAGCAAATCTTACTGGCATGGTATGTGACGGAGCTAAGGAAACCTGTACATTAAAACTTTCCACATCAGCAGGAGAAGCAGTACTATCTTCATATCTTGCATTAGATAATATAATAGTGAAGCCTGACAATGGTATTTTAGGCACCACAGCAGAAGAAACTATAGAAAATATAGGTATTTTAAGTAGCAAAGGAATGTCAAATACAGATAAAGTAATAGTAGATATAATGAATTCTTAGCCTTTCAGCCTTTTGGCATGAAAGGCTTTAATTTTTATGTAGGATTATGATAATATAATAAAAATTTCAAAATAATATACAAGAGTTTTTTTCTATGATAAAATTATATTAATTGATTTCTATAAATTAGATATTTTCATATTATCTGATAAAGAAAAACTAATAGTAATTGGGGAAATTATCTGAAAGGAGAATATCAGTGAAAATATATCTAACAAGACATGGACAAACTGAATGGAATTTAGAAAAAAGATTGCAGGGTTGGAAGAATTCAAACCTTACTTCAAAAGGTAGAGAAGGAGCAGCATTATTGGGAGAAAGACTAAAAACTGTTGATTTAGATATGATTTTTTCTAGTTCAAGTATGAGAGCTATAGAGACATCAAAGATTATTACTAGAGGAAGAAATATAGAGATAAAACCAGAGGATGATCTTAGAGAAATACACACAGGAAAATGGGAAGGAAATACTTTGCAAGATGTTGAAAAGTTATATCCTGAAGAATATTATGCATATCAAAACACACCTCATCTATATAAACCTAATGCTAATGGTGGAGAAACTTTTTTTCAGCTTCAAGAAAGAGCAATTTCTATAATAAACAAAATAATTGATGATGGTAAATATCAAAATGTTTTAATTGTAACTCATGGTGTAACTGCAAGGGTTATTATGGCATATTTTGAAAATCGCCCCATAGAAAAGCTATGGGAAACACCACATATTAGAAATACTAGTTTAAGTTTAATAGAAATAGATGGAGAAGATATAAAGATACCAATATATGCCGATACTTCACATTTATAAAGTAGGTAAAGTATAAATACATTAGAGATTAAAAATAAAAAAATATATTTTAAAAATGTGGTTGCAAAGTTTTAAATATAATGGTATAATAAGTTAGCTTTAATTCACAAGGGATATTTTGTTTTAAAAATTCATGATGAAATTATTTTTTTAACATCTTTGACATCTATACTTTACTGAATATGATAATTTCGGAGATTTTTATACATAAATTGCTTCATGGGGAATTAAAGGAATAAAATTTTTGGAGGTTTTTTACATGACTAAAGGTACAGTTAAATGGTTTAATGCAGAAAAAGGATTTGGATTTATCACAGCAGAAGATGGAAATGATGTTTTTGTTCACTTCTCTCAAATCAACAAAGAAGGTTTCAAAACATTAGAAGAAGACCAAGAAGTTGAATTTGAAATCGTTGAAGGACAAAAAGGACCACAAGCAGCGAACGTAACTATTATTTAATATAGACGAATCTAAATGAAAACCATAAAAGACCTGGAGAGTATACTCTTCAGGTCTTTTTATAAAATTCAATAAAGTTAAATAAGAGGTGCAATGACATGAAATATGAAAATGGAAATCTTCTATTGATAAGTGATTTTGAGATAAGAGTATTGAGAGAAGAAAATGATGATATAGATTTGTTTATCCCTATTGATATGAGAATTTTAAATTTGTATATTGAAGGACTTCCAAATTATATTAAAAAAAGATTCCAATTTTCTCAAGTTAGGAGTGCTATAATACGTTTTTCAAAGAAAGAAGGAGATGAAGTTTGTACTATTCATCTGTTGAATAATATAGATCTCCAATCATCTATAGTTAATTTTGAAATGGACTATAGTGATTATTATATAGAATTTAGGGAAAAAGAATATTGTAATGAAATGTATTTTAAAAAGAAATAAAATTGTTGAGGTGATTTTATGGGAAATATAGCTGCTTTTTTTGATATAGATGGCACACTTTATAGAAATTCTCTAATGATACAACATTTTAAAAAGTTGATTAAATATGAAGTTATAGATCCAGCAATATGGCACAATCATGTAAAACATACTTATTCTGAATGGGAAAAAAGATATGGAGACTTTGAGGATTATTTAGAAGAACTTGCTGATTATTATGTTAGAGAACTTAAGGGAATAAATAAGGATTATATAAGTTTTATAGCTAACCAAGTAATAAAATTAAATGGAGATAAGGTCTATAAGTATACAAGATCTAGAATAGAATGGCACAAAAAAATGGGGCATAAGGTATTTTTTATATCTGGTAGTCCTGATTTCTTAGTAGAAAAAATGGCTGAAAAATATGGAGTAACTGAGTATAGAGGAAGTGAATATGTAGTAGATGAAAAGAATAATTTTACTGGTGAAATCATAAGGATGTGGGATTCTTATAATAAACAGAGAACTATAGATGAGTTTGTCAATAAATATGATGTAAATTTGGATTTAAGTTATTCTTATGGAGACACTGTAGGAGATTTATCTATGCTTAGAATGGTAGGAAATCCTGTAGCAATAAATCCTAATAAGGACCTATTAAAAGTTATAAAAGTAGACGAAGAATTATATGAAAAAGTTTTAATAATAGTAGAAAGGAAAGATTTAATATATAAATTAAATCCAGATGTAGATATAATAGATATTTAATATTTTTAAGGTAGAGAGGATGATTTACTGATGCAGAAAAAAGGCTTAGTCAATGAACATAGGCAAAATTGCATGCTATGTGGGAGTGAGTTATTATATAGCCAAAATTATAAAGAGCAAGAATGTGTTTATTGTCATAATAAGTTTAGAACAAATGTAGTATGCAAAAATGGACATTATATTTGTGATAAGTGCCATAGTGCAAGTGCAATAGATGTTATTGAAGAATATTGTAAGTCTACAGATAAAACAAATCCTATAGAAATGGCAAATGAAATTATGAAACATCATAGAATAAATATGCATGGACCAGAACATCATTACTTAGTACCTGCAGTATTAATAAGTTCCTTTTATAATCTAAAGGGAGAAAGGGATATTAAAAATGAGAAATTGAAAATTGCTAGAGAAAGAGCAAAAAAAGTTCCTGGAGGATTTTGTGGTTTTTATGGAAGTTGTGGTGCAGCAGTAGGTACAGGTATATTTATAAGTATTATTACAGAATCAACCCCTCTATCTAAAAAGGGCTGGGGATTAGCCAATGAAATGACTGGTAGGGCTTTGATATCTATTGGGAAATTAGGAGGACCACGTTGTTGCAAGAGAGATAGCTTTATAGCTATTAAAGAAGCAGTGATTTTTGTAGAAGAACATTTTAATCTAAATATGTACGACTATAAAAATTATGATATAATTTGCACATTTTCCAATATGAATAAACAATGTTTAGGAAAAGATTGTTTATTCAATACTGCCAATTAAATCAGTATTTATTATAAAAAATATCTTTCAGATGTCTTGAAGGATATTTTTTTATAGTATAGAATTGTTTAGTGAAGCGAAATAATATTATTAAAACATAATAGAATAGGGGGAAGAATATGGAGAGAGATATTAAGCTTACACAAGGAAATATAACTAAAACATTAGTAAAATTAGCAATACCTATTATGGCTACTTCTTTTGTACAAATGGCTTATAATATGATGGATATGATATGGCTAGGTAGAGTAAGTACAAATGCAGTTGCAGCAGCAGGAACTGCTGGTTTTTTTACTTGGTTTGGCTCAGCCCTATTTTTGATACCTAAAATAGGAGCAGAGGTAGGAGTTGCTCAATCTTATGGTAGGGATGATATGGATAGTGCTAGAAATTATGTTTTCCATACTATACAGCTGGATATAATTATTGGATTAATATACTCTTTATTTCTTATATTATTTAGGCATAAACTTATAAGTTTTTTTGATTTGGGAGATAGCCAAGTAGTAAAAATGGCTACAGATTATTTGTTTATAGTATCTTTTGGAATGGTATTTTATTTTTTAAATCCAGTTTTTTCAGGGATTTTTAATGGTTCAGGAAATAGTACTACTCCATTTCTAATAAATGCAATTGGTTTAGGTTTAAATGTAGTTCTTGATCCCATGATGATTTTAGGACTTGGTCCTTTTCCTAAAATGGGTATAAAAGGGGCGGCATTAGCTACAATAATCTCTCAGTTTATAGCTACCATTATATTTGTTAAAATAAGTCGAGATAAATTAAGTTTATTTTGTGGGTTTAATATATTTCAAATTCCAGATAAAAACTATATTAAAAAAATATTTAAGCTAGGATTCCCAGCCTCATTGCAAAATGGACTATTTGCAATGATTGCCATGGTTATAGCAAAAGTAATAGCACAGTGGGGTCCTACTCCAATAGCAGTCCAAAAGGTAGGTTCACAGATAGAATCAATTTCATGGCTTACCGCAGGAGGTTTTTCTACTGCCTTAAGTGCCTTTGTAGGCCAGAACTATGGAGCTGAAGAATGGGATAGAATACATGAAGGTTATAGGAAAGGCATGTTTATAGTAGGAGTAATAGGTGTATTTGCTACTTGTTTACTTATATTTGGAGCAAGGCCTATATTTAGATTATTTATTCCAAATGATGAAGAAGCCATAAGGGAAGGAATAATATATTTGAGAATACTGGGACTATCCCAATTATTTATGACTATAGAAATAGCTACTGGGGGAGCATTTAATGGATTAGGAAAAACAATTCCACCTTCAGTAGTAGGTATAGTATTCAATGGCCTTCGAATACCAGCCTCTATAATACTATCATCCCATACTTCCTTAGGTTTAAAAGGGGTATGGTGGAGTATTAGTATGAGTAGTGTATTTAAAGGAATAGTACTTACAATTTGGTTTATAACCATACTTAAAAAAATAGGAGAATAAAAAACACCCTTCAAAGAGTTTGAAGGGTATTTTTTGTGGAAAATATAATTTTATGGGTATGTATATTATAGTAGAGTTAGCAGAATATTTATTGTTAAATAATTCGGAGTAATAATGTATATATTAGATATAGGAGGGATTTTATTGAAAAAGTGGATTTTACTATTGATAATGATAATTATTTTTACAAGTATAGCCAGTTACGGAAGCAATAAAAAAATACAAAAAGATCCAGAAAAATTAAATGTAGTAACAACTACTACAATATTAGAAGATGCTGTTAGAAATATAGGTGGAGATAAGGTAGAGGTAGAGTCATTAATGGGGCCAGGTATTGATCCTCATCTTTATAAGGCAAGTGCTGGAGATGTTGAAAAGATGATGAATGCTGATCTTATAATATTCAATGGAATCCATCTTGAAGGGAAGATGTCAGATATATTTGAGAAATTAGGCCAGATTGATGTAAAGACTATAGCTCCTGGTGATATAATTGACAGCTCGAAGTTAATACAATCCTCTGAATTTGAAGGGAATTATGATCCACATATATGGTTCGATGTAAAACTTTGGACAGAAGTAGTAGATGTAATAATGGATAGTTTGATTGAATTAGATAGTGAAAATAAAGATTTTTATATATCTAATGGAGAAGAATATAAAAAAGAACTTGAAGAACTAGATAAATATATAAAAGATAGGGCCAAAGAAATTCCAGATGAACAAAGGGTCCTTATAACAGCCCATGATGCTTTTAGTTATTTTGGAAATGCTTATGGTTTTCAAGTCGAAGGATTACAGGGTATAAGTACTGTTGCTGAAGCAGGAACACTAGATGTAAAAGAATTAGCCGATTTTATAGCTGAAAGAAAGATACCAGCAATATTTGTTGAATCATCTGTTCCAACAAAGAATATTGAGGCATTACAGGCAGCAGTCCATAATAGAGGATTTAATGTGGAAATAGGTGGAGAGTTGTATTCAGACTCCCTAGGAAATCCAGGTACAGAAGAAGGTACTTATATAGGTACTGTAAAATATAACGTAGATACTATTGTAGATGCTTTAATTAAAGGAGTGAAATAATATGGAATATGCAGTAGCAGTAAATGATTTAACTGTAGCTTATCATAAAAAACCAGTATTATGGGATATAGATTTAGAAATACCTAGTGGGGTTCTTATGGCAATAGTTGGTCCTAATGGAGCGGGAAAATCTACACTTATAAAAACTATGCTCAATATGATAAAACCCGTTACAGGAGAGACTAGATTTTGGGGAGAAGTTTATGAGAAACAAAGAAAAAACATAGGTTATGTACCTCAAAGAGGCAGTGTAGATTGGGATTTTCCTACTAATGTATTAGATGTTGTTACAATGGGAACTTATGGAGAGTTAGGATGGTTTAAAAGGCCAGGAAAAAAAGAAAAAGAAATAGCTATAAGGGCCCTAGAAAAAGTAGATATGCTTCCATTTGCAGATAGACAAATAAGCCAACTTTCAGGAGGACAGCAGCAGAGAGTATTTCTAGCTAGAGCTCTTGTTCAAAATGCTGATATTTATTTTATGGATGAACCTTTTCAAGGAGTAGATGCTAAAACTGAAAGAGCTATAATAAGTTTATTGAGAGAATTACGTAGTATAGGGAAAACTGTTGTTGTAGTTCACCATGATTTACAAACCGTAGAAGAATATTTTGATTGGGTTACCCTTCTAAATAAAGTAATAATAGCTAGTGGACCAGTTGAAAAAGTATTTAACGAAGAAAATTTAATGAAAGCATATAAAAGTAAAGTAGACAAATTATTTAGCTAGAAATGGAGATGATATTGTGAGTTTAATAAATATATTCTCAGATTATACACTTAGGACTGTAGCCTTAGGTTCTGCTTTACTTGGAGCAATGAGTGGTGTTATAGGAACTTATGCAGTTTTGAGAAAGCAAAGTCTTGTAGGAGATGCAGTATCCCATGCAGCGTTGCCAGGTATAGGTATAGCATTCCTTTTAACAGGCTCTAAAAATATAGAATGGCTCCTATTAGGCGCATTTATATCTGGATGGCTTTCTATATATATAGTTAATATTATAATAAAGCATAGTAGGGTAAAGTATGATAGTGCCTTAGGAATGATGTTATCGGTGTTTTTTGGATTAGGTCTAGTCATACTAACATATATACAAAAGATACCAGATTCTAATCAAGCAGGACTAGAAGGCTTTTTGTTCGGTCAGGCTTCAACCCTTTTAAAACGTGATGTTATAGTAATGAGTATAGTTGGAGGAGCAATTATAATCATAGTTGCATTGTTATGGAAAGAATTTAAATTGCTTTCTTTTGACCCGGAGTTTTGTCAAGTTTCTGGATTTCCTAAAGAAAAATTGGATTTAATCCTTACTACTCTAATAGTAATAGCAATAGTTACAGGACTTCAAACAGTAGGAGTAGTCCTTATGAGTGCTATGATCATAGCACCTGCTGTTGCAGCAAGACAATGGACTGATAAGTTAAGTGTTATGGTAATACTATCTTCAGTTTTTGGTGGATTATCAGGGGTAATAGGTACTATAATAAGCTCCTCTACAAGAAACCTACCTACAGGGCCTGTAATAGTAGTTATTATAAGTGCTATATCAATTATATCCTTATTTATTGCACCAGGTAGAGGAATTATATGGAGACGTATGAGAGATAAAAAGAATAAAAAAAGATTAAATAGAAATATAATATTGAATAATATCTATAATTTAAGTACAGAAGGCAATGGAACTCAAGGATATAGTTTAGAAGATCTATCTATATCTAAAGGAGATTTTAACTTTCCTATAAATACTCTGGAAAAAGAATTAGAAAACCTTGAGACATTGGATTTAGTCAAAGTAAAGGATAAAAAATGGTATATAACAGAAAAAGGCATAAATGAAATAGAAGACTTTAGAGGGGGGTTAGGAGAATGAATGTTCAAATAGAAATACAACTTATTGCAATAGTCGTAGCTTTAGCATGTTCCACATTGGGTGTATTTCTCATATTGAGAAAAATGGCTATGATGGCTGATGCTATAGGCCATACTATCCTTTTTGGAATTGTAGTAGCATTTTTTATAACCCATGATTTAAACTCCCCATTACTTGTAATAGGAGCAGCTTTAACAGGAACTTTGACAGTTTTTTTAGTAGAATCTATTAATAAAACTAAATTGGTAAGTGAAGATTCTTCTATAGGGCTTATATTCCCTTTACTTTTTAGTATTGGAGTAATACTCATAAGTTTGTATGCAGGAGATGTACATTTAGATACAGATTCTGTTTTATTAGGTGAGATAGCATTTGCTCCTTTTAATAGATTTGTAGTCAATGGAGTAGATATTGGACCTAGTTCACTTTATGTTATGGGTACAATATTAATTATAAATATTATATATGTATCATTATTTTACAAAGAATTAAAGATATCTACTTTTGATCCTGGTTTGGCAATGGTTTTAGGAATATCACCAGGTATTATGCATTATTCTCTTATGACTTTAGTGTCACTTACTGCAGTAGGTGCCTTTGATGCAGTAGGAGCAATACTGGTAGTAGCGTTTATGGTTGGGCCTCCTACAGCTGCTTATCTTTTGACAGATGATTTAAAAGATATGATATTTTTAAGTGGTATAATTGGAACAATTTCAGTTATTTTAGGCTATTGGACAGCTAGAATCTTTGATGTAGCTATTGCAGGTATGATGGCTGTAATGGTAGGAGTAGTGTTTTTACTAATATTTTTCTTTGCTCCAGATAGAGGACTCCTTTCTATAATGAGAAGGAAAAAAAGGCAGAAATATGATTTTGCTCAAATATCCTTTTTAATGCATGTAATAAACCATGAAGGAGCAGAAGATGAAAGAGAAGAACTAGGTAAAAATACAATCCATGAGCATTTAGGTTGGAATAAGGAATTTGTTAAAGATATATTTAACAATCTTTATAGTAGTAATTTAGTTTATATAGAAGATGATATAATAAAGGTTACGGAGAAAGGTAGGGATTTAGCTATATCTAATGCTGAAGAAATAGTTAATGGAATATAAAATATCCTTCAAGATATCTTGAAGGATATTTTATATTTAGATATAGTTAATTAACTTATATCATTTATTAATTTAAGTTTTTCTTTTCTAGACATTTGTTTTATTTCATATTCTCTTTTTTGAGCAGATATTTTATCATTATATTTTTCAAAATATACAAGCTTTACAGGAAGTCTAGCCCTAGTATATTTAGCACCTTTTCCTTTAGAATGGGTTTCTATTCTTTTTTCAAGATTATTAGTCCAACCAGTGTACAGTGTTTTATCTGAGCATTCAAGAATATATATATAGCACATTTCAATCACCAGTAAATATTATATCATGAAAATATACAAAATTAAAAGCCCCATATGAGGCTTTTACTATTCTGAAACAGGCATTAATTGTTCGACAGTTGATATTATATTGGATATAATAAAATATAGACCTAAAGCAGCAGGTGACTTAGTTAAAATTAATATAGCAATTATACAAGTAGGAATTAGCATTGTTATAGAGAATTTTGGAATTGTAGAATTTTTAATTGCTCCTATAGTAACTAATAGACTAGGTAATGCTTGGCTTACTATATATATTATAGGAATTAAGAAATAAGGGTCTGGTTTGGATAAATTATTTATCCAAGGCAAAATAATTGTTGGAGAATTTACTATATTATTAGAAAAAGCCCTATACATTGCTATCAATATAGGCATTTGAGCAAATAATAGTAAAAATCCTATCCCGCTACCAGGATTTTCTTTATATAGGTTTACCATTTCCTCATTAAGTTTTTCTTGATCGTCTTTATATTTTTCTTTCAATACATTCATTTCTAATGATAATTTTTGTTGAACCTTCATAGATTTTTTTTGTTTAATATTTAAAGGCATTAAAGCAAGTTTAACTAAAATTGTAAAAACTATTATAGCTATGCCATAATCATTAGTAAAATTGAATATGACATTAAATAATTGGCTAAAAATATTTGTCATAGTATTCAAAACCTCCATTTAATTAATTTATAATTTTAAAATACTATGACCTAAAATTCAGATACAAATAGCCATATTAAGAATTTATTATATGTGGTATAATCATCAACAGTAAGGTTATTTAGTCTAGTATACTTATTAAAAACCCTATTAGTAGGATAGTTACTATATACAGGTCTATTTATATTGTGTAAAACAATTTTAGTAATACACAAAAACAATACAAAAAACATTGAAAATAAGTAAACTAATTGAAGTATATCGAAATTAATCATATCATCACCATTCAATCTATTTATAATATATCTATTATACTAGAAATAAGAGAAGATTTAAATGGTATGATTATTTTAAATAACATTTTAAAAAATAAAAAAGGAAATACTTTATTCAAGGAGAATATAATTTTGTAGAATTAAAAGTTTTTAAATAGCAGTATATGGGTAAAAAGATATACTAAAGGCTTAATTTTAGATAGGAGTGTGATATTGTGGAAAAATTTAAATTGGATAGTAAGGAAACAATGTTACTTATTATTGACATTCAAGAGAGATTAGTAAAGGCTATGAAATATGGGGATCAAGTAATAGATAAAACAAATATTTTAATTTCTACGGCAGAAGAAATGGAAATGCCAATTATAGTTACAGAACAATATCCAAAGGGATTAGGTAGTACAGTTCCAGAACTAGAACAAAATCTTCAAAATGCTAAAAAATTTGAAAAAGTTAATTTTTCAGTATATATAGATGAAATAAAAGAAGCTATTAAAGAAACAGAAAGAAAAAAAGTTATAATAACAGGGATGGAAACCCATGTATGTGTATTCCAAACGGCGAGAGATTTAATTAATGACGGTTATGAAGTATTTATAGTGAATGATGGAGTTTGTTCTAGAAAAAAAGGAGATTATTTAAATGGATTAGATTTGATGAAATCCATGGGTGCCGTAATAACTAATACAGAAACAGTTGTATTTGATTTATTGAAAAAAGCCGGTACACCAGAATTTAAGGTATTATCTAAACTTATAAAATAAAAAATAAGATAAGGGTGATAAAATGTTACAAGAAGTTTATCCAAATATCTATAAACAAGAGATTCCACTACCTAATAATCCTCTTAGGGCTATTAATAGTTATATAATAGTTTCTGAAGATAGAAATCTAATAGTGGACACAGGATTTAATAGGAAAGAATGTAAGGAAGCTTTTATGAAGGGGATTGAAGAACTAGGTATTGATTTCAATAAAACAGATCTGTTCATTACCCACCTACATTCAGATCATTGTGGACTTGCTGCAGCTTTAAACAAAGAAGGTGCTAGGATATATGCAGGAAAGATAGATGGCAAGATGATCAATGCTATGACTGGAATAGAATATTGGGAAAATTTCAATGAACTTAAAAAAGAATTTGATTTAGAAAAAGATAATATATCCTTTGATGATCATCCTGGATATAAATATTGTCCTAAAAATCCTATTGATTTTATTCCTCTTGAAGAAGGGGATAAAATAGAAATTGGTGATTATACTTTTGAAATAATAGATATTCCTGGACATACTCCTGGACATATTGGACTTTATGAAAGAAATAAAAAGATATTTTTCTGTGGAGATCATATATTGGATAGAATAACACCAAATATTGCTTTCTGGGGATATGAACAAGATATACTTGCTGTATACTTCGAAAGTTTAAGAAAAGTTTATGATTATGAAATAGATTATCTTTTCACAGCCCATAGAAATATTGTTACAAATCATAAAAAGAGAATTGATGAATTATTTGAACATCATAAAAATCGTCTTGATGAAGTTAGAGAAATAATTAAAGATAAAAAAATGACAGTTAGAGATACAGCTGCTAACATGCATTGGGATTTAAGATGTAGTAGCTGGGAAGAGTTTCCTAATCCACAAAAATGGTTTGCTTCAGGAGAGGCTATGTCTCACTTAGAACATCTTTATTCTATTGGGGAAGCAGAAAGAACTAATGAAAATGGAATCCTATATTATAAATTAAAAAATGAGAGATAAATTAATAACTTAGCCGTCCCACTTAAATGAAACGGCTAAGTTATTTTTTATTTCTATTGATTTAAAGAACTTTCAATTCCAAAGCCTATAAGACCACCGAGAACTATTAACATAAGTATTATCAACATAAGAACTCTGTCGTAGTGATTGTTTTTTATATTAATGAATAAGGCTCTTATACATATAAAATAAATACTTCCTACAATAATCAAAGTATAGCTGAGAAGACCGTATTTATATAGATACCATTTTAGTATGTCACTAATAAAGTTTAAATTAGGTGCTAATGAATTCAATCCCACTTTGTGTACCTCCTAAAGGCTTAGAGAAAACAATGAATCTTCTGACTATTAGAGATAGCATAAAGTTATTTTTATGCAAAAGCATTTTCTTTTAGTTTTGTGATTAAGTGGGTCAATATTATTCCTAAAATTGCAGGGAATATCCAACCAAATCCACTGTCAGCGAATGGAAGGGTTTGTATAAATTCTCCTATAAAAGAGGTATTGACACCCATAGCAGACAATCCATCTACTAGACTTACACAAAATGTACCAATAGTTGCACCTAAATAAATTTTTTTATTTTCAATTAAATTATCAAATACATTTATAATAACTAATATAATAGCGATTGGATATACTATTTTCAAGATAGGATCTGCAAAAGTAATTATACTTTCAACACCGATATTTGAAATAATGATACTTACTATGGTGGATATTATAACAATGGTTTTATAATTAAATTTTTCTTTACTTATATTGCTAAAGAAATGTCCTACAGTGGCGGTAAGTCCAACAGATGTAGTAAGACATGCGGAATAAACACATATTCCTAGTACTATTTTACCTAAATGACCTAGAATTGTTATGGTTATATTAGTTGTTAAAGATACTTTTTCTATTCCTTGTGGAAATACAGAGCTACCAGCAGCTCCCAGATATAGAAGACCTCCATATACAATTCCTAATCCAATACCAGCAATAAGACCTGTTTTGGCAATAGTTTTAAACTGTTCATTCTTTTCCGTTATTCCCTTATTTTTTATATCATCTACTATAATACCACCAAATACTATTGCAGCTAGTAAATCCATAGTCTGGTACCCATCTCCAAATCCTGTGGAAAATGGCTGGGTCATATTAGTATCTATAGGTACACCTATAGGATTGAGAATACCTTTAATTATTATAGTAGATATCATGATCAAAAGTATTGGTGTTAAAAATTTTCCAATAACATCAATGATGCTAGTAGAACTTATTGTTAAAAATAAGGTTAATCCAAAAAATATAAGTGAACTTATAACTGGACCTATTGAAGGAAATAGTGGTTGGATGCCTATTTCAAAGGCAGTTGCTCCAGTTCTGGGTATTGCCAATAGTGGACCAATTAGAACCATTATTAAGATACTGAAAATTAAAGCAAACTTAGGACCAACTTTATTTAACAAACTATTAATAGAGCCACCTGATATAGCTACAGATAGTACTCCAAGTATAGGAAGACCTATACCAGTTAAAGAAAATCCTAATAAAGCAGCTTTCCATTTTTCCCCTGCTAATAGGCCAATAGATGGTGGAAAAATTAAATTTCCTGCACCAAAGAACATAGCAAATAATGCAAAGCCTATAACCAGGACCTCTTTAGAGCTAAGCTTTTTCATTAACATATCCCCCTCTTGTTTTAAATTAACTCTTTGTGGTCATGTTTTTTTATTATACCATAAATTATCTCAAAATTCTAACATATAAATATATTTAGACTATTTGTGAAAAAAATATCAAGTTCCATGTAATTAAAAAATAAAGCTTTAATATATTTATTGTGATAAAATAAAAATATAAAAAGAAGGAATTATTTATTAGAAAAATATTAAAATTATTTAAAAAAGGATGAAGGAAATGGTTCAAGATAATATTGCTACAGGAATTATTAATTTAATTTTGTTTTTACTAATAATATTTTTTAGGAAAATGATTCATCAAGAAAATGTTGGAAGTTTTTTACTGCATTTTGATAAAAGAGGTAGAAGGTTATTTTTAGAAGGAATTTTAAGTGGTATTTTATTTTTTACATTATATCCTTTGATAACAACTATTATTGGAGAAGGTAAAATCTATATTTCAACTGAAGGTGCAAAACATACATTGGTCATGGTTTTATCAGGATTATTTGCTTATTTAAGTGTTTCGCTTTTAGAAGAATCTTTTTTTAGAGGATATATGTTAAGCAAATTATCCATTATTCTTCCAACTAATATTGCTATAATTATTCCTTCAGTATTTTTTGGATTATTCCACTTTCAAGCGTATTCTACAAGTGAAACTATTTGGATAGGTATAATAAATGCTACTTTGATTGGGATTATATTATCAATAATTGTTGTTAGAACAGGATCCCTTATGTTACCTCTAGGATATCATTTATCTTGGAACTTGATACAAAGTATTATATTTATGGACTATAAATATAATATTAAAGGATTGATTAATTTAGAAGTAAGTGAAGGATTATGGACAGGCTATTCTGTTATACCAGAGTCAGGTCTAATAGTTACAATCATATGTATTATAATGTTTATTTATTTTAACTTTAGATTTAGAAATTATGAGAACTAATAATATTATGGGAAATTATAGACTATATTTACATAATATGTTTTTGAATATAGTATTGTTATACTAGTTCAGGAGGTATAAAATGAATTTTGATATTAGAGTTTTGCCCCCAAAGGCCTTTTTAGTTGAAATAATACCTATAGTGTTTTTGGTATTTATGATTATTTTATTTGTTTTTTTAGGAATAAAAATAATAAAATATTTTAGAGAACTTAGGGAAGTACTAAAAGGGGTCGAAAGGTCCATAGACGAAATAAATGAAAAATTAGATAATTAGAATATGGATCTAGTACTTTTATGAAAGGATTGGTCTTGTTGGAAAAAGTAAGTATTGTAGAATGTGATAGCTATGATTATAAAAAGGTAGAGAAAAAAGTCTTTGAATGCTTAGATAATATAGATTCTTTAAAAAAACAAATTAAAAAAGGCAACAAAGTACTAGTAAAAGCAAATTTATTGAAAAAGAATTTTCCCGATGAAGCTGTAACAACACATCCTTATGTAGTAGAAGGAGTAGTTAGATATTTACAAAAATTAGGTTGTGAAGTTATTGTTGGAGATAGTCCAGGGGGACCTTTCAATGAGAAGTCCCTTAGAACCACATACAAAGCTACAGGGATGTTTGAAGTACAAAAGAGGACTGGTTGCCAGCTTAACTTTGATACATCATATGTTGAAATAAATAATGATAATGCAAAACTTCTTAAGCATATGAAGATAGTTAAAGCTTTTAATGAAGTGGATTTTGTTGTTTCTGCAGCTAAGCTAAAAACTCATGCTATGATGACCTATACAGGAGCAGTTAAAAATTTATTTGGAACAATACCAGGTTTAACTAAAGCTGATTATCATTTTAGAATGAATAGTATAGACAATTTTTCCAATGCATTAGTTGATATATGTGAGTATGTAAAACCAGTATTTTCAATAATTGATGGAATTGAAGGTATGGAAGGGGATGGTCCTTCTTCTGGAGATAAAAGATTTGTAGGTCTTCTTATGGCTTCAGAAAATCCACATGCTTTAGATACAATAGCTTCATATATAGTAGGCATAGAACCATTATCTATACCTACTATAAAAAGAGCTAAGGAAAGGGAATTATTTAGTGGGGATATTGATGACATAGAAGTAGTAGGTACAAAAATTGAAGAAATAGATATAGAACCATTTAAACTTCCTGCTTCAACTAGTATAAATTTTATTGGAGGAAGGGTACCGAAGTTTTTAGAAAAATGGGTTTTAAATAACTTTAGGCCGAGTCCAGTATTCAACCATGATATGTGTATTTCTTGTGGAATATGTGCCAATAGTTGCCCACCTAAAGCCATTGATATGTCCAGTAAATATCCAGAAGTTGATTTGAAACAATGTATTAGATGTTTCTGTTGTCATGAATTATGTCCTAAAAAAGCAATAGATATTAAAAAAGAAGGATTGAATAAGAAAATATTTAATAGAAGATGATAAATAGATCGGAGAGTTTCTTCGATCTATTTTATATGATTTTAATTATTATTTCATAGTATAAAAAGATCTAATTATCTTTAAAAATATTATAAATATTTGTTCTACTTTTTTTATAAAGGGTTATATGATATTATTATGTAAACATATATTTGAAGTTAAAACAACTGATAAGTTTCCTTTTAAATAAAGGGGGGCTATTATGAGATCTAAGGGGTTTAATGCATATACTAAATATAAGATATTACAACATGCTTTGAAAGGGAATAACGTTTCTCAAACATGTGAATTGTTTGGAATATCAAGAACAACATTTTATAATTGGAAAAATGCTTATGAGAAACATGGAATGGCTGGATTGGATAATAGAGAACGCAGAAAGCCTAAAATGCCAAATAAAGTCAGTAAAGATATTGAACAAGAAATATTATCATATGTTACAAAATATCCAGCAGATGGGCCTAAGAGGATTTACTATGAATTAATATCCCAAGGATTTGATATAGGAGAAACAGGAATTTATAATGTGCTTAAACGATATAATTTAACAAGAAAAGCCCAGAGAATAGAATATTCTATGGATGAAAAATCACATATAAATATCAAGAAAAGGGATAAAAAGGATATGTCTATTTTTTCAAATGCAAAGGATTCTTATCCAGGCTATTTAGTAATTCAGAGAATTGATTTTATAGGCACTTTTGAGGGAATAGGTAGGATATATCAATATAGTTTTTATGACACTGTTTCAAGATGGGGAGAGGTAAAAATATACAATAAGAAGCAGGATATTGATATTTGGCATTATTTTGAACGCAAGTTAATTTATCTATTGGAAACTTTTAGTTTAAATATTGAAAATTTAGTTACTGAAAAGGAAAGAGAGTTTTTACCTTACTTTGTGAAAGGTAATAAATATAAAGAGATCTTAGAAGATTTTAATATTAATCATATATTTATTTCTCCTGAATATATTGATATATTAGATGGTATGAGAGAGTTTAATGAGTTTTTAATGATGGAGTTTTACAATAAAATTCCTTTAAATGACAAATTAGACTCTTTTGTAAAAGTTGAAGCTGCCATTAATGATTTTATAAGGAAATATAATTTTCACAGTATAATTCCTAATGGACCTAAAGCAGGAAAAACACCTGCTGAAGTTGTTTTAGAAAGGGCAATAGAAAATGGCGCTGATTTAGATACATTACCACTTTGGCTTTTAGCACTGATTAATTATTCAAAATGAGGTGGTATAGATGAATAAGAGAGACTGTAGGATTGCAGTTATAGGTGGAGGGCTTTCTGGTTTGGTTATAGCTGAAGGCTTATACAGAAGGGGATATGAAAATACTACCGTTTTTGAAAAAGAAGAACGTCTAGGTGGTAAGCTACATACTATCTGTTACAATGAGAAGTCTTATGAATTAGGTGCAATTTTTGGACTACCTTCTTATTTAAATCTTAAATTATTGATGAAAAGATTAAATATAAAAGCAGATGGTCCTAAACTATCACGGACTAATTATAATGCAGATGGTCAAAAAATTATGCCATTACCTAAAGAAGATTTAGAAGGATTTATTGAGGAGTTAGAAAGATTGCCCCTAGTACTGGATAAGTACAAATCATTGAAAAATATTAGTGCTAAAAATACAGAAAAACCATTGATGTTACCCTTTTCAAAGTGGTGTGATATGCATAAATTTAAAGTTTTAAAAACTATTTATGTACACTACTTCACTATCTTTGGTTTAGGCAATATTGAAGAAGTTCCCGCTCTTTATGTACTCAGAATTATGAATTATGATCATCTAATGTCTTTTATGAAGATTCCAGAGTTTTACACATGGAACGATGGGGTTTCTATATTGGCAGAACACTTGAGTAGGAAAATTAAATATATTAGATTAGGACAAAAGGTAATAGACATTTCCTTATCCTCAAAAGGAACCATATGGCTAGAAACTCAATTTGAAAGACTTGAGTTTGATAAAGTTATTATTACTGTTCCACTGGAACAATTTTCACATCTAAATCTTTGGGACGAGGATACAAAGAAATGTTTAAGTAATATAAAATATCAAATTTTTAATGTATATGCCTTCATTGTAGACAAGGTTCCAGAAGGATGTGGTTGTATATTGGAAAACTTATCCCCTAGTAGACGTGGACATATTACTATATGGGATTCTAGATGGGATGTGTCTAATGATGAGGAAATGGTGATACTTTATGCATACAATCCTCCTTTTAATTCTAAGAAATCATCCTTAGATTATATTAAGGATGATTTATCAAGGTTAGGAGTAAAAAATGCAAGACTTTATCAGACTAAGTGTTGGAAACATTGTCCCTATGTAGATACTCATACATTAGAAAATGGATTTTATGATAAAATGGAATCTATTCAGGGTAAAAACAATATATTTTTAGCAGGGGAAATCATGAGTATGCTTTCAATTGAAAATTGTATTCGATATTCAGAAAATCTGATAGATAGATTCTTTTAAAAAATATTTTTCCAAAAAATCTCCTTTAAATTAGCAGTGATTTAAGGAGATTTTTGTATTATTTAGCTTATAGCTACGAAACTTCTTTGAGTAGTTTTATCTCATTTTAAAGGGTTTTTTACTTTTAAGTGAAGTTTACATATAGTGCTATAAAAACCTTTGGAATGAATGTTAAATATGCCATTCATTTCTATCATAGGTGTAAACTTAACTTAAAATATAAAGTTAATGAACGTTGAAATTTCAACATCCTTGTTTTTTGACATACATTTTAAATTTATATAAAATTTTAATTAAAATGTTTTGTAATATTTGAATAAAGTGAACATTTATGGTAATTAAGGTATTTTAGGTTTAGAATTATTGGTTTAAAATTAATATTAAAGGGGGAGCGAAAATGGATAAGGAATTATGGAAAAAATGTGTTGAATTTCATGGACATGAATGCCCTGGTTTAGCTATTGGATTTAGGGCAGCCGAAATAGCAAAAGAGAAAATGTCATTAAGTTTTTCTAGAGATGAGGAAATAGTTTGTATAACAGAAAATGATGCATGTGGTGTAGATGCAATCCAAGTCATAACTAGTTGTACACTAGGAAAAGGTAATCTAATTTTCAAAGATACAGGAAAGATGGCTTTTACCTTTATAAGACGAAAAGATGGAAGAAGTATTAGATTAATATTAAAACAAAATGATAGAGAAATGGAAAGGGAAAAAAGACAACAATATATTTTAGAAGGTCCAGAAGAAAATATATTTAAAGTTGAAGAGGTTAATATTGAATTGCCAGAGAAAGCAAGAATATTTGATACCATAGCTTGTGAAAAATGCAACGAAATGGCTTCTGAGAATAAAATTCGAATTCAGGGAGGTAAGAAAGTTTGTCTAGACTGTTTTAATGAATATTCAAGAGGGTGGTAATCTGTGGATATTAATAAAGATAAAGAGCTATTATTTCAATATGATGAATATAAAAAACATATAATCAAGAAAAGGCTTATCATTATTGCTTTACTGATTGCTACTATTATTGTATTTTTTTTGGCTATAAATGCTGGTGCTATGAGTATTGGGCCTAAACAGGTAGTTTTAGCTATTTTAGGATTAGGAGACACTAAATCAATTTCTACAGTAATGAATATTCGTATGCCAAGGGTAGTAGCAGGAATACTAGCAGGTGCAGGGTTATCAGTAGCAGGATGTATTATGCAGAATAACTTAAAAAATCCATTAGCATCCCCTTCTACACTTGGAATATCAAATGCTGCTGCTTTTGGAGCCAATGTTGCTATTATCTTGTTAGGGGCAGGTAATGTAGTAAATACTGGATTAGGCGATATACAAATTTTAAATCCTTATATCGTTACAATTTGTGCAATGGCTTTTTCAATAGGTTCCACACTATTGATTATTAGTTTATCAAAATTAGGATATTTTTCTACACAAAGCATAGTCTTAGCGGGAGTAGCATTAAGTTCACTTTTTTCAGCAGGTACTATGATTATTCAATATTTTTCAGAAGATACAACTAAAGTAGCTGCTGTTATATTTTGGACTTTTGGAGATTTAGGTAGGGCATCTTGGGATGAAATTATAATGATGGGAATATTAATTTTGGCATCTATAGTTTATTTTATATATCGTAGATGGGATTATAATGCTCTAGATAGTGGAGATGATACTGCAAAGAGTCTAGGAGTAAATGTTGAGAGGGTTAGACTAAGTGGAATGTTTGTGGCATCAATTGTTGTTGCTGTTATTGTATCTTTTTTAGGAATAATAGGTTTCATTGGTTTAATATCTCCTCAAATAGCAAAGAGATTAGTAGGTAGTGATAATAGATACCTTATACCTACATCAGCAATCATGGGTTCCCTTATATTACTCATATCTGATACACTAGCACGAGTAGTATTATCACCGCAGACTTTACCAGTAGGGGCTGTAACATCTTTTCTTGGAGCACCGTTGTTCATTTATTTTCTTATAAAGGAGAGTGAATAGATGACCTTATTAGTTAATAATATAAGTTTTTCATATCCAAAAAAGGATGTTATCAATAATATAGCATTTTCACTAAAACAAGGAGATTATCTAGCAGTTTTAGGAACTAATGGAGCTGGAAAATCTACTCTTTTGAAATGTTTAAACAAAATATTGAAACCACAATCAGGTGTTGTATATATTAATGGCATCGATAGTTCTAGATTAAAAGGTCCAGAACTTGCAAAGAACATTGCATATGTGCCACAAAGCCATGATTGTTCAAAAAAAACAGTTTTTGATTCTATCTTACTTGGAAGAAAACCTTATATAAAATGGGATGTAACTCAAAGAGATATTGATATTGTTGAAAATGTTTTAAAATTGTTAAATTTAGAAAACTATTCTATGAGATATACTAATGAACTTAGCGGTGGTGAACTTCAAAAAGTCATTATAGCTAGGGCACTTGTTCAAGAACCAAAGGTTTTGTTAATGGATGAGCCTACTAGCAATCTTGATTTAAAAAATCAAATAGAAGTGCTTAAGACAATTAAGTATATTGTTAATGAACGAAAGATTTCAGCAATAGTTGCCATGCATGATTTGAATCTAGCATTACGTTTTGCTAACAAATTTCTTCTGCTAAAAGAAGGTGAAGTATTTGATTTTGGTGATGCTACAATTTTAAATTCAGAATTGATTAAAAATGTATATGATATTGATGTTGCAATAGAAGAATTTTCAGGTATTCCAGTAGTTATCCCTATATAAATCATTTAAATATTAGATTAAAATTTTTATTGGTGAATAAAGAAAGGGGAGATAAAAAAGTGAAGAAAAAATTAAGTATATTTTTAGCAATAATGATGTTTTTATTATCAATATTGACTGGATGTACTCAATCTAAACAATCAGCAAAAGTAGAAGAGGATGAAACTAAAGATAGTTCCCATGTTATTGAAATAACAGATATGGCAGGGCGTAACATTGTTTTAGATAGACCTGTTGAAAGAGTAGTGGCAATAGGTTCTGCCCTTAGGCTTTATACTTATGTCAATGGAACTGAAAAACTTGTAGGAGTTGAAAGAAAGCAGCAGTCTAAAGAAACTGGACGACCATATATAATTGCTAATCCTGAATTAGAAAAGATTCCAATAATAGGAGAAGGGTTTCCAGCCAACCCAGATCCAGAATTACTTATAGATGTAAATGCTGATGTTATTATTGCTGGAGATATTTTAGATATAGCTCAAATAGAAGAGCTTCAGAAAAAAATAGGGGTACCAATTGTAATTGTAAATTGTGGTTCCTCAGCAGTTTTTGATCAAGATATGTATAAGGCACTAACTATTATTGGCAAAATAGTTGGAAAGGAAGAAAGATCAAAGGAGTTAATTGAATATATGGAGGACTGTAAGACTGAACTTACCAATCTTACAAAGGATATTCCAGAAGATAAAAAACCAAGTGTATACATGGGAGGATTAAGCTATAAAGGGGTTCATGGAATTGAAAGTACAACTGGAAATTCTCCAGTATTGGATATCATTGGTGCTAAAAATGTTGCAGATGAAATAGGAAAATCTGGTTCTATAATGATCGATAAGGAACAACTTATAGAATGGGATCCAGATATACTTATAATTGATGAAAATGGAATGAATATTGTAAATGAAGATTATAATAAAAATCCAGATTATTATAATGAATTATCTGCTGTAAAAAATGACAAGGTATATGGTCAATTGCCATATGTTTCATATTATAATAATAT
Organism: Anaerosalibacter bizertensis; assembly: GCF_009696605.1. Classification (GTDB taxonomy): domain Bacteria; phylum Bacillota; class Clostridia; order Tissierellales; family Sporanaerobacteraceae; genus Anaerosalibacter; species Anaerosalibacter bizertensis. The sequence goes on along the minus strand of NZ_VULR01000005.1, from coordinate 39,484 downwards.
TGAGACTGCTATGGCTGATATATATTTTCTAGGCAAGACTTTATATCCTAATGAGTTTAAAGATATTGATGTCATAGAAAAAGCAGATGAGATATATACTTTTATGTTAGGTAAACCATTATACAACATAATGGCCGAAAAATATGGTGGATATATTAAGATAAATTTGAAAGAAGGATTATAGATATTAGCATTATTTGGAAATATAAATTAGATTGACTATATATAATAGTTATATAGTTAATCTGTAAAACTATATTTTTTTAAGTTTTTTACATTCAAGTTAAGTTTACATATATATTTAAGAAAAGTTCAAGTTTAATTTTAAAATATGAGTCTTTTCATTACTATAAGTGTAAACTGAACTTAAAATATAAAGTGGATAAGCATTGAAATCTCAACGTTTGTTTTTTTTGACAACTATTTCTATTTTGCATACAATGAAAATGATAAAATAATAACAATTTTCATCAAAATATCCTGTAAAATGCAAAGTTAAATAAAAATTTATGGGAAGGTGGAATAAAATATGAAGAGTTTTAAAGTTTTAGAAATCAAGGAAAGCGTTTTTAAAGACAATAACAGACAAGCAGATTTGCTTAGAGAAGAATTGAAAAAGAGAAAAACTTTTTTATTAAATCTCATGTCATCACCAGGTTCAGGTAAAACAACTACAGTTTTAAGAACTATTGAAGCTTTAAAATCAGATATTAATATTGGTGTCATGGAGGCAGATATTGATTCTGATGTGGATTCTCATGCAGTTGCTAAAACTGGTACAAAGGTTATTCAGTTGCATACCGGTGGAATGTGCCATTTAGATGCTGATATGACAAAACAAGGTTTATTAGGACTTGGTGCAGATGATATAGATTTTATTATTTTAGAAAATGTAGGTAATCTAGTGTGTCCAGCAGAATTTGATACTGGTGCATCTAAAAATGCTATGATTTTAAGTGTACCAGAAGGAGATGACAAACCTTTGAAGTATCCTCTAATGTTTTCGAAGGTAGATGTTTTATTAATTAATAAAATTGATACCATGGATTATTTTGACTTCGATTTAGAAGCTGTTAAAGAAAGGGCAAAAAAGCTAAATCCAAATATTAAAATTATCCCTATTTCTGCAAAAACAGGGGAAGGCATTGATGAATGGGCGGATTGGCTTCTTGATGAAATAAAAAAGTGGCAGGAACAGTGAGAATGTAAATTCAAATTGGAGGGAAATCTATGACAAAAGAAAAAGTATTGCAACTAGCTAATCACATAGGCGGTAAAAAACATGGTTCTAAATCATCATATAAATATACAGATCCTGAATATATGATTTTGGAACCTGTTGTTACAGATGAAATGGCAGAAGTGGGACTTTGTTTGGAGTTTAGGAAACCTAAGAGTGCAGAAGAAGTGGCAAAAATATGTGGAAAACCTGTAAAAGAAACAGGAAAACTTTTGTGGGAATTAGCAGTTGCAGGTGCTTGTTTTGTTGGAGATAAAGATGGAGTAGATAAATATTGGCTTGAAACCTGGATACCTGGGGTTATGGAAATGATGGTGAATAATAAGGAAAATGTTAGGAAGTACCCTCAAATTGCTGAGGCTTTTGAGGCTTACGGAAGGATAAGAGGCCCTCAAACAGCAGGAATATTCCCAGTAGGAACAGGTCTTATGCGTGTTATTCCTATTGAAATGGCTATTGATGGTGAAAGTAGAAGGGCATCCTATGAGGAAATATCAAAATATCTAAATGAAGCTGAAGTTTTCTCTGTTTCAGACTGTTCTTGTCGTACAGCTAGAGAGATTATGGGAGAAGGCTGTGGACATTTAAAAGAAGATATGTGTATCCAATTAGATCATGCTGCTGAATACTATATACGAACCGGTAGAGGCAGACAGATAACTAGGGAAGAAGCTTTTGAAATCATAAAGAAAGCTGAGGAAAACGGTTTAATGCACCAAATTCCTAATACAGACGGGCCGGGAAAAACCCATGCTATTTGCAATTGCTGTAGTTGTAGTTGTTTCTCTTTAAGAACTGCTACAATGTTTTTAAACAATGATATGGTACGTTCAAATTATGTATCTCATGTAGATAAGGATAAATGTGTAGCTTGTGGTGAATGTGTTCAGGTTTGTCCTGTTAATGCACTCCAATTAGGTCAAAAATTATGTGAAGAAGCACAAGTTATTGAGGAAAGAATAGATTTACCATCCAATAGTAAATGGGGACCAGATAAATGGAATCCAGATTATAGAATTAATAGAAAAAATGTTTTAGAAAGTGGAACTAGCCCTTGTATAACCCAATGTCCGGCCCATATTCCTGTACAAGGTTATATTAAATTAGCTTCTCAAGGAAGATATACAGAAGCATTGGAATTAATCAAAAAACAAAATCCTTTTCCAGCAGTATGTGGACGTATTTGCCCTAGAAAATGTGAATCAGTATGTACTAGAGGAGATGTAGACGAGCCTGTAGCTATTGATGATATTAAAAAATTTATTGCAGAACAAGATTTAAATGCAGATGTGCGATATATACCTAAGAAAAGGCACAATTATGGAAAGAAAATTGCTATCGTAGGTGCTGGACCTTCTGGACTTTCTTGTGCATATTATTTAGCCATAGATGGTTATAATGTAACAGTATTTGAAAAACAAGAGGCTCTTGGTGGTATGCTAACCCTTGGAATTCCTTCATATAGGTTAGAAAAAGATGTAGTAAATGCAGAAGTTAACATATTAAAGGAATTAGGAGTAGAATTTAAAACTGGTATAGAAGTAGGGAAAGATATTACTCTTGATGAACTAAGAAATCAGGGATATGAAGCATTTTATCTTGCAATTGGTGCTCAATCTGGTAGAAAACTAGGCATTGAAGGAGAAGAGGCAGAAGGGGTTATATCTGGGGTGGACTTCTTATTGGATGTTAATTTAGGTAAAGATGTAGACATGGAGGGAGACATTGTAGTTATTGGTGGCGGTAACGTTGCTATAGATGTAGCAAGAACAGCTACAAGGGCGGGAGCTTCAACAGTTGAGATGTACTGTTTGGAAAGCAGAGAAGAAATGCCAGCCCTTGATGAAGAAATTGAAGAGGCAATGTCTGAAGACATAGGTGTAAATAATTCTTGGGGTCCTAATCGTATTGTTACAGAGAATGGACATGTTGTAGGAATAGAATTTAAAAAGTGTCTATCGGTCTTTGATGAAGATGGAAGATTTAGTCCTAAGTTTGATGAAAATGATACAAAAGTTGTTAAGGCAGATAAGGTGTTGCTTTCAATAGGCCAATCAATAGATTGGGGTAGACTATTAGAAGGTTCAAAAGTAGAATTAAATCCAAACAATACAATTAAAGTAGATCCATTTACATTACAATCAGGTGAACCAGATATATTTGCAGGTGGAGATGTTGCTACAGGACCTAAATTTGCAATTGATGCTATAGCTTTAGGAAAGGAAGGAGCAATTTCGATCCATCGCTATGTTCAACCAGGACAGGATTTAATACTTGGTAGAGATAGAAGAGAATTTAAGGCATTTGATAAGGAAAATATAGACTTGGCAGGCTATGACCGTCTTCCAAGACAAAGAACACCACATGTAGACGGTGATAAGGCTAAGACCTCTTTTAAAGATTTACGACCAACTCTTACAAAGGATCAAGTTAGAAAAGAAACAGAACGTTGTCTAAGTTGCGGAGCTACAGTTGTAGATGAGTATCTGTGCATAGGATGCGGACAATGTACTACTAAATGTAAATTTGATGCTATATCTCTTGTAAGGAAATATGATGCTCAAAATGTGGAATTTGAGGATTTAAAGCCAGTAATCGTTAAAAATGTAATTGCACGTAAAGGTAGAATGATAACCCATAGTATCAAAAAAACCTTTACTGGTAAAAAAGATAAATCAAGTTAGTATTTGAAGAATAAAAGGGTGGGATAATACCCACCCTATATTCTTTATTTATTAGCAGATAGGGGTGAATTAATTTGCATGAGCTAGGAATTATGATTAATGTTGTAGAAACAGTTGAAAATTTTGCAAAACAAAATGGAATCACAGAAATTGACACATTAGTACTTCAAATTGGAGAACTGTCTTCAGTTGTACCAAGATTTGTCCAAGCCTGTTATCCAGCTGCGGTAGATGGAACTATGCTACAGAATACGAAATTAGAAATTGAAATATTGCCAGGCAATTGTATATGTGATAATTGTAAAAAGGTATTTAATTTAATTGAACATAAGGGAGAATGTCCAAGTTGCGGGAGCGAAGATTGGGAATTACTTTGTGGTAGGGAGTTTTTAATCAAAGAGATTGTTGCTTGTTAGGGGATTACTATTTCCTATGTTCCACAAAAATTCCATTTTGTTAAAGGATAGCAAGATAGTCCTTCATATAGGAGGAGTATATGGTGATAAAGAAAAAGCTATAGATAGATTTATCCATAATTATAATCTCCTTTCTCCTAAAGTTAAGGATAGGCTGGTTATTGAAAATGATGACAAATCCTACAATATTGGAGATGTTCTAAAAATAGGAAAAACATTAGACATACCAGTAGTATTTGATAATCTCCACAATAAGATATTACCTTATGATAAATCTAAAGACGAATTATACTTTATAAATAAATGTAAAAAAACTTGGAAAAAAGACCAGGTTCTCATTCGAGGACAATAGATTTAACTGAATTTACGAGTTTCAGTAATAAATTAGATGATGAAATAGATATTATGCTTGAAGTTAAAGATAAGAATCTTTCAGCCATTAAATGTATAAATAGTATATCAAGTATTAAAGATATAAGAAAATTAGAAATAGAGTGGAGTAAATATAAATATAGGGTTTTAGAGCATTCTAATTATCATTATAATAAAATAAGAGAGATACTTAAGGATAAAAATAATTACCCAGTGATAGATTTTTATAATCTTATAGATGAAGCTGAACCTTCGAAGACTTCAGACGAAACTATGAGTTAGTTGGAATAAGACATGAAATCATTTGGTAAAAAATCTAATATTAAAAATTTACGGTAGGATTAATCTTACCGTTTTTTCATTCCTATGGTAATATTTAGTTGTAGAGAAGACATTTTTCAAATAAAATTTATATTATAAATATACTTGCAAAATTATTTATGATGTAGAATATCTTTGAGGTGATTAAATGAGAATATTTTTACTAGAAGATGATGAAACCTTAGGTTTTGGAATAAAAGCCTATTTAGTTAATAATGGCTATGATATAGTAATTAGTAAATCTTTAGAGGAAGCTAAAAAAAACTTTACTTATGATTTTAATTTAATTCTTTTAGATGTAAATTTACCAGATGGGACAGGTTTTGATTTTTTAAAGATATTTAATATAGAATCTACACCAGTAATATTTTTAACAGTTAATGATTCAGAGGAAGATATAGTAAAGGGACTTAATATTTCTGATGGATATATAACAAAGCCTTTTAAACTTCCAATATTAAAAGCGAAAATAGAAAGTGTTTTAAGGCGAGTAGATGGAGTAGAAGAAAAGTTAAACTATAAAGGTTTAGTACTTGATGAAAAAAACTAAAGGATTATGGCTATGTAGTAGAAACAGTTAGGGGAATTGGCTATAGATTTGTGAGGGATTAATATGAGTTTTTTATAATAGTATTTTTAATTATCAGCCTTTTAATAACAGGAATGGACAGATATTTTTATAGTACAATTTCAAATATCCTAGATACTAAAGGATTTAATAGTGAGATTACTTTAAAATCCTTAGGATACTACAATGAAAGTATATTTGTTCATAAGATATATGGAATTTTACTTATTCTCATTATTTCTATAATCATATATGGAATATATATATTATTTAATAGAAAAAAAGATAAAGAACTCAAATTTAAAATTAAGGAATTAGAAGAATATTTAATAAGGATAAATAGCGGAGACTATTCTATACAAATAAAAGAAGATGATGAGTACAGTATTCTTAGAGATGAATTATATAAGATTATAGTAAATTTAAAATCTTTAGAAGAAGAATCTAAAAGACAAAAATCCAATTTAAAGAAAGACTTAGCAAATATAGCCCATCAACTTAAAACACCTATAACCTCAATAGGATTTATGGCAGAGTTAATTAAAACAGATAAAGAAAATACAGATATATACTTGGAAAAATTGTATTTGGAATTAGATAGACTTAAAAACTTTACAGAGGTACTTTTAAAATTATCTAAAGTAAATTCAAATACTATAGATTATAGATATGAAAAACTTTCCGTAAGGGAAATAATAGAAGATATAGTAAATAGTTTAAATAGAGACAGAAATGTTAGAGTAGAGTATACTGGAGAGGATTTCACAGTTTTAGGAGACGAGGTTTGGCTTTATGAAGGATTTTTAAATATAATAAAAAATTCCCTAGAACATACTTTAGATAAGATTAAAATAGAGTTTATATCCAATCCAATATATAGAGAAATAAGGATAAAGGATAATGGAAAGGGATTAGAGGAAGAAGTTTTAAAATGTCTAAACTATTTACGATATTTAGACCAATAGATTTTTTATTAAACTTAAATCATCTATTTATTATAGTTATTGTAGGATATATTTTGATAATATATCTTTCTATATCAAAGATGTACAATAAGTATAAAAGAGAGATTATAGAAAGTTGATTTGTGTAAGTAGAAGCTAATGATAAGGAAAAAATAGAAAGAGAAGCTTTAAAACAGTATGCTGAAAAATATAAAAAAGATAAAGGTAGAGAAATGTATGTATATCATACAAAAAATAAAGAATTAATAAGGAGTAAATTTTGCACCTTATTGCAGGAGTAGTAAATGGAAGTCTTGATATCTTAGGAAACAAAGGTATCAAGACTTTTTAAATAATATTATTTAAAAATGTCGGTAAAATAATCAATTCCCAATAGCTGTGTATTAAAAATTAATATATGGAAATGATATTTTTAACAAGTAATACTGGGCTAGGGGAGTTAGCTATGTTAAGTTGGAACAAAATTGAAGATAGAGCAGTCAAATTTCAAATGCATTGGAAAAACTGTGATGGTAATGAGAGACAAGAGGGTCAAACTTTTGAAAAAGATTTTATGAATATATTTGGAGTTGACTGGAAAGATGGATTTCATGAACATCAAATAACTTTGAAAGATGGATCTATAGGATATATTGACTATTTTATGCCAGGAAAAATCCTAATTGAAATGAAGTCTAAGGGACAATCTTTAGCCAAAGCATATACACAAGCTATGGGCTATGTTCACTCTTTAAAACCAGATAGAAAAAAGAATGAATAATTTATCCCCAGAATTAAAAAGATTTAGATATATAAATGGTAATTTGTTTAAAGAGGATTTACCATTAGCTTCATTTAATCAAAATATGAGAAATCTTTTATTAGAATGCTGTAAGTTTAATTGGTCAGAAATAAATCCAGCTATATTTGGTGCTATATTCCAGGGAGTTATGGACCAAGAGCAGAGAAGGAATTTAGGAGCTCATTACACATCTGAAGAAAATATTATGAAGGTATTAGAGCCTTTATTTTTAGATGAATTATATGATGAATTTGAAAGATCCAAAAGTACGGTTAAAGAACTTAAGAATTTTCAACGGAAATTAGCATTATTAAAGTTTTTAGATCCTGCCTGTGGTTCAGGAAACTTTTTAATAATGGCTTATCAAAAGTTAAGAGAATTAGAATTTGAAGTTATGAAAATGATTTATGATCATAGAGAACTTCAAATGATAGGAGCAAAAAATATAGTACATATAAATCAATTTTATGGTATAGAGTACGAAGAATTTCCTGTAGAGATAGCTAAAGTATCCATGATACTTATAAAGCATTTAATGGATCAAAAAATTAGTAATTATTTCGGTTTTAATATAATAGATTTTCCAATAAGAGAAAATGCAAATATTATTAATACTAATGCCCTAAGAATAGATTGGAATGAATTAATAGATGCTAAAGAACTAGATTATATTATAGGAAATCCTCCATTTGTGGGTGCTAGATTAATGAATAGTGAACAAAACTCTGATATAAACCTTGTCTTTAACGGTATAAAAAACATAGGAAACTTAGATTATGTTTCAGCTTGGTATGCTAAGTCTGCAAAAATGATAAAAGGAAATAAAGATTTAAGGGTTGCTTTTGTTTCTACTAATAGCATATGTCAAGGAGAACAGGTTAGTATTTTGTGGAAGTATATATTAGAAGACAATTTTTGCAAGATAGATTTTGCTTATAGAACATTTAAATGGAGTAATGATGCAAAATATAAAGCAGCTGTGTATTGTGTTATAATAGGTTTTTCTAGTATGAATAAGAGAATTGATAAAAAGATAATATATGAAAATGAAGGGACGTTTCAAGAAGTTGAGAATATCAATGGTTATTTAGTAGATGCTGATAATGTTTATATAGAGTCTAGAAGAAAGCCATTATGTGATGTTCAAGAAATAGGTATGGGTAATCAACCAATAGATGATGGGAATTATTTATTTACAAAAGAGGAAATGGAAAAGTTTATAAAAGAGGAGCCTCAATCTAAAAAGTATTTCATGGAATGGTATGGTGCAAGGGAGTTTATAAATAACAATCCAAGATATTGCTTGTACTTAGGAGATTTAAAACCAAGCAAAATAAGAACTATGTCTCTTGTTATGGAAAGAGTTAAGAATGTTAGAGAATTTAGATTAAAGAGTACTAGAAAAAATACTTTAAAAATAGCAAATACACCTACTAAGTTTCAAACGACAAATATTTCCAAAAGCAATTATCTGTTAATTCCTAGGGTAACATCAGAAAATAGAAAGTATATTCCAATAGGATTTATGTCAACTAATAGTATAGCAAGTGATGCTGTTTTGATAATGCCTAATGCAAGTATATATCATTTTGGAATATTAACTTCCAATGTTCATAACGCATGGATGAGAGTAGTAGGAGGCAGACTAAAAGGAGATTATAAATATTCTAAAAATATAGTATATAATAATTTTCCATGGTCTAAGACAAATGAGAAAGTTAAAATAATAGTTTCTAAAAAAGCGGAGTTGGTTTTAAAAGTAAGACAAAAATATAAGGATTGGAGTTATGCAGACTTATATGATCCATTATTTATGCCTAGAGATTTGTTAAAGGCCCATAAAGAACTAGATAAAGCTGTGTGGGAGGCTTATGGTAAATCATGGGATATAGATTCTGAATCAGATTGTGTTGAATATTTAATGAAACTTTATACTAAATCAATACTTCTTTAAGTGTAGGAAGAGTTCAAACACCTACATTAGCTCTAATAGTAGATATAGGGAAGGAAGTCATAAATCTAGGATTTAAGAGTATAAAATTAGTCTTAATAAAAATTTCAATCAAATAGAGAAGTATTAGGGAATTATCCAATATGTAAGAGTCACATTTTTGAAGGAAAGAAGAATTTTTATTGTTCCAACAAAGAATGTGACTTTTCTTTATTTAAAGAGAGCGGACTCTTTATAGATAAAAAACTAATGGAAGTTATGAAATCATTTAGACAATCAGGTGGCTATAACGATATCTTTATTCCTGCAATGAGAAAAGTATCCAAATTTTATTTATATATTGTTATAAAATGATTTTATGTTATTATAAATAATAACTATTGACAAAATTATTTTAAATGGTATTATGTTATTATACAAAATAACAACTATATTTAAGTAGTAATGATCTATTTAGACATTTTGAGAAAGGGTGGTCCTATTGTCATATCAATCTGAAGCAGTATTAGAACAAAATCTTTTGAAGTTACTAAGTAGAAATGGCTATGAATTAGTTAATATAAATAGTGAAGAAGATTTAAAGAATAATTTTAGAAAACAGATTAGTAAATTTAACGAAGATAAATTGAAAGGAAAACCTCTTACAGATAAAGAATTTCAAATAATTATGAACAGGATTGAAGGTAAGGGGGTATTTGAATCAGCTAAGATTTTAAGAGATAAACTTGAAATCGAAAGAGAGAATGGTGAAAGACTTTTCCTTACTATAATGGATACACAAAAATGGTGCAAAAATTTATTTCAAGTTACAAATCAAGTTACAGTAAGGGGAAAGTATGAAAATAGATATGATGTAACAATACTTATAAATGGCCTGCCATTAGTTCAAATAGAACTAAAAAGAAGAGGATTGGATATGAAAGAAGCATTTAATCAAATTTGCAGATATAAAGTACAGTCATATACAGGACTTTTTAGATATATTCAAATATTTGTAGTATCAAATGGTGTGGATACAAAGTATTTTGCAAATTCTGATGGAAATTTAAATTATAAATATACTTTCTTTTGGACAGATAAAGAAAACAATAGAATTACAAATTTAAAAGATTTTAGCACAACGTTTTTAGAAAAATGTCATATATCTAAGATGATAGCAAGATATATGGTACTTAAAGAAACAGAAAAACAATTGCTAGTACTAAGACCATATCAAGTATATGCAGTAGAAGAAATAGTAAAAAGAGCTTTAGAAACTAATAATAACGGTTATATTTGGCATACAACAGGGTCAGGTAAAACACTAACTTCTTTTAAAGCAAGTCAAATACTTTCTAATGAAGAAAGTATAGATAAGGTATTTTTCTTAGTAGATAGACAAGATTTAGACCATCAGACAGAAAAAGAGTTTAATGATTTTCAACCAGGTTCAGTAGATAGAACAGATAGTACAGAAAATCTAGTAAAACAAATAAAAGACATTATGAATCCTATTATAGTTACTACTATTCAGAAAATGAGTAATGCCATTAAAAACCCTAAGTATAAAGATATCATGGAACCCTATAGAAATAAAAAAGTTATATTCATAATAGATGAATGTCATAGATCTCAATTTGGAAAGATGCATACAGCTATAAAAGAGCATTTCCAAAACAGCCAATATTTTGGATTTACAGGTACTCCAAGACTTCCAGAAAATAAATCAGAAGATGATAGAACTACAGCAGATCTATTTGATAAATGTTTACATTATTACCTTATAAAAGATGCAATCCATGATGGAAATGTTCTAGGTTTTTCAGTAACCTATGTAAATACATTAGGAGCTAAATTAGATGAAATAGCTGCAGAAAAAGTTCAAGCTATAAATACAGAAGAAGTGTGGCAAGCAGAGGAAAGAATAGATTTGGTAGCAAGACATATAATACAATACCATGATCAAAGATCAAGAAGTAAGGGATATAATGCAATATTTGCAACTGACAGTGTAGAATCTTTAGTAAAATATTATGATAAATTTAAAGAATTGGACCATGATTTTAAAATAGCTAGTATATTTAGCTATGAAGAAAATCCAGATTTAAGCGAAGGAAAAGTTCATGGAAGAGATAGCTTAGAAAGAATGATTAATGATTATAATGAAATGTTTAATACTAATTTTTCTACAGATAATTATGATGGATATAGAGCAGATGTAGACAAGAAAGTAAGAGAAGCAAAGATAGATATACTTTTAGTTGTAAATATGTTTTTAACGGGATTTGACTCTAAAAAACTAAATACACTTTATGTAGATAAGAACTTAAAATATCACAATTTACTTCAAGCATATTCAAGAACTAATAGACTTGACTCTGATAAAAAACCATATGGAAATATAGTATGTTTTAGAAATTTAAAAGAAGCTACAGATGAAGCTTTAAGAACATTCTCAAAAACTGATGATATAGATTCAGTTTTAGCTAAGTCTTTTGATGAGTATTTAGCATTGTTCAAAGAACAAGTAAATGCACTTTTAAGTATTGCTCCAACACCTGAAAGTATAGACAGTATGGAAAGTGAAGAAAAACAAAAAGAGTTTGTAGTAGTTTTTAGAGACTTAACTAAGACTTTAATCAGAATGGAAAATTTTAATGAATTTGAATTCACAGAAGAAAAAATAGGAATGGATATTCAAGATTATCAAGATTATAGAAGTAAGTATCTACTTATTAAAGAAAATCACGATAAGAATAAAATAGAAAAAGTTTCTATTCTTGATGATATAGATTTTGCTCTTGAAATAATGCATAGAGACAAGATAAATGTAGATTATATTATGAATTTAATTAGAGAGATAGATTTGGAAAATGAAGAAAAACGAAAAGAAGATATAAACTATATCATAAAAGAATTAGATAGAGCTGATAGTATAGAACTTAGAAATAAAGTAGAACTTATTAAAGAATTTTTAGATAAAGTAGTACCAAAATTAGACAGTGAAGATTCTATAGACAATGCATTTACAGAGTTTGAAATAGAAAGAAAAGAAAGAGTCATAAATGACTTTGCAGTAAAGAATAGACTTCCAGAAGAACAAGTAGAAGGATTGATACAAGAGTATGAATTTAGTGGAATAATAGATAAAGAAGAAATAAGCGATACTTTGACAGAAGCAAAATACTCTTTTTTAGAAAATGTTGAAAAAACTCAAGAACTAGAAATATTTATAAGAGAAGTAGCAGAAGAATATAAATAAGGAGGGTTGGAATGAGACTTGAAAAAATAGTGGAAATAACCCAAGGTATACCTTTAAGTAGGATTAGAATAAATAGTACTATTGAAACAGAGGAAAGGACAGTATATTCCTTTGAAAATGAATCTAGTGTAGCAGTACCAAAGCTTACAGAAGAAATTAATCAAAACATACCGCTAGTAGAAGAAGATATGATATTACTCAATCTTACATCCTATAATGCTAAAAAAGCAGAAAAGACAGATTTAGGAAAGGTTATACCTTCAAATTATATAATCATAAAGGTTAAAAATAGAGATACTGTAGATCCAGACTATTTAGAATGGTATATAGATAAAAGTGAAAGTTTTAAAAGAGAACTTCATAAAATTAAACAAGGCTCAATAATTATGAGTATTCCTATAAACGAATTTAGAAAAATAAATATTAAATTACCTAATATTGAATTTCAAAGAAAACTAGGAAAAGTAAATAGCCTGAATAGAAGGCGAAAACAACTATTTTTAGAAAGAGAAGAGCTACTAGAAAAATTATTAATAACTGTAAATGAGGAGGAAATGATAAATGGTTAAAGAAAAATTGCATCAACAGGAACTATATAAAAAGTTATGGAATATGGCCAATGAACTAAGAGGGAATATGAATGCTAATGAGTTTAAGGATTATATATTAGGAATAATATTCTATAGATATCTATCTGAAAAGGTAGAAAAAAGGGCAAATTATATTTTAAAAAATGATAACATGACATACAAGGAAGCTTGGGAAATTGAAGAAATAAGAGAACCATTGACGAAAGCTCTAATAGATCAAAGAGGATATATGATAGAGCCAGATTATCTTTTTTCAACTATGATAGAAGAAATTGAAAAAGGTGATAGTGGGAAATTTGATGTAGAATATCTTATACAAGCAATAAACAGTATAACAGAATCTACATTAGGACAAGACTCACAAGAAACATTTGAAAACTTATTTGATGATATGGATCTTTCATCTACAAAATTAGGTAAAACAGTGAAATCAAGATCTAATTTAATGGCTAAAATATTAGTGCTTGTAAATGAAATTTCCTTTACACAAGATGATACAGAAATAGATATATTAGGAGATACTTATGAATATCTAATTGGTAAATTTGCTGCAAATGCAGGACAAAAAGCTGGAGAATTTTATACACCACAAGAAGTAAGTAAAGTATTAGCTAAGATTGTAGCATTAGGAAAAGAAGAATTAAAAGACGTATATGACCCAACTTGTGGTTCAGGTTCACTTCTTTTAAGAGTAAATAGAGAAGCTAAGGTAGGTAAGTTTTATGGTCAAGAACTAAATTCTACAACCTATAATTTAGCAAGAATGAATATGTTGCTTCACGAAGTACATTATTCAAGATTTGATATACAAAATGCAGATACGATAGAAGAACCACAACATATGGGAATGGAGTTTGAAGCAGTAGTAGCAAATCCACCATATAGTTCAAAATGGAGTAGTGATAAGAAATTTGAACAAGACGAAAGATTTTCAGGATATGGAAAACTTGCACCAAAATCTCGTGCAGATTATGTATTTGTTCAACATATGATTCATCATTTAGCAGACAATGGAACAATGGCAGTAGTACTACCTCATGGAGTATTATTCAGAGGAGGAGCAGAAGAAGATATTAGAAAGTATTTGATTAAAGATAAGAACTATTTAGATGCAGTAATAGGACTTCCAGAAAATTTATTCTATGGTACAGGAATACCTACAGTCATATTAGTATATAAGAAATGTAGAAAAGAAGACGATAGTATACTTTTTATAGATGCATCAAAGGGATTCGAAAAAGTAGGAAATAAGAATACATTAAGAGAAGAAGATATAGAAAAGATAATTAATACTTATGCAAATAGGAAAGAAATAGACAAGTACTCTCACAATGCTACATTACAAGAAATAGAAGAAAATGATTATAACTTAAACATCCCAAGATATGTAGATACCTTCGAACCAGAACCAAGAATAGATATAGATGAAGTAAAGGTAAGATTAAATGAAATAGATAAAGAAATAAGTGAAATAGATGAAGAAATAGATAAATATTTAAAAGAACTAGGACTGTAGGAAGGAGGTAGCAATTTGAAAGAACAATTAGTACCAGAACTGAGATTTCCAGAGTTTGAAGGAGAATGGGAAGAAAAGAAATTAGGGGAAGTTTGTGAAATTATTATGGGACAATCACCAAAATCAGAAAATTATAATGACAAAGAAATTGGAATTCCATTAATACAGGGAAATGCAGATATAAAAGATAGGAAAACAAAACCACAGTTTTATACAAGTGAAATTACAAAGACTTGTGATATAGGAGATTTAATTTTATCTGTAAGAGCTCCAGTAGGACATATATCAAGATCTGAACATCATGCATGTATAGGTAGAGGTGTATGTGTTATTAAAACTAAACAAGAAAATTTTATCTATTTTTACTTAATAAGAAATGAAAAATTATGGAAAAGATATGAACAAGGAAGTACTTTCACAGCAATAAATAGTGATGCTATAAATAAGTTTTCTTTAATAATACCAAATCCCCAAGAACAACAAAAAATAGGAGACTTTTTCTATAAAATAGATAAAAAATTAGAACTACAACAAGAAAAAATAGAGAATCTTAAAAAATATAAAAAAGGCATGATGCAAAGAATTTTCAGTCAAGAGATAAGATTTAAAGATGATAATGGTAAGGATTATCCTGATTGGGAAGAGAAGAAGTTAGGGGAGATATCAAATATTAAAACTGGTAGTACAAATGTTCAAGATGCTGTAGATAATGGAAAGTATATTTTTTTTGATAGATCAATAGTGGTAAAAAGGATAGATATATATAATTATGATGAAGAAGCTATTATATATCCTGGAGAAGGAAGTGAATTTCATCCCAGATATTATAAAGGAAAGTATGCGTTACATCAAAGAGCGTATTCTATAACATCTAATAGAATAAATATGATGTATTTAAATTATATGTTGGGAATGAGAAATAAACATTTTTTAAGGATGGCAGTAGGAAGCACAGTTAAATCTTTGAGAATGGATAACTTTGAAACATGTTCCATATTTGTTCCCATAAAAGAAGAACAAATTAAAATAGCCAATCTCCTATCTTCCATAGATAAAAAAATAGGATTAGAAGAAGAAAAATTAGAAGAATATAAAAAGTTTAAAAAAGGATTAATGCAGAGAATGTTTATATAAAATAAGTAAGTTAGATTATTTTAACTTGCTTTTATGAAAAGGTTATAATTGGTCTTGCAAGATACAGATTGAAGGTATATTTAATTGCATATAGCAGAATTAAGTATATTATTTAATTCCAATGGAAGAAAAAGTTTGTCTATAGAAGATTTTAATATTTGAAAGATTATAATAATATAATCCAAAATTAATATCAAAGAATGTTATTATTTATTACCTTGAATATGACGGTATCTGGCTATAAAAATCAAATGGAAATAGAGATAAAAGTCTTGAGCTTATAAAAAAGTTCAAGACTTTATATTTTAATAACTATAAAAAAGTATATTAAAATATAAATCTATTATATAATTAACTTATAAATTAGGGTTCACTAAAACTAGAAAGGTATAATAGTATGGATGATTATTTAAGAAAGCAAATTATGCACAATGGGGTTATAGGTTTTGGCAAAAATCCTAACAAATTAGAGTTAAAAGACGGAAATTATTTAATTTGTAATAGGATGAAGAATTTAATTAGTATTAAAAACATTGTTTTATTTTTAGAAGTCTTTGCAGGAACTTTTATATATAGATATATATTAGACAGAGATTTTAATATGTTAGCTAAAGATGCTACCAATAATGATTTCAAAAATGGAATAATTATAACTTTTATTTTCATGGCATTAGTTGGTATATTAGTTTATTTAACTCCTAGACTTATAATTCCTAAAGATTTAGGTGGGTTTAATATTAGAAAGGTTGAAGATTAATCATTTTATTTTTATTATTATCTTATTTGTGCATCTGAAAATATTAAATCAAAAAGGTCAGATTAAAAATCTGACCTTTTCCCATCAACAAAGACTATATATAACTCCACAAGCCAGTCGTTTTCCTGCATTTCCAGCAGGTTGTGATCTATAATCATCAGGATTTTGGTGAATTATTACCGATTTTCCTATAATATCTATAGGTTTAAATTTATCTGTAAAAAAAGTCATCCTAGCATAGCCGTTGTTTGAAAATATTACGGGGAAATCTCCTGCATGATTTCCATGAGGTTGGTTTGTTGGGTTCCAGTGACCACCAGCACATTCAAAAGGATTATAAGGATCTCCCACTTGGCAACAACCAAATTCATGAATATGAAATCCATGAGGTCCTATAGGAGCTTCATTGTTTTCAGCCGGTTTATATGGAGGAAGGCCCCAAATTTCAACAAATACTTCTGTTCCACCTGGCACATCGGAAAATGTGGCAGTGCCATAGATTTGAGGGGCAAGAGGCCCGCCTTTTATTTCAGCTATAGCAGTATTAACCATACCATTAATAGAGTTATAGTACATATAAAAAAACCTCCTTTTTAACCATGTTATTCATATTTGGTTCTAAAGGTGAGTTAAATTATATGTTTTATGTTATAATTACATTGGAAAAGAGGTGCAAAAAAATGGAATACAAAATTGTTAAATGTGTTAATGACCCTAAAAAATTTTCTAAAGAGATTTTTGAAGATTTGAATATAGGGGTTGAAATTCAAGATTTTGCAAGTCCCTATTTATTAGACAATGATTGGGAACATAGATTAGAAGAATATAAAAAATTAACTGAAGATTTCAAAGGTATTCTATCTTTACATGGTAGTTTTTTAGATTTAAATCCATCAAGTCCAGATAAAAAAGTTGAAGAAATTACTTGGAATAGATATATGCAATCATTAAATATTGCAAAAGAGTTAAAGGCAGAACATATAGTTTTTCATAGTCAAATAAATCCTTGGCTTAAGGATCCGAGATTGAAAGAAGCAAGGAACAAAATAACTAATGTATTTTGGGAAAAAGTTATGGATAGTTTAGATAATTATGATATAAATATTATAATAGAAAATGTTTTTGATAATGATCCTGAAGAATTGGCTGTTCTAATAGATGAAATAAAACAACCAAATATTAAAGTTTGTCTAGATATTGGTCATGCAAACCTTAGCGAAGAAACAGAACTTAAAGAGTGGTTTGATGTTTTAGGTGATAGAATAAAATATATTCATCTCCATTGGAATAACAAGATTTTTGATGAGCATAATGTTCCAACAGATTCTAATTTAAAATACTTTTATAGTATTTTGAAAGAATATAATATATGTCCAATCATAGCCTTAGAATATGAAGTGGATAATATAACAGAAGAAGTTAACAGGGTTAGAGAAATTTTTAAATAATTATATGGGAGGGGTTTTAATGGAGTCATTAGGAATGAAAGCATTTGGTTTTTTAAATGTTATTGTATTTATTATTAGTTTAGCAAAAGAAATACTGCTTCTTTTCTTAATATATAAGGGTATAAAAGTTTTAAATATTTATATTAAGAAAAATAATAATGTAAATAAAAATAATATAGGTAAAGAAAAAGAAGTAGATAGAGATTCTTTAAAAGATGATATAGATAATGATACAGAAGATAAATAATAAAGAGATAGGGGGAATCGTATTGAAGAGTGTAGAAATTTATCAAGTGGATGCATTTACTAGACAGTCTTTTGGGGGAAATCCTGCTGGTGTTGTAACAGAGGCCAATGGACTTAGTGAAGAAGAAATGCAAAATATTGCTAGAGAAATGAATTGTTCTGAAACAGCCTTTGTACTACCTGCTACAGATTCAAAAGCTGATTTTAAAGTCCGTTTCTTTACTCCATCTGAAGAAGTGGATTTATGCGGCCATGCTACTATAGCAACTTTTCATGCTTTGTTTAAAGAAGGTAAAATAAAATTAGATTCCAAAGAAAAACTTGTATTTCAGGAGACCAAAGCTGGAATACTACCTGTATATCTAATAGCCTCAGATAATGGGGAATTAGATAGGGTAGTTATGGGTCAGACATTGCCTGAAATAATTAGAACTAGTGATGAAGTTTCTGAAATTGCAGATCTATTAGGTCTAAAAGCTTCAGATTTAAAACTAAATAATTTGCCACTACAAGTTGTTTCTACAGGTTTACCTGATATGATGGTGCCAATCAAAGATTTAAATACATTAAAAAAAGCAAGTCCTGATTTTGGTAGGTTGGCAAGATATCAAAAAGAAAAAGGTTTTGTTAGTATTCATGCATTTACTTTTGAAACAGAAGATCCAAATAATGATATTCATACAAGGGATTTTGCACCATCGGTAGAGATTAATGAAGAAGCAGCTACAGGAACAGCAAATGGTGCATTGGCAGCTTATCTAATTGAAAATAAGGCAGTTTCTTTAGAAGAAGAAAAAATAATTATGAGAGTAGAGCAAGGTCATATAATGGATAGACCAAGTGAAATTATTGCAGAAATTTCACATGACAATGGAAAGGTTAAGGATGTAAAAGTTGGAGGTAGTGCAGTTATAGTTATGAAAGGAAAAGTTATGTGGTAATAGTTATAGAAATAAATATTTATCAAATACTGGGAGGTAATTTTTGAAATTATGGAAATAGAAATGAAAAAAATGAATCGGCAAGAATTTAATGATAGAAAAGATGAAGCAGTAGTTATATTACCAATAGGATCATTGGAACAACATGGTCCCCATTTACCACTATCTACAGATACGATTATATCTTATAATTTAGCATTATTATTGGCAAAGGAAGCAAATGGAATAGTACCTCCTTCTGGACTACTGGCAACAGCGAGAACTAGTTCCAAAGAAAAAGGTGAACTAATGACAAAAGAAGTAATTGAAAAGTTTAAAAAAATAGTAAAAGAGGCTTTTGATTAAAGCTAAATATAGTTAATTATAAAGGAGGGAAATGCCTGTTTAGGTATATGCCCTCCTTTTTTCTTTTTATAATTTTTAAAATATTTGTATAGAATATATAGGAAGGATATAATAGAAGTGTAAATAATGTTAACAAAATTCAAACTATTAGCTACAATATCAATTGGGAAAATAAACAAATATTAAAAGTAATAGTTATAGAAAGTAGGGGTGAATATGCATAGTCCAACGTATGGTGAAGTTTCTTATAGGGAAATGATTCAAATTATTAAAAGATTTATATCTAAATCACCTCATAGTAAATATAATATATCTGTTGGTACCGATAGCCAAAATTTTGGTTATACAAAAACTGTAGTAGTTGTAGCTATTCATAGGGTTGGAAATGGTGGAATATTCTTTTATGATATAAGAAAGGTAGAAAAGATTACTAATACTAGTCAGAAGCTATTTTTTGAAACAAGCATGAGTTTAGAAATAGCTAATCTATTGTCAAAAGCATTGAAGGAAGAGGATATAGGTTTGGGAATAAGTATCCATGTAGATGCAGGTAACAATGGAAAAACATCAAAGCTAATTCCAGAGATAGTAGGTTGGATAAAAGCTTGTGGTTTTAACTGTGAAACTAAGCCTAATTCTTATGCAGCTTCTTCTATAGCAGATAAATATTCAAAGTGAGCATATGATTAAAAAAGGATAGTGATGTCACTATCTTTTTTTAATATTGTAATGGGATTATTGATTTTAACGTGAAAATTTGAGAAAATAAGGTAATAAGATGAAAGTTAGAAGGGTGATATAGATGATGGATAAAAATGTAGGACTTGTATTGGAAGGTGGAGGAATGAGAGGAGCTTATACATCAGGGGTATTGGCTGCTTTTATGGATGGGGATATAAGAACTCCTTATGTAATTGGTGTTTCAGCAGGGGCAAGTAATGGGGCAAACTATGTGTCGGGACAGAGAGAAAGAAATAAAAAGGTTTTTGTAGACCATGTAAAAGATAAAGAGTATTCTGGTTTCACACATTGGATTAAGAAAAAAAGTTATTTTAATATGGATTTTTTATATGGTGAACTTCCTAATGAAGTAGTACCTTTTGACTATGAAGCTTTTGATAAATCTAAAGTAGTTTTTAAAGCTTGTGTTACCCATTGCGAAACGGGGAAACCAGTTTATTTTGAAAAAAGCGATTTTGATTCTAAATATTATGGAGAGGTTATACTTAGAGCTTCTAGTAGTTTACCTATTATATCTCAACCTGTAGAAATCAATGGTGAACTATACTACGATGGTGGAATTGTAGACTCTATTCCTATTGAAAAATCCATTGAAGATGGAAATGATTATAATATAATTATACTTACAAGGAATAAAGACTATAGAAAAGGTCCTCAGAAGTTAGGCATAATAAGTAAAAGGTTTTTGAAAAAACATCCTAAACTTTATGAAGCTATTAAAACTAGGCATATTCGTTACAATAAAGTATTGGACAAAATAGATAAATTAGAAGATGAAGGTAAAGTTTTTGTTTTTAGACCTATTGAGGAAATGAAAGTAGATAGATTAGAAAAAGATGTTTCTAAATTAAATGATTTATATGAGCAAGGTTATAGTGAAGCTATGAAACAAATAGATGATTTGAAAAAATGGTTAAATAGTTTAAAAAATAATGTAAAAACATATTGAGTTTTTAGCATACCTCCTTTCTATATTTAGTATACATTTATAGGAAGGAGGTATATTTTGAAGGTAATCACTGACGGAATAGATATTATTATAGATTTTTTAAAAGAGAGTAATTTTAATGAAAAGAAATTTAAAGATTATATATCCTCTCCACAAATGAAAATTTTTTTAAAACATGAAAAAAGATTGAAAAGAGATACAAATAAAAAAAAGATAAAAAATGAGTTGAAAAGAGTATTTTTAAATGAAAAGTATGATGATGATTATGGCTTTTCTATTCTAAAGAGAAATATTGTGCAGTTAGAGAAAGATATTAATTATATAAAAGAGAATGAAAGAGAAATTTTTGAAAGGGTATGTATACAAGTATATGAATATTTACCAAAGAATATAGAAGTAGATCCTAATATAATAATATATCTAGGAGGGTTTGATGGAGGATTTGCTACTTTTACTAAAGATGTCTATGTAAATATAGGAAGATATATTGGAAATTTAAAAGAATTTGAGAAGTTACTTGCTCATGAATGTTATCATGCAAGAAAAATTCCTTTTAAAAGAAAGGTTTCTTTATTTTTTAAAATGAGTTTTTATCCTGAAAAAGCTATGTATGATACTTTAGGGAGAATATTAGAAGAAGGCATAGCTTGTCTTGTACAACATGGTGTTAACTTTTGCAATGACGATCCTATAGGGACTTTAACTAGTAGGGATATGCTTTTAAGTAAGGAGTATTTTGAAATTTTAAATGAATCTCTTTTGTCAATAAAAAATGAAAATCCAGATTATAATTTAATATGTAAGATTAATCCCTATGTTTTAGGTTATATAATATCAAAGACCATTTATAAGCATAAAGGTATTGTTGTTTTAAATGAATGGACTATAAATTTTAACTATAAAGATCCTATAAAAACCTATATAGATATATGTAGAGATAAAGATATTAGCTCAGGATTTAGTACTGAAGTGGAAGAGTGGTTATATGTAATTAGCAAATAGGTAGCTATATATATCCTACCTATTTGCTTTTATAAAACTTATGTCTAAGAAGTTTTTTCTCTATCGGAATAAAATTTAAAAGAATATATTCCTGCTATTCCTACTAAGCTATATATTATTCTACTCAATATTGAACTAGAGCCACCAAAGATATTAGCTACTAAATCAAATTGAAATAATCCAATTAGGCCCCAATTTAAGGCTCCTATTATAACTAAAGTTAAAGCTAATGTATCCATATTTTCACTCCTTTTTTTAGTATAAGAATATTATTCCAATAAAAAAATTTAATATTCAAAAGAAATGAATTTTTAGAATAGAAATAGATGAGTAAATAGCAGGATATTTTTAAATAAAAATGAAACTTTTTTTCATAAACTACAAAAAACATTGAAAAAATATTTCAAACATGCTATAATCTATTTAAAGAAGAAAACGTTATTATATGAAAGAAAGGTGATACTAAATATGGACTTAAATAAATTGATAACAGAAGGAATAAATGAGAATACTCAAAGTATAGACAAAGTATCTACTTTGGAAATGGTAAAAATGATAAATGAAGAAGATAAAAAAGTAGCTCTTGCTATAGAAGAAGTACTTCCTAAAATTGCAGAAGCAATTGATATAATAGCAAAGAAAATTTATGAAGGTGGAAGACTTATATATATAGGTGCAGGAACTAGTGGAAGGATAGGCATATTGGATGCTTCTGAATGTCCGCCTACTTTTGGAGTAGATCCATATTTAGTTCAAGGTCTAATTGCAGGAGGTCATAGAGCTATATTTGAAGCTGTGGAAGGTGCAGAAGATAGTAAGGAATTAGCAAAAGAAGATTTAAAAGAAATAGAATTTACTTCAAAAGATGTTTTAATAGGATTAGCAGCTAGTGGAAGAACACCTTATACAATTGGTGGTTTAGAATATGCTAATGAATTAGGTGGATTCACTGTAGGAATTACATGTAATCCAGATTCAGAACTTTCAAAAGTAGCACAAGTTTCCATTAATCCAATTGTAGGCCCAGAGGTAATATCTGGATCAACAAGATTAAAAGCAGGTACTGCACAAAAGATGGTGCTAAATATGATATCTACAGGAGTTATGGTAAAACTAGGTAAGGTTTATGGAAATTTAATGGTAGATGTAAAGGCACAAAATGCTAAGTTAGTTGAAAGAGCTAAAAGATTGGTTGTTGAGGCAACAGGAACTTCAATAGAAGAAGCTACAAAGGTATTAGAAAAAACCGACTATAATGTAAAATTATCTATATTATTAATAGAAACAAACTTAGATTTAGAAGAAGCAGTTAAAGTATTAAATAACAATAAAGGATATTTAAGTAAAGCTATAGAAGAAGGGCTTTCTAAATAAAGCTTTTATATAAAATCTAAAAAAGGGGGAGTAAAAATGAGTGCAAAGATTTCAAATTTAGGTAATGAAATCCTTCAAAATATTGGAGGAGAAGAAAACATTATCAGTTTTGAAAACTGTATGACAAGGTTAAGAATTTCATTAAAAGATGACTCATTACTTAATAAAGCAAAACTAGAGAAAGTAGAAGGAGTAATGGGGGTTGTAAAATCAGGACAAGAAGTTCAAGTAATAGTTGGACCTGGTACAGCTTCAAAGGTATCAAATTATGTAAAAGAAAACACATCAATTAAGGTTACTGACAATCCAGAATTTGGTCAGGCAGATGAAATGAAAAAGCAAGTTAAAGAGCAATACAAGGCGCCGGGAAGTGGATTTTTAAACAAAATAGCCCAAATCTTTATTCCACTTATTCCAGCATTCATAGGTTCAGGACTTATAATGGGTATTAACAATATTTTAAATACTCAAGGACTTGCAAGTGAAAATGTTATTGGACTATTGGGAGCATTTTCAGGAGCAGTATTTGGATATATGGCAATAATGGTAGGTATGAATGCAGCAAGGGTATTTGGAGCATCAACAGCAATAGGTGGATTAATGGGTGGTATAACAATTTCACCAGTATTAGAAGGAGTAGAATTATTTGGCAGACAATTAGTACCAGGACGTGGAGGAATTATTTCTGTAATATTAGTAGTTTGGTTTGCCTCTGTTATTGAAAAGAAATTAAGGAAATCACTTCCAAGTGTATTGGAATTAATCCTTACACCACTATTAACAATATTAATTTCTGGATTTGCTGCAGTATTAATCTTACAACCTATAGGTGGAGCTATTTCTGATGGTATAGGTGTAGCAGTATCAGGTGCTATTGAAAAAGGTGGAGCATTTACAGGAGCTATACTTGGTGGAACATTCTTACCATTAGTTATGACTGGATTGCATCAAGGGTTGACTCCAATTCATGCCGACTTACTTGATACAACAGGAGTAACTACTTTACTTCCAATTCTAGCTATGGCTGGAGCTGGGCAAGTAGGAGCAAGTTTTGCAGTATTAGCTAGAACTAAAAATAAAAGATTGAAACAAACTATTGGTAGTGCATTGCCAGTTGGAATACTTGGTATTGGCGAGCCACTAATATATGGTGTAACATTACCATTAGGTAAACCATTTTTAGGAGCTTGTATTGGAGGAGCAGTAGGAGGTGCTATAGTTGCACCAGCTAAGGTAGGAGCAATGGGTATGGGTATTTCAGGACTACCACTAGCATTGCTTATTGCACCAGGTGGAGTAGGTAGATTTATATTAGGAATTATAGGTGCTTATGTAGGTGGTTTCATAGCAACATTGATATTAGGTTTTGACGATCCAGTTGAAGAATAAAATTAAAATAGATATATTATTACACAAGGTACTCGGAAGAGTACCTTGTGTAATAATAAAATGATTAATGATTAGGAGTGATTGATTTGATCGGTATATCTGTCTATGCAGGAATGGACAATTCAATTGAAGAAATTGTTGAATATTTAAATAAAGCTCGCAGTTTTGGAGTGCAGACACTATTTACTTCTGCCCATATACCAGAAACTGATGAGAATTTTTTAGAGGATTTAAAAATTCTTTTAGAAGAATCATCAAAATTAGGTTTTACAACTATTATAGATATATCTAAAAATTATTTTGAAAAGTTGGATATGGGTAGATATAAAATAGATTATTTAAGATTAGACTATGGTTTTACATTAGAAGAAGCAGCTAAGATGACAAACGAATATGATTTTGGAATAACAGTAAATGCTACAACCTTTACTTCAGAAGATATAGAGAATTTTATAAAATTTGGTGGAAATGTAGAAAAAATAAATGCTTGTCACAACTTTTATCCAAGGAAAGGGACAGGTATATCTGAAGAATTGTTTATAGAAAGAAATAAAATTTTCCAAAGATATGGTATAAAAACTATGGCTTTCATACCATCAAGGGATGGGAGAAGAGGGCCAGTATATGAAGGATTGCCAACATTAGAGAAGCATAGGGATGTTTTGCCTATGGTTAGTGCTCAGCATCTATTTAAACTAGGTGTAGACTTTGTAGTTATAGGCGATGCTATTGCTTCAGATGAAGAGTTAGAGAGTTTAACTACTTTAGAAAAAGGTGTAAATGTTATTCCTATAAAGTTAAATGACAATTTATCAAAAGTAGAATTGGAACTGTTAAATAGTATTCACACAAATCGTATGGACCCAGGAGAGTATGCCATACGTTCACAAGAATCTAGACTTATAAAGAATGGAGAAATTGTACCAAAGAATAATAGGTTACCAAGGAATAAATATTCTGTTACAATAGATAATAAGGAGTATAAAAGGTATGAAGGAGAATTTCAGATACTAAAGAAAGAACTTCCAGCAGATGAAAGAGTAAATGTAGTGGGGGATTCAGGGGCTGGTAGTATTCTTATAGATTTATTAGAACCAGGGGAGAAATTTAAGTTTTATATAATGGAGGATTAGAAATGAGCCTGTTTTTAAAAATGAACCAAGTAAAGGATCAGTTAACTAATTCAGAACAAAAAATTGCTAGTTGTGTATTAGATGATGAGGAAGAAGTTTATAATTTATCTATTCAAGATTTAGCAAAAAAATGTAATACTAGCCCTTCTAGTATAGTAAGATTTTGCAAAAAAATGGGTTTTGAAGGGTTTCAAGATTTTAAAATAGAACTTGCAAAGGGAATATCCGATTCGAAGAAAAGTCAGAATATAGTCTATGAAGATGTTAGAGTAGATGATACAATTGAAGATATTGTTGGTAAAATTTCAGCAGGGAATATCAAATCTATAGAAAATACTGTGGATTTGTTAGATTATGATGAAGTTGAAAAGGCTGTAGAGGTATTGAATAATGCAAATAATATATTTTTATATGGAGTAGGAGCCTCAGGATTGGTAGCCTTAGATTTCCAATATAAACTCATGCGTATCAGTAGGAATGCTTTTATGTATTTAGACAGTCATACTCAGCTTTCTACAGCAGTAAATATTCAGAAAGATGATGTGGCGGTAGGTATATCCCATAGTGGAAGAACTCTTGAAGTATTTAAAGCAATGGAAATGGCAAATAAAAAAGGTGCTAAAACTATTTCTATTACTAGATATGGGGACAATCCTTTAAGTAATATATCTGATATAAAATTATGTACTGGAGGAATAGAAGGAAATTTAAGAGTAGGAGCTATTGCTTCCAGAATTGCTCAATTAACTGTAATAGATATATTATTTGTAGGATTAGCTAAAAAAGATTTTGGAGCAATTTCGGAGTATTTGAAAGGAACAAGAATGATAGTGGATGATTTTAAAATTAAAAAATAGCAGTAAGGAGGAATTTCTATGTTGAATTTTTTTAAGAAGAAAAGAACTGAAAAAATAATAGCACCTATGACAGGAGAAATAGTACCAATAGAAAATGTTCCTGATAAGGTTTTTTCGGAAAAAATGCTTGGAGATGGTGTGGCTATAGATCCTGCTGAAGGAGTAGTAGTATCACCTGTAGATGGTGAAATAGTGAGTATATTTCCTACTAATCATGCTGTTGGTTTAAAAACTAAAGATGGATTGGAAATATTGATTCATATTGGATTAGATACTGTTGAGTTAAAGGGAAAAGGATTTAAAGGATATGTTGAGCAAAATGATAAAGTTAAAAAAGGTGATTTATTAGTTGAATTTGATATAGATTATGTAAAAGGAGAAGGTAAATCTCCTATTACACCTGTTGTTATAACTAATGGAGATGAATTAAAAGATATAATTAAAAATAGTGGAAAAGTTGAAAAAGGTGAAGATGAAATAATTAGTTTAATTTATGAATAATCTTCAATAAAATAAGAACATAGATAAAAATACCCTAATGTAATAATAAGGGTATTTTTATCTAGTTTAAACATTTTGTGGTATACTCTATTATATACAAATAGTGAAGTTTGGCGTATTGGAGGAAAACAAATGATAAAATGCATACATACTGGAGATTTACATTTAGGTTCTCAGTTTAGAAATGCAAGTTTTGATGGAGTATATGCAAAACAGAGACGTTTGGAAATATGGGAAACCTTTGAAAGAATAGTTGATAGAGCTATAGAAAATAATACAGATTTTTTATTTATTACTGGTGATTTATATGAAGAAAAATATTTTACTATAGGGGATATAAAAAGGGTTAGAGACAAACTGGAAGAAGCAAAAAATACTAATATCATAATTACCACAGGTAATCATGATCCTTTAGGAGAAAATAGTCTTTATAGAAAAGTTGATTGGCCTAAAAATGTACATATATTTGGTTCAAAAGCTGTAGATTTTATAGAATTTAAAGAATTAGATACAGTCATTTGGGGATATAGTTGGGATAAAAAAGAAGAAAAAAAAGATATATTATCAGAAATTGCAATAGAAAAAGAAGAAAAGATAAATATATTACTAATTCATGGAGATTTATTGAATAAGGATTCGGTTTATTTACCTATGGACAAGGAAGTGTTAGAGTCGAAAGGTTTCGACTATGTTGCATTAGGTCATATCCATAAGCCTCAATTTATAACAGATAAAATTTGTTATTGTGGCAGCCCGGAACCTTTAGATTTTGGAGAAATAGGTATACATGGAATAATTGAAGGAACCATTGAAAAGGAAAATGTGACTATGAGCCTTTTTCCCTTATCTAAAAGGTCTTTTATAATTAAAGAAATAAATATTTCTGAAACTATGACTTATAATGAGATACTAGATAAAATTAGAAAATGTGATAACTTTCCTATGAGGAATAAAAATTTATATAGAATAGTTTTAAAGGGAATAAGGGATAGGGATATTGATTTTGATCTAGAAGATTTAGTTGAAGTACTGTCTAGTGAATTTTATTATTTAGAACTTGTTGATAATACTACTCCAGATTATGATTTAGAGAGGCTGGAAATAGAAAATAAAAACAATATTATTGGACTTTTTATTGAGGAAATGAGAAAAAAAGATTTAAATGATGAAATTAACAAAGAAGCACTCTACATTGGTCTAGAAACTCTTCTTAAAGAAAAGGTGATGAAATGATTATTAAACAATTGGATCTTATTTCCTTTGGAAAATTTGAAGAAAAAAGTTTAACTTTAAGTGATGGAATGAACATAATATATGGAAATAATGAGGCAGGAAAAACAACTATTCATAAATTTATCGAAGGAATGTTTTTTGGTTTTTTCAAACCTTATTCAAAGAGGAAAATATATACTAAAGATTATGAAAGATATTTTCCTTGGAATAGTACAGAATATAGAGGAGTTTTAAAGTTTATTCATAAGGGAGAAGTATATAGGATAGAAAGAAATTTTATCAAAGGCTTTGATGAAGTAAAAATATTTGATGATAAAACTGGAGAAGATATAACACATCTATTTGATTATGATCCAGTTTTGAGACTATATTCACCTAGCACTGCGTTAGGATTTAATAGTGTAGTATATAATAATACAATAAATATTAGGCAGTTAGGAAATAAGACAGATAAAATATTGGCTAAAGAAATAAAAGATAGTTTAATTAATATTGGCGGAAGTTTAGATGAGGATATTTCTGTGAAGAATGCAATTGAGGAATTGAATAGGGAAATAAATTTTATAGGTACAGCAGGGCAGAGAAAAACTTCTCCTTATGGAAAGACTGTGGACAGATTAGAAAAATTATATGAAGAAAGAAAAATAGCTTTAAAATATATTGAACAAATAAAAGTTCAAGAGATTCAGTTAAATGATTTAAAAAACAAGGTATCTGCTTTAAAGCAAGAACGAGAGTTTTTAGATAAGAAAATAGACAATATAAAAAGATTAGAAATAAGAGAAAAGTATGAAGAGGCAAAAAAAATTACCAGGGAAATAGACAATTTATATAAAGAAACAGAAAGATTAAAAGAATATTCAAGTCTTAATTTTGACGACTATACTTATTTAATTAGTCTAAAAAAAGAGGAAGATAACTTAAAAAATAATATATATGAGTGGAATGAAGAATTAAAGAATATAAACAATAGCTTAAATGAATTAATAGAAGATTTAAATAGCTTAAAAAAATATAATATTGTAAATGGTGAAGAATTTGAAAATATAATTGAAAAATATAAAGAAATTTATAGGAAAAGAGAAAAATTAGAAGTTGTACAAAATAAAATAAATAATGTTAAAATAGAGAATAAAATATTAGACGAAGAAAATATGAGAGATCTAATAGAGGATGTATATCAGTATGAAGAGATAGAAGAAAAAAAGAATGCTATTTTTTATAAAAAAGAGGATACAAGTGTGCTTTTCCTTAAAACTAGACTAGAAGAAAAAACAAAAGAACTTAAGAAAAAGAAACTATTAAGTTTCGCATCATCTTTAACTATACTTACCTTTATTGCTTTAGGTTTTAAAAATAATTTATTTTTCATATTAATATTGCCAATTTCTTTATTTCTTATTTACAATCTTTATTCAAATAAAGATTCTAAAGCTTATATTGGAAATTTGAATAGACAAATACAACAGCTTGGGGAAAAAGAAAGAGAAAAAAACACAGAATTAGAGAAATTAGACTATGAGATGGATACTATTTTAAAAAAATATAATTGTTCTACAAAAATAGAATTAAAGCGACTTTTAGATGAAAATTATGAAGCTAGTTTAAATATTAAAAATAGGGATAAAGCATTTAAGTTATTAAAAGAAGAAGAGGAAATTTTAATTAAAAAAATAGCTGAGATTGAAGATGAATTAAAGGATTTTAATATTTTATTAAAAGTTGAAGAAGACTTTACTATTGAAGATATAAAAAATATTGAAAGAAAATATTTTGAATTTATTACTAAAAAAGACAAGGAATCTGAATTATTAAAAGAGCAAAAAGAATTAAGGGATAAGATAAATGGTTGTCATATAGAATTAGGACAGATATCTAAAGATATAGAAGAAATTTTTTCAAAAAATTGCTCTTCTAGTATTGAAGAATTTAAAGAAGGTCTTATAAAAAAAGAAAAATATAATAATTTTATAAAGGATATAGAGAGTAAGGAATTATTGTTAAATAAAATTTTGGGTAATAATAATTTAGAGTATTTAAAAAAAGAGTCTATTTTAATAAATAAAGATTTAGAATATGATCATAAACTTTTAGAAAAGGATAGTTTATTAAATAGTTTAAAAGATGTAGATAATAGACTATCTGAAAAACAAAAAAATATGACTAGAATCGAAGAAAGAATCAACAGTTTATTTAAGAATTTTAGACCTTTAGTAGAAATAGATGAAGATATTTTAAGAAAAGAAAAATCAAAAAAAGAGTATGAAAAAAGACTAAAATCTTTAACATTAGCAAGAGATACTATTGAAAAAATATCTAAAAATATACAAAGGGATTTTGCTCCTACTCTAAACAAGAAAGTAAGCGACACTATATCTATAGTTACTGAAGATAAATATAAAGAGGTTAAAATAAATGAAAAAATGGATATTTCTGTAGTGGAACCTGAGAGCAATGCATTAGTAGATATAGGTAGATTGAGTGGTGGCACTATGGATCAAATATATTTTGCCACAAGATTTAGTATCGCAGATATTTTGAAAGAAGAAAAAACCCCACTAATATTAGATGATTGTTTTATACAGTATGATAAAAATAGACTTGAAAATATCTTGAAATTTTTAATAAGAGAAAGTAAGAAAAGACAAATTATTTTATTTACTTGCCATACAAGAGAAAAGGATATACTAGATAGAAATAATAGTGAATTCAACTACTTAAATTTATAGGTTAAAGAGTTACCTTAACCTATTGGAACTGTAAAAATAGCCATTTGGGGGTTAAAGTTAAACTTTAACATTAACTGAGGTGAAATAAATGATATATGGAATAGGAGATTTGCATCTAGACTATTCTAGAGAAAAACCTATGGATATATTTGGAGAAAACTGGGTAGGTCATGAGGAAAAAATATTTGAAAACTGGGAAGAAAAAATAACTGATGAAGATTTAGTACTTATACCAGGAGATATATCATGGGCATTAAAACTAGACCAAGCGTATAATGATTTGAAAAAAGTCAATGAACTTCCAGGCAAAAAGGTCATAACTAAAGGAAATCATGATTATTGGTGGGAAAGTAAGAAGAAAATGAATTCTTTAGAACTTGATACTATATTTTTTCTTCAAAATGATAGCTATTCCTATAAAAATATAGACATAGTTGGCAGTAGAGGTTGGAAACCTAAGGATAGTGAAGATTTCACAGAGCATGATGAAAAAATGTACAATAGGGAATTAAATAGACTAAATTTATCTTTAAATTCTATCAGAGGTAGACCAGATAAGATTATAGCAATGCTTCACTATCCACCCTTCAATTTAGATTCTTCTCCAAATGAATTTGTTTATTTAATGAAAGAATATAATGTAGATATTTGTATCTATGGTCATCTTCATTCAGAAGGTCATAGATATGTAGTTGAAGATGTAATTGAAGGTATACAGTTTTTATGTGTATCTAGTGATTATATAGATTTTAATCCATTAAAAATTTATTAGATACATTTAATATATAAGGAGGAATTAAACATGAAAATTATTATTGAAAAAAACTATTCAGATTTAAGTAAAAAAGCTGCAGATATTATAGAGAAAGAAATAAAAAATAAGCCGAATTTAATCCTAGGCTTGGCTACAGGAAGTACACCTGTAGGGACTTATAAAGAGCTTATTAGAAGACATAAAGAAGAAGGTCTAGATTTTGCTAAAGTTACTACATTCAATCTAGATGAATATTTAGGAATTCCTCATGATCATATAAATAGTTATCATTATTTTATGTATGATAATCTTTTTAAACATATTAATATAGATGAAGATAATATTAATATTCCAAATGGAAATCCAGAAAATGTAGAAGAATATTGTAAATCTTATGATGAAGATATTGAAAAACAAGGTGGAATAGATTTACAAATATTAGGAATAGGAGAAAATGGACATATAGCTTTTAATGAGCCAGATGATAAACTTTATTTAGGAACCCATATAACAGATTTAACAGAATCTACAATAAGAGCTAATGCAAG
Organism: Anaerosalibacter bizertensis; assembly: GCF_009696605.1. Taxonomy (GTDB): domain Bacteria; phylum Bacillota; class Clostridia; order Tissierellales; family Sporanaerobacteraceae; genus Anaerosalibacter; species Anaerosalibacter bizertensis. The sequence goes on along the minus strand of NZ_VULR01000005.1, from coordinate 6,758 downwards.
ATTTTTTGATTCTATAGAAGAAGTACCTAAAAAAGCTATAACTATGGGACTAGGAAGTATAATGAAGGCTAAAAAAATACTTCTTTTAGCTAATGGAAAAAATAAAGCCAATATAATTGGAAAATTATTAAAAGATGAGGTTGTATCAACTTACAATCCTGCTTCTTTACTATTATTACATCCAGATGTAACCATAATATTAGATGAAGAATCAGCAAGTGAATATCTAAAATAGAAAACTGTATTCAAAGGGATAGGGAGAGAGTTAAATGAAAGTATTGATTAAAAATGTAAATATAGTAACGCCTTATGAGATAATATATGGACATGGAGTTTTAATTGAAAAAGGTGTTATTAAAAGAATTGATAAAGAAGAAAACTTTAAGAGAGAAAATGTAGATAATGTAATTGATGGTCAACATAATTTTTTAGCTCCAGGTTTTATAGATATACACAATCATGGAAACTCAGGTTATGATTTCATGGATTCTACAGAAGAAGCTATAGATAATATTGCAGATTTTCATTTGCAAAATGGAGTTACGTCATTTCTAGGAACTATAATTACATCTTCTTGTGAAGATATGAAAAAAGCTATCCAAAATATTGTAGATTACAAAAATAAAGAAATAAAATCTAAAATAATTGGAATCCATTTAGAAGGCCCTTTCTTTTCCATGGAAAAGAAAGGGGCTCAACCTGCCAAACATATTAAAGGCCCTGATTTAAATGGAATAAAAGAACTAGAGGAATTATCAAATGGAATGCTTAAAGTAGTTTCTATTGCACCAGAATTAGAAGGGGCTAGTTCAGTTATTAGATATTTAAAATCTAAAAATATAATTTCCGCTATGGCTCATAGCAATGCAACCTTTGAACAAGCAAAAAAAGGGGTACATGAAGGCATAACACTAGCTACCCATTTATATAATGGTATGAGAAGTTTTTCTCATAGGGAGCCAGGAATAATAGGTGTTTCTTTAACAGATGATAGGGTATATTGTGAAATCATATATGATAGAATACATCTTCATGATGGAAGTGTAGATATAGCTTTAAGAACAAAGGGAGTTGAAAAAATCATTCTAGTATCTGATGCTATGAGAGCTGCAGGGCTTGATGATGGAGAATATGAACTAGGAGGACAAAAAGTATTGGTAAAAAAAGGTGAAGCAAGGCTTGAAAGTGGTGCATTGGCTGGTTCCACCCTTAATTTGAGAGATGCAGTTTATAATATGGTATATAAGAAAAATGTACCTATTCATGAAGCAGTAAGAATGGCTAGTTTAAACTCAGCTAAAGCAATAGGTGTAGATAATAAAAAAGGTAGCATAGAAGTCGGAAAAGATGCAGATTTAATATTGTTTGATAGGGAAATAAACATACTGGCTTCAATGGTAGGAGGAAAGACTATATGGCTAAAGAATTAGAAGTTAAGGTATTAAATATTGATAAAGAAAGTATAGAAAAGCAATTAATTGGAATAGGAGCTTCTCTAATAAGTCGAGAAGAACAAATAAATTATTTATTAGATTCAAAGGAAAATAAAATTCAAAATGAACATGACAGTTATTTAAGACTTAGAGAAAAGAAAGATTTAGAAACTGGAAAAGTAGATTATATTTTTACTCTTAAAGAAAATGTTGCAAGGGATGGTATTAGAGAAAATATAGAGATAAACACTAAAGTAGAAAATAAAAATGCTCTATTATATATATTAGAAGTCTTAGGAGTTCACACAATAAGTAAAGGATTTAAAGAAAGAATTTCTTATAAATATAATGATATAAGATTTGATATAGATACTTGGGACAAAGATACCTATCCATATACTTATATGGAAATTGAAGTAGAGAAAGAAGAAGATTTAAATAAAGCTATTAAAATTTTAAATATAGATGAAAAAAATATTTCAACTAAATCTATAGTTGAATTGAGAGAAGACCTAGGTTTGAATGACTAGGCCTTTTTTATTTATTTTAAGCTAACAAAGTTAGTAACCAAAACTCATTATTTGAATAGTATATAATGAATAGTTTAAAATAAAGGAGGTTTAGTCATGCTTCAAGATATCTTTGCAAATATATTTGGTGGGGACAATGAAATGCTATTGCTTCTTTTAATAATCTTATTATTGTTTTCTGGGGATTCAGATTGGTTCCATGGTGGCTTTGATGAAACATTTATTTTCTTATTCTTCATATTAATATTATTTTCCGGCTTCTAGAAATAAATGTACTTAATTTAATATCAATCTTGACACAGTAGAAAAAATCTACTGTGTTAATTTTTTATTTTAAAAGGAAAAAAGCTTTCAGTGTCGAAATATATTATATTAGATATATAGGGGGGATTTAGTTTGCTAAATAAAAAAACTATAGAAAATGTATTATATGCAGCACTATCTACTGGAGGAGATTTTGCTGAGATCTTTGTAGAAGATAAGTATACTACAAATATGAAAATGATAGGAGGAATACTTGAAGACAGTATTTCAGGGAGAGATTATGGTGTTGGTATAAGGATATTTAATGGATTTAACAGTATTTATGCCTATACCAATGATTCTACAGAAGAAAACTTAATCAAAGTTGCTAAAGAAGCTGCATTAGCAATAAACTTAGATAAAAAGAATATTGTTTTAAATCTTATGAAAAATGATGTAAAAAATAATAATAAAATAATAACATTGCCTAGATCTGTGGAAAAAGCAAAGAAAATAGAAATTATGAAAAATGGATATCTAAGTGCTAAAAACTATGATGAGGTTATATCTCAAGTTACAGTTAGCTATTTAGATGAGGAACAAAATGTACTTATAGCTAATTCAGAAGGTTTAATGGCAGAAGATAAGAGGGTAAGGACAAGAATGGCTATTCAATCAGTAGCTACAAAATCTGGGGAAATGCAAATAGGTTTTTCAGCTCCAGGAGCATCTATGGGATTTGAGTTTTACGAAAACATAGATATAGAGGAACATGGTAGAGAAGCTTCTAGAATAGCGAAAACTATGATCGATGCAGAATTTTGTCCAAGTGGCAAAATGCCTGTAGTTATACACAATGGATTTGGGGGAGTGTTATTCCATGAAGCTTGTGGTCATGGATTAGAAGCAACTTCTGTAGCTAAGAATACATCGGTTTTCTCCAATAAATTAAATGAAAAAGTAGCATCTTCAGTAGTTACAGCTATAGATGATGGGACTATTCCTAATGAATGGGGAACTACAAATATTGATGATGAAGGGACTCCAACTAGGAAAAACCTTCTTATAGAAAATGGTATATTAAAAGGATATTTAGTAGATAAGTTAAATGGAAGAAGAATGGACTATGAGCCTACAGGTTCATCCAGAAGACAGTCCTATAAGCTTCCTCCAACTTCTAGGATGAACAATACGTATATTGCAAATGGAAAATCTACCTTTGAAGAAATAATCTCTAATACTGAAAGTGGATTGTTTGCAAAGAAACTTGGAGGTGGCAGTGTAAATCCAGCAACAGGGGATTTCAATTTTGCAGTAATGGAAGGATATTTAATAGAAAATGGAAAGATAACTAAACCAGTAAGAGGAGCTACTCTTATAGGAAATGGAACAGAAGTATTGGATAAAATAGATATGGTTGGAAATAACCTTAAACTAGCTCAAGGAATGTGTGGCTCTGTAAGTGGGCTTGTACCAGTGAATGTAGGACAACCAACAATAAGGGTTAAAAACCTAACAGTAGGTGGAAGAAAGGGGGATGAATAGAATGGAATATAATTCTATAATAGAAAAAATATTTGAAAGTGGAAAAGGTTCCCTAGAGGATATGGAAGTATTTATTGAAAACGGGAAAGAAATAGAAATAGATGTATTTGAAGGAGAATTAAATAAATACAATATTGCAGAAAGTGGAGGGCTTTCTCTTAGAGGAATATCAAATGGAAAGATGGGTTATTCTTATACTGAAAAAATAGATGAAAGCTCAATAGATTTAATTATTAATGATGTTATAGAAAATAGTAAATATATAGATTCTCCAGATAAAGAAGAGATTTTTTCTGGTTCTAGTAAATATGAAGAAGTAGAGCTATATAATGAAAATCTTAGCCAGGTATCTTTAGAAAAGAAAATAGATTTTGTAAAAGCTTTAGAGAAAGAAGCACTATCCTTAGATGAGAGAGTAGTTTCAGTCTCTGGTTGTAGTTATGGAGAAGTAGAACAACATAGGATTTTGCAAAATACAAAAGGTGTAGATTTAGAAGAAAAGAAAAATATAGCTTATTGTTATATATCAGTAGTAGTTAAGGAGAATGAAGATATAAAAACTGGATCCAGCTATATAATATCCAATGATTTTTCAGATTATGATTATAAATCCCTAGCAAAAGAAGCAGTGGAAGAAGGATTATCAATGCTAGGTGCTAAATCTATAGAATCAGGAAATTATCCTATTATATTTAGAAATGATGTATTTGCCAATATTTTAGAAACTTTTGTGCCTGTTTTTTCAGCTGAAAACGTACAAAAGGGATTATCACTATTGAAAGATAGAATAGATAGTGAAATAGCATCTCCTATTCTTACTTTGTCAGATGATCCATTTATAAAAGACGGAGTGGCTTCTAGAGCCTTTGATGATGAGGGAATGGCAACTAAGTTTAAAAAAGTAATAGACAAAGGTACATTAAAAACTTATTTTTATAATTGGAAAACTGCTAAAAAAGATAGAGTAAGTTCTACAGGTAATGGATATAGAGGTTCTTATAAATCATCCCTATCTATTGCACCAACCAATCTATATGTAGAAAGTGGCAAGGATTCATTTGAAGATTTAATTAAAAGTATAGATCATGGATTATTAATAATAGATGTACAAGGATTGCACTCAGGAGCAAATGCAGTATCGGGAGATTACTCATTATCTGCTTATGGATATGAAATAGAAGGTGGAAAAATAAAGAGACCAGTAAATCAAATAACTATTGCAGGAAACTTTTATGATACATTAAAAAATATAGAAAAAATAGGAAATGACTTGAAATTCGTTTTACCTGGTATGGGTGGACAAGTAGGATCACCGTCTGTAAAGGTCAAAAGTTTATCTGTATCAGGTGAATAATGGAATAAAAAAGGGCCCATTTTGAAAGGGCCTTTTTTTATGAATTTAATTAGCATTTAAGCGGAATAATATAAGCAATAGTAAAGATATCATATAAAAATTTTAAAAAGAGGAGGTATTTGAAAATGAAAAAAACTAGTATGTATTTAACCTGTATTTTGCTACTTAGTATTCTAATGACATCTTGCTCTCCTAAGCAGGATTTAAAACCTAATGTTGAAAATCCTCCTGTAGAAAATGAAGAAAAAGTAGGAGAGAGTTCGGAATACAGTGAAGATGATATAGAACCTTATGTCAATTTTTTTAGTATAAAAGATGATAACAAGATAACAGAAAAGGCTTTAAAAGAAAGAAATATTGATTATCTATTAAGTGAGGATAATTTATTATCAAATAAAGAGTTAATTGCCAATTTTAGTGCAGGAAATCTTAAAGTAAATAAAACCTTTAATACTGGAGTACCAAAAGAAGTAGATGTAGATTTGGCTTATAGAAAATATTTAATGCCCTATGACTATTGTCTGATTAATAAAGATGGGGTCAATATATACAATACCCCTTCTTTTGGAGGAAATGTAATAGGTAAAGGAAATACCTTTGATAAACTAAAACTTGTAAACGAAGTAAAAGGTGAAACAATAAAAGATACCGGTTCTGATAAATGGTTTGGTGTATCTTGGTATAATAAAGATGGCAAGATGCTTTATGGATTCATACCTGAAGGTGTTAGTCAAATAAGAAGTTTTAGGTTTGATAATATGTATAGTTCAATCAAGGAATTAGAAAATGAATTAACAAAATATAAATATGGATATATATCAAATTATAAAGATGTAAATGGCTCCCCACCTTTAATTAACGGAAAGGCAATGGATAAATATGGTATGCAGGCCTATCAAAGTGCACCAGCATATATTGATTTAAATAATGAGAACAATTTTAGATATTTCCCCGATGGAATAATAGTTTTTATTTTAGGGGAAGAAAAAGGTTATTTCAAAGTAAAGAGCTTGGACTATGAAGGGGAATATTGGGTTCCAAAAAAATATATTTCTTTTGACAATAATTTAGATAGTTTTTCAAAAGCTGTAGTAGTTGATACTACAAATCAAAATCAAGGTGTATTTGAAAAAAGAGGTGATAAATGGACATTGATATCCTATACTTTAGCAACTACGGGAGTCAAGGAAAAACGTAAATTTGAAACACCAATAGGAAAATTCAAAGCTTTAGAAAAGAAAGATAGGTTTTATTATTTAGATGATAATACTAGACAGATATCAGGATATGCTCCTTATGCAGTTAGATTTGCCCAAGGTGCTTATATACATGGAATTCCTGTAGATTTTGTTAAAAAGGATGGAAAAAATGTAGATCCAGGTATAAAAGAATATTTATTTACTATAGGAACCATGCCTAGATCTCATAAATGTGTTAGAAATTATACTAGCCATGCTAAATTTATATATAACTGGGCAGATCCTAATGATACTGCAGTTATAACAATAAAATAAACATATAAAAAAGGGGCTGTTTCATAACTGATTTATCAGTTATGAAATGCCTCTTTTTTTATGTTCAAGTTAACAACTGAAGTACCTAAGTTTCTATAAATTCAAATATATTTTTCTTAGTCTAATTTTAGGTATAGCA
>NZ_VULR01000046.1 GCF_009696605.1 Anaerosalibacter bizertensis | reverse complement strand
ACTGTCACTATTAGTTTTTTCACCTACTACAGTATCAACTTCCCAATGTCCAAATTCTTGGCGGTTATTGATGTGTGTAGGACGCTCTGAGATGCTTTTACCAAGTATCTTCTTATGCTTTTTCACAACTGTATGTTTGGTGCTTCTACGAAGCTTTAACGGAAGATCAGCATTCTTAATAGATAGTAATCCTAAATCGATATAGTTATATAACGTCTTAGTACATACTATCTCTGAACGCTTGAATTTACCTGTTGATAGAGCACTTCCGACACATGCGTCTGGAGACCATGAGTTAGTCTTAATTTGATTTACAGTATACTTTAATAAACTCATCACATTGTAGGTGTTTGAATGTGCGACAAGAGTTACGACGATTCTTTGTATAGACTGCTTCACCTGTATCTGCAAGGTACATTTCAACATGTTTTCCTTGCTTGATTTGAGTAGTAGTTCCACGACGGATTTCATTGATAATAGTATTGATTGGTCTTTGCAATTCTTTGGCAATTTTATATGCAGAGCAACCGTCTGCAAGGCGTATTTCTATAGTCATGCGCTCTTTGAAATTCAAGTGTTTATTTTTACGTGATTCTGTGTTATGATTTAGGTAATTCATAGTGATTATCCTCCTTGTTATTTTGGTTTCGCAACTTAATTATAACACGGGTAATCACTATGGATTTTTTATTGGTTCAATTTCATTATACAATTAGTCATACTAAAATAATAACGTATATATGTTTTTACTTTACCATTACGTATTAATTAAAATTTTCAAATCATGCATGTCCTGCATAAGCAGGATTTATTTTATTACATATCTATATATGTATATGTCGAGTCATCCCAAAGTTTTGATAAATCATTTTCGTATTCATTAATTATTGCACTAACTAAATTTTCAAATATATTTGAGTTATATTCTTTTGAACCTTCCTTATAAAATTGAGCAATTTTAAATATAAGGCTATTTGGTATTTTAAAATTAGTAACACTTTCATTGTTTTCATTGACTACAGTAAAAGATAAATCTGTTTGTTTCATAAGTTTATTTATACATTCTCTATCTTTAATATTAAAATAATCAAACCACAATGAAT
>NZ_VULR01000045.1 GCF_009696605.1 Anaerosalibacter bizertensis | reverse complement strand
TTATTATAACATATCCGGAGGGATTTAAACAATGCGTAGACATAGAAGTTTTAAATTAAAGTGGTCTAGATACTATCAATTTTTAATAGAAGGTCAAATATTTTATTTAAAACTTAAGGCTTATACGAATAAAAATGAAGGCATGAAAGAATGGGAAATAATCACAGAGCAGACATATAGGCAGGCAATCAAACAAGGCCATGAAGATAATGTAGTAATAGTAGAAGATGAAATAACAATCGCTCCTATACAGGCTTTAACTTTAATATTTAACGAAATGTATAACATAGATGAAAATAGTATGAGGACAGCAGTTATAGAGGCTCAAGAGTTTGTTAGGACATTAAAAGAGAATGTAAGAGCTAATCCTGAACGAGAATATAAAGCCTTTAAGAATATAGTAGAATCACAAATAAAAGAAGCTTGTGAGGCTAAGGTAATATGAAATGTCCTAGCTGCTATAAAGAAATAGGAAAGATAAAGAAACATGAATTATATAACTGCCAGTGCGGGGCAAAGTTGCTGGCAGTTGAGATAAATAAGAAGTTGCAAGTGTTTAATTTGAGTAAGGAGGAAGAATAAATGGAAAATATGATTAGTATTGCAGATAGATTTTTAAGCATAGATGAAGAAGAAAAAGATGTTTGGAAGGTTAAGGACGATCTAGCAGCTGACTGGTGCTTAGATAAAATAAGAGAAAGCAAGGCAGAATACAACAGATTAGAAGCAGTATCAAAAGCTAAAATACAGCAAATACAAGAATTACTGAAGAAAGAAAAAGAAAAAGCAGATAGAGAAATAGGTTTCTTTGAATCAAAGCTAAGAGAGTATTTTGAAACAGTTGAAACTCAAGATACTAAGACATTGAAGAAATATAAGCTACCAAGCGGGGAATTAAAATTAAAAAAACCACAAGCTATATTTAAATATAATAAGAAAAAGTTATCGGAAGTAGCAGATAAATATGAGAACATGCAAGAGTATGTAAAAATTAAAAAAGATTTTGATTGGGCCGGATTTAAGAATAATTTAATAATAAGTGACGGAAATATAATAAATAAAAATACAGGTGAAATAGTTGAAATTGATGGATTAAGTATAGAAGAAAAACCAGAAGATTTTAAGGTGGAGGTGGAATAAATGGCTGTTACTTTTAAGGATTACAATTTTGAAGTAGTTACTGAAA
>NZ_VULR01000044.1 GCF_009696605.1 Anaerosalibacter bizertensis | reverse complement strand
AATAGAAAAGATTTCGGAGTATTTTAATATTAATGATGAATTATCAAAAGGCGATCTTAAAAAGCTTGTTTTAAAGGAATTTAATAATGTAAGAAATATTTGTAAATCAAAAGATATAGTATTTGTTTATGGTCAAGGGAAAAGAAAAACAGAAGAACAAAAAAGATATGAATTGTTTGAAGAGTGGCTTAATAAGCTTGATACATATGAAAAACATTTAGAAATAATGGGAGAAAGAAATAGTTATTCTAAAACGGATCATGATGCTACTTTTATGAGATTAAAAGATGATCATATGAAAAATGGACAATTAAAACCTGCATATAATATTCAATGTGCAACAAATGGGGGATATGTTGTAGATATAGAAGGATTTAGTAATCCAGCAGATATGAGGACTTTACCCACTTTTGTTAATAATTTATTGCAAAAATATGGTATAAAAATAGATAGGGTTGTAGCCGATTCAGGCTATGAGAGTGAGGAAAATTATCTGTACTTAAAACAAAATCAAATAGAAGCTTTCATAAAACCATCGAATTATGAATTAAAGAAAACAAGAAAATATAAAAAAGATATATCTAAAAAGGAGAATATGACTTACTGTAAAGCTGGTGATTACTACATTTGTCATAATAATAAAAAGCTCAACTTTGAAAAAATCATATATAGAAAAAATAAATATGGATTCAAAAGTGAATCTAGAGTTTATTTATGTAAAGATTGTTTAAATTGCAGATATTCTCATGATTGTATTAAATTTAAAAATAAATCTGGATTGAAACGAATATATGTGGCAGAACGATTTGAAAATTTAAGAAAAGAATCAGAACAAAATATAACTACAAAAGAAGGAATTATAGAAAGACTTAATCGTTCAATTCAAGCTGAAGGAATATTTTCATATATAAAATCGGGAATGAGATATTTAAGATTTAGACATAGGAGCATGGAAAAAATTGTTGCAGAAATGAAATTATTGAGTTTTGCCATAAATATAAAGAAATTAAGCAATAAAATGAAATCTAATAAACTGGGTTTCATAAAATATAAAGAGACAATTTAATTATAAAAAATACCATAAATAAAATGTAACTTAGAAATATCTAAGTTTTCTTTGCTATACCTAAAATTAGACTAAGAAAAATATATTTGAATTTATAGAAACTTAGGTACTTCAGTTGTTAACTTGAACATAAAAAAAGAGGCATTTCATAACTGATAAATCAGTTATGAAACAGCCCC
>NZ_VULR01000043.1 GCF_009696605.1 Anaerosalibacter bizertensis | reverse complement strand
TAGATAGGCTATACTAAATAGGACAACTAAATTCCGAACAATGATATAATATAAAATATAAAGAATTGGGAGGAATTAAAATGGCAAAAAGGTATACGGAAGATTTCAAAAAACAAATAGTTAGCCTATATAATAATGGTAAATCTTTGGCAGATCTAAATAGAGAATATGGAATTGCAAAATCCACTATTACTACGTGGATAGAAAGATATAATGGTTCAGGATCATTTAATATAGATGATAATAGGACAGAAGAAGAAAAAGAATTAATAGAATTAAGAAAAAAGGTAAAACAATTAGAAATGGAAAATGATATTTTAAAGCAGGCAGCGTTGATACTAGGCAAAAAATAGACCTTATATTATCTAATAGAGATAAATACAGTATTAACGCAATGTGTAAACTACTTAAGGTCCCGAGAAGCTTAGTATATTATCATATAAATAAAAGAGCTGAAAGTAACAAGATTTCAAAAGAAGAAATACAATTAGAAAATGAAATAATAGATATTTTTCGCAAAAGCAGAAATAACTATGGAACAAGAAAAATAAAAAAAGAATTGGAAAAGAAAAAGATAAAAGTTTCTAGAAGAAAAATAGGTAGAATCATGGAAAAATACTCATTAATATCAAATTATACAGTGGCTCAATATAAAGTTAAAAAAAGCAAATGTAACGAAGAAAAAATAGAAAATATAGTAAATAGAGACTTTAAAAATAGAGAAAAGCTAGAAGTAGTAGTAAGCGATTTAACCTATGTTAGGGTAGGAAATAAGTGGAACTATATCTGTACATTACTAGACTTACACAATAAGGAAGTAATAGGCTACTCTGCAGGAGATAAAAAGGATGCAGAACTAGTATATGAAGCATTCCTAAGCTGTAGCTACCCTTTAACTGAAATAAAAATATTTCATACAGATAGAGGAAATGAATTCAAGAATAAATTAATAGAAGAAGTAATAGAAACCTTTGGGATAAAAAGATCCTTAAGTGCCAAGGGAAGCCCCTATGACAACGCACCAGTAGAAAGCTTCAATAACGTGTTAAAAACTGAATGTATCAAAGGGAAAGAATTTAAGAATTTAGAAGAATTAAAGCTAGAATTAATGGATTATATTAACTGGTATAACAACCATAGAATACATGGTTCACTAGATTATTTAACACCAAAAGAATATAAAGAAAGGAAGTCTGCATAAAAAGTGAATAAATTTCCCTTGAATTTGCATCTTTTAAAAAGATTATTTTTTAATCTTGTCAAGGGCGAGCGATAGCGAGTTTATTTACCCTTGACGGGATTAAATAAATAATCTTAGACTTGCAAATAAATTCAAGAAAGTTTAAATATATTGTTCGGTAAAAAACTGTCCAAAAAAGTGTTGACATGTCA
>NZ_VULR01000042.1 GCF_009696605.1 Anaerosalibacter bizertensis | reverse complement strand
TTAGAGTTTCCCCATTTTTTTAGGAAATTTAAAATTAGTCCTTGTGGATAAGGTAATTGCCAATTATATATCTATCCACAGATTTAAGTTTTTGCATAAAAATAAGTAAAATAGCCCTTTATTTTGATATAATGAGTTTGTTAAGAACCAAAATCAAAATGAAAAGGAGCTACTTTACTTATGATTAATTATATCAAACTTTCATATCAAATTAAAAGGAAATTATCAACTTTTTCAAAAAAAATATCTAAAAATATATCTAGACCAAAATATAAATTTATGTTTCAAATGATGTACGGTTTTTTGGAAAGTAATTCTATATTACTAAGTAACATAGCTAGAGCTTTAAAAGAAGATATTTTATTAAAAAAGACTATAGAAAGGCTTTCAAGAAATCTTTCAAGTTTTAATGAAACTGATCAACTCGTTGAAAACTACATTAATACAATACAATCACTTATTAATGATAATACAATTTTTTGTATAGATGGTTCTGAAATCACTAAACCTAATAGCAAAGTATTAGAAGATATGGGTACTGTGCGTGATGGAAGTACTGGAGAAACTAATGTTAATGGTTATAATATTTTAGAAATTGCTGCATTAACTAATAAACATGACATGCCTATATCAGTATATTCTAAAATTTACTCTAATGTCTGTAAAGATTTTAAAAGTGAAAATACAGAAACCTTAAAATCTCTTGAATTCATTAGAGCTCATTTTGGAAACGTAGGCATTAAAGCCCTCGATAGAGGCTATGACAATAATCAATTTTATGAATATTTCACTAATAATAATGAAAAATTTGTAATTAGAGCCAAAAGAAATAGAGACGTTATTTATAATGGCAAAGTTATTAATATATTTAAATTGGCTAATAAATATAAAGGTAAATATGTTACTACTGTTAAAAACAAAGCAGGTAAAGCTAAAAAATGTAAGTTTAGTCATATACCTATAGCTTTACCCGCTATGCCTGATAAAAAACTTACTCTTGTTATAATAAGAGGTTTTGGAAAAATTCCTATGATGCTTATTACTAATCTAAATCCTACAGATAAAAGGCTATCTATTGCCATCTTAAAAGTTTACTTAAAAAGATGGAAAATTGAAGAGTATTTTAGATTTAAAAAACAACAATTTGATTTTGAAAATATTAGAGTAAGGTCATTAAATAGTATTAGCACAATTAATTTATTGCTATCAATAACTATTGGTTTTATTGGAATGCTTTCTCAAAAAAGAAAAGAAAGTATCCTAGTAATGTTTATTCTTAAAATCTCCAAAAGAATTTATGATATACCAAAATTTAATTATTATGCATTATCAGATGGTATTTATACAATATTACAAAAAACAAAAACTGGTATTAAAAATTTCATAAAACCTATATTTAGAAATAAGGGATCACAACAGCTATTAATAGCTAATGCGTTTCTATAATTAGCCTACGGCTATTTTATAATTAAATTTTGGGGAAACTCTAA
>NZ_VULR01000040.1 GCF_009696605.1 Anaerosalibacter bizertensis | reverse complement strand
AAACTGGTATTAAAAATTTCATAAAACCTATATTTAGAAATAAGGGATCACAACAGCTATTAATAGCTAATGCGTTTCTATAATTAGCCTACGGCTATTTTATAATTAAATTTTGGGGAAACTCTAAAAAAGTAATAGTATGTATTTAGAGTATATGGTATACTTAAATGGGTAAATATATAAAAACATTTAAGTAATTAAAAAAATGAAAGGAGTGTGCTCAATGTCAAAACTAAGAGATAATCTCATTGTTAAGCTTCTTTTAGGAGTTTTTTTAGGAATTATTATAGGCCTTGTATCAAATGAAACATTTATTAAAGGCATAATAACAATAAAGTATATATTAGGACAGTTTATATTTTTCTGTGTGCCTTTAATCATAATTGGTTTTATAGCTCCTTCCATAACAAGTTTGCAATCTAATGCAAGTAAAATGTTAGGGACTACCCTTTTAATAGCTTATTTGTCTTCAGTATGTGCAGCATTATTTTCTGCACTGGCAGGGTATGCTATAATTCCAAATTTAAATATAGCAACAAATGTAGATAATCTAAAAGAATTACCTGAAATAGTATTTAAATTAGAAATACCACCATTGATGTCGGTTATGTCTGCACTAATTTTTTCCATAATTATAGGGCTTGCTGTTATTTGGACAAAATCTGAAAAAGTTAATGGGTTGCTTAAAGAATTTCAAAATATAATGTTAGAGATTGTGAAAAAGATGGTTATTCCTATACTACCTATATTTATAGCTACTACTTTTGCAGGGTTAGCTTATGAAGGGAGTATAACTAAGCAATTACCTATATTTATTGAAGTAATAATACTTGTAATAATAGGTCATTTTATATGGTTGGCACTACTTTATGGAATAGCAGGCTTAATATCCAAAGAAAATCCTTGGAAAGTAGCTAAGCATTATGGACCAGCATATTTGACTGCTGTAGGAACTATGTCTAGTACGGCTACATTACCAGTAGCTTTGAGTTCTGCTAGGAAATCGGAAGTTCTAGATAAAGAGATAGTAGATTTTGCTATTCCTATAGGTTCTACTATTCACCTTTGTGGTTCTGTGCTTACGGAAGTTTTCTTTGTAATGACAGTATCCAAAATTTTATATGGAGAGCTTCCTCCATTTTCTTCAATGATAACTTTTATTATATTACTTGGTGTATTTGCAATAGGAGCGCCAGGAGTGCCTGGAGGAACAGTTATGGCATCTTTAGGACTTATTACTGGTATATTAGGATTTGATGATTCTGGTGTTGCTTTAATGCTTACTATATTTGCATTACAAGATAGTTTTGGTACTGCTTGCAATATTACTGGAGATGGAGCTATAGCTCTTATGCTTACAGGGATTTTCAAAAAAGAATCAAATACACAGAAGATAAAATAATATGCAACAAAAAACATCTCTATTTGAGGTGTTTTTTGATATATTTTTCATATTACTATTGGGTATATAATAGAAGAAATATTACAGCAAGGGGCGAAAAGCCCACTTCTTTAGGTGTGGGATGGATAGCCCAAATATAAAACTATGTGTATGTATAATTTGGCAACGTACACAAAATGTGATACGATACAAGTATGGAAAATAAATA
>NZ_VULR01000004.1 GCF_009696605.1 Anaerosalibacter bizertensis | reverse complement strand
CCATTCCTTCTCAAATAAGTACACAACCTTGCATGTGACACGAGGAACCAGTGTTAACTGGCCTCAACCAGCCAAATAATGTAATCTTATGAGAATGGATAGATACTCTTTTTTACAGGTAGTCGCCTAAAGGCGTCCTAGGAGGAGTTTCATCAACCTCCAAATCCATAAATTAATTATACAATATTGTCATGGTTCAGGCCAAATTAAACTAGGCTTATGGCTAAGATAAGAAGCCAAAGAAATGTATTTAATGATTAGAAAAGAAGACTATATTAGTATCTAAGAAATTGATAATTATTACAGTGGAAAACTGTAATTTGATTATAACTATATTGTACAAGGTGGAGATTTTATGATAAAAGTTAAAAGATTAAATGAAAAAGAATTTGTTATAAATAGTGATCTAATAGAATTCATAGAGGAAACTCCTGATACGGTTATTACACTGACTACAGGTAGAAAGGTAGTTGTGAAAGAATCTGTAGATGATATTATAGAGAAAGTTATAGATTTTAAAACAAAAACAATAAAATATATAAAATGATAAGAATAGGGAAAGAGGTGTAACTGTTGGATATAGCAACTGTCGTTGGATTAATAAGCGGTTTTATATTTATAATATGGGGGATTTTTATATCTGGAGAGATAGGTTCTTTTATAGATATTCCGTCTATTTTAATAGTTCTTGGTGGAACCTTAGCTTCTACCCTTATAAGTTACCCTATAAAGAGTTTTTTAGGAACTTCTAAGGTGGTAAAAAATGCTTTTTTGCAGAAAGAAATTTCTCCAGATAATGTTATAGTGGAGATAATTCAATTAGCTAATGTAGCTAGAAAAGAAGGATTGTTGTCTTTAGAAGAGTTTGGAGAAAAGGTTGATGATGAATTTTTAAAAAAAGGAATAATGTTAATAGTGGATGGAACTGATCCTGAATTAGTAAGGAATATACTTGAAACAGAACTTGTCTTTCTTGAAGAGAGACATACAGAGGGACAAAGTATATTTGAGACTATGGGTTCCTTTGCTCCAGCTTATGGTATGCTAGGTACTCTAATAGGACTTATAAATATGTTACAGAAACTTGATGATCCATCTAATATTGGTCCAAGTATGTCTGTAGCTTTAGTCACAACTTTCTATGGTTCATTTTTTGCCAATGTTGTTTTTTTACCTATGGCAAATAAATTGAAAATTAGAAGCAAAAGAGAAATATTAGTAAAAGAATTAATGGTTGAAGGGCTTTTATCTATACAGGCTGGTGAGAATCCAAGAATTATTGAAGAAAAATTAAAGACATTTGTTCCCCCAGAACTTAGGGATGACTATAAAAGTCAACTTGAAAGTGAGGAAGCATAATGAGAAAAAGGAAAAAAGAAGATAAAAAGTCTACTCAAGATTGGCTAACTACTTATAGTGATATGGTTACCCTACTGCTTTGTTTTTTTGTACTATTATTTTCTTTTTCAGAGATTGATGCTCAAAAATTTAGGACTATTATGAGTTCTTTTCAAGGGGGTTCAGGGGTTTTAGAAAGTGGTTCAGCTATGGATATTCCAGAGAAATTAGAAGGAGATATGAACACTAATATAGATGAAGAGGAGCTGGAAAAGCTTAAAGATGTTATTGAAGAATATGCGAAAAGCATTGGATTAAAAGAAGAGATTACACTGACAATTGAAGAAAGAGGATTAGTCATAAGATTTATGGACAGTGTTTTTTTTGATTCAGGGAAGGCTGAGATAAAATCGGAGTCAAAACAAATACTTCATTATATGGCTGAATTGTTAAATAGAGAAGAGTTTAAAGAAAAACATATAAAGGTAGAAGGTCATACAGACTCTGACCCTATTATACATTCTACTACATATCCTACTAATTGGGAACTATCGTCCACTAGAGCTACAAATGTATTAAGATACTTAGTAGAAGATGAAGGGGTAAATGGAGATAGAATATCTTCTTCAGGTTATAGCTATTATAGATCAGTAGCTCCAAATGACACGAAGGAAAATAAAGCTAAAAATAGAAGAGTAGATATAGTTATACTAAAATCATCTTATGAAAAATGGGAGCCATAAAACATAATATAAAATCGTAATGAGGTGAAAAAATGGATACTAAAAAAATAATACTTATAGTTGTTATTGTTGTACTATTATTATTTGCTATTGCTGGCTTTGCTTTAGGATTTTCCAGTTATAAAAACAATGGAGATAAAAATAAAAACAAAGACGCGGAAAAAAATTATATAACTTTAGAAGAAATGTATTGCAATATAAAAGATAGTAAAAAAATCGTAAAAATAAAAGCAACTATAGAGATTAACAACAAAAACACTTATGAAGAATTAGAAGGGAAACAATTTTTAATGAGAAATGAAATAAATAAGATTATTAGAAGTAAGGAAGAAAATGAGCTTCAGGGAAAAGAAGGCCAAATAGCTTTACAAAATGAAATAAAAGAAAACTTAATAAAGTTATTTAATAATGAAAGTATCACAAATGTGTTTTTCAACGATTTAATAATACAGTAGGGGAGGTATATGCAATTGGCTGAAGTACTATCACAAAGTGAAATAGATGCCCTACTTCAAGCAGTAAACTCTGGTGAGGTTGATGTAGAAGAAATACAAGAAGAGGAAATTTCTAATAAAGTTAAAAAATATGATTTTAGAAATCCACAAAAGATTGCTAAAGATCAATTGAGGACTTTGGAAATTATTCACGAAAATTTTGCAAGACTTCTCCAAACTTTTTTATCTGGATATTTAAGGGCCCCAGTTAAAATATCAATTTTGACGGTGGATCAATATGCATATAGTGAATTTAGCAATGCTATCTCTAATCCAGCATTTTTAAGTATAATTAATTTTGAACCTTTAAATGGACAAGTATTAATAGATATATCTACCAATACAGTATTTACTATTATAGATAGGTTGTTGGGAGGAGATGGAGAAGAAACAGATGAGATAAGAGGGTTTACTGAAATAGAAATTTCCCTTCTTCAGAAAATGATGATCAAAATCATGGATTTAATAAAAGAGGCATGGGAAAATGTAATTGAATTAAAACCTTCTTTAGAAAAAATTGAAGTAAATTCTCAATTTGCTCAAATAGTTCCACCTAATGAAACAGTAGCGTTAATTACTTTAAACATATCTATAGGTTCAGTAGAAGGTATGTTCAATGTATGTATTCCCTACATAGTTTTGGAACCTATATTAGATAAATTAAGTACAAAGTTTTGGTTTTCTAATGCTAAAAAAGATATATCTGAGGAAGATATGAAAATCATGAGAAAAAGAATACTACAAACATTGGTTCCTATAAGGGCTGAATTAGGTTCTAGTACCATTAATGTAAAAGATATATTAAATTTACAATCTGGAGATGTTATTAGATTGGATGATAATGATAATCTGATAAAGATGAAGATAGGCTCTAAGGTAAAGTTTTTAGGAACTCCTGGAGTTTCCAACAATAAAATGGCAGTAAAAATAGTCAAGGTAGTAAAGGATGGTGAAAATAACAATGAATAATGATATGCTTTCTCAAGAAGAAATAGATGCTTTGCTTAAAGGTCCAGATAAGGAAGAAGAAATTTCTGAAGAAATTGGAGATATGGAAAAAGATGCACTTGGTGAAATCGGAAATATTAGCATGGGAACTGCCGCTACTACTTTATCTACACTATTAAATCAAAAAGTTACTATTACGACACCAAAGGTAACCATAACAACTATTGACAAATTAGCAGATGCATATCAAATACCTTTTGTTGCTATAGATGTTACTTATAAAGAAGGATTAGAAGGAGCAAATATATTAATACTTAAGGTAGATGATGTAAAGATAATTACAGATATAATGATGGGAAAAGATGAGATTGATTTAGAAAGAGAACTGACAGAGCTAGATTTAAGTGCTGTAAGTGAAGTTATGAATCAAATGATGGGTTCTGCTTCCACTTCTCTATCAGAAATGTTTTTTAGGAAAATTGATATAGAACCACCTAAATCTTATGAAATAACTTTTAATGAAGGGAAAGAAAGAATTGATATTTTAAAAGGTGATCAACCATTAGTCAAAATATCTTTTAGAATGGTAGTTGGTGATGTAATAGATAGTGAGATAATGCAACTTGTGCCTATAGATTTTGCAAAAGAAATAGTAAATATTTTATTAGGAAATGAAGATGAAACTTCAATTACTCAAGAGGCATACGAAATAGATAGGGACTTTGAAATAAATGAAGAACCTCCTAAGACAATTTCATTAAAAGGAAAGGAAGAAAATACAACTGGAAAAATAATTGATAATGATACAAAAGAAGAAGCAGTAGTTGTAAAAAAACCTGTTTTTGAAACCTTTAATGAGAAATCTAATACAAGTTATAATGAATCGATAGACTTAGTAGCAGAAATTCCTGTAGAAATAACGGCTGAATTAGGTAGAACTACTAAAAAAATTGATGAAATATTAGAATATGGGCCTGGAACAATAATTGAATTAGATAAACTTGTAGGAGAACCTTTAAATATTTATGCAAATGGAAAGTCTATAGCTAGGGGTGAGGTAGTAGTAATAGACGATAATTTTGGAATTAGAATAACTGAGATTGTAAATTCTTATAAAAATAGTTAATAAAAAAGCAGAGTAGATAAGGAGGAATTTAAATGTCTAAAAAAATATTAATAGTAGATGACGCTTCATTTATGAGAATGATGATAAAAGATATCTTGACTAAAAATGGTTTTGAAGTAGTAGGAGAAGGAGAAAATGGATTGAAAGCAGTAGAAAAATATGAAGAATTAAAACCAGACTTAGTGATTATGGATATTACTATGCCAGAAATGGATGGAATTCAAGCTGTTAAAGAAATTAAAAAAATTGATTCAGATGCAAAGATAGTAATGTGTTCTGCTATGGGACAGCAAGCTATGGTTATAGAAGCTATACAGGCAGGAGCTAAAGACTTTATAGTTAAGCCTTTCCAAGCAGATAGGGTTATTGAGGCTGTAAAAAAGGTACTAGGTTAAAATGAATAGAAAAACTTTTATAATGTTTTTAACTTTTTTTTTACCAGAGATAGTTTTGGCAGCGTCTTATAGCGAGAGAAGCTTTAATTACGTACAATTGTTTTTCAAAACTATAATCTATGTTGTTATATTTATATTAGTATTATTTGCTACTTTTTATGGAACAAAATTTTTGGCTAAAAGATCTAAGCCATTTTTTAAAAGTAAATATGTAGAAATTATTGATTCAGTTAATATAGGATCTAATAATAGGATAGTTATAGCTAAAGTAGCAAATTTTATATATATTTTATCTATAAATAACAACGACACAATTCTTATAGATAAAATGGAGATGCAATCCTTTTATTCTAAAGTTAAAGAAGCTAAAGCTCTAGATAAAGATTTATATGATAATATAAAAGTAGATAATGACAATGTTGGCTTGGAAAATGAATTTAAAAAAATACTTGACAAGTTTAAATTAGTTAATAGAAAAATAGATAGGGATGAAGATAAAAATGAAGAAGACGATTAAACTTTTAATCATCCTATTAGTATGTATGTTGTTTTTTTCTAGCACAACCTATGCACAACCTGAAGATTCTCTTTTTGGAAAAACTTTTAATCTAGAAGGACCACAAGATTATGTTAAATCTATACAAATATTAATATTACTTACAGTGCTTACACTGGCACCATCTATACTTATAATGATGACTAGTTTTACTAGAATTATAATAGTATTGTCTTTTATAAGGAATGCTTTAGGACTTCAACAAACACCACCTAATCAGGTACTAATTGGATTAGCACTATTCCTAACATTTTTTATAATGGCTCCAATTGGAAGTCAGATTAATTCTGAAGCTATACAGCCATTTCTTAAAGAAGAAATTGATCAAGAAGTAGCATATGAAAATACTATGGAGCCTATAAGAGAATTTATGTTTAAACAAACTAGAGGAAATGACATAAAATTATTTATGGAGATGGCAGAGTTAAAAAATGTGGACAAACTAAATCAGATACCTAGTAGAGTACTTATTCCAGCTTTTATAATAAGTGAGTTGAAGACAGCATTTCAAATTGGATTTATAATATATATACCTTTTTTGGTAATCGACATGGTAGTTTCAAGTACATTAATGTCTATGGGAATGATGATGTTACCACCAGTTATTATTTCATTGCCATTTAAAATACTTTTATTTATTTTAGTTGATGGATGGAATTTAATTGCCAAATCCCTTGTCATTGGTTTTAAATAGTTGAGGTGATTTTGAATGAATGAATCAGATGTATTAAAGATAGCACAAGAAGCCATAAGGACTATTTTGATAGTTTCAGCACCTATGTTAGGGTTTAGTTTAATTGTAGGCTTAGTAGTTAGTATTTTTCAGGCTGTTACCCAGATACAAGAAGCTACTTTAGCTTTTGTGCCTAAAATAATTGCTGTGCTATTATCTATAATAATATTTGGCCCTTGGATTTTGAAAGTAGTAACAGAATTTACTACAAAATTATTAACTAATGTTAACTTATATATAAAGTAGAATAGGTGTATAAAATGAATGATATTTTGAATATTTTAACTGGCAGGTATGAATTATTTTTGTTAGTTTTCGTCAGAGTTTCAGGTATATTTCTTTTTTCACCACTCTTTAGTTCTCAAAATGTGCCAAATAAGTTAAAGTTAAGTTTTTCTTTTATATTTTCTTTGTTGTTAACTTCAAATTTTAAAGTAGGGTCTGTAGGAGAACTAGATGGAAGCTTCACATTACTTATTATTAAGGAGTTAATGGTAGGTATAATAATCGGTTATATAAGTTATGCTTTTTTTAGTGTTTTTTATATTTTAGGCCAAATAGTCGATATGGAAATTGGATTTGGAATGGTAAATGTAATTGATCCTCAAAACAAGGTACAAATACCGGTTATGGGAAATTTCTACTATATATTAGCTTTTTTATTATTTTTACTAACTAATGGACATCATCTTGCTATAAAGGCTTTAATAGATAGTTATGAGTATATTCC
Organism: Anaerosalibacter bizertensis; assembly: GCF_009696605.1. Classification (GTDB taxonomy): domain Bacteria; phylum Bacillota; class Clostridia; order Tissierellales; family Sporanaerobacteraceae; genus Anaerosalibacter; species Anaerosalibacter bizertensis. Next base: position 155,427 of record NZ_VULR01000004.1, on the reverse strand, counting down.
TATAGGTGAACTTGTAATAAGTGAAGCTACTGTGAAACAATTGGTAAATATTTTAGCAAAAACTTTTAGCTTAGGATTTAAAATAGCAAGCCCAATAGTTATCACAATACTTCTTATGGATATACTTTTAGGTGTTTTGTCCAGAACTATTCCTCAAATGAATGTATTTGTTGTAGGAATGCCTTTAAAGATCATAGTAGGAATGCTTGTTATAGCTGCTACAATACCTATATTTAATGTGCTTACAGGGTATGTATTTAAAGATATGCTTAAAGAAATATATAATTTTTTAAAAAGCCCTTAGTTAAGGAATGATCTATATGGAGTTTAAAATACAGTTACAACTTTTTGCAGAAGGAGAAAAAACTGAAAAAGCTACGCCTAAAAAACGTAGAGAAGCTAGAGAAGAAGGACAAGTATTTCAAAGTAAAGAAATAAGTTCTGTGTTTATATTACTTATTTCTTTTCTAGCTTTTAACATACTTGGTAAATTTATATTAAAAAATTTAATTGAACTAATGAAATATTTATTTTCTTCTTTTCAAAATTTAGACGATATATTTACCCAGGACAATATTAGAATTAAGTTTTTGTCTATAATAGCAGTTTTTTTGAAAGTTTCTTCTCCTATATTAATAACAACTTATTTTGCAAGTTTAATAATTAATTATTTACAAGTAGGATTTTTATTTACAACAAAACCTTTAGAGCCTAAATTCAGTAGGATTAATCCTATTGAAGGGTTTAAAAGAATTTTTTCCAAAAAAGCATTTGTTGAGTTAGGAAAGTCTATAATAAAAATACTTTTAATAGGATATGTAGCCTATTCTTTTATTAAAAAGAGAATTGGAATTTTAGTGAATTTACCTAGTATGGCTCCTATTCAAATATTAAAAAACTTTTCAAATCTATCTTTTCAATTTGGTATAAGAATTTTAGGAGTGTTATTGGTTGTTTCCGCATTAGATTATTTCTATCAATGGTGGGACTATGAAAAAAATCTAATGATGAGTAAAGAAGAATTAAAAGAAGAGTTTAAACAAACAGAAGGAGATCCCTTGGTAAAGTCTAAAATTAAAGAGAAACAAAGAAAAATGGCTTTTAATAGGATGATGCAAGAAGTTCCAAAAGCAGATGTAATTGTTACTAATCCTACTCATATTGCAGTTGCTTTAAAATATGATCAAGAATTAAATTTTGCTCCAATTGTAGTAGCTAAAGGTGTAGATATAATAGCAGAAAATATAAAAAAAACAGGGAAAGAAAATTCTATTCCTATTGTAGAAAACAAACCATTAGCTAGAGCTATTTATGAAACAGTAGATGTTGGAGATATTATACCTGAAGAGTTATATGAAACAGTGGCAGAAGTATTAGCCTATGTATATAGTTTAAAAGATAAGTTTTAGGGGGACAATTAGAATGAAATTTGGTGATCTTGTTGTAGCTATAGGAATAATTGCAATAGTTATTATAATTATAATACCAGTTCCTACATGGATATTAGATATACTTTTAAGTTTAAATATTTCACTATCATTGCTATTGTTATTAATCTCCATGTATACAAAAGATGTATTGGAAATTTCTGTTTTTCCATCTTTATTGCTAATATCTACAGTTTATAGATTAGCTCTTAATATTTCTACGACCAGGAGTATTTTAAAAGATGGAGATGCGGGAAGGGTAATCGAAGCTTTTGGACAGTTTGTTATACAAGGAGATGTAGTAGTAGGATTTATTGTGTTTTTAATTATAGTTATAGTTCAGTTTGTAGTTATTACTAAAGGTTCGGAAAGGGTATCAGAGGTAGCAGCTAGATTTACATTAGATGCTATGCCAGGAAAACAAATGGCCATTGATGCAGATTTAAATTCTGGACTTATAACTGAGGAAGAAGCAAGAGATAGAAGAAAAGATATACAAAGATATGCAGATTTTTATGGTGCTATGGATGGTTCTAGTAAATTTGTAAAGGGAGATGCAATTGCAGGGCTGATTATAACTTTTATTAATATTGGAGCTGGATTTATTATAGGCATGGTTTCAAAGGGAATGCCTTTTAATGAGGCATTATCTAAATATACATTATTAACTGTAGGTGATGGACTTGTAAGTCAGATACCAGCACTTCTTATATCTACATCAACAGGATTAGTAGTTACTAGGGCGGCTTCTGAATCTAATTTAGGACAAGATTTAATTAAGCAGTTATTTGGTAATGATCCAAAATTAATGTTTGTTATAGCAGGTGTACTTGCGCTTTTAGGTATATTTACTCCCTTACCAACTATTGTATATATAATATTAGCATCTTTGTTTGTATTTTTAGGATATACTATGAGAAAAGAAATTAAAGAAGTTAGAGAAGAGGAGCCAGTAGAAGAAACTGAAGCTGAAGAGCTGAGAAAACCTGAAAATGTTATGTCCTTATTGAGAGTGGATGATATAGAATTAGAATTTGGATATGGGTTAATACCTCTTGCAGATGCAAACCAAGGAGGTGACCTTTTAGATAGAATAGTTATGATTAGAAGACAGATAGCTATGGAGTTAGGATTAGTAGTTCCTATAGTAAGACTTAGGGATAATATTCAACTTAATCCAAATGAATATATAATAAAAATAAAGGGTGTTGAAGTTTCTAAAGGGGAAGTTTTATTTGATCATTATCTAGCTATGAATCCTGGAATGGTAGAAGATGAAATAGAAGGAATTGATACGGTTGAACCTGCTTTTGGTTTGCCAGCTAAATGGATCGTAGATAAAGAGAGAGAAAAAGCTGAAGTTTTAGGATATACTGTTGTTGATCCACCTTCTGTTATAGCTACCCATTTAACAGAGATAATTAAAGAAAGAGCCCACGAATTAATAGGTAGACAAGATGTGAAATTATTAATTGATAATGTAAAGGAAGACTATCCAGCAGTTGTGGAAGAATTGGTTCCTAATATTTTATCTATTGGTGATGTTCAGAAAGTACTCTCTAATTTACTCAGAGAACAAATAAGTATTAGAGATATGGTGACAATTTTAGAGACATTAGCAGATTATGGTTCTATAACTAAAGACATAGATTTGTTAACTGAATATGTAAGACAAAAATTGTCTGGATACATAACAAATAAATATGTAGAAAATAACCAACTTAAGGTTATAACCCTTGATAGCGGAGTGGAAGAGCTTATTATGAATTCAATAAGTAAAAATGAAACGGGATCTTATCTATCTATAGAACCTAATATTGCACAAAAGATACTTAATAATACTTTGAAATCTGTTCAAAGCTTGACTTCTATTGGAGAACAGCCAATTATATTAACAGCCCCTATAGTAAGGCTATACTTTAAAAGATTGACAGAACAAATTACTAGAGATTTAGTTGTTTTATCGTATAATGAAATTGAACCTTCTATAGAAGTTCAATCTTTAGGGATGGTGAAATTATAGATGGAAGTAAAAAAATATATAGGGGAAGATACCCAGGATGCTCTGGCCAAATTGAAAAAAGATCTAGGTTCTGAGGCTGTAATATTGAATACTAGAACAATAAGACAGAAAGGATTTTTAGGTTTTTTTAAAAAACCTGTAGTTGAGATTATTGCAGCTAAAGATAATTCTCACAAAAAAATCAATAAAATTAAAAGAGAAGAAAGTATTAGTGGTATAAATAGTGAGTTAAGAGCACTTAGAAATCTTGTAGAGGATATGGCATTTAAATCCAATAATACTGGACAGGCTTTCAATGTTAATTTAGAAAAATATAGAAGGATACTAGTAAATAATGGGGTGAATTATAAAGTTGCTACTAGTATAATAAAAACAATAGATGAGCAAATAAATATTAAAGAAAAAACTGAGAAAGAAGTAAAAAAAATCATTGAATTCAATTTAAAAGAATCAATTGGGAGGGTAGAGCCTATAGATATAGAAAATATTCCAAAGATTATATTCCTAATAGGTCCAACAGGCGTGGGAAAAACTACTACTTTAGCTAAAATAGCAGCAAGGTTAATAATTAATAAAAACTATGATATAGGTCTTATTACTACGGATACTTATAGAATAGCAGCAGTAGAACAATTAAAAACTTATAGTGAAATATTAGAGTTGCCTGTGAAAGTTGTCTATCAATCGGATGAAATGTATAAAGCTGTGGCTGAATTTAAGAATAAAGATATTATATTAGTTGATACTGCTGGCAGAAGCCATAAAGATGAGTTTCAAATGAAGGAAACTAAAAAATTAATAGATAGTGTAAATAATAAGGAAGTCTTTTTAGTTTTAAGTGCAACTACAGACTTTATTACATTAAAGTCAATTATAAATCAATATAAATTTATCGATGATTATAAAATTATATTCACAAAACTTGATGAAGTAAATGGATATGGAAATATATTAAATGCAAAATTTTATACAGATAATCCACTATCATATTTTACTACAGGACAGGATGTACCAGATGATATAGAAAAAGTAAATGTGAGAGAAGTAGTGGAACATTTAATTGAGGAGAATTAATATGGCTGATCAAGCTGAAAAACTAAGAAAAATTATGGGAAAATATTCTAAAAAGGAAAACATAAATGAAAGTAAAGCCAGAAAAGCTAAATTTATAGGAGTAACTAGTGGAAAAGGTGGAGTAGGAAAAACTAATTTCACTGTAAATTTAGCAATATCTTTAAGAAAATTGGGATACAAAGTGGTTATAGTGGATGGAGATTTGGGATTAGCCAATGTAGATCTTATTACTGGAACTTGTTTAGAATATAATATTTCAGATATATTTTTACAGGGGAAAAGTATTTTTGATATAATGACTGAAGGGCCAGATGGAATCAAAATAATATCTGGAGGATCTGGAATTACAGAATTTCATTTACTAAATGGTGAAAATTTAAATCGATTTATAAATGAAATAGAAAAGCTTGAAAACTATTTTGACTTTATAATAATGGATACAGGTGCGGGGATATCTGAAAATGTAATTAAGTTCCTACTATTAGCAGATGATTTAGTTTTATTAATTACTCCAGATCCTACATCTTTAATGGATGGATATGCTCTTTTAAAAACTGTAGTTCTTTATGGGTATATAGGAGATATAAAAACAGTTATAAATATGGCAGGAAGCAAAAAAGAGGCAGAAGAAGTTTACAATAAATTAAATGGAGTTTCTAATAGATTTTTAAATAGGGATGTTGAGTTTTTAGACTATTTAAATAAAAGTTCCATTGTTGCAAATGCTGTTAAAAAGCAAAGACCTTTTGTACTAGATAAACCTAATAGCTCTGTTTCTAAAAAAATTAATAATATTGCTTTAAAATTTATTGACACAGAAAAATCTAAGTTTTTAAAAACTAAAAGCTTTTCCCAAAGATTCAAAGAATTTTTCTTAGGAGAAGGTGATTTAAATAAATGAAGGTAGACAATGAATCTTTTGAAGTTGGTGATAGAATAGAGATATTAAAAAAACAAGGTGATGAAAGAGTTAGTTATCCTAGCCAGGTGTTGGATATATTAGGTGATAATAAATATATGATTAGTGGTCCCATTCAAAAGGGAGCTATAGTTTCATTATATATAGGAGAAGTAATTGAAATTGCATACATAAGAGAAAACAAAGGAAGATACAACTTTAAAGCTAAGGTAGTTAGCAGAACTCCTAAAGGAGTATATACGTTAAACGTTGAGAAAATAGGAAAAGTTAAAAGGACACAACAAAGAAATTTCTATAGATTTAATATAAATTTACCAGTTAAAAAATGTTATAAGTTTATGGTAGGTAATAAAACAAAGAATATTGAAGAAAAATGTTTAACAAAAGACATTAGCGGCAATGGGATGAAATTAATGTGTAATTTTAGGCACTCTATAGGAGACAGGATTGAATGTTCTTTTAAATTAAATGATATTTTAATTATTACAGATGCAGAAGTTATTAGAGTGGAAGATTTTACTAATAACTTAGATTTTGAATATTCAATAGGAGTGAAATTTTTAGACATTGAAAAAGAAAATAGAGAAAGTATTGTTAAGTTTATATTCAAAGAAGAGAGGATATTAAGAGAAAAAGGGATGATATAGTTGATAAAAGTATTAATTGTAGATGACTCAGCTCTCATAAGGAAAATAATCACAGATATTTTAGAAGAAGATAGAGAAATTAAAGTTATAGGAACTGCAAAAGATGGTAAAGAGGCATTGGAGAAAATTCCAAGACTTAAACCAGACTTAATAACATTAGACATTGAAATGCCTGTCATGGATGGTATATCCACATTAAAAAGCATTGTAGAAAAGCACCAAATACCTGTAGTGATGCTCAGTAGTTTAACTGTTAAAGGTGCTGATTTAACCCTTAAAGCTTTAGAAATTGGAGCAGTTGATTTCATAACAAAACCAAGAAATGTTTTTAGTATTGGTAATAAAGATGAAAAAAATCAATTAATTGAAAAAGTTAAAATGGCTTCTAAAACAAAAGTAAAAAAAGTTGGGGTATATAATAGGAATATAGAAGAAGTCAAAGAGAATACAATAAAAAGGACAGATTATACTGATAAACCCTATGATAGCATTGTTGCAATTGGTACTTCTACAGGAGGACCTAAAGCATTACAAGAGATTATTCCTAAATTACCTTATAATATCAATGCTTCTATAGTAGTAGTTCAACATATGCCCGCTGGTTTTACTAGATCATTAGCCAATAGATTAAATTCGATTTCTCAAATAAAAGTGAAAGAAGGTGAAAATGGGGAGAAATTGAAAAGAGGATATTGTTATATAGCTCCAGGAGATTTTCATATGAGCGTAGAACAAAATAAAAGGGATTTTTTTATTAAATTAGATAAAAGTCCTCCTATTTCTGGTTTAAGGCCTACTGCAGATGTGTTATTAAAATCTGTTTCAAAACTTAATGGAATAAAAAAAACAGGTATAATTTTGACTGGAATGGGTTCAGATGGAGCAGAAGGAATTAGCCAATTAAAAAAAAGTAATGGGCATACTATTGCCGAGAGTGAAGAAAGTTGTGTAGTATTTGGTATGCCTAAGTCTGCAATAAATACAGGAAATATAGACTTAATTTTGCCATTAGATAAGATTAAAGATGAGATTATTAAATGGGTGGGGGTGTAGTATGTGGATTTAGATATTAATCAGTATTTAGATATTTTTGTAGAAGAATCTAAAGAACACTTGGAAAGCATGAATGATATATTATTAGAATTAGAAAAAGATACAGATAATAAAGATTTATTAAATGAGCTTTTTAGAATATCTCATACTTTAAAAGGAATGGCAGGTACTATGGGATTTACTAATATGGCAAATCTGACCCATGATATGGAGGATGTACTCCAAGCTATTAGAAGTGATGAGATTAAAATAAATACTGAGATTGTAGATATATTATTTGAATGTCTTGATTCTTTAGAGTTTTCTGCAAACTATGTAAGTGAAAATGGAAAAGAAGATGGAAATGACCATTTAGAGTTAATAGGAAAGTTAAAAGATTTGCTTAATGGTGATAAAGAACAATCGAATGAAAAAAATGAGTTTAAAGGAACAGAAAAATATGATGAATATGTTATTAATGCAGCTAAACAAGCTAAGGAGAAAGGTTTAGATTCATATAAAATATATATAAGGCTAAGTGAAGATTGTATGTTAAAGTCTGCTAGAGCTTTTATTATTTTTAATACTATAGAAAGCTTTTCTGAAATAATATATTCATATCCTAGCGTTGAAGACATTGAAGATGAGAAATTTGATTTAGAATTTTCTTTAGTTATTGTTACAGATCATAAAAAAGAGGAAATTAAAGAGGAAATAGAAAAAATTTCTGAAATAGATGAAGTGAATATAGGCCCAGTAGAAATGGATTTAACTAAAAAACAAGTAAATAAAAAAGAAAAATCTAAAAAAAGCATTGATAAAAACAATGTAAATAGGAAAAGTACTTCCAATAATATGGCAAAAACTAACAGAGTTGGCAAAACGGTTAGAGTAGATATTGATAGACTAGACACTCTAATGAATTTAGTAAGTGAATTGATAATAATAAAAACTAGAATGGAGGATATGAGTGGTACAACTAGCAAAGAAGATATGAATGAAGCCATAGAGTACTTGGAAAGGATTACTACTAACCTCCATGATGCAGTAATGAAGGTTAGGATGGTGCCTATTGAAAGAGTGTTTAATAGATTTCCAAGAATGGTTAGAGATTTATCTAAGGAGTTAGACAAAGAAATAAATTTAGAAATGTCAGGCGAGGAAACAGAGGTTGATAGGACTGTTATTGATGAGATAGGAGATCCCTTGATACACCTTATAAGAAATTCTATAGACCATGGAATAGAACATCCTGATGAAAGAATAAAACTTGGAAAAGATAAAGAGGGAACTGTAAAATTAAAAGCATATCCTGATGGAAATAATGTAGTTATTGAAGTAGAAGATGATGGAGCAGGTATTGACCATGAAAAGGTAAAGAAAAAAGCTATAGAAAAAGAAATAATAACTGAGCAAGATGCAGAGATTTTGACTAAAGAAGAATCTGTTGAATTATTATTTAAAGCTGGATTTAGTACATCTGATATTGTATCTGATGTTTCGGGTAGAGGAGTAGGGTTAGATGTAGTAAAAAGTAAGATTGAATCTATAAATGGTTCTATAGAAGTTGAAACATCTCAAGGAAAGGGAACTAGATTTATTATAAGAATACCATTAACTTTGGCTATAATACAAGGATTGTTAGTAAAGCTTGGTGAAGAAATATATGCTATACCTTTAAGTTCAATTTCAGAGATAACTATTTTAGAAAGTGAAAAGATCAGAAAGGTTCAAGGACAAGAGATAATATTATATAGGGACAAAACATTGCCTATAGTGAGATTGAATAGTTTAGTCGGAATAGAAGATAAAAATATGGACGAGCTTACAGTGGTAATTGTTAGAAAAGGTGATAAACAGGCAGGTTTAATTGTAGACGATTTAATAGGTCAACAGGAAATAGTAATTAAGCCTTTAGGGAAATTTTTATCTAATATAAAGTATTTGGCAGGAGCTACTATATTAGGGAATGGAAAAATTTCTTTAATATTAGATGTGAATTCATTATTTTAGAACCTTAGAAAGGAGGAGCTATATGGTTTTAGAAACTGAAAATAAATACCTAGAAAATAAATATGTTTTATTTAAATTAGACAATGAAGACTATGGTTTAAATATTGATAATGTACTTTCTATTGAAAAATTTCAAAGTTGCACTCGTGTTCCTAATGCCCCTGAATATGTTGTTGGAGTGATTAATTTACGAGGAGAAGTTATACCTATTTTAGATTTGAGAAAAAAACTAAACTTAGAATCTAAACCTAGTGATCAAAATTCAAGAATAATAATTACATCTTCAAATGATATAGTTGTAGGGCTTATAGTAGATTCATCTTCAGAAGTTTTAGAAATTAATGATGAAAATATAGACAAGCCATCAGCAACAGGAGAAAAAAAGTTTAATGACTATATAAAAGGCATTGGTAAAGACGATAAAAGATTGATAATAATTTTAGACTTAGAAAAGCTATTGGATATAGAGCAGACGGGGTGTTAATATGGCATTTGATGTAGATGATATTACTATTGATGTTTTAAAAGAACTTGGAAATATTGGTTCTGGAAATGCGGCTACTGCTTTAGCAACTATGATATCTAAAAAAGTAGATATGGCTGTGCCACAAGTTAAAATACTAGATTTTAAGGATGTTCCTAAAATACTAGGTGGAGAAGAGGTCCCTGTAGTTGGTATCTACTTTGAAATGAGTGGAGAAATAATAGGAAATATAATGTTTGTTTTAAGTTTAGAGTCTGGAAAAAATTTAACTAATATTTTATTTAATAAGAAGAATAATTCTATGGAATTGGACGAAATGGATATGTCAGCTTTATCTGAAATAGGTAATATTCTAGCTTCATCATATATAAACTCTTTAAGTGCTTTAACTGGCCTTAAGTTGACCATATCTGTTCCATCTTTAGCTACAGATATGGCTGGTGCTATACTAAGTGTTCCTGCAATTCAATATGGATATATTGCAGATCATGTTCTTTTTATTGAGACTCAATTTCAAGAAGGAGACAAAAAGGTAACTGGAAATTTATTTATGATACCTGAGATAGATTCATTTAAAAAACTATTAAAAAGTTTAGGAGTATGCTGAAATGGAAGTGGTAAAAGTTGGTATGGCAGATTTAAAAGTTATAAAAGCTCCAGGAATATTAACTACACTAGGTTTAGGGTCTTGTGTTGGGATTACACTATATGATAAAAGATCTAAAGTTGCTGGATTAGCACATATAATGTTGCCTTCAAGTAAGGAAATAAAAAACAATAGCAATAAGGCAAAATTTGCCGATACAGGAATCGAACTATTGCTAGAGAAGATGATTTCAATTGGAGCTGATAGGTTTTTTTTAGTGGCTAAAATTGCAGGAGGTTCTCAAATGTTTTCATTTAATTCAAAAAGTAATATTTTAAAGATCGGAGAAAGGAATACAATAGCAACTAAAGAAAAATTAAAGGAATTAAAAATACCTATCGTCAGTGAAGATACTGGTGGAAACTATGGAAGGACTATAGAATTAAATGCAGAAGATGGTTCTTTATTAGTAAAAACTATAGGGCATGGGATAAAAAATATCTAGTTTTTCCTAGTGGGAGGTATATCTATGACTACTGAGGAACTATGGAAAAAGTACAAGGAAACTAATGATAAAAAAATAAAAGAGCAATTGATTGTTGAGTACATTCCATTAGTAAAGATTGTTGCTGGAAGAATGTATAATTTTTACGGAAGTAAAATTGATTTTGAAGATTTAATAGGATATGGAGTACTGGGTCTTATAGATAGTATAGAAAAATTTGATTTAAGTAAAAATATTAAATTTGAAACTTATGCCCAAATAAGAATTAAAGGGACAATTATCGATAATATAAGAAAACTTGATTGGATACCAAGATCTTTAAGAAAAAAATCTAAAGATGTACAGAATGCAATGCTAGAATTAGAAAATAAATTAGGACATTCTCCTACTAATAAAGAGTTAGCAAAACATATGAATATGAGTATAAATGAAATAGAAGATTTACTATCAGATATTTCTACATTTAATGTAATTTCTTTAGAAGATACTTTAAAAGGAAAAAATGAAGGGGGCATTTATGTTAAAAGTAAGGAAGATGGACCAGAGGATATTATAGAGAAAAAAGAAGTTAAAGAGATTCTAGTGAAAGCTATAGAACATTTACCTGATAAAGAACAATTAGTAATTTCTCTATATTATTATGATGAATTGACGTATAAAGAAATTGGTCATATTTTAGGATTATCTGAATCAAGAATTTCACAAATACATAGTAAATCAATATTAGAGATTAAAAATTTTTTATTTAAAGAGGGAATTAAAGCTAACTAAACGGGGTGATTATGGTGGAATGTGATATGAAAGAAAAATTATCAAATATATTTATAGAAATTAGTAGGAATGGCTTAGAAGGGTATATAACTTTAATATGTAAAGATACGAATCTAAGTTTTGATTATGACGAAGTAATTTCTATTGTAAAAGAGAAAATTAAATTTGGATTAAAGAGCAGCATTATAAAGGATATTATAGATAATAAAATATATAATGAAAGGGTTTGCATTGCAGAGGGCATCCCTCCTGTAGAAGAGAAAGATGGATATATTAAATATTATTTTGATGAAAATAAAAAAGTAATTCCAAAATTAAAAAAAGATGGAACCGTAGATTATAGGGATTTAGATTTAGTTAATAATGTAAATAAAGGGGATGTATTAGCTGAAATAATTTTACCTTTTGGAGGAAAAAATGGACGAAGTGTTACAGGTGAAAATATTCCGTATAAGAAAGGGAGAGTCCCTTCCTTTAAATATGGGAAGAACATAAAAAAAACAGATAATGGTTTATACTTAGTTTCTACAGGTAGAGGACAAGTTAAATTGGTAAATGGTAGGTTAACTGTATCAAACGTATTGGAAATTTCTTCTGTAGATAATTCTACTGGCAATATAGAATTTAATGGCTCAGTAAAGGTAAAAGAGAATGTTATAAACGGTTTTCAGTTAAAAGCAGAAGGTGATATTGAAATCTTTGGTGTAGTAGAAGGAGCCAATATAGAAAGTTTAGGAGATATTCTAATTAGAAAAGGGGTACAAGGATATAATATTGGAAAAATATCTAGTAAGGGGAATGTAGTTGCTAAATTCATAGAAAATTCATTCATATCATGTAGAAGAGATTTAACAGCAGAAGCAATAATGCATAGTGAGGTAATTTGTAATGGAACTGTAAATGCAATTGGAAAAAAAGGTTTACTTGTAGGTGGTATTTGTAGAGCAAGAAAAGAAATAAGAGCTAAAACTATAGGGTCAAGAATGGCAACTTCGACTGTCTTAGAAGTAGGAGTAGAGCCTGAAAATAAGATTAAATATGAGAAACTAGAAGAAGAAGTTTTTACAATTAGAAAAAATTTAAATAAAATTGAAAAATCACTGAACGTATTAGAAAATGCACTTAAGTTTAATGAGTCAGAAGAGAAAAAAAAGTTGTATGTAAAGTTAAAGAAGGTTGAAAAAACTTTAAAAACAAATTTAGACAAATCAAATAAAGAACTTAAATTAATAAAAAATGAGATTAACAATGTATCTAGAGGTCGAATTAAAGTAGAAGGCATCATATATCCAGGGGTAAAAATTGTAATAGGAGATAGTGTTATGTTTATAAGGGATGAAATGAGTAACTGTACATTTTATGAAGATGAAGGTGAAATAAAAATTGGCCCTTATTAAAGGAGTGATATAAAATGGCAATTAGACCTATAGATTATAATAGTTTGTTGCCAAAGTCACAAGAATTATCTCAGTTAAAACATATTGAAAATAAGAAATGTGAAACTCAGACCCAACAAAATTTTACTTATGAACAAAATAAAATTAAAAAAGATTTGAATAGAGTTGGAAATCCAAACAAAAGTGAGATGACTAATATAAATATAAAAGACAGTAAAAAAAAGAATAATAAAGACCATTCTTCTAAAAAAAGAAAGAATAAAAAAAAGACGGTAAAAAATCTTACATAGGACATAATATAGATATTAAGATATAGTAAGGAGTAGACTATGGTTTATACAATTTTATTATTAATAGGAATATTATTAGTTATAATTTCTTTTACATATATTATGAGAGAAGAAAAAAGGAAGGATAAAAAATATAAGTATATTGAAGAAATGTATTTAGATATTAAAAAGCATGAAGAAATGTCAATAAAAATAATGGAAGAATTTGAAATGTTGGTTAACTCATCTATAGATAAAATAGAAAATAAATTTGAAAATTTAAATGATAATGAACAATATAGAACAAAGGAAGAAGAATATTTATTTAAAGAAGATAAATATACAGAAGAAAATGAAGAGATAGCTAAAATATTTGAGCTAAAAAATATTGGACTAACTAATAAGGAAATAGCTAAAAAATTAAATAGGGGAGTAAGAGAAATTGATATAATATTAAAGATGAGAAAATAATATAAAAAATACTAAATATATGTTGAATAATTGGAAACTCTGTGTTATACTACTAAAGTGATTACACACATTCTCTAATTTTTAGGGAAGTGCCTAATTTAAAGGTTCCTTAGAAAGATGAAGGGAATGGAGGAATAAAACTAGGAGGTGAACTTATAATGTCAGTTGTTACTATGAAAAGTCTTTTAGAAGCAGGTGTTCATTTTGGACATCAAACTAGAAGATGGAATCCAAAGATGGCAGAATATATATTTACAGAAAGAAATGGAATATATATTATTGATTTACAAAAAACAGTTAAAAAGGTAGAAGAGGCTTATGAGTTTGTTAAGGATGTATCTGCAAATGGTGGGAAAGTATTATTTGTGGGAACTAAGAAACAAGCCCAAGAAGCTATTGAATCTGAAGCTAAAAGATGTGGCATGTATTATGTAAATCAAAGATGGTTAGGTGGTATGTTAACTAACTATAAAACTATAAAAAAGAGAATTGATAGACTACATGAATTGAAAGAAATGGAAGAAGAAGGTATTTTTGAAGTATTACCTAAAAAAGAAGTAATGCAACTTAAGCATGAAACTGAAAGACTTGAAAAGTTTTTAGGTGGTATTCAAAATATGGGTGGTCTTCCTGATGTATTATTTGTTGTAGATCCAAGAAAAGAAAGAATTGCAGTAAATGAAGCGAAGATATTAGGAATACCAGTTGTAGCAATAGTTGATACTAACTGTGATCCTGATGAAATAGACTACGTAATACCAGGGAATGACGATGCCATTAGAGCTGTAAAATTACTTACAGGAACGATTGCAAATGCAGTAATCGAAGGCAGACAAGGAGAACAAATAGAAGAAACTGAAGAGTAAATATAAACTGGTAAGGGTCATATAAGGGATAGGTTCCCTTACTACTCTTACCTTTTTATTTAATAAGATAAGGAGGGATAATATGGCTATATCAGCTGCATTAGTTAAAGAGTTAAGAGAGAGAACAGGTGTAGGGATGATGGATTGCAAAAAAGCTTTACAAGAAACCGAAGGAAATATAGAACAAGCCATAGAATTGTTAAGAGAAAAAGGATTATCAAAGGCTGCTAAAAAAGCTAGTAGAATAGCTGCAGAAGGTCTTGTTGATTCATATATACATGGTGGAAGAATTGGAGTTTTAATAGAAGTAAATACTGAAACAGACTTTGTAGCTAAAAATGAAAATTTCCAAGAATTTGTTCATGATATGGCAATGCAAGTTGCAGCTGCAAATCCAAAATATGTTTCAAAAGAAGATGTACCGGAAGAAGAAGTTCAAAAAGAAAAGGAAATATTAATTCATCAAGTAGTTAATGAAGGGAAACCAGAGCATGTAGCAGAAAAAATAGTAGAAGGAAGACTAGGTAAATTTTTCGAGCAAATTTGTCTATTAGAACAACCTTTTATAAAAGATCCAAGTGTAAAAGTTAAAGATCTTTTAAATGAACAAATAACAACAATTGGAGAAAATATAAAAATAAGAAGATTCGTAAGATTTGAAGTTGGAGAGGGTCTAGAAAAAAGAGAAGAAGATTTTGCTGAAGAAGTTGCAAAACAAATGAAGAATTAATTTAAATGGAGAACATAATTATGTTCTCCATTTAAATAAAAATTCCTATAAAGGAAGGAAAAAGTATATTGATGTAGAAATATATAAAGCAGGGAGTGTTACCATGACTAAAGCGAAGTATAAGAGAGTAGTTTTAAAATTAAGTGGAGAAGCTTTATCAGGGAAAAAAGGCTTTGGAATCGATGAGAACACAATTACAAAAATCTCCAATGAAATTAAAAGATTAAATGAGATAGGAGTAGAAGTTGCTATAGTTGTAGGAGGAGGCAATTTTTGGAGAGGAAGAAGTAGCAAAGGCATGGATAGAACTACATCCGATTATATGGGGATGTTAGGCACTGTTATAAATGCACTAGCATTGCAAGATGCCCTAGAAACAATGGGCGTAATAACTAGAGTTCAAACTGCAATAGAAATGAGACAAATTGCAGAACCTTATATTAGAAGAAGGGCTATAAGACATTTAGAAAAAGGAAGGGTAGTTATATTTGCAGCAGGTTCAGGAAATCCATATTTCACTACTGATACTGCAGCGGCGCTGAGAGCAGCAGAAATTGAGGCGGATGTTATGCTGCTTGCTAAAAAGGGCGTTGATGGTGTATATGACTCAGATCCTCATGAGAATATATCTGCTAAAAAATTCGAACATTTAAGATACATAGATGTTTTAAATCTAGGATTAGGTGTAATGGATTCTACTGCTACATCTTTATGTATGGACAATAAAATTCCTTTGATTGTATTTGGTATCGATAGCCCTGATAACATTTTGAATGTTGTTTTAGGTGAAAAAATTGGCACAGAAATAAAGGAGGATTAAGTATATGTATTTAGATGTTCATAAGGAAGCTGAAGAAAAGATGAAAAAAACTGTTAGTGTTTATAAAGAAGATTTAACAGGTATTAGAGCTGGGAGAGCTAATCCAGCATTGTTAGATAAAATAAGTGTGGACTATTATGGAGTATTAACTCCATTAAATCAATTAGCTAGTATTTCAGCTCCTGAACCAAGAATGTTGGTTATACAACCTTGGGATGCTAACACTATTCCTCAAATCGAAAAAGCAGTACTAACATCTGATTTAGGATTGAACCCTTCTAATGATGGTAAATTAATTAGACTCCCTATTCCTCAATTGACAGAGGAAAGAAGGAAAGACCTAGTAAAACTTGTAGGAAAAAGTGCAGAAAATGCAAAGATTGCTATTAGAAACACAAGAAGAGAAGCAAATGATAGATTAAAAAAGATGGAAAAAAACAAAGAGATAAGTGAAGATGAAAGAAAACAAGCAGAAATTGAAACTCAAAATATTACTGATAAATACATTGATGAAATTGACAAGTTAACTGAAAAGAAGGAAGAAGAGTTAATGGAAGTCTAAAAACTATCGAAATCACCAAAATACCCCTTCTATAATAGAAGGGGTATTTTTACAAGTTAAAACTATTGGAGGCAATCTATATGGAAAATAAGGAAAAAACAATTGAAAGTTTAAAAGAAAAAATTGACGTAAGTAACTTACCTAACCATGTAGCTATTATCATGGATGGCAATGGTAGATGGGCTAAAAAAAGATTTTTGCCAAGAACAGCTGGACATAAAGAAGGTATGGAAAGGGTTAAAGAAATTGTTGAAGTGGCTGCAAAGATAGGTATAAAATATTTATCATTATACGCTTTTTCTACAGAAAATTGGAAAAGACCAGAAAAAGAAATAAATGGTCTTATGAAGCTACTGGTTCAATATTTAAGAGCAGAACTTAATACTTTGCATAAAAATAATATAAAGGTCCAAGCTCTAGGTGATATATCTAAATTACCTTTATTACCAAGAATTGAAGTAGAAAAAGCTATAGAAAAGACTAAGAATAATGATAAAATGACTTTAAATATTGCTTTGAACTATGGAGGAAGAGATGAAATAATTGAAGCAACAAAAAATATTTTAAAAGATGTAGAAATGGGTAAAATGGATATAGAAGAGTTAAATGTCAATACTTTTAATAAATATCTTTATACTAAAAATCAACCAGATCCAGATTTACTTATAAGACCTAGTGGGGAATTGAGAATAAGCAATTTTTTATTATACCAAATAGCTTATACAGAATTTTGTTTTTACAATATTTATTGGCCTGATTTTAGAGAAGAACATTTTTATCGAGCCATTATAGACTATCAAAAAAGGGATAGAAGATATGGGGGAATTTAAGTGAAAGAATTAATAATTAGAAGCATAAGTGGATTAATTGGAGTCATATTATTAATATTAATAGCATCAAAAGGTGGCTTAGTATTAAATATTGGTGTTTTATTCATATCGATTGTTGGGATTTATGAATTTTATAACGCTATGAATAAAAAAGAGTTTAAGCCTATAAGAGCTTTAGGGTATATTTTTGCTTTAGGTTTATTTTTAATTAATATTAAACCTAGTTTGATGAGCTTGGATTTTCTTATTTTTATTTCAACAATAATAATGTTATTTTTATTAATAGTAAGAAAGGATTTAAATATAATAGATATAGGAATGACTTTATTAGGAATGCTATATGTCCCTTTTTTAATGTTTCATATAACATATTTAGATAAAAGTATATATATATGGCTTATTTTCATTACTGCCTGGGGAACTGATACTTTTGCATATATTGTAGGGAATCTATTTGGTAAAAAAAAGCTTTGTCCTAAACTAAGTCCTAATAAAACTATAGAAGGTTCCATAGGTGGTATTTTGGGTAGTATTTTATTAACAACAATTTTTTCTAAGTATTTTTATTTAACTCCATTATGGAAAAATATTTTATTGTCAATTATAGCTTCTATTATGGCACAAATTGGTGATTTAACTGCTTCGAAAATAAAAAGAGTAACTGGTATTAAGGATTATGGATATATAATGCCTGGACATGGAGGTATATTGGATAGATTTGATAGTATACTTTTTACAGCTCCAGTAGTATATTATTGTGTTAAATATTTGATACTTTAAAAAGATAGGTGGTGTATTAGTTGAATACAGCTTTAGCAGCAATATTTGTATTCATGATAGTAATATTATTTCATGAGTTTGGACACTTTATTACGGCAAAGATGGTAGGAATAAAAGTGCATGAATTTTCTATAGGCATGGGGCCGAGACTATTCCATAAAACAAAAGGGGAAACAGATTATTCTATAAGAGTTCTACCTATAGGTGGATATGTAAGAATGGAAGGGGAAGATGAATCATCAAATGATCCGAAAAGCTTCAATAAAAAACCAATAGGTTCTAGAATCTTGGTAGTAGCAGCAGGAGCTATTATGAACTTTATTTTAGCTATAATAGTTTTTACTATTGTTTCTTATGGAACAGGTATGCCTACTACTATTATAGATGAGGTTATAGTAGATTCACCAGCGTATAATGTGGGTTTAAAAGCTGGTGACAGAATTATAAGTGTAAATAATACAGAAACAAAATCTTGGAAAACTGTAGTTGAGAAAATAAGTGATGAAAAATCCACAGAAGATATGGAGGTTATTGTTTTAAGAGGTTCAGAAAAGAAAGAGTTTCTCCTAAGACCTGAATTTGATAAAGAGATAGATAGATATGTTATTGGTATAGTACCTCAAATGAAAAAGAGCTTTAGTTCTGCTATAAAAGGCGGTATTGAAAAAACAGGAATGGTACTAGGACTTATGTTCCAGTTTCTTAAAATGCTTTTTACAGGTCAGGTTAAGAAGGGAGATTTATCAGGACCAGTAGGTGTTATATATACTGTAGGAGAAGCTGCAAAATATGGTTTTATAAACGTTTTATATATAACTGGTTTTATAAGTGTCAATTTAGGATTTTTTAATTTATTGCCACTTCCAGCTTTAGACGGTAGTAGAATATTATTTATGTTAATTGAATTGTTTAGAGGAAAGCCTATAAATCCGGAAAAAGAAGGATTTATACATTTTATTGGTTTTGTTTTGCTAATAATATTAATGGTTTTTGTTACTTATTCTGATATAGTTAGGTTTTTTTAATCATTCTAAAAAAATAAATTATTACTTAGAAGGTGAAAATATGAGTAGAAGAAAAACTATGGAACTAAAAGTTGGAAATGTTGAAATTGGTGGAGATAATCCTATATCTGTACAGTCTATGACTAATACAGATACTAGAGATATAAAATCTACAATCAATCAAATCATAGACCTTGAAAAAGCTAAATGTGATATTGTGAGAGTAGCTATTCCTGATATAGAAGCAGCAAAAGCTATAAAAGAGATAAAAAAAGAAACAACAATTCCAATAATTGGAGACATACAGTTTGATTATAGGTTAGCTATTGAATCTGTTGATAATGGAATTGATGGATTACGAATAAATCCAGGAAATATTTGTTCTATAAGAAGGGTAAAAGAAGTAGTAAAGGCTTGTCAAGAAAGGAATATACCTATTAGAATAGGCGTTAACTCTGGTTCTATAAGTAAAAGAGCTTTAGAGAAATATGATGGGGTTAATGAAAATTCTATGGTATACAGTGCTTTAGAACATATAAAGATTTTAGAAGATATGAATTATACAAATATAAAGATTTCTTTAAAAGCCACTAGTGTACCTTTAACCATTAAATCCTATTTAAAGATGGCTGAATATGTAGACTATCCCTTTCATTTAGGTATAACAGAGGCTGGACCAATATGGAATGGGACTGTAAAGTCTTCTGTAGGAATAGGAGCTTTGTTGGCAATGGGAGTGGGTGATACTATAAGGGTTTCTTTAACAGGAGATCCAGTAGAAGAGGTTAGAGTAGGAAGAGAAATACTGAAATCTTTAAATTTATTAGAAGATGGAATACAAATAATATCTTGTCCTACTTGTGGAAGAACTCAAATAAATTTAGTTCAACTAGTAGAAGAAGTCCAAAGCAGGCTTGATCATGTAGATAAACCAATTAAGCTAGCTATTATGGGATGTGCAGTAAATGGACCTGGAGAAGCTAGAGAGGCAGATATTGGGATAGCTGGAGGTAATGGCTGTGGATTGATTTTCAAAAAAGGTAAAATAATAAAAAAAGTTAGCGAAGAAAAGCTAATAGATGAACTTGTAAAAGAAGTTGAAAATATTTAATTATAAACTTTATGTTTGGAGGTTCCTTTTAAGTATATGGATAATCAAAAGAAACTAGAAAAAATATTATTGAAAAATAAGCTTCATTTAAATTTAGAAAATTTAAATGAAGCTTATATAAATGAAGTTTTATTAGATATAAAAAATAAGGATATTTATTTGAAGTTAATTTCTAATAAATTAATTAAGGAAGAAGAAATAGATGTATTAAGAAGATCTTTAAGTAGAAAGTTCTATAAATTTGATAATGTAAATATTAGTGTTTTATACGATATAAAGGAAAATGACTTTCAATTTATAATGGAAGACTATTGGTTTAATATTGTTCATATTATAAAAAGCGAAATACCATCTAGTAGTGCATGGATAAATGATGTGAAATGGACTTTAATTGATGATTCACTAATATTAAATTCTGAAAATGAGATTTCATTATATACTTTAAAGAAAAATGGAATAGAAGATAAAATAGAGAAAAAGATAAACAATGAATTTAAGACTGAAATTAAAGTAAAGATAGATTCTGATATTAAAAAAAGCGATATAAGTAATATAGATAAAGAAGATTTTTTCATTCAAAAGAAAAAAGAAGAAAAAACTTTATCAAAAAATTTTTTAAAGTTATCGAACTATGAACGCAAAAAAGAAAGCTCAAATAATAAGGAGTTAAAACAAAATTATTCATATAATTATGGTGGAAAAATTGATGGTGACATATCAAAAATAAGAGATATAAACATAAATTCAGGTGTTGTAACCTTGGAAGGAAAAGTATTTGAAGTTGAATCTAGAGAAATAAAAGGTGGGAAGACCCTTTTTATTTTTAATATAACTGATTTTACAAA
Organism: Anaerosalibacter bizertensis; assembly: GCF_009696605.1. GTDB lineage: Bacteria > Bacillota > Clostridia > Tissierellales > Sporanaerobacteraceae > Anaerosalibacter > Anaerosalibacter bizertensis. Next base: position 134,261 of record NZ_VULR01000004.1, on the reverse strand, counting down.
TTCTATTACGGCAAAAGCTTTTTTAAAAAAGAAGGACAAAGAGGGATTTGAAAATTATGTAAAAGAAGGAACATATGTAAGGATCAGGGGAGAAGTAGTATATGATAACTATTCTAGAAGTTCAGTATTGATGATTAGAGCTTTAAATTTGATGGAGCCGCCTAGAAGAGAAGATAATTCAGAGCAAAAAAGAGTAGAACTCCACTTACATACTCAAATGAGTGCTATGGATGGTTTAACTAAATTTTCAGAGTTAGCTAAACAGGCAAGTGATTGGGGACATAAAGCTATTGCTATTACAGATCATGGAGTGGTACAAGGATTTCCAGAAGGAATGGAAGCCTATAAAAAATATGGTTTAAAAGTTATATATGGAGTTGAGGGCTATCTTGTGAATGATATTGGTTCTATAGTTATAAATTACAAAGATGAAGATATTGATTGCGAATATGTAGTATTTGATATAGAAACTACTGGGTTTTCTCCTATGAATGATAAAGTTACAGAAATAGGTGCAGTAAAGATAAAAAACGGAAAAGTAGTTGATAGATTTAGTCAATTGATAAATCCAGAAAGACCAATTCCAGAAAAAATCATAAAATTAACTGGAATAACTGATGAAATGGTTAAAGATGAACCTACGATAGAAGAAGTACTTCCTAAATTCCATAAGTTTATTAAAGAAACTGTTTTAGTTGCTCATAATGCTTCTTTTGATGTAGGTTTTATGAGAGAAAATTTTTCTAGAATAGGTATGGAAATAGATAATCCAGTTTTAGATACTTTAGAATTAACAAGAAGTTTATTTCCACAGCTTAAAAATCACAAGCTTAATACCATCGCTAAATATCTAAAGGTTAATTTAGAAAACCATCATAGAGCAGTAGATGATGCTGAAGCTACTGCTGATATATTTTTAAAATGTTTAGAGATTTTAGAGAAAAAAGGAATAACTAAACTCTATGAGATTAATACTAAATTACAAGATACTGAAAATGCTTATAAGGGACAAACATATCATATAATTATATTAGTAAAAAATTATACAGGCTTAAAAAATCTCTATAAAATAGTTTCTGAGTCTCATTTAAATTATTTTTATAGAAGACCTAGAATACCTAAATCACTATTGATTAAATATAGAGAAGGTCTTATATTAGGAAGTGCTTGTGAGGCAGGAGAGCTTTATAAAAGTATATTAAATAGCAGTGATAACAATCAAATTAGACAAATTGTTAATTTTTATGATTATTTAGAAGTACAACCTATAGGTAATAATATGCATTTAGTGAGAAATGGCATGGTGAAAGATATAGAAGAATTAAAGAATATAAATAGAAATATAGTTGAATTAGGGGAAATATATAAAAAGCCTGTTGTTGCAACTGGAGATGTACATTTTCTTAATAAAGAGGATGAAGTATATAGAAGAATATTAATGAACGGACAAGGCTTTTCAGATGCAGATAATCAGCCACCACTTTATTTTAGAAGTACAGATGAAATGCTTGAGGAGTTTAATTATTTAGGAGAAGAAAAAGCAAAAGAAGTAGTTATAAAAAATACTAATTATATTGCTGATATATGCGAAGATATACTGCCAATTCCAGATGGAACTTTTCCACCTGTTATTGAGGGTGCAGAGGAACAATTAAAAGATATAACTTATAATAGGGCTATAAGTATATATGGAAATCCATTACCCAACATAGTTAAGGAAAGATTGGATAAAGAGCTAAATTCTATTATAAAAAATGGTTATGCTGTTATGTATATAATTGCTCAAAAATTAGTATGGAAATCTTTAGAAGATGGCTATTTGGTAGGTTCAAGGGGATCTGTTGGCTCTTCTTTTGTTGCAACTATGAGTGGAATTACTGAAGTAAATCCTTTGGTTCCTCATTATGTGTGTCCAGAATGTCAATATAGTTATTTTTTTGAAGATGGATCTGTAGGTTCTGGAGTTGATTTACCAGATAAAAAATGTCCAAAATGTAATGCTGAACTAAAGAAAGATGGTCATGATATACCTTTTGAGGTTTTTTTAGGGTTCGAAGGTGATAAAGAACCAGATATAGATTTAAACTTTGCAGGTGAATATCAACCTATAGCCCATAAATATACAGAAGAACTTTTTGGTGAAGGATATGTATTTAGAGCTGGTACAATAGGAACGATTGCAGAGAAAACGGCTTATGGATTTGTAAAAAAATATTTTGATGAAAAGGATGTTTATGCTCATCCAGCAGAAATAAATAGATTGGTTAAAGGTTTAACTGGAGTAAAAAGAACATCAGGGCAACATCCAGGAGGAGTTATGATAGTTCCAAAATATAAGGATATATATGATTTTTCACCGATACAGTATCCGGCGGATGATAAAAAGTCTGGAGTAATAACTACCCATTTTGATTACAATTCTATTAGTGGAAGAATATTAAAGTTAGATATATTAGGCCATGATGTTCCTACAATAATTAAAATGTTAGAAGATATAACTGGTGTTAAGCCTGAAAGTATACCATTAGATGATGAAAAGACTATGGAACTATTTACTAGTACTAAATCTTTAGGAGTTACTAAAGAAGATATAAATACAGAAGTAGGAACTTTGGGTATACCAGAATTTGGTACTAGGTTTGTTAGGCAGATGCTTGTAGACACTAAACCAACTACATTTGCTGAATTAGTCCAAATTAGTGGGCTTTCTCATGGAACAGATGTATGGTTGAATAATGCTCAATTAATAGTTAAGAATAAGATAGCTGAATTTAGTGATGTTATTTCTACTAGAGATGATATTATGTTGTTTTTAATATATGAAGGGTTAGATAAAAAAAGATCATTTAAAATCATGGAGAAAGTTAGAAAAGGTAAAGGTTTAACTGAAGAAGATGAAAATTATATGAGAGAAATGAATATTCCTAACTGGTATATAGAATCATGTAAAAAGATAAAATATATGTTTCCTAAAGCCCATGCTGTAGCATATGTTATGATGTCTTTTAGAATTGCCTATTTTAAGGTTTATCACCCAGAAGCTTTTTATGCAACTTATTTTACAACTAAAGCTAGTGATTTTGATGCAGATTTAATATTAGAAGGCATATCTACAGTTAGGAACAAGATGGAGGAGTTAGAATCCTCTCAAGATATAACTGCAAAAGAAAGGAATCTATTAACTGTTCTTGAAGTAGCTCTTGAAATGTATTCTAGAGGATATAAGTTTGAAAAAGTTGATTTATATAAATCAGATAGTGATAAGTTTTTAATAGGAGATTCGGGAATTATCCCACCCTTAAAATGTTTACCGGGAGTAGGTCAAACTGCAGCTAAAAATATAGCTAAGGAAAGAGAATCTGGTGAATTTATTTCAGTAGAAGATCTAATGAATAGAGCTAAGGTAGGAAAGACAGTGATAGAAGCTTTAAAAAGGCATAAATGTCTTAATGATATACCTGAGAGAAATCAGCTTAATTTATTTAATATTTGATTTTTTATCTGAAGATGTTATAATATTAATGACAATACTTATGATATTTGATAAAGTAAAGAGTGGGAGTTCCCACTCTTTACTTTATTTAGATACTAGATATTGAGTATAAATAAATATATTTATGAAAAAATAGGATTGTGAAATGTATTTACAATTAATAATTATAGAAAAATTTTAAAAAAGTATAAGTTAAAATAATGGAGGTGATATTATGAAAAGAAAAGATATAGTAGACTTGATACATAAAATTAGTGAGCCCACAATTAGCGAATTCGGTTTTGAACTGGTTGATGTAGAATTTGTTAAAGAAGGAAGTAGCTATTTTTTAAGGATTTTTATTGATAAACCAGGTGGAATAACAATAGATGATTGCCAAAAAGTAAGTCAAGTTGTAAGTGAAAAGTTAGATGAATACGATCCTATCGATATTGCATATTATTTAGAAGTTTCATCTCCAGGTCTTGATAGACCACTTAAAACAGATAAAGATTTGAATAGAAACTTAGGGGAAGATGTGGAAGTTAGCTTGTATAAGAATTTTCAAGGTAAGAAAAAGCTTGTAGGAGAACTGTTATATTTTGATGGAGATTTTATTAAAATAATTGATTCTGAATTAGGGGAGATTGAGATTCCTAGAAAGATTATATCTAAAGTTAATTTAGCTGTTATATTTTGAGGGAGGTTTTGAAAAAAATGAAAGCCGAATTTATACAGGCTCTTGAGGAGATAGAAAAGGAGAAGGGGATATCGAAAGACATAATATTTGATGCTTTAGAATCTGCACTTATATCAGGATACAAAAAAAACTTTGGTTCATCTCAAAATGTAGAAGTGGAAATAGATAGAACTACTGGTTCAGTAAAGGTATATTCAAACAAAACTATAGTAGAAGATGTATCTGATGAGTTTTTAGAAATCAGCTTAGATGAAGCTAAAGAAATTGATAGTAAATATGAAGTTGATGATATAGTTAAGATAGAAATTACACCTAAGAATTTTGGGAGAATCGCAGCTCAAACTTCAAAACAAGTAGTTATGCAGAAAATAAAAGAAGCAGAACGAGAAGTCATTTATAAGGAATTTGTAAATAGGGAAAATGAAATAGTTACTGGAATGATTCAGAGAGTAAGTAAAAATATGGTTTACATTGATTTAGGCAAAACTGAGGGTGTACTTCCACCTTCAGAGCAAATTGAAAATGAGAATTATGAACAAGGTGGTAGAATAAAAGTTTACATTTTAGAAGTGAAAAAGACTACGAAAGGTCCGCAAATAATACTTTCAAGATCTCATCCTGGATTGGTAAAAAGACTTTTTGAATTAGAAGTTCCAGAGATTCATGATGGAGTAGTAGACATATATGCAATATCTAGAGAAGCAGGTTCTAGAACAAAACTTGCAGTTTATTCTAAAGATGATAATGTAGATCCAGTAGGAGCTTGTGTGGGTTTTAAGGGAAGTAGAGTAAAGGCTATAGTTGAAGAGTTAAATGGTGAAAAAATTGATATAGTTGTATGGAGTAAAAATGTAGATGAATTTATTTCTAATAGCCTAAGTCCTTCACAAGTATTAAAAGTTGAGATTGATGAAAGAGAGAAATCTGCATTAGTTGTAGTACCAGATTTTCAATTATCTTTAGCAATAGGCAAAGAAGGACAAAATGCTAGGCTTGCAGCAAAACTTACTAATTGGAAAATAGATATTAAAAGTGAAAGCCAATATAAAGAAGAAATAGGAGAATAGGGGTGATTTAGTTGAAAAGTAAAAAAATACCTCTAAGAAAATGCATAAGTTGTGGAGATAAAAAAAATAAAAAAGATTTAATCAGAGTAGTCAAAAATAAAGAAGAAGGTGTAATACTGGACTTAACAGGTAAAAAGAATGGAAGAGGAGCTTATATTTGTAATGATTTAGAATGTTTAAACTCTATTAAAAAAACCAAAAAACTTTCTAAAGTATTAGGATGTGAGATTCCAGAAGAAATATTTGAAGAATTAACAAATATAATACTTAAAAAATCATAACAATTAGATATAAAGTCACCTTTAACTAATTTAGGGGGTGTATAGTTTGACAAAAGTCAGAGTATATGAATTGGCAAAAGAATTAAAAATAACTAGTAAAGAATTAATAGAGAAAGTTGCAGATTTAAATTTAGATATAAATAGCCATATGAGTACTGTAGAAAAAGAAGAAGCAGATTTAATAAAAGAATTGCTGAGAACAGAAAGTGATTCAGAGATAAATAATAGTAAGAATACTAGCAATGCAGAGAAGGAAGACAAAGATATGGAAGAAAAAAATGAAAATGGGGTTATAGAAATAGAAGAAAATATAATAGTTAAAGATTTAGCAGAAAAATTAGAAGTGACTCCTAGTGAAGTTATTACTAAACTTATTTCTTTAGGAATTATGGCAAATCAAAATCAATCTGTGGATTTTGATACTGCGAGTATTATTGCTGAAGAATTTGGAATTTCCATTAAAAAGTCATCTGTTGAAGAGGATGATGAGGAGATTGGTTTTCATCTAGATTTTGAGGATGATCCTAAAGATTTAAAACCAAGACCACCTATAGTAACAGTTATGGGTCATGTAGATCATGGAAAAACCTCTCTATTAGATGCTATAAGAAAGACAGCAGTAACTGAAAGAGAAGCTGGTGGAATAACTCAGCATATTGGAGCATCGACTATAAATATAGATGGAGAAAAAATTGTATTTCTAGATACACCTGGTCATGAGGCATTTACAACTATGAGGGCAAGAGGAGCTCAAGTTACCGATATAGCTATTTTAGTAGTTGCTGCAGATGATGGAGTTATGCCACAAACTGTTGAAGCTATAAATCATGCTAAAGCTGCTAATGTACCTATAATTGTTGCAATAAATAAAATGGATAAACCTACAGCAAATCCAGATAGAATCAAACAAGAGTTAGTAGAATATGGTTTAGTTCCAGAAGACTGGGGAGGAGATACTATATGTGTTCCAGTTTCTGCTCGTAACGAGGAAGGTATTGACGATGTATTAGAGATGATATTATTAGTAGCAGAGATGCAAGAATTAAAAGCAAATCCTAATAGAAAGGCAGTGGGCATAATAGTAGAGGCTGAGCTTGATAAAGGTAGAGGGCCTGTTGCAACTGTATTAGTTCAAAAAGGTACGCTAAAAGTAGGAGATATAGTAGTATCTGGAACTGCTCATGGAAGAGTAAGAGCAATGTTGAACGATAAGGGAAAAAGGGTTAAAAAAGCAACTCCATCTATACCAGTTATGATATTAGGTTTATCTGAAGTTCCGGAAGCTGGAGAACATTTATATGTAGTAGAAAATGAAAAGAAGGCAAGAAATTATACACAAGCTAGAAAAGAAAAAATAAGGGAAGAACAGCTAAAATCTTCTCAAAAAGTTTCTCTAGATGATCTTTTTGAGAAGATACAATTAGGTGAAGTTAAAGAATTAAATGTAATAATAAAAGCTGATGTAAAAGGCTCTATGGAAGCTGTAAAACAATCTTTATCTAAGTTAGAAACTGATGAAGTTAGAGTAAATGTTATTCATGGTGGAGTTGGTGGAATTACAGAAAGTGATGTTATGTTAGCTTCTGCTTCTAATGCTATTATAATAGGATTTAATGTAAGACCTACTTTAACTGCTATAGATATATCTAAAAGAGAAAGTGTAGATATAAGAACTTATAGAGTTATATATGATGCTATAGAAGATATAGAATCAGCTATGAGAGGGTTATTAGATCCTACTATCGAAGAAGAAGTTATTGGAAGAGCAGAAATAAGAGCTACATTTAAGGTACCTAATGTAGGCATGGTTGCAGGTATTTATGTTTTACAAGGCAAGATAACAAGAAATTCTAAAATTAGATTATTAAGAGAAGATGTAGTAATTTATGAAGGCGACATATCATCTTTGAAACGTTTTAAAGATGATGCTAAAGAAATTCAATCAGGTTATGAAGGTGGCTTAAGTCTTGAAAATTACAATGATATAAAAGAAGGAGATATTATAGAAGCATATATTTTAAAAGAAGTAGAAAGATAGGGGTGTATTCCTTTATGAACAATAAAAGAATAAACAGGATTTCTGAAGAAGTAAAAAAAGCAATTTCATATATAATATCTAATGATTTAAAAGACCCTAGGATTTCACCTATGACAAGTGTTACACATGTTGAAGTTACCAGGGACTTAAGATATGCTAAAGTTTATATAAGTGTCTTAGGAAAAGAAAAAGAAAAAAAAGACACAATAAAAGGCTTAGAAAGTGCCAAAGGTTTTATAAGGAAAGAAATAGGCAATAAAATAGACTTGCGATACGTTCCAGAACCTGTTTTTCAATTAGATGAATCTATTGAACATGGCATATATATGTCAAAGCTTATAGATAAAGTTAATGAGAAAGATAAAAGAGGTAATACAGATGAATAAAGAGTTAGACCTACTAATAGAGAAATGTATAGAATATATTAAAGCTAGTAACAATATTTATTTAGCAAGCCATATACAGCCGGATGGTGACAATATTGGCTCCTTACTAGCTTTAGGTAGGGCTATTGAAAAGTTGAATAAAAATGTGCATATTATAAAAGTTGATAATATACCGAAAGATTATCAATTTTTACCTAATATGCACCTTTTTAAAGAATTGAACACAGAAAAAGATATAGATCTTTTCATAGCTTTAGATAGTGGAGATATTGACAGATTGGGCATAGCAAAAGATATGGCTTTAAAGGCTAAAAAGCTTATTAATATAGATCACCATATAACCAATGAGAATTTTGGAGATTTAAATATTGTTTTACCGACTGCTAGTGCTACAGGAGAAATAGTATATCGAATTATAAAAGAAATGGATGTTGAAATGGACGAAGATATATCCACATGTCTTTATGTTGCTATAAGCACAGATACAGGAAGTTTCATGTATGATAGTACAACAAAATATACTCATTTAGTTGCAGCAGATTTATTAAGTAAAGATATTGATTTGAATAATATTATAGTGAACATATATCAAAGTAGGACATTAGAAAGAACTAGACTTTTCATAGAATCTTTAAATACGTTGGATATATTAAAAAAAGGTAAAATCGCTATAGTTAAAGTAACTCAAGATATGTTAAAAACTTGTAGAGCTACCTTAGAAGATGCAGAAGGTATTGTATCCTTTATTAGAGATATTGAAAATGTAGAAGTAGCATGTATTTTAAAAGAAGTCAATAAAGAGGAGATAAAAGTTAGTTTAAGATCTAAAAAGAAAGTTGATGTTTCTAATATTTCCTTAAGATTTAATGGAGGCGGACATAAAAGAGCTGCAGGTTGCACCATATATGACAATATAGAAAATGCAAAAAAATTAATACTGAATGAAATATATAATGTTATTTAAGGTGATGCCATGAATGGAATTTTAAACATATTTAAACCTAAAGGTTTATCTTCTCATGATATAGTTAGAGAAGTTAGAAAAATATTGGGTATAAGAAAAGTAGGCCATACAGGTACACTGGATCCAAATGCTAGTGGAGTCTTACCTATATGCATAGGTAAGGCTACACGGATTAGTGAATACTTATTAAATTCAGATAAGGTATATGTTGGAGAACTTACATTAGGTTATAAAACTGATACCCAAGATGAAGATGGAATAGTTTTAAAACAATCAAACAAAATTGTAACGGAATCAGAAATCATTAAAGCTTTTGATTGTTTTAAAGGTGAAATATATCAACTTCCACCTATGTATTCAGCTTTGAAACATAAAGGGAAAAAATTATATGAGTTGGCTAGAGAAGGCATAGAAGTAGAAAGAGAAAAGAGAAAGGTGCATATATATGATATATCTATATTAAATATAGTAGATAATAATAAAATATTATTTAGAGTTAGATGTTCTAGAGGAACATATATAAGAACTTTATGTGATGATATAGGACAACTTCTAGGTACATATGGATATATGTCTTATTTAATAAGAGAAGAAGTTTATCCATTTAATATAAAAGAATCAGTTAGCTTAGATAGTATTTATGATAAGTATAATGATAAAAAAATTGAAGATATTTTAATACCTATGGATAAAGGTTTGAAGGATTTCAAACACCTTAATTTTCCAAGTTTTTTTTGGAAAAAGTTATCTAATGGTGAAAAATTAGAGTTAAAACAAGATGATATACCAAAAGGGATTGAATTAGATGAGTTCTTACGTATTTATTGTGATAACACATTCATAGGTGTAGGAAAAGTTATAAATAGAAATGAAAAATATATTTTAAAAATGGATAAAGTATTATTATAAAGGTGATAAATTATGGAAATGATAAGTTATGATAAAAATGAGAGAGTAAAAGGAGCAACAGCTGTAGCTTTAGGTAATTTTGATGGACTTCATATAGGGCATCAACAACTTATTAAAACTATGGTACATGAAGGTAAGAAAAAAGAACTGAAGACCTCAGTACTACTTTTTACAACTCATACTAAGAATGTAATAAATAAAGATAAGAAACCTAATATGCTTACTTCAAACAATCAAAAGATTGAACTGTTAGAATCTATTGGTGTTGAAATGATTTATTCAATGAATTTCAATGAAGATATAATGCGACTTAGTCCAAAACAATTTGTAGAGGATATATTAATCGATAAATTACATGTCAAGCTAGTAGTAGTAGGTTTTAATTACAGATTTGGATATAAAGCAAAAGGAGATAGCAATTATTTAAAAGAGTTAGGCAAAGAGTTAGGTTTTGAAGTTATAGTAGTAGAACCCGTTTATGGTGAAGAAGAAGTTATAAGTAGTACTTTAATAAGAAAACTTTTGAGAGAAGGAAATATTAAAAAAGCTAATGACTTTTTAGGAAGGCCTTATGAGATGGAAGGAAAAGTAGTAGCTGGGAATAAAAGAGGAAAGGGACTGGGGTTTCCTACAGCAAATCTTAAACTAGATGAAGGATATTTAATTCCTAGGTTTGGAGTATATAAAACTATTACTATGGTTAATGGAAAAGAATATTTAAGTCTAACAAATGTAGGTGAAAATCCTACTTTCAATGATTATGATATCAGTGTAGAAAGTTATATATTGGACTTCAATCAAGACATATATGGTGAAAAAATCTCTATAAAATTTTTACAATTCCATAGAGAGGAAATTAAGTTTAATAAAAAAGAAGAACTTATAGATCAAATGTTAAAAGATGTAGAGAATATAAAAAACAATTAATTATGTTTACAATTCAATAAGTATATGATAAAATTAATCTAGTTTCGTTACCTTTAGCTAAGTTTATCGTATCCTCGACGATTTACTTAGCTAAAGGCGAAAATAAAATTTGAGGAGGTGCTTCCATTGGCATTGACTAAGGAAGAAAAAGCAAAAATTATTGAAGATTATAAGATACACGAAGGTGATACAGGTTCACCAGAAGTTCAAATCGCTATATTGACTCATAGGATTAATACTTTAAATGAACATCTTAAAGATCATAAGAAGGATCATCATTCAAGAAGAGGTTTATTGAAGATGGTTGGTCAAAGAAGAGGTTTATTAAAATATTTAAAAAAGTCAGATATTGAAAGATATCGTAATCTTATTGAAAAATTAGGAATAAGAAGATAGTATAGAGCGGGATTCCCGCTCTATTGATTTATTAGACTTAAATTATGTTTGTTAGCTAATAAAATTTTTTATAAAAAATAGGTTATAATATTATTGTTAATTGTTTTTTTATAGGAATAAAAGGAGGTAAAGCATGGAAAAAGTTTTTGAATACGAGTTAGCAGGCAGAAAACTGTCTGTAACTATAGGTAAAGTTGCTGAACAGGCAAATGGAGCTTGTGTAGTCAGATATGGGGATACTGTTGTACTAGTAACGGCTACTGCTTCTAAGGAACCAAGAGAAGGAATAGATTTTTTCCCATTGAGTGTGGATTTTGAAGAAAGGCTTTATTCAGTTGGAAAAATTCCTGGAGGATTTATAAAAAGAGAAGGAAGACCCAGCGAAAAAGCAATTCTAACTTCAAGGCTTATTGATAGGCCTATAAGGCCATTATTTCCAAAGGGCTATAGAAATGATGTACAAGTTATTGCAACAGTTCTATCTACTGATCAAGATTGTACTCCTGATATTATTGCTATGATAGGTTCTTCTATAGCTTTAACAATATCAGATATTCCGTTTTCCGGACCTACTGGCTCAGTATTAGTAGGATTAGTAGATGATGAAATTATTATTAATCCTAACAGTGAAGAAAGGGATAAATCTGAACTACATTTAGTAGTATCTGGTACTAAAGATGCCGTAATGATGGTAGAAGCAGGAGCAAATGAAGTATCTGAGGAGATTATGCTAGAGAGTATAATAACTGCTCATGAGCATATAAAAGGTATATGTAATTTCATAGAGGAAATAAGAAAAGAAGTAGGAAAAGAAAAAGTAGAATATGAGATTTTTAAACCTGAAGAAGAAATAGAAAAACAAGTAAGAGATTTTGCTACAGAAAAAATTAAAGAAGCCATCCAAGCTACTGATAAACAAGTAAGAGAAGAAAACATGGATAAAGTTAAAGAAGAAATTTTTGAATATTTTCTAGAAAAATATCCAGATAACGAAAAAGATATAGATGAAGTTATAAATGAAATAAAAAAAGAAGAAGTTCGAAGAATGATATTAGAAAAAGGAATTAGGCCAGACAACAGAAAAGTAGATGAAATACGTCCTATATCTATTGATGTAGGTTTGTTGCCTAGGGCTCATGGTTCAGGACTATTTACAAGAGGTCAAACTCAAGCTCTTACAATTGCTACATTAGGTGCTTCAAGTGATGTACAAATAATTGATGGAATTGATGAAGAAGAATCTAAGCGATATATGCATCATTATAATTTTCCACCATATAGCGTTGGAGAAACTAGAATGCTTAGAGGGCCTGGAAGAAGAGAAATTGGTCATGGAGCTTTAGCAGAAAGAGCTTTAGAACCAGTTATACCTTCTGAAGAAGAATTCCCATATACTATAAGATTAGTATCTGAGATATTAAGCTCTAATGGATCTTCCTCTCAAGCTAGTGTATGTGGAAGTACTTTAGCATTATTAGATGCAGGAGTACCTATTAAAGCACCAGTTGCAGGTATTGCCATGGGACTTATGAAATCGGAAGATAAAGTTGTTATTTTGACAGATATTCAAGGTTTAGAAGACTTTTTAGGAGATATGGATTTTAAAGTTGCAGGTACTGCAAAAGGAATTACAGCTATTCAAATGGATATAAAAATAGCTGGAATAGGAAGAGAAATATTGGAAGAGGCATTGGAAAGAGCAAGAATGGGTAGATTATTTATTTTAAATAAAATGTTATCTGTAATTCCCGAACCAAGAGAACAATTGTCACCATATGCTCCAAGGATATTTACTATGCAAGTAAGTCCAGAAAAAATAAGAGATGTAATTGGACCAGGTGGAAAAGTTATTAACAAAATAATTGATGAAACAGATGTCAAGATTGATATAGATGAAAAAGGTAAAGTTCTTATAGCGGCGGATGATGAAGAAAAAGGAAATAAAGCTATGGAGATGGTGAACAGAGCAGTAAAAGATGTGGAAGTTGGAGAAGTATATTTAGGTAAAGTAAATAGAATTGTTCCATTTGGAGCTTTTGTAGAAATATTAAATGGAAAAGAAGGTTTAGTTCATATATCTAATATAGCAAGAGAAAGAATAAATAAAGTAGAAGATGTTCTATCTATTGGAGATGAAATACTTGTAAAAGTAATAGAAATAGATAATCAAGGAAGAATAAATCTATCTAGAAAAGCTACTTTACCAAAAGATGAAGATGAAAAAAAAGATAGAAAAGATAAGAAAAAATAAAAAAACATGAACCTGAAGCTGGTTCATGTTTTTTTATACACTAATATCATAGTAAATCTTATCATAAATGATATAGAATATATTAAATTAAAATGAATATAATATATTAAATAAAAAAAGGAGGGAAAACATGAAAATTTTCTATATAAAAAAACAAAAGTTACGTTTGTTAATAACCATTTTAGTATTAGCAATATTTGCAATAATATTTTATAATATATACTATAAAAATTCAGAAGAGACATTTAAAGAAGATATTTATTATAAAGGTAATATAGACGAAAAAGTTATTGCCTTTGCTTGTAATGTGGATTGGGGCAATGAGTACATACCTGAAATGCTATCTATATTTGAAAAAGAAGATATTAAAATAACTTTTTTTGTTACGGGAAAATGGGCAGAAAAGAACGAAAAATTATTAAAAGATATATACTCATATAAACATGAAATAGGAAACCATGGATATGCTCATGCTGACTATGGAAAATTAAATTATGATGATAATTTAAGAGAAATTAAAAAATGTCATGAAGTTTTAAATAATATATTAAATATGGAGTGCAAATATTTTGCACCTCCGGCAGGTTCTTTTAATGATAATACAATTAAAGCAGCAGAAGAATTAAATTATGATATAATTATGTGGAGTATTGATACCATAGATTGGCGAGAAGACAGTACTCAAGATAAAATAATAAATAGAGTGTTAACTCAAGCAGAAAATTCTGCTATAGTATTGATGCATCCTACAAAAGAAACTATAAAAGCGTTACCTGTAATTATTCAAACACTTAAAGAAGAAGGATATGATATAGTTAAGGTTGGCCAAGTTATAAAATAAATTAAAGAACATAAGATAAATGGGAGGTAAAAATGTATAATAATAAAATACTTAGCAATGGAATTAACATAGTAATGGAAAACATTCCCTATGTAAATTCCATTTCATTAGGGATATGGATAAAAAATGGATCTATAAATGAGGACAAGCATAACAGTGGCATTTCTCATTTTATTGAACATTTGCTTTTCAAGGGAACTAAAAATAGAACAGCTAAGGAAATTGCTGAATCTATTGATAATATAGGAGGACAACTAAATGCTTTTACAACTAAAGAATATACATGTCTTTATGTAAAAGTTTTAAATACTTATGAGAGATTAGCTATTGATCTATTATCTGATATGCTAAAGAATAGTTTATTTAACGAAGAAGATATATTAAAAGAGAAAAAAGTAATATATGAAGAAATTAAAATGTATCAAGATTCTCCTGAAGATATTGCTTATGATTTATTAGCAAAAACTATGTTTGAAGGTACATCTTTAGAACTACCTATATTAGGAACTATAGATAGTTTAGAAAGTATAGATAGAGAAGATATTATAGATTATTTTAAAAAGAATTATACTCCAGAGAATATTGTTATTTCAATTGTTGGAAATATAAATGAAAATGAAACATTGAAATTACTTGAAGATTATTTTGGAGACTTTAATATTCAAGATAATAAGAACGACAGAATCATACTAGATCAAAATTATGTTTATACTAAAAAAATAAATGGGTTCATAAAAGACACTGAACAATTAAATTTACTTATTGGTATGGAAGGGTTATCACGAAAGAATAACTATGTATATCCTCTTCTTGTATTTGATAATATTTTTGGTGGAAGTATGAGTTCAAGGTTATTTCAAAGAATAAGAGAAGACAAAGGATTAGCATATTCTGTCTATTCTCATCCTTCTTTTTATGAAAAAACAGGCACATTTACAATATATGTAGGTTTAAATCCAGAAAAAATATATGAAGCTGTAGAATTGGTTAAAGAAGATATAGAAATTGCAAAAAAAGAGCTTATTACAAAAGAAGAGCTATTTAAATCAAAAGAACAATTGAAAGGCAATTACTTATTAGGATTAGAAAATACTTCTAGTAGAATGGCTGAAATAGGTAGGAGTAAGCTGTTAATGGATAAAACCTATCATCCAAATGAAATAGTAAAAAAAATAAATGAAGTAGATATGGAAGACATAGAAATTGTAGTAGAAAAAATATTTAATTTTGATAAACTTAATACTATTTATGTAGGTAATTTATCAAAAAAAGAACAAGTTGAAAAAAAATTAAAAGAAATCTTATATAGTTGAGGTGATAAAAATGCAAATAAAAATAATAAATAAAAGTCCCTTTCCTCTACCTAAATATAAAACAGAAGGTTCTGCAGGAGTTGATTTATATGCAAATATTAAATCACAAGAAGTTTTAAAGCCTTTAGAGAGAATATTAGTACCTACAGGAATATCTGTTTCCATTCCTTCAGGTTATGAAGGACAAGTTAGACCTAGAAGTGGTTTAGCACTAAAACATGGCATTACTTTGGCTAATGCTGTAGGTACTATAGATAGTGATTATAGAGGTGAAATTAAAGTTATTCTTATTAATCTAAGTAATGAAGATTTTATTATAAAAAGAGGAGATAGAATAGCTCAGTTAGTTTTTACAAAATACGAAAAAGTTAATTTTATAGAAGTAGATTCTTTAAATAGTACGGAGAGAGGAACTGGAGGTTTTGGACATACAGGATATTAAAAGTCATAATAGATTTTATCATAGGTGATAACGGTAATATATTAAATAAAAAAAGAATATAAATACTATAACATATTAAAAAACTAAACTGGAGGTATTAAAATGCTGTTAAGCGAATTAGGGGGAAAAGAAATTGTAAACTTAAATGATGGCGGAAGACTAGGGATGATAGCAGACTCAGACGTCATAATAGATGAAAATACTGGTAAGATTATATCATTGTTACTTCCAGATAAAAGAGTGCAATTCAAGTTGTTTGGAGAAAAAGAAGAAATAGAGATTCCTTGGGATTCAATTAAAAAAGTAGGAGATGATATGATAATAGTAGAAATAGAAGATTATTAAAAAATGTCACAAACTTTTAGTCGATCCATATTATAAAACTAGAGACAAATAGAATTAGAGGTGAAAGCTACAATGAAAACAATAGTTCAAAAATATGGTGGAACTTCCTTAGCTACGAAAGAAAGCAGAGAAAAAGTTGTATCTAAAATTATAGAAAAACATAAAAAAGGTTATAATGTAGTTGTAGTAGTGTCTGCAATTGGAAGAAAAGAAAATCCTTATTCTACTGATTCATTGATTGATTTAATAAATAAAAATTCCATTTCTAAAAGAGAGTTAGATATGATTTTATCTTGTGGAGAAATCATATCTGCAGTAGTATTATCTAATGCTTTAAGTGAGAATGGATATAAGTCTATTGTATATACAGGATATCAAGCAGGGATAAAGACGAATAAAGATTTTGGAAAAGCTAAAATTATTGAAATTGAACCTAATAAGATTAGGGAAAGTTTAAAGAATAATTATATTGTAATAGTCGCTGGTTTCCAGGGTGCTACTAAAGAGGGAGAAATAACAACTTTAGGTAGAGGCGGTAGCGATATTAGTGCTGTAGCCTTAGGAAAAGCTCTAGATAGTAAATGGGTAGAAATTTATTCTGATGTAGATGGTATAATGACTGCAGATCCAAATATTGTGCCCAATGCTCGTTCCTTAGAAACAATGGGTTATTCGGAAGTCTATCAACTAGCTGAAGATGGAGCAAAAATAATACATCCTAAAGCTGTAGAAATAGCTCAAAAATATAATATTCCTATAAAAATAAAAAATACTTTTTCGGACAAACAAGGTACCACTATAGAAAGTACTGAAACATTAATCTTAAATGGCAAAAAAAATTTTGAAAATGAAAAAGTTATTACTGCAATAACATATAAAAAGGATAGAATACAAGTCATAATTTATATGGATACGGAAGAAGATAATACTGAAAAATTGATGGAAGAATTGACTTCTAATAATATAAGTATTGATCTTATAAACTTTTTTATTGATAAAAAAATATTCACTATTGATAAAGAAGATTTAAAAGTAGTTGAATCCATATTAAAAAAAGGCAAATATAATTATAAATTAATTAAAAACTGCTGTAAGTTAAGCGCCATAGGTTATAAAATGCAAGGGATACCAGGAGTGATGGCTAGAATAGTTAAAGCTTTATCAAAAAAAGGAATAAAAATACTGCAAACCTCTGACTCACATAGCACTATTTGGTGTCTAATAGAAGAGAAGGATACCAATAAAGCTTTAACTGCTTTACATGAAGAATTTAAATTATATAAATAAAAAAATATAATTATCTTTGGGTACCCAAAGATAATTATATTTTTTTATTACTTTTATTTATTTAGCATATTTTTAAATAAAAAGCAGAAACTAAAAGAGATTATTGATATAAAAATGGAGGTAGTATTTTATGAGCTTTTTAAATTTAAATAATGATAAAGATAAAAACAATGAAGAAGAAATTGAAAGCATTATAGAGTTGGGTACTGAGAAACAATCAGATAGTAAAAATATCCCTAAAAATATACAATTTCTAACTATAATAGGTGAAATTGAAGGCCATAATGTTTCTCCCCCTCAAAAAAAAGCTACAAAATATGAGCATATAATTCCACTATTAATTGCAGCTATGGAAGATCCAAATATAAAGGGAATATTTATTATGTTAAATACTATAGGTGGCGATGTAGAAGCTGGTCTTGCATTAGCAGAAATGATAAATAGTATCGATAAACCTACTGTATCTTTAGTCCTTGGAGGTGGTCATAGTATAGGTGTTCCTTTAGCTACTGCTTCTGATTATTCTTTTATAGTTCCTTCTGCTTCTATGACTATTCATCCAATAAGAACTACTGGATTAGTAATAAGTGGACCTCAAACCTTTAGATATTTCGAAAAAATGCAGCAAAGAATTATAGATTTTATATTAAGAACATCAAAAATAGATAGAAAGGTTTTAATGGAGCTAATGTATGCGACTGATGAAATTGCTAATGATGTGGGAACTATACTTATTGGGCAAGAAGCTGTAGAATATGGTTTAATAGATGATGTTGGTGGATTTAGTAAAGCATTGAACAAACTTAAGAGTCTATTCTAGATTTCTATTAATTAAAGAATATAGTATAACAAACCATATTATGCTATAATAAAATAAGCAAATGAATACTTTTAAGGGGGGATTTTTTTGACTTTTTTGCAAGCAATAGTTTTAGGAATATTTCAAGGTATTACTGAATTTTTGCCAATTAGTAGTTCAGGACATTTGGTGGTTTTGCAAAATTTCTTTGGTATAAAAGAAGGAAATTTATTTTTTACTGAGATGCTTCATTTTGGTACATTAATTTCTATTTTCATAGTGTACTTTAATGATATTATAAAAATAATAGCTGAATTCTTTAAAATGTTAGGACAAGGTATAAAAAACAAAAAAATCAGAGTTACTAACATATATCAAAAGATGGCTATTCTTATAATTTTAGGTAGCATTCCTACTGCTATAATAGGCTTAGTGTTCAAAGATACTTTTGAAAAATTGTATAATTCTATTTTAGCTATTAGTATTGCTTTTTTAATAACAGGATTTATTTTATGGTTTGTTGATAAAAAATCTAGAGGAAATAAAGATATAAAAGATATGAATTTTATTGACTCTATATTAATAGGAATTTTTCAAGGAGCTGCTATAGCTCCAGGTATATCTAGATCTGGTTCAACTATAGCTGGTGGTTTATTTAGAGGCTTAAACAGAAAGTTAGCAACAGAGTTTTCTTTTCTACTTGCATTGCCAGCGACTTTTGGTGCTGGATTATTAGGAATAAAAGAGGTTATAGATACAGGAAGCCAAACCCAATTTTCTGCTCCTTTAGTAGTGGGAGTAATTGTTTCTACAATTGTAGGCGTTATTTCAATAAGAATATTGATTAAGCTACTAGAAAATGAAAAATTATATTATTTTTCTTATTATCTATGGGCTTTAGGAATAATATTATTATTTACTCAGATGTTTTAAATAAAGAGGATTTTAAAATCATCTGTAGAAATAATTCTAGAGGTGGTTAGTTTGAAAAAGAAAAAAAGCAAAAATAATAGAGAGGTAATAGGGATAGTTATAATATCCCTAGGAATTCTCTCTATTTTAAGTTTATTTAGTAATAAAATGGGATTAGTAGGGGCTTTATTAAAAAACACGTATTTAACTTTAATGGGTTTTGGAGGCTATATATTTCCATTAATAATTGTATTTATAGGATTATGGCTTATAATCAATAGAACAGATATATCTGAAGATAAAAAATCAATATTTTTATTAATAATTTTTTTATGTTTTATAACTATTTTAGATATTAATAAAACAAAAGCAGGCTCCTTTAAAGAACAAATAAGTCTTGCTTTTGAATATAGTCAAAGTGGATTAGGTGGAGGAATTATAGGTGCTTTCTTTGGATATATTTTCTTTAAGTTATTTGGTTCTTTAGGCTCTAATATAATATTGCTGCTTATTATATTAGTTAATTTCTTATTAATAACAGAAATAGAAGTAGGAAATTTTTTTAAAAAAATAAATGATAAATTAAAACTTTCTAAGTTTGAAAAAGATAATACTAAAAAAAATAATACTAATAATACTTTAAATAAAGTAGAAAAAAAGCAAAAAGTAAAATCTAATAAAAAAAGAAATGAAAAAATAAAAATATTGGATTATAATAATAAAAATAACGAAAAAATCAATGGACTAGAAAGTAAAAAATCTAAAACAAAAAATACAATTTCTAATACTGAAGAATCTATAAATAATTATAAACTTCCAACATTAGAGTTATTAAAAAACAGAAGTAATGAAAGGGATTCTGATGACAAAAAAGAAGTTTTAACAAATGCAAAAAAAATAGAAGAAACTATGGAGAATTTTGGAATTCAAGCAGATATAGTTCAAATAAGTAAAGGACCTACTATTACTTGTTATGAACTTCAACCTGCCCCAGGAGTTAAAGTAAGTAAAATTGTAAATCTATCTAATGATATAGCTTTAAATTTAGCTACATCTGATGTTAGAATAGAAGCACCTATACCTGGAAAAGCAGCAGTAGGTATAGAAGTACCTAATAAAAACAAGGTAAGTGTATCTTTAAAGGAAATCCTAATGTCAGATGAATATAAAAATATTGATACAAAGACTCCTTTGGCTTTAGGGAAAGACATAGCTGGAAAACCAATAATAACTAATATGGCAAAGATGCCTCACCTACTTATTGCAGGAGCTACAGGCTCAGGTAAAAGTGTATGTATAAATACTATTATTATGAGTATATTATATAAATCTACTCCAGATGATGTGAAGTTAATTTTAATAGATCCTAAAGTTGTAGAATTAAATGTTTACAATGGTATACCACATCTACTGATTCCAGTTGTAACAGAGGCTAAGAAAGCTAGAAATGCATTAAACTGGGCAGTAGAGGAGATGACTAGAAGATATAAAATATTTGCTAAAAACAATGTAAGAGATATTCATAGTTATAATAATAAAATTAAGGATAATGAAGAAGCAGAAACCTTACCACAAATAGTTATAATCATTGATGAATTAGCAGATTTAATGATGGTATCTGCTCAAGAAATTGAAGATTATATCTGTAGGTTAGCACAGATGGCAAGGGCTGCAGGAATGTATTTAATAGTTGCTACTCAAAGACCATCAGTAGACATAATTACCGGCACTATTAAAGCTAATATACCTTCCAGAATTTCTTTTGCAGTGACATCTCAAGCAGACTCTAGAACTATTTTAGATATGGGAGGCGCAGAAAAACTGTTAGGTAAAGGAGATATGCTTTTTTATCCTTCAAATTTTTCTAAGCCGCTGAGAGTTCAAGGTGCTTTTGTTGATGATGAGGAAGTTATGGAAGTGGTAAGTTTTTTAAAAGAACAAAATGATATAGAGTATGATGAAGAAATATTAGATTCTATACAAAATAAAAGGGTTTCTAGTAAAAATAATGGAGATGAATTGCTTCCTGATGCTATAAATTTAGTTATTGAAGAAGAACAGGCCTCTATTTCATTGCTCCAACGGAAATTAAGAATTGGATATGCAAGAGCTGCACGTCTTATAGATGAAATGGAGGAAAGAGGAATTGTTGGTGGATATGAAGGTAGTAAACCAAGGAAGGTGCTAATTGATAAGGAAAATCTTAATTCAGAATAAAGAGGTGTTTATAGTTGTGAATATTGAAAATATAGCTGTAGTAACTTTAGGTTGTTCAAAGAATGAAATAGACTCAGATTTAATGACTAGTATTTTGATTGATAATAATTATTCTATAACAAAAGAACTTGATAAAGCGGACATAATAATAATAAATACATGTGGCTTTATTAATGAAGCAAAGAAAGAATCTATAGAAATTATTTGGGAAATGTGCAAATATAAAGAGTATGGAAATTGTAAATATATTATTTTGGCAGGCTGTTTAGCTGAAAGGTACTGGAAAGAATTATTAGATGAAATACCTTATGTAGATGGTATTGTAGGAACAGGAAATATAAAAGAAATAGTTAATCTAATTGAAGAATTAAAAACGAAGAATAGAATTGTAAAGGTTGGAAACATAAATAATGAATATATAGAAAAAGTAGAGAGAACAAATTATAATCATACTGCTTATATAAAAATTTCTGAAGGATGTAATAATTATTGTTCTTATTGCATAATACCGAAACTTCGTGGTAAATATAGAAGTAGGAAGGTAGAAGATATTGTTTCAGAAGCTAAATCTTTAGCAAATAAAGGGGTTAAAGAAATAATAATAATAGCACAAAATACAACAGATTATGGAATCGATTTATATGGTGAATATAAACTACCATATTTATTGAAAGAACTAAACAAAATTGAAAAAATAGAATGGATCAGACTTTTATATATGTATCCTGATAATTTTAATGATGAACTAATAAAAGCTATTAAAGAAAATGAAAAAGTAGTTAAATACTTGGACATCCCTATTCAACATATAAGTGATAAAGTTTTAAAAAGAATGAATAGAAAAACTAATAAACAAGATATTACTAAATTAATACAAAAATTAAGATTTGAAATCCCAGACATTGTTATTAGAACTACAATAATTGTAGGATTTCCAGGAGAAACTGCAGAAGATTTCAATGAATTATATGATTATATTAATAAAATTAAATTTGATAGGTTAGGTGTATTTACTTATTCCCGGGAAGAAGGAACAACTGCATATAATTTTGAAGATCAAATAGATGAAGATACTAAAAACCAAAGAAAAGATAAGTTAATGAAATTACAAAAAAGTATATCATTAGATTTCAATAGAAAAAAGGTTGGAAAAACTTATAAAGTTCTAATTGAAGAAGAAGTAGACGATGGAGTATATATAGGAAGAACTTATATGGATAGTCCTGAAATAGATGGACTTGTTTATTTTAATAGCAGTGATAAAGTAGATATAGGTAGTTTTATAAATATAAATATTGCTGACTATTTAGAATATGATTTAATGGGGGCGATTATAAATGAATCTAGCCAACAAGATAACACTATTTAGAGTTGTTTTAATTCCAATTTTTATGTTTTTCTTACTTACAGATGTAAGTAATGGACAGTATATAGCAGCAGTAATATTCATAATAGCATCTCTTACAGATACTTTAGATGGATATATAGCTAGAAGTAGAAATCAGGTAACTAATTTTGGTAAATTTATGGATCCACTAGCTGATAAGTTATTGGTTTCTGCAGCTTTGATTTCTTTAGTAGAAATGTCAAAAGTACCTGCATGGATGGTTATAGTCATTATTGCAAGAGAATTTGCTATAACAGGATTAAGAGTTATTGCTGCTTCAGAAGGAATTACTATTGCTGCAAGCAAATTAGGTAAAATAAAAACAATAACCCAATTGGTAGCTGTAATCGCAATATTATTTAATAACTATCCTTTCAAATTAATTAATTTTCCTTTTGATAGGATAATGCTTTATCTTGCAGTATTCTTCACAATATTATCAGGAGTAGATTATATATATAAAAATAAGAAGGTCTTACATTCTGGAGAAAGATAGATAGGAGTTGAAGAAATGAAATCTGAAATCATTAGTGTTGGTAGTGAATTACTTCTTGGAAATACTGTAAATACCAATGCTAGCTTTTTATCTAGAAAATTAGCTGAATTGGGAATTGATGTATTTTATCACACTGTTGTTGGAGATAATGTATATAGGCTTAAAACAATTACAAAAATAGCGCTTGATAGGTCTGATTTAATTATTTATACAGGAGGTCTAGGACCAACTGAAGATGATTTAACAAAAGAAGTTGTCTCTGAAACTTTAGGTGTTGATTTAGAACTTGATAATGTTCATCTTGCAAAAATAAAAAAATACTTTGAAAAAAGAAATATGAAAATGACAGATAACAATATAAAACAAGCTTATATAATTAAAGATAGTAAAGTTTTAAACAATGATATAGGAACAGCACCTGGTGTTTTTTTTAATTGGAAAGATAAAAAAATAATACTATTGCCTGGTCCTCCTACTGAAATGAAAACTATGTTCAATAACTATACAGCTCCTTTGCTAAAACAAGATAGTATTATAAAATCAAAAACTATAAGAACCATGGGAATAGGAGAATCTTCTTTAGAAGAACTGATTAAAGACCTTGTTATTGAACAATCTAATCCAACTATTGCTACTTATGCAAAACAGGGACAAGTAGAGATACAAGTAACTGGGAAAGGTAAAAATGAGAAAGAGATTGATTTAATAATTGATCCTTTAGTAAAAGAAATTGATAAAAGACTAGGAGAATATATCTATAGTTATAATAATGAATCTATAGAAGAAGTTTTTTTTAAGCAGTTAAAAAAGAATCATATGACAGTAGCGTTTTGTGAATCTTGTACTGGTGGTTTAGTCTCCAGTAGATTTACTGCTATCCCTGGAGCCTCCCAAGTATTTGAAAGAGGAATAGTTACTTATACCAATAATTCTAAAATTGAAGAGTTAAACGTAAAGGAAAGTACATTGAAAACTTATGGAGCTGTAAGTGAAGAGACAGCAAAAGAGATGTCTATAGGGCTATTAAACAAAACCAATGTAGATATGGCTTTATCTATAACTGGAATTGCAGGTCCAACTGGAGGAACTAAAGATAAACCAGTTGGGTTAGTTTATATAGGCTTAGCAAGTAAAGATAAATCTTATGTTATAAAAAATATTTTTACAGGCAGTAGACAAGATATACAAAATAAAGCTGCAAATAAAGTCTTTGTAGAAGGAAGAAAATATTTACTTGAAATTAATAATTGACTATACCACTGAAATAATGTAAAATAGGTATTAGGAACTTATGTTCGAATATTTGAAAGGTGGTGAATCCAGTTTAACTGGGTATAAATGGTTGATAATAATGACAAACAAAAGGCATTAGATGTTGCTTTAAATCAAATAGAAAAACAGTTTGGTAAAGGTTCTATAATGAAATTAGGGGAAAATGTTCATATGAACATTGAGGTAATTCCAACAGGTTCTTTAGACTTAGACATAGCCTTAGGAATTGGCGGTCTTCCAAAAGGAAGGGTAATAGAAATATTTGGGCCAGAATCTTCAGGTAAAACAACAGTGGCTCTTCATGCTATAGCAGAGGCACAAAAAAGAGGTGGCATTGCTGCATTTATAGATGCTGAACATGCCTTAGATCCTACTTATGCAAAAAAATTAGGTGTGGACATTGATAATCTTATTGTATCTCAGCCTGATACAGGAGAACAAGCACTAGAAATTGCAGAAGCTTTAGTTAGAAGTGGTGCTATAGATATTGTTGTAGTAGACTCTGTTGCTGCACTAGTTCCAAAAGCAGAAATAGAAGGTGAAATGGGAGATAGTCACGTAGGTTTGCAAGCAAGGCTTATGTCTCAAGCTTTAAGAAAATTATCAGGTTCTATAAGTAAATCTCAAACTATTGCCATATTCATAAATCAACTAAGAGAAAAAGTAGGGGTAATGTTTGGAAACCCTGAAACGACTACTGGAGGAAGAGCACTAAAATTCTATTCCTCTGTAAGATTAGATGTAAGAAGAATAGAAGCAATAAAACAAGGTGACAATATAATAGGAAATCGTACGAGAGTAAGGGTTGTTAAAAACAAGGTTGCTCCTCCTTTTAAGAAAGCAGAGTTTGATATAATGTATGGAGAGGGAATATCAAAAGAAGGAAATATTTTAGATGTGGGAGCAGCTTCTGAAATTATCAATAAATCTGGTTCTTGGTATAGTTATGGTGAACATAGACTAGGACAAGGTAGGGAAAATTCCAAGGATTTTCTAAAAGAAAACCCTAAAATAGCTCTAGAAATAGAAAACAAGATTAGAGAAAAATATGGTTTAACAAATACAAAAGAAAAGAAAGATAATGTAACTGAACCTGAAAAAAAGAAAAATAAGTAAAATAATATTAAAACCTCCTTATAGCTATAAGGAGGTTTTAATATAAGGGAGTGTTTATATTTGAAAATATTGTTTTTTACAGATACACATATAAGAGGCACTACACCTAAAAATAGAAAGGATAATTTAGTTGAAACTCTAGAAAAAAAATTTTATGAAATATTATCAATTTCTAAGAAATATAATGTGGATTATATTTTACATGGAGGCGATTTATTTGATAGACCAGATGTTTCTGTATCTATTGTGAGTAAATTTGCTTCTATATTGAACAAATTTGAAGTACCTATATATATGATTTGTGGAAATCATGATATATATGGGCATAACCCCCATACTATAAATAGAACTATGCTAGGTTTATTCAATTCTATAGAAATTATAAATTTAATAGATGAAAATGAAGTGGTTTTTTTAGAAAAAGATAATATCATAGTACAGTTAACAGGCCAGCCATATACATATAACATTGATGATAAAAATAGTTTGTGTAAATATATTGTAAAAGATGTAGATCCCAAAGCTGATTATTCTATTCATATGGTGCATGGTATGCTGTTAAACAAGCCCTTTATAAAAGGGATACCCTACACATTAATAGATGATATAAAATCTACTAAAGCAGATATTACCCTTTCTGGACATTATCATTCAGGATTTGGTATCATAAAATCAGAAAATAAATACTTCATTAATCCAGGTAGCTTAATTCGAATAACTAATAGTCTTAGAGAAATAGAAAGGACTCCAGAGGTAGTTTTAATTGAAATAGATAATAATATAGATATAAAGCTTATCCCATTAGAAACAGCATTGCCTGGAGAAGAGATATTAGATAGAGAAAAAATCGAAACTTTTATTTTCAAAAATGAAAAATTAGTTCAATTTAAACAATCCATAGATTCAACTACTAATTTTGAAAAATTAGATATTAATGAAGTCTTACTGGAAGTATCTACAGCTGAAGGTGTTTCTGAAAATATAAAAGAAGAAGCATTAAAAAGGATTGCATCTTCTCAAATGAAGAATTTAGGAGATGATTAAAAAATGAAATATATTAAAAAAGTAGTTTTAGAAAATTTTCAATCTCACAAATATACAGAACTAGAATTTGATGAACGTTTGAATGTTATTGTTGGTCCTTCAGATCAAGGCAAAAGTGCTATAATTAGAGGAATAAAATGGGCACTTTTTAATGAACCATCTGGGAATTTTTTCATAAGAGAAGGAGAAAATGATTGTAGTGTAACTATAGTATTTAATGATAATACTAAAATAAAAAGATATAAAAGTAAAAGTAAAAATTTATATTATCTTTATAACAGTGAAAATAAGGAGCAAATTTTTGAAGGCTTTGGGACCAATGTTCCTAAAGAAATAATAGAAGCAACCAATATTAGAAAAGTATATTTAGATGGCAAACAAACTAATTCTATAAATATAAGCGATCAATTAGAAGGACCTTTCCTATTGTCTGAAAAAACTGCAACAAGAGCCAATTCAATTGGGAGATTGGTAGGTGTTCATATTGTAGACGATGCCGTTGGAGATACTTTAAAAGATATAAGAAACTTAAATTTATCTAAACGAAATCTGACGGAACAATTAAATAAATTAGAGGAGAATTTAAAGGAATATGATTATCTGGAACAACTACAAAAAAAAGTAAAAATATTGGAAGAAATAAAAATTAAAATAAAAGAATCACAAGAAAAGGTAGGGAAATTAAAAAATATAAAATTAAAATATGTTGATACAGAAAAACAAATATCTAATACAAAAAAGTTAATTGGTGAATTAAATAGTGTAGATGTTGTAGAAAATATTGCTAATGATTTAAATGTAAAGGTAAAAGTATATAATTTTATGAATAATAAACGAAAGCACTTATTAGATATTAATAAAAGTATTTGTTATAATGTAAATATAATAAATTCCCTTAAAAATTTAAATCAGACGAGTCAATTTATTATAGAATTAGAGGATAAAGTATATAAGAAAAGAAGATTAGAAAATATAAATTCAAACTATAAATCTATAGCAAAAAATATAATAGTAAACAATAATATTGTAAATAAGTTAGAAAATATTGATATTGTAGAATCAAAAACTTATAGCATATATGAATATAGTAAAAGACTTATGGAATTAAAAACTATTAAGAAAAAATTTCATGAAAATTATATTAGGACAACTTATGGATTTAATTATTTGGAAAAGTTCTCAAAATTAGATCAAGCAGATAGTATTTTGTATAATCTTGAAACAAAAGTATCTAATTTATTAACTCTAGCAAATATAAAAAATAAAACTTCATTTATTCAATCTGAATTAGATTCAACTGTGAAGAATATTGAAAAAGAAAATTTACAAATAAAAAAACTTCTTGAAGAATATAAAATATTATTAGAACAATTTGAAGTATGTCCAGTATGTTTCCATAAAATAGATAATAAAACCATAGAAGAAATAATAAACAATTATAGTTAGGGAGGATAGAAATGACTAATTATGAAAAAGAACTAGGTGTGTTAAAAAAAGATCTTGAAAAAGCTAAGTCTTTAAAATATAAAGCAGAAGCAAGATTGGAACAATTAAACAAGCAACAAGAAGAAATTATTGAAGAATTAAAAGAATTAGGAGTTAATCCTAATGAATTAGATGAAGAGATTGAAAAATTAACTAAAGAAATAAATGATTTGTTTAAACAAGCTAATGAAATGTTACCAAAAGATATATTAGAAAAGAAGTGATGGACAATGATTGGAAATTATTCGGATTTAGAAAACAAAATAGAATATATGAATAACTTTTTATCAAGAGAGTCTGGAAAAAGAGATAAAATTTTAGAGCAAATAAAAGATATTTCTGCAGATATATCTACTATTAGTAAAAATGTAGAAGTATTGGAAAAAGTCAATATATTACTTCAAAAAACTTCTGAATATGCAAGGGAACAAGCAAAAAAACAAATTGAAGTTATAGTTTCTAATTGTCTTCAATATATATTTGACTCTAATATGGAATTTATAATTGAGATTGAAGAATTATACGGGAAACCTAATGCTGAATTTTATGTTATTACAAAAGAAGGAAAAAACATCATAAAAACTAAGCCAGAGCTTTCTAGAGGAGGAGGCGTAGTAGATATAATTTCTTTAGCGCTTAGGATTTCCTTTCTTCAGGTGCATAAACCACTTATACAGGGACCATTAATATTAGATGAACCTGCTAAACATGTTAGTGAAGATTTCATTTTTAATGTTGCAGATTTTCTAAAAAGAACTTCTGAAATGTTTGATAGGCAAATTATAATGGTAACTCATAATAATCATTTATCATCAGTTAGTACAAACTCTTATAGAGTTCAATTAAAAGGAACAGAAAGTAAAGTAGAGAAAGTCACTCCCAATTAATTACTTGACATACCTATATAAAAGTAATAAAATAAAATCGTGTGCAAGTTATATCAATACGTAAATGTAGACTCTATAAACCGAGACTACTCGGTTTGTATTTTTATCATGAATCATTTAATTGAGAATGTGGTATGGAACTTGAAAAGTTAATAGAAATGGAGGTGCTGTGTTATTGACCCAATTAAACTAATTATAAGTGCTGCTATAGGAATTATCGTTGGTTTTTATATAAGAAAGACTATAGCCGAAGGTAAAATTAATAATGCAGAGAAA
The DNA here is from genome assembly GCF_009696605.1 of Anaerosalibacter bizertensis. Classification (GTDB taxonomy): domain Bacteria; phylum Bacillota; class Clostridia; order Tissierellales; family Sporanaerobacteraceae; genus Anaerosalibacter; species Anaerosalibacter bizertensis. The sequence goes on along the minus strand of NZ_VULR01000004.1, from coordinate 104,751 downwards.
ATAGCAGAGAAAATAGTAAGTGATGGAAAGAGAGAAGTAGAAACTAAGAAAAAGGAAGTTCTTCTTGAAGCCAAAGAAGAAATCCATATTCTAAGAAATGATATTGAGAAAGAAAACAGAGAAAGAAGAAATGAGCTTCAAAGATTAGAAAGAAGATTAGTTAATAGAGAAGAGACCATAGATAGAAAAAGTGAGTCTTTAGAAAAAAAAGAGGAACTTATAGCTAGAAAGGCTAGAGAGTTAAAACAAAAAGAAAGTTTAATAGAAGAACTCTACGATAAGCAAGTTGAAGAACTTGAAAGATTGTCTGGATTAACTTCTGAAGAAGCAAAAGAACTTTTACTAAGTGATATAAAGAAAGAAATTGTTCATGAATCTGCTATAATGATTAAAGAAACAGAAAATAGAGCAAAAGAAGAAGCAGAAAAAAAAGCAAGAGCAATTATCTCTTGTGCTATTCAGAAGTGTGCTGCTGACCATGTAGCTGAAACTACCGTTACCGTTGTTCCTTTACCAAATGATGAAATGAAAGGTAGAATAATAGGAAGGGAAGGTAGAAATATTAGAACATTAGAAACATTAACTGGAATAGATCTAATAATAGACGACACTCCTGAAGCTGTAGTTTTATCTGGTTTTGATCCTATAAGAAGAGAAGTAGCTAGAATTGCTCTTGAAAAATTAATTGTAGATGGAAGAATTCATCCAGCAAGAATAGAAGAAATGGTTGATAAAGCTAAAAAAGAAGTAGATAATATTATACGTGAAGAAGGAGAACAAGCAGCTTTTGAAACTGGAGTTCATGGCTTACATCATGAGCTTATAAAGTTACTTGGTAGGCTTAAATATAGAACAAGTTATGGACAAAATGTATTGAGACATTCTATAGAAGTTTCTCATTTAGCAGGAGTCATGGCAGCTGAATTAGGTGCTGATATAAGAGTAGCTAAAAGAGCAGGTCTACTTCATGATATAGGCAAGGCTGTAGATCATGAAGTAGAAGGTCCGCATGTAGCAATTGGTGTGGATTTAGCTAGAAGATATAAAGAGTCTAAGGAAATACTTCATGCTATAGAGGCTCATCATGGTGATATTGAGCCACAAACTGTAGAAGCTGTATTAGTCCAAGCTGCCGATGCTATTTCAGCAGCTAGACCAGGTGCTAGAAGAGAAACCCTAGAGGCATATATTAAAAGACTTGAAAAACTAGAAGAAATCGCTAACTCTTTTGATGGTATAGAAAAATCTTATGCTATACAAGCAGGTCGTGAAGTGAGAATAATGGTCAAACCAGAATTAATAAATGATGATGAAATAATGCATACTGCAAGAGAAATAGTAAAGAGAATTGAAGCTGAACTTGACTATCCAGGACAAATAAAAGTAAATGTAATTAGAGAAACTAGAGCTGTAGAATATGCTAAATAGTTTGTATAAACGGAATGTTATGGTAGCTAATGAAAAAAACATATTATTTTTAAAATTTTTTCAAAAATAAAAGAGGAATTTTCTATTATTTGTAGAATAAAGAATATATATAATATATAAATAAAATAATATAGGTAGAGGGGGCTATTTTAATGGATGTATTAAAAGTATCAGCAAAATCAAGTCCAAATTCTGTTGCAGGAGCACTAGCAGGAGTTTTAAGGGAAAAAGGTGCTGCTGAAATTCAAGCTATAGGAGCAGGAGCATTAAACCAAGCTGTTAAAGCAGTTGCTATTGCTAGAGGATTTGTTGCTCCAAGTGGAATGGATCTTATTTGTATACCAGCATTTACCGACATTGAAATTGACGGTGAAGAAAGAACAGCAATGAAATTAATTGTAGAACCAAGATAGTAATGAAAAACCTGCCAAAAGGCAGGTTTTTTATATTAATAAAATTTTAAGATATAGCTTGTTTTTCAGAATTTTTATAAATATCTTATAAATAAAGGATTTTTCTATTATTTGTAGAATATATATTAGAGATGTATTTTATTTAAATAAAAATATTTTATTAAATAGGAGGCTAATTTTAATGGATGTATTAAAAGTAGCAACTAAATCAAGTCCAAATTCTGTTGCAGGAGCACTAGCAGGAGTTTTAAGAGAAAAGGGTGCTGCTGAAATTCAAGCTATAGGAGCAGGGGCATTAAACCAAGCTGTTAAAGCAGTTGCTATTGCTAGAGGATTTGTTGCTCCAAGTGGAATGGATCTTATTTGTATACCAGCATTTACCGACATTGAAATTGACGGTGAAGAAAGAACAGCAATGAAATTAATTGTAGAACCAAGATAGTAATGAAAAACCTGCCAAAAGGCAGGTTTTTTTAACTTTTAAAATGTTATACTATAAGTATCTAGTATTTTTCAAAGGAGTGTTCTTATATGATAGCAGATCTACATGTACATACGATCTACTCTGATGGACTTTTGACACCGGAACAAGTTGTAGATTTAGCAGTAAAAAAAGATTTAAAAGCTTTAGCTATTACTGATCATGATACTACATTAGGAATTTATAGAGCTATGGAAAGAAGTAAATTATATGAAAGTTTTCATATAATACCAGGTATAGAATTAAGTTGTACACATGAAGATGAAGATGTTCATATATTAGGTTATTTTATAGAATATAATTCAATTAATATAATAAATCTAACGAAAAAGCTGCAATATGAAAGAGTTATTAGGGCTAAGAAAATTATTGCAAATCTAAATAAATTAGGAATAGATATTACTTTATCAGATGTTGAAGAATTTTCAGAACAAAATGTAATTGGTAGACCTCATATTGCTAGAGCATTAATTAAAAAAGGATATGTAAAAAATATTAATCAAGCTTTTGAAAAGTTTTTAGATAAAGGGAAACCAGCTTATGTTAAAAGATATAAGCTAACTATAGAAGATGCAATAAATTTAATACATGACATTGGTGGTATAGCTATTATAGCCCATCCTGGACTTATTAAAAGGGAAGAAATAATATATTATTGTATTAAATTAGGTATTGACGGGATGGAAATAATCCATTCTAAACATTCAAGAGAGGAATTTTTAAAACTGATGGATATAGCTAATAAATATGATATGATTAAAACTGGTGGTTCAGATTGTCATGGAAAACTTGTAAATGGAAAATATTTATTAGGGGACTACTATGTAAATGTTAATAATATACCAAAAATGAAAGGAATGATTAAAGTTGTCAACTTATAGAGGTCAAAGAAATAGACAATTTCCTTCTAAAATTAGTACTACTTCTTTTGTGAAGCTATATATACTACATTTACTAAGAGAAAAAAGTTATTATGGAAATGAAATAATTGATGAAATTAAACTAAGACTTAATAACAAATGGGAACCAAGCCCTGGAATGGTATATCCATTGTTAAGAGATTTAGAAGAAGAAGGGTATGTTGTTGGATGGTGGGAAGAGCCAGATAAGCGTTCTATTAGAAGATATAGGCTTACTGATGATGGATATGAGCATTATAAAGTTATATTACTAATGTATAAGTCAGTCTTTGAAGATTCTTTATATATTATAAAAACTGTATTAAAAGATATTTACGGTATAGATGATTAATAAAAATTAATAATTTAAAAAAGGAAAAAACCTTTAAATGTAGAAATAGTAGTTATGAGAAATAAAATCGTATTAAATAATGGAGGTAGAAGCATGAATTTAAAATTATCAGAAAAAGGTTTAAAAATTTCCCCATCTTTAACTTTAGATATTACAGCAAAGGCAAAATCAATGAAAGCTAAGGGGATAGATGTAGTTAGCTTTGGAGCAGGAGAGCCGGATTTTAATACACCTGATAATATAGTTGAATCTGGAATTAATGCTATTAAACAAGGTTTAACTAGATATACTCCTGCATCTGGCATTATAGAATTGAAGGAAGCCATATGTCAAAAGTTTGAAAAAGATAATAGACTTTCGTATACACCTGAGAATATTATAATATCTAACGGAGCTAAACACTCTATATATAATGCTTTAATGGCTATTACAAATCCTAATGATGAAATAATTATATCTGTGCCTTATTGGGTAAGCTATCCAGAATTAATTAAAATTGCTGGTGGTATTCCAGTATATATAAAAACTAAAGAAGAAAATGACTTTAAATATACTATAAATGATTTAGATAATGCACTAACAAATAAAACTAAGGCAATTATATTGAATAGCCCTAATAACCCTACAGGTACTTTTTATAACGAAGAAGAATTAAAAGAAATTGCAGATTGGGCTGTAAAAAATAATGTACTTGTAATATCAGATGAAATTTATGAGAAATTAGTATATGATGGAAAAGAACATATAAGCATTGCTTCCATAAATGATGATATTAAAAAAATAGCTATCGTTATAAATGGAATGTCTAAAGCTTATGCAATGACAGGGTGGAGAATAGGATATGCAGCTGCAGATAAAAAAATCGCAAAGATTATGAGTAATATTCAGAGTCATACTACTTCAAATCCTTGTTCAATTTCTCAATATGCAAGTGTTGAAGGATTATTAGGAGATCAATCTAGTATAGTAGAAATGAAAAAACATTTTGAGGAAAGAAGAAACTTCATGGTACATACTATAAATAATATTAACGGACTAAGCTGTAAAAAACCTAAAGGTGCTTTTTATGTAATGGTTAACTTCACAAAACTTAAAGGCAAAAAAATCAAAAATGTAGAAATAAATAGTTCTTTAGATTTTGCCAATCTTTTATTAGAAGAAGGCAAGGTTGCAGTTGTTCCTGGTATTGCTTTTGGAGATGATGATTATATCAGATTATCTTATGCGACATCTATAGAAAATATTGAAAAAGGATTAAGCAGAATTAAAAAGATAGTAGAAAACAAATAAATTAATAATATAATTTATTTGTTAACTAGTTAGATTAAAAACTCTTCATAATTTAAGTTCTAAGAGGCGTTTTGTATGATTAGAATATAATTGTATGCAAGGATAGAGAGACCTCTTTAAACCTTCTGTAAGTCCCTAAAATCAAATTCGACAGTTTTCTAAAAAACCATCTAACAAATAAGCTAATTATTGAGCAAAAAACTAAAATAGATATTAATTATAAGTTTTTACAATAAGACAAGCCAGCGATAAGTTTACATAACATAATTATGTAAACTTATCGCTGGCTTGTTAATAGGAGTTTTATAGCTAAAAGAATATAGGTTAAATTAATTTCATATATCGATAGACTTTATAATTAATATATAACATATAGTGTTTAAGTATTATTCTTTCATATTTTTTACTCATGACTAAGTTTTTTCTATAATTAACTTACTATTATTTTTCTGTATGATTAGGATTGAAGTTCTAGAAACAATAGTAAGTTGTATTATATTTAGAGAAGAGATATTTAATATAGGGTTGTAAGTATTAGATTTATAAAAATAATTATATTTAAAGAAGGATTTTTAAATTATATGTAGAACTATATGATTAGTCACAAAATAAACATTTTGTGACTAATCATATGTGAAAATTATGGAAAGTGGTGATAATATGGATGATATTCCATTGATATTAGAAGATTATTTAAATTATATGGAAACAATAAGAGGCAAATCTCCAAATACAGTTAAAGAATATTTCTTTGACATAAGGATATTTCTTAGATTTTTAAAAATTAGATACAGATTAGTAGAAAAAAATACTCCTTTAGAAGAAATCGAAATATATGATATAGATATAGATTTCATTAAACGGGTTACTATACAGGACTTACATGCTTTTATTTCCTTTGTAGATAAAAATAGAGGCAATGGCAACTCTGCTAAAGCTAGAAAGGTTGCAAGTATTCGCTCATTTTTTGACTATCTCCATACAAAAATCAATCTTATAGAAAAGAATCCAGCAAATAATTTAGAGTTTCCGAAAACTGACAATAGACAACCTGTATATTTAACTTTGGAGCAAGCTAAATCTTTATTAGATACGATTAGCAATAATCCTAATGAACTATTTAGAAAAAGGGATTATGCTATTGTAACGTTGTTTTTAAATTGTGGTCTTAGACTATCAGAGTTGGTAAGTATTGATATACATAAAATTAAAGAAGATACTTTAACTGTAATAGGAAAAGGAAATAAAGAAAGAACTATATATTTAAATGATGCTTGTAAAGAAGCTCTTAATGATTATATAAAAATTAGACCTAAAGATGCAAAAGATGAGAAAGCATTATTTTTGAGTAAGAGAAAAAACAGGATTAGCACTAGAGCTGTTCAACATATGATAGATAAATATTTAGAAAAAACTGGCCTCGATCCATCTATTTACTCTACGCATAAACTTAGACATACTGCCGCTACCCTAATGTATAAATACGGTAATGTAGACATAAGAGCATTACAAGATATATTAGGACATGAAAATGTTGCTACAACTCAAATATATACACATATTGATGATGAAAGATTAAGAGAAGCTGTAAATAGTAACCCCCTTTCTCATTCTCATATTGAGAAAGAAAAAAATAAAGGTGATTAATCACCTTTATTTTTTATTGGGACTTTAATAATATCTCCTGGATATATATTTCTTTTTTCTAAATTATTAAGCTCTATTATATCTAAAACCATTTTTCTTGTGTCATAATCTTCAGGTTTATTTTCTAGTGCAATTTCCCATATAGTATCCCCTTCTTTAATTTTTACTTTATTAAATTTTTCTTCATATACACTGCTATAAGCTTTTCCATCATTTAAGAACATAGCTGTTATTAGAGCAATCATTGTTAAAATAGAAAAAATTGATAGCAAAAATCTTTTGAAATTTACTATTCTAACCTTTTTCCTCACTATAATCCCCTCCAAAACATAAGTTCGATTCCCTTAATTATTATTATAGACGAACACAGGTTCCATGTCAATACTTTTTTCCTAAAAAAGAACTCTTGTTTGAAAAGTCTTTTTCTTTATGCTATAATTAATATAATTTAGATATATGTTTGAATATAAGTATACTTTATATACTATTCTTATGTGAGGTGTTTAAATTGTATGAAGATTTAAGTCAGAAACAAATTGAAATATTATATTTTATAAAAAATGAAATTCAAAGAAAAGGCTATCCTCCTTCTGTAAGAGAAATTTGTAGTGGTGTTAGCTTAAAATCGACTTCTACTGTTCATAGCCATTTAGAAAAATTAGAGGAAAAAGGCTATATTAGAAAAGATCCAACTAAACCGAGAGCTATCGAAATTTTAGACAGAGATGAAGATTATTTATTTGCTCCTAAAAAAACTGTTGACATACCTATTATAGGAAAAGTAACTGCTGGTCAACCTATACTTGCCGTTGAAAATATACAAGAAACCTTCCCTATACCTCTAGATATAGCCGAAAAAGGCCCTATATTTATGTTAGAAATTCAAGGAGAAAGTATGATAGGTGCAGGTATACTTGATGGAGATTATGTTTTAGTTAAACAACAGAATAGTGCTGAGAATGGTGATATTATTGTTGCGTTATTAGATGATGAAGCAACAGTAAAAAGATTTTTTAAAGAAAAGAATTGTATAAGATTACAGCCAGAAAATGAAGCTATATCCCCTATATTTACAAAAGATGTTAAAATTTTAGGTAAAGTGATAGGATTATATCGAGCTATTAAATAAGGATAATCTGATTTAAATCAGATTATCCTTATTTAATAGCTCGTTTTCATATAAATTATTTAAAGATTTCATTACTCCTAATTTACAGTGTTCATAAGTAAGACCGCCTTGGTAATATGCATAATAAGGCTCTCTCATAGGAGCATCTGCGCTTAGTTCAATAGAAGAACCTTGTACAAATCCTCCAGCAGCCATTATTACTTCATCTTCATATCCAGGCATTTCTGAAGGTTCTGGTGCAAAGTAATAATCTACTGCCGAAGCACTTTGTATACCTTTACAAAATTCTACAACCCTTTCTTTACTATTAAATTCTATACCTTGTATAATATCACTTCTAAGATCATCTACATCTGGAACAACTTTAAAACCTAAGCTTTTATATACTGCGGCCATTAGCAAAGCTCCTTTTACAGCCTCTGATACAATAAGAGGCGCTAAAAATAAACCTTGTAATATATTTCTTGTCATTCCAAAAGTTAACCCACAATCTTTACCAAGTCCTGGGGCTGTACTTCTATTTGCTACTAATTCTATCAATTCTTTATTTCCTACTATATATCCTCCTGATAATGCAAGTCCTCCTCCTGGGTTTTTAATTAGAGAGCCTGCCATAATATCTGCACCTACATCTGTAGGTTCTTGTTTTTCTACAAATTCTCCATAGCAATTATCTACCATGATTATTATATCTTTGTAAACTTCTTTTATTTTTTTAATAGATCTAGCTATTTCTTCTATAGTTATAGCGTTTCTATCACTATATCCAGTAGATCTTTGTATTAAAAGTAATTTAGTTTTTTCTGTAATTGTTTCTAATACCTTATCCACATCTATATTATTATTTTTATCTAGAGGAATTTCTCTATAGGATATTCCAAATTCACTAAAGGTTCCTTTTTCCTCACCTTTTACTCCTATAACCTTTTGTAAAGTTTCATAGGGACTTCCAGTAATACATATCAATTCATCTCCAGGCCTTAATATTCCTGATAAAGTTAAAGTAATTGCATGGGTGCCAGAAGCTATTGTAGGCCTTACTAAAGCGTCTTCTGTATTAAACACATAAGAATATATCTCTTCTACTTTATCTCTTCCCATATCATCATATCCATATCCTGTAGTCCAATAAAAATCAGTAGAGCTTAATTTAGCCCTCTGCATTGCTTCTATTACTTTATATTGATTATATTCTTTAATTCTATTAATATTAAAAATTTTTTTTGCAATTAATTCCTCTTTTTCTTCTACATATTTTATAACTTCTTCTTTTAAGTCAAATTGTTTACATAAAAAATTTATTGTATCCTTTTCTATATTCATAGTCTTCACCTTTTCTAAAATATTTAAAAACAAAAGCCTCTGAGCAATCAGAGACATTTGTCTAAGCCTATTCTTCTTCATTAAATTTGTTTATATAATTAATAGACTTACTTGGTACAATTGTAGAGATAGCATGTTTATAGATAAGCTGTTGCTTACCTTCACTTTCTAATATTATTGTATAATTGTCAAATCCTTTAACATTGCCTTTCAATTGATAGCCGTTAACTAAAAAAATTGTAATATCTATACTTTCTTTTCTTGCTTTATTTAAAAAAACATCTTGTAGATTAATATTTCCTTTCACACTCTCCCCTCCTTTAGTTATTTAAATTTAATTTATAAATTATATACTTTATAATATAATTTATAATTTCATCCTTATTATTAAAATTCTCATAATCTACCCACTCAATTCTACTATCTCTCCTAAACCATGTCAGTTGTCTTTTTGCAAATCGTCTTGTATCTCTTTTAAGTAAGTTTATAGATTCATCTAAAGTCTTTTCACCATTTAAATAAAAAATAATTTCTTTATATCCTAAAGCTTTTAAAGAATTGAGATCTTTACTATAGTTCATATTCAAAATATTTTTTACTTCTTCTATCAATCCCTCTTCTATCATTTTATCTACTCTAATATTGATTCTTTGATATAACCTTTTTCTATTCATAGTTAGTCCAACCATCGCTATATCATAATTTTCATTATATTTTCTAAAATTCTTGTAATATTTTGACATAGGCTTTCCTGTTTCATTATACACTTCCAATGCACGTATTATTCTTTTTCTATCACTTATATTAATTCTATTTGTAGAATCGGGATCTATTTCTTTAAGCTTGTTATATATATATTCATTTCCATATTTATCAGCCAAATTATTGTATTTTTCTCTAAAATCATCATTTGGAGCTACATCAATAAAATTCAAATCATAAACTAAAGAATTTATATATAGTCCTGTACCTCCAACTACCATTGGGAGCTTTCCTCTACCATGGATATCTTCTATACATTTAGTAGCCATCTCTTTATAATCTGCTACAGTAAATTCTTTATCAGGATCAACTATATCTATTAAATAGTGAGGAATGCCTTCTTTTTCCTTTTCTTTAATCTTTGCAGTTCCTATATTCATATGTCTATATATTTGAGCAGAATCTGCCGAAATAATTTCTCCATTTAATTCTTTAGCTAATTTTATAGATATTTCCGTTTTACCTATGCCAGTTGGTCCTACTAATACAACTAAAGGTATCTTACTTGACATAAAAATCATCCTTCATCTTTAAATAATTCTTTTAAATTTCTTTTCCAAATCTCTTTTAGTCACTTTTATTATAATTGGCCTCCCATGCGGACATGTATAAGGACTATTTGCTTTTGCAAGTTGATTTAATAACTCTTCGATTTCTATTTTTGTGATTTTATCTCCTCCTTTTATAGCATTTGTACAGGCCATCTTCATTATTTTTTCTATTTTTACATCATAACTAGTATTTAAATTGCTTTTCATATTATCTAGTATATCAAAAAATAATTCTTTTATCTGAGGTTTTCCAAAAATTAAAGGTACACCTCGTAATGCCACACTATTTAATCCGAAGCCTTCAATTTCAAATCCTAGTTTATTAAATAAGTCTAAATTATCTTTAACAATCGAATATTCTTTGTTTGTCAATTGAATAATTTCTGGAGATAATAATCTTTGAATAGCAATATCTTCTTTTTCATATTCTTTTTTATATTGTTCATATTTAATTCTTTCATGAGCTGCATGTTGATCTATAAGATAGAAATAATCATCTACTGTATTTTCTAAAATAATATAGGTATTAAATAATATACCTACTAATTTAGTATTTTTAAATATATTTGTTAAATCTTCTTTTTTATTTATATCAGATACTTCTTCTAAACTATTTGCTCTATATTCATTAACTTCAATATTAAAACCCTTTTTATTTTGTTCTGGTTTTTTCTTGAAATAAATCGACTTAAGCATATCCTCACTACTTAAATCATCTTCTTTTATAAAATCTTTTTCATATGTTTCAGGTTCATCTAATGACTTTTCTACCTTAGTAGTGGCTAAAGTAGTATCTAAAAAATTGATTTCTTCTATATTTTCATTTTTTTTATCATTAATTTCAATCTTAGGTATAGATATAATATCTTTCAATTTCTTGTTTACTAATTGTTTTAAAGTATTATTTATTTTGTTTTGATTAGAAAATTTAATCTCTTGTTTTGTTGGATGTATATTTACATCTATTAAACTTGGTTCAATTTCAATAAATAATATAAAGATTGGAAACCTATTAATAGGTATTAGAGACTTATAGCAGTTTTCTATGATTTTAGTTAATTCAATGTTTTCTATCCATCGTCCATTTACAAATATATATTGATGTCCTCTATTTCCTCTATAAAAATCATTTTTAGATATATAACCTTGTATAGATAGATCACTATCATAATAACTTATTTCAAATAAATTATCTATAAAATCTTTACCAAGTACTGAATATATATTTGATTTTACCTGATTATTTCCAGGAGTTTTTAATATTACTTTGCTATCTTTAATATACTTAAAAGAAATGCCAGGGTTACCCAATGCTAACTTATAAATCACATCACTTATATGGTTTGACTCTACTAAATCACTTTTTAAAAATTTCTTTCTTACAGGAGTATTATAAAATAAATCCTTTGCTATCATTGTAGTACCTTCTGGACATCCAATTGGTTCTTTTTTTATAATTTTACCTTCTTCTAAAAACACCCTTATACCTTTATTAGAACTTATATTACGAGTCAAAGTTTCCATCATACAAGTTGTAGAAATACTTGCCAATGCCTCTCCTCTAAATCCTAATGAATGTATATTTAGTAGGTCTTCAGCAACTGAAATCTTACTAGTAGAATGTCTTAGAAAAGCAAATTCTACCTCATCTTCATTCATTCCTATACCATCATCTGTAACACGTATATATGTTTTACCCCCATTTTTAATTTCTATAACGATATTAGATGCTCCTGCATCTATTGAATTTTCAATTAATTCTTTCACAATAGAAGCTGGCCTTTCAATAATTTCACCAGCTGCAATCTTAGCAATAGTAGCTTCATCTAAAATCTTTATTTTATTGTTCATGTTCTCCTCTCCTTAGAGGTCTTTAGCTTCCTCAACTATATTATATAGTATATTCATAGCATCCATTGGTGTCAATTTAATCACATCTAAATTTTTTAATTTATTTATAAGATTTTCACCTTTATACTGAAATAAATCTAATTGTTCCAATTCTTCTTCCCTTATTTTATTATTAACTTCATCCTTAACTTCCACAGAATTTTTTACTTCCTTATTACCTTCAATACTGTCTAAAATTTCACCTGCTCTATTTATAATATCTTTATTTATTCCAGCAAGTCTAGCTACTTCTATACCATAACTTTTATTTGTGCTGCCTTTATCTATCTTCCTTAGAAAAGTAATTTCTTCGCCTTTTTCTTCAATTAAAATTGTATAGTTTTTTATTCCTTCAAGCTTGCCTTCTAATTGAGTTAATTCATGATAGTGAGTAGCAAATAGTGTTTTAGCTTTAATGTTCTCGTTAATATACTCAATTACAGCCCAAGCAATACTTAAGCCATCAAAAGTACTTGTTCCTCTACCTACTTCATCTAGTATAATAAGACTATTTTCGGTTGCATTTTGAATAATATTAGAAACTTCATTCATCTCCACCATAAAAGTACTTTCACCTTGAGCCAAATTATCAGAAGCACCAATTCTGGTAAATATTCTATCCACTATTCCAATATTTCCTGATTCTGCAGGTATAAAGCTACCTACTTGAGCCATTAAGGTTATTAATGCTACCTGTCTCATATATGTGGATTTACCAGCCATATTAGGGCCTGTAATAAGCATAGTTCTGTTTTTATTTGTATCTAAGTAGGTATCATTAGCTACAAATGTATTTTCCTCTAACATCTTTTCTACTACAGGATGCCTACCATTTTTTATATCTATAATTCCGTCATCATTCAAATCAGGCTTTACATAATCATTTTTATAGGCTACCTGAGCAAAAGAATTTAGCACATCAATTTTAGATACTATTTTACTTACTTTTTGTATTCTCTCAATTTCATTTTTTATTTTATTCCTGATTTCTACAAAAATATTGTATTCTAAATCTACCATTCTTTCTTCTGCACCTAAAATTTTAGCTTCCATTTCCTTTAATTCAGGTATAAAATATCTTTCTGAATTGGCTAGAGTTTGTTTTCTAATATAATTTTCAGGAACTAATTTTAAATAGGATTTTGATACTTCAATAAAATAGCCAAAAACCCTATTGAAGCTAACTTTTAATGTTTTTATCCCTGTTTTTTTCTTTTCTCTTTCTTCTAAATTTGCTAACCACTCTTTTCCTTTTATGGCTGCCTCCCTAAATTCTTTTAATTCTTCGTTAAACTCAGTTTTAATAATTCCTCCTTCTCTTACTGAAATAGGAGGTTCTTCTACTATAGAATCATTAATTAAATGGAAAATATCATCTAATGTATCAATCTTACTACCTATATCTATTAATCTTTTACTTCCTGAATTAGTTAGTATTTTTTTCAATTTTGGTAATGAGTTTAATGAATTTTTTAATGAAATTAAGTCTCTAGCGTTACAGCTTCCATAAGTAATCTTGCCCATGATTCTCTCTAAATCATAAATATTTTTTAAAGCCTCTTTTACCTCATCCATAAGTATAATATCTTCAACAAAGTTTTCCACTATTTCAAGTCTATATTCAATTTTTTCTTTAGTTAACAAAGGTTGTTCTAGCCATTTTTTTAAAAGTCTTCCACCCATTGCTGTTGAGGTATCGTCTAGAAGCCACATAAGAGAACCTTTCTTTTCTTTCCCTCTAATTGTTTCATTTATTTCTAAATTAACCCTTGTATTAATATCTAAGAACATATAGTTTTTAACCGAATAAAGAAAAATCTTATTTATATGCTCTAAACTAGTTTTTTGAGTATCAAATAGATAAGATAACAATATACATATAGAGATTATAGAATAATCTTTATTATCAAGGTTAAATTTTTTAATTGAACCATTGCCGAAATGGCTTTCTATCTTATCTTTACAATCATTTAAATTAAATCTAGTTTCTTTATATACTTCTATATGTGGATTTATATTATTTTCTATTATCTTCATTGCTTTTTCATTTTGAAACAATCTTTCACTTATCATTAATTCAGATGGTGAAATTTTACCTAATTCATCAATTACAAAACTTAAGCTATCATTAATATTTCCAAAATATTGGGTTGTATAAAATTCTCCAGTAGAAATATCTACATAAGATACTCCTGCTCCCCTATTCCCTATATATACACTTGAAAGAAAATTATTAGACTTTTCATCTAAGGCTTTTAAATCAGTAATAGTTCCTGGTGTAATAACCCTAATTACATCTCTTTCAACAATCCCTTTTGCCACTGAAGGGTCTTCCAATTGCTCACAAATAGCTACTTTATAACCTTTTTTTATAAGCTTTGAAATATATGAATCAGCAGCATGATAAGGTACACCACACATAGGTGCTTTCTTTTTATTTCCAATTTCTCTTTGAGTCAATGTAATTTCTAGTTCTTTAGATGCTAGAACAGCATCATCAAAAAACATTTCATAAAAATCACCAAGCCTGAAGAATAATATACAATCTTTATATTTGTTTTTTATATTCATATACTGTTTCATCATTGGTGTTAAATCTTTCAAAATAAATCCCTCCACTATAAAAAAAGGCTTTAAACTATATGGCCTTCTAATGTGAAAGTTTTTACATTAGTAATTTTCACATCTACAAAAGTTCCAATTAATTCTTTATTGCCTTTAAAATGAACTAACTTACTAGAATCAGTTCTTCCACTTAATACAGTTTCATCATTTTTACTTATATCTTCAACTAATACTTTTACAGTTTGACCTATATAACTACTATTAATTTCATAAGATATAGGATACAAAGTATCTAAAAGCCTTTGAAATCTTTTATGTTTTATATCTTCAGGAACTTGTTCTTCTTGCTTTGCAGCAATAGTACCTTCTCTCTTAGAGTATAAAAATGTATATGCTGAATCGTATCTAACTTTTTTTACTAAATCTAAAGTTTCTTCAAAATCTTCTTCTGTTTCTCCAGGAAAACCTACAATTATATCTGTAGTTAGTGCAATATCTGGTATTTCAGTTTTGATTTTTTTAACAAGTTCTAAATAGTTTTCTTTAGTATATTTTCTATTCATATTCTTTAATATTTTATCACTACCTGATTGAACTGGCAAATGTAGATGTTTACATACCTTATCACAATCTCTCATAGCATATATAAGTTCATCAGATAAATCTTTAGGATGGGATGTCATAAACCTTATTCGTTCAATACCTTCAATCTTATTTATATCTCTCAATAATTGAGCAAAAGTATATGGATTCTTAAGATTTTTTCCATAAGAATTGACATTTTGACCTAGAAGAGTGATTTCTTTATATCCTTTTTCAGCTAATGTTTCTATTTCTTTTAGTATGCTTTCTGGTTTCCTACTTTTTTCTCTCCCTCTAGTATAAGGGACTATACAATAGGTACAAAAATTATTGCACCCATACATTATATTAACAAAAGCTTTAAAATCATATTTTCTATGAGAATCTATGCTTTCCACAATCTCACGACTTTCTTCAACTATATCTACTACGGTTTCCCCAGTTTGTAGGTGATTATTTATAAGTTGAGGTAATTTGTGTATATTATTTGTACCAAATATTATGTCTACATGTTTAAATTTATCCATTATAAAGTTTCTTACACTTTCTTGTTGACTCATACATCCACATACTGCTATAGTAAGGTCTGGTTTTTCTCTTTTAAGTGCTTTTAATGCTCCAAGTTGTCCATAGACTTTTAAATCTGCATTTTCCCTTACAGAACATGTATTGAATATAATTAAATTACTTTCTTCTTTGTTAATAGCAGGAGAATATCCCATATTTTCTAGTATCCATGCTATTTCTTCTGAGTCATGTTCATTCATTTGACATCCATAAGTAAAAATCATATACTTTTTGCCTTTTCCTATATCATTAATATTTTCAAATTTATTTTCAAATTTCATTTTAAATACCTCCAAATTTCTTTCTTCTCTTCTTTTGATTTTATCCACATTATTATATCATATTTATAGAGTCATTATAAATTTTCTTGTCAATATTAATAAAAGTAATAATACCATGCTATTATTTGCTTTTACTTTATGATATTATATAGATAAAGGTTAAGCACAAATATTATAAGTCAAATTTGATCTCTTAAGTAGCACATATCTTCAAAAGAGACCAATATTAGGATTGGCTATATATAATAACTAATTCTACAATAACCAATTTTAAGGAGGAGATTTTTTATGAATTTTTCTAAAAGAATTGAGGTTATGCAAGAATCCCCTATTAGAAAATTAGTGCCTATAGCACAAGAGGCTAAATCTAAAGGGAAGAAAGTCTATCATTTAAACATAGGACAACCTGATATTAAAACTCCTGTAGAATTTTTTGAAGCTATTAAAGAATTTGACGAAGAAGTTTTAGCATACGCGCCATCTCAAGGTACTCCAGAACTTATAGATGCTATTAGAAGATATTATGAAAAATACAATATTAACTTTGATAAAGATGAAATTCTTGTAACAAATGGTGGAAGTGAAGCTCTAATATTTTCCCTCTTAGCTGTATGTGACCATGGTGAAGAAGTTTTAGTACCAGAACCTTTCTACACAAATTATAACGGATTTGGAAATATGACTGGTGTTAATGTTGTACCTATTACAACAAAGGCGGAAAACGGTTTCCATTTACCTGAAAAGACTGAAATAGAAAAGCTTATTACTCCAAAAACTAAAGCAATAATGTTCTCAAACCCAGGAAATCCAACTGGAACAATTTATACAAAAGAAGAAATGTACATGTTAGAAGAAATAGCTAAAGAACATAATTTATTTATAATTGCAGATGAAGTTTATAGAGAATTTGTTTATGACGGATTAGAATATATGAGCTTTGCTAATTTAAAAGATATTTCTGATAGGGTTATTTTAACAGATAGTGTTTCAAAACGATTTAGTGCCTGCGGTGCTAGAATTGGTTGTATCGCCTCTAAGAACAAAGATTTAATGAAGCAAATATTAAAGCTATGCCAAGGTAGACTTTGTGTAGCTACTATTGAACAAGTTGGAGCTGCTAACTTTATTAATGTGGCCGATGAATATATTGAAGAAACAAAAGAAGAGTATAGAAGAAGAAGAGATGTTGTCTATGGTGCATTAAAAGAAATGGATGGGGTGGTTTGTGAACAGCCTCATGGTGCTTTTTATAATATTGCTAAATTGCCAGTAAAGGATGCTGAAAAGTTTGTTATATGGTTATTAAGGGAGTTTGACATTGACAACGAAACCGTTATGTTAGCACCTGCTGAAGGATTTTATGCAACTGAAGGTTTAGGGAGAGATGAAGTAAGAATATCTTACTGTTTAAATGTAGAAGATCTTAAAAAAGCTATGGGAATCCTAAAAGAAGCATTAAAAGTTTATCCTGATAAAAAATAGTATAAAAAAATGAGTAGGTATTTATCTACTCATTTTTTTATACTTAATATTCCTGAGCCAATGATCGTTCATATAGTTCACATTTGGCGAAATCACAGAATCCTTGAATATTGTTTATACAGCTTACCGCTCCACATTTTCTTAACACTATATTAGATTTTAATTTAGTGTTTTTATTTGGCTTTTTACCCATATACCTCTTCCCCTTTTTCCTTTTACAAAATCATATCATGTATTTAATAAAAATTCAATAGTATTTTCAGAATCTTGCAACTTGTCCTACAAATTATTGCATTTTCCTATTTTAATGTATAAACAATAAGGATTATAAAGTAATCGTTATATGTTTAATAAATTATATTTTCTTAGAGCCAAATATTTTTTTGAAAAAACCTTTATTAGAAGATTCCATTCTCTTAACTTTTTCTTTTAATCCTGCCACTTCATAAGATTTTTCTTTTACCTTCAATTTTAGTTTAGCATTTTCACAAATTAGAACATCTCTTTCCTTACTAGTTAATTCTTTTCTCAATTGTTCAATCTCATTTTTTAGTCCCATAATTAATTTATCTCCATTTTCTTGATTAAAATTTAAAATAACTTTTATTTCTTCAGTAAGTTTTGAGGTAATTACTTGACTTAATTCATTACTGATTTCTTGTGATAAATTATTAACATCAATTTTTTGCAATCCGTATGTTGTTGTAGTTACTGCCTCTTCTTGATTATTAGCAAGAATTTCAGGAGATTTTATTATTAATTTAATTTGTTTATTGCTAAAACCTTTTTCTTGTAATGACTTTATATATTGAAGTAATTCTATTTCTTTATAAGTGTAATATCTGTGATTAGAATCATTTCTTGGAATATCAAGCTCAAACTCTTTTTCATAATACCTTAAAACATGCGGAGGATAATCAGTTATTTTAGATACTTCAGAAATAGTATGTTCTTTTTCTAAATCTATATCTGCCATATATTCCGCCCCCTTAATATTATTACCCTATATAATACTATTCTTTAAAAAGTTCTTATTTCCTTTTTATATAATAGATGTTTTTTAGTTCATTTATTGACATAATAAATTATATAAATGTATCTAATTTAGCTATTTTGTCAAATAGGGTAAAAAAATAGGGACTGATGATTCAGTCCCTATTTTTAAATAGTTTTTTCCAACAATTTTACTAATAAATCTACAGAATAATTAATATCTTTTTTAGAAGACATTTCTACAGTTGAATGAACATATCTAGTAGGTATAGAAATTGCGCCAGTAGGAATTCCTTCTCTAGTTAAATGAATGGCTCCAGAATCTGTACCTCCAAATTCTAAAACTTCCATTTGGTAAGGTATACTATTTTCTTCTGCAACTTCAGCCATAAGTTCTCTTACCTTAGGATGAGTAAGTATAGAATTATCTTTTACTTTAATAGCTGTCCCTTTATTTAATGAAACAGCAAATCTTTTGGCTTTTGGAGTATCACCACTTGAAGTAACATCAATTGCAATGCCTAAATCTGGATTTATTTTATAAGCAGAAGTCCTAGCTCCTCTAAGACCAACTTCTTCTTGAACAGTAAATACAAAATATAAATCATTGTCACTATTTTTCACTCTTTTTAGAGTTTCTATAAGGACAAAACATCCTATTCTGTCATCTAAGCATTTTGAAAAAATCACATTATCATTTTCAGAAAAGCCTGATTCATAAACACAAATATCTCCTATGCTTACTTTTTTCTCTGCTTCTTCTTTATTTAGTACTCCAATATCTATGAACATATTTTCAAGTTTTAATTTTCCTATATTATCTACAGGTTCTGCAAATATTACTCCAACAGTTCCATTTTTAAAAATAACTTTTTGACCAAGAGATAGTACAGGGGAAATTCCTCCTATATTTGTAAATCTTAAAAATCCTTTATCATCAATATCTGTTACCATAAGTCCTATTTGATCCATATGAGCTGCAAGCATTATTTTTTTACCTTTTCCTTTTTTTCTAGCTATTAAATTTCCCAGTGAATCTATTTCAACTTCGTCTACAAAATCTTTAATTTCATCTTTTATAAATTCTCTAATATTGTTTTCATCACCTGATGGTGAATATATATTTACTAGCTTTTTTGCTAATTCACTATTAAAGTTCATTTAAAAATCCCCCTTTTCAATTTCACTTAATATAAATTTTAAGAGTTTATAGGTATTTTTATAATCTTCTTTTGCCATAACTGATATAGGTGAGTGTATGTATCTACATGGTACTGATATAGTTGCTGTAGTGGAACCACTTTTAGCCTGGTGTATTTTTCCCGAATCATTTCCTCCAAAGCTAGTTTTTCTAAATTGATAAGGTATACCATTTTTTTCTGCAATATTAACTATATATTTTCTGAAATCAATATTAAATAATGTAGTTCTATCTAACAAAGAGATAGCAGGTCCTTGTTTTAATTTAGTAGGAATTAAATGTTCCTCAGTATCTAGATCATCTGAACAAAGAGTTCCTTCTAAAATTATACTGATTTCAGGTTCTACAGTATAAGCAGCCGGACCAGCTCCTACTAAACCAACTTCTTCCATTACAGTGAATACAGCATAAAAGCTTAAATCTGTATTAGATTTGAGTAAATCTATAAGAAGATTACATCCCACCCTATTATCCAAAGCTTTTGCTTTTATCAAGTCATTTCCAAACTCTACATATTCACTATAAAATGTTACATAATCTCCTATAGAAACCAAACCTTCTGCTTCTTCTTTACTGTTAACGCCTATATCAATATAAAGTTGGTCTAAACTTAATGTTTTTAGACGTTCCTCTTTTTTTTGCAAGTGTATTGGCTTAGCTCCTATAACGCCTGGTATTTCTTTCTTACCTACTTTTACAGGTTTAGATACAAGAATTCTATGATCAATTCCTCCAACAGTTGTAAACTTTAAAAGACCAGAATCATTTATGCCGGTTATAATAAAACCTACTTCGTCCATATGGGCAGTTATCATTAATCTTGGTGAGTCTTTTCTTCCTTTTTTATAAGCAATAATATTACCTATTTTATCTACTTGTATATTATCTACATATTCCTTTATTTCTTCAATAATTATATCTCTAACTTCTTTTTCGTTTCCTGAAACACCAGAAGCTTCAGTTAATTTTTTTAGTAGCATAATAACCCCCCCAAATTTTCATTTGAAATTGAAGCTACAAAAAATGCAAGTAATTTTGCCGTATTTTCTATATCTTTTAAATCTATGACCTCAACTGAAGTATGCATATATCTTAAAGGAATAGAAATACATAATGTAGGTATTCCTTGTCTAGTAATTTGGATGGCTCTTGCGTCTGTTCCAGTTGGTCCAGGTTCTACTTCTAATTGAAATGGTATATTATATTCCTTAGCTATCTCTACTAATTTCTTCCTAAGACCTGGATGAATATTGCCTCCTAAAGTAATTCCTGGACCTTTTCCCATATCTAAAGTGTCTTCTTTTGGAAGTTCAGGCGTAGAACCAAAACCTACATCTATTGCAATGCCTATATCTGGGTTAATACTATATGCACTTGTAGTAGCTCCTCTACAACCTACTTCTTCTTGAACAGTAGAGACAAAATATATATCAGAATAATGATTAAGTTTATGTAATTTTTTAATACATTCATATAATGCAACTACTCCAGCCCTATCATCTAAAGCTTTACCCGATACTTTATTACCTTGTAATTTAATTAAATTTCTTTTGATAGTGATACTATCTCCTATTTTTATAAGTTCTAAAATGTCTTCTTTTTTTAAACCTAAATCGATATACATATTTTCTAATTTAACTGGATTATTTCTTTCAGACTCTTCTTGTAAATGTGGAGGTTTTGCACCTATTATACCAAATAAATCTTTTTTTCCATGGACTAAGACTTCCTGTCCTAGAAGGGTTCTAGGATCTATTCCTCCAATTGTTGCAAATCTTAAAAGACCGTCTTTTTCAATATCTGTAACTATTAAACCAATTTCATCCATATGTGCTGCAAGCATAATTTTAATTCTATTTTTATTTTTATTTAAATTGCCTTTTTTTATAGCTATCACATTACCAAGATTATCAGTTTCTATTTCATCAGAATATTTGTTAAACTCAGAAATAATTTTATCTTTAATTCTGTATTCATAACCAGAAACTCCATTGGAATTAGATAAAATTTCAATAAATTCTTTTGAATTCATTAAGCGTACCCCCTTTTTGATAATATTATATCATAACTTGAATTAATTAGACTCCCTAATTTTTTTATAAAAAAAAGTTTTAACAGGCTCAAAATTATGCTTATTAGGCAATATTATTTGTTCAGTACTACCAACGAACAATATTCCTTCATCTGATAAGCTATTATGAAACTTTTTATATAATAATTCTTTTCCAGCTTCAGTAAAATATATCATTACATTTCTGCACATAATTAAGTCTACATTTTTAGTAAAGGAATCTTTTAATAAATCTATTTTTTTAAATGTTACACATTGTTTTATTTCATCTTTAATCTTATATGTATTTTGTAAAGGTGTAAAATATTTTCTTTTAAATTCTTTAGGTAAGTTTTCTAATGATTTTTTATTATAGATACCAATTTTAGCTTTATTTATGGCTTCTAAGTCTATATCTGTTGCTAAAACATTTATATCTTTCAAATCAAAAAACTTGCTCAATAACATTACTATTGAATATGGTTCTTCTCCTGTAGAACAAGCACTACTCCATATTTTAGGAGGGTTGTCCCATTTTTTTATAAAAGTTGGAATAATATCATCCTCTAAAACTTTCCACTGATTTGGATTTCTGTAAAATTCCGAAACATTTATAGTGAGATAATTTACAAATTCATTTAATAGATTTTCATCTTTTTTTAAACCTATTAAATAATCATCAAAATCTTTAAAATCATTTCTAGCAAGCAAAGAGGTTATTCTTCTTTTCATTTGCTTTTCCTTATATAAATTTAAATTAATGCCTATTAATTTCTCTACTTCTTGTTTAAATATTTCATATTTATCCATAGATAAACCCCTTTCCAGTATTGTGTATATCTAACATTTTAGCAATAAAAAAGAACTGTGGCAAATAAAGCCACAGATTAATGTAAAGGGGGTCTTGATGTATTTTGTGAGGTCATTTAATATCTTTGACAAATTAATTTTTTTTATACATTATCCCCAAACTTTTTTTATTTATTTTTCATTCTTTCCTCTATTGTACTATCAATTTCTTTATTTTCTATAATATATTCATCTTTGTCTTCTTCCAATGCTTCTTTAATACTAAGGCTAATACGTTCTTTTTCTTCATCTATGTCCATAATTTTAACTTTAACTTTTTCTCCAACCTTTAATTTGTCAGAAGGTCTGTTTACATGTTCATTAGAAATTTGAGATATATGAACTAAACCATCTACACCTGAATCTAATCTTACAAATGCCCCGAAATCTAATAAATTGACAATTTCACCTTTAACAATATCTCCAACTTTACAACTATCCATAAATACATCCCAAGGTCTAGGTAAAATTTGTTTTAAACCTAAAGAAATTCTATTATTTTCTCTATTGAAATCTAAAACCTCGACTTTAATTTTTTCTCCTTCGCTTACTACTTCAGAAGGATGTTTAATCTTATTCCAAGACAAATCTGAAATATGAACTAAACCATCAATGCCACCTATATCTACAAAAGCACCAAAGTTTGTAATTCGTTTTACTTCTCCTTCTATAATATTACCTATTTCAAGACTGTCCCATACTTTATTTTTTATTTCCTCTATTTCTTCTTTTTCTATTTCTTTTCTAGATAATATTATTTTATTTTTATTTCTATTAAAATCTATTATCTTTGCTAAAAGAGTTTTTCCTTTATATTCATCTAAGTTTCTAACATACTTTACAGATAATAAGGAAGCAGGTATAAAACCTCTTAATCCATTAACTGATGCTATAACACCACCTTTAACTACTTCTATAACTTTGCATTCTACTTTTTCTTGATTTTCATAGATTTTTTCAACTTCATCCCAATTTTTAACATCTTCTACTCTTTTACTTGATAATACAACATTTCCTTCACCATCATCTAATTTAATTACATAGACATCAACTTCATCTCCTTCTTTAAAAAGCTCTTTAGGAGAAATATTGGGATCATTTGAAAGCTCTGTTCTTTCTATAATACCATCAGACTTATAGCCTACATTTACCATCACTTCATTGTCTGTAACAAGAATAACATTTCCCTTAACAATACTTCCACGTTGTAAATAAACCATTGAATCTTCTATGGCTTTCATCATTTCATCATTATTTATATTTTCCATTTTTTCAATTACCTCCTTAATAATCCAATCAGGTGTTGAAGCACCTGCTGTTAATCCTATTGCTTCATATTTTGAAAGTTCTTTAAAAGATAAATCATTAACCGTTTCAATATGGTATACATTTTGACAGTATTTTTTGCTAATTTCTACTAATTTATTTGTATTTGAACTATGATATCCGCCAATTACTATCATTGCTTCAACTTTTTTGGCAACTTCTTTGCAAGAACTTTGTCTTAAATTAGTAGCATTGCATATAGTATTAAATATTTCTACATTACTCGATTTTTGTGAAACTATTTTTGATAATGTATTAAATTTATCCAAAGTATTTGTTGTTTGAGAAACTATACAGATTTTATTTAAATTAGGTAAGTTTGTTGCTTCATCCTCAGTATTAATAACTATACCTTCATTATTACACCATCCATTTATACCTATAACTTCTGGATGATCTTTATCTCCAATAATAACAATCTTATAACCTTTTCTCCAATATTCATTTACTTTTTTATGAATACTTTTAACATAAGGACATGTACAGTCAATCAATTCTAAATCCATTTTACTAATTTTTTCATATATTTCATAAGGAATTCCATGGGATCTTACAATAACTTTACCATTTTCTATCTCATCAATTGAATTAGCTACTCTAAGGCCTAATCTATTTAGTTTATCAACTGCTTGTCTATTATGTATAAGAGGTCCTAAAGAATGAATAGAATCATTGTTTTCATTCAATACTTCCATGCTCATATCCATAGCTCTTTTCACACCAAAACAAAAACCTGCATTATCAGCTATAATAATTTTCAATTCTATATCCTCCTAAAATAATTATTTTAAAGAGTAAATTGATTTCATTATTTCTTGACTAAGAATTTTGTAATCTTCTGTTTTAAGTTTTTTTCCATAATATTCATTAAAATATATAGGTTCACCTATATTTATTTTGATTTTGCTAAAAACTTTATATTTAGATTCAATATATATGGGAATCACCGGTGCTTTAGCTTTTATACTTATTAAAGCAATGCCAGGTTTAGCATTTTCGATATTTTCTTCAGTTACCCTTGTTCCTTCAGGAAATATCCCTAGTACTTCGTCATTTTTTAGAACATTTAGAGAATTTCTAATTGCAGACAAATCTGCTGCTTCTCTATCTACTGGAAAAGCCCCTAAAGCATTTACTAGTCCACCAAGAAATTTATTTTCAAACAGCTCTTTTTTAGCCATAAATCGTATATTTCTAGGAATAGCTAAACCTAATATTAGAGGATCTAGATCACTAATATGGTTAGAACATAAAATAACTTTTCCTTCTTTAGGAATATTATGTTTTCCCGTTACTTTAAATCTAAATATAATTCTAAAAACAACGTTACCAATAAAATAACAGAGTCTATAAAAAAATGGCATTTCTTACCTCCCTTCAACTATATCAACTATTAATTTAACGCATTCATTTACTGATTTATTAGTTGTATCTATTTCAATAGCATCTACAGATTTTTTTAGGGGGGCAATAGCTCTAGTGCTATCTATTTTATCACGTTTTTCTATTTCTTTCTTAACTTTTTCCAAAGAAATATTTTTTTCTTCCTTTTTAATTAAATCTTTATATCTTCTTTTAGCCCTTTCTTCAATAGAAGCAATAATAAAAAACTTAAATTTTGCATTTGGTAATACTACAGTGCCTATATCCCTACCATCCATTATAATATCTTTACCTTCAGCAATTTTTCTCTGTAATTTTATCATGCCTTCCCTTACTTCTTTAATCTTTGCTATATTTGATACATTTTGACTAACAATATTATCTCTAATCTGCTTGTCTACAATTTTGGAATCTAAATAAATATGGCCATCTATAAAATCTATAGAAGTATTCTTTAATTCTTCCAAAATTTTAAACTCATCAGTTAAATCTATTTTTTCTTCTAATAATTTTAAAGTGAAAGCTCTATACATTGCTCCTGTATCAACATATTCTATATTTAGTTTTTTAGCAACCAACTTAGATATTGTACTTTTCCCTGCTCCTGCTGGTCCATCTATAGCAATAGAAATACTGTCACATTTATTATCCATAGTTTAAATCCTCCTTATGTAAAACTATAACCACCATTTGGTGGTTTTGCTGCTTTTTATTTATTCAAATCAGGTCTTAAAGATTTTGCTCCTTTCAAATAAACATGTTTTACGTCTTTTTGATCTATATTAGAACTATACAATAACATTACTCTTATACATTTTTCTAAACTTCCTTCAACTTTCATTTCATTAAAACACATCAATGCAGAATCTTTATATCCAATATTTCTTGCAGCTTTTGCAGGATACTCCTTATTTAAATCACTAGTAGAAGAAAATAAGATACTAATTACTTTATCTTTATTTAAATGATTTCTTTTCTCTATTTCTTTTAATAAATTTACTGTGTTTATTATTATATCTTCGGAATCATTATTTTCTACAGTGATTGCCCCTCTTATAGCAACAATACTCATTTATACCACTATCCTTTTTTTATTATATATTAAAAATATCAATCTCTCAAGCTATTTTAATTTTACTTTTCCTAATATTTCTATGCTTTGGGATGTAGACACAGTTGTATTTAGTTTAGGACTTTCAATATTTTTACTGATACCAATTACTTTTATTGTATTTTTTTCCATATACCTTGTTCCATCTATTTCAATTAAATCATTATTTGAAACATTTATTTCAATTTCATCTTTCTTTAAAAAATCACTTACTACTTCTCCATTTACTAACACTTTAATATCTTCTTGTTCGCTATCTATAAGCTTTAATATTAAAATACCACTATCCATTTCTTTCATATTATTTAAAGGAACATATTTGATGCCATCATTAAACTTAGTTGTATTTATTATATTGTCATCTTTTATATTTATAAATTGTATACATACTAAAACTATTAAGCTCATTATAGCTAAAGTTAAAATAAATAACTCGATCTTTTTAAATAAGTTATCCATAGAAGCCTCCTATACATTAATTTATATATTATAAGTTTATGTAATATATATATAAATAATGTATAGATATAAAATTAGATATTATTCTAACAGTTAATACCTGCTAAATAGCCAGTTGAATATGCAATTTGTAAATTATAACCTCCTGTTAATGCTTCTACGTCAATAACTTCACCTGCAAAAAACAATCCAGGAATTAGTTTAGATTCCATAGTGGAAGGATCTATTTCTAAGGTAGAAACCCCTCCAGAAGTAACAATAGCTTCATCTAACGGCCTAAATTTCAGAAAATTTAATTCTATGTTCTTGATAGTTTTTGTAAGTCTATTTCTTTCCTCTTTAGTTATTTGATTAATGCTTTTTTCTTCAGCAATACCTGATAGTTTTAATACAATTGGTATAAGATTTTGGGGTAATAGATCCTTTAATCCATTTTTTACTTGCTTATTATTATATTTTTCAAAATCTCTTAAAATACGATTATCAAGTTTTTCTAATGAAAGAGCAGGTTTTAAATCTATAAAAAAGTTTATTTTTCTTTTTTGTTCTATATATTTATTTATTATATTGCTCATAGTTAAAACTATTGGTCCTGTTATTCCAAAATGAGTAAAGAGCATTTCTCCAAAATTTTCATAAACTTTTTTATTATCAATAAAAGCAGAAATACTAATATTTTTTAAAGTTAAACCCTGTATATCTTTAACCCAATTCTCTTGAACCTCGCAAGGTACCAATGCAGGTTTTAAATCTATAATTGAATGTCCTAGGTATCTTGCAAACCTATACCCGTCCCCAGTAGAACCAGTTACAGGATACGACTTGCCTCCCGTTGCAATTATTATTTTATCAAAGCTTTCATTAGAACCATCTTTAAATTCCAATACAAAAAAACCATTTTTGTATATAATTTTATTGACTTCCTTATTTAAAATTATGTTTACATCTTTTTCCGTTAAAAATTTTTCAAAAGCTTTTATGACATCACTTGATTTATTTGATACTGGAAATACTCTGCCCCCTCTTTCAACTTTAGTTTTAAGATTATAATTAGATAAGAGAGATAATATATCTGTATTAGTAAAGCTGTACAATGCACTGTATAAAAAGTCCTTATTAGTTGTAACATTGTCTAAAAAATTTTCTATATCCGTATTATTTGTAATATTGCAACGTCCTTTTCCTGTTATGAAAAGTTTTTTGCCTAATTTATTATTTTTCTCAAATAATTTTACATTTTTATGTCTGGAACTTGCAAATCCAGCAGCCACCATTCCAGATGGTCCTCCGCCTATTACTGCTATCTTTTCCTCCATTATTTTTCCTCCCTAAGGTGACAAGTATCATTAAATAATTTTAATACATTATTATAATCTCTAAATTCAATAATACTTAAACTAACATTATTTAAAGACATCTTACTATAATAGCTAATATCCATATCTAATAATCCTAAGATAATAGTTTTAATTGCAGCACTATGAGATACTATTAAAATGTTTTTATTTGGGTTTAGTTTAGATATTCTATTAACTCCTTTAATTGTTCTATTTTGTAGCTCTTCTAAAGTTTCTGCTCCTTCTAGTTTTAATTTATGAGGTTCTTTCATCCATAAAAGATGTTCTTCACTATAGTTATCAGAAAGCTCTTTTGTTGAAATACCTTCCCAAATTCCAAAATTAATTTCTCTAAAGCTTTTATCTGGGTTCACATCTAATTTTAATTTGTGGCCTATCTTTTTCGCGGTTTCAAATGCTCTTTTTAAATCACTAGAATATATTATATCTATATTTTCATTATATAATCTATTTGCAATTTTTTCAGCTTGCTGTTCTCCTTTTTTAGTTAAATTAACATCTTTCTGTCCTTGAACTTTTTTTAAAATATTCCATTCAGATTCACCATGTCTTACTAAATATAGTTTTCTCATTTTTTATTCTCCTTTTTATATTGTATTAATATTATTATAATATATTTTTAGAAATTTAGGCAATAATAGTTTATCAATTATGATAAGATTTATTATGATATAAAATATTAAAAACAGATAGAGTAGATAAGAAATTTAACTCTATCTGTTTTTAATATTTCCCTTATTTTTATTGTTAGAGTTATATACACTATGTTTTTTCCAAATATCTTCTAAACTTTCAAAGTATTTAGTTATATCGTCTTTCTTTTCCATTCCAATAGCAATTACCAATGCATTTATCAAGCTCATTGGGGCTACTAATGAATCAACAAAAGAAACCATATTGCTGCTAGCAAGAAGTGTTATATCTGATATTTGAGCAGCAGGTGAAATCAAACTATCTGTTATTCCTATAACTTTACAACCTTTTCTTTTAACGTAGTTCAAAGCCTCTAAAGTTCTGGTTGAATATCTTGGATAACTAATTCCAATAACTATATCCTTGTTAGTAACTTTTAATAATTGTTCAAAAATATCACTAGGTCCTGCAGTTACAACAGTTACGTTTTCTAATATAAAATTCAGATAAAATCCTAAATAACCTGCTAAAAAAGATGAACTCCTTAATCCTAGTACATACACTTTTTCACTATTTAAAATTTCATTTACTGCCTCTTGAAAAATTTCATAATCGATTTCATCTATAGTTTTATTTATATTAGACATATCCTTCTTAAAAACTTTTTTCAATAAATTTTCTTTATTAGAATAGTCATCAACTAAAGATATTCTTTGAACTGTAGTCAATTTATTTTTAATAACCTCTTGCAATTCATTTTGCAATTCTCTATATCCATTATAACCTAAAGTATCTGCAAATCTCACTACAGTTGATTCACTTACTCCTACTGTTTCGCCTAGTTTTGCAGCTGTCATAAAAGCTGCTTTATCATAATTCTCCATAATATATTCCGCAATTAATTTTTGTCCTTTACTTAGCCTGGCAAAGTTCTGTTGCATTAATTTCATTAGATCTATATTGTCTTTCATAGTATTCTCCCTTATATTCTCTTATTAAATTTAGACCTTCTTCCAATGCAGTTTTATTTATTCTTTCAGTCCCTTTTGGAACCCTATTTAATACAGCAGTCTCTAAAGAATTATCATTTACAATTTTAATAAGTCCATTTAAACTTCCCAATGCTACCATATTTGCAACCATTGGTTTATGCAATTTTTTTTCCGCAGTCTCTAATATTGGCACATTATAAATATCTATATCTTTCCTATCAGGTTTATTTTTTACACTACTATCTAAAATTAATGATCCACCTTCTTTTAAGGAATCTATATATTTATCACATGCAACTTGAGTCAATGCTAATAAAACATCGCAATTTCTTACTTTAGGATAGTTTATTTCTTTCTCACTAATAATGACTTCTGCTTTACTTGCTCCACCTCTAGCTTCTGGACCATAGGATTGGGATTGAACTACATTTTTTTCATCTGAAAGAGCTGCTTCTGCTAAAATAATACCTGCCAATATCAATCCTTGGCCTCCTGAACCACTTAATCTTAATTCTTTTTGCACCATGAAATTACCCTCCTTTTAAAAAGAATCTACTATTTTAGTATATTCATCTGTATATTCAGGTCTAATGTTTTTATATAATTCTCCAACTATAATTTTATCCTTTAATTTATCAGCTTCTAAATTTTTAGCTGCCTCTATATTAATAGAATTATCCTTTAAATATCTCATCATATCTACAGCACTGCCTTTCTTATTTTTCCTTCCATAATAAGTTGGGCATGTTGTTACAGTTTCTATAAAAGAAAAGCCTTTATTCTTTATACCATTTTCTATTAATTTCACAATTAGTTTTGGATTAAATACCGTAGCTCTTCCTACATAGGTTGCACCAGCTCCAGCAGTTAAACTACAAAGATCAAAATCAGTATCAATACTTCCATAAGGTGCTGTAGTGCCTTTATCCCCTTTAGGAGTTGTGGGGGAGTATTGTCCTCCTGTCATTCCGTATATGTTATTATTATAAACTATAGTAGTAATATCTATATTTCTTCTTGAAGCATGTATTAAATGGTTTCCTCCAATTGCGGAACAATCTCCATCTCCAGTAATCACTATAACTTCTAAATCAGGATTAGCCATCTTTATTCCAGTAGCAAATGTAAGAGCTCTTCCATGAGTTGTATGTAATGTATTAAAGTCTAAATAGCCTGAAGCTCTTGATGAACAACCTATTCCAGAAACAATACAAACTTTATCTCTATCCAAATTTAAATTATCTATAGCTTCAACAATTGAACGTGTAACTATACCATTTCCACAACCTGGACACCATATATGTGGTAAACTATTAGTTCTAAAATAATTATTTATTAATTCACTAGGCAATTTCTATACCTCCTTAATATAGGATATAATTTCGTCAGGAGTTATCAATTCTCCATTAACTCTACCATATTTATGTACTTCTGTTAACTTATTAGCAATCCTATCAACTTCAAGATAATATTGACCTAAATTCATTTCTACTACTATTATTTTTTTAACCTTTTTAGCTAGTTTACGGATTTGCTCTTCAGGAGAAGGCCAAATTGTAATAGGTCTAAACATTCCAACTTTGATGTTTTCTTCTCTCGCAATATCTACAGCACTTTTAACTGATCTAGCTGTTCCGCCATAGGCTAATATAGCTATGTCTGCATCTTCTAAAAAATATTCTTCATATTCTACTATATCTTTAGTGTTTTTTTCCACCTTTTTAACTAGTCTATTTATTAAATCCTCTGCCACATCTGATTTATTAGTTGGAAAACCTGTTTTATCATGAACCAATCCAGTTATATGAAATTTGTAGCCCTCACCAAAACTTGCCATTGGAGGAACCAGCTTCCCTTCTTTAACTTCATAAGGATTATAATTTTCAAAATTATCTCCAGGTTTTGTCCTATTGATTATTTCCAATTCATCTTTATCAGGTATTTCTATTTTTTCTCTCATATGAGCAATTACTTCATCCATTAATATTATAACTGGCGTTCTATACTTTTCCGATAAATTGAAAGCTTTAATAGTAACTTCATAAGTCTCTTTAACAGAGGATGGACTTAAAGCTATCATTGGATGATCTCCATGAGTTCCCCATTTAGCTTGCATTACATCCCCTTGGGCTGGTGATGTAGGTAGTCCGGTACTAGGTCCTCCTCTTTGAACATTTACTATAACACAAGGAATTTCCGCCATTGCAGCATATCCTATATTTTCTTGTTTCAATGAAAAACCTGGTCCACTAGTTGCGGTCATAGATTTTAATCCAGTTAAAGAAGCACCTATTACAGCTCCCATACTTGCTATTTCATCTTCCATTTGAATAAACTTTCCACCAATCCTAGGAAGTTTAGCTGCAGAAATTTCAGCTATTTCTGTAGACGGAGTTATAGGATATCCTGCATAAAATCTCATACCTGCTGCAAGAGCCCCTTCTACACACGCTTCATTACCTTGCATTAATTTTACATTTTTATTTTTCATCATCTTCACCTCCTAAATAAATAGCATAGTCTGGACATCTTAACTCACATTGACCGCATTTAATACATGCATCTATATCTTTGATTATTACTTTTCCACTTTTGATATCAAGAACATCTTTGGGACAAAATGCTACACATATGCCACAACCCTTACACCACTTTTCATTTATTTGTAGCATTTTAAACGTTTTCTCAGGCACCTTACTTTCCCCCTTATTATAAATATTTCTTTACTTAAATAATAACAAATTGAATAAGTATTTGCAAGATTTATTTCATTTTTATTGTTTATTATTATTATTTTGCAAGTTTTACTTCATGTAATAGTGTTTTATTGTTATAAAGAATTAAAAAGCCCTAAGGCTTTTTAATTCTTTATACAGGGTAAGTTTTAAATTCTTCATTTAATAAATTTGTATCTATTTTATATTTTTTAGCTTCTCTATACT
The DNA here is from genome assembly GCF_009696605.1 of Anaerosalibacter bizertensis. Classification (GTDB taxonomy): domain Bacteria; phylum Bacillota; class Clostridia; order Tissierellales; family Sporanaerobacteraceae; genus Anaerosalibacter; species Anaerosalibacter bizertensis. Next base: position 71,812 of record NZ_VULR01000004.1, on the reverse strand, counting down.
TAAAATAATCTAATGCAACTTGAGGAAATAGTGCATAAGATAACACATCTTCATCTTGTTCTATGTACTCTTTAATATTTTCTTTCAAAGTATCTAATTCAGGCTCTAATAAGTCTGCAGGACGTCCTGTAAAAACTTTTTCATTCCCAATTATTATTTTTTTAATATCATCTTTTATAGGAATAGTAGGCTTTCCATACAGTCCTTTAACATAGTTTTTAACTTCTTTAGGTATCATTTTATATCTCTCGCCTAAAACAACATTGAATACAGATTGAGTTCCTACCATTTGACTCATAGGAGTCACTAATGGAGGATAACCTAAATCTTCTCTCACCTTTGGAACTTCTTCTAAAACATCTTCAAACCTATCTAAAGCTCCTTGAGCTTTTAATTGGGATACTAAATTAGATAGCATTCCTCCTGGCACTTGATATTTCAAAGTCTTAGCATTCACTTCAAGTACTTTATGGTCCAATACCCCATCATTTATATATTTTTCTTTTATATCTTTAAAATACTCGGAGATTTCTAATAATAGGTCCATGTCTAATCCCGGATCATAAGGAGAATTTTTTAAAGAAGCTACCATAGGTTCAGTTGCAGGTTGGCTTGTACCCATTCCAAATGGAGAAATTGCAGTATCTATTATATCTGCACCAGCTTCTATTGATTTCATATAGGTTTGATTTGCTATTCCACTAGTGAAGTGTGAATGAATTTGGACAGGTATGTGAATCTCTTTTTTTATCTGTTTAATCAATTCTTCTGCAACATATGGAAGTAATATGCCCGACATATCCTTTATACATATTGAATCAGCCCCCATATTTTCCATTTCTACAGCTAAGTTTACATAATAATTAATATTGTGAACTGGACTTACTGTATAAGATATTGCTGTTTGAGCATGTCCTCCTGATTTCTTAGTTGCTTCTACAGCAGTTCTTAAATTTCTAGTGTCATTTAATGCATCAAATATTCTTATTATATCTATACCATTTTCTATAGATTTTTTTACAAACTCTTCTACAACATCATCAGGATAATGCTTGTATCCCAACAAATTCTGGCCTCTGAGTAACATTTGTAGTTTAGTATTTTTAAAGTTTTTTCTTAAAACTCTAAGTCGTTCCCATGGATCTTCTTTTAAAAATCTCAAGCAAGAATCAAAAGTAGCTCCACCCCATACTTCTAAAGAGTAATATCCAACTCGATCCAATTTTTCGAGAATAGGCAGCATTTCTTCTGTTTTCATTCTAGTAGCTATTAATGATTGATGAGCATCTCTTAATATAGTTTCTGTTATTTTTACACCTGACAACTTTACCCCTCCTATTTAAAGCTTTTCTACGCCATATAGTATTGGCGGATTGTTAATCTGGTTGACAAATTGAAACTTTAAAACACTATAAGTTTTTTGGTCAAGATTATTTAAAAATTCTTCTACTCTTTCTTTTTCTTCTAAGCCTCCATTATGGCCTATATAACTAGCTATAAGAAGAATACCATTCTTGCACAATAACTTTAAAGAACCTTTTATTCCCTTAATAGTTGTTTCAGGCTTTGTAACAACATTATGATCTCCTGTTGGTAAGTAACCTAAATTAAATATTACAAGTTTAACTTTTTCATCTTCTATGTAATTCAAAACATTTTCATGACCATCGTAAATAAGTTTAACCCTATCTATTAAATTTTCTTTTTTAAGCTTCTCTTGAGTATAATCTAAAGCATTTAATTGAATATCAAATCCATAAACTTTACCCAAAGGTCCTACTAATTTAGCTAATAATAGAGTATCATTCCCTTTTCCTACAGTGCAATCTATAGTAATATCTCCTGGAAAAATAGTATCTTTCATTATTTTTTTTGCCAACTCTACAGCATTTATAAAATATCTATAACCCATTTAATGTCAACTCCATGTTATATATAGTATTTTTTGAAAAATATAGTTTTGTCTATTTTCATTATATTAGAAATAAGATGCTTTTAAATACAAAATCATAATTATGAAAAATGTTTAATATTTTAACTTCGGTTTTAAATATTTACCGAAGTTAAAATATTAAAGTTTTTTTAAATATTCTACTTCTTTGTTTTTTAAATATCTCCAATCTCCTAATTTTAAATCCCCTAATTTCAGCTTACCAATGGCTACCCTTTTTAATTTAATTATAGGATGATTTATAGCAGCACACATCTTTCTTATCTGCCTGTTTCTTCCTTCATGTATTTCCATAACTAATAATGAAGAGTCCTTGCTCTTTTTTAGAATCTTAATTTCTGCCTTCGCAGTAATATAATTATAAATCTTCAATCCATTTCTAAACTTTTCAAGTTCTGCTTCAGTAGGAACCCCTCTAACTTTTCCAATATATGTTTTTTTAACTTCATTGCTTGGATGGGTTAATTTATAAGTCATTTCCCCATCATTTGTTAAAAGCAACAATCCAGATGTATCATAATCTAATCTTCCCACTGGATATATTCTTTCTTCAACTCCATCAATTAAATCTATAACCTTATTCCTATTAAACTCATCTTTAACGGTAGTTACATATCCAATAGGTTTATTAAGCATTATATACACTTTTTTCTCTTCCATTTTAATATTTTTACCATCAACAATTACTATGTCTCTCCCTGGCTCTATCTTCACTCCTAATTCATTTATAACTTTCCCATTTACCTTTACTCTTCCTTCCAAAATAATTTCCTCTGATTTTCTCCTTGAAGCTATACCACAAAGAGCCATGTACTTTTGTAATCTCATTTTAAACTCCTTTCTTATCTAAAGCCTATCTATATTCTAATACTTTATTGTATATTTTCAAATTTAAATAAAAGATCTATCATAAATATTAAGTAATCCACTATCTTCTATTCTTTTTCTTATTATCTCTTTATCAGTAGTATATAAACTCAATCTTTTCATTCTTTCAAAATAATTGTCTCCAGCAAAAGTATATCTTTTCATAAGGCCTTTTTTATCCTTAATCATTTCATTGGCATATGCAATAATATCTCCTATAGCTATATTTCTAGGGATTTCTAAAAGTTTATTTTCTTTAATAAATCTAACACTATTATGTCCTGCTAAACTTCCCGTTGAAATTGCTTCAGTATGCCCTACAAATAAACCCGACTTTTCTCCTCCACAAAATAGATTATCTACTCCTATTACTTTCATAGTATTGTCTCTAGGTGCCATAGATAAGTATCTTACAGAGTTTCCTACGCCACCAGAATAAGGATCTTCATATCGGGCATTCTCAAACCCTTTAATTTTTCTTAAATCCTCTAGCGGATAAAAAGATGTCATAAGTTTAGCATGACCAGTATCTAATAAAATTAAATTCTCTGCATATTCTTTTAAGGCATACTGTTGGCATACTTTTTTAGATAATTTGCTCATATCTATTTTTTCTATAGGTACTGGAACTATGACTACTCCCTTTTCATTTAATTCTTTTCTAATATTTTCGCTTAGTGAATCTTTGTTCAATTTACAAGAACCACTAAAAGCTCCATAACTACCATCACTTTTTTTTCCTATTAGATCTTTAACTCCTGCTTTTTGACTAATACTTATTCTAGGTCCAAAAGTAGGACATCTAAGAATACACATAGAACATCCATTGCCATATTTAAGACAATTCCCCATAGGTCCTGTTGAACCTGTAGTATCTATAAATGCATCTCCATCAATAATACTCTCATCATCAAGTACTATACTTTTAATAGTGTTCTTATCCATTATAACATCTACAACCCTTTTTCTAGTAATAACTTCTATATCTAAAGAATCCAAAAGTTTCTTTACTTCCGGCTCAACTTTTGTTACATCATAAAGACTTCCATGTTTGTGGCCTGGAAATTCTATGTTTTTATGTCTTGATAGTTTATCCGTTATTTCGAATAATTCATTTGCTCCTAAGTATATATTTTCCTCTGTAGCGGTAAATCTACCATTGTTTCTCATTATTCCTCCAACATTCCCCAAGCCAAGAAGCATGTCTGTTCTCTCTATTAAAACTACTTTTGCTCCTGCTTTTCTAGCAGATATACTTGCTGCACATCCTGCCCATCCTCCACCTATTATAACTACAGTATCCAATTAAATCACCTCTATCAATAAAATATTTTTTGATTAACCTTCCCTTTACAAAGCTTTACTCTTTGTCCTTCTTTAGTCCTGTTAGTGCAAGAACCACATATTCCTTCACCACAACAGAGTTTAGAATTATTTGTTGTCATAAGTTTAATATCTTTGTTAGCATATTTCAGCACTTCATCTATTGATTCATGTAATAGATCTGAACCAGCACTAAATAATAACTTTATATTTTTTTCTTCAATTAACTTTAAGATTTTTTCTTTTTCATTCTCTATATCATATTTTAATATTCTTATTTTCTTATCATTTATAAAATTGTCTATATAGACTTTATCTAAATCACCTTTATCCAAAACAAATATCACTTTATTGTTATTTCTAAACATCTCCTTAATTACTAAACCTACAGATGCTTGCCCCATACCTTTTGATATTATTAGACAATTAGAATTTTTAATTTCTTTTAAATATTTAATTCCTAATATACCATTCCAATAAGGTCCTCTTATTATATATTCACTACTATTGTTCAAAGTTTTTGTCTTACATCCTCTAAGCTTATATAATATTCTTATATACTTGTTTTCTTCAGTGTCTAATATAGACATAGGTACATCAAAATGACTTTCTTCTCCTTCTCCTCTTATAAATACATAAGAACCTGATCTATTTAATTCTTGTACAAGATCTTTATCCGTTTCAATTTTCAACAAATATAATTTGTCATCTATTTTTTCCTTATTAACTAAAGCCCCTTTATAATTTCTCCTGTTTTTTTTTGCTTTTTTATTATTCATATAATACTCATTTAAAATACACAATCCGTTCCATTCACAATCACAAAATTCTCCTCCTTGTAACTGGGAGCAAGACACACAATCCTTAGTCTCTGCTAGAATACAAGGACAATATTTTGTTCCTGCATCTATACATTTGAAAAGATTACCCATAAAACCTCCTCCTCTTTTATCACTTATTAATAAAATATTAATTTAAAGATATTTTGTTACTATTTTAAGGCAATAAAAAAGAGCCTATAGGCTCTTTTTTAGTTTTGTAAAGAAATTTAATTCTTTTACCTCTTCTTTTGAAATTAAATCACTTGCATATATTAGTTTTCCATTTAAATATACGGATATCTTCCCAAGTACCTTTCCTTCCTTTATAGGCGGAGTTATTTTTTCAGGTAAATCTATAGTTATTTTAATGTTTTCTTTTTCTTTCTCCTTAAGTGGTAAAATACAAGATGTATTTGTAACTACTGGCAAATATTCTTTACTGCCATCTTCTACTTTTATATTTTTTATAAATTGTCCTTCATCATATAAAAAATAAGGCTTATAATTATCAAAACCATAATCTAATAATTTATAGCAATCATTAAACCAATTTCCATCATTTAAAACTATAGAAACCAATTGCATACCACTTCTAGTAGCACTTGAAACTAAACATCTTCCAGCCCGTTTTGTATATCCAGTTTTCACTCCATCTCCACCTTCATATTGCCATAAAGTTTTATTTTTATTATAGAAATAATTGTTCTTATCTCTATCTGCTGTCCATGATTTACTACTCACTATTTCTTTAAAATCATCATTTTTTAATGCTTCTCTTGTAATAAGTCCTAAATCATAAGCAGTTGTATAATGGTTTTCATCTTCTAAGCCATGAGGATTAGTAAAGTTTGTATTCAAAGCTCCTATCTCTTTTGCTTTGTTATTCATTAATTCAATAAACTTATCTGTATCTCCAGCAACATTATCTGCAATTAACATGGCGGCATCATTTCCAGATCTAAGCATTAAACCATACAATAGATCTTTTAAACTTATTTCTTCTCCTTCATATATATATATACTTGATCCTTCTACTCCCACAAATTCTTTCTTTACTTTAATCTTTTCATCTAATTTTCCATTTTCTAATGCAACTAAAGCTGTCATTATTTTTGTTGTACTAGCCATTGGTAGCTTTTTATGAGGATTTAAAGTGTAAAGAATTCTACCAGATTTTACATCTATAAGTACACTACTTTCTGCATCTATTTCAGGACTACTGTATGATATAGAATTTATTAAAAATAAAATTATAAGAGATATAATAACAGTTTTAAATTTCAAATTTTACCCTCCAGTCATATGTTTTTATTCTCTTATATTAAATAATAGAAGCAGATGTTTTCTGCTTCTTAACTAGTTTCAATATTATTAATTTCATTGTTAGTATTATTTTTGTTCATAAGATCAGTAGCAAGTTTTCCTGCTAAATCAAGAACATTGTTTATTGCATTACTTCCTTCATCTACTGGTAACATTTTTATCTGTTCATTTCCCACTACCATGAATGCTATTGGTTGAATCGATACTCCAGCTCCAGCTCCACCTCCAAAAGGCAATTGTTTTTCTTCAGTACTATAATCATCTTTTTTGTTTCTTCTAGTCATATCATTAAATTCAGTTCCGCCAGATGCGAAGCCAAAAGATACCTTTGAAATAGGTATAATAACTAATCCATCTGGTGATTGAACAGGATCTCCAACTATTGTATTTACATCTACCATTTCCTTTATACTATTCATTGTAGTTTTCATTAATCCTTCTATTGGATGTTCTGGCATCTTTATTCACCACCTTTTTTATACTAAATCCATATAAACTTACAATAATAATATAAACCAAATTACATTTAATTATACAATTAAATGTAATTTCAAATTTTTTATTATTAAAATCTGGATGTACGTTTATATAAATTTCATCAACTTCTGTTTTGTTTATAAAAATAGAAATAATAGAATTTTTTATGGCCCAAAGAATTCCCGTATATATACCAGTTAAAGCTACATCTTCTGTTCCAACACTAGTCACCCAATATAATTTCTTTAAACTTCCTTTTCTCAAAAAAAAAGAAATTATTTTTTTGTACTGGTTATAATTTGCTAAGTACTTTTTTATCTGTAATTTTTTGTTTTTAACATTCTTGTTTTGTTTTTTACGTTTCAACATTTTTTTTTCATTATAAATTTTATATTTAATTAGTCCTTTTAATGCTGTTAATTGAATATTAAATGTGTTATTTTCTTTTTTCTTAAAATCAATAACTATGTACAAAGGCCAAAATAATAATATTATTAATATCAGTACTATAATTAAAACAATTAAAAACCAATTCATAAATTCACCTCATTATAATGTGAAAGGCTAATAACTATTATTTCCATAAAAAAAGAAAATAACACAAACAAATGTATTATTTTCCTTAATTATTGGTTTTAAAATCATTCAATGATGGTAATTCATTTAAACTTCCTAATCCAAAATATTTTAAAAATTGTTTGGTAGTACCATATATTATAGGCCTTCCTGTTTTTTCTAATCTGCCTTTCTCCTCAATAATTTCTTTTTCAAGTAAAGTATCTAAAGCTTTATCGCATCTTACACCTCTGATAGCTTCTATTTCACTTTTTGTTATAGGTTGTCTATAAGCAATTATGGATAATGTTTCCAAAGCAGCATTAGATAAATTCTTCTTTGTTTTTGGTATGCTTAGCTTTTCTATCCATTTAAAATGTTCAGCTCTCGTACCTAATTGATAACTATCTTCTATTTGAATTATCTTAATTCCTCTTCTATCAAAATTAAACTCATCAATCATTTCATGTATTATTTCTTTAGTTTTTTTTTCATCTATTTCTAGAACATAAGAAATATCCTTTAAAGACAAGGGATCTCCCCAAATAAATAAAAGTGCTTCAATAATTGATTTAATTTCTTTTTTATCCATTACTAGCCACCCCTTCAAGTGGTTTTTTAATTAAAATAATATCTGAAAAATTATTCTTTTGTTTTACTCTAATATACTTTAATTTCGCAAGCTCTAAAATTGATAGAAAAGTTATTATAATTTCTGAATTTGTGGTATTTTCATCAAATAATTGACTAAATTCAATTTTTCTTTCTACATTTAATCTAAATTTTAAATCCTCCATGCACTCTTCAAGAGTAATTTCATCTCTTTGTATCTCGTTAATATCTATAGGTTCTGCTTTTATCTTTCTTTTCTTTAGTATATTATTTAATATATCTGCTAATTGCTCTAGTTCAATATCATCTAATACTGTGTCTTCTTCCACATCTTCTGTTATATATTGAGAAATTTCTTCCTTAGGTTTATAAAAAACTTTATTTTGTCTTTGTTCATAATCCTTAAGTTTTTCAGCTGCTTTTTTATATTTCTTATATTCAACTAATCTTTTTACCAATTCCATTCTAGGATCTACTTCTTCCATTTCCATCTGAATTCCTTCATTATCTTCCTTAACAGAAGGTAATAACATTTTAGATTTAATTTCTAATAAAGTAGAGGCCATGACTAAAAACTCACTGGTTATTTCCATATCAATTTCTTCAGCTTTATTCAAATATTCCATATATTGATCTGTTATTTCACTAATAGGTATATCATAAATATCAACTTTAGCTTTTTCTATTAAATGCAATAATAAATCTAAAGGCCCTTCAAAAGTATTTAGAACAACTTTATATTTCATATAAAAACTCCTTTAAATAACTATTTTCAATAAAATATTTAGACTCATATTTATTAAAGGTCCTAGTATTTTATCTATAGTATCACTTATAATTAAAAAAACTAATATTAAATAGAAATACCTTTCATATTTGTAAAATTTATATTCCCACTTTTCAGGAAGAATACTTGCAATTATTTTTGAACCATCTAAAGGAGGAAAAGGTAATAAGTTGAACACCCCTAACATAATATTATACCACAAAGTTATTACTAGAATATCTATGATAATGGCATTTTCAATAAAGTTAGCAGATATTATTAGTGCAGATATTATAGCTATTATAAAATTTGTCATAGGACCTGCTAATGACACTAATATAGTATCTCTTTTTCTATGCTTAAAATAACTTGGATTAATAGGTACAGGCTTAGCCCATCCAAATCTAAAAATCAACATAAATAAAAATCCTACTACATCAATATGTTTTAATGGATTAATCGTCAATCTTCCTGATTCTTTCGCAGTAGGATCTCCTAATTTATAAGCAGTATATCCATGGGCTAACTCATGAAATATTATAGCTATTAATAGACCTGGCAGAGAAATTAACTTTTCTAAAACCATATATAACCCTCACTCTCAAAATAAAGCTAGATATATTGTATAATTAATTCTAAAAAAATACAATATATCTAGCTAATTATATCTATTGAGTTAAAAATTTATTGAAACTTTTCTTAAACATATTTTTAAATCCTGCTTTATCTATTGTATTATCAATCAATAAGTTTATTTTTTGAATCTCTTTTCCATCAACACTTAAAACCATTTCTCCTGCTTTTTTACCTTTATCTACAGGTGCATTAATAGATTTGGGTAATATGATTTCTTTTTCTACTTTTGCTTTAGAATCTTTGGGTAAAAGTATATATGCATCTCTTTCTAAAACAACATCTGCTTTTTCTACATTTCCTTTTTGGACCACCACTTTATCTATAATATCATTTTTTCTACCTATAGTAACAGAATCATAATTTGAAAATCCATAATCTAAGAGCTTTTTACTTTCATCAAATCTTATCTTTGAGGTTTCACATCCTAATACTACTGAAATAAGTTTTAAATTTCCTCTCTCTGCTGAAGCTGCCAAGCAAAATCCTGCATCTTGAGTAGAACCTGTTTTTATACCATTGGCGCCTTCATATTCTTTTATAAGCCTATTAGTATTTACTAATCCTTGAACTATTTCTTTATCTTTTCCTACCTTCATTTCTTTCATCCAAATTGTCAACCACTCGTGAATTTTAGGGTATTTTAAAAGTTCTCTTGCCATTATACTTATATCATAAGCAGATGTATAGTGGTTTTCTGCAGGAAGTCCTGTTGCATTTTTGAAAGATGTATTTTTCATGCCTAGTTCTTTGGCTCTCTCATTCATTTTATTTATAAAAGATTCTTCACTACCTGATATATACTCAGCCATCGCTACACTTGCATCATTAGCTGAACGCAAACAGATAGCTGTAAGAAGCTCTTCTACACTCTGAACCTCTCCCTCTTCTAAATAAATCTGGCTTCCACCCATTCCTGCTGCATTAGCAGATATAGTTACCTCATCTTCAAGATTTATTTCGTTTTTTTCAATAGATTCAATAGATAATAATAAAACCATTATCTTAGTGATACTAGCCGGATGAAGTCTCTCATGAGCTTTTTTCTCATATATAATCTCTCCTGAAGAAGAATCTATAAGTATGGCTGACTTAGCATCTATATCAAGTTTACTTTCTGCAAAACTCTTACTTATTGGCAATAAAAATATTAATACACTTAGGTAAAAACTAATATATTTTCTGTTTTTTTTAAAAAAATTCACATTACTACCTCCAATCTTAAATATTTATACTTATATTAACCTATTAAATATTAAGTTATTCAAATCAATTTTTTACAAAAATAAAAAAACGAAGCTTTAATAAAGCTTCGTTTTTTTATTTGTTACTTCCCCATAAATTAGCTTTTTTGACATTTCATTTTTTTTGCCAATCTTTATAATATCTCTTAGCATTTCCTTTACTTCTTCTACCTTTTCTTTATCATTTCCATGTATATATGCAAGTACATCACCGTTACTAACCTTTTCATCAACTTTTTTATTCAATACAATCCCTGCTGATAAATCTATTTCAGATTCTTTTGTTTCTCTTCCCGCCCCTAGAATTAGTGCACATTTTCCAATTTCTTCAGCATTCATACTTTTTATATATCCTTCATCATCACTTTTAACTTCTAATATATACTCTGCCTTAGGAAGTAATTCTGTATTTTCAATATATCTAATATCTCCATGTTGATATTCTACTAGTTCTAATAATTTTTCATAAGCACTTCCTGTTTCAACAACTTCTATTAACATTTCTCTAGCTTCTTTCTCATTAGAAGACTTTTTAGCTAAAACTAATAACTTTGACCCTAAGGATAAACATAATTCATAAAAATCTTTCGGTCCTTTTCCTTTTAAAGTTTCAACCGCTTCTTTTATCTCTAAACCATTCCCTATTGCATATCCTAAAGGTTCGTCCATGTTAGTAATTAAAGCTATGGTTTCTCTACCAAAACCTATTCCTATCTCTACCATTTCTTCTGCTAATAGAATAGCACTATCTAAGTCCTTCATAAAAGCACCACTGCCAACTTTTACATCTAGTATAATAGCATCTGATCCTATAGCTAATTTTTTACTCATTATACTACTAGCTATTAATGAAATATTTTCTACTGTAGCAGTTACATCCCTTAAAGAATAAAGTTTTTTATCTGCCGGAGTAATATTTGCTGTTTGACTACAAAGAGCAATATTAATCTCATTAGAAATATTAAAAAAGTCTTCTTTGCTCAACTCTACCTTAAAATCTTTTATTGATTCTAACTTGTCCAAAGTACCTCCAGTATGGCCTAATCCTCTTCCTGACATTTTAACAAATGGAACTCCACATGCTGCTACCATGGGACCTAATGCTATAGTAGTTTTATCACCTACACCACCTGTACTATGTTTATCTACTTTTATGCCGTTGATTTGAGATAAATCAACAGTTTCTCCTGAATTTATCATAGCCTTAGTTAAGTCTAAAGTTTCTCTCTTATTCATTTTGTTAAAATATATAGCCATTAAAAGAGAAGCTGCTTGGTAATCTGGTATTCTATTGTTAGTATAACCCTGAACAAAAAAATCAATTTCTTCCCTTGTTAGTTCTTTTCCATCCCTTTTCTTCTTAATTATGTCATACATTCTAATAGACATACTATCACCTCAATCTATACTAAATGTTTCTAACTATTTTCCTTATTAATTTTTCAAAAGTCCCTTTAACTTTTTCAGATGTTTCAACAACTTCTTCATGATTTAAAGGTTTATCTAATATACCTGCTGCCATATTTGTTATACAAGAAATTCCTAAAACTTTCATTCCACCATGTCTTGCAACAATTACTTCGGGAACTGTTGACATACCAACTGCATCTGCACCTAGAGTTCTTGCCAATCTAACTTCTGAAGGTGTTTCATATGTTGGTCCTGTAAACCACATATAAACTCCTTCTTTTAAATCTACATCTATAGATTTAGCTGAGTTTTTAGCAATTTCTATTAGTTGTTTATCATAAGAAGATGTCATATCTAAAAATCTAGGACCTAAATCATCTATATTTTTCCCCATTAAAGGATTTCTACCTGTAAAATTAATATGATCCGTAATAAGCATTAAATCTCCTGGCTTATAATCTTTATTTGCTCCTCCTGCAGCATTAGTAACTATAATAATTTCTATTCCTATAGCCTTCATAACTCTAATTGGAAAAGTAACATCTTCTAATGGATATCCTTCATAGAAATGAAATCTTCCTTGCATAGCAATAACTTTTTTATTTTCCAATTCCCCTAATATCAATCTACCTTTATGACCTTCTACAGTTGATATAGGAAAATTAGGTATATCATCATATTTAATTACTTCAGGATTCTCTATTTTTTCGGCCAAATCCCCCAATCCAGAACCGAGTATTATTCCTATACTTGGTTTGAATTCAACTTTAGATAGTATATAGTTTGCACTTTCATTTATTTTTTCTAATAAATTCATATTAACCCCCCTAAGCTCTTGGATGTGTATTATTATAGACTTCCTTTAGTTTTTTATCATCTATTGCAAAAAAGTATTTCTGAGTTGTAGATATATCAGAATGTCCTAAAATTTTTTGAACAGATTTTAAATCTGCCCCATTCTGCAAAAGATGTACTGCAAAAGAATCCCTTAAAGTATTAGGTGTTATTTTTTTATTAATATTTGTTTTATCAGTATAATACTTTATTATTTTCCAAAGCCCTTGTCTTGTCAATCTTTTTCCTTGATAGTTTATAAAAAGGGCTTTTTCTTCAGTATCTTTTAATACTTCATTTCTGTATTTATTAATATATATCTTTAAATAATTCAAAGCAGTTCTACCTAATGGTATTATTCTTATATCTGAGTTTTCTTCTAATGTGATATTGCTAAACTTAAAGTTGATATTATCTATATCTAATAATATTATTTCTGATACCCTAAGTCCAGTTGCATATAAAAGCTCTAACATTGCTTTATCTCTAGCTCCTTTAAATTTGTTAGGCTTAGGTATTGATAATAACTTATCTACTTCTTTTAGAGTTAGTATATTAGGAGCTTTTTTCTCTTGTTTTGGTGAATGAAGATTATTTGTTGGATCTATATTAGTTACACCATTATTTAATAGATATTGATAAAAAGACCTTAATGAAGCTAAATTTCGCGAAATAGTAGAGGCGGATTTACTGTTCTTCTGTAAATAAACTAAATATGTTATTACAATTGTTTTATTTACATTTATTAAATCTACGGAACTATATTTACTTAAATAATTATTAAATTGGTTAATATCTCGTAAATAAGATTCCTGTGTGTTTCTAGATAACTCTTTTTCATTTTTAATATAGTCTAAAAATTGGTTAATAAAAACATCCATATAATTTTCTCCTTTATAACTGTAAAAAAATAGCTATAATTTATAAATTCAACATAATCTCTTAAAATCCTTTAAATAATTATTATATTTGGATCAATAAATATAATCCGTTATAAGTCTCATGAAAATAGGAGTTATATAAGCCTCAACTAAACTACCAATCATTATAATAATAGAAAATATAAATATTATTACAGAATAATTTATAAAGTTGGTCAACTTATGGTTATAGGTTGATTGAAGTCTTTTCCTTCTAATACTATTTAATGAATTGACCATTCCAATTGAAGATATTGAAATGATTCCTGGAATTACAAATAAGTTTTGTGGAAGTATAGAAAATAACGCAAATAATAATCCCTTTATTCCAAATTCGTTAACTAAAAAACCTACTGTAAAACCTATTGCAAATCCTCTCAATAAAATTATAATTGGTATTATGGGAATGCCAATTATAATAATTCCTGTTATCCATATTAAAAATATTGTTTTAAGATTATTTAAAATAGATTCTTTTAGTAATAAAAAACTATCTACTTCATCATTGCTAATTAATTTAAAAAAAGAATTAAAAAAACTTATTACTTGTCCTTTTTGATCACTATCTAAAATCCTTATAGATACTGCTCCTATTATTATACCAATGATTAAAAAGACTATTATAGTAAAATAAACTAAAAAATTATCTTTAAAATGTCTATATAGCCAATTCTTTAATTTATGTTGCAAATATATATCCTCCTTTCATCTATACATACAAACCTCATATAAAATATTATGCTAGAAAAGAGGATATTATCACATTAATTATTTTCTTTGTTTTCAAAATGATTTTTTGCTATTAAAGCACCTATTATTGTCTTACTATCTAATATTTCACCTTTCAATACCTTATCTATCAAAGTTTCTAAATCTAGTTTAATAACTTCAATATATTCATCCTTTTCTGGTTCAGCAGCGCCTTCTGTTAATTCAGTAGCCAAAAATAAATGCATTTTTTCATTTGTAAATCCTGCCGATGTATAAAATTCAGTTATGTATTCTATTTTAGCAGATGAAAACCCAGTTTCTTCCTTTAATTCTCTTATGGCGGTCTCTCTAGGCTCTTCTCCTATTTCTAGTTTTCCAGCAGGTATTTCTAATAGTTCTTTTTCTACAGCTTTTCTATATTGCTTTACAAGTATTACTTCTCCTTCTTCTGTTATAGGTACTATAGCCACAGCACCAGGATGTTCTACTATTTCACGTTTTGAATACTTTTTATCTGGCAATTCTACTGTATCTATTCTTAAATTAAGCATTTTACCTTCATAAATCTTTTCTGTTTTCATAGTTTTTTCTTCAAAACTCATACTAAATTTCCTCCTTATCTTCAAGGTACTTATAAACAGCTTTTCCTACAGCACCTAGAGTCATAAAGTACTCTCTATCTTCTTCGATACCTCTTCCCATAGTTGTTACATTTAAGTTAAAGTAACTTAACGCCTTATCTATATCTTCTCCATATTCATAGTTTATTTCATATTTTTTTGATATTTTATTATTTAACAGTTGATCTTCAATTATTTTATTTTTACTGTCTTCTAAATATGGGATAACCAGTTTTCCACCTGTATTACAAATTTGACTTAATACTGTTAAACTGTGATGACTTATTCCCATATGTCTTTCCCTTTTATCTTTAAAACTAATTCTTGGAACTATAAAAGCTGTTCCACCAAGATTATTTATACCATCAACAATATAACCTTGTTCTATTCCGCTAAATCCATATTTAGTACCTGTACCTACTATACCTGGTCCCATGGTTATAATAGTTACATCACTTTTAAGTGCTTCTTTGGCAGCTATCAATCCTGAATATATATTAACACATTCAATATCTCCACCAAAGGCATTACCTACAGTTATAGTATTATCTATAATTTCTTTTTCTTTTAATTTTTTAACAGTATTGCTAAATTGGATAGGTAATGCTCCTGCATCTGTCATTATATAATTAATTTTCAAAGAAGGATTAAGCCATTTCAACATACTTGAAATAGGTGCTAACATACTATGCAATGTTCCAACTATAAAAACATTATCTTCTAGATCATTAAAGTTATTAAATACATGGTGATAAGTACTATCCTCTTCTTCAATAGCTAAACATTTAAACTGAAGAGGTGTATATCTCAATTTCATTATATGTCCTTTTCCCTCTATATCCTTAGAAGGATTGCTATAATTATATATAACATAATGATATCCTCCTGTTCCTAAAGATAGTTCTACAGCCGTAGTGTTAAGAACAACTTTATCACCTATTTGAATTTCTCCAGTTATATCATTATAATTTATAGCTCTTGATATATTGTTTTTTATTTCTACTTCAAGCCATGTAGTACTTTCATCTCTCTTTAAAATATTAGTTACAGTTCCTATTTTATAACTTATCAGTTTCAAGACCTCCCTTATCTACCCAAATTATCTATAAATCTTAAAAATTTATTTTCTTCTATAACCTTAGAAAAAGAAATAGCTTCTGAAAGCATTTGAACTATTATTAAAATTGTCAAATAAATTATTTTACTATTTAAACTATGGGTATAAGCACAATAAACACCCAAAGTAAGACCTAGTGTATTAGAACCTACGTCTCCCATCATACATTTAGCTTTTAAATCCATAGGTAAATATTTAATTAATATACCGAAAAAAGAAAATAGTATAAAAGAAAAATAATTGTCTATAGATGTTAACATTAGAATAATAGACATTATAACAAAAACTTTTGAAGCTCTCCCCGGTCTCAAATCAAAAAGATTTATTAAGTTGGTGAATAATGCAATTACTAAAGTATTAACTACTACCTCCAATACACCATTCGATATATATATAGATATTATCAATGCTATAAGGAATCCAATGCCTGCCTTAAGTCCACCAGTTGTCAAAGTACCTTTAAAAAAGGACTTAATATGTCCTTTAAATCCTTTTACCTTTTCATCGCCTATTAAATCGTCTAATAATCCTACAAGTCCAATTAATATAAAGCCTACTAAATACAACATTATTATAATAAGATCCTTTTTTACATAAAGTCCTATTAAAACAACTGTAATAGTTTGCACAATAACAAACAATAAACCCATACTAGAAGGAATGCTTTCTTTTTTATAATTTAAACATAGGCAATCACCATCTTTCAACATGTTAAAAATAAAAGGAGTGCCTATAAAGGCTATTATAGTACTAATTAATAAACTAATTATATTAATTTTAAATACATTCATAAATTCACCTTCTAAAAAACAGTATTATTATAGTCTTTAAAATGTCAAAAAATTGTTTTCCTCTGTGGATGAAATCTTTAAAATCCCTTCCTGTTTCTCTATGTCTCATGTTTACATCTACTTCTTTAATAGAATAGCCTTCTCTTAAGGTAGCTACTGTCATTGCTATTTCTACTCCAAATCTATCAGGTATATAATTAATTTTTTGAACAACCTCTCTTTTATAAACCCTTTGTCCTGATAATGTAGTATCTATTTTCTTACCTGTATGAATATATACACCTCTTTTTGCTAATCTCTTAACAAATCCAAAGCCACCTTTTTTTAAAGGCCTAGGAAATTTAGCTATAGCAACATCTGCTTCATTATTTAAAACTGGATAAATAAGCTTTTCAATTTCATTACTAGTTTTTCCTAAATCTCCATCAGCTAAAACTAAATAGTCATAATCTACTCTCTTTACAGCTTCTTTTATTGCAAACCCTTTACCTCTATTTTTATTTAATTTAATTAAATCTATTCCCATATTTTCTACAATACTTGATGTAGAATCTGTAGAACCATCATCTATTACAACAATATTATCTATTAAGTCAACTTTTTTTAAATCCTCTATTGTTTCTTTTATCCTATCTTCTTCATTATAAGCTGGAATTATTGCAACTATTTTTCCTTTTTTCATAAAATCCTCCTATTCTGAAATAGCATAACTAGGATCTGGAAGTAAAGATTCAGCACTAGATTTTACACCATAATTGCCTGGTCTTCCTTCCATAGACATAATTAAAGCAACTTTTCCTATTATAGAATCTACATTGTCTACAGTAGATATTCTATAGTCTTTATATTCTTTCATATAAGAATTCTTTACTGTAGTTTTCTCGATACCTATTATAGGTAACTCCATTTTTTTTACTGAATCTATAATAGTTTTATCGAGTATATTTATTCTCTCTATATCTTTACTGTCACTACCACCTGCTATAATTACATAATCAACTGGCTCATCTATATTTCCTATTATATTTAGCAATCCATATTCTTCAAAATATTTAATGACTTCTTCATTCCCATCTGAAATAATAGCTGTAGATAAATCAGATATAGCTTTTCCAATTACGTTTTCTTTTAGTTCATCTTTATCTATACCACTTTTTAAATAAGCCTCTTTTAAAGTATCCTCATTTAAAAACTTATCTTTTATAGTTGTAACATTGACAACAGTAGCTCCTGACATTTCTAAAGTTTTACCTATTCCTGAATAAATATATTCATCATTTGTTTCAATTATTGCCACTTTTGTACCTGATAGTCTATTCTTGATTATTTCAGGATATACAGTTTCATTAAATTTTTCATACTGAGAATTTTTAACTTCCATCTTCTCTATTTCTTTTTTAAAATTTTCATTTTCACTACGTAAATAATCAAATTTTTCTTCTAATTTCGATGCTATATCTTCTTTTTGTTCTACTAAGAAATTCTGAGCATCTAAAGTAAAACCTATATAAATACCGATAGCTAAAGCTAAAAATATTGATACAATTGATATTACATAAAATTTCATATTTGGTATCAAAATATCACTCCTTATATTCCAAACATTATTTTAAGTCTAATTTTTATAAGTTGCATAAGCTCCTGCATAGGAGGAAACATCATTGTAATCACTAATATAGGTATTAAAGCAGCAAGACCTAAGCCAATAACATATTTTAATTTGAAATGGCTTTTATATAATTTATTTACTCCTTTTGCGTCAACTAATTTAGAACCGACCTTCATTCTTACTAAAAAAGTACTAGCCATTCCACTTCTACCTTTCTCTAGAAAGTCAATCATATTATTATGAGTCCCTACCGCTACTATTAAATCTGCATTATTTGCATAAGCAAGAAGTAAAGCAATATCTTCACTTGTTCCAGGTGATGGGAATATAATTGCCTCTAATCCAAGTTCCTCTACTCTTTCAAGACCTGGAGCTTTTCCATTAGTATAAGCATGAACTATTATTTCTTTACTCATCTTTAAACATCTATCACTTATACTATCCATATCTCCTATAACTATATCTGGTGTATATCCAAATTCTAATAATGCATCTCCACCTCCATCTACACCGATTAGAACTGGATGAACTTCATTTATATATGCTTGTATGGCTTGTAAATCTCTTTTATAATCTTTACCCCTTACAACTATTAATGCATGTCTTCCATTCATTTTTGTTTTAATATCTGGAATTGGAACTTTCCCTGTTACAAGACCCTTTTCTTTTTTTGCATAATCTAATGTATTTTCAATAAATAGATCCAATTCCTTTTCTAAATTTTCATATCCTATTGAAAGTTGATTTTCAATTGCTTTGTCGTCTAATAATTGACAATCTCCAATAACCTTATCATCACATATTAATTTATTATCCTTTATTTCAACTATTTTTCCTTCTTTAATTAAATCAAATACCTTTGTATCTATTGATTCAAATATAGGTATGCCTGCCTCTGACAATATAGTAGGTCCTCTATTAGGATAACGACCACTTATGGTCTTTTCTGTATTAATGACACATCTAATTTTTTTCTCAACTAAAGATGTAGCTGCAATTTCATCTAAATCCTTGTGACAAATCATAGCTATGTCTCCTGGTTTTAATCTTTTAGTTAAATTCTTTGTTTTTTTATCTTTTTTTATTTTTCCTTTAATGTACATAATAATCCTCCAAATCTACTATACATATAATAGTTATCTATTTAATAAATAAATATTTTATAACTAATATATAACTCTTCAACTTATTATAGCATAATATTGGATTATATAAAATTTTTTTAATTCACTTCTAACTAAAGACTCATAAATTTCCTTTTCTTTTAAGGCTTTAGTTATGTTTTATTTTATTATATTTTATTATCAATTATGATAAGGTCAATTATGATTAATTATTATAAAATAAATCCCCTAGTATACTAGGGGATTTATTTGAATTATGCTTTATTTTCCATCATTTCTTGCTCTAATCTCAATTTATCGGCAACCATCGCTATAAATTCGCTATTTGTAGGCTTCCCTTTATCTGTATGAACAGTATATCCAAAAATACTATTTATAGTATCTACTTTTCCTCTACTCCAAGCTACTTCTATTGCATGTCTAATAGCTCTTTCTACTCTACTAGGTGTTGTATTGTATTTTTTAGCTATATTGGGATATAACTCTTTGGTTACTGCACCTAATAGTTCTACATCTTCCACTACCATTGCTATGGCCTCTCTTAGATATAAGTAACCTTTTATATGGGCTGGTACTCCTATTTCATGAATGATATTTGTTATTCTTGCCTCCATACTTTTAGTATTATCTACGTTTGCAGGCATCTGTTTAGGTATATGAATGTATCTTTTAACATTTCCATCATCATTGGACATGCCAGAGATTTCCCTTAACCTATTCATAAATATTTCAAAATCAAAAGGCTTTACTACATAATAATCCGCTCCTAATTCAATTGTTCTCTGAGTTATTTTATCTTGTCCGACAGCAGATAGAACTATTACTTTAGGTTTTTTCTCTAAATTCATCATATTTAACCGTTCTAAAACCCCTAAACCATCTAAATGTGGCATTATTATGTCTAGAATTAAAACATCTGGTTTTTTTTCACTAATCATATTTAATGCTTCTAATCCATCCTTAGCAAAACCTATAACTTCAAAATCCTCCTGCTGTACTAAATATTCTTCTAATATGTCGCAAAACTCCTTATTATCGTCAGCAACAAGTATTTTTATTTTTTCCAAAATAATTACCCCCCTGTATATATAAGTTAAATATTGTCTATTGAGCACATATATTTATTCGACAAACAAATGTCATATCCTTCTAATTCTTTTAAAAATATTTTAAAATAAAAATAGGGAAAGATAGAATATAACCTATCTTTCCCTATTTTCTGCAAAATTTTTCTTATTTTTAATACTTATATCTGTTTGTTCTAACATCCATTCTATATATAATCCATAACCTTTAGTAGGATCATTTACAAAAACATGGGTAACAGCTCCAATTATTTTTCCATCCTGTATTATAGGACTTCCACTCATGCCTTGAACTATTCCACCAGTTTTTTGTAGTAACTTTTTATCTGTAACTTTCAAAACCATACTTTTTTGTTCAGGACTTGATTGATTTTGAGTTTTAATTATTTCCACTTCAAATTTTTCAATTTTATTATCATTTAGAGTGGTCAATATATAAGCTTTCCCTTCTCTAACTTCTTCTTTGAATCCTACAGGTAGTGATTTTGTTTTATTTGTTTCTATAGAAGTACTATCAATATTACCATATATTCCAAAAGGAGTGTTTCTAGTTATGTCTCCTAAAACATTTTCAGTTTCATAAAATATTCCCCGTATTTCACCAGGATTTCCCTTTTTGCCTTGTTCTATTTCTGAAATTTTTGCACCCATTATCTTACCGTTTTTAACATTTAATAGCTTTCCTGTATCCATATCTGTTATTCCATGACCTAAAGCTCCAAACTTATTAGTATCTTTATTATAAAAAGTAAGCGTGCCTATTCCTGCAGTTTTATCCCTTACCCATATTCCTAGCCTATAGCAATTATCCTGAATGCTTTTAACAGGCACTACATCTGTAGTAAACTTAATATTGTTTCTCTCAATTGTAATGGACACTTTATTACTCTGTATATTATTTAGCAATTCAACTACATGTTCAGCATCTTTTACTTGCTTACCATCTATTTCAATAATATTGTCTCCTGGCCTTATTCCCGATTCTTTTGCTGGATTGTATTTTTTTCCATCTATTCCTACAATATCTGTTATAGATACTACAAGAACTCCTTTTGTATTTAATCTAACCCCAATAGAATTACCTCCAGGTACTAAATGTGCCCTTTCCACTACATTTACTTCTACGGTTCTAACTGGTATTATCCCAAATAATTTAAATTGTAATTTAGCTATACCAGATTCTAAAGTATCAAAACTGTAGGATTTTTTTAAAGATAATCCCATTTTTTGATAATCTTTTATATTTACAATATCATTACTATCTTGTGATATTTTTAAAGTATAAGGGAAAAATACTTGAAAATCTTTTTTTTCCCCTTTAATAATATTTATTTCTTGAGGATAATAAAAAACACTCCATGCTTGGATGAAGTAAAAAAATATAAAGATTAAGAATAAAATAGATATTTGTTTTCTATATTTGAGATGCTTTGGCAAGTATAATCACTCTCCCCAAAATTCCCCTTTTCATATTCACCTCCAAGAAAATATTATTTGCAACTATAATGTAGCCTTTTTTGCTCTTATTTATTCTCTGTAATTATTTATACATATGTAAAGTACATTCAACTATGGTTTTAAAATGAAAAAAACACTTTATAATTTAATATAAAGTGTTTTCAGAAACCTTTTTTTATTTTTTTGGTCAATTCTAACATTTCTTTTGCATGTA
This sequence comes from Anaerosalibacter bizertensis, assembly GCF_009696605.1. GTDB lineage: Bacteria > Bacillota > Clostridia > Tissierellales > Sporanaerobacteraceae > Anaerosalibacter > Anaerosalibacter bizertensis. The sequence goes on along the minus strand of NZ_VULR01000004.1, from coordinate 49,347 downwards.
ACTTTGTTGTATTTGTTAAATCTACTCCACCTAATAATCTTGCTAACTCATTAATCCTTTCTTCGTAATTTAATTTTTTTACTTTAACGATAGTTTTGTCTTCCATTATTTTTTTTGATATTGAAAAATGAGTATCTGCAAGTGCAGCAATTTGAGGCAAATGAGAAATGCAAATTACTTGATGTTTTTTTGAAATATTATTAATCTTCTCTCCTACAATCTGAGCAGTTCTTCCGCTAATTCCTGTATCTATCTCATCAAAAATAAGGGAGGGTATATAATCATATTCAGCTAAAATTGACTTAAAAGCCAACATTATTCTAGACATTTCTCCTCCTGAAACAATTTTAGAGAGAGGTTTCAATTTTTCACCTGGGTTTGTAGATATTAAAAATTCAACCTTATCAAGACCACTAATTGTAAAATAATCATATTCCTCAAAATTTATCTTAAAAACTACATCTTTCATATTAAGCTCTTGTAATTCTCTGAAAATCTCTTTTTCAAGGTTTGAACCAATTAGTTTCCTTTTCTCAGATAATAGTTCACAATTAATTTTTAAAGCCTCTTCAACTTTTTTGATTTTTTTATTAATATCTTGAATTTCCTCTTCTATATTTAAAAGAAGCTGAAGTTTTGAATATATTTTATCTCTATATATAAAAATTTCCTGTACACTATTTCCATATTTCTTTTTCAATTTATTTATAGTATTAATCCTATCTTCTAAAAAATCTAATTGCTCTTTATCTATAACTATATTTTCCATATAATTATTTAAGTTCCTTGTAATATCCTGTAATTCAAAACTAATATTAATAAGTTCATTATAGATTTTTTCTAATTGTATATCATTATCTTTTATCTCTTCGATTAAATTAATAACCTCGTTCAAACTATCTATTGTAGAAAAACTATCATATTCTTTTGATTGAAGAATATTTACAGATTTACCTAGATTGGATTCAATGTTTTGTGCATTATTTAATTTATTATACTCTATTAAAATATTTTCATCCTCTTCCACAGATAAATTTGAACTATCTATTTCTTCTATTTGATACTTTAAAATATCAATCTCCCTATCTCTTTCCATTTCTTCTAAAGACAAACTCTTTAATTTCTTCTTTAAATTTAAAATTCTAATATAATCAGATTTTATTTTTTCTTTTAACTCATTAAAAGAATCATCTCCAAAAGAATCAATAATATCAATATGCCTTTCTACATTTAAAAGAGATTGATGTTCATGTTGTCCGTGAATATCAACTAGATGCTTTGTAATATTATTTAACATATTAACTGTTACTGTTCTTCCATTAATTCTTGAAACACTTCTACCTGTTGCATGCAGTTCTCTAGTTATAAGTATGTAATTACCACGATCTTGTTCAATGCCATATTGATTTAAAATTCTTTCTATTTTTTTAGGTTTTTCGAGAAAAAAAAGTCCCTCTAAAATAGCTTTATCATAGCCTGTCCTTATTAAATCTTTATTAGCTCTTCCTCCTAAAATCAAACTAATTGCTTCTACAATTATTGACTTTCCCGCACCTGTTTCTCCTGTCAATACATTGAGTCCTTTAGTAAAATTTATATTCAATCTTTCTACGATAGCAAAATTCTCAATATTTAGTTCTACAATCATAAAATTCCCTCCAACTAATTGAGTAAACCTTGGAAAGTTTTTACTACGGAATCAATATGCTCTATATCACTAATAGCAACAAATATAGTATCATCTCCAGCAATACTTCCTACAACAGATTCAATTTTTAATGTATCTATAGCTGAAGCACAAACTTGTGCTGCACCAGGTAAAGTCTTAATAACTAAAATATGGCCAGCTACATCATAGCTTGTGATGGAGCTTTTGAATATTTTTATAAGTCTATCTGTGGCTCCTTCAGTACTATCATCCATAACAGCATATTTATACTTACCACTCTTAGATAAGACTTTAACCAATCTTAATTCCTTTATATCTCTAGAAATAGTAGCTTGAGTAATATCAATGCCAGTCCTTTTTAGATGATCTGCTAATTCTTCTTGAGTCTCTATTTCATAAGTCTCTATTAGTTCTAAAATTTTTCTCTGCCTTCCATATTTCTTCATATTTTGCCTCCTTTAAAGTAAGACTATTTAGGAAGAGTTCTTAACTCAACTAAAACCTTAATTATTTTATGCAATAACTTTAAAATTACAAAAGAATTAATAACATTATTTTATAATGATTATAACATTATATGAGATTTTTCAACAATTTCTTTGAGTTTTTCTTTAGTTTTATCATGCGTTTTATCTAGCCCCTTTGTTAAATAAAATAAATATTCTATGTTTCCGGTAGTTCCTTTTACTGGAGAATATGTGGCATCTTTAACTTGAAGATCTATTTCTTCGCAAAACTCATAAATACTATTTAATACTTCTTCATGAATTTTACTATCCCTTATTATGCCTTTCTTTCCCACTTTTTCTTTGCCAGCCTCGAATTGTGGCTTAACCAAACAAATAATTTCTCCATCATTATTTATAAGCTCCTTAACTACAGGTAATACTAACTTTAAAGAAATAAAAGAAACATCTATAGAAACAAAATCTGCTAACTCACCTATATCATCTTTTGTGACATATCTTATATTAGTCCTTTCCTTTACAACTACCCTATCGTCTTGTCTTAGATTCCAATCTATTTGTCCATAACCTACATCTATCGCATATACTTTTTTTACACCATTTTTAAGCATACAATCTGTAAATCCTCCTGTAGAAGCTCCGACATCTATAGCTATTTTATTTTTTAAATCTATATCAAAACTATCTATAGCTTTTTCTAATTTTAGTCCTCCCCTACTTACATAAGGAATTGGATTTCCTTTTATTAATATTTCTTTATCTATAGCTACTTTTTCTCCAGGTTTATCAATCCTTTGTCCATCTACAAATACTATTCCTTCCATAACAATTCTCTTTGCTCTTTCTCGGGATTTGACAAGATTTTTTTCAACTAATAAAATATCTATCCTTTCTTTCTTCATATAATCTCTCCTATATTTATTTCGTTTGATTTTTAAATAATTTTATTTTAAAATTATTTTCTAGAAAATTTAGTACTTTTGCCATTTTAAATATAATCTTTTCAGAATTATTTATAGCTATTTCTTTCCCTACGGCTTTTCCACCTACAGTAAAAGAGGCAATCAAGGCTGTTATTATTATACTTAATATAGTACCATTTTTAATATTATATTTATTTATAAGATTATAAATAATAATTGTTCCAGCAGAACCACTTACAATACCACTTATATCTCCAATAACATCATTACAAAAATTTGATACTTGTCCTGCGTTTTTAATAAGTTTTATAGCATGTTTTGCTTCTTCTACTTTATTTGCAGCCATAGAATGAAAAGGTTTTTCATCTGAGGCTGTTACCGCAATTCCTATTATATCAAATAGAATACCTAATAGTATAATAATAATTAATATTATGAATGCAAAAAACACATCTAAATTCTTCATAAGTTTTTCAGTTATTAAGCTAAAAAAAATGGCCATTACAAATGTCCACACAGAAATAACAATAACCCATTTTTTAGTTTGCTTATGTGATATAGCATCATCACTTTTTCTTCTCATTTAATGATAACCTCCAAATTATTATTGGTTTGAAAAGTCCTATAAGAATAAAAAGCTGATAGCAAATGCTATCAGCTTTTTGAGTGGTGATATACTAAGTAAATCTTACGGCTTAAGGTCTAGCAGGATTTCCCAGATAAGAACTCCATGTCGCCATATTAGCGGTTTCCCTTCAATCTTATCTTCACTTTGTCGCCAAATAGTGAAACTAGATTACCACTTAGACCGCACTGTAATCCCTAGTATATCTCCTAAATAGAACAGTCTAGGAGTTTTCCTCAAACAGCCAGTCTATTCCTTAGCCTCTTTTGCAAAATGGGTTTCGATAACAAAACCTAACTTTCCTGGGCCCTTTGGAAAGTTTAGTTTTCCATTATCTTCTGCCCACTTCACTCAAGGCAGGCTACACTGCGAGTAATAGAATTTACTTTGCAGGTTTATCTTATCCTTCCGTATTATAGGATAAGTCTCCACGAGAGTAGGGTCAACGCCTGCATGCCATTGCAGATCGCCCCATCTCTCTTACTCCCAATAACGGCCCCCAACTGGGCGTCGAAAGCCGAGATTAGGAACTTCATCGATATGCCCTTCGACGGATTTTTAGCCCCGCCTTCGAGAATAGCTGTGCTGACTAGAATACTGCACCACTCTAAGCTAAGCATAATTATAGCATAGAATATTTTTTATTTCAATGATACAAAAAAACTATTTATTCCTATTAATTAAATAATATGCAATCTCTTCTAAAAAAGTAATATTATTATCCTTAAAAATTTCTAAAGATAGTTTTGCTTCCTTGCTTAAATATTCTACTTTTTCCTTTGCTGTTTCAAGAGAATTAAAAGATAAATAGGTTGTTTTATTTATTGCCCTATCTTCATCTATATCCAATATATCATCCCTTATTTGATAACCTAAGCCAATACAACGTCCATATTTTCGTAAATTATCTATTTCTATTTCATTAGCCCCTCCAATAATTCCTCCTGAAACTACTGCTGCCTCAATTAATGCTGCTGTCTTACATCTATACATAAATTCTAATTCTAAACTATCTATAGACTCGCTATCTGACAATATATCAACCACTTGTCCGCCAATCATACCATCTATACCACTAGCTTTGCTAATTTCTTTGGAAGCTAATAAAAACTTATAGTAATCTTCTCTGTTTTTTGAAAATAAAATTGTATTTTCTATCATTATTTCATATGCCAAATTAAGAAGTCCATCTCCCGAAAGTATTGCAATAGCTTCCCCAAAGATTTTATGGTTTGTCGGTTTTCCTCTTCTAAAATCATCATCATCCATAGATGGTAGATCATCATGAATAAGGGAATAAGTATGAATCATTTCTAAAGCCAATGCAAAAGGAATTGCTTCATCATAACTTCCACTAATCATTTCACAGCTCTTTAGTAAAAGTATAGGTCTAATTCGTTTTCCTCCAGTAAAAAGACTATATTTCATAGCTTGAAATATTTTTTCTTGATATCCTGTTTTATTAACAAAAATTCTATTTAATTCATCATCTATAACTTCCTTCAAATGATCAATTTCATCTATTAAGCTCATATAATTAACCCTCCAGCTGGAAATCTTCTTCTCTTTCTTCATCTTCCATAATAATTTTTATTTCTCCCTCTACTTTATTAAGTATTTCATACAGATATTTATATAGATCTACTCCTTTTTTAAATTTGTTAAAAGACTCTTCTAAAGTTAATTCTCCGGTTTCTAGGCTGTCTATTATAGATTCTAATTCTTTTAAACCCTCTTCATATGATAAATTAGTTAAATCCATTTTTAAACTCTCCTTTATTAACTTTTACCACCTTACTCTCAACTATACCATCTTTTAGTAAAATGCTTAATTTTTCTTCTTCTTTTATATCATTAACAGTTTTAATTACATGTCCCTTATTATCTAATATCAGTCCGTATCCTCTATTTATTGAAGATATGGGACTTAAAATATTTAGCTTATCTCCAAGTTTATCAACTTTACTATGTAATTCACTTACTTTAAAATTATATACTGTAACAAGCTTTTTAAACAAAGTATCTAGATATTGTTTATCGTCATTAAGTTTAGAAATAGGGTTGTTATAGGTCAGTTTATTTTTTTGATAATCTATTTCTTTTAATTTACTCTCCTTTATATAGTTAAAACTGTCTACTAAATTTAAAAAATTATCTTTTAATTCTTTTTTCATCAAATTTAATTCTGGTACCGCTAGTTCTGCAGCAGCTGATGGTGTTGGTGCTCTTAAATCCGCAACAAAATCCGATATTGTATAGTCTGTTTCATGACCTACAGCCGAAATAACTGGCTTGTCCATTGTATGAATAGTTCTCGCTAACCCTTCATCATTAAAGGCAAATAACTCTTCTATCGACCCCCCACCTCTACCAGTGATTATTAAATCTATATCGTCTCTACTATCAAAATATTTCAGCCCTCTAGATATTTCTAAAGGCGCAGATTTTCCTTGAACTAAGACAGGATATATTATAAGTTCAACTATTGGAAATCTCCTTTTTATAACCGTAATTATATCCCTAATAGCTGCTCCAGTAGATGAAGTAACTATACCGATTTTTTTAGGAAAATAAGGTATAGTTTTTTTATATTCTTCAGCAAAAAGTCCTTCCTCTTCTAACTTAGTTTTTAGTTTTTCAAAAGCTATATATAATTCTCCTAAGCCCTCTTCTTTTATGCTCTTAACATATAGTTGATAATTTCCATTTCTTTCAAAAACTGAAATGTATCCTTTAACCACTACCTTCATACCATCTTTTAGTTCCATTGATATGGAACTATTATCATTTCTAAACATAACACATTTGATTTTTCCTTTATCATCCTTTAATGAAAAATACATGTGCCCACTATAATGATGTTTAAAATTGGATATTTCTCCTTCCACTGATATATTAGATAAAATTGGATCACCTGCAAAAGTTCTCTTTATATATTGATTAACTTCACTTACTCTTAAAGGTTTAATTGACATATTTTAATCCCTCACCTATTGTCATTCTTTACATTTCCTAAATAAGCAGTTCCTATTCCATTGTCTGAACAATATTCTATAGGAGGTATATATAAATCTATACCCCTTTTGCTTAAACTTTCACTAAGATTTTTTCTAATAAAAATATTAGAAGCTACTCCACCTATTAGTAGTACTTTCCTTATATTAAAACTCATACATGAATTAACTATTATCTTCTCTAAACATAGATATATTGTATAAAATAAAGTTTTAATTATATCTTCAGTTAAATATTTTTTACTATCTATTATATCATAAAAAAAATTCTCATATCCAGAAAAATTAGACCAGGTATCTTTTATGCTAAGTGGTATTTTTTTATTTATTATACTTCCATTCTGAGATAAACAGTCCATTTCTTCTCCACATGGGAAATCTAATCCTAATTTTACTCCAATTCTATCTACTAATTGCCCAACGCTTATGTCCAATGTCCCACCTATTCTTTCAATGTTAAAGTTTTCTCTCCTATTGTCTACAAAGAGTAATTCTGTAGTACCTCCTGATATATGAAAAGCTAAAAAATTTTCTTCCCTTTCAAGAGCAGTACCTATAATTCCAGCTGATATATGTCCTTCCTGATGACTAAATTCTTTATAAGGTATATTAAGCAACTTAGATATAATAAAAGCCTGTTCTTTTCCTACAACAAAAACAGGCATGTACGACTTTTCTATATTTCTTGGCTTAGTACTAGCACTTATAACTAATAAATCATTTATATCTATAGTTTCAGACACTTTAGCAAACATTTCAGGCAAATTTTTAATATGCTGAAAAACTGCTTCTTGTTGCCTTAATCCCCTTTTATTCCTTGCAACCTTTAACCTCTTTCTTAGATCTAAAATCACTTGTCCTTCTTCATTAACAATTCCAACCGATGTAGTATAAGCGCTTGTATCTATTCCTAAATAATACTTATTCATTTTCTATTCATCCTTTTTGCGTACAAAGCTTCCCAATACGCCATTAATAAATTTCGATGATTCATCTGTGCTATACTTCTTGCATATTTCTATAGCCTCATTAATAGTAACTTCCATAGGTATATCTTTTCTATAAGTAAGCTCGTAAACAGCTATTCTCAAAACAGATAAATCTACTTTTGCAAGTCTATGGATTTTCCAACCCTTTATATATTTCTGAATAGACTCATCAATATCGTTTAAATTTATTTTTATCGTTTCTACAGCATCTCTAATATACTCTTCTTCATCATGAGTAAATTCATTTTCATCAATATATAATTCTACTATATCATCCGAATAATCATTATTCATTTCCATCTGAAATAATAATTTCATTGTCTCTTCTCTTGCTAACTTTCTACCCATCTTTGTCCTCCTTGTAACTATATATAAATTCCATATAATATCCTACTTAATTTGTTTTCCCTGGAGGAAGTATTTTATTCAAAAATTCCTTTAAATCTTCCTGATTATCAGATTTTTTTCCAAAAAAATATCCTAATCCTGTGCAAATAACAATAAATAAAGTTTTAAAAAAGCCAATAGTAAGTATAAGTATTGATACTATAAAACCTATTATTGCACCTATAGTTCTTCCCTTGTTATTATCTAACAATTGAATAAATCTCGAAAAAATTTCCTTAGCCACCATAAACACCTCTATAATTTATTTTACTGTTCTAGTTGGCGCAGTCACATTGCTTATCTCAACTTTCACTTCGCTCACTTCAACTCCCGTACATTTTTCTACATGTTCTTTTACTTTATTTTGTAACTGTATTGTAGTTTCAGGAATATTTATCTCTGGAGAAACTTCTCCTCTCATGTGTAAAGTTATTGTACCTTCAAAAATATGCACTTTTGTTCTAATATCTCTAATGCCTGTAAATTTGTTTGCTATGCTCTGTGCAAGTCCTTCGATTGTTTGAGTAGAAATTTTTAATTCTCCATAATCAGTATGTTTAATAAGAAAAGTTCCTTTGTTTTTATCCTTATTTCCAGTTAAACCAGATATTAAAAACCTAATACTAACTAATAAAAAAGCTACCCCTATTATAGAATATACATAATTGCCTTTTATTTTTATTAAATAATCTTCAATATTATTTATAGATAAAAAATCAAGCTGTTCAAAAGGGAATAATATAAGTGCTATGGAAAGTATTGCAAGGCAAAAAGTATATATAGTTAATATAATCCTATCAATAATATTCATAGAATATCTCTACCTCCTAATAGTACTAAATTTACCCTCTGATAAATCAGAGGGTAAATATTTTATTTTACTCTAGGTTCCTCTTCTACTTCAGGCTCTTTAGGTATATTTACACCTTGAACATTAACATTTACTTCTATAACATTTAAACCAGTCATTGTTTCTACAGCTTCTTTAACATTTTCTTGAACTCTTAAAGCAACTTCAGAAATTCTAGAACCATATTCAACTATTACAAAGATATCGATGGCACATTCTTTTTCTCCAACCTCTACTTTAACTCCCTTTGATAAGTTTTTCATACCTAACATATCACTTATGCCACCAGTAATACCACCACTCATTCCTGCAACGCCTTCAACCTCAGTAGCTGCTAAACCTGCAATTATTGCTACTACTTCATTAGCAATCTTTACAGTACCATAGTCTACCCCTTCATTGTTTATAGTATCTGCCAAGTTAGCCACCTCCACCTATCTAAAATCTTATAAGCATATTATACCAGAATAGATGGTGTTTTACAAACAAATCTATTGTTTTTTCATTATCTTAATATTTGAAGAATCTAACTCAGTTTCGCTCTTTACTATATCTAATATTTTTATTACATCTTGTTCTGTAAGCTCATCTGAAGACACTACTATTTTTGCCCCATCTCCCTTTAAAAATACAAGGGCTTCATCAAATCCTTTGGCTTTAATAAGGCCTTCTATATGCAATTCTTGTTCGGATATTTCACCCATTTTAATAATCTCACTCTGGGCTTTTGCTCTTACTTCATTATTAGTTTTTTCATCATCTACTATGTCCTTTAGATCATCAACTAAATTTGCTCTCATCTTATCCCTAGAAAGCCTGTGTTCTACAAAATAATTTCTACTCTTTAAATTTTCTTCTTTTGATATGTTTTTTTCTATATTGGTATTTATCTCTTCAGTCAAGTTAGAAAGATTTTCTCCTTCTTTTCCGACATTCTCTTTTTTACTATCTTTCTCTTTAGATATAGTCTCTATTGAATCCTTGTTATTTTCTTGCTGAGTCTTAGCTAGCTCCTTTTCTTCATGATTTTGATAATCATTAGAAATTTTAGAAACTGAATTTTGTGTCATTTGATGATTAATATATCCTGTTAAAACTAATAATGCGACTAATATTGTTATAATGGCTGGTTTTTTTATAGTAAACATATAAAGCCCCCCTTTATTTAATTACTAGAATATACTTCCACTTTATTTCCCGATACATCTAAAACCGTTTTTACAGCCTCATATAACTGTTCCTTTACTTCAATATCATAAGCTCCCTCTGCAACAATTATCACACCTTTTATCTTTGGTTTTATTTCTTTCAGTACTAAAATAGAGCCTTCATTCCCTTTAGTTACAACTTGAAGTGTAGAGTCCTCTCTATTTATTTCTCGAACACCTCCTTGAGAATCTTCTTCACTGGTTTTTTCCTGATTTTCTGTTTTATTCACTGCAGGGATTTTTTCTGTAGTTTCATCCAATGTTATCATTACATCTACATTTCCAGCTCCTTTAATCTGACTTAAAATTTTTTCTAACTTTCTTTCTAAAACATAGGCATAGTCCTCCATATCACTTTCTTTTATTTCCTTTTCTATATTATCTTTTTTAGTTGTTTCTTCTTTTTTATTGTCTTTAAATAGACTAGCTGTGATTAAAAGCATTATACCTACTATTAATATTATTAATAGTTTATTTATATATTTTTTATTAGTTATTTTATTTAAAAATTCCTTGAAATTAAATTTAAAATTCATCTTATGATCACCTACCGTTCTCTGCTTAAAGAAGCAGAAATTTTTTCTTCAGATAATCCATATTCTTTTGAAATTATTTTTTTTATCTTATCACTTTCTTCAAATTTTTCATTGGATTTGTTTTCTTTATTCTTTTTTATCCATACTTCTTCTATATTCTCTATTTTTATTGATTTTTCATTTTCTGAATTTTTATCAATCTTTTCTCTTAAAACTATATTTAATTCTTTAATTTCTCCATAATTTTTATCTTCTAAATCCTTATTTATTTCCATATCTATATTCTTTACTTCATAATTTGTTTTTTCTTTTATTAAGTTTCCTATTTTCCTTTCAATACCCTTCTTATAGGATTCAATTATTTGTTTTTCTTGTAATGCCAAAACTTCTTCTTTTTCTTCAGAGTAATTGTTTTTAATTTCAGTATTTAATTTATTGCTATTTAATAAAAAATTCTTTTCTATATCTATATCTTTAGAAATAATTTTTATGAATGGAGTTATAATAACAACTATAATTAAAAAACCTACGATCATATCTATAAACCTTTTCATATTACTATTAGGTAAAACTATTTCTAAAAACGATATAAATATGACCATAGTAACTATATCAATGACCCAACTTTTTAAAAAACTTATAATCCCAATTCTATCACCTACCTTAACATCATAGTTACATTTCCTGCTTCAACAATTATTGTAATAGTTATGAAAAACATAATTGATATAGATAATAAGCTAGCTAGTACCAACAATAAAGATTTACTTACTTCATTAAGACACTCTCCAATTTCTATAGTAGAAACTGGTTCAATAACTGCTATTACTACTTTATAAATAAAGATTAGTGCAACTATTTTTATAATTGGTATAATACATATGAGAAATAATGTAAATAATCCTATTACTCCTACTGCATTTTTTAGGACTGCAGAACATCCTACTACTGTATCCATCGCATCTGATAGAAATTTTCCAACTATAGGTACAAACTTATCAACTGCAAATTTTGCAGTTCTTACTGTAACCCCATCAACTTTTGAAGCTATTCCATACATTGACATAATCCCTATAAATACAGTTAAAGAAGCACCTATTACTGTAATAACTACTTGTCTTAAAAGTTCAGATAACTTAGTAAACTGGACCTTTTTTGAAATTCTACTTATTAATCCAATAATAAAAGAAAAATATATAAATGGAAAAATCATATCTTTTACAAGTATTCCAACTATGTTTATAGAACCTAATACTATTGGATGAAAAAGAGCATTTGCTGTAACTCCACCTACAGCTACTAAAAGTGTTAATAAAATCGGAAGTATTATTTGCATGAAGTTTACCATGCTGTCTACTGTGTTTTTTCCTAAGAGCATTATAATAGTAAAACTTTTTATTACAATAGTGGTTAATAATATATAACATATATAATAAGCTAATTCTCCAACAGTATCATTTTCAAAACTAGATTGTAAATTAGTTAAAACAGCACATATTATAGTTATAGCTAAAATTTCTATTAAAAGATTTATGTTTTCAAGAACTTCTTTTAAGAAAAATTCCCCCATACCTTTTAATATATCTTTAGCTTCAATTATCCTATCACCTTTAATAATTGATGAAATAAAATCCTTAAAATTTAATTTAGGGAAATACTCATATGTTATATCATCTATACTCTTAATCGCCTCTTCAATTTCATCTAAATTTAAAATTTCAAGTTGTTCCATAATAAGATCTATATTGTCTTCATCCTCATATTCATTACCATATATACAAGTAGGCAACATAAGTATAAAAAAAATTATTATAACCGTTTTTTTCATTTTTATCATTTTCGATTCACCTTTATGGTAATATTTTTATTATCAAATCCATAAGTGCCATTAAAATAGGTAATCCCAACACCATTATTATTACCTTTCCTCCTAACTCAATCTTAGAAGCAATAGACTCTTCTCCTGCATCTCTAGAAATTTGAGCACCAAACTCAACAACATAAGCTATTCCAATAATCTTTAGAATAGTTGTAAAGTATATAAAATCTACATTTGCATTTTTAGCTAAATTAGTTAGAACCTGTACAACAACTTGAAATTTATCTATTACAAAATAAAATATTATTATACTTGTTGCTACACTAATTAGTAATGCAAATTCTGGTTTTTGATCTTTTAAAAATACAATCATCATAGTGGCAACCAATCCTATTCCTACTATCTGAAATATCTCCACTTTATCACTTCCTATTTAATAAAGCTGGAACAATGATTTTACATTGTCAAACAGTTTACTTATTAAATTTATAACTACTCCAAGTACTATTACCACTCCTGCCAATGAGGCTAAATAAGCGTATTCTTCTTTTCCAGATCTAGCAAGGACAGTATGTAAAACTGCCGACAATATACCTATACTAGCAATTTTAAATATTAGATCTACATCCATTTTATTCTCTCCCTTACAATAAAATAATTACTATAGCTAGACCTGATAAAAAGCCTAAATTTTTAAACATTTTTTCATTTTTCTCTTTCTCTAGTCTAGCTTCTTTTTGCAGTGCTTTTATTTGAGCTAGAATTAATTTAAAGCTTTTTTCTTGATCCTTCCTATTTGAGGAACCGATGGTTCGGCCTAAATTTGTAAAAACTTCTACATCTTCTTTTTTAAAATTCAAATTCTTTTTCATGGTATCTGATACCATTAAAAAACATTCTAAAACTTCACCACTTTTATGTTCTTTTAATGCTTGGGAAATTCTATTGAAAATAAATGAAACTTTTTTATTGCCCTTTTTATATACGTTTTCTAATGCTTCAGGTAATGGATTGGCACCATACATAATCTCTGTCTCTAGTATTTTTATACAATTTTCTAGATAAATAAGATTTTCCAATCTTTCTTTATAGCTTTTTCCATATATATATCCTATTAAGCTAGAAGATAGAACAATTAAAGTACAACCTATTATCTTTAAAATTATCATATTACACCTTCCTTAATATATGACAGAAGTAAAAGTATGCCCGTCCAATATATCTCGAATTGTTCCCACACCTTTTGAATTATCAAGTATAATTATTCTCTCAAACACTTTTCTTTCTATTAATTCACCTAAATTATTTTTAGTCATTATATCTTTTAAATCTTTTCCATGAACTGTTGATATCAATATTACTCCTGCTTTTAATGCTTCATATATCGCCTTTATATCTTCCTCGCCTCCTAATTCATCTGTTACAATTATTTCAGGAGACATAGCTCGAATTAGCATTATAATCCCATCTTTTTTAAGACAGCCATCTAATATATCTGTTCTTTTGCCTATAGTTTTTTGTGGAATTCCACTATATACTCCAGCAATCTCTGATCTTTCATCTACTATTCCTACCTTTTTCCCTTTAAAGTTCATATTTGGCATTCCATCACTTATATTTCTCGCTATATCTCTTAAGAGTGTTGTTTTCCCACATTGAGGTGGAGAGACAATAAGGGTATGATATATAGAATCTGATTCTTTAATTAAATACTTCATAATCTTATCTGAAACACCAATCTTTTCTCTGGCAACCCTTATATTCAGTGAGGAAATATCTTTTATTGTTTCTACACCATTAGAGCCATAAATAGTCTTTCCTGCTATCCCTACCCTATGCCCTCCTTTTAAAGTGATAAATCCGCTTCTTATTTCCTCTTCAAAGGCATATACTGAATAATTACTTACCAGTTGAAAAGTTTTAAATAAAAGCTTTTTATTTACAATAAAAATATCTTTTTCATTTTGTGTTAATTCTCCATTTTTCGAAACATAGTAATCTCCTCCTTCACAATAGACCATTAAAGGAAAACTATTTCTAAGTCGTATCTCTTCTATATTTCTTTTTTTCTCCTTAGAAACCTTAAATAAAATATTACTAATTTCAGGAGCTATGTATTGGAGTAAATAATCAAATATTAATGCTTCATCCTTCTTCATAACCTGTCCCTCCTTTATACATAAGTATGTCCAAAAATAAATAATATGCTAAAATTTTTTCAAAAAAATAAAGAACTGATTTTAAATCATTAATGATTTAAAATCAGTTCTTTTTGTTGCTTTTACAAGACTTAATCTATTCTATCTAAAGATTCTATAGAATCCTCATCACAATCTGGACATTCAATTTCTATACAACCACATTCATCATCAAAATCTTCATATTCATAATCTTCATCAAATAAGTCATATACTTCTTCTTCTACATCGGCTAAGTCCTCATCCATATAACTTACATACTCATCTAAATCCTCAATAGCGTCAGCAAAATCTTCAAGAGTGTCTACTATATGTAGAAGTAATTTCCCCTCTTTAGTAGATTCTTCAATTCCTAAACCTTCAGCTAAACCTCTTAAATAAGAAACTTTTTGGTATAAATAATCCATATTATCCCTCCTCATACTTTATATATATTTTAATTATTCCCTAAACTCTTGATAAATAATCACCTGTTCTAGTATCTATTTTAATCTTGTCCCCAATATTAACAAAAAGAGGCACTTGAACAGTAGCTCCTGTTTCAACAGTTGCTGGTTTAGTTGCCCCAGTAGCTGTATCTCCTTTTATACCAGGTTCTGTCTTTGTAACTTCAAGTTCAACAAAATTTGGTGCTATTAACTCAAAAGGATTACCTTCATAAAATCTTACTATAGCTGTGTCATTCTCTTTAATATATATAATTGCGTCTTCTACATTTTCTTCAGTTAAAGGCAATTGTTCAAATGTCTCATTATCCATAAAATAATATAGTTCGCCATCATTATATAAGTATTGCATTTCCTTGCTTTCAATATGAACCCTAGGAAATTTTTCATTTGGATTCAAAGTAACTTCTTTTATCGTCCCAGTCATGACATTTTTAATTTTAGTTCTAACAAATGCAGCTCCTTTTCCTGGTTTAACATGCTGGAAATCTAGTACTTGGTACACCTCTCCATCCATTTTAAAAGTTATTCCTTTTCTTATATCATTTGCCGAAATCATTTATAAATACCTCCCACTAAAATTATTATATTAAATATTTAATTGCTTCTAAAGCTAAAAGATAACTATATGGCCCAAATCCTGTTATCTGACCAGTACATACCGGTGCAATCATAGAAATTCTTCTAAACTCTTCTCTTCCATATATATTGGATAAATGAACCTCTATTGTAGGAACTCTTACGCTTTCAATAGCATCCCTTATGGCAATACTGTAATGAGTATAAGCCCCTGCATTTATAACAATTCCACTATACTCATCATCCAATGTAGAATTTAGCTTAGATACAATATCTCCTTCACAATTATATTGAAAAATATCTACCTTAAATCCTAAACTCTTAGCTTTAGATTGAATCATTCTATTTACTTCTTCTATGTTTTTTTCACCATAATATTCTTTTTTTCTATTTCCTAAAATATTTAAATTTGGACCATGAATAACTAATATCTTCATTTTTTTATCCTCTCTATTCTCTTTTACCTCTTTAATTATAGCAATCCTTTCCTATTACTACAAGTTAATGTTTTTTATAAAAAGAAATAATTTCTTCCCCAATTTCCTCAATAGTTCTATTATCTACACTTATTAAATAATCTGCAGATTTTATATATAATTTTTCTCTTTCAAAAAACATATTTTTTACATTTTTATATATTTCATCATATCCATAATTACCAATCAAAGGTCTTTTTTTATTAGAATTCATTAAATTTCTAGTTAAAGTATCTATACTTCCTACTAACATGAATAATATACCAGTAGATTTAAGATTTTCTATATTTTTTTCATTTATTACTACTCCACCACCGGTAGATATAACTATATTATTCTTATTTGATACTTCTTTTACTATATTTGATTCTTCTATTCTAAACCAATTTTCACCATATTTTTTAAATATATTTTCAATACTCATTGAAAACTTTTTTTCTATTATAAAATCTGTATCAACCTGTTCAATCTTCAATTTACTAGATATATACTTTCCTATAGTAGTTTTCCCTACACCACTAGGACCTATTAAGACTATATTTTTCATTATTGTCACCTACAACTTTATTTCATGTTTGGGCCTTTTTCTTACTATATATATGGCCTTGGTCACTTCTTTAGTTATATCCGCCTCAAACTGAATGCCCATATTATTAGCTCTTTTATATAACTCTCCTTTTTTTGTAACTACATATTGAGGTAATAAATTGTTTAATGCTATTGCAGCTATATCTAATTTACACTTTTCGCAAGTACAAATATCTTTCTCATTTTTTAACAATTTATTTACTATACGTATAACTTCATCTTCCATTAAATTATGTAATTTCATTTTTCTATTGTTCCCCCCTCTTTTACTAAATATAGATTTGGTTTTATATAATCAGGTATATACAATCCAAATCTATCAACCACTATTTGGCGATATTGCAAATCTATTTTTTCTTCTATTGTTTCCTCGTCATCTTTATAGTTATTTAATATAAACATTCCTCTTATTTTGGGTCTATCTTTAGAATAAACATTCACTTTTCCAGAATTTATAGCTACAATACCATTAAAATTTAACTTGCCATATAAATTCAAATCTCCATCTACATATATAATTCCTTTTAGAATATCTGTGATCCTTACATCATTTGCATATATATTTATCTCAGAGTTTTTCATTTTATCCTTTGAAATTAAATAAATTTCATCTGTAGATAAATATTTTTTACCTACAGCTGTTTCTTCATCTTTATACCTAAAAAAATCTAATCTTATCTTTCTAGTTTTCTCATCATAAAAATATATATCTATTTTTTGAAAATCATTTACTTCAATTATCTCAATATCATTTTCAAATGTTTCCAATTTAAAATCATTAAAAAGCTGCTCCATAAATTCATCTATGCTTCCCTCTTCCAAATCTTCCAATGTATTTTTAGAAAGTATGGGTTTATCTGTACTATAAAATGGATTAATGAAGGTAAATGCTCCATAAACCCTCTTGTTTATATTTTTATAATCAGATTGTGCCAAAATACCTCCATTTAAAATATTATTCTTCATAAACATGTCTAATTTAATCTCATTCTTAGTATCTTTAGGATTTAAATCTTCTTCATCTATTATTATTAGATTTTTATTTGAAGAATTTCCAAATTGTTTGTATTTCAAATAATGTTTTAAACCTAAGATCAATTCATCATAATAACTACTTCCTTCGTCAAAACAAAGATATATTTTATCTTCTGCTAAATAATAAGATTGAAGATGATCTATACTAGAATTAGCGATTTGATGATCTAAATAAATAGAGTATAATAAGAAACTAGATAACAAAAACATAATGGCCCCAACTATAATAGATAGAATAACTATAGAACCTCTATTACTGTCCAATGTTATCCCCCCAGTTAATAATCTGTAGGACATCTCATAAAGACTTCCGTTTTTAATTCTATATTTTTATTCCATTCACCACCCATTAATAAGTTTAAAACTATTTTATCATTTTGAAAATTTGCCTTTGATCCTTCTATAGAAATTATATTTTCAACAATTTTATTATGGCCTTGAAAACTTCCTGCATAGGGATATTTTGTATTTGTATTAGTAGATACTATTCTATATATACTTCCGTTTTTAAAGTAATAGGATACATATTTACTCTCATTATCTTTATTGATCTTGAGTACAAATCCAAAGTTTTCTTTAAACTTTTCATTAAATCCACCAAATTTACTTGTAGATATTATTTCTTCTGATTGCCTAATCTCTTTTTTAATATATTCAATAGCATATCTTCCATTTAAAAGAATCTCTTCTTTTTCTTCCCCTATTTGAGTAACTTTAACGGAATAATTAAACATAAAATATAAAGATAATATTATTATTCCAATTATACATATGCCCATAGGCAATTCTATCAAAGTAAAGCCTCTATTTTCAAGTAAAATAATGTCTTTTTTATTATTTCTCTGGTTTCTGTAAAATAGTTTCAAAGGATACACCTTCCATATTTTCTTTATTATTTTTAGGCAGCACCTTTACATAAATTTTCCATAAGTTATTTCCCTTGTTGTTTTTACATATATTAACTCTATATCTAAAGTCTTTGTCAGAACTTAAAGGTAAATCTACCTCAACTTCATCATTTTCACAAAAGATATTAATGAGTTTTTCTAATTCCATATCAAGTATACATTCTCCACTACTTTTATTAAAATCAAAGGCTTTTATTTTTTCTATAACAGTTTCTCCATAATATTTCATATCATTTTTAATTTCTACATTCTTAAATTGATTATTCATTAAAGTAAATATAGGAAAAAAAGTAGTTGTAATTAGTCCCAGAAGAAAAATTCCAATTAAAACTTCTATTAAAAGAAAACCTTTTCTATTCATATTTTTACTCCCCATCAATATATAGATTAACTTTTCCTGTAGCAGGTTCTACAGTTATTAAAATTTTTTCATTCTTCTTATTTCTAATAATTATTCTTCCACCTTTACTTGGTGCTCCTGTTGATGTAAACATAATTTCAGCTGGCTTACTATTCAAACTACCATTGAAATTCGTATTTTCAATTCTTATTCCATTCTTAAATTCCTTTTTAGCAACAACCTCTGGAAACCTCTCATATTTATAGATATAATAAAAATTATTTCTAGGAAAAAGTTTTATGCTGTATCTCATTCCATCGCATATAGCTTTATTTCTTGCACAGTTTAAATCAGTTTTAAATTCCAATAATTCTTTTCTTTCTTTAAATTTTAATATAATATTACTTTCTGGCACTACTATTAGCAATAAAATAGATAAAATTGTAATACTTAAAACTATTTCAATTAAAGTCATTCCTTTTTTATTTTTTAATAGTAGTATAAGCTTGTTCAATCTTATTCTCTCCTTTTAAAACAATCAATACATCTAATCTTTCATTTGAATATTTATATCATCAATGAATATGAAACTAAAATTTTTATCATTACTTTCACATTCAAAATACATCTTGTCCAATTTTAAAGGATAAGAAAATATACTTTCTAAAACTTCAACTTCTAAATAACTCCATCCATTTTCACTAACTACACAGGATTTTTCAATATAAGCTTTCTTTTTTTCTTGATCTATAAAACTTAATTTCAATTTTATAGTTGAAATATTATGAGAATACAACCAAAATCCTACGTCAGACTTTGGAGAATCAACTTTTATATCTTTATTACTAAAATCTAAATACAAATTGTTTTTTTCCTTAGATTCTTCCTTCGTTTTAGAAGGCTTTTCTTCCTTTTTTGGTTTTTCTTTATTTTTCCCATTATCTTTCTTACTTTTATCATCTGAAACTTCATTTCTTCTTTCTGGTAAATCATTCCTTTGAATAATTTCATTTCTATCAGTATTATTAGTTTTATAATTGTCAAAATTTATAGTATCTTCATCTGTATAAGCTTCTTTATTTATAATATTATCTAGGCCATCTTCTATATTTTCATCTTTATTATCATCAAATTCTTGTAAAGAATCAAAAGGGCTCTTTCTATCTGGATTTAAGTCTGCATTCATAACACTTATATTATCTTTTTCATCAAAAATATTTTCCATGCTATATACTTTTAAGCCAATCTCCCCTATTAAAATCTCCTTATCTTCTCTATTTATAGTAAGATTAGTTATTAAAAATTTTTTTGGACTATTTCTTATTTTATTTAAACACTCTAAAAGCTCTTCATAACTCCCCTTATAAGATATAGATAAATTCATGGTTTTATAAAATATATTATTTGTTAACTCTTCAATCTCTGGTTGAGAAAAATTTATATCTAGTATTTTAAGTTTGCATTCATTTAAAATACTGTCTAATAAATATATAATTTGAGATTGTTCTAATTTAGAAAAGTATTGAAGACCGGCCCTATCTTTTTCCCTATTCATTCTAATAGAGTTCGCTTTGATTTTTTCTTTTTCATCTAGTATATTAAGCATATTTATAATTTCTTTCTCATACTTAAGCTTCTGCTCTTCTAATTTTAATATCTCTTGCTTTTGGTGTGGAAAAATCTTTCTTTGAAAAAAACAAAAGGTTATTATAATTCCTAATAATATTAAAAGATCTTTTTCCCTTTTATTTAATCTCATCTTTTTCTTCATCATCCTTCACATCCTCATCTTTTAAACTTATACTTAAAGAAAAACTATAATGGTTTTCTTCAAAATATATATTTGAAATGAAGACATTCTTAAAGCTTTTTATTTCATTCAAGTTACGTTCCAATTGAGCAATAGATAGTTTATCTCCGCTAATTCCTTTAATCTCAATAGAAGATAGGTTAAATTCTATTGAGATTAGAAAAACATTTTCTGGTATTCTTAAATTTATATCCTTTATTAATTCTTCATTAATTTTATCTTCTTTTTTAATAAATTCATCTAATAATTTTAACTGTTTAATATTATTTTCAACTTTATTAATCTCATCTTTTTCTTTTCTTAGCTTATTAACTTTAGTCTTGATTTCTTCATTCTCTACTTGTGTTTTTAAATTACTTACCTTTTTAGAAAGATTATTTATCTTTATTTGGTTTATAAAACTATAAAAAAATATTGATATTAAAAGAAATAATATAAACAAGTAGTATATATTTTCAATTTTAAATTTCTTACTTTCCGTATAATGATTAAAAAAATTTAAATCTTTCATACAGCTACCCCTCAACTCTAATAATAGATCCTATACAGTTTACATACTTATTTAAATCTTCACTTAAATAAATTTTATCCATACTTTTTACTATAACTGAAGGTATATTCAAACTATTCTCAAATATCAAATCTATATCTTCTATATTAGAAAAACCTCCATATAAAAAAATCATTTCAATTTGATCCTTTATATGTTTTGTTTTATATTTTTGAAAAATCAAACTTATTTTTTCTATTAAATTATTAATATTCCTTGTTCCTCTATTTAGTCCTTCTTCAGATAATTGAACAGAATCTGGGATATTTTCATTTAACAAAATATCTCCATTTTTAATTATAGTTACATCAGTACTTAAATAACTTAAATCTATAATTGCAAAAGTATTATTTTCAATATTATATTCTCCATTAACAACACTATTGTATTTAAATAACTTACTGGAACTATTTAACTGCAAATCTAATACAGTAGGCTTCAATCCCAGATCTTTTAAAAATATAAAATGACTTTCTACGATTTTTTTAGGAACAGCAACTAATAATACATTAAGTTTTTCTATATCTCTATTTTTTACTTTATTAATAATTTTGTATTGTATTATAAAATCTTTTATTTCTACAGGTAGATATTCTTTTGTCTCGTATTTTAATATTCCTTTAATTTCATTATGACTTACTGATGGTAATTCAATTTCTTTTTTAATAAGAGAATTACTTTTTATTGTAATATAAGCTGTATTTGAAGACAGTTTATTTTTATTAAATTCCTTTTTAAAAACATAATGCAAAAGTTCATTTTCTAATATGTACCCATCCTCATAGGCACCTTCAGGGGTTAAAAAAGAAAAACTTTTATTTATATCTAATCCTTCATTAGTCTTTTTCCCCTCTACTACCTTGGTTTCATAAGTACCAATATCAATAGATAATACTTTTTTAGGTAAGAAAAGTCTTTTAATATTCAACGGTTCTTCCTCCTTATATTTACTACTAGTTAAAATAAACTATTAAAATACCAAAAGATAATATTTTTACCTTCTAAAATAGTAATAAGAAAAGCTATTGAAATAAAAGGACCAAAGGCTATTGAATCTTTTTTATCTTTTATTTTAAAAAATATTAAAAAAACAGATACAAAAGCCCCAACAAAAAAAGATATCAATATATTTAAAAGAGATAATTTAAAACCCAATATAAATCCTAATATACCTATAAGTTTTATATCCCCTCCACCTATTCCTCCTTTAGATAGAATAGCTATAAGTAGGAATATACCACTAGATACAATTAGTCCAATAATACTATTGAGAAAATATGGTGAAATATCATACAATAGGAATTGAAGCAATTTGTATATAAAAGTTGAAATAAGTAGAAATATATGGCATTTATCAGGAATAATTTGAAAATAATAGTCTACAACACTAACAATTATTAAAATATCTACTACTACAGCATAAAATACAAATTGTAAACCAACACCAAAGTAATTATATAAGGTCAAATATGTAAACCCATTCAATGCTTCAACAAGTAGATACTGTAATACAACCCTTTCTTTACAGTATCTACACTTATCACCTTTACAGTTAAAACTTGGACCTAGTATAGACCCATAGTATTTAAAAGATGTAAAATATTTTAAACAATGGGAAGAAGGGGCAACCAAGCCCTCTTCCCATAATAGTCTGTATATATATAAATTTAGAAAGTATCCTATAATTAAACCTAAAGTTAATATAATTATCTTCATATCCAATATCCTCTAATTTTGTTTTCTACCTGGATTTACTTCTATTTTCCCATCCTTATCAATTGTAACTGTATAATATTTACTATTTGAGTTCTCCTTTTTTATAATATCAGGAATTTTTGGTGACTCTTGAATATACTCTTTTAATTCATTGTTATCAGTATCATCTACAATTATTGTTTTTTGAGCAGATGGTAAACCTTTGTCTAAAATATATGTATTAGCCACACTTTCTAATGTTCTTACATTAGTATTATGAGCAGCAATCTCTGCAGCTTCTTTAGTCTTTCCTATTTTTGGTATTGCAATTGCTGAAAGTATTGCCAGTATAGCAATAACTAATATCAGTTCAATTAAAGTAAAACCACTATTATTCTTAATTTCCATTTTCAAATTTTTAATCATTTTTTTACCCCCCCATATAAAATTTGATTACATTTGAATAATGTTTACCATATCAAACATTGGTATTGCCATAGCAATTACTATAAATCCAATAATGAAAGCCATGATTATTATAAGTACAGGTTCTATTATAGTGTTCATTCTTTGAAATAACATATCTACCTCATCTTCATAAAAATCTGCAGTTTTATCAAGAAGCTTATCAAGAGAGCCTGATTCTTCCCCAACATTTATCATAGATTTAACTATTGGGGAAAATACACTTATTCCCTCAATACTTCTCCAAAGAGGTAAACCTTTTTCTATACTTTCAATAGCTTCTTCAAGTTCTTTTACTACAACTTCATTTTCTATGATTTTATTTACTACTTTTAAAGCCTGAATAAGAGGAATTCCACTGAATAATAATGTAGAAAGTGTTCTAGTAAATTTGGAAGTTATAATTTTAGAATTGATTTTCTTTATACCTGGCAATTTGATTTTTAATCTATCAAAAAATATTCTACCATCTTGAGTTTGTTTATAAGAGTTTATTGTTAATATAAGAATTAAAAATAAAATTAAATATAAATACCAATGGTTTTTTAAACTATTACTAATATTTAGCAGTATCCTTGTAGGTACTGGCAACAATACATTATTGCTTTCAAATATACTTATAAAGGTAGGTAGTACCATAGTAAGTAAAAATATAATTACAAATACAGATACTATAATTAAAATAATTGGATATATTATTGCTGATTTCACTTTACTTTCAATTTTATCTTCTTTTTCATAATAAATGGACATTCTATGTAAAATTATATCTAAAGTACCACTAACTTCTCCTATTTCTACCATATTTATAAAAAAATCCGGGAAAATATCTTTATCTTTTTTCATAGCTTCTGAGAGGGTCATTCCTCTTTGTACTTCATTATAAACTTGTCCAATAGCTTCTTTAAGTATTTTATTTTCAGTCTGTTTTTTAAGAACTTCTAAACAATTTATAATACTTATTCCTGAATCAACCATTGTATAAAATTGTCTACAAAATATTGCCATATCTTTTTTACTAACTTTTGTTTTAAAAGCTATATTAGTTCTTAGCCTATTATTCTTAGATTTTTCAACAGATATAGGAAGATACTTATTAGTTCTTATTTTTTCTAGAACTTCATCTAAATTTTCCCCTTCGCAGCTTCCCTCAATTATTTCCCCTTTATTTGAAACGGCTTTATAATTATAAATCAAACTATCACCGCCTTACTAAAGATATTTGCTCAACATATCTTTATTTATAGATCCACTCAAAGCTATTTCTTTAGAGATAAGTCTTTTATTATATAAATTTAAAATTGCATTATCCATAGTTTGCATTCCATGTTTTTTCCCTGTTTGAATAACTGTATCTATTTGATAATTTTTACCTTCCCTTATTAGATTTCTTATAGCTGGGGTTGCTATCATGATTTCAAAAGCTGCAAATCTACTATTCCCATCTATACTTTTTAATAGTTGTTGAGATATAATCCCTTGTATAACAGAGGCTAGCTGAACTTTTATCTGTCTTTGTTGCTCTGGTGGAAATACATCTATTATCCTATCCATAGTTTTAGCTGCACCTAAAGTATGAAGAGTTGAAATAACTAAATGTCCTGTTTCAGCAGCTGTTAATACAGTGCTAATAGTTTCTAAGTCTCTCATCTCTCCAACCAGAATCACATCTGGATCCTGTCTTAAGGCTGCTCTTAAACCCTTGCTAAAACTTAAAGTGTCATTTTTAATTTCCCTTTGATTAATAATACTTTGATTATGGATATGTACATATTCTATAGGATCTTCTAAAGTAATAATATGGCAATTCCTTTCTTCATTTATTTCATTTATCATAGAAGCTAAAGTTGTAGTCTTGCCACTTCCAGTAGGTCCCGTTACTAGTATTATTCCATAAGGCTGTTTTAGAATCTTTTCAAAAGATTCTAAATTCTTCGAATAGAGTCCAAGTTCTTCCTTTGAAAGTATAAAACTATCCCTATCTAATATTCTTATGACTATTTTTTCTCCATGCACTGTTGGTAAGCTAGATATACGTAAATCTATCTGTCTATCTTCAAAATAAAATTCCATACTTCCATCTTGAGGAACTCTTTTTTCAGCTATATCCATTTTGCCCATTATTTTTATTCTTGTGGTTATAGATGACAAGTATTCTATAGGAAGGTTCTGAATATCCATTAAATCTCCATCAATTCTGAATCTAATCCTAATTTCATTAGAAAATGGTTCTATATGTATATCACTAGCTTTCATTTTTATGGCTTCATTTATTACTAAATCAACTAACCTTATGATCGAAACATTCCTGAATTCCTTTTGATTAAGTAACATAAAATTCACCCTTCATTTTAAAATATTAATATCAGATTAAAAGTTTTTTTAGCTCATCAACGTCTTTAAAAAGATTATCTATTTCATAATTAAACCAAATCTTTTGGCTTAATAAGCCTTGGTTTATTAACATATCTATACCTTCTATTGTCTCCATTCCCATTCTTTCTGCCATATGTAATAACTTAGTTTTTATAGGCTTGTATACTATATCATAAACTATTATATCATTATTAAACATTGACAAATCTACAGGAGATGAATCTATATCTGGATACATTCCTATAGTTGTACAATTTACAATCATATCTATATCCAAATATTTATAAAAATTGTCTAAAGTATCACATTCTAATTTTACATTATCAAATTTCTCATGAATTTCAGATGCAAGTTTTTTTCCTTTACTCAAAGTTCTATTAAGTATTATTATTTTATTTACACCTTCTAAAGCTAATTTAGTTGAAATAGCGTGACTTGCTCCACCAGCGCCTAATATCAAAATATCTTTATTTATTATATCTATATTTCTATCTTCTAGAGATTTTATAAATCCTAATCCATCCGTATTATAGCCTATAAAACGTCCTTCAACATTCTTAACAGTATTTACAGCCCCTAAATATCTAGCTTCATCATCAATTTCATCTAGATAGTTCATTATCTTAATTTTATGTGGAACAGTTACATTAAATCCTTCAATTCCTAAAATTTTAAAACTATCTAAAGTACTTTTTAAATCTTTTGCATTTATATTGAAACAGACATATACTGAGTTAATATTGTTTGCCTCAAAAATATAATTATGAATTTTGGGAGATAAGCTTTTCTTAACAGGATCTCCTATTAAACAATATATATTTGTATTCCAATCTTTTGTCAATTTTTTCATCTCCTTAAATTAGTTACATATGTATATTATACCATTTTGTTCTTATATTTTAAATATATCTATTATGATAATATTTGTTATGATAACCGGTTTCCTATTTAATGCAATTAATAAATAAAATCCCTTAATAAAAAAAAAATAATATGACACAATAATTATGGGAGGTGAAAATTTTGAAAAATAACAAATTTTTTATGTTCTTAATTTTGTCATTAGGATTTGTTTTATTAGCAACTGGTTGTCAGCCTCAAAAACCCAATGTTAAAAATAACAGGGTGGAAAATAGAGTAGGCACAGATACAAGGGATAATATAGACAGAACGGATACTGATTTGAACAGCAATCCTAATGACAATAATAATGTAGGAGAAGATGTTAGAAGAAATGCAACAGATAATACGAGAACAAATGATACTAGGGATATGACTAATAATGTTGACAGAAATCTATCTGATCGAGCAGAAAATATAGCTAGAAAAGTTGCTAATTTAAATGATGTAAATAGTGCTACTGTTGTAATATCTGGAGATACTGCTATAGTTGGCATTGATATGAAAAATAATCTAGAAGGTAACATAACTGATGATTTAAAAGGAAAGGTAAGAAAAATAGTAAAAGATACAGATGATAAAATTGATAACGTAAGTGTTACGGCGGATCCAGATTTATATCAAAGATTAAGTAATATGGCTAGAGATATACGTAACGGAAAACCTATTTCTGGTTTTTCAAAAGAAATTCAAGAAATATTAAGAAGGATTACTCCTAATATGTAATAACATAAGATCGGGATTTATAATCCCGATTTTTTATTTATGTTTTAAATAGCTTCATAAAGTTTAATTATTAACTATCTAAAGCCTTATTCAATTTTTTAATAGCCCTTTTTTCAATTCTAGACACATATGAACGAGAAATACCCAACATACCAGCTATTTCTCGCTGAGTTTTACATACCCCATCAGCTAAGCCATATCTTAATTCAATAATAGTTTTTTCTCTTTCTTTCAGTACTTTATTGATTTTTCTATATAATTTATTGATTTGCAATTTTAAATCTACTTCATTTATTACTTCATCAATATCAGTCCCCAATATATCTATTAGGGATATTTCATTACCTTCTTTATCTATGCCTATTGGTTCTTGAAGTGAAACTTCAGATTTAACTTTTTTATCAGATCTAATGGTCATCAATATCTCATTATCTATACACCTAGCTGCATAGGTTGCCAATCTAGTACCTTTCTTTCTATCATAGGTAGATATAGCTTTTATAAGTCCTATAGTTCCAATCGATATGAGATCATCTGTATCTTTTCCAGTGTTAGAATATTTTTTGACTATATGGGCAACAAGCCTTAAGTTTCTCTCTATTAATATATTCCTTGCTTCCTCATCACCTTGTTCACATAGTTTTAAATATTTCTGTTCTTCTTCTCTAGTTAACGGCTTTGGAAAGGAATTAGTATTTGAAATATATCCCATAAACATTAAAAAGGGTTTAAAAAACCCTCTAAAAGAAAACAATAGAGTCATAAATGCACCTCCACTCTCCCCATATTAAAGTATATGAAGAAAGTATGATTAAGGTGCAAGTCCTATCTGTTTTTCTCATATATTTCTCTTGAAACCTTCTCAAATATTGGCAATGCATCTTTTGAGCCAGAATAATTGTCCTCTACAAAAACTGTTATAACATACTTAGGATTTTTCCTAGGAAAATATCCTGCAAACCAGCCATGTACAGCATTCCTACCATTTAATACTGCCTGAGCAGAGCCTGTTTTTCCAACTGCTCCTCCTATATCTTCTAGATTAATTGTTCTAGCTGTTCCGCTTATTGTAACTTCATTCATATATTCATTTACAATTTCACAATGTTTTTTAGGTAATATTTTTTCATCTTTTTCTCTATTAAACTTTTTCATCATATTTCCATTATCTGTTACTATTCCTTTAATTATAGATAAATCCTTCTGTATTCCTTCATTAGCAAGTATCATCATCATATTAGTCACCTGAAGAGGGGTTACTTCTACACTTCCTTGACCAATGGATATATTACCAATTGAAGGTCCTTTAATCTCTTCACCTTCAGGTAAATTTCCCTTCACTTCTTCCATAAGCCCAATATTTATCTTTTCGCCATAGCCTAACCTCCTAGCCATATCTATTATTTTTTCACTACCAACTCTTTCTCCTAATTGAATAAAGGTAGAATTACACGATTTAGCAAAAGCTTCTTTCATTGAAAGTTTGCCATGGCCTTCATCTTTATTACATTTAATTATTACATCATTTATTTCTTCAAAACCATTACAATAAAAGTTCTCATTAATTATACTAGGATCTTCTTCTAATGCAGCAAGAAGAACTACTATTTTAAACAATGAGCCTGGAGGATAAGAAACTTGAACTCCCTTATTATATAATTCCATATCTCCTCTATTTAAAAAATCATCAACCTCTTCTTGATTAAAATTAGGACGGCTAGCCATTGCCACTATATCTCCACTTTCTACATCTGAAACTATAACTGAGCCTTTTCTTCCTTCTTCGTCCATAGCTTTTTCTACAATTTTTTGAATATGGTAATCTATTGTTAGCTGTACATTGCTAGGACGCTTTGCTTTTTCATTGTCTACTAAAGCATAACCTCCACCTAATATAGGATTGTTTTTATTATCAATTTCAAAGTAAATAGAACCTATATTTTCTTTTTTCAACACATCATCAAATGTCTTTTCTATTCCACTTTCTCCCTTATTCTCAGTTTTTTTAGTATAACCAATAACATGAGATAAAAGATTTTTTTGATTATATCTTAAAGTCTTTTCTGCAAAAAAAATGCCTTTTGGTAATATTTCATTTTCTAATGATCTATTTAATTCTATTTCACCTATCTTACTATTATCTTTTTTTACATTATTACTTTTCTTACTTACATCCTTCATAAAATCCATAGCTTCTTCATTCTCCAAAACATAATCCTTTACAAAAAATAGGGTTGGAACTTTGTCTCTATTAGTTAAAGGAATTAAATTCCTATCATAAATAGTTCCACGAGAGGGATATATCCCCATTTCTTTTCCCCTCTGTTTTAGAGCTGCTAATTTATACTCTTTACTTTTAATTATCTGAATCCAATATAATCTAGATAGCAAAAGCATAAATATTAAAAAAATAAAAAATGCCGATTTAAAAATTCTATTATGAGTAATATTTTTACTATACTTTCCCATAAAAAACCTCCATTACTTTCATTAGTAATAGTATTACCAATTTGTAATGGAGGTATTTATTATTTATCATCTATAATTGATTTAATTTTTGTAACCATTATATCAATAGCTACTTTATTATATCCACCTTCTGGAATAATAATGTCAGCATGTTTCTTACTTGGTTCTACAAACTGTATATGAGCTGGTCTCACCGTACTCATATATTGTTCTATAACTGAATCTAAGCTTCTGCCTCTTTCTTTAATATCCCTATTTATACGTCTAATAACTCTAACATCTGAATCAGTATCTACAAATATTTTAATATCTAATAGTTCTCTAATTCTTTCATCATTTAATATTAATAAACCCTCTAAAATAATAATTTCTCTTGGCCAAACTGTTATAGTTTCTTTTTTTCTATTATGTTTTTCAAAATCATAAATTGGCTTTTCTACAGGCAAACCTTCTAATAATTTATTTAAATGTTCAATTAGTAACTCATTATCAAAAGCAAAAGGGTGATCATAATTAGTCTTTTTTCTTTCTTCAAAAGTTAAATTACTTTGATCTCTATAGTAAGAATCTTGTTGAATTATTGTTACATTTGTTTCTTTAATAGAACTATAAATCTCTTTTGCCACTGTACTTTTTCCAGATCCAGTACCACCAGTAATTCCTATAAGTATAGGCTTCTTCAATTAAATCAATCCTTTCTAGCTCTCCTAATAATATCCCAGTTTTCAACAGGCTTTTTCATCTTCATCTTTATGATTTGTTGTGGATGAGGTGCTACATCTATTTCTTCACCATTTTCATTCCACATGTCTTCAATTTTTTGAACAAAAAATTCTTTATTAGGACCAAAAACCTCTATTTCATCCCCTACAAACATTCTATTCCTCTGTTCTATTGTTGCTATTTCTGTTTTCTCATCATAATCTAAAACTAGTCCAACAAAATCATATTCTCTAATATAGGAACTACTTCCATAAACCTGATCTTCTCCTGTAGGTTTTTTAAAATAAAATCCTGTAGTAAAATCTCTATAACTAGCTTTTTTAATCTCTTCAAGCCATTCTTCTTTGTATACATAATCTTCTTTTAATCTAAAATACTCATCTATAGCTTTTCTATAGGATCTTATTACTGTAGCTACATAGTATTGACTTTTAACCCTTCCTTCTATTTTAAAACTACATACCCCAGCTTCAATTAACTCAGGTATATTTTCTATCATACATAAATCCTTAGAATTAAATATAAATGTTCCCTTTTCATTTTCATATATTGGAAAATACTCCCCTGGTCTCTTTTCTTCCATCAAAGAATATTTCCACCTACAAGGATGAGCACATTCTCCTCTATTTGCATCTCTACCAACCATATAATTGCTAAGTAAGCATCTTCCCGAATAAGAAATACACATTGCTCCATGAACAAAAGCCTCTATTTCTAAATCTTCAGGTAAGCTTTCTTTTATCTCTTTTATTTCCTCCAAAGATAATTCCCTTGCTACAACTATTCTTCTAATACCTAAATCATACCAAAACTTAATGGTTTCATAATTAGTAGCACTAGCTTGGGTACTTAAATGAATAGGCATATTGGGAGCTACTCTTCTTATTACAGAAAAAACTCCAGGATCTGCTACTATTACACCATCTACACCTATTTTCTCAAGCTCTAATACATATTCATCAAGACCTACTAAATCTTCATTATGTGGAATAATATTTAAAGTAACATAAACTTTTCTATCTCTATCATGAGCAAATTCTATTCCTTTTTCTATATCTTCTAAGGTAAAATTTTTGGAAGCCTTTCTAAGTCCAAATTCTTCTCCACCTATATAAACAGCATCTGCCCCATATATTATAGCCATCTTCAACTTTTCTAAATCTCCGGCTGGAGCTAACAATTCTGGTTTGTTCACTTATCTCCCTCCTCTTTATATGTTATAGACACACCATCTCCTAAAGGTAGAACACTAGTTATATACCCATCTAAATCAGATATATATTCTAAATAATTCCTCATTCTTTTTACAATTGTCTTTTTTCTTCTAATTACCAATTCATCACTAGCTATCATACCTTTATATAGAACATTATCAGATACTATAATTCCCTCGTCATTTAGCTTTTTTGTACAATCATTAAAAAACTCTAAATAATGTCCTTTTGCCGCATCTAAAAAGATAAAATCATATTTCTCCTCTAATTCTGGTATAACATCCCTTGCATCTCCCTCTATAATTTTAACCTTATCTTTATATTTACTTTGATTTATATTTTCTTTGGCTATTTTATACATGTCTTTTCTCTTTTCTATAGTAGTTATTCTAACATTAGAAGGAGTTGACTCTGCCATTACCAGCGATGAGTATCCAATAGCAGAGCCAATTTCTAAAATATTTTTAGCATTGCTTATTTTTAATAAAACCCTAATAAATTGTTCTACCTCAGGAAATATAATAGGAACATTATTTTTATTTGCATAATCTTTTATTCTATTTAAATTCCCAGAACCCTCTGGCAAAATACTCCTAATGTATTTTTCAATATAATCATAGTTTATATTTACCAATATATAACACTTCCCTTTTTACAAAAGTAATACGTGGCAATTGACCATCCACGTATTACATAAATATTTTATACGTTTTTTATTTTTTTGACTGAGCTTCCAGGTGTTCTTCATAGGTCTTAGTGAAAATATGCTCACCACTACCATCATTTTTTAATACATAATATAAATAGTCTACATCTGAAGGATTTACGGCAGCTATTAAAGACTTGGCGCCTGGAGATGCTATAGGAGCTGGAGGTAACCCTTTGTGAAGATAGGTATTATAAGGTGATTCTATTTTCAAATCTTTATATAGCAATCGTTCCTTTCTTTCTCCTAAAGCATATTGAACTGTCGCATCTACTTGAAGAGGCATATCAATCTTTAATCTATTATAAATCACTCCCGCAATAATTGAACGTTCTTTATCGACCCTAGCTTCTCTTTCTACAATTGAAGCTAATGTTATTATTTTATTTAAGTCTAAACCAGATTTTTCAGCTTTATTTTTTAAATCAGATTCATAAAACTGCTCAAATCTTGAGAGCATTATCTCAATAATTTCTTCTTCACTTGCATTTATATCTATTTCATAAGTATCTGGAAATAGATATCCTTCTAAATTGTAATCTTTAGGTATTGTATTTAAAAAAGTATACTTGTCCGAAAACTTACTTATATCTTTGGATACCTCTAAGAACTTTTTTTCATCAACCAATCCAAGTTCATCTAATCTATATGCAATCTGTTTTAATTCAAAACCTTCTGGTATAGTAACTTTTACAACATTTCCATCTTTTCCTCCTGAAGATAGCTTAGACAAAATCTCATCAAGATTCATTCCTGTACTAAATATATAATTACCTGCCTTTAATTTTCCATCTAATTTTTCTATTTTAACTTTACATTTAAAAACTAACTTATTGTTAATCAAACCATTTTCTTTTAGAATATTTGCAATCTTAGTTGTGGAACTTCCAGAAGGAATCTCTATATCTATATCTTTTGGATTATAAAGAGATACTGGACCTGAAGCTTTATCATAAAAAATTTTCATTGTAACTAAACATAAAATAATTATGATAGAATAGATAATAAGTCTTTTATTTGTATTTTTCTTCCTATTTTTATTTTTTAAAGATTCAGCCACAAAATCTCCACCTTTTATATATTTACTCATTTTATTATACTAGGATTATCTTTTTTTTACAAGAATATATAGTGGAAATCATTTATATCCTTTTCTGAATATATTTTTATATATTATTAGTATAA
Source organism: Anaerosalibacter bizertensis (assembly GCF_009696605.1). Taxonomy (GTDB): domain Bacteria; phylum Bacillota; class Clostridia; order Tissierellales; family Sporanaerobacteraceae; genus Anaerosalibacter; species Anaerosalibacter bizertensis. The sequence goes on along the minus strand of NZ_VULR01000004.1, from coordinate 15,471 downwards.
TATTTCCAAAAACTAATACCGATATTAATTCTCCTAAAGAAATCCCAAGTACTGTATACCAATAAGGTATGCTAGTAAAATAGGAAACCCAAATAGAAACCAATAATCCATTTAATATAACAGGTGGAAGTGTTCCTAATATTTTATTAGGCATTTTACTTGTCAAATATGCTGCCATAAGGGTAATTAAACTCCCTCCTATTATATCTATTAGTCCAAACCCAGAAAAGGAAACAAGTATTATATTTGAAATTAGACATCCTATAAATACTCCTGGTATAGCAGCAGATTCTACCAATGGTAATAAAGTTAATCCTTCTGCAATCCTTAGTTGAATAGGACCAAATGCTAATTGACCAATAGGTATTTGAATGGCTACCAATACTACGTATATTGCAGAAATCAATCCAGCTTTAGTTAGATATTTAGTATCCATAATAACCTCCAAAAATTTAATCCTCCAATGTATCTAATTTAATTACATCATCAAGTATCTTATAAACATCAGATATTAATTGAGTAAATTTCATTTCAGCTATAAAAAATTCTTTTATATCTGGATTTAACATTAAAATTTGTTCTAGTTTTTGTAATTTTTCAATTTTTTCTTTATCTACTTCTTTACCTGATAATTGTTCCATTTGAACTTCAAGAGCTTTCTCTCTAAAATCATCAATCATTTCTCTATTTTTAACATCTGAAAAAACGTTTTTTTGTTTTTCAAAATATTCATTATACTCATCTGATTCTTTAATAGCTCTAGCTAATTTATGAGCTTCATCATATACATTCATAGTTTTCCCTCCTAACTATATTTTTATCATTATTGAAACCAAAATAGGTACAACTAAGCTAAGTATCACTCCAGAAATAAATGAAACTATTGTAGTTTTTGAATCAGTTGACTTTGAAATAACAGGCAATGCTGTATCCATAGCTGTTGCGCCACAAGGAGCAATACATTCTAAATATCCAATATGCTTAGCTATTATTGGAACAATTATAAGAGCAATAATCTCCCTAACCACATTAGTTAAAAATGCTATAGCACTTAATTCTGTTGAATAACTAGTAAGCATTACTGAAGATAATGTATACCATCCTAAACCAGCACCTACAGCACCTGATTCATTTGTAGGCATTTTTAATAAAAAACCACCTAATATACTTCCTAATATACTTCCAATAATAATCATTATAGGTACAAGAAGTATTTTAAATCCCATTTTTTTAAGATCTTTAAATACACCCTTTTGCTTCCCAATATCCATTCCTACAAAAAACAAAAGCAAACAAAGTCCTATGTCTGCAATTGTACCTGTATAAGAAAAAACCCAATCAGGAAGTATAAAATATCCTGCTCCAATTCCTAATACAACTGCTAAAATAATACTAAGACTCATGGGACTCCTCCTTATCTCTAATAACTATATTTCTTACCAATCTAACAAAAATTATACTAAAAATTATAGAAAACACAGCTAAAACCGTTGCTTTAGCACCTATTTGGAAAAATGATGAAAGTACTTTTTTATCTAATCCAATTCTCACTCCCATTGTAAAAAGTAAAAATAATAAGAAAAAATTCTGAATGCTTCCAAGCTTATCAGCAAATTTATCACTTATTAAACCTTTTTGTGAAATAATTGCTCCTACAACAAGTAATGAGAAATAAATAAGTACTGTATAGCTCATATGACCCCTCCTTCGTATATTGATTCTTCTGTTTAAAAATATATTTTTACTATAGACATTATACTACATAATAATAAAATAGGCTACATAATATGAAAAAAGCCGTAGAAATCTACGGCTTTAAACTTCCATAATAATAGGTAATATCATCGGATTTCTCTTGATTTTTTCATATAAGAATCCTCTTAGAGCATCACGTATACTAGATTTTAATGTAGCCCAATCAGTTATATGATTTTTCTCACATTCTCTCAATACTTCTCTAACTACATCTCTAGCTTCTCCCATTAAATCTTCAGACTCTCTTACATATACAAATCCCCTTGAAATAATATCAGGACCAGCCATTATTTTTCCATCTTCTTTACTTATAGTAACAACCACTACAATCAAACCATCTTCTGATAAATGTTTTCTATCTCTTAAAACAATATTTCCTACATCCCCTATTCCTAAGCCATCTACTAAAATATTACCTGCAGAAACTTTAGGTCCAAAAGAGCATGAGTTTCTAGTAAATTCTATTATAGAACCATTTTGACCTACAAAAATATTTTCTTTTGGCATTCCCAAATCTTCTGCTAACTGAGCATGCCTTCTTAAATGTCTATATTCTCCATGAACAGGTATAAAATACTTAGGCTTTACAAGAGCATGAATAAGTTTTAATTCTTCCTGACACGCGTGACCTGATACATGAACATCTGCCAAAGATTCATATATTACATTTACACCTTTTTCCATCAATTGATTTATAACCCTTGAAACAGTTTTCTCATTTCCTGGTATAGGTGTAGCAGATATAACTACTAAATCTCCTGGTACCAACTCTATTTTTCTATGTTCCGAATAAGCCATTCTAGCTAATGCAGACATAGGTTCACCTTGACTACCTGTAGTAATAACTACAACTTTATCATATGGATATTTGTTCATATCATTTATATCTATTAAAGTTCCATCAGGTATATTTAAATATCCTAATTCTGTAGCTACCCCTATTACATTTATCATACTTCTTCCAGATACTACAACTTTCCTATTGAAAAGAACTGCGGAATCTATTATTTGCTGTATCCTATATACATTAGATGCAAAAGTTGCAACTATAATTCTGTGTTCAGCCTTTGAAAAAATATCATTAAAGGTATCTCCAACAGTCCTTTCTGACATTGTATAGCCTGGTCTTTCTACATTAGTGCTATCGGCTAAAAGTGCAAGAACTCCTTTCTTCCCTATTTCTGCAAATTTACGAAGATCTATTGCCTCATCGTTTATAGGAGTGTAGTCAATTTTAAAGTCTCCAGTGTGAACTATTATTCCAACAGGTGTGTGTATTGCTAATGCAACAGAATCTGGAATACTGTGATTAGTTTTAATGAATTCTATTTTAAAACAGCCAATTTCTATAAGATCTCCTGCTTCTACTTTATTTAACTTAACATTCTTCATATTATGTTCTCTTAATTTATTTTCAATTAATCCTAACGTTAGTTTAGTTCCATAGACAGGTGCGTTTATTTTCTTGAGAACATAAGGCAACGCTCCAATATGATCTTCATGGCCATGAGTTAAAACTATAGCCCTAACTTTTTCTTTGTTTTTCAATAAATAACTTATATCTGGTATAACTACATCTATACCCAACATTTCATCTTCGGGAAAAATAAGCCCGCAATCTATAACGATTATGTCATTTCTGTATTCTATAACAGTAATGTTTTTCCCTACTTCACCTAAACCACCCAAAGGTATGATTTTTAATTTATAAGGTTTTCTAGACAAACTGTATCAACTCCTTCTATTCTATTAATTTCTCCAAATCTTATAATAATTAGTATTCTAAAAAATAAAAATTTATTAGCACACCGTCTATTACAAAAAAATAACCCCCTTCAGGGGATTTATTTATCTCGACACTCAATACAATATCCAAAAAATTTTACATTGTGGTCCACTATCTTAAATTTCCCTTCTCTCTCAATCTCATATTCTAAATTCTCTAGTAAGTCTAGTTTAACTTCTATGACTTTTCCGCAATTTAAACATATTAGATGATGGTGATGATGATCATTAGAATCTGAATTTAATTCGTATCTATTGCAACCATCATCAAAATTTAATTTACATACTATATCCAGTTGTTCAAAAAGCTGTAATGTTCTATAAACTGTTGCTAAACCTATTTCTGGATATTTTAACTTAACTACTTCATAAATCTCTTCAGGACTTAAATGACTTCCACTATTTTCAATAATAGCATCTAAAATTGCCCTTCTTTGAGTAGTTAGTTTATATCCTTCTTCCTTCAATCTCTCTTTTATAGAATCTACATTAATATCCATTTTTTCACCTGCTTATTTATTCTATATATAGAATATAGATATATATAATAAAAGTCAAATATTTATAATTATTTTTGTTCTATATTTTCCTTTAATATACTTTCATAAGCTAATATAGCATCATTTAATTCTTCATCATCTTCTATTCCCACTAAAACTAATTCATTATTGTCATCATATTCCATTCTAAGAATATAGGCCTCATTCTCATCGTTAATAGGAAAAAGCACAGCATAATTAAAATCATCTAAACCAAAAGTTGCAGCAACTTCGAATTCTTCCTCCTTACCATTTTCATCCAGCAAAACTATTCTATCATCCATATACTTCACCTTCTTTAATAGTTTTTATCTAAATAAGTCTGCAAGATATAAGTTGCAGCTACTTTATCAATAACTTTTTTTCTCTTTTTTCTACTTACATCCCCATTAATCAATAGCCTCTCAGCAGCCACTGTTGTTAAACGTTCATCCTCTAATATTATTTCTAAACCAAATTTTTCTTTAATTTCTTCCACAAACTTTAAAACTTTCTCACCTTGAGGTCCTACAGTATTATTCATATTTTTAGGAAATCCAATAACTATCTTTTTTATTTCATATTCATCAATAATATCTTTTAATGCTTTAAAATCATTTTCAATACCATCTCTTTGTATTGTAGTAATACCTTGAGCTGTTAAGCCTAAAAGATCACTAACAGCTACACCAATAGTTTTATCTCCTACATCTAATCCTAGAATTCTTTCCATAATATCTCCTCATCTTAAATTACTTTTATACAAAACTCTGGGCAACTTTGAGCACAATATCCGCAAAATATACAATTATCATTAGGAACAGCTTTACCATCTACTATACTTATACCATTATTTTTACAAGTCCTAACACAATTTCCACAACCAATACAGTAATAAGAAATAATTAGCTTTCTTTTCTTTTTATCAATTTTTCGCTTTACTTCATCTGGAATATAGCCTTCATTCATTAAATTTATATTAGCATCTACTTCATCTTTTGATTGCATTCCTATAGCCACAGCATCAATATAAGGAATATTTCTTACAAAATTAAAAGCCTCCTCTGCATCTTTTATCAGATGTCCTCCTCCTAAAGGCTTCATACCATATATTCCTTTTCCTGCATTATGAGCCTTCTCTATAGCTTTCAACATATCTTCTACATTTCCATCTTGAATACCTATGCCAAGTTTGTTGATTATAGGATGTATCACATCTATTTCGTCAAACTCAATTGCTCCAAGGACTCCTTCCACCCTATGAGTAGACATTCCAAAAGCTCTGATTTTACCTTCTTTCTTTGCCTGAGTAAAATACTCAATTGCCTCATAATGTCCTCTTAAGGTATGAATACTTTCCTGTTCATGCAATAAAAACATATCTATATAGTCAGTATCCAATTCTTTTAAAGCTTTATTTAAACTTTCTTCTGCTGTTTTTTTATCATATGCATAGCATTTAGTTGTAATTACAAAATCATTTCTATTTATATCCTTTAAAGCTTCCCTAATATAATCATAATTATCATAAAGTTCTGCCGTATCTAAAAAATTGACTCCCTTTGAATAAGCATATTTAATAAGCTCTGCACCTTCTTTTATAGGTAGATTAGCTTGAAAAGGCGTTATAGTAAGAGAGCCAAAACAAAGTCTTGATACTTTAATTCCTGTATCTCCTAAAAAAACTCTTTCCATAATAATATACACTTCCTAATTTTGTTCTTCAATTATATATTCTACTAGCTTAGAAATAAAAGATATATTAATCAATGTTACAGCTATTGAAGCAAGAATTATTCCAGAATCATTAGCTAAAAATCCTATTATACTACCTACTATACCACTTATAAATCCTACATAGATATATTTGTTTTCATTAAATAGATCTCTTAATTTATCTTTCAAAATAAAAATAATTACAATTTGTGAAATTAGGTTAACATTCAAAACCTTAGTCCACATGGAAGATCCTACTAATTTAATATTCATTAAAAGCTTTCTAATAGCAATGCTCATAATCATCAAATTACCCTCATTATTTGTCATCATTATAGTTCTTCCTAAATGAGTAGGATTAGAATTAAATTTAATATCAACAAAAGCCATTGCTAATATGAAAACTACAGTAGCCAAACCAATAGTTAAGATTCTTTTGAAACTTATCTTTTTATTAAAAGTTTCTGCTAGAAAATAAAGTACGAAAAACAAAACTGCTATACTTCCACCTACATTAGCTCCTAATTTAGGATGTCCTACTATTATAGCAGAAAAAATCAACAAAACAAATGAAAATACTTTATTTCTATTTTTATTAATACAAATCCCTAAAAATACTGAAGTAGCTCCTAAAAATACTCCTATCATTTCATTTCCTAAACCAAAATATCTAGCACCAATTGCAGGATCATGACCTAGTACAGAATATCTAGTTAACTTACCTCCTAAAAATACATCTAAAACTAGAACTCCATAGAGTAAACTCGATATAAGTAAAACCTTATCTATACCCTTTATCTTATATATTATTAATACTAGTAGAAACAATATAGTAATCAATGAAATAATATAACTAGTATAATTTGTCCATTTTATCACTGATGTTAAAATTAATGATAATGGAATTACTCCAATAATTATAAGTGAAATACTTAAAATATTATATAAGATTCCTTTTAATTTCATATTAGTAGCTAGAACTAACATGGCAAATAATATTACAATTATAGATAATATACTATAAGTAGATAAAATATAAAATCTACTTTTAGAAATTATATTTATTCTAGAATTATTAGTTGAAATTAAATTAAAATTATCATTATTTTCTTTATATATCATTGTATTGCCTGACATATATTCTGTAGACGTTCCTAGAAATTTTGCAACTGAAGGTGCTATATCGATATTTGTTACCAGACCCTCTCTCTTAGTAGTAGGAGAATACAAGATACTTTTAGAAATATTATTTCCCCAAAGTATTATAGGTGACAATTTACTATTATCTACTCTGTCTTCTCCACTATTAGGACTAGTTATAATAAATAAAGATTTATCTTTATCAATGCTATTTTTTAAATTACCTATAAAACCATCTATCTTATTTAAAATATTTATCCTATGTTTCTCAAACATTTCATCTGTTAATTCTTCACTATAAAAATTAAGTCTATCTAAATCTCCAGTGTCTATAACTACTAAAGATGCTTTGTTTTTAATATTATTTACTTCACCAAGTAATTTATCATAATCTGTTCTAAATCCATAAGGAAAATTTTTATCTTCAATTAATATATTGTCCACATTACCATAATCAATTAACCCTTTAGAATCTATAGCAATAAGACTACTTGCTCTTATTGTATCTTCTAGAGTATCCCCATTTCCATACATAGCAGTTTTAAGCCCTGAGTTATGTAAACTATCTCCTAAGGCTCCTATATGTGGCATATAACTATTTTCTTTGTTTAGCTCAATAATTCTATTAAGGTTTACATTTGCAATTTGAGAATCCCCAGTTATTGGACTGATTCTTCTTTCATATATCTCCCTGTTTTCTTTATTTAAATTATAGGTTTCAGCACTTTCATAGGTAGAATAAGCTTTCTTCGAAGAATTTATTGTTAAGAAGCTTTCTGAGCCTTTATAGTTATATAGTCCTCTTGTATTCATAAGCCCAATACTACCTTCATCTATAATCTTTCGTAAATTAGGCATATTATCAATATCTTGTAAGGTATATCTATTAATTACGATTAAATATACTGTTTTATTATTAGATTGAGAAGATGAAGCTATACTACACTCACTAAAAAAAGAAAATATAAGTATTATAACAATTAAACTGCTTAATAACCTAAATCTATTCAATTAAACCTCTCCTACTTCCTATTGTTTTTACTTTTCCTTGTCTTCATTTTCTAGATAATACTTTAATAACTCTTCAATAAGTTCGTCTCTTTCTAATTTTCTTATTAAACTTCTAGCATTATTATGACTAGTTATATATGTGGGATCTCCAGACAAAATATATCCAATCATTTGATTAATAGGATTATAGCCTTTTTCTTTTAATGATTCATAGACAGTTACAAGAATCTCCTTAGCTTCATTTATATTTTCCTTTGGTGGTTCAAATTTCATAGTTTCATTAAAATTATTATTATTCACAAAAACACCCCCTTATAATATTTATACCATAAAGATCATATTATATACACCTTTTAAAATAAATATTAGCCAAATATTTGGCTAATATTTATTTTAAACTTTTTTTGATTAAAATTTCAACTAGTTCTAATCCATTATCTACTTTACTAGGATCTTTTCCACCTGCTTGTGCCATATCTGGGCGACCGCCACCACCGCCACCAGCTACTTTAGCAACTTCTCTAATAATATTACCTGCATGAATACCTTTATCCATCAAATCCTTCGTAACCATAGATACAAAAGACACTTTATTATCCAAAACAGAAGCTAAAACTATAACTCCAGAATGGATTTGGTTTTTAATTTCATCTCCTAAGCTTCTTAAACTATTCATGTCCATATTATTAACCTTATAAGTTATAAGGTTAACTCCTTCTATATCACGTTTCTGATTTAATATATCATCAGCTAAAGAAGAAGCCATCTTTGATTTTAAAGATTGTATTTCTTTTTCTTTTTCCTTTATTTCTTCAGTAATAGTCTTTGCTTTTTCTATTACATTGTCTTTATTTGATTTTAAAATACTAGATATACTATCCATTTGATTTTCTACATCTTTCAAATATCTATAAACTTTTCTACCAGTTATAGCCTCAATTCTTCTGACTCCAGAAGCAATACTAGATTCACCTATGATTTTAAACAACCCTATATTGCTAGTATTATTGACATGGGTTCCTCCACAAAGTTCCTTACTAAAAGAACCCATTTCTATAACCCTTACATCGTCTTTATATTTTTCATCAAATAGGGCTACCGCTCCTCTTTTTTTAGCTTCTTCCATAGTAGTTTCAATCACTGATACATCTAGTCCTAATAGTATATTCTCATTTACAAGCTCCTCTATTTTATCTAAATCTTTTTCATCTACTCCTTCATAATGGGTAAAATCAAATCTCAATCTATCAGGTAAAACCAAAGAACCTGCTTGATTTACATGTTCTCCTAAAACATCTTTTAATGCTTTATGGAGAAGATGTGTTGCAGAGTGGTTCCTTGCTATATCATTCCTTCTATCCTCATCAACTTTAGCAAGTACACTTTCATTAGTGTAGATTTCTCCTCTTTCAACTTCTACAAAATGATATATAATATCATTTTTAGTCTTTTGAGTATCTATAACCTGAGCTTTAAAATTATTTCCTTCTATAATACCAGTATCTCCTACTTGGCCACCACTTTCTCCATAAAAAGAAGTTTCATCTAAAATAACTATACCCTTTTCTCCTTCTTTTAAAATAGAAACTTCTTCTTCATCTTTAAACAATCCTATTACTCTAGAATTACATTCCAATGTGTCGTATCCTTTGAAATTAGTTTTGAAATCTTTTAATTTATGAGCTATCTCGTCTTTACCCCAAGCTTCTTTTCCTAAACCATGTCTTGCATTTCTTGCTCTTTCCCTTTGCTTTTCCATTTCTTTATTAAATTCTTCCACATCTACTTTTAGTCCCTTTTCTTCAAGTATCTCTCTTGTTAAATCTAGTGGAAATCCATAAGTATCATAAAGCTTAAAAGCTTTCTCTCCATCTAATACTTTTTCATTTTTATTCCTCATGTTTTCAATATACTTATCTAGTATATTTATTCCCTGATCAATAGTTTCTTCAAACTTTTCTTCTTCAACTTTTATTACTTTTCTAATTTTCTCTTCATTATCAACTAAGTCTATATATTCTTCTTTCCAAATATCAATAACTTTTTTAGAAAGATCATATAAAAAGATCTCATGAATTCCTAATAACTTACCATGTCTTGCTGCTCTTCTTATAAGTCTTCTTAAAACATACCCTCTTCCTTCATTACTTGGCAAAACTCCATCAGAAACTAAGAATGTTATCGCCCTTATATGATCTGTTATTACCCTGATAGATTCATCTACTTTTTCATCTTCACCATATTTACTTCCACTAACCTTTTCTACTTCTTCTAACAGGTCATGAATGACTTCTATTTCAAAAATATTATCTGCACCTTCCATAACAGCTGCTATTCTTTCAAGTCCCATACCTGTATCTATATTAGGATTTGGAAGTGGATTGTAATTTCCTTCTTCATCTTTATCATACTGTGAAAATACTAAATTCCAAACCTCCACATACCTATCACATTCACAACCTGGCTTGCAATCAGGATCTCCACAACCATATTCTTCTCCTCTATCTATATAGATTTCTGAACATGGTCCTCCAGGTCCTACTTCTAGCTCCCAAAAGTTATCTTCTTTTCCTAGTCTAACTATTTTCTCTTTTGGTATCTTAATATTTTCATTCCAAATTCTAAAAGCTTCATCATCATTAAGATAAACAGTTACCCAAATATCTTCTTTAGGTACTTCTAATCTTTCGGTCATAAATTCCCAAGCCCATTCTATAGCCTCTTCTTTAAAGTATTCTCCAAAAGAAAAATTTCCTAACATTTCAAAAAAGGTTGCATGCCTGTCTGTCTTTCCTACATTTTCAATATCTCCCGTTCTAACGCATTTTTGACAAGTAGCTACCCTCTTACTTGGTGGAATAGAATCACCAGTAAAATACGGCTTCAAAGGTGCCATTCCTGCATTTATAAGCAATAAACTTTTATCATTTTTAGGAACTAAAGAAAAACTTGGTAAAATCATATGATCTTTTTCTTGAAAAAATTCTAAAAACTCTTTTCTAATTTCATTTAATCCCATCTTTTTCATTAAGTGCACACCTCACTTTTATCTTAAGAGTATAATAATACTGGATTTTAATTTTCTCATTCTATAAAAAAAACGTCCCAAAGCAGAAAAGGGACGACAGTCAAACCCTACTCTATAACTAGGATTATAATTAAAAAGCTACAAATTGTCAATAATTAACCCTAGTTAACTTTTTCTACAATATAAGAATATAGAATCTTAACTACCGCTACTACAGGTATAGCCAATATCATTCCTAATATTCCAAAAAATCCTCCACCTAGTATTAGTGATATTATAACAGTTACAGGATGAATTCCTACACTTTCTCCTACAACCTTTGGAGTAATTATATTGTTTTCTATTTGTTGAATAGTAGTAAAGGTTATTATGACCCATAGAGCTTTTAAAGGTCCTTCTAATAATGCAAAAAAGACGGCAGGTATTATACCAATAACTGGACCAAAGTAGGGAATTATGTCTGCTATACCTGCCAACATACCTATACTGAAAGCAAAATCTATATTTAAAATAAATAATGCTATAGTAGTAGTAATACCTACAAATATGCCTACTATTATTCTTCCTCTAATAAATTGGCTTATAGATTTATCCATTTCTTTAAAAAGTTTTACTATTTCACCCCTATAAGCTTTAGGTATAGTTAAATAAATTTTTTTCTTAAAAAATTCTTTGTCTTTTAAAAAATAAAATGAAATAATAGGAACTAATATTAGAGTAAAAATTTTTGAAAACGCATTTGTAGTTATATCTACAAATTTTTTAATCCATTTTATGATAATACTCTCTAGGTTGTTTATATTTTCTTCAAAGATATCTCTTATACCATCAAATTGTGGTGGTAAATTTTTAAAATTTGAATAATACTTATTTTGTACCCTATCTATGTATTCGTAAATCTTATTTAAATAATCTGGCAATATAGATCCTATGTTTCTAAACTCTCTTATGATTTTAGGAATTAAAACAAAAGAAAAGATAAATATAATGAGAAAAATAATAATATATACAAAAATAACGCTCCACAAATCAGGTATATTCTTCTTTTTAAAGAAATCTACTATGGGGTTCAATAAATAGGCTAAAATTGATGATAATACTAAAATATTTATTATTTCTGATAAAAACTTATATTTTTTTGTTAGTATATAAACTAAAAATATGAATAATAAAAATATGAATAATTTAGATAATCTTCTAGTATCTATTTTAATTTTCTTATTTTCTTCAATATATTTATTTCCTATATTAATTATATAATAAATAGAAATCAATATAAACAGTCCAATTAATATTTGTAGATTTAATGATATATTTTTAAAGTTCATTTTTATCTCCCTATTATAATTCATAGGCAGCAAAAGCTGCCTATCTCCATAATAAATTCATACCACTTTTCATATTTGAAATAGCCTTTCTAGCACTTCTTTTTATTTTTCTTTTTTGTATTGGATTTATCCTAGAAGCTGCAAATCCTAAAGCTGATACTCCTAAAAGACTACCTACAAAAGCTCCTCTTCTAAAACTTCCATTCATGTATATCATCTCCTTTATTTTTGTTCTCCATTTATTTTGCCTCTTTATCTCTCTACTAATTCTAGTAATTTTTTGTATTTCTCTTTGTTTTTGCTAATTAAGTCCTTAACTTCATTATCTACTATTAAATGTTCCTTATTTGTTTTTACATTAGAAAAATTTGGTATAAAGCTTCTGCCCTTAGTTATATCCTCTATTAGCCCTTCAGTTATGATATATCCAATTAACTTACCATCATCTTTGCTAAATAATAAATCTTTGACATAACCTAGACATTCCCCATCTTGTGTAAGTATCTCTTTGTCTATAAACTTAATTTCTTCTTCTGTAATACCTTCTTCTATATTTGAGTTTTTAATAGATAAGTTTTTTCCTAAATCAATCATTATAGCATCTTTTCCAAAAGATGTTACCCTTTCTAATTCTATTGTTTTCTTTTGCTTTAAAATTTTTCCACCCTTTATTAAAAAACCTACAAAAGATTGAAAATCTTCTTTGAAAATCACATCAGATATTTCCCCTATTCTTTCTCCATTCTTTTTTTCCACAACCTTAGCTCCAATTAAATCTCTATATCTAATCAATTGAATTCCTCTTTTCAACTTTTAGTTTGACATAATTAGTATTTCACATATTTTAAAAAAATATTTAATTGTTTAAAACTAAAAATAAAACCAGCTGCTGAAATATTTCAGCAGCTGGTTTTTTAATGGTGATCATGTGGATCTTCATCTGGATTAAAGTCTTCAAGTCCATCAATATGAATATTATTTTTTTGTGAATAATCTAAAAGTGCAGCTTTTATTGCTTGTTCAGCTAATACAGAACAATGCATTTTCACTGGTGGCAATCCATCAAGAGATTCAGCTACAGCCTTGTTAGTAACTTTCATAGCTTCATCTATACTTTTTCCCTTAACCATTTCTGTTGCCATACTAGAAGAAGCTATAGCAGAACCACATCCAAAAGTTTTAAATTTAACATCTACAATTATTCCATCTTCTATTTTTAAATACATTTTCATAATATCTCCACATTTTGGATTTCCAACTTGACCAACACCATCAGCATCTGGTATTTCACCAACATTCCTAGGATTCCTAAAATGTTCCATTACTTTTTCTGAGTACATTATTTTTCCCCCTTTACTTTTTCATATAGTGGTGACATTTCTCTAAGTCTTTGCACTATTTCTACTAACTTCTCAACTACATAGTCTACTTCCTCTTCCGTATTAAAATCGCCTAATGAAAGTCTTAGTGAGCCATGAGCTATTTCATGTGGAAGCCCTATAGCTAAAAGGACATGGGAAGGATCTAAGGACCCAGAAGTACAAGCAGAACCACTAGAACCTGCTATTCCTTCCATATCTAAGCTAAGTAATAATGATTCTCCTTCTATGAATTCAAAACAGAAACTAACATTTCCTGGAAGTCTCTTTTCAGGATGCCCATTTAGTCTTACATGAGAAATATTTTCAAAAACCTTTTTTATAAGTCTTTCTCTAAGTTTTATAAGTTTTTCATTATGCTCATCTATATTTTCATAGGCAAGTTCTATTGCTTTTCCCAATCCTACTATACCTGGAACATTTTCAGTACCTGCTCTTCTATTTCTCTCTTGAGCTCCACCCTCTATTAAAGAATGAATTTTTACTCCTTGTCTAATATACAACGCACCTATACCTTTAGGTCCATAGAATTTATGGGCAGATAATGAAAGTAAATCTATATTTAAGTCATCTACATCAATTTTTACATGCCCTATAGCTTGAACTGCATCTGTGTGAAAATATATATTTTTTTCCTTTGCTATTTGGCCAATTTCTTTTATGGGTTGAATAGTTCCAATTTCATTATTTGCAAACATTATAGTAATAAGTATAGTTTCATCTGTAATTGATTCTCTAAGTTCATCGAGATCTACCATACCATATTTATCTACATCTAAATAAGTAACCTTAAATCCTTGTCTTTCTAAATATTGGCATGTATGAAGAATTCCATGATGCTCAATTTTTGTAGTAATAATATGATTCCCTTTGTCTTTATTTGCATAAGCTATTCCCTTGATAGCCCAATTATCTGATTCAGAGCCACCTGCAGTAAAAAATATTTCATTTGGTTTAGCTCCGAGAACTTTTGCAACTTTATCTCTAGCATTTTCAACAGCATTCTTAGACTTACCACCTAACGAATAGATACTTGATGGATTACCATATTTTTCAGAGAAATATGGTAACATTTCGTCTAATACTTCCTTTTTTACAGGAGTAGTTGCTGAATTGTCCATATAAATATAGTTTTTCATAGTTTCTTCCTCCTAAACTTCTGGATTTTCATTGGATAATATATCCATATGCTCATCAATCATATCTTGAAGAGTAATAGAATCTATTACTTCGTCAATACTATCTCTTATCTTCATCCAAACTAACTTTGTAACACAATGCTCTTCTCTATCACATTTATTTATATCATTATCCACTACACAGTCAGCTGGTGCCATATTGCCTTCTAATGATCTTAAAATACTCCCTACAGTAATTTCTGATGGAGGTTTAGCTAATAGATACCCACCTTGTGCCCCTCTTACACTTTCAAGAAATCCATCTTTCCTTAGCACAGATACCAATTGTTCTAAATAATTTTCAGATATTTTTTGTTCATCTGCTACACTTTTAAGCGGAATAGGACCTTCTCCATAGTGAAGAGATAACTCAAACATAGCTTTAAGGCCATATCGTCCTTTTGTAGACAATCTCATTTTTCCACCTCTTTTAATCCCAACTAGTTCACTTGGTATTTATTTATAAGTATATTATAACCTAGTATTCTTGTCAACATTCATTTAAATTAGAGTTTCCCCAAAATTTAATTATAAAATAGCCGTAGGCTAATTATAGAAACGCATTAGCTATTAATAGCTGTTGTGATCCCTTATTTCTAAATATAGGTTTTATGAAATTTTTAATACCAGTTT
>NZ_VULR01000039.1 GCF_009696605.1 Anaerosalibacter bizertensis | reverse complement strand
AAGACCAGCTAATTAAAGTCAATAGATTTTAGCAAAATAATATTTAATGTTTTTTGGAAAAATTAATAATAAAAAAATGCACACCTAATAAACCAATAATTATTGGCTTAAAAAACGAAACTGTTATTTAAAATTGTTCTTTGAAAACTAAACATTAAATACAGATCATTAGGCTACTAAAGACCTAGTAAGCAGTAGTTCCTTATGCTCCTCTGGGGTTCTTAGCTCAAAAGGCTTTTTGTCTCTCATGACGGCAAATATAATATTTACTAATTTTCTCATTACAGCACCTAATGCAACCTTTTTGGGCTTGTTCATACACTTTTTCTGGTAGAACTCATAGATCACTGGATTAGTTTTATTACCATTTCTTTTGCTTCGAACATTGGCCAAAGCAGTTGTAAAAATGACCCTACGAAGCAATCTAGAGCCCCTTTTAGACATTTTGTTACGGGTCCCGGTGAATTCACCCGACTGATTAACAGAGGGATCAATTCCAAAGAAAGCTACAAGTTTATTAGGGCTAGAAAATGCGGAAAAATCACCAACTTCAGCAAGTATCGTGGCAGCAGTTAGCACCCCAATACCAGGAATACTGCATAGTAGATTAATAATAGGTGATAATACAGGATCATCTTTTAAAGAATCCGCTAAAATGATTTCATTAATTGCATCAAGTATGTTTTTTTGGGCTTCCTGTAAGGTTCTTACCATGGAAATATTAACTTTGAGAATGGCTAGGTTTCCAGGATTACTGATACTTAAGTCTTTAAACTCCTTAGCTTTTAAAACTAAAAGTTCATATTTTTCAGTAGACCATCCTAGACCTTTCTTAGAAGTTTTTTCAATAAGTGATATTAATGTTTTCTTATTAGCCTTTAGAATTTGATTGGGTGAAGGATACCTATCAAGCACCGCTAAGGCAGTCTTTGAATATACATTTTGGAAGACCTCTGTAAAGTTTAGCATTACTTGATCAATAATGCCAATAAGCCTATTCTTGTAAGTAGTAAGTTCATCACCCAACTTGTAATATTGGCGGCAGAGGCTTTTGAGACAATCAATAACATCATCAGGCACAGCTGTAGTCTTAATAAAAGAAAATCTATAAAGCAATGCAATCTTATGGGCATCAAATTTATCATTTTTTACTTTCCTTATTCCAATATTTTTGATAGAATCAAATTGGATGGGGTTTATGATAGAGACCTCAAATCCAGAATCAGAAAGATAGTGGAAGAGGATTTTGTGATAGTGCCCAGTGGATTCTAAGACTACGACAGGCCTAATTGCAAAATCCTTTTCTGCTTTTTGCAATAGACCTATAGCCTTTTGAATACTGTCAATTGAATCATGATAGATCTTAATACGATGATAAATCTCATTATTAGGGGACAAAATACACATTTCACTAAAATTTTTACCAACATCAATACCAGCTACAGGTGGATAATTCATAAGAAACCTCCTAAATAAAGTATTTGGATTTAGAAATCCATTCCTTCTCAAATAAGTACACAACCTTGCATGTGACACGAGGAACCAGTGTTAACTGGCCTCAACCAGCCAAATAATGTAATCTTATGAGAATGGATAGATACTCTTTTTTACAGGTAGTCGCC
>NZ_VULR01000038.1 GCF_009696605.1 Anaerosalibacter bizertensis | reverse complement strand
AGTGATTTATTTATGATAATGTCTCAATATATCGTTTATGATTATGTCCTAATATCATAAAAAAATGTATAATATACTCCATAACTATAAAATGGGGTGATAAAAATAAGAAAGGTAGATTTAAATATGAAAGAACAAGAAAAATACGAAACGATTAAAAAACTAGTTGAAACCAATGGTAATAAGAAAAGGGCAGCTTTAAAATTAGGATGTACACAAAGGCATATTAATCGAATGATTAAAGGATATGTTGATGAAGGTAAGGATTTCTTTGTTCATGGTAACAAGGGAAGAAAGCCTAAGCATACACTCAACGATGAAACAAAGAAATTGATATTGAATCTTTATAACACCAAATATTATGATGCTAATTTTGAACATTACTCTGAGCTTCTTGAAGAATATGAGGGAATAAAAATTTCACCAAGTGCCGTTCGCTCTATTCTTATGGCAGAACAGATACTTTCTCCTATGGCCCATCGTTCTACTAAGAAAAGAATTAAAAAACAGTTATTGAAGCAAAAAAACAATACCTCATCTAAGAAAGAAATTGAGAAGATTGAGGATAAGATTTTAGAAATTGAAGATGCTCATCCTAGAAGACCTAGATGCGCAAACTTTGGTGAACTAATTCAGATGGATGCATCTTTACATGAATGGTTTGGTGGTATTAATACTCAACTGCATATCGCTATTGATGATGCTACTGGTGCAATTGTAGGGGCATATTTTGATCTACAAGAAACATTAAATGGATATTACAATGTTCTAAGCCAAATACTTAAAATCTATGGTATCCCATACATGTTCTTCACTGATAGACGAACGGTATTTGAGTATAAACAGAAAAAATCCCCTTCCATAGAAGAGGATACTTTCACTCAATTTGGTTATGCCTGCAAGCAATTAGGCATTGTAATTAAAACCAGCAGTGTTCCGCAAGCCAAGGGACGCGTTGAGAGGATATTCAAAACTCTACAATCACGTCTCATCCTAGAATTAAGGCTTAACGGCATTACCACAATAGAGCAAGCAAATATATTCTTAAACTCCTACATAAAAAAATATAATGCTAAATTTGCTCTGTCAATTAATAATATCAAATCTGTTTTTGAAAAACAACCAGATGATGAAAAAATTAATTTGACATTGGCTATTCTTTCTAGTAGGAAGATAGATAATGGTCATTGTATTAAATATGAAAACAAGTATTTTAGACTACTAGATCCTAATGGAAATCCTGTATATTATTACAAAGGTACATCAGGTATGGTAATTAAAGCATTTAACAAAGAGTTATATTTCTGTGTAGGAGAAACTGTTTATGCTTTAGAAGAAATTCCATCTCATGAGCGTAAGTCCAAGAACTTTGATTTTGATACACCGGAAGAAAAGCCAAAGAAAAGATATATTCCTCCGATGAGTCATCCATGGAAACAAGCCTCTTTTGAGAAGTTTATGAACAAACAAGCTCATAGAAAAGAACTAACAGCCTAAAACTAAGTAGATATTAAAATCTATAACTTGACAGCCTTAAATAGCTAGTTTTTAAGGTTTATTAAAAAAACCCAAAATTCAAATGATTACCAAGTTTGATTTAGTACGATATTTCATGTCTTTATTGTATGTATGCTAGGCTGGCATGATATGCCAACAGGCTTTGTCGCCTGGGATGCTTCTCCCAGGTGATAGGGCCTGTGCCCAAGCCTGTTTCAACGTACATATGGGTTCCTGCAATCAAGATTTTAATTGACTAAGTTAAATCGAAAAATATAGCACCAATCCTTACGAAAATTGGTGCTAATAATTTAATATTTATGGGACATTTTTAAAAGTGCTTGACA
>NZ_VULR01000037.1 GCF_009696605.1 Anaerosalibacter bizertensis | reverse complement strand
AGGCTAACTATTTGTTTTTTGAAATCTTCCGTATACCTTTTTGCCATTTTAATTCCTCCCAATTCTTTATATTTTATATTATATCATTGTTCGGAATTTAGTTGTCCTATTTAGTATAGCCTATCTAATATTTAAGCATAAAATATCCCCTATCTTCAAAAGACAGGGGATATATATTATACTATACATAGTAACATAGAGTTCACATCTTTTTATTAAGATTTCATAATTTATTTAATATTCTTTTCACTGTTGAAGTACTATTACTTCATTTAAACATAAAAATAGGAGGAATCTTACTATTAGTATTTATGAAAAATAAAATTGTCTGGAATAAATCTTATGATAAAAAGAAAGCGATTCAAATTTCAATTCACTTGCAAAAGAAATATATTATTAATAAAGAGAAATATTTTATGTAATGAAAAAATTACATTTATTATTACTAACAATATATCTATATATAAATATTGTCCAAATTTTTAACTACTTCTTGCCAACTATAATCATATTGTATCTTCTCTAAATTCTTCACTTTTTCATCAAGTATATACCTATTTTTATTTATATACTCAACTAACTCTCTTATTTCACTAATATTACCACCTTCAACTGCAAATCCAATTCCATACTCTTTTATGAAGTCTTCTAGCACAGTTCCCTTATTAACTATCATAGGTGTTTTAGTGATTATCCCTTCAAAAAACTTTACTGGATAAGATGTAAGGTATTGTATAGAAGATGTAGGATATAAAACGTATAAAATATCGGTTTCACTATAGAGTTTAGCACTTTGTGTAAAATCATATTTTCCAGTTATAAATACATTATTATAATCACCTTTAATATTTTTCAATCTTTTATGTGCAACTCCTGCACCATGAATATATATTTCCACATCATTCATTTCATTACAAGCATCCATTAAATTTTTTAATTCATTGTATTGTCTAACTGCACCAATATAAGAAATTCTAAGCCTATGTGATTTTGACTTTTCGCAACCAATATAATTTTTCTGTTCTGGATAATTAGGTAAATATACTAACTTTTGCTTATTTTTACTTGACATAGTACTCGTTTGTATATCATTAACATATATAATATAATCAGATTTATTTTGTAAACAATTTACTATTGACCTCATCAAATATCTGATTTTTTGTTTCTTTCCATTCACTTCATAAAACTCATGCATATCAAATATAAGTTTTGAATTATTATTTCTTGCAAAATATCCAGCTATAACACCATCTAAATCATGACAGTGTAAATATTGGTACTCTTTATTCTTTAAATATTTCTTACATTCTTTAACAAAGCCTATAAATGATTTCAGTTGTTTAAGTCCTGTTCCATATTTTGAATAAGGAAAAAACCTTTTAATTCTAATTCCATCTACAACTTCTACTTCTTTATCTACATAATCATTTTCTCTATCCCAACACAAAATTTCTACATCAAATCCTCTTTCAACCAAATACTTAGCTTCCTTGTACACCCTTACATCTGGATCAAATCTATTTGTAAGAATCATTTTCACTTTTCGCATTTTAATACCACCATTTTAATAGTTTTCTTTAAAATTCATAAGCCTTAAGTATTATATCCAAAGCCTTCTTGCCTTCTTCTCCATTTATTAAAGGCTCTCTATCATTTTTTATAGCATCTATGAAATCCTTATAAAGTGGAGTATGTCCACTTCCATATACACTGTCTACTTTTGTACTTTCATCTTCTTTATCATAATCTCTTTCGTCTGCAAATTGCCATGTTTTTATTTCATTAACAGCCAGTCCACCTATAACAACCGTTCCTTTTTCTCCAAATATACTTAAAGTTTCTTCTAAGTTTTTAGGATATACACAAGCACTTCCTTCAACTATTCCTATTGAGCCATTTTTAAATCTAATAAGTATTGCCCCAAAGTCTTCCATCTCTA
>NZ_VULR01000036.1 GCF_009696605.1 Anaerosalibacter bizertensis | reverse complement strand
ACAGTTATTCCAAATGTTGTTCCTATTAAAAACAATATAGAAAATATGAGATAATATTTAAATTCATTTTCTACCACTTCTTTTCCTCTTTCAATGCTCCTTTTCAATGTTTCAAATCCAATCTGAACATTATGCTTTTTGGATATCTTTTCTAATTCTTTTATTACCTCCTCTGATGATTTATTTCCACTAATCTCCCCAAAATAATGCATAGTAGGTACGTAAAATTCATCATTATATGATTCCTTTGAATTTATAGGAAGTATAAGCGTATCTTTCAAATGTCTCATTTCACGATTTGATATATCATTACCAAAAAACCATTTATCGTCTTCGTCTATTATTCCAACTATCTCATATTCTATATTTTCATACTTATCCTTTAGTTTATCACCAATATCTATTAGTCCATATCTGTATAACCCATATCCTCCTAGAACAGGCACTGTATTTCCTTTTTCATACCATTTAAAATCTTCATCATTTAAATTTCTTCCTTTTACTATATTTAATTTTATTAAATTTTCTATCCCATTTTCAACATCTAAAGTATTTATATTTCCATCCTCCATAGGAATTTCTTCTTTAAATTCGTTTTTCAAATCTTTGTATTTAGAGTTGTTACAAAATTCATCTATATTTATACCGCTATACGTACTAAAAGCTACATAATCTAAAAGTTCTTTATCTACTACCTCCCCTCTAAATTCCAGAAAATTTTTAGGTTTAGTTACTTCGTCCTTAACTATTAAATGTAAAATTCTACTAGAATCCTTGGATATTGCAGATTCCACATCTTTTTCTATTTTATTTATTTTCTCTATAGCATCTATTCTAGTAAGCAAAAGCCAAACTGAAACCATTACTTGTATCATTATTAGAAAATATATTCCCTTCCTTTTAGATATATTTTTCAATACCATTTTTAAATTATTCATAATTATTCTCCTTATTAAAGTTTCATAGCCTCTGTAGGCTGTACTTCAAATGATTTAATAATAGGATATATTGATGTAGTTAATGATGTAATAACTATGACTACCATTCCCAATGTTAAGTTTTCAAATCTTAAGGTTATCAATACTCCTAAAACTGATTTTATGAATATATTTATTATTAACTGTATAATTATTGAAATTATATATGCAATTAAAGTTATAGTAAATATCTCACCGTATACTAATTTTCCTATTTGAAAATTTGTATGTCCTAAAGCTTTTCTAAGACCTATTTCAAATCTCATATTATCTATCCAAAATGTCATAATAGCCATAGCTTGAGATATAGCTGCTATATATACTATAATTGTTATAAATAAAAAATTACTGTCTAAATCTATCCATCTAATTTTACGTTTACTCAAAGCTTGTAGTCCTGAACTTTCAAATTTATCCCATCTAGAATTTCCCCCTGCTATAAATTTATCTATTTGTTCTAAGGTATCATTTTTAGAACTATAAACTATAATATTTCCATCTCCTCCTATGTTGTCAGCCATTTCTTCTGATACTATAGACAAGGGAAAAAAATATAAACATGTCCCATTTCAATGGTCTGTCTTTAAGCCCAACAACTCCCACAACTTCATAATTTTTGCCATATATGCCTATTGTTTTCCCATCATCATTCATATATTTTTTTAAATTTTGTCCTATAACAACTACATTTTTTCTTTTTAGGATTTCTTCTCTAGTATAATATCTTCCTTCCAAAAGAGGAGGATTCCATTTACTATTTTCCCCAAACCATCCTGCCTCTCCTTCAAAATACTGATCTGCCTCAGCTTTATCTAAATTTAGAAGAAAATCAGTTATATAGACACCTATATGTTCATCTAAATTCTCTTCTAAATTGTTTAATAAACCATTTATGTCATTTAAAAAAATGCTTGTATTTTTTGACCTAAAAAAAATTCATATGCATTTGGCGGTCCTAACTTTTCTAAAATGTTTTCTTCTTCTTTAAGTCCCCATACAAAACTTATGTTAAAAGATATCATCAGCATAGCTACTAATATGCCAAATGTGACAAAAAATGTAGTTAGCTTTTTTGTTTTGAATCTTGATAATATATTTTTTACTTTTTTCATCTTTGTACTCCTTTTATAAAGTAGTAAGATTAGCAGTTTTACTGCTAATCTTACTACTTTAATAATATTTATTATATTTTATAGATTATTTACCTTCAAAAAGGTGAACCATTTCTCGTTGTGTACTCTGATTAGGATTTATATAACTATGAATAGATTTAAAAGCTTGAACTTGCCTATTTCCTTTTGCATATGCTTTTGCATCGCTAATATGAGTAACAGAATTTTTCTTCTCTAAAGCCATGTTTTTAGAATATCTAAGATATATTCTAGTATTCAATCTATATCCTTTAGGTCTGCCATTAGCCCAATAGGTTCTTGCGTTTGCAGAATTAGTATTAAAGTTTGGACTTAACGTACAATTTACTGGTTTTCCACCTGCTTGAAAAGAACCTGATCTATATGCCAATACTGGTGCTCCAAATAATAAAACTGCCAAAGTTAAAGGTAATACCCTTTTCACTACTTTTTTCATTTGATTATCCCCCTATTAATATATTTTTTAGTTTCTTAAGATTTATAGATTAATA
>NZ_VULR01000035.1 GCF_009696605.1 Anaerosalibacter bizertensis | reverse complement strand
TACACAGTAAGAAAAATTGTTAGTTAATATAACAATTTCACTGGTCAAGCTAATAAGAGCATAGGGCGAATGCCTTGGCACCAGAAGCCGATGAAGGACGGGGTAAGCACCGATATGCTTCGGGGAGCTGCAAACAAGCTTTGATCCGAGGATCTCCGAATGGGGAAACCCACCTAGATTTTCTAGGTATCATCTACTGAATACATAGGTAGATGAAGGGATACCAGGGGAACTGAAACATCTAAGTACCCTGAGGAAAAGAAAGAAAACTCGATTTCCTAAGTAGCGGCGAGCGAAAGGGAAACAGCCTAAACCTATTGAGTTTACTCTTTAGGGGTTGTGGACCAGCATTTAATAAGTTCTTCTTGTAACTGAATGACCTGGAAAGGTCAACCGTAGAAGGTGATAGTCCTGTAAGTGAAACTAGTTGACTTATTGCTGGTATCCGGAGTACCATGGGGCACGTGAAATCCTGTGGGAAGCTGGGAGGACCATCTCCCAAGGCTAAATACTAACTGGTGACCGATAGTGAACAAGTACCGTGAGGGAAAGGTGAAAAGAACCCCGGAAGGGGAGTGAAATAGAATCTGAAACCCTATGTTTACAAGCAGTGGAAGCACTTTATATGTGCGACCGCGTACTTTTTGTAGAACGGGCCAGCGAGTTACGATATATAGCAAGGTTAAACTTTTTTAAAGTGAAGCCGTAGGGAAACCAAGTCTCAATAGGGCGTTTAGTTGTATGTCGTAGACCCGAAACCGGGTGACCTACCCATGAGCAGAGCGAAACGAAAGTAAAATTTCGTGGAGGCTCGAACCGTTTAGTGTTGAAAAACTATCGGATGACTTGTGGGTAGCGGTGAAATTCCAATCGAACCCGGATATAGCTGGTTCTCCTCGAAATAGCTTTAGGGCTAGCCTCAAGATAGTGACGTGGAGGTAGAGCACTGAATGGTCTAGGGGCACTTAGTGCTACCAAAACCTATCAAACTCCGAATGCCACAGTCATGTTTCTTGGGAGTCAGACTGCGGGAGATAAGTTTCGTAGTCGAGAGGGAAAGAGCCCAGACCACCAACTAAGGTCCCTAAATCCAGATTAAGTGGGAAAGGATGTAAAGTTACACAGACAACCAGGATGTTGGCTTAGAAGCAGCCATTCATTTAAAGAGTGCGTAATAGCTCACTGGTCGAGTGGCTTTGCGCCGAAGATTTCCGGGGCTAAAATCTGGTACCGAAGTTGTGGATTCGTAAGAATGGTAGAGGAGCATTCTGTACGGGCTGAAGCTACACCGTAAGGAGTGGTGGACTGTACAGAAGAGAGAATGCTGGCATGAGTAGCGATAAGGCGAGTGAGAATCTCGCCCGTCGAAAGCCTAAGGTTTCCTGAGGAAGGCTCGTCCTCTCAGGGTTAGTCGGGACCTAAGCCCAGGCCAAATGGCGTAGGCGATGGACAACAGGTTGAGATTCCTGTACTGTTTACATGCGTTTGAGAGATGGGGTGACGCAGGAGGATAGGCTATGCGTACTGTTGGTTATGTACGTCCAATCCTGTAGAGAGCTCCTATAGGCAAATCCGTAGGAGAGTCTCAAGAGGTGATGGGGAGCGAAAAATAAGTAGTGAAGTAGCTGAATCCATACTGCCAAGAAAAGCCTCTATCGAGTATGTAAATACCCGTACCGCAAACCAACACAGGTAGGCGAGGAGAAAATCCTAAGACGTTCGGAAGAACCCTTGTTAAGGAACTAGGCAAAATAACCCCGTAACTTCGGGAGAAGGGGTGCCGACTAAGGTGAAGCACTTGCTGCGTAAGCTTTAGTTGGCCGCAGTGAATAGGCCCAAGCGACTGTTTACCAAAAACATAGGTCTCTGCTAAGTCGAAAGACGATGTATAGGGGCTGACACCTGCCCGGTGCTGGAAGGTTAAGGGGAAGAGTTAGCGTATGCGAAGCTCAGAACTTAAGCCCCAGTAAACGGCGGCCGTAACTATAACGGTCCTAAGGTAGCGAAATTCCTTGTCGGGTAAGTTCCGACCCGCACGAAAGGTGTAACGACTTGGGCACTGTCTCAACAAGGGATCCGGTGAAATTGTAGTACTCGTGAAGATGCGAGTTACCCGCGACAGGACGGAAAGACCCCGTGGAGCTTTACTGTAGGCTGACATTGGATTTCGGTATTGCTTGTACAGCATAGGTGGGAGACTAAGATACCAGGGCGCTAGCTTTGGTGGAGTCATCATTGGGATACCACTCTTGCAATGCTGAAGTTCTAACCAGAGGCTGTGAATCCAGTCTTGGGACACTGTCAGTCGGGCAGTTTGACTGGGGCGGTCGCCTCCCAAAAAGTAACGGAGGCGCTCAAAGGTTCCCTCAGCACGGTCGGAAATCGTGCATAGAGTGCAAAGGCATAAGGGAGCTTAACTGCGACACCTACAAGTGGAGCAGAAAGGAAACTTGGACTTAGTGATCCGGTGGCACCGCATGGAAGGGCCATCGCTCAACGGATAAAAGCTACCCCGGGGATAACAGGCTTATCTCCCCCAAGAGTCCACATCGACGGGGAGGTTTGGCACCTCGATGTCGGCTCGTCTCATCCTGGGGCTGGAGTAGGTCCCAAGGGTTGGGCTGTTCGCCCATTAAAGAGGCACGCGAGCTGGGTTCAGAACGTCGTGAGACAGTTCGGTCCCTATCCGTCGTGGGCGCAGGAAATTTGAGAAGAGCCATTCCTAGTACGAGAGGACCGGAATGGACAGACCGCTGGTGCATCAGTTGTCTTGCCAAAGGCACAGCTGAGTAGCTATGTCTGGAAGGGATAAGTGCTGAAGGCATCTAAGCACGAAGCCTCCTTCAAGATGAGATTTCCCATCGTAAGAGTAAGACTCCAAGTAGACTACTTGGTTGATAGGTCCCAGGTGTAAGAGTAGCAATATTCTTAGCTAAGGGATACTAATAAGTCGAGGGCTTGACCAATTATCTTACTGTGTATACAATTTTCAA
>NZ_VULR01000034.1 GCF_009696605.1 Anaerosalibacter bizertensis | reverse complement strand
ATAATCGACATTATTCCCTACCTCCTACTAATTCTGAAGGATTAAATTTACTTAATCTTTTAGTCACTATGTATATAGGCAATATACACATAAATGCTACTCCTACTATCACTGATATAAAGGTTAACGGTTCTATATCTATTTTACTCACAACTTCATCATATCGAAAATTCAACCTATTTAAGACAGTATATACAACAAAAACAATTAAAGTAGAAAAAAGATTTATAAATAATATCTCTCCCGAAAACATTGCCCTGATATCTTTAAAAGAAGCCCCCATGGCAACCCTAATACCTATTTCTTCCTTTCTACTATCTAAAGATAATATTATAAGTACAGTTATAGCAAATGTCATTATTATAAAAAATAATACCGAAAATATAAGATAATATTTATAATAATTTTTCATAAATTCCCTATCCTCTTCAATATCGTCTTCTACTGTCATAAAATCAACTTTACTACTAAGTCCATTCTTATCTGCTAACTCTTTTAACTCTTCTAAAACTAATTCTTTGTTTTTACCTTTGCTAATCTCTCCATAATAATTCATGCTTGGAAGTATATCATATATATATATTTCATTATCACAAATAGGTTCTATAAACTTATCCCTTAAATACATAATTTGATTACTTGATAATTCAGATGAAAACCATTTACTATCTTCACTTAAAATTCCAACTACTTCATACTTTATATCTTCAAAATCACCATTTGTTATTTTCGTCCCAACATCCACCAATCCATTCTCATATAAACTATATCCCGCTATTAAAGGTATTGCTTTACCCTCTTTATAAAAATTAAAATCATCTTTTTCTAATCCTCTACCTTTAGCCAATTTAAATTGCATTAATTCTTCCATACCACTTTCAATATCTAAAGTCATAATCCCACCATCAAAAAATAAATCATCTTTTTTTATGTTTAATCCTTCCACCATTTTATGGTATTTGGGATTATTTTCAAATTCCTTAACAGTTAAACCACTTTTCGCACTATATGCAATATAATCTAAACACCCACTTTTTACTACTTGTTCCCTAAATTTAAGGAAGTCTTTTGGATGAGTAGCATCGTCTGCAAATATCATATGAACAATTTCCCCTGAATTTTTAGATAATAAAAGTTCCACATCCTCCTCAACTTTATTTATTTTTTCTACAGCATCTATTCTCGTTAATAAAAGCCAAATTGAAATCATAACTTGTATAGATATTAAAACACATATTGCTTTTCTTTTTGATATGTTTTGTAATATTATCTTTAATTTTCTCATATTCATTCTCCTTACTAAAGTTTCATAGCTTCTGTAGGTTGTACTTTAAATGATTTTAAAATAGGATATACTGATACAATTAATGAAGTAATAACTACTACCGCTATACCTAATACTAAATTTTGAAACTTCAAACTAATATCATAACCTGAAATATTAGTCATAAATAAATTAAATATTGATTGAATAAATATAGATACAGCAAAAGAAAATAATGTTAAAACAAATATTTCACCATATATTAATCTTGATATCTGAAAATTAGTATGCCCCATTGCCTTTCTAAGCCCTACTTCAAACTTCATACTTTGTATCCAAAACATCATAGTAACTATTGACTGAATTATGGCTGCTATGTATAACATTATTGCAATAAATTTAAAATTACTATCTAATGAAACTATATCATCTAGCAATCTATACCCATGTAAAACCTCTGGTTTAGAATTATCAAACTTGTCCCACTTATTCTTTCCTTCAGCAATAAAATTATCTATCTGCTTTAAAGTATTACCTTGACAATTATACATAACCATAGGAAATTGTCCTTTATAACCCTGACCTATTCCAATCTCTATACCGCTTGAAGGTAAAGACGTCATAGGCATAAAAATCATTGAATCCCAAGGTAAAGGTTTTTCTTTTAATCCAACTATTCCTACTACATTATATTTCTCTTTGTGTATACTTATAGTCCTATCATTATCCATATACTTTTTCAAATCTTTACCTATAAGAGCTACCTTCTTTTCTTCTTTTATCTCATAACTTGTATAACATCTTCCCTCTAAAATTGGATAACTCCAACTATTTTTTTCCCCAAACCAATCTGCACTTGCCTCAAAATATTCATTCGTTTTCGCTTTATCTAATTTAATCATTAAATCACCTAAATATGCTCCTGTGTATTCATCAACACTATGCTCCAAATTATCGGCTATACTTTTAACTGAAAAATCATTAGCTTTTTCTCTCTCAATAAAAGAAAAAATATATGAACTAGGTGGAGATAATTTTTCTATCATTCTTTCTTCTTCCTTAAGAGCACAAATAAAACTTATATTAAAAGATATCATTAACATCGAAATTACAAAGCCAAACATTACAAAAAATGTAGTTAATTTTTTTGTTTTAAATATTAATAATATGTTTTTTACTCTTTTCATTTTTATCCCCTTTTAACATATAGTTAGATAAAACATTTAAATGTTTTATCTAACTATAAAAATAATATTTTCCTACTTAATTTATTACCAATATGGATTCGAATCCAAAAGTTCTACTTTTTCAATCTGTGTGCCACTACCTGCTGGTATAAAGCTATGGATTGATTTAAATTTATTAACTTGTCCTCCTGCTGCTTCCACATATGCTTGTTTTTTACCAGGCTTAGTTGTATGAGATCCTTTTCTCTCAAATGCAGAATTTGGATGATTCTTAATGTATAATCTTACATTTACTCTAGCTTGTTTTGGGACAGATGTCCAATAAGTTGTAGCATATGCACTTCCTCTTCTTCCTCCTGGCCACTTTGCACCTAATCGACAATTAACAGCACCATATTTAGTATTAAAACTTCCATATTTAGTTGCTGCCAATACTGGTGCTCCAAATAATAAAACTGCCAAAGTTAAAGGTAATACCCTTTTCACTACTTTTTTCATTTGATTATCCCCCTATTAATATATTTTTTAGTTTCTTAAGATTTATAGATTAATA
>NZ_VULR01000033.1 GCF_009696605.1 Anaerosalibacter bizertensis | reverse complement strand
AATGTGAAAGAATTTGAGAAAGAATTTAGTGAATATATAGGGGTTAAGCATAGCATATCTGTAGGAAATGGAACGGATGCATTAGTTATAGCCTTAGAAGCTCTTGGAATAGGTGAAGGAGATGAAGTTATAACTACTCCTTTTACATTCTTTGCAACAGCTGAAAGTATTTCTGCAGTAGGAGCTACTCCTGTATTTGTTGATGTGAGATTAGATACTTTCAATATAGATCCTACAAAAATAGAAGAAAAAATTACTCCAAGAACCAAAGCGATTATGCCTGTACATATTTTTGGACAGCCTGTAGATATGGATGAAATAAATGAGATTGCCAGAAAATATAACTTGAAAGTAATCGAGGATGCATGTCAAGCAGTAGGAGCTAATTATAAAGGTAAAAAAACAGGTACATTGGGAGATATAGCTTGTTTTTCATTCTTTCCAACAAAGAATTTAGGTTGTGCAGGAGACGGAGGAATGATAGTTACTAATGATGATAAATTAGCAACTATATGTAGAGGACTGAAAGCTCATGGTAGTGGAGAAAATGGCAAAAAAGCTTATAATATTTTAAATAATATAAATGAAGAAGTGGAAGAAGATAACTCTGTAGACAATACAGTTTATAATCCATTAAAATATTATAATTATTTAATTGGATATAATTCAAGACTTGATGAAGTTCAAGCAGCTATATTAAGAATTAAGCTTCCATTACTTGATGAGTGGAATGAAAAGAGAAGAGAAAATGCTAAATTTTATAATCAACAACTATCTAATACAGAATTAGTGACTCCTAATGAAGATGATTATGTAAAACATGTATACCATATGTATATATTGCAATCAGAAAAAAGAGAAGAATTAGTTGAATTTTTAAAAGAGAATGGAATAGCAACTGGTATATACTATCCAGTACCAATACATCTTCAAAAGGCTTATACAGATTTAGGATATAAAGAAGGTTCTCTTCCTAATGCAGAATATCTTTCAGAAAGAACCTTTGCAATACCAATGTTTGCTGAATTAACAGATGAAGAAAAAGAATATATAGTTAAAAATTTAAAGAAGTTTGGTGAGTAGAATGGTTGAAAAAAATTACTTTGTACATGAATCATCTTATATAGATGAACCTTGTCAAATAGGAGATGGGACGAAAATATGGCATTTTTCACACATAATGAAAAATACTATTATAGGTGAGAATTGTAATATAGGACAGAATGTAGTTATATCTCCTGGAGTTAACATAGGAAATAATGTTAAAATACAAAACAATGTATCTGTATATACTGGAGTAATATGTGAAGATGATGTATTTTTGGGACCTTCTTGTGTTTTTACTAATGTAATTAATCCTAGGAGTTTTATAGAAAGGAAAAGTGAATATAGAAAAACTGTAGTAAAAAAAGGTGCAACTATAGGAGCCAATGCTACTATAGTTTGTGGTTATGATATAGGAAAATATGCATTTGTTGGTGCGGGGGCTGTAGTAACTAAAAATGTACCAGACTATGCATTAGTAGTAGGAAGTCCAGCTAGGAAAATAGGGTATGTATGCAAGTGTGGAAATAGATTAGAAAAGACTGATTATAAGTATACATGCAAATCTTGTAAAGAAGAGTATGAAATTATAGATGGAAATCTAAGTCCAAGGGAGTAATGATTATGAGCAATAAAAATAAAATGAAAAACAATCTATTAGAAAAAATAAATAATAAATCGGCTATGGTTGCTGTCATAGGATTAGGTTATGTTGGTTTACCTTTGGCAGTTGAAAAAGCTAAAGCGGGATATAGGACGATTGGTTTTGATATACAAGAGTCAAAAGTTAAAATGGTTAATGAAGGGCACAACTATATAGGAGATGTGGTAGATGCAGAACTTGAGGATTTAGTTAAAAAAGGATTACTATCTGCAACTACAGACTTTTCGATTGTTGAAGATGCAGATTTTATAGCCATATGTGTACCGACCCCACTAGATCAATATCAACAACCAGATATTAGTTATGTAAAATCTTCAACTATTGAAATATCAAAACATTTAAAAAGAGGTTCTATTGTAGTGTTAGAAAGTACAACATATCCAGGAACTACAGAAGAACTTATATTACCTATTTTAGAAGAAGGTTCAGGATTAAAATGTGGTAAAGATTTTTTTCTAGCATATTCCCCAGAAAGAGTAGATCCAGGCAACAAGCTATATAAAACAAAGAATACTCCGAAGGTAGTAGGAGGATTAGGTAAGGATTCTACAGAAGTTGCAGCAGTAATGTATAGATCAGTTTTAGATGGATGTGTACATGAGGTATCTTCACCAAAAGTGGCTGAAATGGAGAAATTGCTTGAAAACACGTATAGAAATATAAATATTGGATTGGCTAATGAAATGGCCATAATTTGCGAAAAAATGGGAATAAGTGTTTGGGAAGTAATAGATGCTGCAAAGACAAAGCCTTATGGATTCCAAGCCTTCTATCCAGGTCCAGGATTAGGAGGACATTGTATACCTCTTGATCCATATTATTTAGCGTGGAAAGTAAGAGAATATGATTACCATACAAAGTTAATAGAAACATCAGGAATAATAAATGATAATATGCCTTATTATGTTGTAGAAAGAGCTTCAAAAATATTAAATAGATTTAAAAAATCCCTTAATGGTTCTAAAATATTAGTACTGGGAGTAGCTTATAAGCAAGACATAGATGATATAAGGCATAGCCCTGCACTAAAAGTAATAGAGGGATTTGAAAAAGAAGGTTCTATAGTAAAATATTATGATCCTTATGTTGAAAGCTATAATTATAAAGGAAAATCAAAGGAAAGTATAAAAGAACTTAGTAAAGAAGCACTTAAAAATGCTGATTTAGTAGTAATAACAACAGCACATACGAGTATTGACTATGATTTTGTACAAGTTAATTCTAAATTTATATTTGATACAAAAAATGC
Source organism: Anaerosalibacter bizertensis (assembly GCF_009696605.1). Classification (GTDB taxonomy): domain Bacteria; phylum Bacillota; class Clostridia; order Tissierellales; family Sporanaerobacteraceae; genus Anaerosalibacter; species Anaerosalibacter bizertensis. The sequence continues at coordinate 840 of NZ_VULR01000033.1, read as the reverse complement.
TATGAAAGAAGTTGAGAATAGAGAAAACATAGAGTTACTATAAGGGAGTGGTATGATGCTTAAATTTGCAATAATTGGATGTGGAAGAATATCACATAAACATATAGAAGCTTTAGTAAATAATTCAGAGGAAGCTGAGCTTGTGGCAGTTTGTGATATTATACCTGAAAAGATGGACAAGGATGTAGAAGAATATTATGAATCTTTAGAAGAAATGGGTTTAAAAAAAGAAGTTAAAAAATATATAGATTATAAAGAAATGTTGGAAAAAGAAGATATAGATGTAGTAGCAATTTGCACAGAAAGTGGATATCATTCAAAACATGCTATAGACTGTCTAAATGCAGGTAAACATGTATTAGTAGAGAAACCTATGGCATTATCTTCTGCTGAGGCAGATGAAATGATAAGACTAGCTAAAGAAAAAAACTTGAAGCTTGGAGTATGTCATCAAAATAGGTTCAATCCTCCAATACAAAAATTGAGAAGGGCCATAGAAGAAGGAAGATTCGGAAAGATAATCAATGGAACAGCTAGGATACTTTGGAATAGGAATGATGATTATTATAAACAGGCTGCGTGGAGAGGGACAAAAAAATTAGATGGTGGAACATTAATGAATCAATGTATTCATAATATAGATCTTCTTCAATGGATGATGGGCTCAGAAGTAGAAAGAGTTTATGCGGAAAGGGATACATTTTTAAGAGATATAGAGATGGAAGACTTTGGGGCAATACTTATTAGATTTAAAAATGGCTCAATAGGAATAGTTGAAGGAAGTGCTTGTGTATATCCTAAAAACTTAGAAGAAACTTTAAGTATATTTGGAGAAAAAGG
>NZ_VULR01000032.1 GCF_009696605.1 Anaerosalibacter bizertensis | reverse complement strand
AGGCTAACTATTTGTTTTTTGAAATCTTCCGTATACCTTTTTGCCATTTTAATTCCTCCCAATTCTTTATATTTTATATTATATCATTGTTCGGAATTTAGTTGTCCTATTTAGTATAGCCTATCTAATCTATATAATCAAGCATTGAAATTATCTACAGTAACTCCCGATAGTTTTAATGCTCTTTTTATTATTCCATAAAGAAAAGCAGTTCCTACTCCATTGATTAGTATAGTAGGTAGAACTACAGTTATCATTAAAACTTTCAATGGCACAGGCAATCCAGTAATTAAAAGGGCAGATATTAGAAATGTTGTTCCACTTATAAAAGTTCCTAATCCACTAATCAGAGCTACTATAAAAGAATTGAGTTTAAAATGCTGAATACCTTTAATAATGATAAATAAAATTAAGCATGTAACTAATTTGTCAATTAAATTAGGTATTTGTCCCCCTGGAAAGGTGGTAGTCATAGCAGAAAGTATACCACCTAATAATGCTGTTAGCATAGTATTCCTAAACGTACTATTTAAAAATATGGATATGAAGATGAATGACAATAAAAAGTCAAATTTCATTCCTCCTAATATACCAGGTGTAATCTGATGCAAAATAAATCCTATGGTTAATAGTAATGCTGTGAAAATATTGTTTTTCAATTTCATAATAATATCCTCCTTATTTTGTTCTATTCTTTTATATTTCCAGTCACTTTCTTCAGTTCACAACATACTACTCACCACCTTCATTTTCTAATTAATAAATTGTATAAAAAAAGTCCTTCATCCTTGTAAAAAGGACGAAAGACATATTTTCGTGGTACCACCTTTAGGCTATCATTTGACAGCCCTTCTCTACAGATACGAAATCTTACGATTTGATATCCTATTCCTATAACGGGAAATCCCCGACATTGACTACTCTGAACTTTTCATTTCATCAAGTTTCTTGTAGACCCATTCATTAACAAGCTAATATCAGGCTTTCACTATCCCCGACTCGCTGAAATCTCACTTAGTTAATTACTATTTCTACGCATTGAATTTATCCTTATTTTACACTAGTTTAATACAATATAGTTAGAAAGTCAAGTTGAAAAAATATTATTTTTAGCATATCTCCCTACTATCATGGGTAGAATCTATATAACAGGATATAAGGAAGGGATCTGATTTTGTGAATGTAAATAATAATAGTACTCCAAATAAATTAATTTATGAAAAGTCTCCATACTTACTTCAACATGCATACAATCCAGTACAATGGTATCCATGGGGAGATGAAGCTTTTGAAAAGGCTAGAAAAGAAGACAAACCTATATTCTTATCTATAGGTTATTCTACTTGCCATTGGTGTCATGTGATGGCTGAAGAATCTTTTGAAGATGAAGAAGTAGCAGAACTTTTAAATAAATATTTTATACCTATAAAAGTGGATAGGGAAGAGAGACCAGATATTGATGAAGTATATATGACTTTTGCCCAAGCATTAACAGGTAGTGGAGGTTGGCCACTTAATGTATTTACCACTCCCAATGGGAAGCCTTTTTATACTGGAACCTATTTTCCTAAAAAATCAAGCTATAGATATACTGGGTTAATTGAAATATTGAATAAAATGAATGATTTATGGAGGGAAAGTAAGGATGAGTTAATTGAAGAAAGTAATCGTATATTAAATGCAATAGAAAATTCTTATCTTACATATTCAGAGGGAAAAGTAGGAAAAGCAGAACCAGAGGAAGCAATTGAAGAATTGAAAAATACTTTCGATAGAATATATGGAGGTTTTGGAAGAAGACCTAAATTTCCTATACCCCAAAATATATTTTTATTATTAGACTATGGAGTAAGAAATAATGATAATGAATCTATTTATATAGCTAAAGTTACTTTAGATAGTATGTATAAAGGCGGAATATTCGACCATGTAGGATTTGGATTTTGCAGATATTCTGTAGATGAAAAATGGCTTGTTCCCCATTTTGAAAAAATGCTTTATGATAATGCATTACTGGGAATAGCTTATTCAAAAACTTATGGAATAACTAGAGAACTAATGTATAAAGAAATAGCTGAGAAAATATATGAATTTGTATTTAGAGATATGACTTCAGAAAATGGAGGATTTTACTCCGCATTAGATGCAGATTCAGAAGGGGTAGAAGGAAAGTTTTATGTTTGGGATTATAATGAAATAATTGATGTACTAGGAGAAAAGGATGGAGAATTTATTTCTAGTTTCTATGATATAACTAAATTAGGCAATTTTGAAGGGAAAAATATTCCTAACTTAATAGGGAAGGACTTATATTTTATAGATGAAGGAACTTTTGAAAGGGTAGAAGGTATTAGACAAAAGCTATTTAACTATAGAGAGAAAAGGGTTCATCCTCATAGGGATGAAAAGATTCTTACTTCTTGGAATGGACTTATGATTGCCTCTCTCGCTTATAGTGGTAGGCTTTTAAAAAAAGAAGAGTATATAAATAGGGCAGAGAAGGCTTGTAATTTTATATTAAAAAACTTATCTAGGGAAGATGGAAGGCTTCTATCTACTTACTCTAAAGGGGAAGGTTATAACTTAGGACTACTACCAGATTATACTTTCTTTACATGGGGGCTTATTGAATTATATGAGTCAACAAAGAATGAAAGCTATCTTGAAAAGGCCTTAGAGTTAAATGGAGATATGTTAGAATTGTTTTGGGATGATAAAAACGGGGGATTGTTTTTATCTGGTGGTGATGGAGAGAAGCTTGTCATAAGGCCTAAGAGTATATATGATGGAGCAATTCCTTCAGGAAATTCTATAGCTGCTTTGAATATGATGAAATTGTTTAAAATAACAGGTAATAAAAGTTTGAAAGATAGGGCTGAGGAAATCTTATACGTTTTTGGAGAAGAAATAAGTAAAAATCCATTATCATATGCTTATATATTAAGTTTAGTATTAGATTAAAATACAAATAATACTATTTACTTTTTTAAAAAGTTATATATAATGTATAATAATAGGTAAATATGAAATCTATGACCAAGAGTAGTAGATATAAGAAAGGTCTATAGGGAGCTAAGGGTAGTGGAAACTTAGTGATACTCTTATATTGAATGGACTTGGGAGATGAAATCTGAAATAAAGTAGGATTTTACGGCTTATCACCGTTAAAGATTAGAGTGGGCTTATTAGCCAACTGGAGTGGTACCACGGAAGCTACCTTTCGTCTCTTTTTGAGATGGAAGGTTTTTTTATTTATATAAATTAGAATTGGGAGGTTTTTTTATGGAAGAGAAAAAGACGGTATTTAGTGGAGTACAACCTTCGGGAGCATTAACTATTGGAAATTATATAGGATCTATTAGAAATTGGATAGATCTCCAAGATGATTATAATTGTTTTTATTCTATAGTCGATCTTCATGCTATAACTGTACCACAAGTGCCAAAGGATTTAAGAAAGAATACTTTAGATTTACTTGCACTATATTTAGCTAGTGGGTTGGATCCAGAAAAATCCACTATATTTATTCAATCCCATGTTAGTGCTCATACTGAACTTACTTGGGTATTGAATACAATGTCTTATATGGGACAACTTAGTAGAATGACACAGTTTAAAGAGAAGTCTAAAAGAAGTGAAGAAAATTTAAATGCAGGCCTATTTACCTATCCTGTATTGATGGCTTCTGATATACTTTTATATCAGACAGATTTAGTGCCTGTAGGAGAAGATCAAAAGCAACATTTAGAGTTAGCAAGGGATTTAGCTGAAAGGTTTAATAACAGATATAGTGAAACATTTAAAGTTCCAGATCCATTGATTAAAAAGGTAGGAGCAAGGATTATGAGTCTTCAAAATCCAGAAAGTAAAATGTCTAAGTCTGATGACAACGAAAATGGATATATTCTTTTATTAGATAGTCCAGATATTATAAACAGGAAGATAAAAAGGGCAGTAACGGATTCCTTAGGTCAGGTTAAATATAGTGATGAACAACCAGGAGTTAAAAACTTAATAAATATATATTCTGCTTTTAGTGGAAATTCTATTGAAGAAATTGAAAGCAAATATGAAGGTACTGGATATGGACAGTTTAAGAAAGATTTAGCTGAAGTAATTATAGAAGGTTTAAGACCTCTTCAAGAAAAATATGATGATTATATGAAGAACAAAGATTATCTAGAGGAAGTATCTAGAGGAGGGGCAGAAAAAGCAGAGAGAGTAGCTAGAAGAACATTGAGAAAAGTATATAAAAAGGTTGGCTTTATTCCTAGATAGTAGGGGCTGTTTCATAACTGATTTATCAGTTATGAAATGCCTCTTTTTTTATGTTCAAGTTAACAACTGAAGTACCTAAGTTTCTATAAATTCAAATATATTTTTCTTAGTCTAATTTTAGGTATAGCA
>NZ_VULR01000031.1 GCF_009696605.1 Anaerosalibacter bizertensis | reverse complement strand
TCAAAATAAAGGGCTATTTTACTTATTTTTATGCAAAAACTTAAATCTGTGGATAGATATATAATTGGCAATTACCTTATCCACAAGGACTAATTTTAAATTTCCTAAAAAAATGGGGAAACTCTAATATCATATATATATTGACAAAAAAAAACACTTAATTTTAAATAAATATGATGAATATAATATACTTACAAAAGAAACTCCAATAATGCAAGAAGAAGTATTAGATTTTGCTGCTAATATTGATAGTGAAGATAAGATACATATAATTTTTCTGTTAAAGGATGGTAACTTAATTTATTATTTATATAATGAAAGAAAATGGTTAAAAAGTTTTATAAAAAAACTAGACACTCAATCTAATATATATAAATATCTAAATATATATATTATAAACAACGAAATCAATATTTTCTATACATATGCTAATTTAATAAATCAAAATCTTTGGACTATTGAACAATTAATTGGAACTAAAAATAATTGGACTAAAATAAGGGTAAATACTTTCCTTTCTGAAAAATTACCTAATCCATACTATATAGATTATGATAATATGGGAAACATTCATTTGGTTTTTAGTGCTAAAGAAAAAAGTTTAAATCATGTGTATTATACATTTTACAATTCTTTTATAAAAAAATGGAATCAAATTCCTGAAAAAATATCATCTTCTAATGTTAATAATTTATTTCCCTATTTATTTGTAGATTCAAAATCTAATATACATATAATCTGGTCTTCATTAAATTCTAAAGACTATATTCTAAACTATAAAAAATTTGCACCTCTAGGACAAGATAGATATAAATGGAAAGAAATAAAATTACCTACTATAAGCAATTTAGATTTTATTCCTATAGCACTTGAAGATAATAGAATCTTAAAAATCATATTTATTAAAAATAATAAAATTCACTATTTGTATTCAAAGGATTATGGGCTTTCATGGTTTAAATCTAAAAATTCTTATGAAATAAATAAAGATCTTTGGTTATTAAGTTATTCTTCTAATTCCTTAGACGAATATAGTATAGGTAAAAAAAATCATTTATATTGTAAAATAAATGATAAAATAACTTTCTATTCAGATAAATCTTACAAAAAAAATAGTTCTGAAAAGAAAAAAGTTAACTTTGAAAAAGGAAACAATATTTCTGAATCTGAAGAAGATTTAATATCAGAAATATATAAGTTAACTAAAAGTATATCAGAAACTATAAATAACATAGAAAAAGATATAGATCTATTAAAAGAAGCTTTTAAAAACAGCCATAATGATCAGGAAAAAAATAATCTTATGACAAAATTATCAAATTTCTTCAAATAAGATGGTTCAATTTTCTTATAATTTTCTTTTTATTTTTTCTTTCTATACTATATATCCCTTTGATCTTTGTATTTAATCTATTAGTTTCATTCTTAATTATCTTTAAATCACTTAAGTTTTTAAACTCTATTCCAAAGTCGCAACCAGCTCGAATCTGACAAGGTGCAGAAATAAGCCGAAATCTTTTATACCCTAAATTTTCTAATATATAAATAAGCTGTACCGCATGATTTTTGGATTCAAGAATAACTATATAATATTTTTCTTCTCTCATTTACTTCACCTCTCTAATATAAATATATTTATAATTTTTATATTAGTTACTTCTAATTTTATTAAAAACATATATTTAAGGAGGAAAAATGAATAAAAATATTTTACACCCTGTTAACAAATCTACTGAATTAAAAATAAGTTCTCATATTTATAAAAATATAGATATTAAAAACAATGGGGTATCTATTATAAGCTGTACAAATAAAAAAGGCTTTATGGAAAATATATTAAATAACTACAATAGACAAACTCACGAAAAAAAAGAATTAATAATTATATTGAACAATAATAACTTAAAAATTGACCTATGGAAAAAAGCAACTCAGAAATATAAAAATATAAATATTTATCAATTAGATGAAAAAATTTCCCTAGGTCAGTGCCTAAATTATGGTGTTGAAAAAAGTAGTTATGATATAATAGCTAAATTTGATAACGATGACTACTATGGGCCTTTATATACTTCAGATTCATTAAAAGCTTTTAAATTTACAGAAGCAGATTTAATAGGAAAATCCACTACCTTTGTTTTCTTCCAAGATGAAAAAATTTTAGCCCTTAAAAATATAAATAAAGATAATAGATATGTCTATAGAGTAGAAGGTGCAACTATGTTTTTCAAAAAATCCTTATTAAATACAATTTCATTTAGGAATAAAAATTTAGGAGAAGATATGTATTTTTGTAAAGATTGCATTAATAAAGGATTTAAAATCTATTCTACTAATAAGTTCCACTACCTATATATAAGAAATTCTAATTGGAATCATACTTGGAGTATAAAAAACAAAGATCTATTGAGAAAATCTAAAGTAATTTCTAGAGATAAAAATTTTCTTCATATTCTTGATTCATTTATTAATGTAACAAATTTTAAATAAAAACATATTATTAAAATTAGAAACTTTATATATTATTTTAGAGAGGAGAAGTATAATTGCAAAATCATGGAAATGGGATTTGTACTTTAATGTACCATAAAATTTCTAAAGAAGCTGAAACTAAACATAAGAACAACCCTTATGTTATTTCTACTGAAAAATTTGAAGAGCAAATGAAAATTTTGCATGATAAAGGATTCAATACCATTACCTTAGGAGAAATGGAGCAGTATGTAAAAGGTCAAACCCAGTTTACAGAAAGGACTGTATTACTTACCTTTGATGACGGATATAAAGAAACTTATAAATATGCCTACCCAATACTAAAAAAATATAATTTAAATGCAGCAGTCTTTCTAATAACAAATAAAAATACACTACAACATTCCTTTTTAAATTGGAAACAAATTAAAAATTCCAGAGATATTTTTGAATTTGCTAGCCACACCCACAATCTTCATTTTTTAGATTCCAATATGAATAGCTATTTAATTTCTAGACCAAAAGATATAATTATTAAAGATTTAAAGAAAAGTATGAAATTGTTAGATACAAAATATTTTTCTTATCCTTATGGCCAATATAATTCAGAAACAATTGAAATATTAAAAGAAGTAAGGTTTTCAATGGCCTTTTCAACTATAGAAGGATATATAAAACCTTTTGATGATGTTTTTCAATTAAAAAGAATAGGAATCTATCCAGAAACGTCTACAGAGGAATTTAGAGAAATCTTAAAAATATAAAGAATTAGACATATTTTAACCCTTCTCAATTTGCATAAATTAAGAAGGGCTATTTATTTTATTAATTAGATAATACATAATCAGTAGCTTTTTTGATATCAGGGAAATTCCCTACATATTTACAATATTTTTTTCTTATATCTTCGTTTTTCATTTGCCAAGTATGATCCTTTTCTGAATGCTCTCTTATATATAAATAGTGATACTTATTGCCAGAATAAATCTTTATTCTATTTCTAAGACAGGTTCTACAAAATTCTACATCTTCTGCTATAGATACATCTGAAAATCGAACTTTATTAAATATTTCTTTTTTAAAGATCATAGTAGATCCTGATACAAAATTTGTATATTTTTCTTCCATATGTCCCGACATAAGTGTCAATTCATTTATAGTTTTAAACTTTTTCAACGAGTCAACAATATATTTAGGGCCATAATAGTCATCATCATCAAATTTAGCTATATATTCATATTTAGATTTTGATATTCCAAAATTCAAACATCTACCAAGAGAAAATTTTTCATCAAGTTCAAAAACCTTTACACCCTTAATATTCTCTGTTTTCTTATTCCATTTTTCTAATTCTATGTCATTGTTGTTTATAACAATAATAAGTTCTTTTTTCCCATAATTTTGTCTAATATAATTTGATAAAATATTGTTTAATGCATCCTTTCTATTAGTAGAAACTATAATAGAAACTCCTGGCTTTACTATATCAGAAGTTTTTCTTTTAATAGTTTTATTTACAGGTACACATTCCATTGGTATTTTGCCTTTGTTAATTTTTTCTTTCCTTCGAAAAATTTTTTTAATTGCCCCTTCTAATGATTTATTTACAGGTCCATTATTTTTATTATTCACCATTTTAATCCCTTCCTTATGATATTGGCTCAATTTGCAGGTATATATTTCTATTTCATTCTTATGCACATTCTAAATTTTTGTGATAGCTAAAACAGTAAATACCCATATAAAAAGGGGCTGTTTCAAAATAAACAACCCATAAAATAAAAACAGGTCAAAGAGCACTGGCTCTAAGACCTGTTTTTTAGTATAATTTATCTGCAATGAAAAACCATACTAAATTTAATCATAAAGCAAAAATCAAAAAAATGCAACTATCTTTTAGTTTTGATTTGACTAATAATTTTGATATGGATGACGAGGTTTTCCTGGTGCACAATATTATTGAGGAGATGAATTTAAGTTTTTTAACTAGTGCCTACT
>NZ_VULR01000030.1 GCF_009696605.1 Anaerosalibacter bizertensis | reverse complement strand
AGTAGGCACTAGTTAAAAAACTTAAATTCATCTCCTCAATAATATTGTGCACCAGGAAAACCTCGTCATCCATATCAAAATTATTAGTCAAATCAAAACTAAAAGATAGTTGCATTTTTTTGATTTTTGCTTTATGATTAAATTTAGTATGGTTTTTCATTGCAGATAAATTATACTAAAAAACAGGTCTTAGAGCCAGTGCTCTTTGACCTGTTTTTATTTTATGGGTTGTTTATTTTGAAACAGCCCCTTTTGTTTTTTTATTGGTTTAAAGCTTTTAAAAGCTCATTAAGATCTAAACCATGAACCATAGCTGCTTCTTCTAAAGATTCCATTTGGCTTGATGGACAACCAACACATCCCATGCCAAATCTCATAAGAGTTTCTACAGCTTCTGGCTTTTGACGTATTAATTCGCCAATAAGCATATCTTTAGTTATTTCCATTTTTTAACTCCTCCTTTAAAAATACTTTAAGAGTATCTTAACATATATTTTATACCCTTTGTAGTCTTATTATATCATTATATTTTTTTAAAAAATTAACCAATTTGCATAAAAAAAAATATAATGGAGACCATTATAAAAGGAGGTGATTTTATGGATAATAACGATAATAATAAAGATAGAAATAGAGACACTAGAACCAAAGATGACAATACTAGTGCATTAGGTGAGATACTTTTAAGAATTCTTGTTACAGCTATAGTAGTTGGGATAGCAGCTTTACTGACTCCTGGATTTAGAATTAATGGGCTTTGGAGTCTTATTTTAGCATCTGTTGTTATTGCGCTTCTTGATTATTTAGTTCAAAAGGTTGCAGGGGTGGATGCTTCGCCTTTTGGAAGGGGGCTTACAGGTTTTATTGTAGCTGCAATCATTTTATACGTTACAAAGTTTATTGTCCCAGGATTTAATATATCAGTATGGGGAGCTATAATTGGTGCCTTAGTTATTGGTATACTGGATGCTATAATCCCTGGACGTGCAATGTAGTAAGGAGACTGTCTCAAAATAATATATTATTTTGAGACAGTTTTTTATTGCCAGGATAAAAAACTTGACTTATTTAAAGTAATAATATAGAATGTGCTTATAAATACCTATATGGGGTATAAGTAAATTACAATGAAAATAAGGAGGGTTATTATGTCAATAGAAATAACTGATAAAGCGTCAAAAGAGCTTAAAAAGTTTTTGGAAAAAAAGAATGATTTAAGTAAATCACTTAGAATTTATATAGCGGGTTTTGGTTGAGGTGGGCCAAGTTTTGGCTTAGCTCTGGATGAGCAAAAAGATGGAGATAAAAAAGTTCAAGTAGAAGACTTTACGTTTTTATTAGATGAAGACATGGCTAATAACTTTAGTGATTTTACAATAGATTATTCAGATAGTTGGCTAAGAAGAGGCTTCCAAGTAAGTGTTGGAAGAGGAGGTTCTACTTGTTAAAGCAAAAAGATAGGCAGTGCCTATCTTTTTTGTTTTTTGGGCAAAAACCCATTTAATTATATAATTAGTAGGATATAATTATATGTGGGAAGAAAATATTAAAAGGAGATGATTTAGATGGATAAAGAACAGATAGTAAAAGCCTTGGAAAAAGTTTATGACCCAGAGCTAAATAGAAATTTAGTTGAATTGAATATGATAAAAAATATTTTAGAGGAAGATGGGAATGTTAAAATAGAAGTTGCTTTAACTACCATAGGTTGTCCTATGAAAAATAAAATGGAAGATGATATTATAAAAGAAATTTCTTCCCTAGAAGGTGTAAAAAGTGTAGAAGTTAAGTTTGGTGAAATGACAGAAGAAGAAAAAGACAAGCTTTTTGGACAACCCGAAAGTCTTAACTCTTTTGAAAATACAACTATATTAGCCATTGGAAGTGGAAAAGGTGGGGTAGGAAAGTCCACAGTAACTGCAAACTTAGCTGTTACTTTAAGCCATATGGGTTATAAGGTAGGTCTAATAGATGCTGATATATTAGGCTATAGTATTCCTCAAATATTGGGGATAAAACAAGAAAGGGCTACAGCAATAGATGAAAGAACTATTATCCCAGTAGAAATAGAAGGGGTAAAAGTTATGTCCATGGGAAATCTAGTAGGAGAAGATGAAGCATTGGTTTGGAGAGGTCCTGTACTTTCTGGAATATTGAATCAATTTTTAACAGAAGTGTATTGGGGAGAATTGGATTACTTATTATTGGATTTGCCACCGGGAACTGGGGATATACCTTTAAATATTATGCAAGAAGTTAAAGAAGCGAAGTTTTTAATAGTTACTACACCACAAATTACGGCTAAAGGTGTGGCAAAAAGGTTAGGGATTATGGCTAATAAAACTAATACAGAAATAGTTGGAGTTATAGAAAATATGTCTTATTTCATCTGTGATAATTGTGATGAAAAGCACTATATATTTGGCAGTGGAGAAGGAGAAAACTTAAGCAAAGAACTAGGAGTAGACTTTTTAGGAGAAATTCCTCTTCTTAAAGAGATAAGGGTAGGAAGTGACAAAGGTGTTATATTAACAAGTGATTTAAATTCAGATATAGGAAAGATTTATAAACAAATTGGTGAAAAAATAGTGAAAAAAAATTAAAAATTTCTTGAAAAAATATGTAAAGTATCATACCCTATAAGTATAATATGATATAATGTTTATTCCTGAGGAAGACTTTTAATAAGAAAGAGGTGATGATTATGGATTCTGGACCCTTATGTAGACGGATGAAATTGATGCAAGAATTGAATAGTAAGGAAAGAACTATAGTCATTACCTCTGATTGTAGTTCTTCTAAAGGAGGGACAAAAAATGAAAATAGACGAAAGAAGATTTGAAAAACTATTAGAGAATAAAGAATATATACAGCTTAGAGAAGACCTTATTCAGATGAATGCTATAGATATAGCAGAAGTACTTGAAGAAATAGACATTACTACAGCTTTAATGCTTTTTAGAATGCTTCCTAAGGATATAGCAGTTGATGTTTTCTCTTATTTTCCGGCAGATAAGCAAAAAGAAATTATAGCTTGTATTACAGATAAAGAATTGCAATATATTGTAGATGAGTTAAATTTTGATGATATGATAGATTTATTGGAAGAAATGCCTGCCAATGTAGTAAAGAAAATATTGTTAAATTCTAATTATGAAGAACGTAAACTTATAAACCAATTTTTAAACTATCCACCAGATTCAGCTGGTAGCTTAATGACTATAGAATATGTGGACCTTAAGAAAGAAATGACCGTAAAGGAATCTTTAGATCATATAAAAGAAATAGGACTTACAAAAGAGACAATTTATACTTGTTATGTAACAGATTCTAATAGGAAGTTAGAGGGCTTGGTATCACTAAGAAAACTAGTAGTAAGTGAAGAAAATGAAAAGATAGAAGATATAATGAATGAAGAAGTAATATTTGTAAATACCCATGATGATCAAGAGACGGCAGCAGACTTGTTTAAAAGATATGGATTTTTAGCTCTTCCAGTAGTTGATAAAGAAAATAGGCTTACTGGAATCATAACTGTTGATGATATAATGGCAGTAATAGACCAAGAGACTACAGAAGATTTTCAAAAGATGGCAGCTATGTCTCCGTCAGAAGAAAAATACCTTGAAACCAATATTTTTACTTTGGCAAAACATAGAATAATTTGGCTCATGGTCCTTATGGTTTCAGCTACATTTACAGGAGGTATTATAAGAAGGTATGAAAGTGTACTTCAATCTACAGTACTTTTAGCTTCCTTTATACCTATGCTTATGGATACCGGTGGAAACTCAGGAAGCCAATCTTCTACTTTAGTAATAAGGGGTTTAGCATTAGGAGATATTAGACTAAAGGATGCAGGCAAGGTTATATGGAAAGAATTTAGAATAAGTATTATTGTAGGTTTGGTTTTAGGAGTTGTTAATTTCCTAAGAATATATTATTTAGAAAAAGTTGATTTTAAAATTGCATTGACAGTTTCAATGACTTTAGTTGTTACTGTAATGATATCAAAAGTTATTGGAGGGTTACTTCCAATACTAGCTAAAAAAATGAAAATTGACCCTGCTATTATGGCAGGACCACTTATTACAACAATAGTAGATGCATTAAGTTTATTTATATACTTCTATATTGCTAGTTCTATATTAGTTTTATAATATAAAAAATATCTAATGAATTTAAAAGCCAGGCCTTCAAACCTGGCTTTTTTATTTTTTAAGGGCAACTTGCTATTGCAATTATCAAAAGAATAGATAAAATATAAGTATCTAGTTATTTCGAGGTTTGGGAATTAGTGCAAAAATCCAAACAAAACTAAAAAACTCTAAAAACTATGAATTTTCGAGCATAAAGGTCTTTGGTAACAAATTACTTTCCATAAAAAAGGAAAAACATTTTGAAATATTCTGAATAAATCTCACAGTTTTATTATCCTACATTTGGCATATTAATTGCATTTAAATAGTGTACTGTTGGCTTTAGTACTATATATCCATGGACATGCCATGGATATAATTATAAAATCTATAAATAAAAGACCAGCTAATTAAAGTCAATAGATTTTAGCAAAATAATATTTAATGTTTTTTGGAAAAATTAATAATAAAAAAATGCACACCTAATAAACCAATAATTATTGGCTTAAAAAACGAAACTGTTAT
>NZ_VULR01000003.1 GCF_009696605.1 Anaerosalibacter bizertensis | reverse complement strand
GCGAGCGATAGCGAGTTTATTTACCCTTGACGGGATTAAATAAATAATCTTAGACTTGCAAATAAATTCAAGAAAGTTTAAATATATTGTTCGGTAAAAAACTGTCCAAAAAAGTGTTGACATGTCAGGTGTTTACTTCCTATTTGGCACTTCCGATCAAACGGATGACAATATAGTGTATATTGGTCAAGCTGGAGTACGAAAAAATGGTGAGGGTCTTCTATGTCGGTTGATAGAACATAAGCGAAATCCTGATAAAGATTATTGGACAGAGGCTGTTATATTTACTACATCCAATAATTCATTTGGTCCTACAGAGATTAGTTACCTTGAGAACCGATTTTGTAGGCTTGCAATTGAGGCAAATCGGTATGTCGTGAAAAACGGAAATGATCCTTCTCCCGGAAATATAACTGAGGAAAAAGAAAGTGAACTTGAAGAGTTCATTGATTACGCTAAGATTATAATGGGCGCTCTTGGGCACAAATTATTTGAACCTCTAACAGATAAACCTCAAGCAGCTATCACTGAGGAGGTTCCTGAAGAAGAATTGCTTCTCTTTATGAAACGAAAAAGTCGTAAGAGCGGACAAGTAATTGAGGCAAGCTGTAAGCGTACAAACGAAGGCTTTGTTGTCTTACAAGGTAGTCATATTGAAACTATAGATTCTGAGAGTATTCCGCCAGGTATTAAAGAACGTAGGCAAAGAGCCAAAATAGATGAAAATGGAATTCTTCAAGAAAATATCTTATTCCGTAGTCCATCATATGCTGCTGCTTTTGTCATCGGGGGCCATGTAAATGGACTGGTAGAATGGAAAACGAAAGACGGGGTATCATTGAAAGAAATAGAAAACAGTGAGGAAAATTAAACAGAAGTTTACATCTATCCTGTCTCCTCAACCCCTATAAAAAATCTAACCTATCAACTCAACCCCTATCACTTTCATGGTAGTTGATATGTTTACTCAAAGAATAAAAATAAGGGTTTTCTGACATTAATCTCTCGACAAAGTTGCCGAGAAAAAATGCAATGTCAGGAAACCCTTTATTTATCAGTATTTTGATTAGTCCTATTTCTCTACCCTTGACATCAATACTACGCACTCAACGTGAGGTGTCTTTGGAAACATGTCCATTAATTTCATTTTATCTATTTTATATCCTCTATTTATAAACTCTTTTAAGTCTCTGACCAATGTTACTGGATTGCAGGATACATAGACAAAGTTTTCTGGAGAAAAATCTATTATTTTTCCTATTGCTTTAGGGTTTACTCCTTCTCTTGGCGGATCTATAACTATTAAATCCGGTTTTTGTTTAAGGTTTCCTACTTCTTTTAGTACATCACCAGCTATGAACTCTATGTTTGACAGATTATTTAACTTTGCATTTTTCCTTGCCATATCTACTGCTTCTTCTACAATCTCAATTCCTATAACTTCTTTAGCTACAGGTGCCATTATTTGGGCTATAGTACCAGTTCCTGAGTATAAATCAAACACTATCTTATTATCGATATCCCCTGCAAATTCTCTAACTATTGAATATAGTTTCTCAGCTCCAAAAGTATTAGTTTGAAAAAAGGAAAATGGTGATATTTTAAATTTAAGTCCTAGTATTTCTTCTATAATATAATCTCTACCATATATTAAATCCAATTTATCAACTTTTATTGCATCTGCCACATTATCATTAGTAGTGTGAAGAAAACCTACAATTTCTCCCTTTAGTTCTACACTATTTATTCTTTCTAAAAGCTCATTTAAATCTATTTCTCCTTGGGAGCTAGTAACTAGATTTATTAATATTTCTCCAGTAGAAAGAGCTTTTCTTACAACCAAATGTCTAAGAACACCTTTATGGAATTTTTTATTATAATATGGAGTCTCTTTTTCCTTAAAATAATTTAACACTTCTTTTAATATAGTTGTAAAATCACTATCTACAATATTACAATTTTCCACATTCACTATTTCATAGAATTTTCCTCGCCTATGCAGTCCTAAAGATAATGGCCCACCTTTTTCTTCATCTCCAAAGGTATATTCCATTTTATTTCTATATTCATACTCTTTAGGACTTTTTTCAATTCCTAAAAAGTTGATATTCTCTAATCCTTCCCTATCAAACAATTCTTTAACTTGGGCTACCTTATACTTCAATTCCTCTTCATAAAAAAGAGATTGATAAGTACAACCTCCACATTTTCCAAAATGAGGACATTTAGAATCTATTTCTAAAGGAGATTTTTCAACTACTTCTATTATCTTAGCGTCGAAAGAATCCTTACGTTTTCTTTTTATATACGCCCTTACTTTTTGTCCTTCTATTCCGCCTTTAAGGTCAATTCTATTCCCATCTACATATCCATAAGATTTATTTGGAAAGAGAACCTTATCTATTTTCATTTCTACTACATCTCGTTTTTTAACCATATATTTCACTCCTTTCAGCTATATTATTATACCAATTATGGACATAAAAAATAAGGGGAATTTTAATCCCCTTTTTTTGTATAATTAAGTGCTTTCCAAAAACTCGAATCAGTATCTAATATATCATTTATTTCTTCATACGGTATATTGAATCTTGGAAAACCATCTGTATGACTTCCTACTTCAGATGGATAAAAATATAATTGTAAATAATCTTTAAATAATATAAAATTTTGTTCTTCCTTTATACCACTGGACTCCTCTAAAAAATATTCTCCTTCTCCATCTTTCTCTTCAATTTCATTTCTAATAATATCTGTCAACCTTTTTACATAATTTACATTTGGCTTAAATAAATTTTTCAGTTCATAAAGATTTCCCGTATTTAAATCTATGTGATAAGTTTCTTCTGTTGGGATAATTTTTTCATCTATCATTTTACAATTAAAACAATTTTTTTGTACTATTAATAAATCATTATATATTTTTATTTTATAATCTATTTTAACTGTTGTATTTTTTTCCTCCTCTTTTACTTTATCTACCATATTATTAATAAATAATTTATAAAGTTGGTTGTTTATTTTCTCTTCTACTTTTTTATTTTCAAGATTCTCTAACTTAGGATAATAAATGCTTAAACCAAGGGTTGGATTGTATTTATTTTCTTTTATTAAAATATTATCCTTTAATTTATATGTATTATCCTCTTTCCATATAACTTTTCCACTTTTATTATAATATGATAATCTATCATCTATAGAGGCCTTTATTATGCTATCTTTCAAAGTTATATGTCCTACCCCTTCTATTTCTGGTAGATCAGACATCTTTTTACCTTCTATATCTATAAAGAAAGTTTTCTTGTTATCGCTTACTGAAATATAGCCATTTTCAATTTTGTCTCCTACATTATAATATTTAAAATCTGTTAATTGCTCCCCATCTTTATTTATAATAGCTTTTTTTGCATATATTTCACTACCTTCAATTTTGTCCTTTGAAACTGCAAATAGTCCCTCGCCTAAATAAGATATATAAGTAAAATCTGGCTTGAGTACAAATTTTCCACTTATATCTATTACTCCCCATTTTCCCGAATCATTAGAATCATCATCAAAGCTAACTATAGCCATTCCATCTTTAAAATGAAACGCATTTTTAAACCTAGGTTCTACAAGAATATCTCCATTTTCATCTAAATAGCCAAATAGGTTATTCTCATCTGAGAAAACGAAGGTTTTATTTTCATCATCTGGAAGCACATTTTCATATTTAAGTTTCTTAATAATATCTCCATTTTTATCTATAATTAATTTTTGATCGTTTTCCGTTTTAACTAAAGCTCTATTATTTTTAAAATTCCAAGCTTCACTGTATTTAGGTTCTATAAGAACTTTTCCATTCTTATTTATATATCCCATTTTTACATTACCATCTTTATCTTCCTCTGCCGCTACTATATATTGATCGCTTGATACCCCTAGAAATACATATTCTTTAGAATTGAAAAGTTCATTCCCCATAATATCTAATATATAATATCTATCACCTTTTACAGCACTAAATACTCCTTCTTCCATATCTCCTATGGCATCATATACAGGCTCCAGTACTATTGCCCCATTTTTATCTATAAGTCCTATTTTACCTTCTAAATATATTTTACCTAAACCTTTTTCATTAAATTCTTCAGTTAGCTCAAATTTAGGTTCAATAATAAAACTACCGTCATTTCCTAGGTAACCCCATTTCTTCTGATTTCCTTCTTTTTTATAAGCTGGATACAGTTCTATACTTTCTGGTTCTTCTATTGTCTTATTATTGCAAGAAATTAAAGTTAAAACCGATACAATTATCAATAAAAATACAGCCCTTTTCCCCCTCATGCCGCACCTCTTTTCATATATCCTCTCAAAATAATTATATAATTTATATGAAAGTTTATCAAGTGATAAAGGGCTGTATATATAGGATTTATCATGTTTTTAAGATTATTATTTTTTCAATCTCTAAATCATTTCAATACATCCAAATCCTTGACTATTTTTACTGCCTAATCCTGTGTCTATAGCTAATTGAAGTAGTGAAATTGGACCTGTAACATTAAACTTGCCTGTATAACCCTTTATTATAAAACCTTTATATTTAACTATAGACATTCTTGTCTTTCCAATAGGTTTTATTTCTATATCTCCTTTAGGTAGTTCTTCAGAATAAAAGGCCTTATACTTATTTTTTAAATTGTTATTAATAGTTTGTGAAAAATCCTCTTCATTTGGATTATAATAATATGTAAACTTCTTTCCATCTTTTCTAAAAAGAGTACTATATGTAGATATAGGTGATAAAGTTCTAATATTTATTTCTTCTTTATCTACTATTTCTTTCTCAACAGTTACTTGCTTTACTTCTAAATAATTATTTCCAAGTCTTACAGCCTGTCTAGATAATAGATTGTTCCCTATAGAATTTGAAAATTTACTATAAGGTGATGATATAGTTAATTTAACTGGTCCTTTAAAAATAATTTCTCCTTTTCTTTTGTTTAAAAAATAATCTCCAGTTATTCTTGAAAAAGAAAACATTTTAAAAACCCTTTTTTCATTTTTAAATCCTTCTTCATGTAAAAAAGTTGCTAGTTCTTTTTTTAATAAATTGTATATCATAGCTTGAACCATATGATTGTATTGAATTGGTAAAACTAATTTGTTTGATTCTACAGGATAAAATGTAATGATTTCTTTCATTTTAATACCTCCAAGTAATTCATATAGGCCTAAAGTATCTTTTCTATAAAAGTTACTAAATTCCTTCTTTTTAATGGTCTTTTTAAACAATCTAGAAGGATTTTGGTTTATTTAGAATAAACTAAAAAATACTGCAATAATCATTGCAGTATTTTTTCTATATATTTAGTTGAGAATCCTTTGTAAAGAAAGTTTTATATCCTAATTGTAAAAATATTATTACTGTTAAGGAAACACTTCCCATTATACCAAGCATAATAGCTATTTGATATCTTACTGCAATTAATGGAGATATACCTGAAAGTATTTGTCCTGTCATCATACCAGGTAGAGATACAATTCCCATACCTACCATAGAATTTATAGTTGGTAAAATAGATGCATCAAAAGCGTTGTTTACAATATCCTTTGATGCCATTTTAGGAGTAGCTCCCATCATAAGAGCAGTCTCTACTAAATCTTTTTTGCTGTTCATTCCTTCTATTAAATTTTTCGTTCCTAAGGATATTCCTGTCATTGAGTTCCCTACTATCATACCAGATATTGGTATAAAATATCTTGGATCATACCAAGGCTTCATTCCAATAACCACCAATAAAAAATAAAATAAACTTACTAAAGTTCCTGAAAACATAGATACAGATATAATCTTTTTCAATTCTTTAGTCAATGGATATTTAACCCTTTTAAATGTATTATATATTGCAAATACTTCCATAATCATTATAATTATTAATGTTAGAATTGGACTACTACTTTTAAATATATAATCTAAAACATATCCTGCAAGAATCAATTGTATAGTCATTCTAAAAGAAGAAATAATTATTTCCTTTTCTCTAGGAATTCCCCTTAATCTAACTATTACTAATAATATTAGCACAAATATATAGGCGGATATCATCTGATATATATTAAGATCAACTACACCTTCCATTTCATCACCTCATTTCATTTCTTATAACTTTTCCATTTCCTATTTCTAATATATTTTCTCCATATTCTTCAGCTATTTTTATTGAGTGAGTTACCATTACTAAAGTCTTTTTGTTTTCTACAACATAGTCTATAATATTTTTAATAATTATATCTTCTGTTCCTTCATCCAAGGCAGAAGAAGGCTCGTCTAATAAAAAAACTTCTGGTTCAAGTAACATAGTTCTACACAGTGCCACTCTCTGTTTTTCTCCTCCTGAAAGTTTGTCCACCTTGTCATCTAGTTTTTTATCTAATTTTACTATTTTCATTGCTTCACTTAATTTGTTATCGTCTACTAAAGGCTTTTCAGAAAACTTAAAGCCTATAAGTAGATTATCCTTAATAGTACCAGGAAACATTATAGGGTTTTGAGGTAACATAACTACTTTTCTTCTTAGGTTAACAGGATTTATTTCCCTAATATTTTTTCCATTGTAAAAAATTTCCCCTTCAGTGGGATTTACCATACGATTCAATAGTCTCAAAAGGGTACTTTTACCACTTCCGCTTTCTCCAACTATAACAGTTACTTTTCCACTGTGAATTTTAAGATTTTGTATCTGTAAAACATCTTTATATTTTACATTTTCTAAAGTAAACATATTTTTCACCTTCCTAGTTGAGTACTACATATTATAGATTATACCACCATTTTTATTGTACTTAACAATCCAGACTAAGTTTTACAGATATTTTACATTGCAACCAACTGTTTTTAACTACTAAACATTACAAACTAATGATATAATCATATTTGCAGGAGGGATTTTAAATGGAAAAAGTAACTTCTAAACAAATGAATTTAATTGATAGCTTTTGTATTAAAGCCATAGGAATTCCTGGAATAGTTCTTATGGAGAATGCAGCTTTAAAAGTAATAAAGAATATAGACTTAAATTCATATAATAATTTTACCATTGTAGCTGGTGTTGGAAATAACGGAGGAGATGGACTAGCTATTGGAAGACACCTATCGGTATTAGGAAAAAATGTAAATGTCTTTGTTATTGGAAATGTCAGACATGGTAGCAAAGATTTTGTCACTAATTATTCAATTCTTAGGAATATGAATATTCACATTCATCATATTTTAGAAAGGGAAGATTTAAAGCATCTTCAAAAGAGTGTACGCTCTTCTGAAATGGTTATAGATGCTATATTCGGTACAGGACTATCTAGAAATATAGAAGGCCTGTTTGAAAGAACTATTTCAATTATAAATAAAAGCGATAATTTCATACTTTCCGTTGATATTCCATCAGGACTTAGTTCAGATACTGGAGAAATTTTAAATACATGTATAAAAGCCGATAAAACTGTAACATTTCAACTTCTGAAGAAAGGCCTTGTAGAAAATAGCGGGGAAAAATATGCTGGAGAAATAGTTGTTGAGCCAATTGGAATGCCTAAAATAGCCATAGAAAAAGGACTTAGAAATTTCTAAGTCCTAAAATATTTATATGTCGAATAAATATTTTATTTCATCTTCGCTAAGTTTAGATACTAAAGTTTCACCTTCTGTAATTACCTTGTCTATCATCTCTTTTTTTCTTTCTTGGAGTTCAAATATTTTTTCTTCAATTGTCCCTTTAGTAATAAGCTTCATAACTTGAACAGTATTTTTTTGTCCCATTCTATAAGCTCTATCTGTAGCCTGTTCTTCTACTGCTGGATTCCACCAAGGATCTATGTGAATAACAGTATCAGCTCCTGTTAAGTTCAAACCTGTTCCTCCTGCCTTTAGAGAAACTAAAAATACATCTCCTTGTCCATTATTAAAGTCTTTGACCCTTCTTCCTCTTTCCTTAATACTTGTAGAACCATCTAAATACATATAATCTATATGATTTTCATTTAACATCTCTTCAACAATTTTTAACATGCTGGTAAACTGAGAAAATAAAAGTATTCTATGATCTCCTTCTATAGCATCTTTTATTATTTCTTTAAGATAAATTAATTTTCCACTATGTCCATTATAATTTTCCATAAACATTCCTGGATGACAACAGATTTGCCTAAGTCTTGTAAGTCCAGCCAAAATCTTAATTTGACTCCTATTAAATCCTTTAGCTACTATTTCTTCTTCTATTTCTCCTTTTATAGCCTGTAAATAAGCAAGATATACCTTTTTCTGTTCATTAGTCAACTCTACTAATATCTTTTGTTCTATTTTCTCAGGTAGTTCCTCTAACACATCTTTTTTAAGCCTTCTTAGAATAAATGGTCTTATATGCTTATTTAAATCTCTAAGAGCACTTTCATCTTGTTCTCTAGTAATTGGTTTCTCATATTTTTCTACAAACTTTTTATTAGATAATAAATATCCTGGCATTAAATAATCAAATATTGACCATAACTCTATTAAAGAGTTTTCCATAGGAGTGCCCGTCAATGCAAAATAATTATTTGCATTTATCTTCTTTACAGATCTTGCACTTAAAGATTTCGGGTTTTTTATATATTGGGCCTCATCTAATATACAATATCTAAATTTGATTGTTTTATATTCATCAATGTCATTCCTAATTAAAGGATAGGATGTTATTATTACATCCTGCTTCTCAATCTCTTTTATAAGTTCTCTTCTTTCAGCTTTACTTCCTGATACTACAAGGACTTTAAGGCTAGGGGCAAACTTTTCAATTTCCGATTCCCAATTATATACTACGGAAGTAGGAGCAACTACTATAGATGGCCATCCTCCCTTCTCTTTTTTTTCTGACAATAAAAAGGTAATTATTTGTAATGTCTTGCCCAATCCCATATCATCAGCTAATATTCCTCCTAGCCCATATTTAGATAAGGTTTTTAACCATTTAAATCCAAATTTTTGATAATCTCTAAGAATATTTTCTAATTCTTCAGGAATTTCATATTCTATATCTTCAGGTTTTTTAATATCTTCAACTAAATTTTTAAAATCAACGTTTTTCTCAATAAATCCTAGATCTTTTTCTTTGAAATAATCATCTAAATATGCCGCCCTATATTTAGGAATTGAAAATATTTCTTTTTCAAAATCTTTTTCTCCAATATTTAAATATTCAAATATATCTTCCATATATTCTAGTTGTTTATTTTCTAATAACAAAAAAGAGCCGTCTTTCAATCTATAGTATTTTTTCTTCTCCTTCAAAGCCTTAAATACTTCTTTAAGCTCTTTAGAGCTCATACCTTCCATTCCAAAATCAAATTCAAGCATATCAATATCATTGTTTAATCTTATACTTCCTGTAAAATATGTGGAGTCTTTAAGTGCTATGGTTCTAAAATTTTCAGAATAATATATATTACATAGTTTTTGAAGTTCAGGAATAATATTGGATACGAAATCAAATATTTTTTCTTCTTCATCTATATATATTTCTCCATCTCTAACTTTAAACTCACTCTTTTCTAATAATTTAAGAATATTTCTCTCTTTCTCCATATCCCTTAGAAGTATTTTGTTATTTTTATTAGACTTTTTAGAACTAAAAGGATTTATAGTTATATCTCCATATATAAAATCAACTTTCCCTGTTATAATATATTCTTCCTTATCTAAGTATATATTAGATTGAATTTCTGGCCTATATATGGAGTCTTCTATTTTTTCATCTATATCTAATTTAGCTAAACCTTTAATATTTAAAATTACCTCTGACATGAAATCTTCTTTATATTTGTTAGGTATCTTCAATACTTCATTCCTACTTGAACTTATTTCATTATATAAAGGCATTATTTTCTTTCTCCACTGTTCAGAAAGCTTATAAATTTTTCCATCTTTAAAAATATATTCACCATCTGAAGTAAGAGGGATTATATTTTCAAAAGAATCCATTTTAAGAACTAAATCATCATTTTCTTCTTCTAATTTCATATCTATAGATAAATCATTTACTACTATATTTGTATCTTTGTATTGGGATTCCAATATAGAAGCATTGAATTTCCTATTATTCATATGTTCAAAAAAACTTTTTAAAGATCTTTGAGTTAATAAAATTCTTTTACCTTTAAATATACTTTGTCCCCTATTCCCATAATAGCTAGCATTGGCTATTTTATTATTTTCGTATAAAAGCTTTAGAAAGCTCATTATTTTTTCATCTTCAGGTTTAAATATATGCCTGCCAGGTTCAAATGTAAATTCTTTACCAAAATATATCTCCTCTTTGTTTTCTAAACTCTCAAAAAATTTTTTAATATTTTTAACTACATATAGTTTCTTTTCTCCCATTCTTAAGTTTAAAAAAGAACTTTCATCCATACCTGCAAATTCATTAAAATTAAATTCATAATTAAACTCTACATTTACAGGTATAGCTTCCTTTTCATTGTTAAATCTATAGTAATCGATTATATTTTTTATGTTTTCTTCATTGTCTCTTTGGAATCTATTAAATATATTTGAATTTTGTATATAGGAAAGAAGAGCGATAATATGTTTACAGTCACCAGAATATTTTTTATATGCAGGACATGTACAATAAGAAGAAACTAAACTATGGTATTCATTAAAATAAAGTTCTACCCTGTATTTTTGACTGCCTTCAACTATTCCTTGAATATATTTTAAATCTTTGTCACATCTCACATTTATAACCCTGTTGTTATAATAATATTGTTTTCCCCTTATATAAGACTTATAATCTCCCGATCTTTCTAATAAAAACTCATCATCTATACTTAGCATAATACACCTCTATTAGTATAATTTAATTAGAACAAAACCAATTAAATTTATTATTTAATACTATATTATATCATAGACTAATTTGTATTTAAAATATACAATGTAACCTATTAATAAGAAAAGAACCCAGAAAAATCTAAGTTCTTTTAATTTAAAAATAAGCCTAATTTTATTTAATTATACTATCTAAATGAGATACGAATATATCCCTTATCTTTTCATTTTCTCCAAGACCTTTTACATAAGTTTCTACTTTAAAACTTTCTTTTAAAAGTCTATTTTTCCAAGAATCTTCCTCATTTCCTGCCATATCATTTATTGCATGATCTCCTGCCACTAACATGAAAGGCATTAGTTTTACTTTTTCTATTTTTCTCTCTTTCAACAAAGGAATTATATCTTCAATAGTTTCATTTCCTTCTACTGTTGCCACATATACATTCTTAAAACCTTTCTCACCAAATTTATCTTCTAACCTACTATAACAATTATCAGAAACATGATCTGTTCCATGTCCCATAAAAATGATCGCTTCACTTTCTTTTAAATCTTTAATATCTACTGCTTCTACTACTTCTGCATAATCTTCTTCATCAGATAATAGGGGCTTTCCAACTTTTATGTTCTTAAAATTATATTTTTCTTTAAAACTATCTATTTGTCTATGCATCTTTTCATATTCATGTCCTGGAATTATATGTAGAGACTGAATGTATATTTCTTCAAATCCCTCATTTATCATATTTTCTAAAGCTTCTTCTACATTATTTATTTTTATTCCATCCCTCTTTTTTAGTCTTTCTATTACCATTTGGGAAGTAAAGGCCCTTTTTACTTCATAGTCTTTAAATTTCTCTTTTATTCTATTTTCAGTGCTTTCTATGCATAATTTTCTAGTATTTTCATAAGTTGTTCCAAAGCTAACTACAAGTATACCTTTTTTCATTTTATCCCTCTTTTCATTATTTAATAGCTTTTAATGCTTCATAGTTTGCTTTAATAGTATATTCTATATCTTCATCAGTAAGAGCAGTAGATAAAAACATACATTCAAATTGAGCTGGTGGAAGCATTATTCCACGACTTAACATTTCATTAAAATATTTAGCATATACTTCAGTATCGCAGGATTGAACATCATCAAAGTTTTCAAAAGGTCCTTTTCCAAAGAAAAGGGTTAGCATACTCTTAAATCTTACAATGGTTGCATCTATATTTAATTCTTCTATATTTTTCTTAATTCCTTCTTCTAGCATAATCGCCTTTTTTTCTAATTCACTATATATGTCTTTATTTTCACTTAAAGTTTTAAGGTTTTTATAACCTACATGCATAGCTAGTGGGTTTCCAGAAAGGGTACCTGCTTGATATACTGGACCTGTTGGAGATACCATTTCCATTATCTCTCTTTTTCCGCCGTAAGCACCAACTGGGAAACCTCCACCAATTATTTTACCAAAACAAGCCATATCTGGTTCAATTCCATATACTTCACTAGCTCCACCATAGCTTACCCTAAATCCTGTTATTACTTCATCAAATATAAGTATTGAACCATTTTCTTTGGTTACATTCCTAAGACCTTCTAAAAATTCTTTCTTTGCCGGAACTAACCCCATATTTCCAGCTATAGGCTCTATTATTATAGCTGCTATATCATCTCCAAATTTTTCAAAAACCTTCTTAACATCTTCTAAATCATTATATCTACAAACTATAGTGTTCTTTACAATATCTGCAGGAACCCCACTACTAGTAGGTACTCCATAGGTTATAGCTCCTGAACCTGATTTTACAAGCAAACAGTCATTATGTCCATGATAGCAACCTTCAAATTTTATTATTTTATCTCTACCAGTATATCCTCTAGCTACTCTTATGGCGCTCATAGTAGCCTCTGTACCGGAGTTTACCATCCTAACCATTTCTACAGCATTATATGAATCTACAATATGTTTTGCCATATCTACTTCTATTTTTGTAGGTAATCCAAAACTTATTCCACTTTTTAAAATGTCTTCTATATCTTCTAATAACTTCTCATTAGAATGTCCAAGTATTAAGGGACCCCATGAGCAAATATAGTCAATATAAGTATTTCCGTCCTCATCTTCTATTTTACTTCCAAGTCCACTTTTAACAAATACTGGGTCAGCTCCAACAGATTTAAAGGCTCTAACAGGACTATTTACTCCTCCTGGAATATATTTTACAGCTTCTTCATATACTTTTTTTGACTTATCAAAATTCACATTATCAACTCCTTTTAGCTATTTTAACATTTTAGCTACATCTTTAGCAAAATATGAAATAATAATATCTGCTCCTGCCCTCTTAATTGAAAGTAAAGATTCCAATATAGCTGTTTCATCTAGAAGCCCTTCTTTTACAGCTAACTTAAGCATTGAATACTCTCCACTCACATTATAAGCGGCTAAAGGCATATTAAAATTATCCTTTGATCTTCTTATAATATCTAGATAGGAAAGGGCTGGTTTTACCATTATTATATCTGCTCCTTCCATTATATCCAATTCAATCTCTCTAATAGCCTCGTCTGTATTAGCCGGATCCATTTGATAGGATTTTCTGTCTCCAAAAGCCGGTGATGAATCTGCTGCATCTCTAAATGGACCATAAAAAGAAGAAGCATATTTAGCACTATAGGCCATTATAGGAATAGTTTCAAATCCATTTTCATCTAAACAATTTCTAATGTATTCTATTCTACCATCCATCATATCAGAAGGAGCTACCATATCCGCTCCTGCTCTGGCGTGGCTTAAAGCTATTTTGCCTAGATATTCTAGTGTTTTATCATTATCTACATATCCATTTTCCAAAAGAATTCCACAATGACCATGAGAAGTATATTCACACATACATACATCTGTTATAACATACATTTGAGGAAAAACTTTTTTAATTTCTCTTACAGCCCTTTGTATAATTCCATCTTCGGTATAACCTTCCGTACCAAATTCATCCTTATTCTCTGGAATTCCAAATAACAAAATAGCTTTTATTCCTAAACTTTCTACTTCTTCTATCTCCTTCAGCACCTTGTCCACTGAATAACGATAGATTCCTTCCATAGAAAATATTTCTTCCTTAATTCCTGTACCTTCTTGAACAAATATTGGATAAATAAAATCTTCAATAGAAAGTTTAGTCTCTCTTATTAGACTTCTAATAGTTTCATTTTTTCTAAGCCTTCTAGGCCTATTTAATATTTCCATTATGCTTCTCCTTCCTTTAACAATATGTCCATTATCCCATCTACTGTATATTTCTCTGCTTCACTATATACTTTATATCCATTTTGCTTTATAGTCTTTGATGTAATAGGACCAATGGATATTATTCTACCTTTACTTAAGATATCTTTACTTCTATCACCTAATATCTCTACAAAATTATTAAAAGTTGAAGGACTTGTGAAAGTAAAGTAAATTTCTTCTTTATCATTTAAAAACTCCATTAGCTCATTAGGATTACACTGCTCTTTTAAAGTATCATAAATCTTAACTTCATCCACTTTGCATAGTTTTGAAAGCTCTTCCACTAAATAAGGTCTTGCACTCTTAGCTCTTGGAATTAGAACCCTATCTTTGTCATTTAAAACATTTTTCAATTCTTCTACTAAAGCCTCAGCTACATATTCATTTGGAATAATATCTGGTTTTATTCCATACTTTTCTATAGCCTTTCCTGTTTTAGGACCAATTACTCCAATCTTTATACCTCCTAATCTTCTGGAATCATAACCAAGAGAAAACATTTTATTGAAAAATATATCTACTCCGTTTTTACTAGTTAATACAATATAAGTATATCTATCTATATTTTCAATGGCTTCATCCAATTCTAAATTAGGAGATATTTCATCTATTTTAATAGTTGGAAATTCATAGGTTATAGCTCCAAGTTCTTTAAGTTGACTAACAGACTCTTTTTTTTGCGATTTAGCCCTAGTTATAACTACAATTTTGCCAAATAACGGTTTCTTATCAAAAAAGTTAAGGTTTTTTCTTAATTTAACTACTTCTCCTACCGCTATAAGACTTGGTGGAGTTATTTTTTCTTCCAATGCTTTTTCATATATATTTGAAAGATTACCTTCAACTACCCTTTGATAAGGTGTTGTAGCCCAATTTATTATGGCTACAGGTGTATCTTCAGGTTTACCATTTTCAATAAGATTTTCACATATCTTTTTCAAATTTGAAACTCCCATTAAAAACACAAGAGTACCTTTTAATTTTGCTAATGAACTCCAATTCAGTTCTTCGTTTTCATCTTTCAAATGTCCAGTTATGACATGGAAAGATGAAGCGTAGTCTCTATGGGTTATAGGTATTCCAGCATAAGCTAATCCTCCAATGGGAGAAGTAACCCCTGGTACAGTTTCAAAAGGAATATCTCTCTTAATTAAATATTCCCCTTCTTCTCCTCCTCTTCCAAATACATAAGGGTCTCCTCCTTTAAGCCTTGCAACAATATTGCCATCTAAAGCTTCTCTATATATTATTTCATTTATTTCGTCTTGAGTTTTAGCATGATTTTTTGCTTCTTTTCCCACATATATAAATTTACAGTTTTCCCTTGCTTCTTCCAATAAGCTGTCATTTGCCAACCTATCATATACTATTACATCTGCATTCTTTATACATTTTAGCCCTTTTACAGTTATTAAACTAGAATCTCCTGGGCCAGCTCCTATTAAATATACTTTTCCCTTCATCTGCTATCCCTCTCCCTAATCATTGTATTTGCCAGGTCATAACCTAATTTTTCTAGAGAATCTTTACTTCCTTCCATTCTTTTATTAATAAGTACACTACCATCTTCTGTTCCTAAAAACCCTTCTAAAACTACTTTTTCATCATAGATTTCACAATAAGCTCCTATAGGGACTTTACAGCTCCCACCTGCTCCCGTTAGAAATCCTCGCTCCACTTTGGCTTGTATTTCTGTTTTTTCATGAGAAATACTCTTTAAGATTTCTTCCATTTTCTTATCATCTTTTCTTATTTCAATAGCAAGTATTCCTTGACAAGGAGAAGGTAAAACTATTTCTTTATCTAAATATACAAGCCTATCCTTCAAAGTTTTATCAAGACCTAGTCTTTTAATTCCTGCTGCTGCTAATACTACTCCGTCTAATTTTTCTGATTCTATTTTTTTAATCCTAGTATCTATATTTCCCCTTATTTCTATTATATTTAAATCCTTTCTATATCTAAGAAGTTGATATTTTCTTCTCTTGCTTCCTGTTCCAATTTTTGCTCCAATAGGTAACTCATCTAAGCTATTTAAGCCCTCTCTAAGAACTAGAACATCTCTATAATCCTCTCTTTCAGGTACATAAGATAGTTTCAATCCTTCAGGAAGTACTCCAGGCATATCCTTCATGCTATGAACTGCCATATCTATTTCCCCATTTAAAAGCTCCTTTTCAATTTCTTTTACAAATACTCCCTTTCCACCAATTTTATATAATGAAGCTTCCCTTAAAATATCCCCTTTAGTTTTAATTGTCTTTAATTCTATTTCTAAATAAGGGTGTGCTTTTTTTATCATATCTATTATCAAATTAGTTTGAGTTATTGAAAGTTTGCTTCCTCTAGCTCCAACTACTACTTTCATACCTTTTATTCCCCCTTAAGCTGTTTATAGAAATCTTCTAGTTCTTCGTTGCCAAGCTTTAAACAACGATCTAAAAGCTCTTCCTTTTTATAGCTATAATCTGAAATAATAATATTTCGTATTTCTCCTAATAGATTTATATATTCACTATTTATATTTGAATACTTCTTCTCTAAATCCAATCTTATCCTTTTACTTAAAAAAGGACATTTTCCCATAGTAGATATAGATAGCACAAGATCTCCTTTATTTATAAATGAAGGACATATAAATTCTGAACTCTCTAAACTATCTACTATATTGCACAGTATACCTTCATCATTACAATCTATGGCAATTTGTCTATTTATATGCTCTGAAGAAGTAGCTGCTACTACTAAAAATCCATTGCTGATGTACTCCTTTTTATAATTATCTTCAATTAAAATAATGTTTTTTCCGTATTTGTCTTTTAATTCACAGAATTTATCGGAAAAATGTGAACTTATTACTATTACCTTTCCTTCAAATTCTAGAAAATTTTTGGCTTTCCTATATCCAACATTTCCGCCACCTATAACTACAATTTTTTTATCTTCAATATCTAACATTATGGGATAGAACATATTTACACTCCTAAAATTCAAATAAATTATTTAACATTTCAATATAGTTATCCATATTTTCTTCTTCTAAAGCTTTTAAATTCTTTATAGGCTCTCGTACAACCCTCTTAAGTGCTGAGCTAAGCATTTTATCTATAATCTTTTTCTCTCTTTGATCTAAATCTAACTTCCTATTTATATACTCCATTGTATCAGATTTTATATCTGAACATCTTTCATTTAGTGATTTCAAAACTGGGTCTACCCTTATACTTCCCATCCATTCCAAAAATTCGTTCACATCTTTTTCTATTATGTCCATAGCTTCCTTTGATAGCTTTTCCCTTTTTTGTTGATTGCCTTCAGATACCTTTCTAAGATCATCGATATAATATAAAACTACATTTTCAATATCTTTAACCTTAGAATCTACATCTCTAGGAAGGGCTAAATCTAATATATATAGCTCTTTTTCAATCTTAGGCATGTCCTCATAAGAAATTATTGTATGAGGTGCCGCTGTGGCACTTATAACTATATCTATATTATTTAACAAACTATACCGTTCATCATATTCTACTGGTATCAAACAAGGAAATTCTTTAAATATATCCTTCACTCTTACATGAGTTCTGTTGGTAAGATATATCTTATCTAATCCTTCTTCACATAAATATTTTAATGAAAGTCTACTTATCTTTCCTGCTCCAATTACAAGGGCTTTTTTACCCTCAAGACATCCCATTTCTTTTCTTAAAAGTTTGATTCCAATATAACTTGTTGATAATGGAATCTCAGATATTCTTACATTTGTCCTTATTTTTTTTCCTTCTCCTATAGCTTCCATAAATAGCCTATTCAAAACTTTTCCACTAAACCCTAACTCCATAGAAAATATCATTGCTTCTTTTACTTGTCCTAATATTTGATCTTCTCCTAAAACTAATGAATCTAATCCAGATGTAACCATATACAGATGAGTTACAACTTCTTTGCCTTTTTTAATGAATAAATATTCTTCTATTTGAGGAAAATTAAAAAAATCTCTATAAAAAGATTTTACTTCTTCAATAGAAGTTTCTATGTTGTTACTGGCTATATATATTTCACTCCTATTACAGGTAGACAGAATTACTACCTCATCAATATATTTATCTAAAAGTCCATTACATCCATCTATTTTCATAGACTCAGTAAAAGAAACCTTTTCTCTTACTTCAATAGGAGATATATTGTGATTAACTCCAATCAATGCCAGATCCATATTTCTCCCTCCAATAGCTAAAAAATTCTTCTTCATCTTTAAAAAGTGGTAAGCCTAATCTTTTGTTTATTTTAACAAGCCACGGTTCTTCCAAGCCTGCTCTTTCTAAAATTTCTTTCTCTGTAAATACCTCATTTACTAATCCTTCTTTTATAACCTTTCCTTTTTCAAGAACATAGATATAATCACAAATTTCATATATTAAATTCATATCATGGCTAGATATTATTATGTTCTTATCTTTGCTAATATCTTCTATTATATTTACAATTTCTCTTGTCATTAATGGATCTAATCCGCTTGTTGGCTCATCAAATAATATTACATCACCATCCATAACTAATATGCCTGCTATAGCAACCCTCTTTTTTTGACCATAGCTTAAAAAATGGACTGGTTTATCCTTAAAATCATAAGCTCCTACCCTTTTTAAAACTTTATTTACCCTACTTTTTATTTCTTCTTCATCATATCCTATATTTCTTAGTGCAAAAGCTATATCATCATATACATTAGAATAAAATATTTGTTTATCAGGATCTTGGAAAACTATATTTACTTTTTTCCTATATTCCCTCAAATATTTCTTACTATATTTTATATGTTCTCCATTAAATAGTATATTTCCTCTTTTAGGTTTTAAAATCCCTACCATATTAAGAAATAGGGTGGATTTACCAGAACCATTGGCTCCTATTATACCTATTTTTTTACCTTTTTTTAAATCTATATTGACATTTTCTAAAGCTTTTGTTCCATCCTCATATGAATAAGTTAAGTTTTTTACTTCTAACATTTTATCACCCTATTTTAAAATCTCCATTATATAGTTTAGCATCTAAAGAGTTTATCATATCCTCATACTTTAATAAAACCCTTATAAATAGACATTTCATAAGAAGTCCAATAGATCTATAGGTATTTTTTATACCAATGTATCCAAACCTCATCTCCTGAGCAAAGCTGATTTCTTTGCTTTCTTCTAAAAACACAAATATAAATCGATATATTAAAATGATAAGTTCAATAATTGTAGGTGGAAGTTTTAACTTCTTAAATATTTTAATCAGATGGTTTATAGGTGTAGTTAAAGCTATAAAAAAAGTAGAAGAAAGACAAGCCAAAACTCTAAAGATTAAAACAATAGAACTAGTTAAAGATTCTTCTTTTATTCCAAAATAGCTTTTTCCTATTTTAAATGACCATAAAAATATATCTTCATTAGCTCTACTTATTATTATAGTTAAAATACTTATAAAAAGAAATAAAAATGGTACTAAATAGATTTTGAAATAATTTTTACTGGGTATTCCAGCAACTATAGTTGTTAAGAATACCATCATTAGGAAAATTACAAAATTAATATATAAGTTATTGAAGCCTACGGCTACAAAAAGAGCACCTATGGCAAATATAAACTTTGCCATAGGATTGAAATCTTTTAATTTATTAGTATATGCATATCTATCTATCAGAAGCAACTTGTTTCTTCCCTTTCATATTTCCTAATATATATCCAATAACTCCTGCTCCAATTGCTACTTGAACAGAGAACAACAAACTTTCAATTTCTCCACTTGGTGGTTCCCAAAGACTTTCAAACCAAGGTTCATAATCTGGATTTATTTCTTCTATAACACCTTCTGCTTGATCATCTGCCCCTGCAAACTCTGAACCTCCCTTAAATATTAAAGGAGTTATAACAATTATCAATGCTAATATAAGGAGTAATATATTCTTTTTACTTGATGATTTCATTGCCTAACACTCCTTCCCTATCATAGTCAATTAATAAATTATACACAATACTTGTTAAAATACCTTCTACAATAGCAAGAGGTATTTGTGTTACTGCAAATACACTTAAAAATTTAGCCATAGAACCTGCAAATCCTGCTACTGGATCTGGAAAAGCTAGAGATAATTGAATAGATGTTACAACATATGTTGCTAAATCTCCTAAACAAGCTGCTATAAATACAGCTACTGATGTTTTAGCTCCTCTTTTTTTGAAAAATTTAAATAATCCATAGGATACTAAAGGTCCTATAACTGCCATAGAAAAAGTATTTGCCCCTAAAGTAGTAAGTCCTCCATGAGCAAGTAATAATGCTTGGAATAATAGTACTATTATTCCAACTACAGTCATAGTGGTTGGTCCAAATAATATAGCACCTAAACCTACTCCTGTTGGGTGGGAACAGCTACCTGTAACAGAAGGAATTTTCAATGCTGATAATACAAACACAAATCCTCCTGCCAAACCTAACAATACTTTCTTATTGGTCTCCTCTGTAAATATCTTATTCACTCTTTTAATTCCTACTACTAAAAATGGTAGAGTTATAATTGCCCAAAATATAGCCCATTTAACTGGTAAAAATCCTTCCATAATATGCATTGCATTAGAAATACTAGGAGTAATGCATAATAATAATAATACAAAAATAAAAGCTTTTTTCTTTTCTCTCATAAAATATCACCTCACATAAAATATTAAAAAATCCAGCCTTTTCGGCTGGATTTTTTTTACAAATTATTTTGACTATAAATAATAAGTAACCTCTTCCCACCGAAGGTTTACTTGAAAAATAATAGGCAGGTCTCCTGACTTATGGATCATTCTACTTTCAACGCCTTCCCAAAATATTTAAAATATTTAGTGGCATATTGTTGATTTCGTACCCACTTACAGTAACGGGGGTTGCATTGGATTTTCACCAATTTCCCTTTTAATCATAATGAACCTAAAACTTTTTCTATGCAGTTTTCATTTTTATAATATCATATATATATAAATAATTCTATAAAAATTTAATTATAAATTTTGTATTGGCATGTTTTTAACAATTTATATTGTTCTTTATAGTTGTTTTTATCTGTTTTCTTTTAAAAAGTAACTTTTTGTTCAAAAATAAATATATATACTATAATATATCTCATTTATATCATATTAATATATTATTTATACAAATTAAAACTAATTATAATGTCATATATTGATTAGATATTTTATTTATAATTATTTTTATGATACTTATTTATCAAAGTATATTGACAAGATTTCTCTGTTATAATATAGTAAAGACGACTAGTTTAGTATATATTTTTGGAAAAAGGAGCTTATTATGAGAATAACACAAGAGTCGGATTATGCTTTAAGAGTAGTACTTTATTTTTCAAGTTTAAACCCTGGTACTAAGGTTAGTGCCAATATTGTAGCTGAAGATCAAAATATCCCCCTAAGATTTCTCCTAAAACTATTACAAAAGCTTAAAAAAGCAGATATAGTAGAATCGTTTATGGGAGTAAATGGTGGATATGCTCTTAAAAGGGAGCCTAAAGATATTTCCTTAAAAGATGTTATAGAAGCTATCGAAGGACCTATCCATTTAAATAGATGTCTATTAGATCCTGAACAGTGCAATAATGAAGGGCCGAAAAAATGTTTAATCCATAACGCACTGTATAGTGTACAAGAAACACTAATAAATAAGCTTGCTTCTATAAATTTCAAAGATATCGCTAATGGTTACTATTTAGATAGGGGATAAACCCTTATCTTTTTTTGTATATAATATATTGAATTAGTTAATCTTTTACAATTCCCCAATTTTAAGTAGTAAATATTTACAATTTTCTTTTTTTAATATACACTATAATAAACAACAAATATACGGGGTGATTTGTATGAAAAATTTTGAACAAATGTTAGAAGAGTATGCCCAACTTGCAGTAAAGACAGGAATAAATATTCAAAAAGGACAAACTCTAGTAATAAACTCTCCTATAGAATGTTCAGACTTTGTAAAACTTGTTGCAAAATATGCCTACGAAGAAGGTGCAAAAGAAGTTCATGTAGAATGGCATAACGAGGATTTAACTAGAATGAAATATGACCATGCACCTATAGAGGTATTTGAAAACTTTCCAAAATGGAAAGCCGATGGATTTGAACAATTTGCGGAAGATGGAGCAGGTTTTCTTTCAATATCAGCATCAAATCCTGAACTTTTAAAAGGTGTAGATCCTAAAAAGGTTGCTGCAAATAATAAATCTAGCTCTAAAGCTATGGAAAAATTTAGAGAATATACTATGAACAATCATGTATCTTGGTGTGTAATCTCAATACCTACAAGTGATTGGGCAATGAAGGTATTTCCTGATATACCTAAAGAGGAAGCCGTAGAAAAACTTTGGGAAGCTATTTTTAAAACTGTAAGAATAGACAAAGAAGATCCTATAGAAGCATGGAATGAACATTTGAATAATCTAGATGAAAAATTAGAATTCCTAAATGAAAAGGAATTTAAAAATCTACACTACACTTCTTCAAACGGTACTGATTTAATAATTGAGCTACCTAAAGGACATATATGGTCAGGTGGTGGAGATTATAATACAAAGGATGTATTCTTTGTAGCGAATATGCCTACTGAAGAAGTATTTACTCTACCTAAAAAAACTGGTATCAATGGAACAGTTGTGAGTACTAAACCATTGAATTATAGTGGGAATTTAATAGATAATTTCAAACTTACTTTTAAAGATGGAAAAGTTGTAGATTTTGAAGCAGAAAAAGGTTATGAAACTCTTAAAAACCTTTTAGATACTGATGAAGGAGCAAGATACCTAGGAGAAGTAGCACTAGTTCCATATGATTCACCTATATCCAATTCTAATATACTATTTTACAATACATTATTTGATGAAAATGCTTCTTGCCATTTAGCTTTTGGCATGGCATATCCTACTTGTATTGAAGGTGGAAGTAAAATGAATGAAAAAGAAAAAGAAGCTCATGGAGTGAATTCTTCCCTTGTTCATGTGGATTTCATGATAGGTTCAAAAGATTTAGATATAGTTGGAGAAACTGATGAAGGGGAAAAGCTCCAGATATTTAAAGATGGAAATTGGGCATTTTAATTTTTTTAATTTAACATATTTTTGATAAACCTCCCATATGATTAAACTAAAACTATACTCAAGGGAGGTTTTTTATGAAAATTTTTAAGAATAAAAAATTAAGTTTATTTTTAACCTCATTATTAGTTTTATCTTTAATTTTAGCTTCTTATATACCATCTTTTGCTCAAACGAGTAAAGTTAAAAATGTAATATTACTTATTGGAGATGGAATGGGCACTGAACAAGTTAATTTAGGAAGAATTTATAAAAATAATAAGCTCTATATGGACGAATTTGACTATACAGGCATAGCTTCCACTTATTCAGCAGATCCTAAAAATAAATGGGTGACTGACTCTGCCGCAGCAGGTACAGCCTTGGCTACTGGAGTAAAAACCTATGATGGTGCCATAAGCGTAGACTTAAATCAAAAACCTATTGAGACAATACTTGAAAAAGCTCAAAAAAACAAGAAATCAACAGGAATCGTAACTACTACTAGAGTAACCCATGCAACACCGGCTTGCTTTGCTTCCCATAATATTCATAGAGATAATGAAAATGAAATAGCAGAAGATATTATTGAACATGGAGTAGACGTAATTTTAGGAGGAGGAAAAGCTAATTTCCTCGATAAAAATAATAATGGTAAAAGAGAAGATGGGAGAAATCTTATAGAAGAAGCAAAGGGCAAAGGTTATAAATATGTAGATACAAGGGAAAATCTAAAGAAAGTAAATGATGAAAAAATTTTGGGTTTATTTAATAATTCCCACATAAGTTATACATTAGATAGGAATCTTACAGTAGAACCAAGCCTTAGCGAAATGACAGACAAAGCTATAAATATATTGAGTAAGAATAATAGAGGCTTTTTCCTAATGGTTGAAGGTGGAAGAATAGACCATGCTGCTCATAATAATGATCCAGCTACCATGACCAATGAAGTATTGGATTTCGATGAAGCTGTGAAAGTTGCCTATGAATTTGCTAAGAAAGATAAACAAACTCTTGTAATAGTCACAGCAGATCATGAAACTGGAGGTATTTCTATTGGTGCTAATGGCAAATATGAATACCATCCTGAAATATTAAAAAAACAAAACAAATCAGTTGAATATTTATTAGATATACTTACAACATCCAATTATAAAACAATAATTAGAGAAGAGTTAGGTATAAATAATTTAACTAAAAAGGAAGAGTTAGATATAGTTCTTGCATTGAAAAAAAATAATAAAGATAATCTTTCAAGAGCTCTTGTTAATACAATAAATACAAGATCAAATACAGGTTGGACTACCACTGCTCACACAGGGGTTGATGTACCTGTCAAAGCCTATGGTCCAAATGCTAATTTATTTTCAAAACACTTAGATAATACAGATATAAATAAATTAGCTGTAAAATCCATGAAATTAAAGTGATTCATTTCCTTTTTATAAATTACATTGTATATAAAATAATAGCTTACAAATAAAAAATCACAGGGAATTTAATCAGATTAAATTCCCTGTGATTTTTTATTAATGTATATCGAATATTCCTGTCTTTTTTAAGGCCATGCTTAATGCTGTAGCTACTACAGCCCCAAACAATCCTTGTACTATATTTCCCGGCATAGATGCTAATGCTGCTTTAGCTCCATACATAAATATTTCTGCTATATAATAGCCAAAAGCCATCCAAACTCCTCCTAATGCCATAGGAATAATTTGAGCCTTTTCTCCTAAATTAGTTTCTAATAAACTACCTGCTATAAATCCTTCAAGTCCTTTAACAATAAAAGTAATAGGAGCATAATGAGTATATCCAAGTAATACATCGGCTAATCCAGATCCTAAACCTCCTACTATAAATCCACCTTTTTTACCAAACATAACTGCAGCTAAAAACACAACCATATCTCCCAAATTTAGATATCCTTTTGTACCTGGAGTTGGTATGTGCACAACCATAGTCATTACAGTGGTAAGAGCAATCATAACAGCATATCTAGTCATTTCTTTCAAATTTTGATTTTTCATATATGTCAACTCCTTTCACATATGTATGGGTACACTATGTGATATATTAAAATTGTACTTATATATATAATAATACTTTTAAAACACTTTTTCAATATAAAATAAAAAACCGTCTAAAAAGACAGCTTTTTATTGAATCAAATCATCTTGAATTTTTTTACTTTTATGTTCATTTACTTTATAATCTTTCTCTTTAATCTTCTTTGATTTAGATTTTTCAATATTAACATCTAATTTTTCAGATTCTATTTTCATCAATATAATCGATGTAACACTTGCTGTAAAATCAGATATAGGATAAGATACCCAGGCTCCTATTGCTCCTAAATCTAATATCTTTATTAACAATATTGATACTGGAAGAAGTATGATAATTTGTCTAAATATAGATACGATAAATGAAGTTCTCGCTTTACCTAATGCTTGGAAATAATAAATTGATACATAGTATATACTTATCATAGGAAATACTGCTATCATTATTCTAAAAGCTTTGGCTGCTTCAACTATAATCTCTCTTTCTTTAACAAATACAGATATAAGTTGTTCTGCAAATAATAAACCAATTATCCAAAGAATAGCTGAAGTCATCAAAGCAAAAATAACCGTTTTTTTAACTACTTCCTTTAGCTTTCTATAGTTTTTTGCTCCTAAGTTATAGGCTGCTATAGGTTGCATAGCTGAACTTATTCCAAGCATAGTTATAAACATGAACATAGAAAGCTTAGATATTACGCCAAGTATTATAACTCCAATATCTCCTACATGATTTAAAAGTAAATTATTTAGCACTGCAAGAAGTATCCCGTCTTCGGCTTCTACAATAAAAGCCGAAAAACCTACAGTAATTATAGAAATTAAAATATAACCCTTGATTTCAAATCCAAACTTTAATTTATATTCTTTTTTTATATCTCTAAAATGTAAATAAGCATATATAAATGATATAAATTGAGAAAATATAGTAGCAAAAGCTGCACCTTTAACACCATAGGACAGTTTAACTACTAAAAAATAATCTACAATAGTATTGGTTACTGCACCTGTAATAGTACTTTTCAATGCAGTCTTTCTATCTCCTAAAGACATCATAATATAGCCTATAGAAATAGTTAAACATTGAAATATACTGCCAAATATTATTATAGACAGATAATCATGAGCATAAGGCAATATTTGCTTACTAGTACCCAGCATATTCAAAACATTATCTCTAAATATAAAAATCAAAATAGTCATAGGAATCATAGTTAAAAATATAAGACTTAGTGCATTTTTTATAACTGCCTTAATGCCTTCATTATCTTTTTTCCCATTATTTCTTGCAATAGCTGTAGAAGATCCTATAGCTATCATCATGCTAATAGCAACTATAATTCTCTGAATAGGAAATACTACTACTAATGCTCCTATAGCATTGCCTCCTATAACCCTTCCTACAAATACTGTATCTACCATATTATATAATTCTGCTACAAGTAAAGATACTATAGCTGGAATTGAGAACTTCATTAAAAGTTTTCCTACATTTTCTTTTTCAAATATATTATGATCTACCCCATTTATAAAAACCTCCATTATCTCTTGCCATGTATTTTATAAGATTTATACTATATCTATATCATAACATTAATTCATCTTCTTTTCATTTTTGAATATACAATATGAAACATTAAACTTTTTATAGTATAATCATATTAAATAACAAAATTGGAGGTAATAAAATGAGTAAAAAAATCGACTGTCTTGGTGATTTTTGTCCAATACCTTTACTTAAAGCTGAACAGGAATATAAAAAAATAAAAAATGGGGAGAAATTTACTATAATAACAGACCTTAGTTGTGCTACATCTAATATAAGATCTGCTTTTAAAGATGAAAAATGTATAATAGAGGATGAAGAAGAAATGCCAGGAATTTGGAAGATAACTATAAAAAAACTATAACTAACAAAAAGTATCTCTACCAAACTTCTTCATATAATTAATGAATTTCTTTATATGTTCTTCTTGTAGCTGTTCCTTTTGGTATATCATACATATATGACATTCTACATCCACTTCTTTTATAAATTTACTTTTTAAAGTCTCTGTATACAATTCTTTTTTAACAGATATATAAGGAACAATAGATACACCATGATTTTCTATAACTGATGTCTTTATGGATTCTACACTACCTAATTCCATATGCACATTTAAATCATTAAAGGAAATAGAATTTTCGTTGAACATATTTTCTATAGTTTTTCTTATACCACTTTCTTCTGGACCAATTACAAAAGGAAGAGAAGCTATTTCTTTAAGGCTTATACTTTCATTTGTATCCAATATATCTTTATTTTTAGGTGAATATATAAATACTAAATCACTTTTACAAAGTCTTATACATTCTATGCCTTTCTTATATATAGGAACAGTTACAAAACCTACATCTGCACTACGACTTAATATTAAATCCACTACATTTTTTGTATAATCGCTTTTGGTAGAAAATCTTATAGTCTTGTTTTTTTCTTTATAAGTATAAAGTGTACAAGGTATTAGATACTCACTTACACTACCAGATGAAGCAATCCTTATTTCTTTTATTTTATCATTATGACACTCTTCTATTTCCTCAATCATATTATTATATAGGCTTGAGAATATTTCTGCATACTTAAATACAATCTCCCCTTCCTCTGTTGGCACGACCCCCTTATTACTCCTATCTAGAAGTCTACAATCTAAAGCTTTTTCTATAGATTTTAATTGTTGGCTTAGTGCAGATTGAGTAAGATGTAGCTTTTTTGCAGCCTTTGATATGCTATTTTCTTCTATTATCTCGATAAAAGACATTAAATTATATATATTCACAGTATCCCCCTTTCGAAACGTTTTCCAATAATATATAGCTATAAGTATTTGATATTAATTATTCTTATGTACTATAAGTAGAATTCATCACTAATACTTGTCTACTTTGTGTATAATTGTAATTAAGTACTTACTATATAATCAAATGTTACTATTTTAACAAGTTATTGTCAATAGGATAACTTTAAAACTCTAAACTATAATTAGATACCAAAAACATTTTAAATACTAGAAATTTTTTCTATACTAAACTGTCCACTTCTCACTAAATACAATAATATAAATCAATACATAAAAATTCTTAAATCCATGTTTTTATTTTAAATTTCTTAAATTTTCTTTTAATTTAGAGCTCTTTATAGTTTAGAAGAATTTAATATTTTATAATTTCTTATTTATTATTATAAAAGGGAGGCGAACTTATATATGTTATTAGGTATAGGAGTATGTGTAATTATAGCTTTTTTAGCAACTTACTTAGGAGGACTACAACGTATAATTGGCGGTCCTATGATTGGCCTTTTTATTGGAATGTTAGTGGCCAATATTAAACCACCAGAAGGCGATTTTAAAAATGGAACAACTTTCGCCGCTAAGAAATTTTTAAACCTAGGAATTATAGTTACGGGAGCAACTTTAAGTTTTAAGGAAATTGTAGGATTTGGAGCTAGTGCACTACCTCTTATAATATTTAACATAGCTCTTGCTCTTGGAATCGCTTACTTAATAGGTGGAAAACTAGGAGTAAGCAAGAATACAAGAACCCTAGTAGGAGGAGGAACTTCTATATGTGGTGGTACTGCCATAGCTACTCTAGCATCTATAATAGAAGCAAAAGAAGAAGAAATGGCTTATGCGCTTACAGCAATATTTTTATTTGATATTATAGCTGCTCTAGGTTTCCCTTATTTAGGAAGAGCATTAGCTTTATCTCCAGAACAATTTGGTGTATTAGCAGGAACGGCTATAAATGATACATCTAGTGTAGTAGCTGCAGCCGATACTTTTGATAAATTATTAGGTGATTTATCAATGTCAACCAGTGGATTAACTGGAGGTAACTTAGCTGTAATAGTAAAATTAACACGTACAACTATGTTGGTTGTTTTAGCTATAATTTTTACTTTTGTTACTATTAATAAGAAAAGAAAAAGTTTAGTTGCTCAAGGAAATAACGGTTCATCATCAATAAATCATGAAAGTAATGAATCGGTAGGTAAAGTAGTACTTAGAGTATTTCCATGGTTTATATTAATCTTTATAATAATGGCTCTTCTAAATACAATAGGAGTATTTCCTGAAAGTACTGCTCCTTTTATTAAAAAATTATCTAAATTTTTAGTAACAACAGCCCTTGCTGGTGTAGGATTTAAGATTAATTTTAAAGATTTATTTACAAAAGGTATAAAACCTATAATGCTAGGTGGATGTACTTGGCTTGGTCTTTGTATATCATCAATGACTTATATATTCTTGATAATGCCTAAATAAATATTTAAAATAAAAGATGTGATTTTTCACATCTTTTATTTTTCTATCTTTATATAATTAACCACATAAAATATTATTAAGTTAAAATTCTTTCCTATGGCGCAATCCCAATAAATTAGATATATGCATAGTAAATATAATTCCTGTCCCTGGCTTTTTAAGGTTTCCTACTTCTACCATAGTATCATATATCTTCTCATATTTTGATTCTTCACTTACTATAAGAATCACTTCCTTTGAAGCTTCTATGTGTATATTTAAAAATTTTTTTATTTCACTTTCTCCTGTTCCTCTTCCATATAAAATTGTAGCACCTTTTGCTCCTGCCACCTTT
This sequence comes from Anaerosalibacter bizertensis, assembly GCF_009696605.1. Classification (GTDB taxonomy): domain Bacteria; phylum Bacillota; class Clostridia; order Tissierellales; family Sporanaerobacteraceae; genus Anaerosalibacter; species Anaerosalibacter bizertensis. The sequence goes on along the minus strand of NZ_VULR01000003.1, from coordinate 153,422 downwards.
GCTTTATCCACTATTTTATCTGCTTTGCCTCTTTCCACTATCGCAATAATACATATCTTTTCTTCCATAATATATACTCCTTTCTTAAAATTTAGCCAGTATTCCTAAAGTTAAAACAGAAATGACAGCACCCAAAGATGTCAATCCTACAATACCAAATCCATTAAGAAGAGGATCTGAATTTTCTATTATTTTTGAAAGTCCAATTGCTACTGCCATATTTAAAGGAATATTTACAGGCCCTGTAGTAGAACTTGCTGAATCCATTGCTATAGCTACAAATTCATCTGGTGCAAAATAAACAAGTATAAGTATTATAAAGAGTATAGGCATTATTATCTTAGTATTAGGTATATTATTCAATATCTTAAATATTCCCAATGCCATCCCTCCTCCAAATCCTATAGCTACAGTCTGAATAAGAACTTTATTGGGAATAGCTCCTATAGATATTTCCTCTACCTCTAAAGCTAAAGCCTTTAAGCCTGGTTCTACTAAAGTAGCAAAATAGCCTAGAACAAATGCAAAAACTATGATTATCCATCTATGATCAAGATATATTAAGTTTTTTCCTACTGAATCCCCTAATGGAATTAAAGATATAGAGACTCCCTTTAGGAAAAAGTGTAATCCAAGTACACTTAATAAAAATCCTAATACAAAATCTTTTACATTTTCTATAGGCTTCTTAAGAATTAAAATTTGAAACAAGAGAAGGAAAGCTGATATAGGAATAACACTTCTTGCTGTTTCCCATAATGCTCTTAGCCCCTCTAAATTCTTCATTATAACATCCTCCTTATTTATTATTTTAAATTAAACCAGAAATATTGTTATTTTTATAAAATAATTCTGAAAATCTTGCTAAATCCCCTTGACTTACACAATTATAATAATTAAAATAGTAAAAGATATACAAAGATAGGAAATAAACTCGAAATGATATTTAATTTTTTCACATTAAATAGAATTATATCATATTTGATATTATATATAAAATATACCACTATAGTTGAAAAGAATTTATTTACTTATCTTAGGGTAAACATAATTATATAAGTATAAAGATATGGATAATATTTTATCTAAATCTATAAAGATTGGAGGTATATAAAATGGAAAGGTATATTCCGGAAGTAAAATCCAAGCTTAGAAGTAGAATAATAGAAGTACCACCAGTTATATATAAAGCTACTGGAATAAAAGTATTAGGAACTAGAATTAAATCACTGCTTTTTTCTACAGATGTAGCCGTAATAAAAAATACTAATGCTAATTCAATAATAGCAGTATATCCCTTTACTCCTCAACTTTCTATTACTCAAGCAATTTTAGAAGTAGCCCCAGTACCCGTTTTTGTCGGAGTAGGTGGTGGACTCACTACAGGAAAAAGATCTGTAGATATTGCTCTTCAAGCAGAACTTATGGGGGCTTATGGTGTAGTAGTTAACGCTCCTACTAGCAAAGAAGTAATAAGTAAAATGTATAAGAGGATAGATATACCTATAATTGCAACCATAGCATCTGATTGTGACGATTATAAGGCTAAGTTAGACGCCGGTGCTAGAATTTTAAATATATCAGGAGGGCCAAAAACTGCCGAAATAGTTAGAAATATAAGAGAAGACTATGGAAAAGAACTTCCAATAATAGCTACAGGTGGACCTACAGATGAATCTATATTAGAAACCATTGAAGCTGGTGCCAATGCTATTACTTATACCCCGCCTTCAAGTGGAGAAGTTTTCTCCGACATAATGGATCAATACAGAATAAAAAAAGAAAAATAAAAAGCCTAAAATTAGGCTTTTTATTTTATTTAAGGAGTGGTCAATTGTTCTCTTACTTTTCCCTTTTCGACTTTAATCTTTCTATCATAATCTTTTGTAGTTTTTAGTATAAGTGGACTTAAGCCTATAATACCTATAACATTTGGTATTATCATCAAACCATTAAATACATCTGATAAATTCCATACTGTTTCTAATGATGTAGTAGCTCCTACAAAAGTTAAAATTATCCAAGCCCAGCTATAATAATTTACAGCTTTTAAACCAGCAATATATTCAACACATTTAGAACCATAATAATACCAGCCAAGAATAGTTGAAAATGCGAAAAATATTAATCCAACAGATATAATATAACCACCTACTCCAGGAAGCAATGTATGGAAAGCAGCTGTAGTTAAAGTAGCTCCTTTTAAATTACCTTCAATTACCATAGCACCATTTGATTCTATACTTACCAATCCTGAAGTTAAAATAACAAGAGCTGTCATTGTACAAATTATAATAGTATCAATAAAAACACCTAGTGAAGCATTAATACCTTCAACCATTGGATCTTCATTTTTAGAAGCTGCATGGGCTATTGGAGCGCTTCCAAGACCAGCTTCATTTGAAAATACCCCTCTTGCAATTCCAAATCTTATAACTGTACCAAGAAGTCCACCACCTACTGCTTGAGCTGTAAAAGCATTTGTAAATATCATTTTGAAAACTGTTGGAATCATGGATACATTACTAAATATTGCTATAAGCGAACCTATTATATATATTATTGCCATTCCAGGTACTAATTTTTCAGTAACACGGCCTATATTTTTAATACCACCAATTATTACTAACCCTGTAAGTACAGCAATAATTATTCCAGTTATAAAAGGACTTAATCCAAATGTAGCTTCCACAGATTCAGAAACAGAGTTAGCTTGAGTCATATTTCCAATACCAAAAGATGCTACAAATCCAAAAAATGCAAATAACCAACCAAGCCATTCAGCATTGACTCCATATTGCTCCTTAAATCCTCTGCTTATATAATACATTGGCCCACCAGATTTTTCTCCATCTTCATTTGTTATTCTATATTTTATTGCTAAGAAAGCTTCTGCAAATTTAGTAGCTCCACCAAAGGCACCACTTACCCACATCCAAAATACTGCTCCTGGCCCTCCAAAAGTTATGGCAGATGCAACTCCAACAATATTTCCTGTTCCAATAGTCGCTGCCATAGATGTCATAAGTGCTTGAAACGGAGTAATGTCTCCATCGCCAACATCTTCTTTAGAAAAAAGAGATTTAATAGCAGATTTCATTTTTCTAAACTGAATAAATTTAGTCCCAAAGCTCAAATATATACCAGTACCTACTAATAGTGCAACAGTAGCAGGTCCCCAAACTACTTCAGCAGCTTTTGAGATAAAGCTTTGAAAGAAGTTCATATATATACCTCCTAATTTATATTATTAATGAATTTATTAAGCTTCACTTTACTACATTATACTACAGCTTATGTTTAAGATTCAAGTTGTTTTCTGAAAATTTAAAATCGTTTTTATTTTCACAATACTTTGTTTACATTTTCACAATTTTTGTTTGAATTTTAATTCTATTATTAAACTATGTTTAGCCACTATATTGACTTTATTACATATATTTTTTTCTAATCTAGTTAATTAGATATAAATTTTTTTATACGTAATTTTCTATACTATTAGCATGTTCTTGATATATGATTCACAATTAGTATCCTTATAAGAATTATTCTTGTTAAATAATCTTGTGTTAACAACATTTCTACATAAAAAAAGCTTCTTTGGCTTAAATAACGTTATTTAAGCCAAAGAAGCTTTTTATTTACATATACTTGTTATTGAATTATCCTATAGGATCTGTTAATTGTTCTCTCACTTTTCCCTTTTCAATCTTAACTTTCTTATCATATTCTTTTGTCATATTAAATACTACTGGGCTAAGAGCTATAAGTCCTATTATATTTGGTATTGCCATAAGTCCATTAAACATATCGGATAGATTCCAAACTATTTCTAAAGGTACAACTGCTCCTACAAAGGAAAGAGCAACCCAAACCCATTTATATATATTTACAGCTTTTAGTCCAGCAATATATTCTATACACTTAGCTCCATAATAATACCATCCAATAATAGTTGAGAATGCAAAGAATATTAATCCAAATGTTACTATATAGCCTCCTATACCTGGTATTAGTCTATCAAAGGCTACTGTAGTTAATGTAGCACCATTTAAATTTCCTTCAATTGCCATGACTCCATTTCCATTAATAGTTACTAATCCAGAAGTCAAAATAACTATTGCAGTCATAGTACATATTATTATCGTAGTAAAAAATGAATCAAGTGAAGCTATAATTCCTTGAGCTACAGGATCATCATTTTTAGATGAAGCATGAGCAATTGGTGCGCTTCCAAGTCCAGCTTCATTTGAAAACATCCCTCTAGATATACCTATTCTAATAACAGTACCTAATGTACCTCCTGCTAATGCTTTTGCTGTAAGTGCATTTGTAAATATCATCTTGAAAACTGCTGGAACCATAGATGCATTACTTAATATAGCTATAATAGAACCAACTATATAGGCTACTGACATGACAGGTACTATTTTCCCAGTTATTTTTCCTATATTTTTAACTCCTCCAATTATTACTAAAGCTGTTAATGCTGCTATAACTCCTCCTGATATATAAGGATTTATTCCAAGAACAACATTTAGTGAATCAGAAACAGCATTAGCTTGAGTCATATTTCCAGTACCAAGGGAAGCTATGAGTCCAAATAGTGCAAATAACCATCCAAGCCATCCAGCGTTAATCCCATATTGTTCTTTTATACCTCTACTTATATAATACATTGGCCCACCAGATTTTTCTCCATCTTCATTTGTTATTCTATATTTTACTGCAAGAAGACCTTCAGCATATTTAGTAGCCCCACCGAAAAGACCACTTACCCACATCCAAAATACTGCTCCTGGTCCTCCCATTACTATTGCAGAAGCTACTCCTGCAATATTACCTGTTCCAATAGTTGCTGCCATAGATGTCATCAGTGCTTGAAATGGAGTTAAATCACCTTCTCCATCATCTGAACTAGAAGTAAGTAATTTAAGACTAGTCTTCATTTTTCTAAATTGGATAAACCTAGTAGCAATACTTAAATAAATACCTATACCTACTAATAGAATAATAGTTACAGGTCCCCAAGCAAATTGTACTCCTTGGGAAACGATTGCATGAAACATATCCATATAAAAAACCCCCTAATTTAAACTTAAATAAAGTATACATTAGGGGAATCAATAAACTACAAATCACTACAGAAATATATTCTGAAAATTTCTAATTGTTTTTATTTTCACAATGTGTTATCAGTCCAGCTATAAATTTTTTCGTATTTACAGAACCACCTCTCTGATTTTTACCTCTTATAAAGTCCATTTCCTTCTTAACCTGCTCGAAATTAAATAAGCTGCTAGAATACTCCACAAATATATCATTCATATAATCTTCAATACCTAAGCTAGCTATATTTGACATGGCTACAGCAATGGTCCTCCTCATCCTTTGCTCCATAGACTTTGGATTTTCGGAAAAATTATTGCAAAGATTTCGTATAGTCATATTAGATATATCCACATTATTATTAATTATATACTCACAAACCTTAATAATGTCATAACTTCCTTTTTCGCCCATAATCCCTAGTTTCTTTAATATATTTTTGATACATTGTTCACAAGAATCTTTTTCGTCTCTATTTTCAATAGAAACTTCTTTATCACTAAATAATTCTTGGATTTTCATAAGAGTTTTATCAATCTGCATTCTCTCTTTAACTTTTTTTATGATTATTTCTACTTCTAATGCATTTATTGGTTTGTAAATATAATACTCAACACCATGTTTATAAGCTTTTTCAACCATATCTTTAGATGATACTTGAGATATCATTATAAATTCCATATTTGAATAAACAGATTTTAATTTTCTTACAATAGATATACCGTCTTCACCTGGCATTAAAAGATCTATGAGAATTAAATCTGGTTTAAGAGATTCAATTTTTTCATATCCTTCTTTTCCATCCATAGCTTTTCCTACAACAGTTCCTAGGCTTCTATCATGAATAATTTTTTCTAGTATTCTAATAACATTTGCATCGTCATCCAAAATAAATATTCTCATATGTTATTACCCTCCAATTCTATAATTGGAATAGATATTTCAAACTTAGTCCCTTTAGCTTCTTTAGAATCTATAGAAATATCCCCTTTTAAATGAATTTCAACTATATTTTTAACAAGACTTAATCCTAAACCTCTATTTATTTCTCCTGTAACATAATTTATCTTTGTGGAATAACCTGGAGAAAAAATATAAGCCAAATCTTCTTTTGGTATCCCACAGCCAGTATCTTTAATTATAAAAATATGTTTTTCATCTTCACTTTCATGAATAAAAATAATTTTGCCCCTATCTTCAATAGAATCAATAGAATTCATTATAATATTTCTTAATATAGACATTAAATAATAATGTTTTTCTGTATAAAAATCCTTTCCTAATTGGAAGTCTAAGGTAATTCTTTTCTTCCTATATTTGATTTCTGTTTCCATGCTTTCCTTAAGTATTAATCCTAATTCATGAAAGTGCATTCCATTATCATCAAGTTTATTAGAAATCATATCTTCTATACCTTTAACTACTAGTCCATATTCTTTTTTTATTTCATGAACGTCTTTGGATATTTCTAAGGCTCTATTTTCCCAGCTTTCTATTTCTTCTTCATTCTTAATTTTAAAAAACAACTCATACGCATTGGACATTACAGATTCAATATTTTCCATGTTCTTTTCCATCCAATAAACTTCTGTCTTTAATCTGGATGTTAGCCAAAGGAGTTTAATATATCTCTCTTCATGCTCTTTTTTAATTAAAAACATCCTATAGTACTTAAGAGCATTAAGTATTAACCATACAAATCCTGCTCTTAAAAAAGCTACTAATATTAAGCTTTTAATTAGCTTAATATTATCTAAAAAAATACTATTCCCTATCCTAATATAAGCTTCTAAAAAATTGCCTAGTAAATCACTTATAAAAGAGATAATGAACATTTGATTCAATGTAATAGAGAATAAATAGTTTTTAAATAAAAAGAAAACAACACCATAAATTATATAAAAAATAGTCTCTGGAAAATACCAAAATACACCTACATCAGAAATGCTCCCTCCTAAAATAACTCTAAAAATATATAACGACAATCCTGAAAATGTTCCTAATAAAATTGGGTTAATCTCGTCATACATAAATAAAAATATAGGAAAAACTATACCTGCAAAAGAAAACTTAAAATTTGATATGTAAAAATTTATATAGAGTTGTGAGGACAAACCTACTGCAAAAATAGTTAAAATAAACCTTTTTTTCTTGTCCATTGTATCACCTTAAACTGTGTCATTTAAATATAATATGTAATTATTATATCATTTGTAAATATATAAGTGAAATAATGATATTATTTTAACGAAAAATAAAAAGGAAGATGTATACTAATTAGTACAACACCTTCTTTTTTCACATTATATTTTTATGTAAAATTATTCTCTTTTTAAAAAATCCCACTTTGTTTCTGCTGTAATTATGGAAATTAATATTGCACTACATCCAATAAAAAACTTTAAAGTAAAAGGCTCTTTTAATATTAAAACAGAAAATAAACTACCAAAAACAGACTCCATACTTAAGATAATAGCCGCATGAGTAGATTTTGTATACTTTTGTGCCATATTCTGAATAAAATAAGCAACCAATGTTCCAAAAACAGCTAAATATAGTATAGGAAATATAGCTTCTTTTGTAAATCCTGTTATTTTAGGTTCGAAAATACTTGCAGATATAAGGGAAAGGATTGCCGTAAGTAAAAATTGGTATATAGTCAATAATACAGGATCATGTTTTTCTGCAAAATATCCTATAGAAACTATATGAGAAGCGAAAAATAATGCACATAAAAGGGTTAATCCATCTCCAAGTCCCATAGATAAATTTTTCTCAAAAGTTAAAAAGCCTATACCTAAAAAACAGAGAAAAGCTGCTATAATTTCATATTTATCAGGCCTTGTTTTATTTATTGCCCAATATAAAAATGGTACCATAACTACATTGGTTCCTGTAATAAAAGCTTGTTTACCTGCAGTAGTATACTGGAGACCTATAGTTTGGGCCATATAAGCTACAAATAAAAATATTCCTATAGTAAAACCTGCTTTTACATCTGACCATTTAGTTTTCTTAAATCTTTTAAAGAAAACTAAAATCATAAGAATAGAAGAGATTCCAAATCTAATAGCAATCATATACATAGGAGTTACATGTTCTAATGCATTTTTTACAACTACAAAAGTACTTCCCCATATAATAGCTACTAATAATAATGATAAATCTGCAAATAAACTTGTCCTCTTATTTGTTTCCTCCATTTACTCCCTCCTCCTTTTTTTATCCAATTCACCATTTTCATTATATTATAAAATTATAGTTAAAACAAAGGTTTTAAAGTTTTATTCAACTTTTGTAAGTAACATTTTTTGTTCTATTAAATATAATAATATCAAAATGAACTTTAGGTGATGAATAATGTATAGAAATTTAGTTTTTGGAGTAAATACATTGGTGCCAATTACAAATGATAAAAAAGTACCTTATATAAACTTTGATAATGGGGCTACAACCCCTCCATTTTGTTCTGTCATTGATGGAATTAATCATTTTTCTTCTTTGTATTCTTCTATCCATAGGGGTACAGGATATAAGTCTATAGTTTCATCTAATTTCTATGATAATGCTAGAGAAATTGTTTTAGACTTTGTTAAAGGAGATCCTAGATATCATGAATTAATATTTGTTAAAAATACAACAGAAGCAATAAATAAACTATCTTATAGATTGCTTGAAGATAATAAAAATAGTATTGTTTTATCTACATTTATGGAGCATCATTCAAATGATTTACCTTGGCGAAACAAATATAATGTAGACTATGTAGATATAGATTCATCTGGTAGACTGTCTTTAGATGATTTAGAATATAAACTAAAAAAACACAAGGGCAAAGTCAAATTAGTAACAGTTACAGGAGCTTCTAATGTAACAGGATATATAAATCCTATCCATGAAATTGCTGAAATATCTCATAAGCATGGTGCAAAAATATTAGTAGATGGAGCCCAACTAGTACCTCACTATCCAGTAGATATGAAGCCTTTTAACTCTAGTGAACATATAGATTATCTAGCCTTTTCTGCTCATAAAATGTATGCTCCTTTTGGTACCGGTGTACTTATTGGACCAAAGGAAACTTTCAAAAAAGGAGATCCAGAATTTATGGGTGGTGGAACTGCTAATATAGTAACTCCTGACTTTGTACTATGGGAAGACCCACCTAATAAAGAAGAAGCTGGAACTCCAAACCTTTTAGGTGTGGTGGCATTGGTACATAGTATAAAAATATTAAAAAACATAGGTATGGAAAATATTGATGAACACGAAAAGCTTTTAGCTGGATATGCACTTGAAAAAATAAAAAATATACCTAATATCAATCTATATTGCGACTCTACTATATATAATAGGGTTTCTATAATTCCTTTCAATATCAAGGGAATACATCATGAAAAAGTAGCTGAAATACTTGCTGCTGAAGGTGGAATTGCAGTAAGAAGCGGATGTTTTTGTGCACAACCATATATACAAAAACTACTTAAAGTAAATACAGAGGATATGGAAAAATACAGAAAAGATCCAACTCTTCCTCGTCCTGGTATGGTTAGAATTAGTTTTGGCATTTATAATAATTTTGAAGAAATAAATATCTTTATGAAACTCCTTGAAGATATTGCAGTAAATATAGAAAAATATAATAATAAGTATAGAAAACCTCCTTTTTTCTAAAACTAAAGAAAAAGGAGGTTTTTTTATGGATAAAAAAATGAATATTCTAATGTTTAGCGGGGAATATGACAAAGCGTTAGCAGCCCTTATCTTAGCTAATGCAGCAAAAACAATGGAGATGGATGTAACTATGTTCTTTGCCTTTTGGGGACTTTGTCTTGTTAGGGATCCGCAAAAAATGACTGACGAGGATAAAACTACCTATGAAAAAATGTTTGCTAATTTAACTCCTAGAGGTATAGAAGAACTTCCCCTTTCTAAGATGAATATTGGTGGTATTGGAAAAAAGATGCTTAGAGATATGATGGAAGAAAATGAAACTCCTACTTTAAAAGATTTCTTAAATGGTGCTATAAAAAAAGATGTAAATATGTGTGGTTGTAAACTATCCCTAGAAGTAATGGGATTCAAAGAAGAAGAATTGCTTTCTGAAGTAAAAATAATTACTGCTGAAGAATACTTAAAAGATGCATTAGAATCAAATATACAATTATTTATATAAGTTTATTTGTGATAAAATATATTTATATAATATAAAAGGGGGCTTTAAAAATGGATGACACAAATTTCTATTCCTTAGAAAAAGATTTTCCTCTTATTAAAAAAATAAAGGATTTAAATGAAGTTTTTTGGATAAATCCTAAATATGAAAGCTTTGAAACTATAAAAGACAAACTTCAAATTTCAGAAAAAGATGTAAAAGATGCAGAAGATAGATTAAATAGATTTGCTCCATATATAAAAAGTACTTTTCCTGAAACAAACAAACTAAATGGTATTATAGAATCCCCTATATCTAGAATTCCTAATATGAAAAAATATATGGAAAAAGATTTAGAAACTAAAATATTTGGTAATCTATTAGTTAAACTTGATAGCAATTTACCTATAGCTGGTTCCATAAAGGCAAGGGGAGGCATATATGAAGTACTTAAACATGCTGAAAATCTTGCTCTCAATGAAGGACTTCTTTCTAAAAATGATAATTATTCAAAAATTAATAGTGATACATTTAGAAACTTCTATTCTAAATATACTATCCAAGTAGGCAGTACTGGGAACCTTGGTTTAAGTATAGGGATAATTAGTGCAAAGTTAGGATTTAAAGTAAAAGTGCATATGTCTTCCGATGCAAAACAGTGGAAAAAAGATCTCCTAAGAAGCAAAGGCGTAGAAGTTGTAGAATATTCATCTGATTATTCAAAAGCAGTAGAAGAGGGAAGAAAGCTTTCAGATATAGACCCAAATAGTTATTTCATAGATGATGAAAATTCTAGAGATTTATTTACTGGATATGCAGTAGCAGGTTTTAGGCTTCAAAAACAACTTGAAAAAATGAATATATTAGTTGATGAAAGACATCCATTGTTCGTATATTTACCTTGTGGAGTTGGTGGTGGTCCCGGTGGTGTTGCCTATGGTCTTAAATTAGTCTACGGAGATAATGTTCACTGTTTTTTTGCAGAACCAACCCATTCCCCAGCAATGTTACTTGGACTTATAACTGGACTACATAGTAAAATCTGTGTCCAAGATTTTGGAATAGATAATAAAACTGAAGCTGATGGATTAGCAGTAGGTAGACCTTCTAGTTTTGTAGGAAAAACAATGGAAAATCTATTAAGTGGTGCCTATACTATTGATGACAGCAAACTTTATAGATTTTTAACTGCATTAGTGAATGAAGAAAATATATATTTAGAACCTTCCGCCCTAGCTGGATTTATGGGACCTATATTTTTATCTAGCAGTGAGGGATTAGAATATATTAAAAAACAAAATTTAATAGATCAAAAAAATAATATAACCCATATTTGTTGGGCAACAGGAGGAAGTCTAATACCTAAAGATATAATGAATGAGTATTATAAAATAGGAAAGTATATTGAATAAAGGAAGGGCAATTTGCCCTTCTAAAATTCTCTCTTTAGGTATATATGTTTAGATACTTGAAGCGAAATACAATATATTGCTATAGAAAATATGAATATAACTATGCTTACTTTATAGGAATTTAGGCTCTCTACCATATCTAATATTCTTTCTACCTCAAATCTATCAAACACTTTTACAAGTATCTTAGGTGCAATAAGTACTAATATAAATAATATTGAGTTAAACACATTGTTACTATCAAACTTAAAGAACAAAGGGAAATATATTGAATAAAATATAAGTAATATATCTATAGCTACAATAATATCTAAAATACCTATAGCCCTTCCATCTGTCTTATGACTTACTACCTTAATTATATTTGTAAGTAAAAAAAATAAGATTGAACTGATTAATATAAATACTATTAAAATTATGTATTTTTCCTTCACAATATCACTTCTTTTAATAGGGAAACTATTTAAAATCACTTGACTTTTATTCCTACCATCATGTTCAATACAAGAAACTATTAAAATAAATACTATCCCAATAATGCCAAATGTATATGCTATATTTATGTTGTTAGCCTTCAGAAGAATAAAACCTATTATCGAATCAATATATGCACAAATTACTATAAAAATGCTTACTCCAGATAACAATATAAAATCCTTTTTAAGTAAATTAAACATTATATCACCCCTATTTAAACTAAAATATAGAATAGTTAAATCTATATATCTTTTGTTTTGTACAAATTCATTGACATAAATAGTGATAATAGATATAGAATAATAGCCATAATTGAAATATATTTACCATCACCTGAAAGAATTAACCTTCCTAATAAAGATTTTTCACCTGAACTCCCTAACATCATCACTCTATTAAAAGAAACTATAAACATAACTGCATATGCACTTGAAGCTACACTAGACCCAAAATCAAAATATACTAGATATAATATAGATAAAACAATAAGTATCATAGGTAGGACCGCTCTTAGCATCTCTAAATTAAAATAATCCACATCTGCTATTCCTAAAACATTAATTATCCACAAGTAAACCCCAGTCCACACAATTGCTATTAAAAAATAAACAAATGTAGATACATATTTATATATCACTATCTCCTTTCTACTGATGGGTAGAGAATTTACAATAGGACTCGATATATCATATAAAAATGGCTCTGTAAATATAGTATAGGTATAGGTGTATACTATAATAAAATACCTCCATTTTTGCTCACAAGGTTTACATATTATAAATAATAAAGGTATAAATAATAAAAAAACCACTTTATTAAAATTGCTAAAAAACATAAGTTTTAAATCCCTCTTCAGTAGTTTCAACATCACATTACCTCCTTACTATATAAAACATTATATCTTCAAGAGTTGCTCTTTCTATCAATACTTCATCCTTAAATATCTTCTTAATATTATCAATATTGTCCGTAAGCCCTTCAAATCCTACTGATGTCTCTCTTAATCCTATAAATTGATTTCTTGTATCACTGTTAAGAAGATCTGTTCCTCCTTTAACCATTGCATAATTATCTAATATCTCATCTTTAGGTCTGGAAAATACCATTTTTCCATTATTTATAAAGGTAATATAGTCTGCTACTTTTTCTAAATCTGTAGTTATATGGGTAGAAAAAAATATACTTTTATGCTCATCTTGAATTATATTATGTAAAATATCTAGTATTTCCCGTCTAAATATAGGATCCAATCCTGAAGTAGGTTCGTCCATTATTATTAAATCTGCATTATGAGAAAGTGCCACTGCTAATGAAAACTTCGTCTTCATACCTTTAGATAAAGTCTTAATTTTAGACTTTGGATTTAAGTTAAATTCTCTCATATACCTATTAAAAATATTATCATCCCATTTTGAATAAAATCCTGATACTATACTTTTCATTTGTTTTATAGTTAAATTTTCATAATAATGGCTTTCATCATATACAAAACCTATCCTGTCCTTTATTTCTTTTTCATGTTCAATATGGTCCAGTCCAAATACTTTTATTTCCCCACCACTTTTATTAATTAGATTCATTATCAATTTAATAGTAGTACTTTTGCCTGCTCCATTAGGTCCAATAAATCCCATAATATATCCTGGTTCCAGCTTGAAACTGATATCATTCAATGTGAAATTTTTAAATTCTTTTCTTAAGTTATTAACTTCTAAAATATAATTCATGATTAAACCTCCTCAAATAAAATTCTTAGCATTTCACTTACTTCACTATAAGAAAGTCCTAATATATTGCTTTCCTTGACCACTTCTTGCAATTTTTCTTCTATTATTTTTAGTTTCATTTCTCTCATCAGTTCCTTGTTTTGACTGGCAACAAAAGAACCCTTCCCTTGAACTGATTCAATAAATCCTTCCCTTTCTAATTCATCATAAGCCCTCTTTGTAGTTATGACACTTATTTGAAGATCCTTAGCAAGTCCCCTTATAGAAGGAAGCATATCCCCTTCTTTTAAATCTCCCTTAAGTATCATAGCTTTTATTTGACTAGATATTTGCTCATATATAGGCTCATTTGAGGAATTTGAAATAAGTATTCTCATTTTCATCTCCCCTATTCTAATTTAACTGTGTTTATACTGTGTATGTTGTTTATACACAGTATAAACACAGTTAATATATTTGTCAATATATTTTCTATTTCATGTAATTGTTAACCTATTTATTTTATTCGTTGACAATCTCTTTCAAATAAAGTATATTAGTATTGTAAACCATTTTATGTTTTATGCTTTACATATGGAAAGGAGAGGATTTCATGAAAATAAGTACTAGAGATATGGTTTTAGTATCTTTATTTACAGCTTTAACAGCTATAGGGGCTTTTTTAAGTATTCCACTAGGGAATGTTCCTATATCACTTCAAAGTTTATTTACTATACTTTCTGGACTTATATTAGGTGCTAAGCTTGGCAGTTTATCTCAGCTTATCTATGTAATATTGGGACTTGCTGGTGTTAAAATATTTGCAGGTTTTTCAGGAGGACCACAATCGATTTTTAGCCCTAGCTTTGGATTTTTGATAGGATTTATATTTGCATCTTATATTGTTGGATTTATATCTCATAGAAACAAAGATTTTACATTTAAAAAGATGTTTTTAGCTACTCTAGCTGGAACTTTGGTTATTTATGCTTTTGGAGTTCCTTATATGTATTTTATTTTAAATAAGGTACTTGTAAAAGAAATTTCTTTTATAACAGCACTAAAAACTGGATGTATTATTTTCCTACCGGGGGATATTTTAAAATGTTTTGTTTCAAGCTACGTGGCTACAAAGATAGTTCCATTAGCCACAAAAGAAGCATAAAAAATAGATATCTGGATTTCCAGATATCTATTTTTTATTTAAAAATGAAGTTTTTGTCATTATTTTCCCTTCTTATTGACTTTGTTATTAGCAATTGTTAAAATATTATCAAAGCTATTGTTTAAAAGTAATCGAGTTAGGTATATAGCTAGAATCTGAAAGGAGGATTCTTTTTAAAAATCATGTTATGAAAAATACTCTCGACAAGCTTTATAAGGATAATTATTTAAATAAAGAAGAAATAATTTTTATATTAGATAATATAAATAGTAAGTGGGAATCTTATCTCTTTAAACTAGCTAGAAAAACCTTATTTAGGACCTATGGAAATAGGGTTTTTGTAAGAGGTCTTTTAGAGTTTTCTAACTACTGTAGAAATAATTGTATCTATTGCGGTATAAGAAAAGATAATAAAAATGTAGATAGGTATAGGCTAAGTAAGAAAGAAATACTTTCATCACTTAGTGAAAGTAGTAGATTAGGATATAATACATTTGTACTGCAAAGCGGAGAAGATATATATTATACTGATGAATACCTTGAAGACTTAATAAAAGAAATAAAACTCAAATATCCAGAAATTGCCCTTACATTATCTATTGGAGAAAGAAGTTTTAAGTCTTATGAAAAACTTTTTAAAGCTGGAACCGATAGATTTCTACTTAGACATGAAACTGCAAATTCAACAATCTACAATAATATTCATCCAGACATGGATTGGAATAGAAGAAAAGGGTCCCTTTATGATTTAAAAAAAATTGGATATCAAACAGGTGCTGGATTTATTGTAGGACTGCCTGAACAAACTAACAAAGTATTAGCCGAAGATTTACTTTTTTTAAAAGAATTAGAACCTGCTATGGTTGGAATAGGTCCTTTAATACCCCATCCCAATACACCTCTCAAAAAAGAAAAAATAGGATCTCCAGAAAAGACTATTATACTTATTGCCCTTACAAGACTACTTCTTCCTGAAGCCTTAATTCCAGTAACTACTGCACTAAATACCATTTATAAATATGGTTTTGAAAGTGGAGTTTTAGCTGGTGGTAATGTAATCATGCTAAATATATCTCCCAATTACGTTAGAAAAAAATATGAAATTTATAAAAATAAAGAAACTAAAGATGCTAAAGAACTAGATATTTTTAGAAAAAGAGCTAAAAAAATTGGTTTCATTGTAGATATGGAAAGAGGAGATAATCTAAATTTTAGGGGGAATAAAAATGTATAGAGAAGATTTTATCAACGATGATGAAATTTTTCAGCTTCTTGAAAATGGAAAAAAATCAGATGAAGCTGAAATTAAAGAGATTATAGCTAAATCTTTAAGTAAAACTCGTCTAGAACCAGAAGAAACTGCTAAACTGCTCCAAGTTGAAGATGAAAAATTATTAGAAGATATATTTGAAGCTGCTAGAAAAATAAAACAAGACATATATGGTGATAGAATAGTATTCTTTGCTCCTCTATATATAGGTAATAAATGTATAAATAACTGTCTATATTGTGGATTTAGAAGATCTAACAACTCTATAGTACGTAAAACTCTAACCAAAGAAGAACTTAAAGAGCAAGTAAGGATCCTTGAAAATAAAGGGCATAAAAGACTTATATTAGTATATGGAGAGCATCCTGACTATGATGCAGAGTTCATAGCAGATACTATGAACACTGTCTATAGTACAAAAGAAAATAAGGGAGAAATTAGACGAGTAAATATAAATGCTGCACCTTTAGATATTGAAGGATATAAAATACTTAAAAAAGCGGGAATAGGCACTTTTCAAATATTTCAAGAAACTTATCATCATGAAACCTATGAAAAACTACACCCTCCAACAGATTTAAAAGGAGATTATACTTGGAGACTATACGGTTTGGATAGAGCTATGGAAGCAGGTATTGATGATGTAGGAATAGGTGCACTGTTTGGACTTTATAACTGGAAATTTGAAGTTATGGGACTCTTAAAACATACTATACATTTAGAAGAAAAATTCGGAGTAGGACCACATACCATTTCTTTTCCTAGAATAGAACCTGCTATAGATACTAAATTTTACAATCAAACTAAGTATAGGGTTTCTGATAAAGATTTTAAAAAAATTGTTGCCATACTGCGCCTATCTGTTCCCTATACTGGAATGATTTTAACTGCTAGAGAGACTTCTCAAGTAAGAAGAGAAATAATTCCTCTTGGAATATCACAAATAGATGCAGGTTCAAATATTGGAATAGGTGGATATACATTAGAAGATCATATGCCTGAAAAAGAACAATTCCAACTAGGAGACAATCGCTCCTTAGATGAAGTTATAAATGAAATGAATGATTGCGGTTTTCTCACTTCTTTCTGTACAGCCTGCTATAGATCTAAAAGGACAGGAAAAGACTTTATGTGTGTAGCTAAACTTGGAAATATACAAAACTACTGTGAAGCCAATGGAATACTCACATTTAAAGAGTACCTTTTAGACTATGCTTCAACTACAACTAAAAATTCTGGAGAAAGATTAATTCAAAGAGAACTTGAAAAAATAGGGGAAAAAAGTTTAAAGAAAAAAAATGATATTGAGGAAAAACTAGAGCTTATTGAAAAAGGTATACGAGATATATATTTATAAGAGGTGAAAACATGAATAATACACCAAATTCAAATAGGATAGTTATATCTATTTTTGGAAAAAGAAATGCAGGTAAATCTTCATTACTTAATACCTTAACAAATCAAGAAATATCTATAGTAAGCCCTGTAAAAGGTACTACTACTGATCCTGTTAAAAAAGCTATGGAACTAAACCCTATAGGTCCAGTCCTTTTTATAGACACAGCTGGAATTGATGATGATACTGAATTGGGTAATTTAAGAATAGAAAAAAGTATAGATATTATGAGAAGAACTAATATAGCCCTACATATTGTAGATATAAACGATATAGATAATAATTCTATTAAACATATGGAATTATTGTTCAAAAAATATAATATACCCTATATTCTTGTAATAAATAAAATAGATACTGTCAATAATAAATTTCTTGAAATAATCAAATCTAGATATCCTGAAGCCATATTTATTTCTTCTACTGAGAAGATAAATATAGATATACTTAAAAATATATTAATCGATACAATTAAAGATACAGAAAAAGAATTGCCTATTGTAGGAGATTTAGTCCCTTATAATGGAAAAGTAGTACTTGTAATCCCTATTGACAAACAAGCCCCAAAGGGAAGACTTATTCTTCCACAAGCACAGGTTATAAGGGATTGTTTAGACCATGGAATTAAATCCTATATTGTAAGAGATACAGAGCTTGAATCTGCTCTAAAGGACTTAAATGATATCGATTTAATAATAACCGATTCTCAAATATTTAAAAAAGTAGACAATACAGTTCCTAAAGAAATTAAGCTTACTTCTTTCTCTATTCTATTTGCTAGGCATAAAGGTGATTTAAAAGAATTTATTAAAGGCATAAAAGCTATAGAAAAATTGGAAAGTGGAGCAGATATACTTATAGCTGAAAATTGTACACACAATACTAGTCATGAAGATATAGGGAGAATTAAAATTCCAAAGCTTCTTAAAGAGAAAACAAATAAAAGCTTTAATTTTCACTTTAAATCAGGATTTGATTTTAGCGAAAACATTAAAAATTATGATCTTGTTATACACTGCGGAGGCTGTATGGTAAATAGGAAGGAAATTGAAAATAGAATGAAAATATGTGCTAGAAACACTATTCCCATAACTAATTATGGAATAGTGTTAGCCTATTTAAATGGAATAATAGATAGAAGCTTAGAAATCTTTAATGAGGGCTATACATATCCGTAAAGCCCTCTCACAGATACCTCTCCAGACATAATGTTTTCCACTTTATTTTCTCCATAATCCACCAACAATTCCCCTTCATCATTTATACCTACTACTTTTCCTGATTTTTCATCTCTCCCCTTTATAATTCTTACTTCTTTGCCTATAAGTATTGATTTATTTCTGCAAATTTTTAATGTGTCTTCAAAATTATCTTTATTTATAAAAGAAGTATATAATTCCTCAAATCTATTTAAAAATAGTCCTAGAAGTTTTTTTCTACTTATTTTTTTACCTGTTTCTACTTTAAGGGATGTTCCAACGTTTTCTATTTCTCCTCTAAAATCTTGTTTATCTAAATTTACGTTTATTCCAATACCCATTATTACATAATTGATCATATTCAATTCACAGCTCATTTCGGTAAGAATACCACATACTTTTTTTCTATTTATGACTATATCATTAGGCCATTTAATATAGGATTTAATATCTAAATCTTCTAGTGCTAACGAAACTGCTGCTGCTCCTATTTGGGTTATTTTTGCAACCTTCATTGGATCTATCTGTGGTTTAAGTATAATAGACATCCATATACCCTTTCCTTTTGGAGAAACCCAACCTCTTCCAAGTCTTCCTCTGCCTAGAGTCTGTTCCTCTGAAATAACTATGGTCCCCTCAACTTCTTCTAAAGCTATTTCCTTAGCTTTTTTATTTGTTGAATCTATAGTATCAAAATAATATATTTTTCTTCCAATAAATTCTGTATCTAAATATTTCTCTATCTCTCCATAAGTAAGTATATCTGGTGAAGAAATAAGTCTATATCCTTTTCTTGGAACTGATTCTATTTCATAGCCTTCTTCTTTTAGAGTATTTATATGTTTCCATATTGCAGCCCTACTTACATTAAAATATTCACTGATTTTTTCTCCTGATAAAAAGTCATCATTATTCTCTTTTAATAATTTTAATATTCCTTCTTTCATTAAAATCCCCTTCTATGTCTTGTTTTTTAACTAGGTATAATTTAATCCTTTAATCTATATATTCTTCATATATTAATTTTTCCCTCTATCTTATATTTAAATTCTAAGATATTATAACTATATGTACTTTTCATACTCTGTTTAAAATTTGACACTAAATACAAAATAATGGTAAAATAATTTAAATAGACAAATAGAAAGGAGATGTGCAAAATAATAAATTCTACTAGAAAATTTTCAATTATATTCTTAATACTTATTATGGTATTATCTTTTCCATTGAAACCTTATGCTGAGGACTCCCTATCTATTTCTAGATGGTTAATCGAATCTGAACTACTAGAAAATGGAGATCTATATATTGAGGAAGATATAACCTTTGATTTCTCAGGCAAATTTAATGGGGTTTTTAGAGAAATAGTTCTAGAAAAAACTAGTGGCGTTAAAAATATAGAAGTAGGTGAAATAATAGATGGAGAAGAAATAAAATACGATAATATCAATAAAGGAAAAAAGGGTAATTCTAATGTATTCACCATAGATACTAATAATAACTCAAAAACTATAACTATATATTCTCCTTCAAAAGACCAAAAGAAAACTTTTAAAATTAAATATACAGTGAAAAATGTAGCAATAAAACATAATGATACTGGTGAATTGAATTATCAGTTCTTAGGAAGTGAAAATAAGACACCTATAGAGTTTTTCTCAGTTAATATTAAACTACCACAAAACAGAAATAATAAAGTTAAAATATTTGCTCATGGACCTTTAAATGGAATGACTGATTTTAAAGATGAGAACTTAATTCACATGGAAGTTGAAGATGTACCAAAAAATACATTTGTAGAGGGAAGAATTCTTTTCCCAAACAATTTTATTCCCAAATCATCTAATTTGTCAAACAAAAGCAATTATAATAATATTTTAAAAGAGGAAAAAGCCCTTATTAAAGATATAGAAAAAAAAGAACTGCAAAAAGAAAAAATAACTAAAGTACTAAGCTATGCTTCCTTAATTGCTGGTGGAATTGGTATTATAACTTTAGCATTTTTCCTTTCAAAATTGAAAAGGAAAATAAATATCTATGAAAAAACAAGTTCTAATATTATTCCAGAAGACTGTAGCCCTGCTGTAGCCTCTTACTTAACCCTTTCATCTAGTAATACAGAAGTTGTAGTAGCCACAATTCTTGATTTAGTAAGAAAAGGATATTTCAAAATAGAAAACAATGAAGAAGAAGGAAAATCTACCAACCTAAATATTATAAAAATTAAAGACCAAGATGAAGGATTGTTGAAACATGAAAGCTTTTTTATTCAATGGATCATAGATACTATCGGTACAGGAAATAGTGTAGACATTGAAAGCATAAATAAATATGGGGAAAATTATAATGATAAATTTTTAGAAGACTTTAATAAATGGCAAGGCTTAGTAAAAAAAGAAACAGAAGATAAAGGTTATTTGGATTTGAGAGTTAAAAAGTATGGATATATATTAACTGTTTTTTCTATTATATTCTTTATTATCTCCATAGCCACTATAGCATATGGAGTAATATATGGACTTTTTCCGCTTATAATCTCTATTATTGTTTTCATATATGGTCTAACCTTATTATCTAGGAAAAGTGATGAAGGGCATGCACAATACAAAAAATGGAGAAAATTTATAAGATATATAAAAAACACTAAAAAAGTAAATATTAATAAAGAAGATTTAATATATCCATTGGATATGACCTTGATATATGCCATAGCTTTAGGCTTAAATACAGATATATTAGATAATTTTAAAAGTGTAGTTTCTAATAAACACTATATAAATAATAGCTGGATTTATTGGTACTTTTTTTCTGGTAATAAACATATACTTCATGAAAGTATGGAAGAAGCTTTCAACCCTATATCGAATTATAATAGTAGTATTGGTGGTGGAGGAAGCTTTTCTGGAGGTGGAGGTACTGGAGCTGGTGGTGGAGGAGCTGGTGGATTTTAAATAAGCTCCTTTAATTCCCCTTTTACCTTATATGGAGTTTTTGTTAATTCTTCAATATCTTTTTTTCCAAGGAGGAGCATTAAAATCTTTAATTTATGAGTAAGTCCTTCTATATAGTTGTAAGCTAAATCATATCCTCCTTCCAATAGCCTCTTTAAAATTTCCCCACTTATTCCTACCATACTAGCCCCAATACATAAAGATTTAACTATATCTTGGGAACTTTTTATTCCGCCACTAGCAATAATATTCAAATTTTTATTTACAGCTATACATTTTATAAGACTTAAAGCAGTAGGTATTCCCCAAGAATAGAGGTCTGTAAAATCTATATCATCTCTTCTTATTCCTTCTATTTCAATAAAATTGGTTCCTCCAGATCCTGATATATCTATATATGAAACCCCTATGTCATTCAATCTTTTAGCTACATCCTTTGATATGCCAAACCCTACTTCCTTTACTATTAATGGTTTATTTATATTTTTAACTATATTCTCTATATTATTTAATATACCTTTGAAATCTCTATCTCCTTCGTTCATTATAAGTTCTTGGGCTACATTAAGGTGAAGCTGTAGAGCATCTGCTTCTATCATATCTATAGCAACTTTAGCTTCCTCAACTGTAGCTGTAGAGCCTAAATTCCCTATTACTACACCATCTTTCATTATTTTTCTTACAACTTTAAAAGACTCCCTACTTTTTTCATCATATAATGCTATAGTTTGAGAACCTACTGCTATAGGAATGTTGAATTCTGACGCTATACAAGAAAGTTGCCTATTTATCTCCTGAGAAAAGTCTGTACCTCCAGTAATGGCATTAATCATAATAGGATAATCTACTTTTTTGTTTAAAAACAAAGTTTTAGTATTTATATCCTCAAAACTTAACTCTGGCAAAGCGTTATGTTCTAAATATATGTCTTCAAATAAAGTACTGTTTTCATGTTCCGATTTTAAATAAAATTTTATATGCTCTATCTTCCTATTCTTTCGGCTATTAAATTCTTCAATCTTTTTCATAATAAAACCTCACATTAATTTAATTATTCTATTATCTATTATCATAGATATAATCCCCAAACATTTCTCTTACTATTATATTTAATTGGTTCTCATCATATATATAATAACTAACTCCATCTATCCACTTCCCATTGCCAGGGATAGTACTTAAATTAATATTATCTGTATTTATCTTCCTAGCACTTAATGCCATCTTCGTTAAAGTGCTCATAGGTATATTAGTATCTACATTTCTATAATATGAAGGTACCATTCTAGGAAGTTTAAATAAATTTTTAGGCCTTAATGCTTGTTCTATAAAAGCTTTCATAAATTGCTGTTGAGCTCTAATCCTTCCTAAATCCGCATCCTTGTAACCTTTTCTAAATCTTAAAAATTGAAGAGATTTCTGTCCATCTAAGACTTGCCTGCCTTCCTTTAAGTCTATAATAAGAGGTGGATCTGCTGAAGGATCCTCATAGTACATATCTTGTGGAACCTCCACTTCAACGCCACCTATAGCATCTACTGCTTCTTCAACTATTTTATAATCCACTTTTACATAATAATCCAGTTCTAGCCCTAAAAGTTGCCTTACAGTTTTAACTGCTAATTCAGGTCCTCCATGGACATGAGCTGCATTTATTTTGCTTCTACCTTTTCTTCCATCAATATTTACTCTTGTATCTCTTGGAATTGAAAGTATGTCAACTCCTTCAGTAGAAAGGTTTACTTTAACTAACATCATAGTATCAGTTCTGGCACCTTTTTCTTGTGTTAAGTCTTGAGCATCTATTCCTAAAAGTAAAAATAATATTTCATTTTTATTGTTTGCGCTATCTTTTCCTCTAGGGCTTTTTATTCCATTATTTAAAATAAAATACCCAATACCAATATAAGCTAAAATAAAACAAATTAAAGATATAAAAAAAGCTTTTAAAAAATTTTTCTTCATGATTTCACCTCAAAGTTAGAGTACTTAGATTAAATAATACTAGAATAAACATTTTTTTGCAATTAAAAAAATATTATTGTTGTTTTTATTATTCCAAAAAACAAACTAAGTAGGCTATTTGCCTACTTGAATTTCCCCTGCTTTTATTAAAGCCATTTTTGTAATCATAGGCCCCACAAGTTCATATATAACTGTACCTGCAAGAACAATAGTCCTTATTCGAACCCCATAAGGGTCTGGTAATGTATTTTGAGCTACCATAGAAAGTCCTATAGCCACTCCTGCTTGTGGAATTAATGTATATCCCAAGTATTTTTGAACTGTACTTGGGAATTTTGAAATCCTAGCTCCTAAATAAGCTCCCAACATCTTGCCTGCAACCCTAATAATTACATAGGCTATTCCTAAAAATCCTACATCTTTAAGAATAGATAAATCTAATTGAACTCCAGCTATAGTAAAAAATGAAATAAGAACAGGTGGAGTAAATCTTTCAACAGTTGTAAAAGCCCTTTTATTATTTGGATCTATATTGATCAAAGTAGCTCCTACCATCATACATGCAAGTAATGAAGAAAGTTCAAATCTTATAGCAATACCTGTTGTAGCAAAAAGTACAGCTATAATAATGGAAAGTAAACTATCTTCTCCTCTTGCTTTTTTTGATAAATAAGTTAAAATAATTCCCATTATAAAACCTAGAAGCAATGCAAAAAATATTTCTAATAGTGGAATAAATATTATCTTAAATACTGAGATATTAGTAGAATTATTTAATATAGCTTTTGCAATAGTAGTTGAAATGCCAAAAGCTATTATTCCTACAGCATCATCCATAGCTACTACCGGCAATAGTGTATTTACTACTGGTCCCTTTGCCTTATACTGTCTAATGACCATTAGCGTTGCTGCTGGTGCTGTTGCTGCAGCTATTGCTCCTAGTACCAGGCTAAAAGGAACAGGTTGTTTAAATATAAAAATCATAGATATATCAACTAAAGCTACAACTGTTAAAGCTTCAAAAATGGTTATAACAATAACCCCCTTGCCTACGTTTTTTAGGTTTTCTATATTAAATTCACTTCCAATGCTGTAAGCTATAAAAGATAGAGCTGCCTCAGAAATAATGGAAAGTTTATCAGCCCCTTCTTTTGGTATAATTCCCAATATTGAAGGTCCTATAATAAGGCCTGCAATTAAATATCCAGTTACATTAGGCAATTTAAACTTTGCCAAAATCTTTGCAAAGAACATTCCTGCAAATAGTACAATAGCTATATAAAACAACATGTGCATCTAAAATCATCCCTTTACTTTAATATTCCTTCTGTTATATTTACTGGAATAGTAAACATTATACCTACTCCATTTTTATTTAAATCCCCTACAGTTTTCTTAACACAATCCATTGCAATAGGTATTTTTTCGCTATTTAATACTGTAAATATAGTTTTGTTAAAAGGTCTATTTTCATTGAGCATCATTTTCAGAGAACCAAATAGTGGTAAATCTTCTGGATGTTCATCTGCAAGAACCCTAATCATTCCCATACTATCTATAATAGTTGCCCCTCTTATGTCATTGTTCTTAAATTCCACCATTAAATCCTCTAATAAATCTATCTTGTTTAATACAATTACTAATACTTCCATATTCCTATCCCTCCTTCTTTTTTATTATATTCCTATAAAAATTCTTTTTCAAATACTTATTTAAACTTGGATACATTAGGATTCCCTTCAATATAGAATCTATATAAAAAATCCCTTGCCTCTTCTGCATAATCTATTCCTATTCTTTTAGCCTCAACTATATCAAAATTTCTATCTATTCCTTTCTCTATATAAAGTCTTTCACCACATAAATCCTCTTTATCTAATGATCTGTCAATCATCATGGCCTGGCATAACTTACCTGGACCATTGGTTAAATTTTTTATTTGGTTTTTTGTCAATTCTTCTAATGGTTTATTAAATCTATTTAATGCCATATAATCCAGCCCTTCGATAGGTTCAATTCCTCTAATTAAAACTCCTTGAGGAACACCTTCTTCCCTTGTTATTGTATTTAGACAATTATACATTCCATATATAATATAAACATAAGCTCTACCTGGTGGGCCATACATAGTTTCTACTCTTTTAGTCCTCCTACCACCATATGCATGGGCAGCTTTATCATTAACCCCTAAATAGGCTTCTGTTTCTACAATCATTCCACTTAATAGTTTTCCATTTATTTTATGTACTAAAATCTTTCCCAATAGTTCTTTAGCAACCACTAAAGTATCCCTATTATAAAAATTCCTATCTAATTTCATTTTTTGCCTCCCAGATAATCACCGTATTTACTCACAAGCTCTATTCTAACAGATTTATTACAATATGATAAAAAAGCGGAAAAATCCGCTTTTTTGTTATATTATTTTTTTACTTTATTTTCAACCATATCTAGTAGTATTTCTTTCCCTAAATCCTCTTTTATATCTTCCCCTAAAAAATAAGATACTATTTCTAGAGCAAAATATACAGCTACAGCAGGACCTCTTGCTGTTATAATATGTCCATCTCTTACCACTAAATCCTCTTTATAATTTCCACTTGTGAGCTCATTTTCTGTTCCCGGATAAGAAGTTACATCTTTCCCACCTATAACTTTAGCTCTTTCCAGCACAATTGGTGCTGCACATATTGCTGCAATTAATTTTTTACTTTTATTAAACTCTTTTATTAGTTCTATAACCCTATCATCATCTCTTAAATTTGTAGCCCCTGGAAGTCCTCCTGGAAGAATTATTCCATCATAATCTTTATCACTTATATCTTTTAAACATTTGTCAGCTTCTACTACTATTCTATGAGCACCTTCTACCTTCTTCTCCTCAGTAATAGAACAAGTATCACATTCTATATCTTTTCTTCTTAAATAATCTACTACTGTAAGAGCTTCAACCTCTTCAAACCCTTCGGCTAACATAAGCAATACTTTTTTCAAAAAAACCCCTCCTTTAAACATATTTTTATAAAAAAATCCCAAATTTCTTTATGTATAAATTTAGGACTGTAAATTCTTATTTAATTATTATATACCATAGTATTGCAGATTAATCAAATTGTTCCATATCAATAAAATAGGCATAGTTCCTATTTATTGAAGGGGTTTCAGAACTATGCCAGTGGTGGGCTTATTTATTTTCTTCAAGTCTTCCTATAGCTTCATTGTATACTTCTAACAATCTAGATGTTACCGTATCATCTACTAAATAATCATTATCCTCTATTAGCTGTGAATATTCCCTTATAATTTCTCCTGTAATTGTCTTCTTATTGTTAGAAGCCATTTTTTTATAAGCATCAAGTATTTCCTTAGATATTTTCTTGTTTTCATCATTGTATATAGGAGTATTTTTTGAACCTGATATATACATAAGTAGATATTCACTATATAACCTTGTTAATTCTTCATCCTTTATTCCTTCTTCATATTTTGTTAAATATTTCTCTATTCTTATTAATCTACTTCCTAACTCATCCCAAGTTATAGCTATTTTGCCATCTAAAATAGCAGGTGCTTCAGATTCTATTATTTTAATATTCAAATACTCTTTTAATTCATCTGATAGAAATTTTTCATAATCTTTAAAACTTACATAGTTAATTACTGGACAATAAGAACCCTCTTTTTCAACCAATTTATATCTTCCCTTTACTATCTTAGAAACTAGTTCTTTCAACTCATCGTCTTTTATCTCTTCTATTTTATTAGGATCAATTTCAGAATTTGAATATGTTTGAGATAAAATATTTTGTCTGTTTTCTTTACTTAATTCATCGGTATATAAATCAATATAGCTTTCTTGTAGTTTTTCAAAATCTTCCAGCATTTCTACTGACTCTTTTTTGGAAACTTTCTCAATGTTTTCATCGATAAATTCTATAACTTGATAAGGTTCTTTATTCTCCGATATTAAAGCTTTAAACTCTATCATAACTTTTTCTTGCTTTTCTTTTTTAGACTCTTTTAACTCTTCTTTGGTTTTTTCGCTAGAATCTTCTTTGCTTACAATGCTATTTTTAGAGGTACAACTGGAAACAAATATTATTATTATTAAGCCAAGAATCAAAAACAAATATTTCTTTTTTTTCATACCATTACCTCTTTCATTATTTATAATTTCATTCCTTCTTTATTATACATTATATAGAAATTTTTTGCATCGTTTTAGTTTTTTATTGGACTCTAGCACCATTTTAATTTTTTAATTCATTATAAATATATCAAATACTATTTTAAAAGTAGTTACAAAAATGGTTTTATGTTAAAAAATCCCTTATACTTTATAAATTAGTTTTGATTACTTTCATTTAAAGGTATAATTAAAATAGGTATATAAACTTAAGGAGTGAATTTTATGTATTATAATAAAGATACTTTAAAAAAACAAAAAGAATTTTTCAAATCTGGAAAAACTAAAGATATTAAATTTAGAATAGAAAATTTAAATAAATTGAAAAAAAACATTGAAAAAAATGAACAATATATAATGGAAGCATTGAAAAAAGATTTAGGCAAATCAAATTTTGAATCTTATTCAACAGAATTAGGCATAGTATTGAGCGAAATAAGCTTTATAACTAAACATTTAAAAAAGTGGGCTAAACCTAAAAAAGTTAAAACTCCCATAACTAATTTTAAATCTAGTAGCTATATATATCCTGAACCCTATGGAAATACTTTGATATTATCACCTTGGAATTACCCTTTTCAATTATCTATTGTACCTTTAATTGGGAGTATAGCTGCAGGTAATACAGTTATACTTAAACCTTCTAGCACCTCTTATTATACTAGTAAAATAATAGAAGAAATTATAAATGAAAATTTTGATACTGGTTATATTCATGTTATCACTGGAGAAAGAGGAAAAAAGCTTTTAGACGAAAATTTTGATTATATTTTCTATACAGGAAGTGTTCCCGTTGGAAAAATAGTAATGAAAAAAGCCTCAAAATATTTGACCCCTGTTACATTGGAATTAGGAGGAAAAAGTCCATGTATAGTAGATGGTAAAGCAAATTTAAATTTATCTGCAAAGAGAATTGTTTGGGGGAAATTCTTGAATTCTGGTCAAACTTGTGTTGCTCCTGATTATATGTTCATTCATAAAAATGTTAAGAACGAAATGATAAATAATATAATTTACTACATAAAAACATTTTATGGAGAAAATCCACTACATAGCGAAGAATATACAAAGATAATAAACGAAAGACAATTTAATAGACTTATTAAACTATTAGATAATAATAAAATAATATATGGAGGAGATTATGATAAAGACTCTCTTTATATTTCTCCTACTTTAATGAACAATGTAAATTGGGATGATCCAATAATGGGTGAAGAAATATTTGGTCCCATACTCCCTATTTTAGAATACGAAGAATTAAACGAGGTTATAGACATAGTAAATTCTCATCCAAAACCACTAGCCCTTTATTTTTTCTCTAATGATAAGGAAAATGCTGAAAAAATTATAAATGGTATTTCATTTGGCGGCGGATGTATAAATGATACTATAATGCACCTTTCAAGCCCATATCTTCCTTTTGGAGGAGTAGGCACAAGTGGTATGGGTTCTTATCATGGTAAAAAAAGTTTTGACACTTTTACCCATTATAAAAGCATTCTAGAAAAAAGTAATATAATCGATCCTAATTTTAGATACCCTCCTTATGGTAACAAACTAAATATTGTAAAAAAGTTTTTGAAATAATAAAATTAAGACTGGAATACTAAATCTTAGCATTCCAGTCTTAAAAATATATTAAACTTTAAATTGAATCAAAAGAACTCTCTAATATTTCTTCATACTGTTTTCCTTGTCCTTCTTTTTCTTCAAGATTATCATAGGCTGCTGATAACATTAGTTTTAACCTATTTAATTGATTTACTTCGCTTGCACCAGGGTCATAATCTATTGCAACAATATTTGCTTTTGGATATTTTTCTTTTACTGATTTAATCATACCTTTTCCAGTAACATGGTTTGGAAGACAACCAAAAGGCTGTACACATATTATATTTTCAGCTCCATTTTCTATTAACTCTATCATCTCTGCAGTTAATAACCATCCTTCTCCTGCCTGGTTTCCTACTGAAATCATTGGAGTAACTAGCTCTGCCAATTTCTGAACCTTCAGTGGGGAACTAAACCTTTTACTGTTATTTAATGCTTTTTTCAATGGCTTTCTATAGTGTTCCATATAAAGTATAGCCATATCTCCTACGAACTTATTCAATCTTGATTTTGATAATTGTTTAAATTTAAATGTTTCATTGTACGCACAATACATTAGGAAGTCAGTTAAATCTGATACTACTACTTCTGCTCCTTCACTTTCAAGCACTTCTACAATATCATTATTTGCTGTAGGATGATATTTTACAAGTATTTCTCCTACTATTCCTACTTTTGGTTTTTTTACATCTTTTATTTCTAACTCATCGAAATCTTTAACTATTCCCTGTACATTTTCTTTAAATTCTTTCTTATCTCCAACTTTTACTGCCTCAATACATTTATCCATCCATTTTTCAAATAACATATTTGTAGATCCTTTAATCTTTTCATAAGGTCTAATTCTATAGAGAACTCTCATAAGAAGATCTCCATACATTACGGCCATAATTGACTTCCTAGCTAATTCCATAGAATAAGTAAAGCCTGGATTTGATTCCATACCATAAGGATTCACACTTATAACTGGAATATGTCCAAATCCTGCATCCTTAAATGCCTTTCTTATAAATCCTATATAATTTGAAGCCCTACAAACCCCTCCTGTTTGGCTCATTAAAACTGATGTATTATTCAAATCATATTTTCCAGATTTTAATGCATTTAAAAATTGTCCAACTACTATAATAGAGGGATAACAAGCATCATTGTTTACATACTTTAGTCCTTCATTTATAGCTTCTTTATCTACTGAAGGTAATATTTCAATATTATATCCACAAGTATTTACTGCTTCTTCTATAAGTTTAAAATGGATTGGTGCCATTTGTGGAACAAGAATAGTATGGTTTTCTCTCATTTCTTTTGTAAATACTATCCTTTCAAGAGGTTCTCCTGTTCTAACAGGCTTAAAATTAACCTTCTCTCTTTCTTCTATTGCTGCATTTAAAGAACGTAATCTTATCTTTGCTGCTCCAAGATTGCTTACTTCGTCTATCTTAAGAACGGTATATATTTTTTCATAGTTTTCCAATATTTCCTGAACTTGATCCGTAGTTACCGCGTCTAAACCACATCCAAATGAATTAAGCTGTACTAATTCTAAATTCTCACTTTTAGCTACAAAACTAGCAGCCCTATAAAGCCTAGAGTGGTATGTCCATTGATCTACTACTCGCAATGGCCTCTCTACATCTTCAAGATGTGAAATCGAATCTTCTGTAAGGACGGCCATTCCAAGTGAAGTAACTAAATTTGGAATACCATGATTTATTTCTGGATCAATATGGTATGGACGTCCTGAAAGGACTATTCCTTTCATATTATTCTTCTTTAGATATTGAATAACCTCTTCACCTTTTCTCTGTATATCTTTCCTATATCTTTCTCTTTCATGCCAAGCACTTTCAACTGCTTTATCAATATCCTTTTTAGATATTGATAAAGATTTTAGCTCTTTTTTAAGAATTTTCTTAAGTCCTTCTTTATCATCAAAAGTTAAAAATGGATTTAAAAAAGTAATATTTTCTTCATATATCTCATCTATATTATGTTTAATAACTTCTGGATAAGAAGTTACAACTGGACAGTTTAGATGATTATTTGACTCATGATCTTCCTTTTGCTCATAAAATACACTAGGATAAAATATAATTTTTACTCCCTTTTTTATTAGATTCATAATGTGACCATGAACTAGTTTAGCAGGATAACAAACAGTTTCACTTGGTATACTTCCTATCCCTTTTTCATATAATTCTCTTGTTGAATGATCTGACAGTTCTACTCTATATCCTAATTTTGTGAAAAATGTAAACCAAAATGGATAGTTTTCATACATATTAAGAACTCTGGGAATCCCTATAGTTCCTTTTCTTGCTTCATCCTTAGTTAATGGTTCATAATTAAATGTTCTCTTATATTTATAATCATATAAATTAGGAATATCCTTTTTCTTTTTAGTTAATCCTGCCCCTTTTTCACATCTATTCCCTGTAATATATCTATTTCCGTCTGAAAACATATTTATAGTTAATAAACAATTATTTCCGCACCCACCACACCTTCTCATCTTTGTATCATAAGAAAAACTCTTTAAATTTTCTCTACTTAACAAAGATGATTTAGATTTTGGCTCAAAACGCTCTTTTGCTATTAAAGCTGCTCCTAAAGCTCCCATAAGCCCTGGTTCATCTGGCCTTACTGCAACTCTACCTGAAACCAATTCAAAGCTTCTTAAAATAGCATCACTATAAAAAGTTCCTCCTTGAACTACTATTTTTTCTCCCATTTCTTCCGGATCCCTTATTTTAATTACTTTTTGTAAAGCATTTCTAATGACTGAATAGGAAAGTCCTGCTGCAATATCTCCAACTGTAGCACTTTCTTTTTGAGCTTGTTTTACCTTTGAATTCATAAATACTGTACATCTTGAACCTAAATCTACAGGATTTTCAGCCATAAGACCTTCATTTAAAAATTCTTCAGCACTCATATTTACTGAATGGGCAAAGGTTTCAATAAAAGAACCACATCCAGAGGAACATGCTTCATTGAGCAGTATACTTTCTATAACACCATCTTTTATTCTCATACATTTCATATCCTGGCCACCAATATCAAGAATAAAATCTACTCCAGGAAGGAAATAATCTGCAGCCTTATAGTGGGCTATAGTTTCAACTTCTCCTTCATCTACATTTAATGCTGCCTTTATAAGTTCTTCACCATATCCAGTTGCAGCAGAATAACTAATAGTGGCTTCTTTAGGTAGCAGTGAATATATTTCCTCTAGAATTTGTACAACTAAATCTAAAGGTTTCCCTTTATTATTTCCATAATATGAATACAGTATATTTTTATTTTCATCAATAAGGACTACTTTAGTAGTAGTTGACCCTGCATCAATGCCTAGAAAACATCTTCCTTTAAAATTCCTTATATCCTTTTCAACAAGCTTATGAGTCCTGTGTTTTTTTCTAAACTCCATAAGCTCATCTTCACTCTTAAATAAAGGTCTGATTCTTTTTACATCTGTATCAATAGGTCTATCTAAATGTACAAATCTATTCTTCAACTCCTCAAATGTAATACTATCTTCATCTGCTGAAGCTATAGCAGCACCTATAGCTACAAATAGTTGAGAATTTTCAGGATATATTATTTCATGATCTTTTAACTTTAGGGTCTCTATAAATCTTTCTCTAAGTCCCGATAGAAAATGTAATGGTCCTCCTAGAAAAGCAACATTTCCTTTTATAGGTCTTCCACAAGCAAGGGTAGTTATAGTTTGATTTACAACAGATTGAAATACACTAGCTGCAATATCTTCTTTAGAAGCTCCCTGATTTATTAAAGCCTGAACATCGGTCTTTGCAAATACTCCACATCTAGAAGCTATTGGATATATAGCTTTATAACCTTTAGAAAGTTCATTTAATCCTCCTGCATCTGTTTGAAGTAAGGAAGCCATCTGATCAATAAAAGCTCCTGTTCCTCCAGCACAGATACTATTCATCCTTTGATCTATTCCACCATCAAAATATATTATCTTTGCATCTTCCCCACCTAATTCTATAACTACATCAGTTCTAGGTATGAATTTTCTAATAGCAGTTGTAGAGGCTACCACTTCTTGAATAAAAGGAATTTGAAGCCATTTGTTTACAGACAACCCTCCTGAGCCAGTTACCATTATGCTAATTTTTTCATTCTTAAATTTACTATAAGCTTCTAATATAAGTCCTTTTACACTGCTCTTTATATCGGAAAAATGTCTCTTATAATTACTATAAAGTATTTTAAAATTTTCGTTTAAAACCACTAATTTGACTGTTGTTGAACCTACATCTAATCCTAAGTATAATTTTTTCATAGATACACAGCCTTAGCAGGCTATTTACCCCCTTTATATTTCTTTATACAAAAAAATTGGTAAAATGACTCCCGCCAAATACCAATACTCATTACTCAATTTTCTTTAACTTTATATACATTCTAGCACAACTTTCTACAATAAACAAATAAAGTAATCCCTGTTAAATAGCTTAAATAACGAAAAATATAAGTTTTTTCAAATCATACTCATCTATATGAATCCAATCCCTTTAATATGCACTTTAAACAATACTATCCTCATTGATTTTATTATATATGCCACAAATCTTCGAAAACTTTCTAAGACTGATGATATAATATCTTCAATTTTATATAATTGAATTTAAGGAACCATTATTACATAAGTCATAACTATGATATAATTTACTAATATATATTTGAAAGGAGTAAAACATGGAAAACAAAGTAACCTTAAAAAATAGGTCCATATATAAAGTTAATTTGTTTTATTTAATTACGCTTATTTGGGCAATAATTACTCAATTCTTACCTATTGATGATAAATTATATCAATATGTAGCTTTATTAATTCCAGTATCTATATATCTTATTTTAAATAAAAAAGATATAAAAAGAATTTTAAAACTTAATCCATTAAATAAGCAAAGCTTATTACTTATACCTATCATATGGATTTTCATGCTTCCACTTTCATTGTTTATAATAACAGTATATAATTATCTTTTTGGGGATGCTCTTGCAAATATAATCTTTGAAGAAACTACTAATAATCTCATTTCTACCTTTATCTTTACAGCTTTTACTCCGGCAATTATTGAAGAAGTCTTTATGAGAGGAATCATATTAGATGGATATAGATATAAAAATATATTTACTGCTTCTATAATAAATGGATTAATGTTTGGTATGTTACATTTAAATACTTTCCAATTCTCCCATACATTCGTTGCTGGAATTGTTGCTTCTTTTTTAGTATATAGTACCAATTCCATATATTCTTCTATGCTAATACATCTTATAAATAACAGCTTTCCAATACTTATGGATCTAATAATTCCAATTCAAAGCACAGCACCTGACACTAAAGAGGAGTTAAATTTATTATTTTTTGGAACAATAGTTATACTATCTTTAATAGTCGTATGTTCTTTAATATATAAATTAGCAAGTATAAATAATATAAAACTAAAAAATAAAAAGAGATTTTCAAAGGAAAAAATATTTAACAAACCTTTGAAAATAAGTATATTAATATTCATATGTTTCAGCCTTATATTGTCTTTTATGATAAAACAAACATAAAAAGCCTAGATAATCTAGGCTTTTTATGGTAAAAATATTTATTTATCTTCCTCTTCACTTAATGGCTTAGCTATTGGAACACATATTATTTGACCTATTTGTAGATTATTTGGATCTACCCCTGGATTTGCTTTCATCAACGCTTCCACTGATACATTATACTTTCTGCCTATGCTATAAAAAGTATCTCCTCGTCTTACAACATAATAGAATCCATTTCTACATGGGGGAGGTCCTGGAGGCATTTGCCTTGGAATACATATTATTTGACCTATTTGTAGATTATTTGGATCTATTCCTGGATTTGCTCTCAACAATGCTTCTACTGATACGTTATATCTTTGGCCTATATTGTAAAGAGTGTCTCCTGATCTTATTGTGTAGTAAAATCCATTTGGACATGGAGGAGGTACTGGTGGCATTGCCATTGGAATACATATTACTTGACCTATTTGTAGATTATTTGGATCTATTCCTGGATTTGCTCTCAACAATGCTTCTACTGATACATTATATCTTTGGCCTATATTATAAAGAGTATCTCCTGATCTTATTGTATAGTAAAATCCATTTGGACATGGAGGAGGTACTGGTGGCATTGCCATTGGAATACATATTACTTGACCTATTTGTAGATTATTTGGATCTATTCCTGGATTTGCTCTCAACAATGCTTCTACTGATACATTATATCTTTGGCCTATATTATAAAGAGTATCTCCTGATCTTATTGTATAGTAAAATCCATTTGGACATGGGGGAGGTCCTGGCGGCATTGCCCTCGGAATACATATTACCTGGCCTATTTGTAGATTATTTGGATCTATTCCTGGGTTTATAGCCATTATTGCTTCAACTGTAGTATTGTACGTTTTAGCTAACTTATATAGGGTATCTCCTGATCTTATTGTATAGGGAAAACTTCCCATAGGACATGTTTTTTTACCTTCAACAGAATCGTACATCTTAACCACCTTTCTTTGCTATAATTTTATTCAATATTATATTATGCAAAGAAAGGGCTAAGTGTTAAAGTTTTCATACTTATAATCTTACATTATTCTTGGAACACATATCAATTGACCTATTCTTAAATTATTTGGATCTATTCCTGGATTTGCTGCTAATAAGCTTTGTACAGATACACCATATCTCTGACCTATACTATAAAGAGTATCTCCCTGTCTTATTGTATAATAAAATCCATTTGGACATGGTACTGGTTGTGGTGATACAGCTCTTGGAATACATATTGTTTGACCTATTCTTAAATTATTTGGATTTATTCCTGGGTTTGCTGCCATTAATTCTTGTACAGATACACCATATCTCTGACCTATACTATAAAGAGTATCTCCTGATCTTATTGTATAATAAAATCCATTTGGACATGGTACTGGTTGTGGTGGTACTGCCCCTGGAATACATATTATCTGACCCACTCTTAAATTATTTGGATTTATTCCTGGATTTATAGCCATTATTGCTTGAACAGTAGTACCATTTCTCCTAGCTAGTTCGTAAAGAGTATCTCCTGACCTTATTGTATAAGGAAAACTTCCTGCTGGACATCTTTGTTGCATATCAATAGAATTATTCATTTTAACCACCTTTCTTTACTATAATTTTCTTCAATATATATTATGTAAAAAAAGGTTAAGTGTTAAAAAAACATTGTTTTAATTAATAGTATATCCCTTGATATGTGTTTCTTTGTTTAAGTTCTTTATCTATACTTGAAAGCACTTTTAATTTATTAAGTGTCCATCTAGGCTCTACTAATAACTCTTTTTTTCCATCCCCTGTAAGTCTATGAACAACCATATTTTGTGGTAATAACTCTATACTATCTACTACTAGTGATATATACTCATCTATAGATAGTATGTGAAACGGATTTTTTATATAATAATTATATAGATCTGTTCCTTCCTGTATATATAAATTGTGAAACTTAATACCCCAGGTATTGGTACTTGAGATGTATTTAACTGAATCCAACATATCTTTATTTGTTTCATTGGGAAGTCCAAATATAAGATGAGTTACCACTTTTATATTTCTTTTATTTAGCTCTATTATTGCTTTTTCATAACAATCTAGTTCATAACCTCTCCTTATAAACTTAGCAGTTTCGCCATGTATAGTTTGAAGTCCTAATTCCACCCATAAAAAAGTCT
Organism: Anaerosalibacter bizertensis; assembly: GCF_009696605.1. Lineage (GTDB taxonomy): Bacteria > Bacillota > Clostridia > Tissierellales > Sporanaerobacteraceae > Anaerosalibacter > Anaerosalibacter bizertensis. The sequence goes on along the minus strand of NZ_VULR01000003.1, from coordinate 116,036 downwards.
TTTTGTTGAATTCTTCAAGTAATTTTAGCACTTCTTCCGATAAGCAATCTGGCCTTGTAGCTATTGCTAAACCTACTACTCCATTTTGGGAAATAGCCTCTGAGTATTTCTTATTTAAATCTTTCACCGTTGAATAGGTATTTGTAAAGTTTTGAAAAAAAGAAATATACTTTCCTTCCGGCCATTTTTTAGATAGAAATCTCTTCTGACTTTCTATTTGGTCTTTTATAGAAAGTTTCCTAGATGAAGTAAATTCACCAGAACCTTCTTCTCCACAAAATATACAACCCCTATTTCCAATAGTTCCATCCCTATTAGGACAGGTAAATCCCCCATCTAATGAAAGTTTTATCACCTTTGTTCCAAATGTCTTCCTAAGTTCATAATTTAATGAAAGATATCTCTTGTCTCCCCACATCATAAATCTTCACACCTTTATTTATTATTTATAATTAATATAAAAAACCTGATAAAGTTTTGATTTAAGAAGAACCTTATCAGGCTTAGAATCATTTATTAATCACTTAACATATAGCTTTTCAAAAGATTTGTCGTATTTTCTATAGATAAGATATGAGTTCTTTCGTAATGATGGGATGCATCTACTCCTGGTCCTAAACAAGCAAAGTTTATATCCCTTCCTTGAGCTACACAATGAGTGGCATCGGAGCTATAGAAATTATATACATCTACTTCATATCTAATATTATTTTTCTCTGCTATTTCTACTAATTTATTCCTAAATTCAAAATCATAAGGACTCCTTCTATCTTTTGCTACAATACTTACACTAAATTCATTAGACTGTTGTCCTTCTCCTACAATTCCTACGTCTATAGCTATTATTTCTTCTGTTCTTTCTGGTATAACTGATATACCATGTCCTATTTCTTCATAATTGCTTATGTAAAAATGGGTTGTATATTTTGGTTTTAAATTATTTTCTTTAAAATAACGAATAATTTCCATGACTATAGCTACAGCTAATTTATTATCTAAATACCTTGACTTTACAAATCCACTATCAGTTATTTCTGTTCTTGTCTCCATACATATAAAATCGCCTACATTTATCCCTAATTTAAGCACATCATCTTTATTCTCAACTATTTCATCTATTCTTACAAACATATTATCTTCATTTCTAGCTTCATTTCCTTTTTCAGCACCATAAGTATGAGTAGAAGCTATTTTAGGAATAATAGATCCCCGTATTTTCTTACCTTTCCTAGTTATAATATAACAATTTTCTCCTTCTATTGATCCCCAACTGCTTCCACCTACTCTATGGTACCTAATTCTTCCATTATCCTTAATTTCCTTAACCATAGCTCCTAATGTATCTATATGAGCAGTTATCATAACATGTCTATGGTCATTTTCTCCTTCTAACGTGCCTATCAAAGCTCCCTTATTAGTTATTTTTGTTGAAAGGCCAAATTTTTCAAAATCTTTTTTTACTTTTAATATAGCTTCTTTAGTATAACCTCCTGGACTTGGTATTGAAAGATACTTTTTCATATTGTCTAATATAAATTCTATGTCAGTTTCCATGATATGTCCTCCCTTAAAATTTACTTATATATATTTTTCAATTCTTTAACTTTCTCTTTTATCATGTCCCTTACTTCCACCGGCTCTATAAGTTCTGCGGAGGAACCAAATTGTAACAGCCAAGAAATAAAACCTTTACTAATAAGTATTTCTGCACATACTAAAAAATTTTCATCTCCATCTTTTCTTAAAAATACATCTGTTCCAAATTTGTCTATAACTGGATTAATAAGATGATTTTCAAATCGAATCTTTACTATTTTCTTTTCTCCAGTAAACATATTAAAAGTTTTATTTATATAATCTGCTACATTAAACTCTTTTCCATTTTCATACTCTTTAAGTATCTTCCTTCTTTCATCTAATATTTCTACATCTTTTATTCTATCTACTCTATAGTGTGAAATATTATCATACTTTTCATGGATCCCTATTAAATAATAATTATCTTCATGCCAACCTAAGCCATAAGGACTTACTTTGTAAGTTTTTCCTTTCTTCCTATACTCTAACTGTTTATTTATATTATAAGTTGTGTATTTGAAATTTACCTTTTTATTTTCTTCAATAGCAGAGCTTAATGCATTTACATTATAGTAAATTCTTTCATTTTTACTTTTTATTTTTTCATCTACATAAACTTGTCCTACAATCTTTTTACCTAAATTTTTACTAGTAAGTTTCTTTAACTTATCAATAAGTTCCTTAGATTTCTTTGTAGTTATAGATTTGGAAGCAGATACTGTATCTATAAGTATTCTCAATTCTTCTTCCTCAAATTCTCTACTTCTTAAATAATATCCCTGTTTATTTTCCTCATAAAGGCTTATATCATATCCAAAAGCTTCTAAAGTTTTTATATCCCTTATTACTGAACGCCTTTCTGCTATTATCCCTTTATCTTGTAATTTATCTATTATATCACTAGTCGTTAAAATTGTTTCTTCATCAGAATCTTCTTTCAATATATTAAGAATATGTAAAAGCTTAAGTTTAGTTTTTTCTCCCAACTTTACACCTCCATATCTATTACCAAAAGAACCCTACCTTAGTAAGGTAAGGTTCTTCTATATTTTGCTAGGCTCATTCCCTTAAACTCTTTTTATAGACATATATATTATAACATATTTCATTTAATATTATAACTTCCTTCTGTATCATCAGTAGTATAAATAATTTTCCTCATAAAAAAATTCTTTTCTAACGTTTAGAAAAGAATTTTTAATATATTATCTAGGATTAGCTATTTCAATATTCATCTTCTTACCTTTTATCCTATAATTTTTAAGGCCTGCAAGAACTTCACTTGTATTCTCTTTAGAAACTTCTACAAATGAAAACTTATCATATATATCTATCTTTCCTATATCATTTCGTGAAAGGCTAGTTTTATTTGTTATAGCTCCAATAATATGTCTTGGACTTATTTTCTGTTTTTTACCCATATTTATAAATAACCTTACCATTCCTGCTTCTGCACCATTATTTAAATTGTTTGTATCTATTTCTTCATAACCGTCTTTTTTATTGTCATCTATATAAAGTTTTAAAATAGCAGAAGCAACATCAAAAGAATTATACTCTTCTTCTAAAAGAATAGCCACAATTTTTTCGTATTTAGAAAGATCTTCATTATCTAATTGATTTCTTACCTTTTCTAATAATATATCCATTCTTTTTTCTTCTACATCACCTAATGTAGGAAGTTCATGTCTAATTATTTTAGTTTTAGTATATTTTTGAATGTCTTTAAGTTTGTGTATATCTCTACCTACAACGAAGCTAAAAGCTTTACCAGATCTTCCTGCTCTCGCTGTTCTTCCTATTCTATGAACATAAGATTCATCATCTTGAGGAATATCATAATTAAATACTATATCTACATTGCCTACATCTATTCCTCTAGCTGCTACATCTGTAGCAACTAAAATGTCAATATTTCCTTTTCTAAATGAAGCCATAACTTTATCCCTTTGTGATTGTTTTAAATCTCCATGAAGTCCATCGGCAAAATATCCTCTTCCTTGTAATTCCATTACTAACTCATCAACTTTTTTCTTTGTATTACAAAAGACAAGGGAAAGCTTTGGATTATATATATCAACAAGTCTACATAATATTTCTGTTTTCATATTTCTTTTAAGCTCAAAATAGTATTGTTCCACTTTAGGAACTGTAAGCTCTTTATGAACAACTTTAATTATTTCAGGGTCCTTTTGATATTTCTTTGCAAAATTCATTATTTCTTTTGCCATTGTTGCTGAAAAAAATACAGTCTGTCTATTTTTAGGCATATAATTTAATATAAGCTCAATATCATCTCTAAATCCCATATCAAACATTTCATCTGCCTCATCAAATACAACCATTTTTACATTTTTAGTCTTTAAAGTACCTCTTTTTAGATGATCTATGACTCTTCCTGGCGTGCCAATTACTATTTGTACACCTTTTTTCAAACTCCTTATCTGTCTTTCAATAGGTTGCCCACCATAAACTGGCAAAACATATATATTCTTTTTGTACTTTGCTAGTTTTCTTACTTCCTCTGCTACTTGTATTGAAAGTTCTCTTGTAGGACAAAGCACAATAGCCTGTAGTTCTTTACTGCTAGATTCACACATTTCCAATATAGGTATTCCAAAAGCTGCTGTTTTTCCTGTACCTGTTTGTGCCTGACCTATTATATCATTTCCCTTAAGAATATACGGTATAGCTTGAGATTGAATAGGAGAAGCCTCTTCAAATCCCATATCAGAAATAGCTTTTTTCATCTCCTTCGATAGTTCTGTATGTTCAAATTTCAATTTTTCCATATAAATTTTAACTTCCTTCCTTTTTCCTTATTTAACGACTTATAAAGTATATATTTATTATTCCAAATATGCAAGGTAAATATTACTTATTCTCATACATAGACCTTATCATACAAATTACTAGTATATCAAACTTAGCTTCTGTAGAAGTAACCAAAGCCCCTGTTAAAGTATCTGAAGACAAATTGGCATCTGTAACTATTAAGGTATTATTATACTTTTTTATATCCATGTACTTCATCATTTGTAGATAATCTATATATCATCAAGAAAATCCTCTCCTATAAATAATTAAAACTTTGAAAATAAAAGTCCCTAGATGGGACCTTTACTTAAATAGAAGCTATTTCTTTAATAGTATCTATAAATTTATCTATATCTTCCTTTGTAGTATCAAAAGATGTTACTAATCTTATTTCTCCATCCTCTTCATATAATGGGTATATCTCTTCTAATGGTTCTACCCATTTTGTAGGTATATTTATAAACAATATGTTAGCTTCAATATCTCTACACAACTTTACACCATTTATTTCTTTAAGCTTACCCTCTAAATATTTAGCCATTGAATTTGCATTTTCTGCATTTTCTCTCCATAAATCATCTTCTAAATAAGCAATAAATTGAGAAGAAACAAAACGCATTTTTGAAACTAATTGCATACCTTGTTTCCTTACAAATTTAAAATTTTTACTTATTTCTGGATTAAATGATATTATTGCTTCTCCCATCATCATTCCATTTTTAGTGCCTCCAAAGGAAAGTAAATCAACTCCCGTATCTGTAATAATTTCCTTAAAGCTCCTATCTAAAGATACTGCTGCATTTGCTATTCTTGCTCCATCTACATGAATATATAGATTGTTTTCATGAGCAAAATCGGCTAATCTTTTTATTTCATCTACTGTATATACAGTTCCTATTTCTGTACATTGTGCAATAGAAATAACTTTAGGTTGAGTTTGATGCTCATCTCCTAAAGAATTAAGAAACTTTTCAATATCTTCTATACATAGTTTTCCATCTTTATTGGGTACATATAACAACTTAGAACCACTAAACCTTTCAAAAGCTCCACATTCATCTACATTTATATGGGCTGTATCAGCACATATAACCCCCTCAAAAGGTCTTAATAAACCACTAAGTCCCACTACATTGGCAGCTGTTCCAGTAGTTACAAAATATACATCTACATCCTTTTCAAAAACTTCTCTTATTTTTTCTACAGCCTTTTCTGTATAAATATCTTGTCCATAAGGCAACTGATGATCTACATTACATTCTTCCATAGCCTTAAATATTTTTGAATGTACACCTGAATTATTATCGCTTAAAAAACTTCTCATTTTGCCACCTTCTTCTTTTTATTATTGAAAATTGTCTTTTATATATTTTATCACAATATAAGCTTTTTTAATATTTTTCTATGCATTAAAATCATTTAATTCCCTCTTTAATAAGGAAAGACCAATAGAATTAAACTATTGGTCTTTCAACTAATATTAGTATATATCTTTATAACATAGATACCAGTCTACGCAACATAAACCTTCTTCTCCCTCTAGTCTCCTCAAAAGCTCATCATAAGTCTGTGGAGGAGGTACAACTACTGGATCTCCTGGCAACCAATTTGCTGGAATAGCCACTTTCTCCCTATCAGCTGTTTGAAGAGCAATTAATAATCTGAGCATTTCATAAGTGTTTCTTCCAGTTGAAAGAGGATATACTAAAACTGCTCTGATTATCTGATTTGGATCAATAAAATATACATTTCTAACAGTAGCAGTTGTACTTTCTCCTGGTGCTATCATCCCATAAAGTCTTGCAATACTTCCATCTCTATCTGCAATCACAGGAAAAGGTATTTGAATTCCAGTATTTTGATATATATTGTAAACCCAAGCTAAATGAGAAGGATTACTATCAATACTTAAACCTATAAGTTGTGCATTTCTTTCTTTAAAAGAATTGTATTGCTTTGCCAAAGCAATGAATTCTGTAGTTCAAACAGGTGTAAAATCTCCTGGATGAGAAAATAAAATTACCCATTTTCCTCTAAAATCTGAAAGTCTTAATGGCCCAAAAGTAGTTTGAGCAATAAAATCTGGTGCTTTCATACCTATTTTTAAACAATTATTTTCATTCATAAATTCCACCACCATAATTTTTTTCATTTTCTCACTATTATAATATGTTGTCTACAAATAGAAAGTTAAGGAATATTATAAGACGAAAAACAGCTATTAATCCTTAGGATTAATAGCTGTTTTTCTATAATTTATGTTTTATATACTTTAATAATTTGTAATAAGTACCTCTATATTATTAGACTTTTTATCTCTCTTATGGTAGTTTGAATTGTTATAATTATAATTTAAATAATTGACATTGTATTTTTTGCTCCACTGAATTAAAATTTCATTTCTCTTCCCCTTAGTTTCTAATACATTTGATAAAGCAAATTTTATATTTTTTTCATTTAAATCATCTAATATATTTAATAATTGAAATTCCTTTGCTTTATCCCATTTGTTTTGCTCGTTATATGTAGCATTTGTTATTAAATAAGGAGGATCTGCATATACAAATGAACTATTATCTAAATAAGTATTAAAATCTACTCTCTTAAAATCATCCAAAATAAAATGAATGTTTTTTTTCTTAATTTCATCTATGAAATAAGATAATTTTTTTTCAACAGATTCATTGAAATCCCTTTTTCCTACTGGAATATTAAATTTTCCGTTCCTATTAAATCGTATATGGTTATTAAAAGAGTATATAGTCATTGTATAGAATAACATATCGTAATAAAAATTTTCTTCACTTCTGTTATTATAATCATCCCTTAATTTCAAATATCTTTCCTTATTATAATAGCTTAATCCTGAAGAACTAACACAATCATAATATTCATATCCATATTTAGATGAATCTGAAAGATTATATTTTTTAATTATATAATAAATTGTATTAAAGATTTCTTCTTTTTCTCTTAACTTAAAAGAGTTAAGTAATCTTATAAGAGGTTTCTCATTGTCTATACATATAATTTTATTTCCTAATACGTTTATTCCAACATTACACCCTCCACAAAACAAGTCTATGAAAGTATCAATTTCATAAGGAAATAAAGGCAATATCTGTTCTAATAATCTATATTTTCCTCCAGTATAATTTAATGGAGACTTTATAAGTTTTTTAGTATCTGCTATCAAGAATATCTCCTTTCCTATCTACATTTACATAAAAATAATCTTTCTTTATAATTCATAATTTCAGATTTACCTGTGGTAAACTGTTTATAATCTGTATAAAATATTTTTACTTTTCCTCTTTTTTCTAAACTCTCCACTATCTCTTCATCATTTATCTTCGCATTAGATCTCCCATGTCCTTTTTTACCCATATTACTATAAGAAACTAAAATATACTTAGAATCAATATTTTGTATTAAATCATCAAATACTTTAGGAGCTTTTACAGTGCAATAGTCACTTTTTATATCACTTCTATCTATCATTTTTTTAGACACTCCTACTAACTTAGGTTTTTTCCATGTAACTATATTTTCAAGAAGATGATAAGAGTCTGAATACTGCCTAGAATTATAAGGGGTATCTATATATACAATATCAGAAGAAATTTTTCTTACCAACTTGTTTGCATCTTCATTGTATATTTCATTATTCTTATTATAATCATCCCTTATAAAGGGAATTTTTAATCTTAAAGATTGAACATTGTCCAAGTTTTTCCTATATGCATCATAATGACCACATGTATTAGCTACTTTATCTACTGCATACATTAAAGATGTTATTAATATAGCCTTTTCCCTAAAAGTTAACATTGAAGAGATACTTTCTATTTCATCTCTTATGGCTCCAATTTTTCTGGCATTTTCCATTGTAAAATATCTATTTCCAAAATTTATTGAAATATAGTTTTCCTTTGTTGCATTTATATTATTAAATTCACCTATTATTTGTCTTATTTTATTTTTATTATACTCACCATTGCTAAACCAAGTAATATATGAAAGGTAATTAGAATACAGAATATCATTTATTATAATCTTATTTTCTCGACTATTGAAAGCATTAGCTACAACTCCCGTTCCTCCAAAAATATCACTAAATATATTATAACTACTACATTCCTTATCTATTACTCTTTTAATTAGGGGTATTAGTCTATATTTACTTCCTAAGTATCTTCTATTATTTATATGAAAGTTTCCCAATATTTCTTTTCCCCTTTCGAAGCTATCAATATACCTGCTTTTGTTTTATATTATCATATTTATAATGCTAAATGAAGACTACTATGCTTATGACAATGTTTATATGTTAATTTAAGTATTCACCATAATTATATAGAATAGAAATAGTAAGAATAGATTTATTATGATATAATTAAAAAAATAAAATTCTATATATCTTATAGGAGGTAGCAATGAAAACTAAAAATAAACTCTCCTTTTTAACCCAGTTATTTTACGGATTAGGTGTTAGCTACGCTATAATTGATCAGATATTCGTTCAGTGGGTTGTATACTTCTATTTACCACCAGCAAATTCTGGACTTAAACCTTTAATATCTCCAGCATATATTGCATTAGCCCTTATCATATCTAGATTTGTAGATATGATCTTTGACCCCTTAGTTGGATATGCTTCTGATAATTTTCACTCTAAATGGGGAAGAAGGATTCCCTTTATTGCTTTTGGTTCAATTCCATTAGTACTATGTACTATAGCCCTTTTTTATCCACCAAATAATATACCAATACTATTGTATTTATCGGTTATGAGTTCTCTATTTTTTATATTTTATACAATAGTAGGAGCACCTTACAATGCTCTTATACCAGAACTATCTCAATCTTATGAGGACAGGCTAAACTTATCTACTTGGCAGTCTATTTTTAGGCTTATATATTCTGCTATTGCTATGATTATGCCTGGATTTTTGATAAAATACTTTGGTACCAATAGTGTAACACAAGGAATTCAAAAGAAAACACCACCCAATTGGAAGGTTTCTATTTTGGTCTCCAAGGTTTTTTTCTTAAACTAGCTTTCTTAGTATCCGCAGGCTTTGTACCTATTTTATTAACTTTAAATAAAAATATAAATGTTTTCCAAAACATCATAAAGGGCAATAATGTGGTACAATTAGAAGGTATATATTCTACTACTTTATTGGCAACTTTCTCTTTTATAATATCTTTTATATTTTATTATCTATATCCAGAAAAAATTATAAAAGACTAGTCACGATCTTTTTTAAACTTATTTATAAGAAATTTACTTACCAAAAATATTTATATTATAAAATAAACTTAAAATATGGTAGATATCTTACCATAAGTACAGTTAGGAGGAAAAATATGAAAACAAATATTTATGTTATTTATGGAGGAAAATCTGTTGAACACGAAGTATCTCTGAAAAGTGCTTCTGCTGTTATAAACTCATTAGATAAGAACAAGTACAATATCTATCCTATATATATTACAATAGATGGTATTTGGTGTCCTTTAGGACTATTAGAAGGTAAAATAGAAGACCCAGATGAACTAAGAAAAACAAGTTCAAATACAGTGTCTAAATCTATAGGAGATTTTTTATTGCATCAAATTAATGATAATGAAAAAAACATTGTATTCCCTGCCCTACATGGCACTAACGGTGAAGACGGAACTATTCAAGGTCTTTTAGAATTATTAAATATTCCATATGTAGGAAATGGAGTGTTATCATCTGCAGTAGGAATGGATAAAGTAATAATGAAGGATATTTTTGCAAAACATAATATACCACAAGTAAAATATGCTTCTATTCAAATGCCTTCTTGGAAAAAAGACAAAAACAAAGTCTATACAGAAATTGAAAAAAAATTAGATTATCCATACTATGTAAAACCAGCTAATTTAGGTTCAAGTGTCGGTATAAATAGAGCTGAGAACCGTGAAGAATTTGAAAAAGCGGTTGAAGAAGCTTTCTTATATGATTCTAAAGTAATTATAGAAGAAGAAATAATTGCTAGAGAAATGCAAATATCTGTAGTAGGAAATGATAATCCTAAAGCTTCTGTACCTGGAGAATTTATTATGGAAAGACCATTCTTTGATTATGAAGCAAAGTATATAGATGGCAAGTTAATTCCAGTAATACCAGCAAAATTGGAACCTGAAGTAAGTGACAAAGTACGGGAAACTGCTGTTGACGCTTTCAAAATATTAAATTGTCACGGTCTTGCAAGAGTAGACATCTTTGTTACAGATGATAATAAAATTTATGTAAATGAAGTAAATACAATGCCTGGATTTACAAATGTAAGTATGACGCCTGTGCTATGGGGAGCTACTGATGGAACTACTTATGCCGAATTAGTTGAAATACTTATCCAATTGGCTTTTGAAAAACATGAAGAAAAAAATAATCTCTTAAATACTAGATCCTAGAAAGGAGGAAATAGAATTTGCTGCGACAAATTCTGTGAAAAATGATTAGAAGAAATTTAAAAGAAATTGAACAAATGATTAAAAATTCTAAGCTCAATAAAGAATATGAAGATATTATTATCAACGGAGTTTCTACTGATTCCAGAAACATATGTCCTGGTCAATTATTTGTTCCTATAAAAGGTGATAAGTTTAATGGCCATAATTTCATATTAGATGCTATTAAAGGTGGAGCAATAGCTGCTTTGTGGAATAAGAATGAACCAATTCCAACTGATATAAATATACCTTTAATTCTAGTTGAAGATACTTTAACAGCTATTCAAGATTTAGCAAGATCCTATGCCAGTCAATTAGGTATGAAAATAGTTGGAATAACAGGGAGTAATGGAAAAACATCTACAAAAGATTTGTTAGCTGGCATTTTAAGTACTAAATATAAGACTGGAAAAACCATGGGAAACTTAAACAACCATCTAGGAGTTCCTTTAACCATCTTAAGTTTTGAAGAAGATATAGAAATAGCTGTAATTGAAATGGGAATATCTGAATTTGGGGAAGCAGATTTACTCTCATCTATTGCAAATCCGGATGTAGCTATTATTACAAATATTGGTGAAGCTCATTTAGAAACACTATATACTAGAGAAAATATAGCTAAAGCAAAACTCGAAATTATAAATCATCTAAATCCAGAAGGATTATTTATATACCCTGGAGATGAGCCACTGCTTAAAAATAAAATAGAAGAATTAAATCCTAAATTTAAGGTAGAAACATTTGGACAAGAATCCTACAATACTTATTGTCCTAAATTAATAAATGTTGGAGAAAGTGGAGTATCTTTTAAACTAAATGAATCTAGTCATCATATCTTTAATATAGGACTGTTGGGAAAACATCAAGTATACAATGCTACAACTGCCATAGCAGCAGCTAAATATTTTGATATATCTTTTGAAGATATACAAGAAGGTCTTAAAAAAGCAGATATTACAGGAATGAGAAATCATCTTATTCATGCTAAAAAATGTACCATATTAGACGATTCATATAAGTCTAATCCAGCAAGTGTTTTAGCAGCATTAGATACATTGTATTCCCTTGATAAATACAATAGAAAAATTGTTGTTCTAGGGGATATGCTAGGCCTCGGAGATGAAGAAATCTCCATGCATAGAGAAGTTGGCGAAAAAATGGACCCTAGCCAAATAGACTACCTATTTACTATTGGTCCCCTTGCTAAACATATTGCTGAAGGGGCTAATCCTATGATTCCAAGGAACAATATTAAATCATATATGGATAAGAAAGAATTAATCAATGATTTAAATAAAGTAGTAACTAAAGATTCAGTTGTACTAGTTAAAGCTTCTAGAGATCTGCATTTAGAAGATATAGTGAATACGCTAAAAGATTATGATTCACCATCAAAAGCTATATAAAAAGGGTGTTGTTTGAAATGATTCAATCATTTTGAACAACACCTTTTTAATAAATTAAAATAGAATATATAATATTTATTTTTGTCATTTTCATAATCCGTCTCCTAAAATTATATTTACCTTATAGATTTTAATCTAGCTATATCTTGCCAATTTTTTGCTGTTATTTGTTCAACATTGTTAAAGTTATCCTTCATTTCTTCAATCTCTTTACTTATCTCTAAATGTCTATCGGCATTATTGGCTTCTATATTATCTAATTTATCATTGACTTTATCCACTTTATATTCAAGTTTTCCAATAGATTCTGTATTCTTATTAATAGATTTTCTGTTTTCTTGAATTTCATCTTTTAATTCTGTTCTAACTCCTCGGATTTCATCCTTTAATTCCGTTTTGGTTGTTTGTAGTTCCAAGTATAACTTTTCTAATAGAGAATATATCTTTTCCTCGTTATTCAAGTATTCAACCTCCCAATACTTTATTTTTCTATTATCACATAAATATATTCTATCACAAAATTATAAAGTATTATAAAAATAAATATACCTATAGAAATAGATAATATTAAATAGGGCAAATAAAAAATTACTAACAATTTCTTATTTGCCCTATTTATTTTAACTAAAAAAGCTTCTATCATTCATATCTTTAAATAGTGACAATAGTTTTTCCTTTGTTAATCTTTCCTTTTCTTCTCCAGATAAATCTATCAATATCTCCCCTCTATGAAACATTACAATTCTATTCCCATATTTAATAGCATGATCTATATTATGAGTTATCATTAATGTGGTTAGATTTTTTTCTTTAACTATTTTATTAGTAATATCCATGACTATTTCAGAAGTTTTAGGATCTAATGCAGCTGTATGTTCATCTAGAAGTAGAAGCTCTGGATTCCCAAGTGCTGCAATAAGCAAAGCTAAAGATTGTCTTTGCCCTCCAGATAATTGAGAAACAGGGTTATGAAGTTTGTCTTCAAGTCCTAGATCAAAAACCTCTAATAGTTCTTTAAAATGTTTTTCTTTTTTCTTCTCTTTAAGAAAAGAAAGCCCAAAACTATTTCCTTTATTCTCTGCTATAGACATATTTTCATATATGGTCATAGATGGAATAGTTCCCAAGGATGGATCCTGAAAAATTCTAGATATTTTCTTACATCTTTCAAATTCTTTTTCTCTGGTTATATCCAACTTATCTAAAGTAATTCTGCCACTATCAACTGGAACTTTTCCTGAAACAATATTTAAAAAAGTTGATTTTCCTGCTCCATTACTTCCAACTACACAAACAAAATCCCCATTATCTATATTTATATTGAAATTATCAAATACCTTATTTTCATTAATACTTCCTTTATTAAAAGTCTTTGAAATATTTTCTAGTTGAAGCATATTCATCACCTATCCATTAACTTATTTTAGATTGAAAAATACCCTGTAACCCTCTTTTAAGCTTAAATGACTTCTTTAATGAAATGGATTCATTACCAAAAGTAAGAGCAATTATTACAATAATAGCACTAATAAGCTTTAAATCACTTGGGTTAAAACCTAATTTTAAACTTAAAGCTATACTTGTTCTATATAAAAAAGTACCTATTATACATAGAACACTAGCATTTAAAAAAGGTATATTCCTAAATATAGAATAGGCGAGAACTATTGAAGCAAGACCCATAACTACAGTTCCAGTTCCCATATTTATATCACTAAAACCTTGATACTGGGCTAATATACCACCAGATAAAGCTATCATTCCATTAGATATTGAAAGGGCTAATATCTTAATTTTCCCTGTATCTAATCCTAAAGATATAATCATATTTTCATTATCTCCAGTACCTTTCATTACATATCCTAATTTTGTTTTGAAAAATAATGTAAATAATACTGCAGACAAAATTAATATAAAAAAATTTATAAACATAATATTTCCATTAGAAAATATAGTTTCGTAATTAAAAAGGGATACATTTGAAACCCCCATTATCCTAAGGTTTATAGAATATAATCCTACCATAACTAAAATACCAGAAAGAATATCCTTTATTTTTAGCTTCACATTTAAAAATCCAGTCATAGCTCCAGCTACCCCTCCTGCTAACATTGCAATTACCAGGGAAATATATGGATTTACTCCTTTAATTATTAGTGCAGCAGATACACTGGCTCCCAATGTAAAACTACCATCTGCAGAAAGATCTGGAAAGTTAAGTATCTTGTAAGTTATATATACTCCCATAACCATAATGGAGAAAATAAAACTTTGTTGGAGGATGCTAAGTAAAAAACCATCCATATTATTCACCCTCCTTTATTATATTCCCTTGCCTTAATATATCTTCTGATATATCTAGTTCAAGCTCTTTTGCTATTTTTTCATTTATTGTTAATTGCGTTTCTTTCAACGTAGAAACAGGAATATCTTTTATATCCTTGCCTTCTAATATATTAACAGCCATAAGGCCTGTTTCATATCCAAGTTTATAGTAATCTACACCTTCACATGCTAAAGCTCCATTTTTAACCATAGGTTCATCTACACCTATTGTACCTACTTTGTTTTCTACAGCAATTTTAGAAATAATAGGCATACTAGAAGCTATTAAATTATCTGATGGCAGAAATAAAAAATCTATTTCTTTTATTTTTGAATTTAAAGCCGGATCTATTTCTGATGAATTTGTAACAGGAATTTCTACTATATCAATTCCCATACTTTTAGAAATTTCCTTAGCTTTATCTACTTGAACATGAGAATTTACCTCACTTGTATTGTAGATAATTCCCACCTTCTTTGTGTTTGGAAAAAGCTTCTTTCCTAGTTCAAGCTGCTTATCTATAGGTGCCATATCAGTAGTACCTGTTATATTTCCATCAGGATTATCCATATCTTTTACTAATCCTGCTGAAATAGGATCTGTAATTGCTGTAAAAAGTATTGGTGTTTCATTAGTAGATTGGAGAGCTGATTGAGCTGACTGAGTAGAGATAGCCAATATTAAATCTTTGTTCTGGGAAACAAAATTATCAGATATCGTCTTAGTCAAGGCCATATCCCCTTGAGCTAATTGAATATCAATATCAATATTTTTTCCATCTTCATAGCCTTTTTCTTTTAAAGCATCAACAAAACCATCCCTTGCACTATCTAATGCAGGATGCTCCACAATTTGGCTAATTCCTATTGAGATCATTTCTTTAGATTGGGTGGATGAACATCCACTTAAAGACAAGATTACTGTGAATAACAAAATAAAGCCTAAGCATTTACTTAGACTAGCACATTTTTTTCCTACCATGCTACCGTCCTCCTAATTTCATATTTATTTTTGACTTCTAAAAACCTACCATTCTACTTTTAGCCCAAAGGCTAGCTACTGTTCTACCAAACTACTTTAAAAACTAAATATGCTAAATATTATAAACTTTTAAACATACTTTGTCAATAATATTAATTTTAAAAAATCAAATTATATATTTAGTCTATTGGAGGTATTGATCTATGACCTACCCCTATTGCCAAATCATTTAGATGTAACAATCCGATACTTATAAATATACATACAGCAAGATGTTCTCCATACCTAGCTATGCCTATTTTTCCACCAAAATTAAGTCCCATTGCTTTAGAATCTACTTGGCTTATAGCATCTTTGGTTGCTCCTGCCACTGCTCCTTCATAGACATGCTCTTCTCTTATAATCCCTGTTTTTTTGGAAGCTACTAGTGCTCTTTCTATTATTGTTGGAATTGAATTGATTAAATCTCCACCTATATCTACAGCTGTAGATTTTATATTCTTTTTTTCAAATTCTTTAATTAGTCTTTTTTCTTCTTCTCTAGTGGATACAGCTAATTTAATAGCTGCCTTTGCAATTTCTGTACTCTTACTTTTCATACTAACACCATCCTATGCCTTTTAATTTAAATTGTATAGCTAAAATATTACTTTGTAAATAGGTAAAAATAGTGGTATTTAAATACCACTATTTTTCTATATTAACTAAATTATTTACAATACACCAATCTAAAGCTTCTTTTTTACTTATACTATCTTTATCCCTTGTTATATCATAAGGTGTTTTCTTTTCACTTATCATTTTTTCTAATGGAATAATGTATTCTCTTTCTTCTTCGTTTAATCCAGACTTTGCTATTTCTATAATATACTTAGCTATTTCATAAATAGTTTTATCTTTTAGCTTTCCATCTAATCCCTTTTCAATTATATCTCCTTTAGCTTTATTTGTATCCAGAATATCTATATCGCCAATATAATTATAAATATTGTTAATATTTTTTTCATCATACAATATTCCCTTTAAAAGCGCAATTGCAGAGAAATTTAATGGATATGGTACAGAGTCCATCATTCTTACTTCCACATATTTTTTAGTTCGTACATCAGGGAAAAACATAGTTAAAACATGTTCTAGTTCTTCTATTGAATAATCATCTATATTGAAAATTTCTTTATACGGTTTATTGCCTGTATAATAAAGTTCTTCTCCATCATCAATAAAAATAGGTGGTCTATTCAAGATATATTCAGCATATTTCTTATACCCAAAATCTTTATCTAATGCAATATCTACTATTCCACATCTATCGCTGTCACAGTTTTCCCATATATGAGTTCTTAAGTTCCTCTTATTCCATGTTTCTCCTTCAAAGTAAAAAGCATTATCAAATATTGCATATATAACTGGCGAAATAATATTGGCTAATTTAAACTTTCTTATATAGTCTTCTTCAGACTTATAATCAAAAGATACTTGTAAAGAAGCAGTACCTTTCATCATATTGTGAGCAAATGCTCCTCTCTTCTTAAAATATTCATACATATAAGCATATCTTTGTTTTGGTAATATTTTTATATCTGAAATTTTAGTCTCTGGTTGATATCCAATTGTAATTAATGCTTGATTTTTTCTTTCTAAAATAGGGACTATTTCATTTAGAACATTAAAATATTCTTTTTCTATCTCCTTTATATCTTTTCTTGCACCTATACTTAATTCAAACTGACTTCCTGGTTCAAGGGTTATAGTAGTTCCATTTTTATTAAGTCCAAGAAGATATTTTCCTTCATATGTGTCTTTCCAACCTTTTGAAACCAATTCTTCTAACGTTTCTTCTACTCCATTATCTCCATAGTATGAGATGGTTTTTAAACTATCTTTATCTATTATAAAATGTTCAAACTCCACACCTATTTTAAAGTCTTTTTCTTCCTTTTCATTATCTTTAAAATATTTTTCTATTTCCTTTACTTGTTTTATATAATCCATCAATATCTCCTCTCTTTCCAATAACCATTTTTTACTTTATACCCGAATATCAAAACTTAATACTTATATATACCCATTTAGTATAAATTTAATATGCAGAATAATAGTTAAAATTATGATACAATTATAACTGGTGATATTATGAGAATATTATTAGATGGAGATGGATGTCCTGTAGTGGATATTTCCATTAAAATAGCAAAGTTATATAATTTAGAAATTATTGTGGTTAAAAATTATCATCATGAAATATATGATGATTATGCTACAATTATTACTGTAGAACCAACTCCTGACAGTGCTGATTTTTATATTGTTAACCATGCGAAAAAGGGAGATATAGTTATTACACAAGATTATAGTTTAGCAGCTATGGCTCTTTCCAGAGGGGCATTTTGTATAAACCAAAATGGATTTGTAATTAGCTCTCAGAATATTGATGGACTACTTAATAGAAGACACTTAAATCAAGAGTTTCGTAGAAAACATAAAAAATATTCTAAATTTAAAAAAAGAAATATTCAAGCTGACTTAAAATTTGAAAAAAACCTTAAAATATTAATTGAAAGTCAACTGTGAATATTTCCTCTCTGAATTTGATTTTACACTAATCATCTAGTATATTATCTTTAAAAAATTTTATTAAACCATATTGAGCTAAAATCTCCATAAATTGACCATCGAGAGAAGCTTCAAGACCGTTTAACATTGCATTATCCCTATATCTTTTTTCGTTTTCTTTAATCTCTTTACTAAATATTTTATAAGCTTCTTCTTTTGTTTCACAATCCTTTAGCAATTCGGCATATCTATCATATTCTTTAGAAAGTTCATTCATAAAATAATTATCTAATTCTGGATATCTACTTTCATATTCCTGTAGAACTTCCTTTTTACTTTTTAATCTTAACATCTTTTACACCCCTTTTTATTGGAATCTATATAATCATATTATATATTAAATTTTCTAAATCTTCAATCTTCCGTTATAATATCTCATTAATAAAAAACCTATGGTTTCCCATAGGTTATCCTACTTTGATTGCTTTTGCTGGACATTTATCTTGAACTTCCTTGACTTTTTTCTTATTTTTATAAGAAATATTCTTATTTAAAACTTTAGCTTTTTTATTCTCAACTTTGAAATATTGTGGGCTCATTTTTTCACACAATCCACATCCCATACAATATTCCCTTCTCAATAATATAGTATCCTCTTCTATCTTTTCTTCTTCCATAGGTATATCTTCTCGTTTAACCAATTTTGATATTATATATCCCATGATAATAATGGAAATAGTCGTAAAAATCCATCTTATGAACATAAACTTAAGCCCTAAAAATTTAGCTTCATTTGCAAGCATAGGCACCTTTATTACTGCCCAAGCACTTAATATAACTACTATATTAGATATACTAGCACCCTTATTAAGAAGAGTCTTACAAACTGGAAAAGCTGCATATATAGGTCCTGCCGATACACTACCAAGTAATAAAGATATAAAATAACCTTTAAGTCCTGAATTATCTCCTAAATGTTTAACTATCATTTTTTTAGGCACCCAAGCTTCTATTAAAGATGTAAGTAAAAATACAACTGGCATGATTATAAGCATCTCTTTTATATAATATCCACTATTTTTAACAGATAAAACTGCTTTATCTGTATTGGTTATAAATAATATTCCATAAATTAAAGTAACAGTTGCTAAAAATTTATTTTTCTTCAACTTTTCAATCATAATATTGCCCCCATTACCATTGAAATTAATAATGCAGCTAAAAAACTTAGACTGTTTCTTGCAATTGCAAACTTTCTTCCAAATTCCTGCTTTTCTAAATTAAATGTCACAAAACCTACCATAGTTAAAGTAGTTAAAAAAGCTACTGCTGGAACTATACTAGCCCCCATATCTACAATAGAACCTACTAATGGAAAAGCAACAAAAGCTGGAATTAATGTAATGCTACCTACTAAAGCTGATATAATAGTAGCCATAATAGTGTTTGAACTGCCTAAATATTCTTTAATAATATGTGGTGGAATAAATGTAAGAAGTAGTCCTATTAAAAATAATATTCCTAGTATTTGACCTATCATATTTCCCATCATCTTTTTAGACATTTTCATCGATTTTAAAGTTTTCTCACTATCCTTTATCATTGAAATAACAAACCATATACCTGTAATAACCCATAGTGCTATAGTAAATATATCCATAACCTATCCCCTTCCATAGTTAATTCTTCTTAATTATAATTTATAATGGTATAATAAAAAGTAACTATAGTTACTTTTTGGAGGTTTTAAAATGACTATTAATAAATATAAAGAACTAATAAGTCATACTTATCTATTTAATAACTTTTCTCCAGATGAAATTAATAAACTATTTAAATATGAATATTATCAAATTAAAAACTATAAAAAAATTCTATTATATATATTCAAAATGAAAAATGTAGCACTGTAGATATTTTGCTAAACGGGACTATAGCAGTTCAAAGAATAGGGGAAAATGGAGATGTATTGACAGTTGCAACCTTTTCTTCTGGAGATATTATAGGTGGAAACCTAGCCTTTTCTAATAATAATGAATATCCTATGACCATAATATCTGCCTCAAATTCTGAAATTTTGCATATTAAAAGAGGGTTCATACTGGAACTTTGCCAAAATAATAAAGCATTTTTAGTTAGATTTCTTCACTGCTTATCTGATAAAACATTGGTTCTTACAGATACTATCAAATTTATATCTATGAAAAGTATCAGAGATAAGATAATTGAATTTTTAACATACGAATACTATACTCAAAAGGATCTCAATATTAAATTAAATATTTCAAAAAAAGAATTAGCAGAAAAATTTGGAATACAACGTCCTTCCCTTTTTAGAGAGCTTAGAAAAATGAAGGAAGAGAAACTTATTGATTATAACCATAAATATATAACCATATTAGATAAATCAATATTAAAGTGATCTATTTCTATACTTTTTGATTTATGTCAAAGATATCTTCCAAATTAATCAATACAATAAATATACGATATAAATATAGCTTAAAAGGGTAATCTATAAATAAGTGGATTAAAATTGGAGGTATTTTAATGAGTGAATTAATCAATAATAGAGAATATAGACAAGAAATATTAAAAGAAGTTATTAGAGAACTTCATACTGGAAAAACTGTAGACGAAGTAAAAGCTAAATTTGGGAAGGCTATAGAAGGGGTCTCTCCATCAGAAATATCTGCTATGGAACAAGAATTGGTTAAAGAAGGTTTGCCAATAGAGGAAATTCAAAACCTGTGCGATGTTCACGCTGCAGTATTTAAAGGTTCTATTGAAGAAATACATCACCCAGAAGAAGTTCCCGGGCATCCCATTCATACTTTAAGACAAGAAAATGATGCTATTCAAAAACATATTTTAGAAAACATCAATCCTAAGTTAGAAGCATTTATCAAAGAAGATAGTCCAGATAATATAAATAGCTTAATAGAAGATATCAATCTACTTTGGGATATTGATAAACACTATAGCAGAAAAGAGAATTTAATTTTCCCTTATCTAGAAAAATATAATATCACAGCTCCACCAAAAGTAATGTGGGGAGTAGATGATGAGATTAGGGCATTACTGAAAGAAATTAAACTATTACTTAAAGATTATAGAGGCAATAAAGATGAAGTTGTAGAAAAAATTAAGCATGCAACAAAACAAATTGAAGAAATGATTTTTAAAGAAGAAAGTATATTATTCCCTATGGCTTTGGAAACATTAACTGAAGATGAGTGGATAGAAATATATGATGAGAGTGATGAAATAGGCTATGCAATAATTTCTCCAGATACTGAATGGAAGTTAAAGAGAGTAGATGTAGATAGAAAAGAGAAAAATAATTCTCTGAAAGATGGATATGTGAGATTTGAAACAGGAATTCTATCTTCAGAAGAAATAAATCAAATATTCAATGCTATACCAGGAGATATGACTTTTATTGATAAAGACGATATTGTAAAATACTTTTCTCAAGATGAAAATAGAATCTTCCCTCGTACAAAAGCTGTAATAGGACGAAGTGTACAAAACTGTCATCCACCTGCTAGTGTTCATGTGGTAGAGAAGTTATTAGCTGACTTTAAATCTGGCAAAAAAGATAGTGAAGATTTCTGGATTAAAATGGGGGATTTATATGTGCTTATTAGATATTTTGCCATTAGAGATGAAAATGGTGAATACCTAGGTACATTAGAATTTACACAAGATATTGCGCCTATCCGAGCTATAGAAGGAGAAAAAAGATTGTTATCCGATTAAATAAAAAGGCTTAACTGATGAAAATTAGTTAGGCCTTTAACTTCCTATAAATCTTTAACAAAACCTGCTATATTTCCCAAAACAGGGTATTATAAATATGGGGTGATTGTATGGAATCAATAGATATTATGATTAAAGAACATGAGAATATTAGAAGAATGTTAAAAGTTATAAGAAAATATTCTTATAAAGTTCTTCTTGATGAAGAAATAGATTATTATGATTTCTATAAAATAATAGATTTCATTAGAAACTATGCAGATAAACATCATCACATGAAAGAAGAAAATGTACTTTTTAGAATCATGGGTGAAAACTTTAAGCAGTTTGCTAATAATGGTCCTATAACTGGAATGTTTATTGAACATGATATGGGCCGTCTTTATACTTCAAATTTAGAAGAAGCTTTAAAGGAATATCAAAAAGGTAATGATGAAAAAAGATTGGATATAATAGCTAATGCTATTTCATATACAGATTTATTGTATAGACATACTGAAAAAGAAAATACAGCACTGTATAGGCTTGCGGAAAAAACTCTTCCTGAGGAAATTAAAAAACAAATAGATGTAGAATGTGAACAGGTTGAAAAAGAAGCTGAGGAAAAAGGAATTCAAAAAAAAATATTTAAATTTACTCAAGGAGCTGGAAAGTAAAGTAAATTAAGGCCCTTAAACAAGGGCTTTTAAACTCTCTTCATCTAATATAATAATCTTCCTATGTCCCACCATCCTTATCCAATTCATATCTTGAAAATAAGATAATTTTCTGCTTAAAGTCTCCTGGCTCATTCCTATATAAGATGCCCAATCTCTTTTACTCATTCCTAATATAACTTCTCCATTCTCATCCTTCCAGGCAAATAAAGTCTCAATAATCCTTGTTTCTACGTCATGTATTCCTAGATGCTCAATTAGATTTTCTGCCCTTCCTAATCTACAACTTAATTCTTCTAATACTTTCAAAGCAATAGTTGGATATTTAGTCATTAGTTCTCTCATTTCATCCCCACCTATAATACAAACAATTGTATCCTCCAGTGCCTCTGCATTATCTATACGAGGTGTATGGGAAAATAACGATAGTTCTCCCATAAAGTCCCCAGGTTCTAGTATTCGAATAACCTGTTCTTTTCCTGATATTGAAAATCTCGTTATCTTAACCTTTCCTCTATGGATTACAAATAATTTTTCTCCACTATCTCCCGCTGTATATATCATTTCACCCTTTTCATATTTCCTATCTACTGTGATTCTTGATAGTTCCATCATTTCTTCAAATGTTAAATTGCTAAATATAGGAACTAACTCCATACAAGTTTTATTATTATGTTCACAACCCATATAATCACTCCTATCAAATAAATTCTTTTTCCCACTTACTTTTTTTTGCAATATACTAATAATTTTATAGAGTTTATTATTGCTAATAGTAATCATAATTATAGAAGATATCTAAATATAATTCTTTGATCTAAATCAAATTTATAAGCTATTAAACTATAAATATAATAGAAAAACAGAGTGAATTTTTTCACTCTGTTTTTCTATTAATATCTATGCTTCTAAAAACATCTTCATGTCATCTTCTACATTTGTTATTCCACTAATTCCAAAGTTTTCAACCAATACATTTACTACATTTGGTGAAAGGAATGCTGGTAGAGTTGGTCCTAAGTGAATATCTTTCACTCCTAGGTATAATAGTGCTAACAATACTATTACAGCTTTTTGTTCATACCAAGCTATATTGTATGCTATTGGAAGATCATTGATATCTTCTAATTCAAATATTTCCTTTAATTTAAGAGCTATAACAGCTAGTGAATATGAGTCATTACATTGACCAGCGTCTAATACTCTTGGTATCCCATTTATATCTCCTAAGTTCAATTTGTTATATTTGTATTTAGCGCATCCTGCTGTTAGAATAACTGTGTCTTTTGGAAGAGCTTTTGCAAAATCTGTGTAGTAATTTCTGCTCTTCATTCTTCCATCACAGCCTGCCATTACAAAGAATTTCTTAATAGCTCCTGTTTTAACTGCTTCTACTATTTGGTCAGCCAATGCAAATACTTGTGCATGAGCAAATCCTCCAACGATTTTTCCTTTTTCTATTTCAACTGGTGCTGGTAATTTTTTAGCATGTTCAATTATTTCTGAGAAATCTTTTGCCTTTCCATCTACTCTATCAGGAATATGTTTAAACCCTGGATATCCTGATGAACCTGTTGTATATACTCTATCTGCATAAGAAGCACTTGGTGGAACTATACAATTTGTTGTAAATAGTATTGGCCCATTGAACTTTTCAAACTCTTCTTTTTGTTTCCACCATGCATTACCATAGTTTCCTACAAAATGATCATACTTTTTAAATGCTGGGTAGTAGTTAGCTGGCAACATTTCACCATGAGTATAAACATCTACTCCAGTACCTTCTGTTTGTTTTAGTAGTTCTTCCATATCCTTTAAATCATGACCTGATATAAGTATTGCAGGGTTGTTTCTAACACCAATATTTACTTCAGTTATTTCTGGATTTCCATAAGTTGATGTATTGGCCTTATCAAGTAATGCCATTGTGTCTACACCGTATTTACCAGTTTCAAGTGTAAGTGCAACTAAATCATCTACAGTTAAACTATCATCTAAAGTAGCAGCTAAAGCTTTTCTTATAAATTTAGCTATTTCTTCATCTTCATATCCTAGATTCATGGCATGTTCTGCATAAGCTGCCATTCCCTTAACACCATAGGTAATTAATTCTCTTAAAGAACGAATGTCTTCATTTTCTGTAGCTAAAATCCCTACTTCTTCACTACCAGCTTTAAATTCAATTTCATCTTTTGAATTAACTACAAATGTGGCAGGATCCTTTAGTTCCCCTAATTCTACACCTTCTTCTATTAAAGCTGCTTTTAATTCATCTCTAAGTTTAAGAGCTTCTTTTATTTTTTCAAAGAATCTATCCTTATCAAAGTTTGCATTTGTTATAGTCATAAATAGTCCTTCTATAATAAATCTATCTAAACCAGGCATTTTAAATCCAATTTCATCTGCTTTTACGCCTAGTACCGAAATACCTTTTATTGCATATATCATCAAATCTTGAAGTTGGGCTAATTCTGCTGTTTTACCACATACTCCAACTTTTGTACAGCCCTTTCCTCCAGCTGTTTCTTGACATTGGTAACAAAACATACTCATTATTTATTCCCCCTTAAATTTTTCTTTCTGTAAACTATACTACTATAGTTTACATTAATTTTCGGTAACATAGGTTACCTATTATAAATTTTTTAATAATCAATTCCTGCTGGCATTATATTATCTGGATCAAATGCATGACAAGGTGTAACTGCATATACCATACTGCATTTTGGACATTTCTCTTCAAAATGTATCATTTCAAATTCTTCCCCACATTCTGAACATTTCTTTATTAGTGGTACAGGCATAAATTGTTTGTCAAATCCCATTTGTCTCACCTTATCAGCAACTTGTTTCCCATTTTCAAAACTTCCTGAACAACCTTCATGGGACATATAAGAAAACCTCCTTCTATTTAAATATATTCATATTTAATTCTTCTCCATTTCTAAGGCTATTTCTCATGCCTTGAATGGTTTTGTCCATTTTTTCAAGTTCTAATAATATTTTCTTTTCTTCCATATTGGTCTCTATAACCTTGTTTATACCACCATTCTTTATTACAATCCTTTTATCACCCATCAGCGCTAGGATTGGATCATGGGTAGCCATTAGAACTATTTTGTCACTACTTACTAAAAGATTTAATGCCTTTTTCCTATCAATACCTGCATTTTCAATTTCATCAATTAATACTATTGGTGAAGAACTTAATATTGCTGTGTCTGCAATCATCAAGGCTCTTGATTGTCCTCCACTTAAACTTGTTATAGGAGTATCTAATTTAAACTTTTCCCCAGCTAAATTATTAGCTGCTTCTATTATATTTTTTATTACTTCCTCTTCGTTTTCTACCATTCTGCTTTTAGCATGAAGTTCTAAAAATTCATTTACAGTTAAATCCATCACAAAATTCATATTTTGTGAAAGCTGAGCTACAAGTCTGTTGTTAGAAGAAAATCTCCATTTCTTATCTGGTATTTCATTATTGATAAGGATTATTCTACCAGTTGGGGTATCATTTTGAGCCGCCCATTCAATATCTGCAAGTAATCTACTTTTCCCTGAACCTGTAGGACCTACAATGGAAATAATATCTCCCTTATTAATAGTTATCTCTTCAAATCTTTCTTTACATCCACTTTTATCTTTTCCTGCCAATATAGTTAATGACTCTACAGTTTTTTCCTCTTTAATCCCTAAAAACTCTATCATTTGCTCTATATATTCCAAAAGGCCTTCCATAAGCTTTTCAGTATCAATTGCCCATTCTCCTATATCCTCTTCTGAAAAATGATCTAAATATTCTTTAAAAGTCCTATTTTCAAATCCTTCAATATTCAATTTATTATCAGAAAAATAGTTTATTATAAAAGGGTATTTTTCCTGCAATTCTTTTAGTGAAATAGAATTTATCATTTTATTATCTATCATCTTCATCACCTAATTTCATCTTTCTTACATTACCCATTTGATAGTCTTCGCCTATCCTTGTTTCACCTAAGCAATAAGAACATAATGCTGAAGGCATAGGAAACTTAAGTTTCTTACCTTTTACAGTATCAATTTCTTCATTTTCATCATATACAAGGGTGCTTAGCTCATAAGCTCCCTGTCCAGTAAGCCCATTGATATGGATTGTTACAGCTTTTGGATTTACAGAGTTTACCCTAGATGAAAATACTTCTCTTTCCGCTTGGGATACTATATCTCCTTTTGTTATAACTACAATATCTGCAGACTTTAACATAGGACCTATTTTTTTAGGAGTATTTATACCACTTAAATTATCAATAACACAAATAGATTTAATATCTTGTATATAAGGAGAACATCTATTACATAATCCAGCACTTTCTGTA
The DNA here is from genome assembly GCF_009696605.1 of Anaerosalibacter bizertensis. Classification (GTDB taxonomy): domain Bacteria; phylum Bacillota; class Clostridia; order Tissierellales; family Sporanaerobacteraceae; genus Anaerosalibacter; species Anaerosalibacter bizertensis. Next base: position 89,110 of record NZ_VULR01000003.1, on the reverse strand, counting down.
ATTAAGAAATCCAAATTAAGTTTTTTACCCCATTGGACTACTTCCTCTATATTACTTACAAAAAAATGGTCTGGACATAGTGAACCTGAAAGTCCCTTCCTTACTGGCACTCCTGCTTTTTCATATAGGATATCATCATCTGTATATAGACAGTCAAATTTAACTACGCCTACAGAAACACCTCTTTGTTTCAATGCTTCAATAGTCTTTAATATTACTGAGGTCTTTCCAGAAGATGGAGGACCTGAAAATGTTGCTATATTCATAAACATCACCCCTAAATCGATTCATTAAATATTTTTTCACATATTTTTATCTTTTCACCAATATCATTTTCACTTATATAATCCCATCCAAGCCACATATACTTTTGATCCTTAGGCACCAGATTATCTACCTCTGGATGAGTACTTGGAAATCTACCATTGTGAGCCAATATCTCTCCTACCTGTTTTGATGCAAAGAAATCTACAAAAGGTTTTATTTCCTTTTCCTTAGACTTTTTAGTAAGTAGAAATATTGGACTGATAATTGCACCATCAGAAGGCCAAACCGCTACCATAGGTCCACCTTCTTTAGTCATCTTCGTGAAAAAGTAAGGCATTATAGTCACTACTGGTCTTTCCATCTTCTTCATATGGGATTTAACCATTTCAGATGGATGCATACTTTTTAATAAGGATTTACCTAATCTTTTAACCCCATCTTCTCCATATCTCTTGTGTATATTTAAAAGAATAGCATTGAAAAGATCAAAATCTCCTATAGGCAAACTAACCCTATTTTCAAATTCTTCACTTAGTATATCTTCCCAACTCTTTGGCAATTCTCTACCATTTAGTTCCTCTGTATTTACAAGAAAAACTGCTGGTACTACACCAATTATTGAATATTGATTGTCTGGATCTTTAAGATTCATATATTCATTATCAAAATCAGTATTTAATCTACTAAATCCAGTCATATCTTTAAATACATCTTTAGATTTAAATTTTCCCATCAAATTTTTGTCAAAGAATAAGTCGAAACCAGCAGATATAAATATATCTGATATACCCTCTTCTGAATCTGCTTCTTCTAAAGATTCCTTTAACCAATCTATTCCGCTAGAAGCAGCCTTCAACTCATAATCTACTATAATATCTAGATTATCTTTTTCATTATCCATCCATTTATTAAAAGAATCCATAAGTGGAATCCTCACAGGACACGGAAGTACTCCATCAATTCTAACGTCTGCTTCTTTATTTTCATTTTTTTGAATCAAAGTTTCATCTATTATATTTTTCTTATCTTCAATTATTTCTATAAGTCTATCTGTAAAGGTTACTACATTTATCTTTTTCATAGATAATGCTGTTTCTAAAGAAATTGCCTTTCCTAAAGTCTTTCTTTTATCTTCATTTTTCATATCTTCAAATCCAATTGAAATAAACAAGCTTATTGTTTCTGGATATTTTTTTACAATATCATATAGTGAATCCTTTATATCAAAATATTTATTCATATTTCCAACCTCCGAATCTACAATGTTAAGTTACTGATTTTTTCTTAATAGTATTTTAACCTTAAAAGGGAAAAAAATCGGTAACTCATGTTACCAAAATAATAATGAGAATTAATTCATTAAAAATCTCATATAAATATATGACAAAAGTTTTATTTTTTACATATTTAGTTTTACTGCTTTACATTATTGTGATAAAGTATTATAATTAAAAAAATATTATATTTAAAGGGGGAATTTCATGCTGTTAAATCCAGTAGTCTTATCTGTTATTGTAATGACTGTACTATGCCTATTAAAGTTAAATGTTATACTGGCATTGATATTGGCAGCTCTTACTGGTGGATTAATCTCTGGAATGAATCTTACTGAAACCATGACTCTATTAATTGACGGAATGGGTGGAAATGCTGAAACTGCTCTTAGTTATATTTTATTAGGTACACTAGCTGCAGCTATTAATAAAACAGGAGTAGCAAATCTTCTTGGAAAAAGTATATCTAATATTATTAATGATAGAAGATCATTATTAGTTCTTTTAATTGCCATTATAGCCTGCCTTTCTCAAAATTTAATTCCTGTTCATATTGCCTTTATTCCAATACTTATTCCACCTCTTATTGGTCTTATGAATAAATTAAATATTGACAGGAGAGCCGTTGCCTGTGCTCTTACTTTTGGACTAAAAGCGCCCTATGTAATGCTCCCCGTAGGATTTGGTCTTATTTTTCATAATATTATAAGGGATAATCTTATTGCCAACGGTATAAATGTAGTAACTGGAATGGTTTGGAAATCAATGTTGCTTCCAGGCATTGGAATGACCATAGGACTCCTAATAGCTATATTTATAACCTATAGAAAACCTAGAGAATATAAAATAGTAGATAATGTGTTTGAAAATAAAGTTGCCAATGACTTAGAAGATGAAAAACAATCTGATAACTTATGTCGTAAACAAATTGCTGGACTCACAGGTGCTATTGTAGCCTTTGTAATACAAGTAATTACAGAATCTTTACCATTAGGAGCTATTGCTGGACTTATTATTATGTTAGTATTTGGAGCTTTTAAATGGAAAGACATTGACAATTTAATGGGTGATGGCATTTCCATGATGGGATTTATAGCTTTTGTAATGTTAGTTGCTTCAGGTTATGGAGCTGTTTTAAGAGAAACTGGTGGAGTGGAAACTTTGGTAGAAGCTGCTACCGGCTTAATGGGAGGAAGTAAATTTATTGGAGCTATTATAATGCTTTTTATAGGACTTATTGTCACTATGGGAATTGGCACCTCTTTTGGAACTATTCCTATTATAGCTACTATATACGTTCCATTGGCTTCAGCATTAGGCTTTAGTCCAGCAGCTATTATTGCACTAGTAGGAACTGCAGGAGCATTAGGGGATGCAGGTTCTCCTGCTTCAGATAGCACCCTCGGACCTACGTCAGGATTAAATGTTGATGGCCAGCATGACCACATTTGGGATACCTGTGTTCCTACATTTTTACACTTCAATATTCCACTAATAATATTTGGAACAATAGCAGCTTTAGTATTATAGCTCTTCATAATAAAAGCCCTCTTTTATGAGGGCTTTTGTATTATTATAATATTATCTCCTATTTTAATTTTTCCACTTTTTATAATTTTGGTAAATATAACTTCTTTAGCTAAAGAACAAACTTCTCCACTTCTTATAAGTTTACATTCTGGAAAACATTTTTTACCTATTTGAGTTATTTCATGAATTGTTTCTCCAATTATAAGCCTTAAACCTATATACAATCTGCTTACATCTATATTTTTTATAGTTATATTTTCATAAAATCTTTCCATACAAAGACCCTTATGAGCCAATGATGAATTTTTTTCTCTTCCTTCTAGAGTAAATATGGAAACTTGATTATTTCCACCTTTAGAATGAATATCTCCTATTAGCCCATGTCCAGTTTTAAAATTACCTTCTTGGGTTAGCTTTTCTTGTTCTCCTCTTTTATTCTTTATATAAATAGCTACTACTTCTCCATTATTAAACATATAAAACACCTCTATTATACTTTTAAAGTAGGAAAATTAGAATATATATTCATTCTTTTTCCTCTAGCAAAGCCTATCAATATTATATTTAATTCCTTTGCTATATCTATTGAAAGACTTGTAGGAGCAGATCTAGATACTATAACTGGTATCTGTCTTTTAGCTACCTTTATAAGAATTTCAGAAGATATTCTGCCACTAGTTAGAATAATCTTATCCTTAAAATCTATATCTTCAAGTAAGGCTTTCCCCAGCACTTTATCCAATGCATTGTGCCTTCCAATATCCTCTTTAAAAATTATTATTTTATTAATATCACATAAGGCACAACTGTGTACCCCTCCTGTATCTAAAAAAAGTTGAGAGCTTTTATTGAATTCTTTTATAAGGTCCATAATTTGTTTTATTGTAATGTCTATTTTGTCTTCTATTTTTTTTGAGTTAAAGGAGTCTACTACATTATAAAAAACTGTTCCTTTTCCACAACCTGATGTAATAGTTCTTTTACCATGAAACTTTTTATTTAATCTATTTGTATTTTTAGAATAAACATAGGCTATGCCTTTTTCTTTATCTAATATTATTTTTTCTATATCTGAAATAGAATCTATAAGACCTTCTGAATGAAGAAAGCCAATAGTTAATTCTTTAAGGGAGTTGGGACTGCATAATAATGTTATAATTTCTTCATCATTTAAAAATATAGTAAAAGGATATTCTATAACTACTGTATCCTCTTCTTTTAAAACCCCTCTATCTTTAATTCTAATAATATTATACTTTGTAATATCCTCCATATATATCTCCTTAGCTTATATTGCAATTGTCTTTAAGAAAATACTCTAGATCTTCTTTTGTATTAAGGTTTAAAAACATATCCCAATTAGGACTAAACATTCTAGCTTCTTCTTCCTCTACATAATAGGTTTGTAATTGTTTGATTAATTGATTTAAAGATCTTTTCCCTTGTGCTAAATAATCCTCTATGTCTAATACTATATCTTTAGAGTAGAAGCCATTGAAAGGTTCTATATTTACTCCAAATCTAGTTACACAAGCTTTAATATCCATATCTAAATCCCTAATTTTATATTTCATATATCTGATGTATTTTAAATTTATATTTGGCATATCACAAGCAATAAAATATACAAATTGACTATTAGATTCTTTAAGACCTGCATGGATACCACTTAATGGTCCCTTTTCTACTATTATATCTTTAACTACCTTAAAATTAAAATCCAAATAGTATTCCGGGCTATTAGTCACCACTATTATTTCTTCAAATTCCACACTAAGTTTAGATACTAATTTATCTATAAGCTTTTTTTCATTTATCTTTAATAGCTGTTTGTCAAATCCCATCCTAGTACTTTTCCCACCAGCTAAAATAGCAGCAGTTCCAAATTTTCTCATTTTTATCAACCTACCTAATATATCAATTTGATATTAACTACTTAATTTATCAATCCTAACAGCAGCTACTTTAAGTTCTGGTATTTTAGCTATTAAATCCAATTTATTGCTAGTTAAATAGTTAGCTGCCCCTTCTGCAAAGTGGAATGGCATAAATAATATGTTTTTCTCTACTATATTAGTTACTTTTGCTGATGTAACTACCCTACCTCGCCTTGAAGATAATCTTATTTTCTCTCCATCAGATATTCCCAATTTATTAGCAGTTTCCTTATTTATCTCAACATAAGATTTAGAAGCTATCCTATTTAAGCCTTCCACTCTTCCTGTCATAGTCCTAGTATGATAATGATATAATATTCTTCCAGTTGTAAGTATATAAGGATATTCTAAATCTACAACTTCACCACTTTCCTCATACTCAGCCGCTACAAACAACCCTTTGCCTCTAGAAATAGAAGAACTATGAAGATACTTCGTTCCTGGATGGTCTTTTGTTGGACACGGCCATTGTATACCTTCATTTTCTATTCTTTCATAGTTTATTCCAGCGTATTGAGGGGTTACTTTTGAAATCTCTTCCATTATTTCAGATGGATTTATATATTTTTTCTCATAACCTAATTCATTCATTAAATCCATTATTATTTTCCAATCTGCTTTAGAATTTCCCACAGGTTCTATAGCTTTTCTAACCTTCTGTACCTTCCTCTCCGTATTTGTAAAGGTACCATCTTTTTCTGCAAAAGATGCTGCTGGCAATACTACATCGGCAAGTTCTGCCGTTTCAGTTAAAAAGATATCCTGAACAACTAGAAAATCAAGATTTTCTAAAGCTTTTTTCACATGATTTATATCTGGATCAGATACCATAGGATTTTCTCCCATTATATATATGAACTTTATATTGCCTTCTTCCGCACCATCAAAAATTTCAGGAATAGTAAGTCCAGGTTTTGTAGATAGTTTAGTTTTCCACGCATCTTCAAATTTTTCTATAACTTTTGATTCTACTACCTTTTGATAACCAGGTAAATCTCCTGGAAGCCCTCCCATATCACAGGCTCCTTGAACATTGTTTTGTCCTCTTAAAGGATTTACTCCTGCTGATTCCTTACCAATATTTCCACATAGGAGAGAAAGATTTGACACAGCCATTACAGAATTAGTACCTGTAGTATGTTGGGTAATTCCCATTGCATAGTATATTCCTGCTTTTTCTGCCTTTCCATATATAAGAGCAGCTTTAACTATATCATCTGGATCTACTCCACATATTTTAGCCACTCTTTCAGGTGTATATTTCTTAACAGTTTTAACCAACCCTTCAAAACCTTCAGTATTCTCTTCAATATATCTCTTATCTTCCAATCCATTTTCAATAATAACATTCATGATTCCATTTAATAATGCAATATTGGTCCCTGGCTTTATTTGAAGAAATACATCTGCATATTCTGCCAATTCAATCCTTCTAGGATCTGCTACTATAAGTTTAGCACCGGCTTTCTTTGCCCTCTTCATGTAACTTCCTATAACAGGATGATTTTCTGTAGTATTAGAACCAATAACAAACATAGCATCTGTACCTAGCACTTCCTCTATACTATTGGTCATAGCACCGCTTCCCAATGTAGTTGCAAGACCTGCAACTGTAGATGCGTGTCAGAGACGGGCACAATGATCTACATTATTAGTCTTTATAACTGTCCTAAATAGCTTTTGAAATAAATAATTTTCTTCATTAGTACATCTAGCCGAAGTAAGACCTGCGAAAGCTTCTGGTCCATATTGGTCCTTTATTTCATATATCTTATTCCTTATAACTTTATAAGCTTCATCCCATGTAGCTTCTTCAAATTTTCCATTTCTTTTAATAAGGGGGGTCTTTAGTCTATCTCGATGGTTTATAAAAGAATAAGCAAATTTTCCTTTTACACACAAAAGTCCATTATTAGGACTTTCCATAGCTGGTTCCACCCCTACTATTTTCTCACCTTTAACTAGTAGATTCATTTGACAGCCAACACCACAATAAGAACACGTAGTCCTCATCTTTTTTATCTCCCAATATCTATATCTTTCTTTACTTTTAGGTACCAATGCTCCTACAGGACAAACCGATACACAATTTCCACAAGAAACACATTTAGATTTAGAAAGCCCTTTATCAAAAGGTGCTACAACTTTTGTATCAAAACCTCTATCTTCTAAACCAATAGCATTTGTTCCTTGAAGTTCTGAACATACCCTTACGCATTTTCCACAAAGTATACATTTATTTGGATCATAGCTATAGAAATGATTAGAATAATCAATAGGATATTTTTTCCTTTCACCTGCAAAACTACCCTTTTCAACGCCATATTCATAACAGTAATCTTGAAGTTTGCAATCTCCAGATTTTTCACAACTTAAACAATCCTGTGGATGATTTGAAAATAAAAGATCTAATATATCTTTTCTTGCCTTTATAACCTTTTTGCTATGGGTTTTTATATTCATGCCTTCTTTTACTTTTAGGGAACATGATGTCATAAGATCTTTTTTTCCCTCTACCTCTACTACACATAATCTGCACGCTGAATAAGGCTCCAATCTTTCATCATAGCATAAGGTTGGAATTTCTATTCCCATATTTTTACAAGCTTCAAGTACAGTTATATCTTCTTCAACATTGCACCTAAAACCATTTATAATTATCTCAATCATTTTCATCTCCACCTTATTTTTCATCATCAATCTTAATTATCTTTTCAAATATATCCTCTAAACCTAATACTTCTTTCCAAGTAGCTTCTACAAATTCTCCATCTTCCTTTTTATAAGGGGTTTCTGGATTGTCTAGATAGAGTAGTTCAGTAGTCAATCTTCCCTTTAAACAAAGAGGTCTTCCATTAGAAGGAGATTTAGCCCTTACTGCTACACTCTTTCCATTCTTATATAATACTTCAAAATTACACCCATAATCACATACTTTACATTTAACAGTCTTAACCTCTCCATCCCAAATCCTTGACTTTCCAATAAGCCTTTTATCTACTAATGCTCCAACAGGACATACTGTGACACATCTATTACAAGATACACAACTAGATTTTTCTAATGAAAAATCTCCATCTGCAACTATTTTTGTTTCAAATCCTCTCTGAGCAAAAGAAAGAACTGCTCTATCATGTATCTGATTACAAGTTCTCACACATTTTCCACAGAGTATACATTTGCTATCATCTTTTAGTATATAAGGGCTTGATGTATCCCTTAACCCCAATCTCTTTTCTCCTCCATGTTCTCTAAACTTTACATCATATCTATAAGCATACTTTTGTAATAAACATTCACCTGCTTTTTGACAAGTTAAACAATCATTTGGATGATTATCCAATATAAGTTGTAGTATTTCCTTTCTTATATTGACTACTCTTTCACTTTCTGTATATACAACCATTCCTTCTTTAACTTTAAGTGAACAAGACGTTTGAAGTTTTTTACTTCCTTCTACTTCAACTAAACATAGTCTACAGGCTGAAGCTATTTCTAAATTAGGATCATAACATAGTGCTGGAATATCTATTCCTAACCTTTCAGCTGCTTTTATAACGGTAAAATTTTCTGGTACCGTTACTTTTTGTCCATCTATAGTAAGAGTTATATTTTTCATTTCAAGCCTCCTAACTCTATTTTTTAACTATTGCACCTACTGGACAAGCCTCCATACATGTACCACATTTTATACATTTTTCAGTATCTATAACATGTCTTTCTTTTACTTTTCCACTTATACAGGAAACAGGGCAATTTCTAGCACATTTAGTACATCCTATACAATTTTCTGTAATGTAGTATTCTGAAAGAGCTTGGCAAGTCCCTGAAGGACATTTCTTATCATAAACATGAGCTTCATACTCATCTCTAAAATACTTCAATGTTGAAATCACTGGATTTGCAGCAGTCTTGCCTAATCCACATAAAGACGCATCTGTTATAGTCTGAGATAAGCTCTCAAGTCTATCTATATCTTCTGGGACCCCTTCTCCATTAGTTATTCTCTCCAATATTTCCAACATCCTCTTTGTACCTTCCCTACAAGGCACACATTTTCCACAAGACTCTTCTACTGTAAAATCCAAGAAAAACCTAGCAATATCAACCATACAATTATCTTCGTCCATTACAACCATTCCACCAGATCCCATTATAGATCCTAGTTCCCCTAAAGATTCAAAATCTACTGGAGTATCTAGATATTCGCTTGGTATACAGCCACCAGAAGGCCCACCTGTTTGAACAGCTTTAAACTTCTTATTATTAGGTATTCCTCCACCTATGTCGAATATTATATCTCTTAAGGTTACCCCCATTGGAATCTCTACTAAACCTGTGTTCTTTATTTTTCCTCCCAATGCAAATACTTTGGTCCCTGGGGACTTTTCTGTTCCTATATTTCTAAACCACTCAACACCTTTTTGAAATATTACGGGTACATTTGCCAAAGTCTCAACATTGTTTATAATAGTAGGTTTACCCCACAATCCTTTGTGAGCAGTTCTATGAATTTTGACCCTAGGCATTCCTCTTCTTCCTTCAATAGATTCCATAAGTGCAGTCCCTTCGCCACATACAAAAGCTCCTGCTCCAAGCCTTAACTCTATGTCGAAGTCAAAATCTGTTCCAAATATATTTTTTCCTAATAATCCATTTTCCCTGGCTTGCTCTATAGCCACTTCAAGCCTATGAACTGCTATAGGATACTCTGCCCTTACATATATATAACCTTGATCTGAACCTATAGCATAACCTATAATGGCCATAGCTTCTAATACTGAATGAGGATCTCCTTCTAAAATACTCCTATCCATAAATGCACCTGGATCACCTTCATCAGCATTGCATATTACATATTTCTTATCTGCTGGATAGTTATAGGCCTCATCCCATTTCCATCCTGCTGGGAAACCTGCTCCTCCTCTTCCTCTTAAATTAGAATCTTTAATAATATCTATTACCTCTTTAGGAGACATTTCTGTTAAAATTTTTCCCAAAGCTTCATAGCCGTTAAAAGCTATATATTCATTAATATCCTCAGGATTTATAAGTCCACAATTTCTTAAAGCTACCCTTTTTTGCTTTTTATAAAAATTAACTTCATTTACAGGTACTACTTCATCACCCTTACATGCATCTTTAAATAATAGTCTTTTAACTACATTTCCTTTAGAAAAATGTTCTTCTACTATTTCATCAACATCTTCTAATTTAACATGACTATAAAATATACCTTCTGGATATATAACTATATTAGGTCCTGCTTCACATAGTCCGAAGCAACCTGTTAATACAACTTCTACTTTATTTTCTAGTTTTTTTTCTACTACTTTTTCATGTAATAGCCTTCTTATTTCATCTCCTTGAGAAGAATGGCAACCAGTTCCTCCACAAACTAGCACATGGATTTTTTCTAAATTCTCTCCTTTTTCATGCCTTAAAGCTATTTTATTTAACTCTTTTTCTCTAATCTTATTTAATTCTTCAACACTTTTCATTATTACACCTCCAAACTATTTATATTTATTAAGTATTCCTTCTACATCATTTGGAGTAGTTTTTCCATAAACATCATCATTAACTACAAGAACAGGTGCCAAGCCACAAGCTCCTAAACAACGAGTTGCACTAATTGAAAATTTTCCATCAGCTGTTGTCTCTCCTACACCTATTTCTAGTATTTCTTCAACTTTATTGAGCACATCTTTAGAACCTTTTACATAACAAGCTGTTCCAAGACAAATTCCTATTTCATATTTTCCTTTCGGTATCAGAGAAAACTGAGAATAAAAAGTAACTACTCCATAAATTTCAGATAGTGGAATTTTAAGTTCTTCAGAAATCATATTTTGAATCTCAATAGGAATATGTCCAAATAAATCCTGAGCTTCGTGGAGTACCGCCATTAAAGCACCCTTCTTCTTCCTATTTTCCTCAATGTAAATTTTAAACTGTCTAACTTTTTCTTCATTTGCCTCCCAGTCAAATACAAATTCCATACTTCAACCCCCTTTACTTACATATAATAAAAAAATAGACAGTCTACCTCAATGTAAGCTGTCTATTTTTATAACAAATGTTTTTTATACTATAGCGATTGTTTATATTTATTTTATGTTAATATATTTTCTGATATTTGTCAATATTGAGCTTTGTCTGATTTTTTAGTAGATATTAAATTATATTCTATTTAATCAATCTAATGCCTCTTTTATATAATAGTCTAATAAAACCCTAAAACCTTTAAGGCATAATGCCTTAAAGGTTTTAAATCATATAGTATTATATTACTATTTTTCTAACATTAGTTTTTCTAATTCTAATGGTTCTATATACTGTCCATCTTTATATGCTCTCATATTTCCACCTGATATTTCATCAATTAATGCAATTTCATCATTATCTCCAACTCTACCAAATTCCAATTTAATATCATATAATTCTATGCCTTTTTTTGCTAACTCTTCTTTTACTATATTAGATATTTCTACAGTTCTTTCTTTTAATATTTTATATTCATCTCTTGAAAGTATTCCAAGCATATGAAGTGCATCTTCTGTAATAGGTGGATCTTCACGTTCATCATCTTTAAGGGTTATCTCAACAAATGAGTCTAACTTTTGCCCTTCTTCTGCATACATGCCATAACGACGTAAAAAGCTTCCTACTGCTCTATAACGACATATTACTTCAATACCATTTCCAAACATCTTAGCTGGTCTAACCGTCATAGTTGAATTTTCTATATCTGCATCTACATAATGGGTAGGAATCCCTTTTTCTTTTAACTTTTCAAAAAAGAATTTAGTCATTTTAAGACCCGATTTTCCCATACCTTCAACAGTTAAACCTACTGTATTTGCTCCTGGATCAAATACTCCATCTTTCCCTGTTACATCATCTTTAAATTTAAGTAAATAATTTCCGTCTTCTAAATCATATACATCTTTTGTCTTTCCCTTATATACAAGTTTCATTTCAATCACCCTTTTTCATAAAGATTTGTACGTAAATCTCTATATATAATTATATTATAAATTAACGTTTTATACAATTATTTTTTAAATGTTTATCATATGTTAATTTATTAGTAATTTAATTATTCTATTTATTTTTCTTTCCCACAGAAGCAAGATATATAACAAAATTATTTTCTCCGTCTAATCCAAGTAATTCATTTATTTTATCATCGTCAAAAGCTGCCATAGCACAAACTCCACACTCTATTGCTTCAGCTGATAAATAAAGATTCTGACATACATGGCCTGCATCTAGATGTATGTATCTATATCCTCTTTCACCATATCTCCATTTCATTCTGTAAACTGAAGTACTCCAAACAAAAGTTACTGCATTATTATTTATAAATTTTTGATTTCTACAACTAATAGTAAACTTTTCAGATACTTCTGGATCTAAATTTACCGCCATAAGTTTATGTTCAATAGCCAAATATCTATAAAGTCCTGGCTTTATACCGTCAACTTTCCTTATATAAAGATAGGTCTCAAAGGCATGTCTAGCTCCTGCCGAGGGAACATTTCTAAGGGTCGCAGCATTTAATATAACCCTTTTTACACCTTGAGTACACCATAAAAGATATGAAAGTTCTTCTATAGTCAATGGAATATCCTTATATTTTCTTGTAGTTTTCCTAGATTCTATAGCTTGTTTTAAGCTTATATCTTTAACTTCAATGTCTTCTATAGAAGGTAATTCTATAAATATCCCTTCAGGATTGTATTCAACTTCCAAAGGTGGTTGAGGTAGTCCCTTATCCCTATCAGGTTCTTCTAAATATTGATACTTTGTTTTTTCCATAAACTCTTTTCCTATCCCTTTACTCATAATGTTCACTCCTTATTTTGATTATAATTTCTTATTTCCCTACCATAATAATTGTTTAATTTTACTTTATCATTATCTATCATTATTAAATATTCATAATATGATATAATTGTATTATATCAATTATTCACAATATTTTTTATCATCATGAAGTATATGGAAATAAAAATAAGGGGAATGATTATGTGGAGCAAAAAAGTGTTTATAATAATTATAGTTTTCGTAATCTTAATCCTTTTTGTATGGCTATACGTTTGTCCTATTAGCCCTGTCTGTTCCAATCCACCCTGCACGATTGACTCTAATAAAAGAATAAAATTCTTTATTGCAACAGACCCACATTACTTATCCAAAGATTTAACCGATAGAGGAAAAGCCTACAGAAACTTTATTATGGCTGGAGATGGTAAACAACTGAATTATATTGAAGAAATAATGGATGCCTTTATCTATGATATTAAAAATCAGAAACCTAATGTACTCATTATTAGTGGTGATTTAACAAATAACGGAGAAAGAGAAAGTCATTTAGATTTTTCTGAAAAACTAAAGATTATTCAAGATTCAGGTACATCTGTTTATGTAATACCAGGAAATCATGATATAAAAAATCCTTGGGCAGTAGAATTTAAAGGAAAGAAAAAACATAAAGTTAAAACCATTTCAGATAAAGATTTTGCCAAGATATATGGGGATTTTGGCTATAACGATGCTATTTCTAGGGATGAAAACTCTTTGAGCTATCTTGCAGCACCTTCAAAAGATCTATGGCTTCTTATGATGGATACTAATCAATATGAAAATAATATGACATTTAATAGACCACAACATGATGGATTGATTTGTCCTGGAACACTCCAATGGATTAAAGAATGCAGTGATTTAGCAAAAGAAAAAAATGCTCAAGTTATAGCTGTAATGCATCATAGTTTATTAGATCATAGTCAAGTAGTAAATGAAGGATATACATTGAATAACAATAAAGATGCCATAGAAATATTTAAAAACTGTGGTATCGAACTAGTTTTAACCGGTCATATACATCTTCAAAGTATAAAATCCTATAAAGAAAAAAATATTTCAATATACGATGTAGCTACTAGCGCTCTATGTGTATATCCTCATAAATATGGTATTATAGAATATTGCCCTAAAAGAGGCTACGATTATAGTACAGCTTGGATAGATATGGAAGGTTGGGCTAGTAAAAACAATATAAATGACAAGAATATAAATAACTTTAAAGAATACTCTAAAAAATTCTTTGAAAACAGATCTTATTATAAGTTTTATGATGACTTATACGATATCCATGAATATACAGATAAAGACATGAGACTAATGTCAGAAATCCTAGCAAAGTTGAACTTAAAATATTTCGAAGGATCTGGAAACATAAATGTAAAAGAAGTAAGAAAATCTCCAGGATATAAATTAGTAAAAAGTATTGGACCAGACTTTCTGAAAGAGTATATGGAAAGTATACTCGATAACCAAAACATAGATAACAATAAATTACATATTCCAATAAAAAATAATTGAGGGGGAATAGCTATTCCCCCTCAATTTCCTATAGTATCATCAACTTTAATTTCTTTATATTCAATTCTTTCATATTCTCTTAATCCTCTATCATAGTTTGGTACTATATCTAGGAATAATAAAACATTGTTATTTAATAACATTTTATCTCCCCCTTTAAAAACTATTTTCCTATATTTTTTTAATTCTCCTTCTATTATTAGTTTACCCAAATAGTATACTTTCTTAACTTTTTTCTTTGTTTTACATATTAGATTTTTTTAAAAAAGTAGCCTGATAAAACCATCAGGCTACTTTTTTTATATTGCTGGTTTTATAAATCCTCTACCTTGAACATCAATTGCATCTGAAATAGATATTAAGGCTGTTTCATCTATTTCCTCAATCATTTTTTTAACTCTATGCAATTCATTTTCAGTAACTACACAGTATATTATCTTTCTCTTAATTCCTGTATAAGCTCCCTCGCCATATAGGAATGTAGTTCCTCTACCTATTCTATTTATTATAGCTTCTGATACTTCTTGTTCCTTCGAAGTCACAATAAGCAATATTTTCTTCTTATTGAAAGCATTAATCGCTTTATCTATAGCTAGAGATTTTATATACATTAATGCTAATGTATATAATGTTAGTTTTAAACTAGTAATTAAAACTCCAAGCCCTGCAATAATTCCATTTAATATAAAATATAATGTTGATATCTTTATACCATGTTTTCGTCTAATAATAATAGCTATAATATCTGTACCACCTTGAGATGCTCCTGCCTTAAATATAATTCCAGCTCCAATTCCAGTTAAAACTCCTCCAAATATAGTTGATATAACAATATCATCTACCTTTAAATAACTTGCAATATCCTTAGTTAAGATTAATAACAGGGACATAGATATTGTTCCAATAAAGCTTAGTATAATAAAGTCCCTATCTACAAACTTATATCCAATTATGAATATAGGTATATTAATAATCAATACCCAATATCCTGATGGAATATTAGATATATACTGTAAAATAAGTGATATTCCTGTTACCCCTCCACTTAGCAGATGATGAGGAGATATAAATCCGTTAACTGCAATAGAATAAATTAGGCTACCTAGTAAAATTTTAATTACTTTAATACAAAATTCTTTCTGCTCTTTATTCATCTAAATATTCCTCCAAAATTATTAAAATCAACAATAAGCCTAATTATATCAACCATCTATGCATGTTTCAACCATCCCATCCTTCATTTACACCTTTAAAACCTATATAAAGTTTAAAGCTGTAATAATTATAAAGAAAAAATGAATTTATAATTATTACAGCTTCATATCTAATTTTTTTATTTTAAATATTAAATCTCTATCTCTAAAGCAACTGGACAATGATCACTGCCTAGTACTTCTGAATGTATCTCAGCATCTTTTAAGTTATCTTTCAATCTTTCGGATACAATGAAATAGTCAATCCTCCAACCAACATTTCTATCTCTAGATTTCCTCATATAAGACCACCAGCTATAGGCTTCTTCTTTATCTGGATAAAAATACCTAAATGTATCTATAAAACCAGAACCTAAAAGTTCTGTCATCTTTCCACGCTCTTCATCTGTAAAACCTGCATTTCTTCTATTAGTTTTTGGATTTTTTAAATCTATTTCTTTATGAGCTACATTAAGATCCCCACATAAGATAACAGGCTTGTCTTTATCTAGTTGTTGTAAATAACTCCTAAATTCATCTTCCCAAGTCATTCTATAATCAAGCCTTGTTAGCTCTCTTTGAGAATTAGGTGTATATACATTTACTAAGTAAAACTTTTCAAATTCTAAAGTTATCACCCTTCCTTCATTATCATGTTCTTCAATTCCTAATCCATATTTAACTGATAAAGGCTTTTCTTTTGTAAATACAGCTGTTCCTGAATAGCCTTTTTTCTCTGCATAATTCCAATAATCATAATAACCTTCTAAATCCAAATCTATTTGTCCTTCTTGTAATTTAGTTTCCTGAACACAAAATATATCTGCATCAATATCT
Organism: Anaerosalibacter bizertensis; assembly: GCF_009696605.1. GTDB lineage: Bacteria > Bacillota > Clostridia > Tissierellales > Sporanaerobacteraceae > Anaerosalibacter > Anaerosalibacter bizertensis. The sequence continues at coordinate 72,679 of NZ_VULR01000003.1, read as the reverse complement.
TTAAAATAGTCTAAAAATCCTTTACGTACGCAGGCTCTTAGGCCATTGACATTCCAAGAAATAAGCTTCATTTTAACCCCCCATTACTTAAATTCATTTATATTGCTTGTCCAATGATAGTTATACTATATAAAAAATTGTCATGCAAACATCTTATACCCATTTCAAATAATTTTAACTAAAAATAAGGCCATGAGTAAATAACCATGGCTTCTAATTACTATTTAAAAATATATCTTTTAAAACTTTAATTACTTTTTCAAAAATCTCCGATGGTTCGGCAGATATAATATTTTTTTCATACATTTCCTTATAAACATTATAATATTCTTTTCTAAAGTCTCTACTTCCAAACATTATAGAAATGACTTCCATATTTTTATCCCTAACTTCTTTTACTGCATTTTTTACATCATCTATAGCAAATTGCCCATTATACTGATATGCTGAAGGCATCCCATCTGATAGAACAAATAATATTTTCTGCTTCTCATCCCTTTTCTCTAACTCTTTGGAAGCTATTCTAATATTTGCTCCATCCTTATTGGCACCTCCTGCAATTATATACTTGTTTTTATAACTAGTGTATATAAGATTTGTATTTTTTGTATTATCATCAAAATCCTTTATAATTATATGCTCTGTGTTTTTCCAGCTAGTATTGAAGACTACCACCTTTATTTTAACTATTTGTTTCAACGCTTCTTCTAATACAGCCATAGTTTCTATGGCATATTCCCATTTATTATTTTCTTTCATACTTCCAGAGCCATCTACTAAGAAATAAAATACTGTATCAATTTCATTTGCCTTAGCATTCTTTATAAATATATCTGTATCATCAAATATATCAAATCTATATAAATTATTGGTATCAATTATTCCACTCTTTTGATTACGTCTTAGAGGCTTTTTCCTTTCCTCCATTATCTCAATTATTTCCCGATTAAATTTCTTAGCTCTTTTTTTAATATCTAATGGCAATTCAACTTTTCCATTAATTTTTTCTTCCCCATCATCTATTCTTTTAATCTCTATAGAACTATTGGGAGCTGCACCCTTACCTAGATAATAATTTTCTATCTCTACATCTCTCTTTGCCATTGTTTTGTTTTGTTCAATATTCTTACTTGTATTTTCCCTAATCTCCTCTTCCATATTGGTTTCATTATTCTCTACATCATCTAAATCTTCATTTTCCATCATATTATCTATTTTAGTATCATTTTCATTATTAGGGTTAAATTTTTCCTCCATTTTTTTTGGAGAAGTCTTTTTTTGCATTATCTTATCTTCATCTATTTCTTCCTCTTCTCCTACTAAATCTTTTACATAATCTGAAATTTTCTCCCCTATTTTTTCTGCAATATCCATACACTGTCTACAGCTTTTCAAATGCACTGCCTTATCTATATCCTCTTTAATCTTATAAAATTCGTATCCTAATCTAGTACCAGCATACATCTCTCCAAATCCAATTGGTAAAAGTCCTGTAGTTCCATAGATATATATGGAGTTTAAAAAATCATATAATTCATCTTTTTCCAACCTAGTAGATACATAATATTTATATCTTGCATACTTCACATATTTAGAAAAACCTTTTTTATTGTTTACAAGGATATTTTCAACCCTTCCATCTTCTAATGAATTCAATATAGAATATGAAATATTCTCTGCTACCTGTCCACTAATTCTTTTTTTCCTCATATATTTAAAAATCTTCTTTTGAGTTCTACCTATTTCATCTTTAGGAGAAGATAATATACGCTGAGCCTGATTCCCCATAGCCGCCATTAAAAATATATAGAGTTCCTCTTCATTTGAAATTTCAATTAAGTCATAAGGTAGTCCAATGACTATTTCTTTACCATCTATATAAGATGACATTCCTTTTATAGATAGTTCGAAATCTTTATTTCCCAATAAATATTTTGCAGAAATATATAATTGATTTTCTAAATCCTTTTCCTTAATACAATCTACAATTTCTTTATAATTCATAGTCATTTTAAAATATCTCCCCTAAGCTACAGTACTTCCATATTTATTATATTCATAATATGCTCTCTATCATCTTCATTATCCCCTTGATTTACTACACAATCGATTAATGATTCTTTTAAAGTTATTATTTCCGGATCATAGCTTATAGCAACATTTTCAAAACCTCTTATTGTCAAACTCTTTTCAGATATTTCCCCTTCTTTTATAAGTAGTCTTATACCCTTATATATATCATCAAGAACTTCCAACACTTCTGACTTTATATATGGATTCTTAGATTTCAATAGTTCTTTAATAGAATCATGGCCTGTACATCTTATTCTTATGAATCTATCCCTAAAAGCTTCATTTAACTTATTTACTCCTTGATAGGTATCATCGTTTTCTGTAGTGATTGCCATAAAGTTTTCATGAGCTTTTATCTGTCCTAATTCTGAAATGTAGATTTGTCTTCTATGGTCAAGTACTGAGTTCATACTTTCTAAAACCCCTGGATCTGCCACATTTATCTCATCAAATATTGTTATATATCCATTTTTTATTGCTTTTGTAAGAGGCCCATCCACAAAAACTACTTTTCTTTCTCCTTCTTCAGTTATATCTATAGTCTTATATCCCCAAATATCGTATTTATCTATATCACGGGAAAAAGATATGGTTATAACTGGTCTGTTGAACAGCCAAGCTATAGTTTCTGCCATTGTTGATTTACCTGCTCCTCTTTCTCCAACCAATGTAATATTCTTGTCCTTCATAGTTAGATAATGTAATGCCCTTTTTAAAACACCAGATTTATCCCTGTATAGAAATTCTGGCTTTTTCATAAAACACAAATCTTCTTCATCATATTTAATATAGGTCTTAAGAATATTTGTAAATAAGCATTTAGGTATATTGTTCTCATTGATATAAGCTATTTTATCCTTTATATTTTCTTCTGTATCTATTTTTCTTTCAACTATATCTTCAATTAAATTTTTCATATATTCTTCTTTAATTTTATCTTCTGACTCCTTGGATAGAACCATTTCTCCAAAGAGATATTTTCCTTCTTCTGCTTTTATTAAAATATCAGCATTATCTTCTAATAAATATTTATAATCTGTTAATATACTGTCTTTATGTCGCAATTCTACTATATTTCCTACAGGTTTATCATCTATAAATACTTCTTCTTTTTCTAAATTATATTTAGCTAATAGCTCCTTTTCTTCTCCAACTTTACCTATGTTGCCATCTATCAACACTTTTAATACTTTTTCTTTTTCCCTTTCTTTAGCTTCTATATCTGGTAAGTATATCTCTATAATATATGCTGTTTCTGCCCTATCATCATCCTTAGCATAAACTATGGTATCACTTGTTATGATTTTGCCTGATATTTCATCAAGATATTTAAAATAGGGAACTAACTTCTTGTTCACTATGCAATTATCTGGCACTTTATAATCATCAGAACAAACATACCCTATAAATTCTCCATTTTTAAGGCATTTAATTGCATTTTTATCATATTTATAATCTAATTCTCTTTTAAGAACAACCTCGTCCCCTAGTACAAGAGGTACTTTTTTATTTACTACCGTTATTCCTACATTAGCTAATTTCATGTTTTTCCTCCTATTAGAATAATTAATGTCAAAATTCACTATAGTTCTATTTTTATTTTATCATAATATAAGCCTTAGCCAAATATAGTTTTAACTATCACTGGCTAAGGCTATAAATTTAATCTTTTATTACAGTTTGAATACATTCATCATATCTATAATCTGGATGAGGAATGGGATTAACTTTAATGTGTGGAGTTGTTTGTACTTCTTCATTTATTGTATAGTCAGGATTTAAGCTTAATTGACTACTAAACCTTACAACTAGACCGCTATTGGGTAGTGAAAACAATAATGGATCTATACCTACTCCATCGCCACCAGTTCTTTCACCTACCAATGTAGCAAATCCACTTGCCTTAGCAAAGGAAGCAAAACTTTCAGCAGATGAATATACACCTTTATCTACTAGTAAATATATTTTACCATTAAAATCTATGGGCTTTTTCGGTTTTATTTTTGTTTTTGACTTTGTATAATATTTAAAGTCTGATTGTACCTCTTTAGGAAATTGTTTAACTAAATCTTTATCTAAATTAGATACCTTTTTTAAGTTAGGAGACTTAAACCTATAAAACTCTTTAGTATACTCCCCACCTCTAGAAAAAATAAAGTTATTTACAGTAAAAGGCCTTTTTATAAGGGGTTGGATAATATTGTACATCCAATAACGATCATCTCCTCCTGGATTTCCCCTGATATCAATTATTAATTTTGGATATTTTTTTACACTCTTTAGAAATTCTCTTATCCTTTCATTATCTTCATCCAAATTATGTGTATCCATTTCACTAATTTTTATATAAGCAACTTTATCAGGAATTATTATATCAGTTTTATAAGGGGACTTTGTATGTTCAAAATATACATCATCTTCTAATGATTCTATATCTTCCTTAGTTAATTTATATCTCGCCTTAGCTTTTTCATCATCTAATACCTTCCCCCAAGGTCTATTGATAAAATGTCCATCATATTCATATGTTTTATAATAATATAAATATTCATTCCTTGATAACAAATGAGTATGTCCATTATTTAACTCTCCTATTATCTCGTTTAATTTCTCCACAAATTCTTCGTCATTTTTTGTCTGTTTTATTTTCTTAATATACTCATTCTTATTCCCTAACCAATCTACTCCATTTACCCTTTCATTTACTTTGAAAAAAGGATAGTTTTCTTCTAATATATTATACATATATTCAAAATCCTCTAATTTCTCTTCCATAGTAAGTTCTCTATTGGAAATACTCATACTTTCTTTTCCAGTACTACATCCTGAAATAGTTGTGGAAATTAATATACAGATTATAATTAGAAGAAATGATTTGTTTAACAACCTTTTCTTTCCCATTTTATCCCCCCTTAGATCATTATAATCTATTTTATAGCAAATAGTAAATATTTTTAAAAACTGTAAAATATTATTATAAAACTAATAAAATATTATATTAAAAAAGCTATTTAAAATAGTTTCGAAACTATTTTAAATAGCTTTTTATATCAAAATTAATTTCTATCCATAAAGAAAGATTTTATTATGACAAAATATCCTCTTATATAACTTTGAATAAATACAGTCTTAGGTATTTTAGCTGGAAGTCCAAGATGATAATAAATATCTTATTTAAAAAATTTCATTTCTCCAAGTTTTAGGTAAAACCAATGCTATTATTGTAAATAACTCAAGCCTACCTAATAGCATGAATAGCGATAATAGTAATTTACCCATAGAACTAATACTGCTAAAAGTTTCAACAGGACCTACAATACCAAATCCTGGTCCAATATTTCCAAGGGCTGATGCTACGGCACTTGAAGAACTTACAAGATCCATTCCTTCTAGTGAAATAAGGACAGTTCCTAATACAAATATAAAAATATATAGTGCAAAAAAACTTGTTATACCTGCAACTGTTTCATTAGACACTATTTCTCCATTTGTCTTTATGGGTATAACTGCTCTGGGATGAAGTATCTTAGAAAATTCTCTCTTAACTAATTTAAACAATACTAATATTCTTATGTTTTTTATTCCCCCACCTGTAGAACCAGCACATCCTCCTACAAACATTAGGAGAAATAAAATTGATTTACTAAAAGTTGGCCATTTATCAAAGTCTGTAGTAGCATAACCTGTTGTAGTAATTATGGAACCAACTTGGAAAAATGCGTCCCTAAGTGCTAGTCCAATATTTTTATATATTTCACTATTTATATTTAAAGCTATCAAAATAACAGAAGAAAATATTATTCCAAAATACAACCTTAACTCTTCATTTTTAAAAACCTCTTTCCATTTTCCTTGAAATAAAAAATAATATAGAGAAAAATTTACACCCGATAAAATCATAAATATTCCAATTATAATATGTATATAAGTACTATCATAAGCTCCTACACTTGCAGTCTTTATAGAAAACCCTCCTGTTCCTACAGTTCCAAAAGTATGAACTGCAGCATCATACAGTGACATACCACCAAATAACAATAGTATTATCTCCAAAACAGTCATTATAAAATAGGTTATATATAAAATCTTTGCAGTATCTTTAACCTTTGGTACAATCCTATCTGGCATAGGTCCAGGACTTTCTACCTTAAATATTTGAAATCCTCCTACTCCTAAAGTAGGCAATATGGCTATAGTAAAAACCAATATACCCATTCCACCAATCCAATGTGTAAAAGACCTCCAAAATAATATTCCCATAGGCAATGATTCCACATTATCAACAATTGTAGCTCCTGTAGTTGTAAAACCAGAAACCGTCTCAAAAAAACTATCTATCCAAGATGGAATACTTCCCGAGAGTACAAATGGTAAAGAGCCAAAAAAAGATGCCAAAATCCACCCAAATGCAACAATAGCTAGTCCTTCTTTTGCCTTTATATTTTCCTTTGTTTCTTCTTTCCTACCCATGATAAAACCAAGTACACCAGTTATAAAAATACTAATTAAAAAAGCCTTTTTATCATACTGATTATAATACAATGAAACCAATAGTGAAGGTATCATCAATAATGCTTCTACAGTTAATAAGTTTCCTAATATTTTAATGACTACCCCATAATTCACTGAAAATGCCTCCTTTTCTTGGATTTATAAGTTTTTTCAAAGTAGGTATATCAGATTCTAAAGAAAACACAATAATCCTATCATTTGGATATATTATGGAGTTACCATCTGGTATGATTACATTTCCATTATGAACAATTGCACCAATAATAATGCCCTTTGGTAGCCTCAATTCAGATATAGGTTTACCAATGATTGGCAATCCTTCACTTGCAATGACTTCAGTAACTTCCCCCTTACCACCAAGGAGAAAGGACACAGAAACAACTTTTCCACCCCTTATAAATTTCAATATATTACTCGCTGTTATATTTACAGGATTGAAAGCTACATCTAAATCTAATTTATCTATTATATTAATATAACTTGGCCTACTTATTTTTGCAATAGCCTTACTAACACCAGATTGTTTAGCTACTAATGTCATCAATAAATTTTCTTCATCATATCCTGTGGCACCAATAAATGCATCCATAGCACTTAAATCTTCTTCCTCTAAAAGATTTATATCTGTTCCATCACCATGAATTACTAGGACATTATCAAGTTTTTCAGATAAGTATTGACACCTTTTTTTATCCTGTTCAACAATTGTTACGTTTACATTAGAAGCCGATAGCCTCTTCGCTAAATAATAACCAATTTTTCCCCCACCTAGAATCATCGCTCTCTTAATATCCTTTTTATTTACATTTATTCTAACTCTTTCTCCCAATTTATCAATATTATAGCTTCTACCAATTACATAAATTACATCATTTTCCCTTAAACAAGTAGAGCCATTTGGAATAATCAAGTTTCCATCTCTTGATATAGCAGTAATAAGTAAACCGTCTAATCCATCTAATTCTTCTATCTTCTTTCCAACAAAGTCCTTTGTATTTCTAATATTAAAATCAATCATGGAAACTTTCCCACTAGCAAAATCTCCTGAATGGAAATTATAGTTTTTTAATAAATATCTTTCTATTTCAATGGCAGTTGTTAAATCCGGATTAATAATATAGTCTATACCCATTTCAGATTTAACAAAATCCAATTGATCAGTAAACTCTGGATTTCTAATCCTTGCTATGGTCCTTTTACAGCCTATTCTTTTAGCTAAAGAACAAATTAACGTGTTCGTTTCATCTCCATCTGTTGCTGCTATTAAAAGATCATAGGTTTCAATATCAAGTTCTTTCAATACCCCTATTTGTATACCATTTGCAGCAATGGTTAACACATCTAAATGATTATTAATCCTTTCTAAGGTTTTAGAATTTACATCAACCAATGTTACATCAATATCTTCATTGTTCATTGCCTCTGCTAGTTTATATCCTAGTTTGCCTGCTCCAACTATCATTACTTTCATTTCCATCCTCCCCTAGGTATAATATATGTATATCCTTATTATATTCCTAGTTCTAAATTAGTAAAGTGTATAATTGGATTTAATATTTTCTTCATATTAAAGCTTTCCTTCAGTTTTATCCTTATTTGCTATATAATATTAATAACATCATTATATAAAATCCAAATATAGAAAGGGGTAGAAAATATGAAGAAATATATTGCTATTTTTTTATCAGCTATAATGCTTTTAAGCCTTACAGCTTGTAGTAGTTCTGAAAAAGCACCTAAAACAATTGATAAACAAGAAAGTGAAGAGGAAGTTATAGAAGAAAAGCAAGTTGAAAAAAATGAAGAAGAAACTGTAGATGAAAAAGAAGAGGCCACTGAAGAGTCTGAAGAAACTTCTGAGGAAGTTAATGAAAAAGAAGTAACCCTTTACTTTGTAAATAAAAAATATATAGAAACAGGAGACGAATCATTAGAAAAACTTATTCCTGAAAAAAGAGTTGTTAAATACGATGAAATGCCAATAGAAGAAGCTATTGTGAGAGAGCTAATGAAGGGAACAGAAGATGATAGTATAAGTACTGTAATTCCTTCAGGTGTAGAATTAATTGATGTCAAAGTATCAGATAAAACAGCATTTGTAAACTTTAAGCAAGAAGGTTTAAATGGAGGATCATTAGAAGAAAGATTTACTTTAGATCAAATAATTAAAAGTCTAATAGAATTAGAAAGTGTAGATAAAGTACAATTTTTAATAGATGGTCAAAAGGCAGAAACCCTTATGGGACATCTAGATATTTCAGAACCCCTAGATAATATAATGGAATAACAATTAAAACACATGCTCTTTTTAGTTTTAACTAAAAAGAGCATGTGTTTTAATATTCAACTATATTAAGTCTATATAATAACATGAATAACAATTCACTCATCTTTAAAAGCTAAAGTTTTAATAAATCTATCTATACCTATAATTGTATTGGAAAAGATATTTTTTGCATTTTCTTCATACAACTTTGGTTCTTCTATAGCTGGACTAAAATGGGTAAGCAAAAGTTCTTCTACATTCCCCTTTTTAGCTAAAAGTGCAGCCTCACTAAATGTCATATGCTTATTCTTTATGGCTTTATCTAGATCTTTTTCCTCTCCATAAGTACCTTCACATATAAATAAATCACTTCCATATATAAATTTTGGTATAGTATCTATAGGTCTGGTATCTGTAATATAACTTAACTTTATACCTTTTCTTTCCTGTCCTAATACCATATGTGAACTATATTTTATACCATTAAAATCTACAGTTTCCCCATCTTGGAGCCTACCCCATAAATTTTTCGGTACTCTATTTTTTATTGCTTTTTCAACTTCAAATTTTGGATTCCTTTTTAAACCGAAACTATAACCCACACAAGGTAATGAATGGTCGAGTTCTAATGTTTTTATGTCCATATTTTCCATTATATTTATTCTACTTTTAGGATTTTCTATTATATTTATATCATAAGGAAGATATGGAACTACCCTTCTTAGTCCATCTATTACATAGGTTATACCTTCAGGTCCAATTATAGTTATTGGCTCAGTTCTTCCACTATTTCCTATGGTAGAAAGAAGACCTGGCAAACCTATTATATGATCTCCATGACAATGGGTTATGCATATAATATCAATACTCTTGAAACCCCAACCAAGTATTCTCATAGACACCTGAATTCCTTCACCACAATCTACTAATATCTTCCTTCCATTATATCTTATAAGCAGGGAAGATAGATATCTATTAGGCATAGGCATTCCACCACCAGACCCTAACAATGCAATATCAAGCAATTAAATCACCTCTATCTTCTAGTTTATCTCATTTTAAATGTTTTATATATAATTTTCAGATCTTGCAATTTAACTTAATTTTATATAAAATTAAGTTAGTTTTAAAACTACAAAGTCTTTTAAAAATCAACTTATTCAGAGAGGAAGAAAAATATGTTTACTCCCATTAAACAGACAAGTATTTCCAAAAAAGTTATTGCACAAATTAAAGAAATGGTTTCTGAAGGATCCCTTCAAAAAGGTGATAAACTTCCTTCAGAAAGAAAAATGGCTGAAAAATTACAAGTAAGCAGAACTTCTGTTAGAGAAGCTCTTAAAGAATTGGAAATAATGGGACTTATAGAATCTCGTCAAGGAGAAGGTAATTTTATAAAAAGTAACTTTGAGGATATATTGCTAGATCCATTTTCTACAATATTCTTAATCAAAGAAAGTAATGCCCAAGAAATATTAGAACTTAGACATGTTATAGAAAAAGGTTCTGTTGCTTTAGCAGCCGAAAGAATTGTAGATGAAGAATTAGAAGAAATAGAAAAAATATTAGATACATCAAAAACATCAAATTCTGAAGATGAATTAGTAAAATTGGATGTTATGTTCCATTACAAAATAGCTCAATCTAGTAAAAACTTCTTATTACAAAGTATATTAAATGCCGTTTCATCCCTTATTGAAGCGTCTATAAAAGATACAAGAAAAAATATATTAATAAAAGAAAAACATAAAGAAATCATAAAACAACAGCATAATAATATTTATGAAGCTCTAAAGAACAAAGATATCAAGGCAGCTGAAAAAGCAATGTCAGACCATCTTGAATTTGTGAATAATGAAATGAAAAAATCTATAAAAAATTAAAAAAATACTATTTGCTTCCCCATTTGGGGAAACAAATAGTATTTTTTACATGCAACCTTCTTTTAAATCATCTAATGAAGTTGAGCTATATAATACTTCTTGCAAAGTTTTTGCAGAACTTTTAAAATCTTTCACTTCATCTTCACTTAAAGATACCTTTAATGCCTTTTCAACACCATCTCTTCCTACTATGGCAGGTACTCCTAAATATATATCATCTACTCCATAATAATCTTCTACTAAAGTTGATACTGGTAGAATTGATTTTTCATCACCTAGTATAGCTTCTACAATACGGCTAACAGCTAAAGCTATTGCGTAAAAAGTAGCACCTTTTCTATTTATAACTTCATAAGCAGCATTCTTAACATTTTCATGAACACTTCTCCTAAATTTATCATCATATTTATAATTAAATTCTTTAGCATATTCATCTATTGATATTCCTTGTATATTAGTTAAACTCCAAGCAACAAATTCTGTATCACCATGTTCTCCCATTATATATGTTTGAATATCTCTAGCATCAACATCAAACCTCTTACCTATTTGATATTTTAATCTTGATGTATCTAGTACAGTACCTGAACCTATGACTCTTTCTTTAGGGAATCCAGATAATTTATAGGCCACATAACTTAATATATCTACTGGATTAGAAACTATTAACAAAATACAATTAGGGCTATATTTTACTACTTCTGGGATTATTCCTTTAAATATTTGTATGTTTTTATTAACAAGATCCAATCTAGTTTCACCAGGTTTTTGCGCTGCCCCAGCAGTTACTATAACAATATCAGAGTCCTTAGTATCTTTATATTCACCTGCATTTATATTTACAGGTTTTATAAATCCTGCACCATGACTTAAATCTAAAGCTTCTCCTTCAGTTTTTTCTTTATTTACATCTACCAATACTAACTCAGTTGCAAAACCTGAAATGATTAAAGAATAAGCAGTTGTTGCCCCTACAGCTCCTGTTCCTATAATAGATATTTTTGTACCTTTCTTCTCCCTAATCATAAAACTCACCCTTTCAAAATAATATTTTATATTATTATAGTGGTATGCTGGTCATACCAGTTCTTTCTTTTTTATAATATCACAGTCACAAACTATTGTCTATAATAGTTATTTTATTAACAGATTGTCAAAATGTAGAAACCCTTGTGGGATGAACCCCTAGATAATATAGAATAAAGTAAAGGCTACTAGATTTAAATCTAGTAGCCTTTACTTTATTCTATATTTATTGAAAATTGATGATTTTAAAATCTTGATAAAGTAGATCTATAACAAGTAATTTCTTTCTCAGTATTTCTCCTCTTTTAATTAGTACTTTAATAGTTTCACTTACTTGTATAGAAGAAACCAATGCAGGTATAAACGAAGGATTACCAAAACGTTTTTCTATTCCTTCTTTTCTTCTATTCCTGTATATAAAGTCTAATGTTCTATCTCCTGGAAAAATAGTTGTAACTTGGCCATACCAACCTCCTATTGCACCATGAACAAAAGGTATTTTTAACTCTTCACATTTTTCTTGAAGTAAAAATCTTGTGTCGATATTATCAAGGCCATCAATAACTATATGGTGTCCTTTTAAAATATCTGTCCCATTGTATTCATCAATAAACTTAGTAACTGGAACGACCTCAATTAATTCATTTACTATTTCCATTCTTTTTTTAGCCTCAACTGCTTTGTTTTTACCTAGATTTTGATTGTTACTAAGAATTTGCCTGTTTAAATTAGATTCACTGAAGCTATCTCCATCTACTACAGTTATATGACCTATTCCAAGTCTAGCTAACATCTCTACTGTATAGCTTCCAAGACCTCCACATCCTACTACCACTACACGAAAATCTTTCAATTTTTCATTTTCTTCTTTTGAAAGAGCAGACATATTTCTTTCATATCTTATCAAAATTTAACCGCCTCCTACTGGTGGAAACAGAGATACTATATCTCCATCTTTTAATACATTATCTACTTTTCCATCTCTTCCATTTATTAATAATATAGCTACTTCTTCTTCGTCTATATCTAATTTTTCAAGTATATCCCTGACAGTTAAATTTAAATTATCTATTTTAAAAAAATATTTTTTCTCTCTTCCTTCTCTAAAAGAGGCAAAAAGTCTTATCTCTACTTCCAAAGTATCACCTCATTTCAATAAAATTTCGAATTTCTATCTATTTTATATATTCTTCAAGGTCTAACTTTTCCAATGTTTCTTTTGTTGGTATACCTTTATTATCCCATCCCCTTACTTCATAATACTCAGGAAGTAATTCATCTAAATGGTGTACATATCCTTTTGAAGGTCCTTCAGGAACAGGTTCCTCTAACAATCTTCTTGGAAGAGTATCATGTGTACTATCTATACCTGCTTCAAGATTAAATAACTTTTCTAAGGTCCAAATTCTATCTCCTGCAAGCATCATTGAATCTACATCATGCAATTCACCTACAACAGCATTGTACATATCTACATAGTCTTTGGCACCAAGCCCAAAAGTAGTAAATACACATACCCCTAATGAATCTATTATAGCTGTTAAATCATGGAATACCTTAGCATAAGCTGCTTTTCCTTCAAGACTAAATCTATCTAATTTCTCAGGATATCCAAGAATTTCTGGATTTATCATATAGCCTTTTATATGACATCCTCCCCTATTGTTTACAGCATAAGTTATACCATGCCCTTGAACCCCTCTAGGGTCATATGCTGGAAGTTCTTGTTTCTTGACACTCATTGAAAATTCTGGCACACCATATGAGTCACACAATCTATAAGAACCATCTGCCATTTTATCGCCAAATCCTTCTCTTAGTCCTATTTTCTTAGTCCAGCCAATAACCGCTTCTGCATCTCCCCAATTTAATGATAATCCATCTTTTTCAATATCTTCATCCTTTATATAGCCTTTCTCATATAGTTCCATAGCCGCTGCAATAGTTGCCCCTGTTGAAATAGTATCTATACCATATTCATTACATAACATATTTGCTCTATTTACAGCATCTAGATCATATACATCACAATCTGAACCAAAAGACCACAATGTTTCATATTCAGGTCCTCCACACTCAGTACCATCCTCTAATTTTATCCATCTACCACAAGCTATAGGACATCTATAACATGGGTTTTTTCTAACTAAATACTTCTCAGTTAAAGTTTCTCCACTTATTTTATCTGCTTCATCTGTATAGGATTTTTGAAAATTCCTTACAGGATGTATACCATTTTCATTTATTATATTTACAAGAATCGCTGATCCATAGGTAGGAAGCCCTTGTCCTGCAACTGGATCTTCTCTTAATATTTTTATTTTTTCCAAAGATACTCTCTTAGCTTCTTCTTCATCGTATATATTTAACTTCTGAGTACCTCTAACTGCTATAGCCTTTAAATTTTTCGAACCCATTACAGCTCCAACTCCACCTCTACCTGCAGCTCTATCTATATCATTCATAACTGCAGCCATAAGTGAAAGTTTCTCACCAGCAGGTCCTATACATAATACTTTTGCTTTTTTATCTGTTTCATCAAGAAGCATCTCTGTAGTTTCTGATGAAACCTTTCCCCATAGATGCTTAGCATCCCTTATCTCTACTTTGTCATCAAAAATATTTACATACACAGGTGAATCTGCTTTTCCTTCTACAATAATCATGTCATAGCCTGCATTTTTAAGCTCAGCTCCCCATTTACCACCAGAATTTGCAATACCTATAGTTCCAGTTAAAGGAGCTTTTGTTACAACCATATATCTACCACTAGTTGGCATTGCAGTACCTGTAAGAGGACCTGCAGCTATAATAAATTTATTTTCAGGGGATAATGGTTCTACTTTTGGATCTGCTTCATCAAATAATGTTTTCACACCAAGCCCTCTAGCACCGATAAATTTTTTAGCAATACTTTCATCAAGTTTCTCTAACTTATAAGTCCTGTCAGTAAGATTAATTCTTAAAACCTTTCCATTATAACCATACATAATATTTTCCCCCTTATAATTTGTTATTTCTTATATAAATATTTTGCAATTTTTATGCCAAAAAAATAACCTTTAATTTATAAGGAGTAGGAGTAGGTTTTATTCCTTGACGTTCCCCTTTGAAGCAGTGTTTTGTTCCGTTATGGACCAAAGTTCTATATTGTAACACTATATGGAATATTTTTTTATCTTTCTATATAGGGTATTTCTTCCAATTCCAAGGGCTTTAGCCGTTTGAGAAATATTGCCATCAAACTTATTTAAAGCTTTTTCTATATACTTCTTCTCTACAGTTTCAAGTGTAAAAATTGTTTCATCTATTTCTTCACTTTTAATAGGGGTAGGTTCTACAGTATTAAATTGTAATTTATCTAATATCTTAATACTTCCAGTATTTATAATAAGCTCTATTAGATTTTCCAATTCCCTTATATTTCCTGGCCAATCATAATTAATGAGTCTTTCCATATACCCAATTGGTATATCTACCTTTCTTTTATTTAAACGCTTAGATATTCTTTCCATAAAGTAATTTATGAGAATAGGTATATCATCTTTTCTATCTTTTAAGGAAGGTAGATATATAGGTATAACATTTATCCTATAAAATAAATCTTTTCTAAATTTACCTTTAGCCACTTCATCTTTTAAATCCTTATTTGTAGCCGATATAATTCTTACATTTACAGGTATCTGTTTTATACTACCAATTCTATTTATAACCCCTTCTTCTATAACTCTAAGAAGTTTTATCTGCATATCTAAAGGCATCTCTCCTATTTCATCAAGAAATATAGTTCCTCCATCTGCAGCCTCAAATTTTCCTAAATGTCCACCTGGTCTTGCTCCAGTAAAAGCCCCTTCCTCATATCCGAATAGTTCAGACTCTATTAGATTGCTAGGTATAGCACCACAGTTTACAGCTATAAAAGGCTTGTCTTTCCTACTACTATAGTTGTGTATAGATTGAGCAAAAACTTCTTTCCCTGTACCACTATCACCTACAATGATTACATTTGATCTACTATCTGCAATTTGCTTAGAATAATTAATAATATCAATAAAATTTTGATTCTTACCTATTATTTTATCAAAAGTATATATAGCTTGGCTCTTAATCAATCTATTGGCAAGCTTTCTAGGTTTTTTTACTTCATTAAAGATACAAGTTATCTCAACAATTCTCTCTTTTGAATCATATATAGGATATGCACTTAAATTTAATTTAAGTCTATTTGTATGAGCATTTACCTGTACATCTTCATTAGTAAAGCTTCCATTATTATGAACTTCATCAAGTACCATATTCCAATTTTTTACTAAATTCCATATTTTCATGCTCTTTATTTTTTCTTCACTATATCCAAATAGTTTAATTATACTTTTGTTTATAATTCTTATAGTTCCTGATAGATCTGAAGTCAGTATACCTGCCGGAATAGAATCAAGTATATTTTCAATATTTTCTTCAACCAATTTATCTTTTTCCACTATATCTACCCCTTCAAATAAAATAAATATTATAAAATCTCAATTTCATCTCCAGGTTCTATCCACCCACTCTTCAAAATCTTCGTAAATATACCTTCTTTAGGCATTATACAATCTCCTGTAAGCTTTCTAATTTCACAGCCTTCATGACACTCTTTACCAATTTGTGTGACTTCCATTAGCACCTCTCCTATTTTCATTTTAGTTCCTATTGGAAGTTCATATAATACTAAACCTTCTGTTGTTATATTTTCTGCAAATTTACCAGGAGATAATCCTTCAATACCTAATCTTTGCATTTTTTCAATACTTTCATTACCAAGTAAACTTACTTGTCTATGCCATTTTCCTGCATGAGCATCTTCTATTAATCCATGATTTTCTTTAAAAAAACCTTTCTCTATTGGATGTTTTATTTCTCCCTTTTTTTCACTTATATTAATAGCTATTACCTTTGCCATTATACCCATCCCTTTCAAATAGTCCTGATTTTCCTCCAGACTTTTTTATTAACATAATATCTGAAATAACCATTTCCCTATCTATTGCTTTACACATATCATAAATGGTTAATGCTGCTATACTTACAGCCGTTAACGCTTCCATTTCTACGCCAGTCTTTCCTGTGTTTTTTACTTCCGATCTTATATCTACCTTATTATTTTCAAAATCTAAATTAAAACTTATATCACAGCCATTTATCATTATAGGATGACACATAGGTATTATTTGAGGTGTACTTTTAGCTCCCATAATACCTGCAACTTGAGCTACAGATAGTACATCACCCTTTTTAATTCTCCCTTCTTCTATCTTTTCAAGGGTTTCTCTTTTCATATAGATAGATGCAGCTGCAATTCCTTCCCTTTTAGTATCCTCTTTACTACTTACATCTACCATTTTAGCCCTACCTTCTTTATTTATATGGGTTAAATCCATTTCTATCCCCCTATCTGATACATTTTCTTTTTACTTCTGCTCTTTCCATCTTCTATGAGAAAATGTTCTAATGGTTTATTATAAATTGTTTCTTCTATTTTCTTTGTAAGAATTAGGTCATCATCTATATATTTACTTATACTTATCTCTTCTCTAGAGTTAAGACAAGGCTTGATATTCCCCTCTGAAGTAAGCCTTATCCTATTGCAATCACTACAGAATTTACAGCTCATAGGTGTTATAAAGCCAATCTTACCTTTTGCATTTTCTAACTTGTATAGTTCTGCCGTACTTCCTTTTTGAGAATCAATCGGTATTAAATTTTTGTGATTCAATAGAATTTCTTTAGAATCTATATAATTTTTCTTGTAAAATTCTTCACCTTCTCCTATTGGCATTAACTCTATAAACCTTATGGTTATAGGAAGTTCTTTTGTTAAATTTATAAAATCTTCTACTTCATCATCATTAATTCCTCTCATCAACACAGTATTAACTTTTACCTCTTCTATTCCTACAGATAGACTCTTTTCAATACTTTTCACAACTTTATCTATATCTCCACCTCTTGTAATATTTCTAAACTTTTCTTTATCAAGTGAATCTAAACTTACATTAACCCTCTTTAAACCTAGTTTTTTAAGTTCATCTACCATATCATATAAAAGTATTCCATTTGTCGTAATAGCAATGTCTTTAATGGAATCAATCTTTCCAGTATAGTAGATTAGCTTGTCTATATCTTTAAGTATAAGGGGTTCTCCACCTGTAAATCTAATTTTATTTATTCCCAATGAACTAGCTGCCTTAATGACTTTTGCAATATCTTCATATCTCATAATATCCTCATGATCTTTCTTAACAATACCTTCAGGAGGCATACAATAAATACATCTTAAATTACATCTATCAGTTACAGATACACGCATATAGTTTATCCTTCTACCATATTTATCAAGCATATTAAACAACTCCTTTAAGGGCGTATTATCTCTCCTATTTCCCTATAGTCATAACCTCCTAGCTCATCAAGCTTTTCCTTAAATTCATCACTCTTTATAAGATTTATAAATTCATTTATAATTGGCTTTTCCAAAAACTTACTAGGAATTGCTATATCATATTCCTCATTAGCTACTGGTATAAAATCTAGTCCCATCATTTTTGCAGCAGAATATATACCAAGACCACAATCTGCATCATTATTTTCTACAGCTGCTGCAACTTGCAAATGTGTAAACTCTTCTCTGTCATATCCTTTAATTTCACTTGGGTCTATGTTTAATTTTTTCAAATTATAATCTAATAATAGTCTAGTTCCTGCACCCCTTTGCCTGTTTACAAATTTTAGATTCTTTTCAGATATATCCTTGATGGAAGTAATACCATGTGGATTCCCTTTAGGAACCATTATTCCCTGTATTCTTTTTACACATTTTATTAGAAATATATCTTTGTCTTTTAAATATTTTTTAATATAGGGTATATTGTACTCTCCACTTTCCATATCTAAAAGATGGACAGGGGCTATATGGGCTTCTCCTTTTTTCAATGCCATAATTCCACCCATACTACCTACATGAGCTGATGATAAATAATAATCATCATTTCTCATATGAATTAAATCAGATATTATATCTATAATAGGGTCATGGCTTCCAATGCATACAATTGTATTTTCTATATCTTTTTCTTCCTTTAAAAGGCTTATTTCTACTTCTTCTCCTGCTTCAATTCCTTCTAAATTTTGAGGTATTTCAAGTATTCCATCTGCTCTAACTAATGACATGGTAGTGCCTGCACCTCTACTTAGAGGAGTAGCTATAAGCTTATCTTCCACTTTCCCTAATTTCATCCTTACAAATTCAAGATATTTTAATGATGACATAATCCTTCTAGATAATATTGCCTTTACTTTTTTATGCTCTTTTTCTTTTTCACCACAATACTTTTCTATAATTCTCTTTACAAAAAGTTCCATAACTACATAAGCCGATACCGGGTAACCTGGTATACCTATTACAGGTTTATCTTCTATACTTCCAAGTACAACTGGCTTTCCAGGCTTTATTGCTACTCCATGGATAAATACCTGACCAAGTTCTTTCACTACTTTAGAAGTATAATCTTCCCTACCAGCTGAAGATCCTGCATTTATAAGAACTATATCACATTCCGAAACAGCTTTATCTACAGTATCTTTTATTTTTTCATAGTCATCAGAAACTATAGCATATCTTTTTGCTATACCACCATATTCAAAAACTTGGGCAGCAAAAGTTCTTGAATTAAAATCTATTATATCTCCAGTTTTCAACTCTACTCCTGGCTCTACTAACTCCGTACCTGTTGGAATTATGCCAATAATAGGTTTTGTATAAACTTCTATCTCATTTACTCCTCCTGCCAATATAGCTCCTATATCTACAGGTCTTATTTTATGTCCTGAAGGAACTATAAGGGAATTTTCTACAATATCTTCTCCCAATGGTCTTATATTTTGATAGGATGCGGCACTTTTATATATAGCTACCTTTCCATCATCTAACTTTATTAAATCCTCTACCATTATTACAGAATCATACTCTTTAGGAATTGGATCTCCTGTATCTACTACTAAATAATCTTTTCCTTCTTCAAGAACTATATGATTTTTTTCATTTGCCCCTATTGTTTTTCTACTATCTACAGCAATACCATCCATAGCTGATGAATTATAGAATGGAGAAGATATCTTAGAATATACTGGTAAAGCCGTTATTCTACCATAGGAATCCTCAGTCTTTATAACCTCTTTTCCTCTATTTATATTTATTTTGCTAAAATAGTGTTCAATTGCTTCCTCTAACTCATAATTAGATAAATAAATATTTTGATCCATATTTTCCCTCCTAAAACTTGTATACTAATACATTTTCCCCTTCTACTATACCTTCTAGGTTCTTATCTATTTTCATAATTCCATCTGCTTTTGAAAAACCACTTATTAGTCCTGATTTAGAAAATATGGGAGTTGCAACTATATTATCTAAATCTTGTGAAAGGGTTACAGGAAGATATTCTTCTCTGCCCTTTGCACTGTGATAATTTGTACTAAATTTACATACTATAGGATAATCCTTTTCTTCAAATCCCAAAAGCTTATCTATACAATACTTAACCATTACCTTATAAACTATTGCAGCAGATAGAGGATGACCTGGCAGTCCAAAGACTATCTTATCTTTTACTTTCCCTATTATTGTAGGTTTCCCAGGTTTTATTGATATTCCATGTACAAATACCCCTGGTTTTCCTAAACTATTTATTACATCTATAGTCATATCTTTTTTTCCAACAGAGCTACCTCCAGATATTAAAACTATATCTGCTTTGCAAATTGCATCGTCAACAGTATCTTTTAAATCTTCAATATCATCTTTTACGACTCCATAATTAATAGGAATACCTCCATCCTCAACAATAGATGATTCTATAAGATAAGAATTTATATCCCTTACTTCTCCTAAACTTGGTTCTTCTTTTGGATTTACTATTTCATCTCCAGTAGATATTATAGCTACCTTAGGCCTTTTAGATACTTGAATATCCATTATACCAAGACTTGATAATACTCCGATTTCATAGGGTCTAAGCTTTCTTCCACGTTTTATAATTACTTCCCCTACTTCTATATCTTCTCCTATTTCCACAAGATTTTCACCATGGGGAATAGATTTATTTATAAGTATCGTATTTTCATCAAGTTTTTCACTATATTCTACCATTACTACTGAATCTGCACCATCTGGAATCATGCCTCCTGTTGGAACATATATACATTCCCCAGGAAATTCTATACTGGAAGTAGGTTCCCTTCCCATCAGTACTTCCCCTTTATACTCCATAATAGCTGGTATACTCTCACTTGCACCTCTAATATCTTTAGAATTTACTGCATACCCATCTACAGTAGACCTTCTAAAATGGGGCACATTCATTTCAGAAACTATATCTTCGTATATTATTCTTCCCATACTATCTAAAATATTTACCTTTTCGCTCTTTGGATAAAATTTAAAATAATCATCTATGGCTTTTTTTGCCTCTTCAACAGATAATACATCAAATAAATTCAACACAATCACTCCTATCTTCCATAAATACTACCTTGCACATTCAGATCCTTTTCCTAATAATATTTCAATACCATGAGGTATAGCTGGCAATACAGCTCTTAAGTTTTCTATAGCAGCTTTAGGACCTCCTGGAAGATTAATTATAAGGGTGTCTTTTCTAATTCCTGCAATTCCTCTTGAAAGCATAGCCATAGGTGTTATATTCAATGAACTAGCCCTCATTACTTCCCCAAAACCTGGTACATATTTTTCAATAACCTTTTCTGTAGCTTCTGGAGTTACATCTCTTTTTGAAAACCCCGTTCCTCCATTTGTAATAATAAGATTTACTTTTTTAGAATCACATAATTCAACAAGCTCATTACTTATATCTTCTATTTCATCTGGTATTATTTTATAATGTTCTATACTGTATCCTTCGTTTTCCAAAAGCTCTTTCAATTCCTTACCTGTTTTATCTTCCCTTTCTCCCTTAGATCCCTTATCACTTATTGTTATAACAGCAGTCTTAATCATATTTAACCTCCTATTTGTTTAGCAATAATTTTAATTTATGGTTTTTAGGGTCTCTAAATACTTTTTCCTTTTCTCCCATTTCTATTATCTTTCCCTTATCCATAAATACTACATAATCCGCTATTCTCTCTGCCTGGTATAAGTCATGGGTAACAACTATCAAAATTCTATTTTCATTCATTATATTTTTCATTAAACCTTCAGCTGATATTGTGCTCTCCACGTCCATACTAGCTGTTGGTTCATCAAGTAACACAATATCTGTTTCCATTATTAATGTCCGAAGTAATGCAACCTTTGCAGACTCTCCACCTGATAGCTTCTTGCTATTTTGATTTATTATTTCCTCTATGTCAAAATATTTAATATAGGATTCCATTCTAGACTGAATAATATCTTTGTCTAGTTTTCTGAATTTTAGTCCCATTATAATATTTTCTTTTACAGAACAATCAAATAAATAAGGTTGTTGCATCATCATAGTTATTCTATCTTTTATATATTTAAAATCTTTCCCATCATACAATACTTCACCATTTGTCAATTTATTTATACCTGCTATAGACTGAAGCAAGGTAGTTTTCCCACTACCATTTAAACCCATTACCGCATATATATATCCAGGTTTAAATTCAATATAATCTACATCTAGTACTTTCTTATTGTGATACTTTTTTATTGCATTTATAACCTGTATTTTCATCTATTTTCTCTCCCTTGAAACAAATGAAGTAGATAATTAATAACAAAAGATATAATAAGGAGTATGATTCCAATAAAAATAGCTTCATTAAAATTTCCTTTTCCAGTCTCAAGGGCAATATAAGTAGTCATAACCCTTGTAAAACCTTTAATATTTCCTCCTACCATCATAACTGCACCAACTTCAGAAATAGCCCTTCCAAAACCCATAGTTATAATAGATAATAATTGAGCCCTATTTTCCTTTACAATAGCAAAAAAAGTTTCTTTCCTATTTGCTCCTAAAGTTATACAAGTATTTATTATAGGTTTACCAGTTTTAGATATAATGGAAACTGTAAGTCCGAAAACTATAGGAAATACTAAAAGTGTCTGAGCTATTATCATAGCAGTAGGAGTAAATAATAATTTAAACTTACCAAGTGGCCCTTTCCTAGACAATAATAAATATACTAATAATCCCATTAATACTGGAGGAGTACTCATTAAAGTATCCGTTGTATGGACTATTAATCTTTTACCTTTAAATTTAAATAAAGCAGTGGGAATGCCAAATAGCATTCCCAATATTGAAGCAATACAAGTAGAAAATATAGATATATATAAAGATAATAATATAACTGGTATAACTTCACTAAAATCTAATTCCATAGTTAATCACCTATTTCTCTGCATTAGGTATAAATAAAGCTTGCCCGTACTCTTCTTTTCCATATTCACCTATAAGCTTCTGTCCTTTTTCTGAAAGCATCCAATCTATAAATTCCTTCGACTCTTCTTCCTTAATATCATGTTTTTCTGTATTTAACATTATAACCCCATATTGATTATATAATCTCTCATCTTTTTCAGTTACAATGACTAGATCAAGATCATCTTCCATTGACAAATATGTTGCTCTATCAGTCAATGTATAAGCTTTTTTCTCATCTGCCATTTGTAAAACAGCTCCCATTCCTTTTCCAGCTGAAATATACCAATCTCCAGTCGGTTCTATTTCTGCTACTTCCCAGATACCATTTTCCTTTACATGGGTACCAGATTCATCCCCTCTTGAAACAAAATCTACTTCATTTTCACTAATAGCTTTAAATGCTTCAACTACATCATTTGGAGCATTTTCCTTTACCTTTGCAGGATCTTCTTCTGGCCCTACTATTATAAAGTCATTATACATAACATCATGTCTTTCTACACCATAACCATTTTTAATAAATTCTTCTTCTTTTTCCTTTGCATGAACTAATAGACAATCTGCATCACCATTTTCTCCAAGTTTAAGAGCTTCACCAGTACCTACTGCAACAACTTTGACATCTATGCCTGTGTCTTCTTTAAATATTGGCAATAAATAATCTAAAAGACCTGAATCTTGAGTACTTGTAGTTGTAGCAAGTATCATCTCTCTATTTTCTTTAGGAGTCTCTTTTTCTGCAGGTTCTGAAGACTCATTATTATTTCCACAACCTGCTAAACTTAAAGCAAGTACCAAAACAAATAAAATTAAAGTTTTTTTCTTCATAACTTTCCCTCCAATGATATAATATGTACCTTTTTGTTGCTAATACGATATTAAAGACTAAATTTTCAAAATCTTTTCTACAATATAATATTACCACTAGTTATTTATTGGGTCAAGTTGATACAATATTTGGTTTTAAAGTGTCCATTATATATAAAACCTCCTTAAATTGTTCCATAATAAAACAATTTAAGGAGGTTTTATCAAGCTATTATATATTCATCTTCTACAACATTTCTAATCCATTTCTTTGAACGGAGACGCTTTGCTTCAAATCCTATTTTAATTACTTCTTCTAAACAAATTATAAAATATACTTTATTAAGAGGCAGTTTAAAATATGCAGCAGCTATAAAACCAGCTGGTATGGCAAAACACCATACTGTTCCAAGTTGCACCAACATTGAATACATAGTATCTCCTCCACCCCTAAATACACCTACAATCATGAGTACATTAAAAAATCTAAGGGGTGCAAATACAGCCATTATCTTAAGTACAGTTACTGTAATATTAAGAGTTTCTTCACTTATATTAAATGCTTTTACAATTATTGGAGAGGTAATCCATAGTGCTATACCTGTTACTAATCCTACCAACGGAGCTAATACACCTAATTTAGTTGCATATTCAATGGCTACATCTTCTTCATCAGCCCCTATTTTATTACCTATAATAATAGAAGCAGCTGTAGCAAGACCTATGCATAGAACCATAAACATATTGTTAATAGTGGTTGCTATTTGCATACTAGCCACTGCACTAATTCCGATTTTAGCATATATTACTGAATATGCAGTCATACCTAGTGCCCATACTATTTCATTTATTATTACGGATAAAGACGTTTTAAAATAAACTTTAACAAAATCATTACTAAAACTTATCATTTCTTTAAGTTTAGCTGAAATAATATCGTTAAAACCATAGGAATAAACAAGTACAAATAGCATTTCAATAAATCTTGCTATACTTGTAGCTATAGCAGCACCTACTACTCCCATAGGCTTGAATCCAAAATGTCCAAATATAAGTATCCAGTTTAAAAAGCCATTTACTAGTACTCCAATGAGGCTGGCAAACATAGGCGGCTTAGCTATTCCTGTACATCTTAGAGCTGTAGAATAACCCTGAGTAATCCCAGTAAATATAAAGGTTATACCAATGATTTTAAGATACTGACTACCTAAACCTATAACAGTAGTGTCTTTAGTAAATATTTTCATTATACCTTCAGGAAATATAAATGCCGTAAAAGAAAAAATAATTGACGCTATAATGCTAAGTATAAGGTCTAACCCAAGCATTCTACGTATATTTAAAGTATCTTTTCTGCCCCAAAATTGGGACATAAATATGCCTGCACCAGCATTGATACCAGATAAACATAACATAAATATGAAAAAATATTGATTAACTAATCCCACAGCTGCAATTGCATTCTCTCCTAATTTTCCTATCATTAAATTATCAACCATATTAAGGGATGAACTAATTAGGTTCTGTAAAGTTATAGGAATGACCAATGTAAGAATAGTAAGAAAAAATTCCTTATCTCTAAATAACTTCTTCATTCTATACCTCCTTCTATTTTTACACATAAAAAAGCAAATGGGTTGTAAAGCCGCCCATCTGCTTTTAGACTATGTTTTTTATATATTAAATTTTTAATTCCAATACTTAATTATATATAAAAAATATACGGTAGTCAACATTTTCTTAAAGCATAATTGTGATTATCCTAAGCGATTCCCTAAATATTTATGTGTAATAAAAAACGAAAAAATATTAAAATATAGATAATATAATAAAAAGAAAATATTCGTGAGTTTTTATCCAATATTAAGGGTCAGTCCAAAATTCCTATTTTACAAGAAGCTGAGTGTTATTAGAAAGGTTTCAATTAACAGCAAGGATATATACGATCGTTGGAACTGTATCCTGGATATATAACCAATAACACAGTATATTAACCACATTCTTAGAATATTAATGGCTATGACTTCATCCTTTACATTTAACAAAAGCATAATGCTAATGCAAATACTCCCTAATAATATTCCAAATTTAAGTATGTCACCAATGTGAAACAATATATCTTTGAATTTTGTACGACTAGAAAAATACATTTTTCCATCTATATATATTGCATTACCTGCAATAATATCGTGTATATCACCTGTAAAATAAAAAAGGAAAGTAATAATTAAAGCCAAGTAAAGTCCCAAACTTAAAAGATTAAAATGTAAATTCCCGTCTTCTACCGATAATATTTTTAGAACCAAACTAATTACAGAGACCACAAATAACATGGAAACGAAAGCTATAGATTTTTTTATAGGAACACTAAGTAAAATATTTTGCTTTTTTTCTATTGTTTCTAATTTCATTTCACTAACTTCACTAGAAGTATTCTCAAATACAATATACAGATTATTTTGGGATATAATTTCATCATTGCAAGTTTTCATATTTTCAATTTTTTCATCTATCTCTTTGTCTAAATGCTTGTGAAAAATAGCGTATGACTTTGGCACTTCATCTTTTGTATAACAAAATTTTAATATATTTAAAAATTTTCCCTTTGTACCACAAAGACTATAGCCTTCTGTCGCCTGTTTTTTTATAAATCCAGTCAATGCAGCATTTTCATAAAACTGATAATTATTATATACTATTTTATTTTTATAATTCTTTTTTTTGATATTCATTCTCATCCTATTCTTCTCCTATTTTTTAAATAAAAAATGATAGTGTTGAGTAATGTATACTGAAACTGTAAAAACCTAATTTGAGGCTATATAACTTCTTCTTGCCTACCTCCTAAAATTGAATAAATATAGAGTACTCTAAATATGTTTTTAATATATTGTAGCACACATATTTTGAAAATGTTGTCGAACATTATCTTAGTAGACAGATTTTAAAAATTCTTATATATTTGTTGCCTTCGCCTAGTTTGAAAAAAACATGTGAAATTTTGATACTCAAGGTGGAGTTTTTTTCAACACATTCTGTAATTAGAGTGTGATTTTCTTAAAGCATATAATCAAATAAATAAGTAATTATAGATAAAATCCTTATCTTAATAACCTTACTAAGAGGAACTTCCCCTTCTTCAACTGCTGAATTATATTCATAGGAATAATCCTCCAGTACCTTTAAACTATTGTTAGAATTGTCCTCGATTACCTTTTTTAAATGATTGGCAAACTCTTTGCTGTCAATAACAACCATAGTTTCTGTGCTGAGATAAGTGCTCCTTGAATCCATATTAAAAGAACCTACCAAACTAATTCTATCATCAAATATATAGGACTTCGCATGAATAGAACCTGGTCCTTGAAATTCATATACATTGGCTCCAAAGTCTACCATTTTCTTTCTGTGCCTTATATGTCCTGAATAAGCCATAGCATTTGGAGTAGAAGCAAGGGAATTCGTCAGTATATCTATATTTTCCCTTGGAACATCTATAGTTCCTATATGCTTTAACATATCTTTTGTGGGAATAATATAAGGACTTTGAATGAAAATAGACTCTTTAGCCCTTTCTGCTAAATTTGTAATCTCATACCAACACCAAGGTTCCTTATTGAAGCGTTCAATAGGATTATGTATTAGTGTTACTTTATTAGTTGGTAAGGATATAGCTAACCAATCAATAGACTGATTAAACATCTCAGGATTATCTTTTCTTACTTTTTCAATATTTTTATTTAAATATTCAGCTTTTGCTTGTCCTTTTCTCTCTTGCCTTTGAGTAAGTTTCTTCACCGGACATTTTGAATATTTATGATTCCAAATATAATTAAAATATTCCCTCATTTGATAAATAGCACTATTCGAAGTGTTTTGACTATCTGTATTGATAATTACTACATCCCTATCATTTACTATATCCCCATTTTTTCTTTCTTTAGCAAAATATCTATCTCCTATATTTCTACCGCCAATCATAGCTATCTGATTGTCTGCAATAATATATTTGTCATGAAGCCTATTGTTCCATGACCATGGTCGGAAAAAACCAGAGGTATCATAAAATTTAAGCTCAATATTAGGATGTTGAAATATAGTATATTTAGCTTCTTTCATTTCTATTATATTCTGTAAAGAACCATCCAGAAGTAGACGAACTTTTACACCTCTATCTGCTGCATTTAAAATACATCCTAAAAATATATCTGAAGATATCCCATTATCTATTGCATAATAAGAAATATCTAAAGTTTCTTTGGCATTTTCTATAAAATCAATACGAGCAATACCTGAATTATATCTATCCTCTACTAATACCACCCTATCTTGACCTGTTTTTTCTCCCCAAAACCTTTCCACTGGATGGGTCTCTAAATAATTGCTAGTGTTGTGCTTATAAAAACTTAATACGATACCACCAAATATTATTATATATATAATATAAGCCCCCAGTGCATAATTTAAAGTCTTTATTATGTTTTTCATATACATCATCCCCCTCATATCCCTCAATACAAAAACTTTAGGCTGTTATATTATTTTATGTTCCTAAATTTCAATATTGTTACTAATAAATATTTATTACATAATTAGACCCTATTCTACATTAATTATATTATAACATTATTCTTATACCCGTCTATTTTGTTATATATACAAAAATAAAAGGGCTAGGAAAAATCTCCCAACCCTTAAAAATCTATTTATTTTTTATTTCTACATTTTCTTTTATAAATTTATCTATATACTCCGTATCTGATAGTTTGTCTGCAACTTCTTTTTTCCACTGTTCATAGTCTTGTAGTGATGAAAGCTCTTTTCCATACCATTTTTCTAGTTTTTCCCTAGATATAGTATATGACACTTCCTTAAAGTTTAGTTTCAATACCTTTAGATTATCTATTAATACAAAATTTGCTGTTGAATTGTAGAACAATCCTCTTTTTATCTTACCTTCATCAATATTTGAAGCTGCTTCTTCATAATTAATCTCAGCCATTAACTCATCAGGATATAACTGGAATGTCTTTGGAATATCATAAAGGGCAAGCCTATTATTAAGATTTAAAAAATTAGATGCATCTCCCATATACTTACTCTTATATTTTGAAAGATTTTCAATATCGCTTTTTAAAGCCTCTTCTTGGTTAAAACTATCCTCTTGATTATTTATTGTTAATATATTTCTAACAAATATAATTGAAATAATAGCAACTGCAACTAATAAAATTATTAAAACATTCTTCTTTTTCATATTAAATTCCCACCACCAAGTCTATAGTTAATCTTAATCAAGTTTAAGTTTTGCAAGTGCATCTGCTAACTCTGTATTGATTGATTCATTATTTTCCTTCTTTTGCTTTTTGAGATATCTAGATACATCTTTTTTAGAAACTTGGTTTCTATGCTTTTTCTTTCTCTCATTGAATGATGAAAGTTTCTCCCTATATCCACAACTACAAGTAAATATTTGACCTTCCCCTTCTCCTCTTAATTCTAATCTTTTATGACAGTTAGGGCATCTAGCATTAGTGATCTTAGAGATATTTCTCCTATAGCCACATTCCCTATCTTGACAAATATACATCTTACCTTTTTTACCTTTAACTTCAAGCATATACTTGCCACATTCGGGACATTTGCTCCTTGTTAAATTATCATGTCTAAACTCTGCATCACTATTCTTTATCTCTTTTACAATAGCCTTCGAATATCCTTTCATTTCATTTATGAAAGCCTTCTTATTCAACTTACCTTTAGCTATAGCTCCTAGCTTCTGTTCCCACTCTGCTGTTAAAGCTGGTGATTTCAAGTCTTCTGGTACTAGTTCAAGAAGTTGTTTTCCCTTAGATGTTATAAAAATATCCTTACCTTTCTTCTCAATTAAGAAAGTATTAAAAAGCTTTTCAATAATATCTGCCCTTGTAGCTACTGTACCAATACCACCTGTCTCTCCGATTATTTCAATTAAATCCTTGTTTTCACCTTCCATATACCTTTTTGGATTTTCCATAGCTGACAATAGGCTACCTTCATTAAAAAGTGCTGGGGCTTTAGTTGTCCCTTTGGTCTGTACAGTAGAAGATATTTTTAGAATACCACCTTTATTTATCTCTGGCAATACCTGTTCTAAAATATCATTATTTTCTTCATCTTCCTGAAAATGATCGGAATAAACTTCTTTCCATCCTTCAGATATAACCCTTTTTCCTTTAGCAATAAACATTTCATTATCTATTTTAGCTTTTATAGTTGTTTGCTCATATTCAAAAGGAGGGTATAGTACTGCTAAAAATCGTCTAACTACTAAATCATATATTTTTTTTTCTTCATAATTTAACTCACTCAACAATGCTCTTTCTTCTGTTGGAATAATAGCATGGTGATCTGATACTTTTTTATTATCTACAAAAGATTTGTTTCCTCTTATTGGTTTCCTTAAAATCTTTGAAGTTATCCTACTATACATTCCAACATTACAAGCTTTCACCCTATCCTCCAAAGTATCTACTATATCCTCAGAAATATATCTAGAATCTGTTCTTGGATATGTTAGTAACTTATGCCTTTCATACAGTCTCTGCATAATAGAAAGGGTCTTCTTAGCAGAATAACCAAATATTCTATTTGCATCTCTTTGTAGTTCAGTTAAATCATATAATCTCGGTGGAAAACTTTTTTTATCTACTTTATTTATGTCTATAACTTGGGCATCCTTTCCTCTTATATCTTTAAGAATTTTATCAGATTTAGCCTTATCAAAAGTTTTCATATCTTTAGTTTTTCCATCCTGCCATACTAGCTTTAAATTATTAGTAGAAGCAATTATTCCATAATACTCTTTTTCTTTAAAATTTTTTATCTCTTCTTCTCGCTTTGCAATCATAGCTAACGTAGGGGTCTGTACCCTGCCACAAGAAAGTTGAGCATTGTACTTACACGTAAGAGCACGAGTAACATTGATTCCTACTACCCAATCTGCTTCCGCCCTAGCAACAGCAGATTCATAAAGATTTTCATAGGATTTGCCAGGTTTTAAGTTGTTAAACCCATCCCTAATAGCTTTATCTGTAACAGAAGAAATCCAAAGTCGCTTAATAGGTTTCTTCACATAAGCTTTTTCTATAATCCATCTAGCTACAAGCTCTCCTTCTCTACCTGCATCTGTAGCAATTATAATTTCAGATACATCTTTCCTGTTCATAAGTTTTTTAACTGTATAAAATTGTTTGCTACTCTTCTTTATAACTACAAGTTTTAAATACTTGGGAAGTATTGGCAAATCTTCAATTTCCCAAGTTTTATATTTTTTATCATAGGTTTCAGGGTCAGCTAAAGTTACCAAATGGCCTAAAGCCCAAGTTACAATATATTTATTTCCTTCTAAATAACCATTCCCTTTTTTATTACATCCCAAAACCCTGCCTATATCCCTACCTACAGAGGGTTTTTCTGCTAATACCACTATTTTATTCATTTCAACATCCTTTCTCATTGCCATATTTAATCTTTTCAGCTAACTCATTGAGATAGACCCATCTTTCCATTTTTTCATCTAATTTTTTCTCTAGATCTTTTTTTTCTTCTAATAGATCTTGTAATAGAACATAGTCTGTAGAAGCCTTATCTATTTTTATATCTATGCTTTCTATTTCCTCTTCCAGTTTAGCAATTACACTATCTATTTCTTCATATTCTCTTTTCTCGTTGTATGAAAATTTTAAAGTCTTATTATTAGATTTTGGCTTTTCTTTTTTATAAGTTTTTTTCACCTTAGGGATATTCTCTTCTAAGATTTTATCCCTTTTCTCTTTAAATTCAGTATAATTTCCTGTATATTGAGTAATTTTTCCCTTACCCTCAAAAATAAACACCTTATCTACTACCCTATCTAAAAAATATCTATCATGAGAAACCACTATTACTGCACCTAAGAAATCATCTAAATAGTCCTCTAAAATTGTAAGGGTCTCTATATCTAAATCATTGGTAGGCTCGTCTAAAAATAATACATTAGGTGCTTCCATAAGTACTCTCAATAGGTACAATCTCCTCTTTTCTCCTCCTGAAAGTTCGCTTATCAAAGTCCATTGTAAATCTGGTGGAAATAAAAATCTCTCTAACATTTGAGAGGCAGTTATCTTATTTCCTTCAGCTGTTGTTAAAAACTCTGCACCTTCTCTAATATATTCTATAACCCTCATATCATCATCCATATGATAATTCTCTTGAGAATAAATGCCTATCTTCACAGTTTCACCAATATCAACTATACCTAAATCCGGCTCAATTCTTTTCGACATTATGTTAATAAGGGTAGACTTTCCGCTACCATTAGGCCCTAATATTCCTATTCTGTCATTCCTCAAAACAATATAATTAAAATCATCTATTACTTTCTTATCTCCAAAAGACTTTACTATATTTTCTAATTCAATTACCTTCTTACCTAGACGCCTACTAGCTACAGATATTTCAAGCTTTTCATTAGGTAAATCTAAAGGTTTCTCACTTAATTCATTAAAACGCTCTATTCTAGCCTTTTGTTTAGTAGAGCGTGCCTTTGCTCCTTGTTTCATCCATGCTAGTTCTTTTCTAAATAAACTTTGTCTCTTTCTTTCACTAGCTGCTATTATTTCTTCTCTTGCAACTTTACTTTCTAGATAATCATTATAATTTCCATTATAAGTATAAAGAGACCCCTTATCTAATTCAATAATTTGATTAACAACCCTATCTAAGAAATATCTATCATGGGTAATCATAAGTAAAGCACCTTTTCTATTGGTTAAATACTCTTCTAGCCAATCTATGGTCTGATTATCAAGATGATTAGTAGGTTCATCAAGTATCAGAAGTTCTGATGGGTTTATCAATGCTCCTGCTAAAGCTATCCTTTTCCTCTGACCACCTGATAATGAACCTATTTTTTCATCAAAATTTGTAATTCCTAATTTAGTCAATACAGCTTTTGCTTCATTTTCTAAGTTCCAAGCACCTGCAACATCCATTTTTTGAGTTAAGCTTATGATTTTTTCATTTGATGTATTAGGATTATTTATAGCTTCTTCATACTCCCTAACCAATATCATATTCTCAGAGTTTCCTTTAAAAACCTGTTCTTTAACAGTCGTATCTGGATCAAATGGAATGCTTTGAGGAAGGTACTCTATTCTAACAGAATTGCCTTTAATCACTCTACCATTGTCTGGCTCCTCTAATCCTGCAATTATTTTTAATAAAGTAGTTTTCCCCGTTCCATTTATACCAATAAGACCTATTTTATTTCCTTCATTTATACCTAGATTTATATTCTTAAATAATTCCTTCTCACCATAGCTTTTTGATATATTTTCTAAATTTAAAAGATTCATATAACATCCTTCCTACATAGTCTTTTATTTTCTTACAGAAAACATTATAACACAATATATTGATATCAATCCTCAAAAGTATTAAAAATGAAAAGGGGCTGTTTCAAAATAAACAACCCATAAAATAAAAACAGGTCAAAGAGCACTGGCTCTAAGACCTGTTTTTTAGTATAATTTATCTGTCATGAAAAACCATACTGAGTTTAATCATAAAGCAAAAATCAAAAAAATGCAACTATCTTTTAGTTTTGATTTGACTAATAATTTTGATATGGATGACGAGGTTTTCCTGGTGCACAATATTAAAGAGGCGTTTCACAACTGATAAATCAGTTATAAAACAGCCCCTTCATTTTAATCTCCATTTGTTGTTAAAAGACCAGTTAGAATAGAAGTTCGTACAATTATACCTAACATCCTGCCTTCATCGTTTACTACTACTATAGGATACTTAGTCTTTGCACCTTTATCAATTAAATCTTCAATATAAACATCCTCTTTAGTAGTATAATAATCTTGTTTTAATATTTCTTTCAATGAAGATCTATTATTTTTAGCCGATTCTATACAATCATCTATCGTTACAATTCCTTGTATTTTTCTATCTTTATCCACTACGAAAACACTTGATATATCATTTACTTGCATTTCCTTTATTGCTACTCTAACACCGGCATTTAATGATACTACAGCATTTGGTCGTTTCATAATATCCTTAGCACGAACTACTTTTGTACGATCTATATCCTTTACAAAATCCTCTATATATTCATTAGAAGGATTGTTAAGTATTTCTTCCGGTGTACCTATCTGAACTATTGAGCCATCTCTCATAACTGCTACCCTATCTCCTAATTTAAAAGCTTCATTGATATCATGGGTAATAAAGACAATGGTCTTTTTCAATTTAGATTGTAGCTCCAAAAGCTCAAGTTGCATGTCCCTTCTTATAAGAGGGTCAAGGGCACTAAAAGGCTCATCCATAAGAAGGATATCAGGATCATTGGCCAAAGCCCTAGCAAGTCCTACCCTTTGTTGCATACCACCACTGAGTTCGTTAGGCATCTTATCTTCCCAACCTTTAAGCCCTACTTCTTCAATGGCTTCCATAGCAATTTTTTGTCTCTTATCTTTATCAACTTTCTTAATTTCTAAACCATATTCTACATTTTCCAATACTGTCATATGGGTAAAAAGACCAAACTGTTGAAAAACCATAGCCATTTTTTCTTGTCTAAATTCTCTTAATTGATTTTTGTCATATTTAACAATGTTTTCTCCATCTACTATTACTTCTCCTGCAGTAGGCTTATTTAAAAGATTAAGACATCTTATTAAAGTGGATTTTCCACTACCTGATAAACCTATTATTACAAATATCTCCCCTTCATCTACTGAAAAAGATACATTATTTAATCCCACAGTCTGACCTGTTTTTTCTAATATATCTTTCTTAGTCCAACCTTTTTTCAATTTTTCCAAAGCTAGTTTTGGTCTTGAACCAAAAACTTTTACTAGATTTTTAACAATAATTTTTTCCGTCATATTTTCACTTCCTTACTCCGTATTAAATATCTTTGTGTTTATCAGATATTTTTTGAGTAATTCTATCAATTATTATCGCAAGAAATACTATGCTTATTCCTGAATCAAAGCCCATTGCAATATCTGTCCTATTTATAGCTATGAGTACATTTTCCCCAAGACCTTTGGAACCTATCATAGAGGATATTACTACCATGGACATTGCTGCCATTGTAGTCTGATTGATACCAGCCATAATAGTAGGCATTGCTTGAGGTAATTCTATCTTCGTAAGAACTTGCCAAGAAGATGAACCATAAGAATATGCAGCCTCTGTCATTTCTTTTGGCACTTCCCTAATACCTAAATTGGTGAATCTTATGCATGGTGCAGTGGAATAGATAATTGTTGCAAATACTGCTGGAACGGTACCTAGTCCAAAGAATATCATTGCAGGTATCAAATGTACAAAACTTGGCATAGTCTGAGCACCATCTAATATTGGCTTCATAAAGGCTTCTACCTTATCATTATAAGACATATGGATACCTATAGGGATTCCAATTATTATAGATATTAACACTCCCGTTATAACTATGGATAAGGTAAATATCATCTCATTCCAAAGACCTAATCCACCTATTAAGAACATCATTAAGGCGTATATAAGACCTGATTTCCAGTTTATCATTTTCCATCCCAATAAGAATATTAGTAGTATAAATATAAACCAAGGAATAGTTACTAATATACCTCTTATACCACTAACAATCCAATTAATAATAGCTGCTAGTCCATCAAAAAAACCTTGGAAATGTTTTGTCAACCAGGATACAAGTTTTTCTATATATATTCCAAATTCTATATTAATGTTTTCAGGAAACTTACTTAAGCTAAATCCAAATTTACCGTCTTCAGTGCCTGTGGATTTTTTAACTTCATTTGCTATTTCTTCTGGAACCCATTGAGTCCAAAGGTCTTCATACTCAGTAAAAAACCATTGTACAGTTTTATCTATATCTCCATCATTATCTTGCATATATGCTAACAATTCACTGTTTATCTGAGTATTAGTTTCATATTTTTTCAAAAACTCTACAACATCTGGTGCTTTTTCAAGCATATCTTTATTTACTGCTACTGTTACATTAACACCTGGAAATTCACATGCATATCCATTTTCCCATTTCGCCTCGTCATAAGGCTCGTCCTCAAGAAGGGTCATATCATATTTACCTATTATCCAAGTAGGATCCCAATAATAACCTACCCAAGGCTCTCCTTTTTCATATGCAGATACAATGGAAGTATTCAATGATGTATCTGAACCAGGATTAAAATATTCATAATCTTCTTTTAGATTATAAGTATCCATTTTACCACGGAGTACTTCATCAGAAAACCAGTTAGGAGGTGCCCCATATATTCTTCCTTTACTTGGATTATCTGGATCTTTAAAGACGTCCTTGTATTTTGGAAGATCTTTTATTGATTTTAAATCTGGTGCCATAGGTTCTATACCTCGTTCACTATCTCCCTCTATTACATATGTAGGTACATATAAACCTTGAGCATTATCATCATAGTTAGTTGATAGTTCTACAATTTCACCTTTCTCTATTCCCGGTTCGTAGACATCTGCAATATTATCAGTCCATGACTCCATGGATATGTCAATATCACCTTGTCTAAGTCCTTTTATAACAATTGGAGATGAACCTGTGATTTCATCAGTTTTGTACCCATATCCATTTTCAATTATAATTGCTGCTATTTTATTATGAATCCTTATACTATCCCAACCTGCATCTCCAAAAACAAGTTTTGGTTTCTCACTTGCAGCTAAACTACTTTTATCCGCATAAGAATATATATTAAAATTAGATTGTAATATTAACATTACAACTAGAAATGATAAAATAAATTTTATTTTTTTTGTTGGTTGAATAGCGAATCTCCCCTTTACTCTTTATATTTTTTAAATATTCAAGAAATTATAATTAAACCCAAATTAGGTATAGTATATTTTTAATTATAACCTATGAAATATTTCATGTCAAACTTGAAAGCTTGTAAAATACAGTATTCAGCTATAACTCGTCCTCTAAGGGACAAAGATACCCATGATTTTTCATGGGTATCTTCATATACAATGGCATATTATATATCGTTCTATTCAACTGATTTCAAAGATTCTACCATTTTTATATCTTTAAGTTTAAAATGCATTGCAAAACTTACTAGGGCTGCAAATATTATAGTTAATATAGCAGAATATATATAGCTAATAGGTTTAATATTTCTGGCAAACATCATATAGTCTATTTCACCAGTAACAATAATAAATCTATGGAGAAAAACTCCCATGAACAATCCCACTACTATACCTATGATAGTAAGGATTGTATTCTCTCTATATACATAGGCAGATACTTCATTGTCATAAAATCCAAGTACTTTTATAGTAGCAATTTCTCTAAGCCGTTCACTTACATTTACGTTGGTCAGATTATATAGTACTACAAAAGCCAAAGCTCCTGCTGAAATAATCAATACTAATACTACATAATTTAAGCTACCTATTGTGTCTTTAAAACTATTGCTCACACCTGTAATGAAAGTTGTGGAAGTGACTTCAGGACTCTTTAATAATCTTTTAGAAAGTTTGTTTTCAAACTCTTCTGAGCTGTCCTTAGTGTTAGCTAGAAATTCTTTATATTTAACCTTTTCACCATAGACTTTTTCAAAAAGCTTTGGAGACATATATACATAGTGGGATACATAATTTTCTGCAATACCATTTACCTTTACATTTATTTTCTTGTTTTCTTCATCTATAATTGATATCTCATCTCCAATATCAATTTGTAACATTTTAGCTAATTTTTCAGTTAAAATAACTCCATCATTAGTTAAAGGAACCTTTTCTTGATTTATACGTGACTTTAAAAGAATAAAATCTTCTAACCTATCAATATCTTCAGGAACAACAAGAAAAGCATTTTTCTTTTCATTTTTTACAGCTACATCAATATTTTGTTCTTTTAGAAGCATGAAATCAGTAATATCTTCATCTTTTTCCATAGTATCTACAAGTTTTACTGATTTTCTTGATTCTACACCTTTTTTAAGTCCTACAACTATATCGTATTGATATATTTCATCAAACTGTTTGGTAGCAATATCCACTGTAGAATCCTTTAGGCCAAAACCTGCCAACATCAATGCTGTACAACCTCCAACACCAAGAACGGTCATAAATAACCTCTTTTTATATCTGATTAAATTTCTAGCTGTAACCTTCTGTGAAAAATTCAGTCTAGACCATATGAACTTTATTCTTTCTAGAAATATTCTCTTACCTGATTTTTGAACTTTAGGCCGCATAAGCAGTGCTGGTGTTTCTTTAAGTTCTCTATAGCAAGATATCAAAGCAGCTAATGTAGTTGTAAGTACTGCAAAAGCAATTGAAATAAATGCATAGTACCAATTGAAAGTGGTAACTATAGGGGGCATTGTGTACATAATCCTATAAGCATTAAAGATTATAGTAGGAAAAACTTTAAATCCTATTAGAACACCAACTATACTTCCACTGACACTAGCAAGGCCTGCATATAATATATACTTTAATGCTATGGAAAATTTCCCATATCCTAAAGCCTTAAGTGTGCCTATATAGGTCCTCTGCTCATCAACCATTCTAGTCATAGTAGTCAAGGATACTAAAGCTGCTATAAGGAAGAAAAATACTGGAAACACTTGAGCTATAGCATCTATTCTATCTGCAGCCATACCATAATCTATAAACTCAAGGGTTTGATTCCTCTTGATTACATACCAAGTTGGATCCTTAATGTTTTTTAATTCTTCTTCTTCCTCTTCTATTTTCTTACGAGCATCTGCTAATTTTTCCTCCACTTCTTTTTTTCCATTTTCATAATCTATTTTACCTTTTTCAAGCTCTCTCTTAGAATCATCCAATTTTTTATGTCCAGCAGCAAATTCAGTTTCAGCTTTTTTCTTAGCTTCTTGAAGTTTTTTCTCCTCTGATACAATTTGCTCTTTTGAATCATCTAGCTTTTTTCTAGCTGCAATAAGTTTGTTCTCTGCTGAAGAGAATTCTCTTTTCTTATTTTCTAACTCTAACTTGGCTCTTTCCAACTCTTTTCTTCCATACTCTAATTCTTGCTTACCTTTCCTATATTTTTCTTCTAAAACTATCTTCTGTTCTTCGGGCATACTAGGATTTGTTTCCAAGATAGTTTTTATTTCATTAAGTTTAGCTTCATTTTCATCTAATGTCTTTTGGCCGTCCTTTATCTTTTGTTC
This sequence comes from Anaerosalibacter bizertensis, assembly GCF_009696605.1. Classification (GTDB taxonomy): domain Bacteria; phylum Bacillota; class Clostridia; order Tissierellales; family Sporanaerobacteraceae; genus Anaerosalibacter; species Anaerosalibacter bizertensis. The sequence continues at coordinate 33,429 of NZ_VULR01000003.1, read as the reverse complement.
TCCTTCAACAAATCCACTTTCTGCCTCTTCCTTATATTTGCTAAAAGTCTCAATGCTTTTCTTGTATTCCCTTTCTCCATTTTCTAAGTCTTTTTTTCCACTAGATATTTTTGCCTCTGCTTCTTTTATCCTTTGATAGAATTCTTTTTCTTTATTGGCTAGCTCCTTTTCACCATTGAATATTTCTTTTTCGCCTTCTATAATCCTTTCATAAGCCTCTTCCAATTCTTTATTTGATTTTTCTTCTGCCTCTTTAAGCTCTTTTTTACTGTCTTCTATTTTTTCCTTCCCCTCAGATATTATTTCATCATAACGTCTCTGGGATCTTTCCTTCCCTGTATTGTCAAGTTTCTTCCTTATAGGTTCAAGTATATTATCATATTCATCATCGTAGGAAAAAGTCTTTCGAGCTTCTTCAAAAGTTAAAAAAACATCAGTATAGGCAGGTATTTTAAAATTTTCTTCAGGAATCATAATGAAGCTATCTACCTTTCCATTTCCAATATTGGTCGTACCTCTTTCAGTAGATATATAATAAGGGGTTTCTACTATTCCTACAATGGTAAATTCATCGTTTTTAAGGTTTTCACTAATATCTGTATCAGTTCCTGATGAAAGTTTTATTTTGGAACCTATAGAAAATCCCATATCTACCATCTTACTCTTTTCAGTTACAGCTTCTCCTGAATTTTTAGGATATCTTCCTTTAACTAATTTAGTCCTGTTAATATAGGATTCATCAGGATTATTTATCCTATCCATAGGTAGTGGAAGAACATTTAAAACTAAATCCTTATCCTCCATATTGACCAATGCATCTATGGAATAACTAGGCATAACTCCTTCAGCCCCTGACAGTTCTTTTATAATATCTACATCCTCATCAGTAAATCCTACCGTCGAAATAAGCCTCATATCCATTAAACGATATTTATCAAAATATTTATCTGCTGTGATTTTCATATCTGGAGATGTAGCCTTGATTCCAGCAAAAAATGCTACTCCTAAAACTACTATTGCAAAGATAGAGAAGAATTTGCTCTTTGTCTTTTTTATCTCCCTAAAGGTATCTTTAAATAATGGATTTTTCATCTACCACTCAATCCTTTCTACAGGAATTGGGCTCTCATTGATGGAGATATTTTCTACCTTGCCATTTCTAATTTTAATTATCTTATCTGCCATAGGAACAATAGCTGTATTGTGAGTAACAACAACTACTGTCATTCCCATTTCTCTACAGGTATCTTGGAGTAATTTTAAAATAGACTTTCCTGTATTATAATCTAAAGCTCCAGTAGGCTCATCACATAATAATAGCTTAGGGTTTTTAGCCAGTGCCCTTGCAATAGCTACCCTTTGCTGTTCTCCACCTGAGAGTTGAGCTGGAAAGTTATCCATTCTGTCTTCAAGTCCTACCTGTTTTAAAACTATTTCAGCATCAAGGGGATTCTTACATATCTGCGTAGCTAACTCTACATTTTCAAAGGCAGTAAGATTTTGAACTAAATTATAAAACTGAAAAACAAATCCTATATCATATCTCCTATAAGAAGTTAATTCTTTTCCACTATATCTGCTTATCTCATTCCCATCTACTATTATTTCACCACTAGTTGGAGAATCCATTCCTCCTAATATGTTTAAAACAGTACTCTTGCCTGCACCACTTGATCCTACTATTATTACAAATTCTCCCTTATCTATAGAAAAACTCATACCATCTAAAGCTACTATTTCCACTTCTCCCATTTCATATATTTTCTTAATTTCATTCAATTCTATATATTTAGACAATTGATTCACTCCTAAAAATAAGTTAATACTATTATATCATCTTATAGCTGTTTCAATAAGGTGCAATTGTTATATTTTTATGATATAATAACTAGTGTTTTATAAATTTTAAGTAAGGGAAGGTATAGATTTGATAACTGTAAATAACGTAAGTTTAAGATATGATGGGTAAAAGCTCTTCCAAGATTTAAGTCTTATAAACTGGCTAAGCCAATTTTCAGAGGAAAAATCCGAAATATTTTTGCGTGGGTTTTTAGGTAAAATGTTGTTTTCCGGAGAGGAAACCTCAAAACAAGCTAAAATACTATCTGGTGGCGAAAAAGTAAGATGTATGATTGCAAGAATGATGTTAAGTGGAGCCAATGTTTTGGTATTAGATCAATCTACAAATCATTTAGATCTTGAGTCTATCACTGCACTAATAATGGTCTTCGTGACTATAAGAGCAATGTATTATTTACTTCTCATGACTATGAATTTGTACAAACCATAGCAAATAGAATTATTTAAATCATTCCTGATGGATTAATTGATAAACAAACAACTTATGAAGAATATGTGGAAAGCTCAATATTAAATAAAAGCATTTAACACTATAAAAAATAGCCCTTACTTTTGTTGGTAAGGGCTATTTTTTATCTCTTTCCTCTTTTTTTATTCTTATTATTGTACTTTTTTCCCCTTGTATTTTGTGGTTTAAAGCCATTTTGCCTTCCATAGCTTTTATTTTTAGAGTTGCTATCTTTTTTCCTTTTTTCCGTTTCAATCTTTTTCCTTTTTAAAGTCATCCTTATTTTTCTTTCAATTGTTTCTAATCCTTGTCGATCTTTTGGTGCAATGAAAGTAACTGCTATACCAGTTTTCCCTGCTCTTCCTGTACGGCCTATACGATGAATATAACTTTCAGCATCTTCAGGTATATCATAGTTAAAAATATGGGTTATTCCTTCAATATCTAACCCACGAGCGGCCACATCTGTTGCCACAAGAAATTGTGTTTCAGCATTTCTAAAAGATTTCATTGCCTTTTCTCGTTTTGCCTGACTAAGATCTCCATGTATTTCATCTGAATTGTATCCTCGCTGTTTCAAAGCATTATTTAAAGTTTTTACACGACGTTTCGTTCTACAGAATATAATTGCCATAAAAGGTCTTTCTTCATCTATTACCTGACAAAGAGCATCTTGCTTTTTCCTATCTGTAGTCTCAACTACTATTTGTTTTATTTCGTCTAAAGTTATCTTTTCACCTTGTATCTGTACCTGACTAGGTTCTCTCATATATCTAGTAGCTAGAGATCGAAGTCCTTTAGGCATTGTAGCAGAAAATAGCATTGTTTGACGTGTTTTAGGTGTTTCACGAATAATGCTCTCTATATCCTTTAAAAATCCCATATTCAACATTTCATCTGCTTCATCTAATACAAGCATTTTAAGTTTACTTAAATCGATGCTTTTTCTTCTAATATGGTCTAATAATCTACCTGGTGTACCAATTACTATATGGATACCTCTCTTTAACTTTTTCAATTGTTTCTCCACATCTTGCCCACCATAGGCTGCTAGTATATTTATATCTTTAAATGAATTAAGTTTTTTAGCCTCATTAGTCACTTGAATTGCCAACTCTCTAGTAGGAGTAATGATCAATGCCTGTATGTAAGGCTTGTTTTCATCAATCCTCTCCATAATAGGAAGCATAAATCCAAGGGTCTTTCCCGTTCCTGTCTGAGCTTGAGCTATAATATCTTTTCCATTTAATAATTCAGGTATAGCTTCCTGTTGAACAGGTGTTGGTTTTGTTATACCATTTTGCCTCAACATATTTTCTAATTCACTACTAATTCCAAGGGTCTTAAAATTATTTGTCATAATAGCTGCTACCTCTCTTTTTCCTTTATTCTTGCCAATGATTATTCAATCTATTCTATCATATATAGTATAAGAATATATAGTTTTATTTATCCTGTCTTGACTCTTTAAATAATATAACTTTTCCTTGCAAATATTCTTATATATGATATACTATAAAAGTTAGTTAGTCTTAAGATATAAGTTTTTGGTTCGGTATAAATAAGTATTTTGGGCAATATCCTATCATTTTTTTCTAATATTGTTTAAGTGTTTCTTTTCTTATATGAAATTTATCATAAGAATCTAAATATCTTTCTTGTTTTGTACTAAAATCCAATAATTTAAATAAATAACTATTTACTAACATAATACTATGTTAGTTTTTTTATATTGATTAAAAGGAGGTGTTTTTTATGACACAAAATGTTTTGATTCCACTTGTTGTCTTATTTCTTATAACAGCCTTTACCAATGTTTTATCAACGTTGAAAACAATATTGATATCTAAAAAAATTATGAATCCAGTATATCTTTTAGTATTTGTAGATGCTATAATATTTGCAAATATAGTAGGTAAAGTCACCAGTTCTGATGGTTTACATTTCACTATTGCATATGCTTTAGGTAGATCTGCTGGAGTTTTCATAGGGAATAAAATTGAGGAAAGATTGGCCCTTGGCATATTAGAAGTAGATTTATTTTTAAATAATAAATCTAAAATGATAAAAATTGCAGAAGAACTTAGAGATGCAGGATATACAGTCAATAACTATTCCGTTAGTGGGAATAATGGAGATAAAAGATATAAAGTTGAAACTGTAATTAAAAGAAAAGAATTTAAAATCTTTGAAGATATAGTTGATGATTGTGGAGTTAGTAAGCCAACTTTAAAAATTAAAAATTTAAGTAAAGTAGATGGAAAAATAACTACAACAAAAATTAGTGGTGCATAAACACCACTGATTCTAAAGTACTATTCTCGTCCAATATCTTTCAATTCTTCTTCTGTTAAATATCTCCACTTTCCTACTGGCAAATCCTTCAATGTAATGTTCATAATGCGGATACGTTTCAACCTTACAACTCTGTAGTTAAACTTTGCACACATTCTCCTAATTTGCCGATTCAATCCTTGAGATAATATAATTTTAAAAGTTCTATTGTTTAATTTTATTACTTCGCATTTTTTAGTTATTGTATATTCATTTCTAACAGGATTGTAGATTTTCACACCATTGGCCATTCCATTTATAAAAGAAGGAGTGATCTTTTTATCTACTGTTACAATATATTCTTTTTTATGATTATTTTCTTCTCTTAAAATTTCATTGACTACGCTACCATCATTGGTAAGTAGTATTAGCCCTTCTGAATCTTTGTCTAATCTACCTATCGGAAAAATTCTCTCAGGATAGTTTACAAAATCAATTATATTCCCCTTTATATGTCTTTCTGTTGTGCAAGTAATCCCTACAGGTTTGTTTAATGCAATGTAAACAAAGTCCTTTTTCTTTTCTAATACTTTACCGTCTACTTCTACTATATCTTCTGGTTTCACAGTATACCCTATAGTGGGAATTTTGCCATTGACTTTTACTTTATTTTGTTTAATTAATTTATCGGCTTCTCTTCTTGAACAAAGCCCAGTTGAACTAATAAATTTATTAAGTCTCATAAAAATCTCCTTTTACATCCTTGATTTTACATATTTTATAATATATTATACCACAATGACTATTTTCTTTTTCGTAGTATAATAGATATAATTAATATATTATTTTTTAAAAGGGGATGATTATAATCGATAGAATAAATATTGAAAAAATGATATTGCATATATTAGATAGTTCTGTAGGAATACCTGCACTATCAGAGGCTGAACATCCATATAGTGGCGATATAATAGAATTCTTAGAAATTCATATAGAAAAAGTTTTTAATGATATAAATATTAAAAAGGCTTTCTTTGATACCCAGGAAAATCCAGTGAAAAATATATGTATGGAAATTGCAGAAAACAACGATACATTTATAGAAAAAACTAAGGAATTTGCCCAACTTATGTATGATATAATGGCTGAAAATGCCTCTATACCTCCTTGTGATTTGATTTGTTCACTATTTAATGGAGATGGGAAAAAATACTTAGGATTTTTCATACTGAATTATAAATCTTCTTATATACATTATGTAGAGGAATCAGAGGATAAACGTATTAATAAAGTAATAAAACAAAAAACAACCCTTCCAAATATAAATCAAAAAATAGATGAATGCATAATAATAGATTTAGAAGATTTTTCTATACTGTTGAAGGAAAAGAAATATGAGATTAATGGCCAAAAAGAATACTATATATCTAAATATTTATTGCAATCAAAGGATACTTTATCTGATAAAGAAAAGATAGATATAGTGAACAAGGTATCTAAGAAAATAGTACAAGATTATTATGAAGATGATGTGAAAAAGATAGCAGAAATAAAAAATGCTATAGTAGAATCTGTAGAAGAAACAGATACTATAGATATAGATCATATAAAGACTAAAGCCTTTAATGAAAATTTAGAACTTCAAAATATATATGAAGAAGAGATAGAGAGAAGAGGGTTAAAGGAAAAGACTATAGAAGTAAATGAACCAATGTATAAAAAAATACCTAAAACCCAAAAGTTTGTAACAGATGATGGCATAGAGATAAAAGTCCCTATATCCCTCTTAACAGGCGATGATAAAATAGAATTTTTTAATAATACTGATGGAACTATATCTATATTGCTTAAAAGCATAAAAGAAATTCAAGGGAAATAGGCAAAAGGACAGAAACATATCTGTCCTTTTGTTAACTTTGCAGTATTTCAACAAACTTTTGTGAAGCAGGTGAAAGAGAAACACTTTTTAATGAACAAACCCCTATACTTCTTTTAGGTATTTTTTCAACTGTTTTTACTTCATATATTGATCCATTTTTTAAATACTCCTGTGAAAACTCCTTAATTACACAGGATATACCTAGGTTGATTTTTGCAAACTCTAATAATAAATCATGAGAACCGAGCTCAATCTCTGGCTCTATTCTAACCCCTTGAGATAATATATATTTCTCTACATATTGCCTTGAGTTTGACTTAGCCTCAAGTAAAATTAATGGAAAGTTTGATATTTCACTGAAAGTTAAAGGTGAAGAAATCCTATCCTTATATTTTTTCCCGCAGACGAATATATCATGAATATCTATTAACTTTTTTTCTTCTAATGATGAATCTTCAATAGGTAAATTGCAAATGGCAATATCTACATAGCCTGATTTAATTAAATTACATAATTCTAAACTTGTACGGTTTATAATCCTTAGCTTAATATTTGGATATTCATTGTGGAATTCCTCTAAATAAGGTAATAAAAAATAGCGTGAAATAGTGTCACCAACACCTATTCTTAGTTCTCCTACCATTAAATTTCTAGATTCCTCAATCTTTTTTTCACCTACATCAATTAAGTTAAGAGCTGAGTTTGCATATTCAAATAGTATTTGTCCTTCCTTTGTTGGTATCACACCTTTAGGTGTTCGCGTAAAAAGTCGTATCCCTAGTTCTTCTTCAAGCTGCATCATTGCTTGGCTAATAGCTGGCTGTGTCATATAAAGAGATTTTGCAGCGTTAGAAAAACTTCTATATTTAACTACTTCACAAAAAACTTTATACAAATCTAATTTAATAGACATATAAGCACCTCTTATACCTAGTATTATGTATATTTATTTTATTTATATCACAAAATAACATATACTAAAAGTGAAAGTTGGTGCTTATAAAAATTAAAATTTAAGGGGAGATTATAATGGAAAGAATAGTAGGAACTGTTGTTAGAGGTCTTCGTGCCCCAATTATCAAAGAAGGAGACAATATAGCGGAAATTATTTCAAACACTATATTAAAAGCTTCAAATATAGAAGATTTCTCTATAAAAGATAAAGATATAGTTGGTATAACTGAATCTGTAGTTGCTCGTGCTCAAGGAAACTATGCAAATATCGAGGACATAGAAAAAGATATACATTCAAAGTTTGGAGAAGATACTATCGGTGTTATATTTCCAATTTTAAGCCGTAATCGTTTTGCAATATGCCTTCGTGGTATAGCAAAGGGAGCTAAAAAAATAGTCCTAATGTTTAGATTTCCTTCTGACGAGGTAGGAAATTCTCTAGTAAGTATAAATAAACTTGATGAGAAAAATATAAATCCTTGGACAGATACTTTAACAGAAAAGGAATTTCGTAATTACTTTGGATATAATAAACATATTTTTACTGGTATAGATTATATCGATTATTATAAGTCTTTGATTGAAGAATATGGTACTGAATGTGAAATTATATTTTCAAATGACCCAAAAACAATTTTAAGATACACAGAAAATGTTCTTGCCTGCGATATTCATACAAGATTTAGAACTAAAAAAATATTGAAAGAAAATGGGGGCAATAAGATCTGACCATACCCCCTTAAAGTTTACAGGTGAAATAATAAAAACCTGTTAAAACTTTAAGGGGGTTTTGTATGTCTGAAAGAAGTAAACATAGTGTAGAAATCAAACTGATAGCGGTAGAAAGATATCAGAATGGTGAATCTGCTACTAAATTATCTAGAGAATTTGATGTAGATGTGAAAACCATTCGAATTTGGACTAAGAAGTATGAGGCATTTGGTATTGATGGCATAAAGGAGAAAGGAACATGGACTAGGTATTCAATAAAATTGAAAATTGCTGCTGTTGAGGACTATCTAAATGGTAAAGGTTCTCTAAGAGATATTTGCACAAAATATGGAATAAGAAGTAATTCTTCTTTGAGAAAATGGATTTTGAAGTATAATACTAGTAAAGAATTAAAATCTTACCCGAAAGGAATTCAAAAATCCATGAAAAAAGGTCGTAAAACAACTTATGAGGAAAGAATTGAGATAGCAAAATATTGCATAGAAAATAACTACAATTATTCAGAAACTGCAAAAATCTACGATGTTAGCTACCAGCAAGTCTACTCTTGGGTTAGAAAGCTTGAAGAATCTGGAGAACAAGGCTTAATCGATAGAAGAGGTAAATCAAAGGAAGAAACTTCTTTAACAAAAGAAGATAAATTAGCGATTGAAATTAGAAAACTTAAGAAACAAAATAGAGAATTAGAAGTGGAGAATGCTCTGCTAAAAAAATTAGAGGAACTCGAGAAGAGGTATCGTTAGGCCGAGTTCCTGCCTTTAGAATGCACTCAGCCATAACTGAACTACATAACAAAGGCTACTCTATCTCTGAGTTATGTAGATGTGCAGGAATATCAAGACAAGCGTACTATCAATACAGAAATAGAAACAAATCAGAAAATGAAATTAAAAATACAAAATTAGTAGATGTAATATTAGAAGTTTATGAAGATGTTGATGGAATCTATGGATATCGTCAGATGACATTAGCTGTAAATAGAAAACTTGATGCAAAATACAATCATAAGAGAATATATAGATTAATGAAAATATTAGGACTAAGATCAGTAACAAGAAAAAAGAAGAATAACTATGTAAAGTCTACTCCTGATTATGTAGCAGAGAACATACTAAATAGAGATTTTATTGCTAATAAGGCTAATAAAAAATGGGTTACTGATGTAACAGAATTTAAATATGGAGCTAATAAAAAAGCATATTTAAGTGCAATTATGGATTTATATGATAACAGTATCGTAGCATTTAAAATCGGTCATTCAAACAATAATCAGCTAGTATTTGATACACTAGAAGAAGCTATAAAAAACAATCTTAAAGCAAAGCCATTAATACATAGTGATCGTGGCTATCAATATACATCTTATGGGTTTAAGAGAATGCTAGAGCTTCAAGGGATGACTCAAAGCATGTCTAGACCAGGAAAATGCATTGATAATGGTCCAATGGAATCATTTTGGGGTAAGATAAAATCAGAAAGATATTATTTAAGATTTAAAAAAGAAGGATACAATACATTTGAAGAATTGGAAAAAGATATAGAAGATTATATAGAATTTTATAATAATGATAGACCACAGAAAAAATGTGATGGATTTGCACCAATAGAATATAGAATGATGGCTGCATAGAAATTTTACTGGGGTACCCCAGTAAATAAGAGAAGTAGGATCTCTTTCAATCCTACTCATCTATAGCTTTTATTATTTCGACTGTAAACCTAAATGGGTTCAGGTCATTTTAGGGTGTTTTTTATATATAATATATTAATTGTTTGTTTTTTTATATTTAATTCATTTTTCTATTATAACAAAAAATGAATTAAGCTTCTTCTTTTTTTGATTCGCATACATTGTAAATGTATTTTAGAAAATTATTAAGTTCTATATCCTTATTATTAATGATTTTCGTAAAAATATTTGAAAATAGGATAAATAATAAGTATCCGATTATAGTTCCAATAAAGTTCATTATTATATCGTTAATATCAACATATCTGTAAGCATAATTTACTATAAGACCAATTAAAAGTTGAAGTCCTTCTATGATTAATCCAATTGAAATTCCTAAAAATATTATCTTTTTTTTAGTAATTTTGGTTATAAAAGATATTCCGAAACCAAATGGTATGGTTAATAATATGTTTAATAAAATTTGTTCATATGATAAAGTATCCATTAATCCAAAGTTGAAGGGTATTAAATTAATATTATTAAGAAAACGAGAATCCTGTCGTATGATATTTAAATATTCGTTATCTACAGGAATTGGAAATATAGTATATTTTAAAACAAAAATCATATAAATATAAAATATACTGAAAAACAATATGTACATATTGTTTTTTTCAGTTTTGGTTTTAATAATATAAATAAAAATAAAAAGTATTATTGTACTAATTAGTATCGTTATTATATCAAAATCTATCATAAGAATCATCCTTTCAAATAATGAATTTTTACTATATGAGTTGATAGTTTTATTCATATAAGAAAGTAGCTAAGTGACTCTAGAGTCACTTAGCTACTTTCTTATAATTTTTTACCTTGTAGTTAGAGTCCCTCTTCCTTTTAAATTCCAGCCATCATCCTCTGCTTTACCAGCTACTATATAATATGTACCACCGGTTTGCTTGCCAAATGCTTTTGAAAAACTAGTTGTAGAACCTAAACTTTGCGATTTAGGAGTAGCAGATGTTGAGCCAACATATTTATCACGACCAGATTGTTTTTTAAAAACACTTATAGTTACGGTGTTTGCTCTTGAGTTGCATCCTAGATCTAGACTATTAACTATTAATTTTCCACTTATACTCATTCTTCCAGCAGTCATTGAATGTGTATGACCAGTTTTAGCACCATTTACATATTTTCTATTCATCGTAAATTTAAATGAAGCAGAGTTTGCAAATGCAATTGGTGCAAGAAATATAGTTATAATAATTACACTTGTAAATAGGCTAATAACTTTCTTTTTCATAGTAATACCCCTCCTTTTTTTATAGTTTTTTCTTATCTTGATACTATAGAAACACTAGGAATTTATGTTGAATGTCTTTAGGTGTGTATCTTTCAATGTCTACAGGTAAAAAAAAGGGGGGTTTTTATATTTTCTTATTCATTTTTTTATTCCCTTCTGGTTTTGCAGAAAGGACTGATTCACTTGTATAAATATAATAACATAGAATTAAAAGAATGTGAAGTACTAAAAGACTTAACAAAAACAGGAAAAGAAAGACCTTGGAGAGAAAAAAAGTTAAAAACAATAGAATTAGCTGAATCTTATTTTAGATTAGGAGATAAAAAATATTATAGAATTAGGGATTGTGGTTCATTTTTGGAATATAAAAGACATATAGAAACAGGAGAAAAGAAGTTGAATGGTGCTAATTTCTGCAAAGTGAGGTTATGCCCAATGTGTTCTTGGAGAAGAAGTTTAAAAATTTATGGACAAGCTTCGCAAGTCATGGAAAAAGCTTTAGAAGAAAAAAGCTATAGATTTTTATTTTTAACATTAACTTGTAAAAATGTTTATGGAGAAGATTTATCAAATCAAATAAATAATTTATTTTATGCCTTTAATAAAATGAGTAAAAGGAAAATATTTAAACAAACTATAAAAGGTTGGTTTAGAGCATTAGAGGTTACTCATAATTTAGATAAAACATCTAATAATTATGATACATATCGGATTGACCCCTTAATATTGGACAAAAACTCACGAATACTTTCTTTTTCTTAACTTCTTTATATTTTAATGTTTTTCGCTTCTTTTATTGTACATAAATATTTATCTTCATCAAGGGTAAAGGCTACTCCCCTGCTATCGCAGGCCCTTGATTTCAGCTAAATATTTATGTGGTTTGCTCCTAAGCGAAAAATATTAAAGTCTTACTACTAAGGATTTTGCTGTTCCTTTTAAGGTTCTTCTATAGAATTCCATTGGAGGAATATATCCTAAGGAACCATGAATTCTGATTTTATTATATGATTTCATGTATTCAGAGACTTCTTTGTAGGCTTCAGCATAGTTTTCAAATTCGTACCTTGATAAACATTCATCTTCCAATAATCTATGGAAAGATTCTATATGAGCATTTTTATTTGGGGTTTTAAATGGTATTCTTTCATGCTCTAAACTCAGCTCTTGACACGCATCTTCAAATTTATGACTGATAAATTGTGGCCCGTTGTCTGACCTTATTACTAATCCAGTTTCTTTATTATAGAGTCCACGTTTCATTAATGCTCTTTTAAGAGCTATGACTATATCTTCTGCGGTACATGATAGACCCATATGGTATTCCACTATGTTTCTATCATATACATCTAGAAAGGAAGCTATATAAAAAACCTGTCTTCACCATTGATGTAACCATATTTAATATCTACTTCCCAAAGAGAATTTGGTTTTGTAATCTCTCTATTTTGAGCTATCTTTCTTGGATACTTTGGCTTAACTGTTCTCTGAGGTCGTAGTATTTTTAATTCTTTACATAATCTATATACTTTCTTTTTATTTATAATTAATTTGAATTTTCTTCTTAGAATTATAGTTATTTTGTAATAACCATAGCATAACCCTTCAGATTCAATGATTTCACAGATGTATTCTTTAATTTGTTCATCACAAATGGTTTCTCCATCGGTAGTGTTAGATGAACCTGAGATCGGTCTACCACCCTTGTTTACTAATCTTTTATCTTCTATTGATTCTTTATTTGAATCTTTATTTATATTAAAGTAATAGGTTGATTTGTTTAATTCAAGTATTTTGAGTACCTTAGTTACTGGATATCCATAGCCTATCCATTTATTAGCTATGATTACTTTATCTTCTATCCTTGGCTCGTTTTTTTTAGCAGGTCTTTAAGAATTGCTATTTCAAGATCTTTTTCACCTAATAGCTTCTTTAATTGCTCGTTCTCTTTATCTAAAGGAGAATTAGTACTATAATCTATATTAAGAGGATAATTGGTTTTATTAGCTGCTTTAGATTCTCTAACCCATCTTGTTACTGTACCTGGGACAATATCATGCTTTCTTGCTACTAAAGTTGCATTACCGACTTCCTCTACTTCTTTAACTATTTGACGTTTAAATTCTTCTGGATATCTTGTATTTTTGCTTCTCATTCTGGCAACCTCCTGTTGATTATATTTTACTATAATCGTGTGTGATTGTCCAAAATGGTTAGGGGGCTAAATAGGTAATTAATAGTGATAACTAAATATGTTCAGTCTTCTTTGTACTTAATTTTTATATTTATTGCTATAATATATGGATATTCTTTATTTAATTTTTTACCACAGAAATATAGCTTATATAATAATATATTATAAAATGCACTTAGTAGTGAATGTTTTTGATAGTAGATATAACATAACTAAAGCAGTAGATTATATAAAAATCTACTGCTTTTAGTGACAAAAGTAAACCCTATAAGTGGAAAGTATATATTTTTAAATCCAATAATTAATTTATTTCTTTAAAGAAATAAACCATAACATATGTGCTTAATTTTTCAGTTTACCATTTTTATCAAATTTTTTTCGTAATGCTATTTCAGTTGGTATTATTGATAACATCATTACTGCTAATTGAATATATATTATCCATGTAAATATTTTTTCATAATTTTTTCTAAATAATAACATAACAATTAATGAAACAGTTAACAAAATAATTCCACTATAAAACCAAACTTTAGCATGATAAGCATGAGCAAATCCCCATGTTTCTTTGCTTTTCATAGACATTTTCGTTCTGTATCCATAGACCCAATTTATACTTTGTGGTGGATACTTCTTCCACAATGCACCAAACCCCAACATTGTAATTGGAATTAAGGAGTGCATAATTATTAAAAAAATATACATTTTAATTTCTCCTTAGAAAAACACTTAAAAATATAATTTATTCTATATAATATTATATCATTTAATAATGATTTGTTTCATTTTTTTGTAATTTCCTCATTATTATTGCATGAATTTTTATGAACTTCCTTTACTACATTGTTTATTATAAACTGTCCACATAATTTTTTGCTTCCTTTAACTCCATTCCAGTAACATCTCTTAACTTTTTTATTGCCTTGACTTTTTTATTTTCCTCAACAAGTTTTATCAACTCATCTTTCAACTCATCATTTATATGTCCCTTAGATAGTTCAGGTATTTCAAAATGCATAATGATTCTATTTAATTTTGATTCTATTCGTTGTTGATTACTTATTAATACATTAATGCTAGTAAGTAAAATAGTTATTAAAATTACATATATATATTTCATATTTTCAGCCTCCATTACTGGTTAATTTTATAATAAATATATCACTTTATTTTCTAATTATCAAATAGATATAATTCTCTATCCTATAAAGACACACCTGAACCAAAAAGATACTCCTGCATCTCCTTTGTTCATTGGAAAAGTATTCTTTCCTTTATAATAAAACTATTTATATCATATAATTCTTGCTGATTTAAGCCTTGAAGTTATAAATAGGCTTGATTATATCCAATATATCCACTGTATCTTTTATATTATTTATTATTTCTTCAATAGGTTTATATGCCATTGGAGCTTCATCCAATGTTGATTCTTTTACTGATGTTGTATAAACCCCTTCCATAGATTTCTGAAATTCTTCTAAACTAATATTATCTCTTGCTTGTGCTCTGCTCATAATCCTACCAGCTCCATGTGGTGCACTATAGTTCCAGTCTGGATTGCCTTTACCTATTGCTAAAATAGATCCATCACGCATATTGATTGGAATTAATACTTTTTCTCCTTCATAAGCTGATATTGCACCTTTTCTAATTATATTGTCCTTAAAATCAATATAGTTATGAACTGTATGGAAGTATTCAAAATCATCTAGTGATTTATTAAACATTTTTTGTAGTATAATCTCTGCCATTGTTTCCCTATTTAATTTTGCATACTCTTGACATATGTTCATATCGTTCAAATACTTGTCCCTAAATTCATCAGTTAGAAAACATAATTCTTTTGGATAGTTTGGTTGCAAATCATCATATTCCTTTTTTAATTCTTTTAATACTTTTTGTATTTCTTTCCTTCTGCCTTGTTCTTTATATTTTTTTATAATTTCTTCCCTTTTTATAAAATAGTCCCCTTTTCCACTGCATAAATCAACTGCTAAATTTTGATAAAATTCTGCAACTTGTTTGCCTAGATTTCTACTGCCTGAATGGATTACAAGATATTTGTTATTGTTGCTATCTACATTGATTTCTAGAAAGTGGTTACCCCCACCAAGTGTTCCTATGCTTCTTTCTAATCTCTTTGTACCTTTTAAACTTCTATAACAATATAATTCTTGTAACTTTGGATATCGGATAATTCTACCTTCATGTGTATTAAATCCTGCTGGAATATACTGATTAATTATACTATCTAATTTTTCCAAATCAATTTCTATTTGCCCTAAATTGACAACTTCCATTCCACATCCTATATCTACCCCAACTAAATTCGGAATTACTTTATCTCCTAAATCAGCTGTGAACCCTATTACACAACCAGCACCTTTATGACAATCTGGCATAATTCTTACCTTGGCATCTTTAATAAAATCCTGATCAAGCAAGTTGATTATTTGAGACATCGTTTCACTCTCAATATTATTGGTAAATACTTTAGCCATGCCATATTTTCCCTGCAATTCAATCATAATTTTCACCATCCCTATTTAGTTAATATTTATTATACTTTTGAAAGTATAATAAATATTATATGCTGTTACTGAAAACTTATTTGATGAGCTACCTATTAATCCTATTTAATACAAATTACCTAATGCACTGAATCATTACCAAACAAGGATTTTCTTCTCCCCATAATTCTGGCAAGCACTCCAATGGTTTAAATCCCATTGATAAATAAAATTTCCTTGTATCTGCATAATAAATGTCAGGATGAGATTCATCAAGAGTCTTTACTTGCAAGAATTCATATCCATGGTCTTTAGTAAAGCTCTATTAAATAAATCTCTACCAATTCCTTGTTTATGATAATCAGGCAAAACCCCCATAACATAAATCTCAGCAGTATATTGATTGTTTTCTTTAATTGAAATAAAACCTAATGGTTTTATTTCATCCATTGCTGCAAAAAAAGGTAAATTACTACTTTTATTAATGTACTCCTGTGTAGATTCTGGTATTCCAAACCAATTAGGGAGTGATTTTAAAATCCGCTCCGATATCTCTCTTTTTTCCTGTTTGTCATGTATTTCCTTTATATTCATCTTTTCATCACCTAATATAAATTTTCTTTATTAAATATTTTTATACTATTATACATTATATGAAAAATGCGACACATAAACCATCAAAGATATTACTCATTTTTTGTCCTTATTTCATTTCAAAATACTCATCTAAATAATTTCCATCGCCTATCTTTTTTATCTCAATTTTTCCATCAATTGGGCTTAGCAAAATATAATACTTAACATTGTTTTTTTCACCAGTATAAAGATATGCATTAGGAACTAAACGAGTATTCTTCAACCCAAATGATATAATCGACTTATCCTGTAATTCGGAAAGATTCTTATACCCATGTTGAACAACAATACCCTTACCTTCTCTGTAGGAGAAATCAGGTTTATAAGCAATAAAGCCAGCTATTGTAATAATAATCAACAAAACAGTGAACCAACGCACCTTTGGTTGAACTGTGTTTATTTCCTTTTTCCAATCAATTAGTGTAATAACAATCCAACTAGTTAATAAAGATATAACAAAATTGATACGAAATGCATCTGCATAAATAAAGTGAGAAATCAAAAACATACCAATCCCAACTAATATACATAGTATAATTTCAAAAATTAAAATTATCTTTTGACTCTTCATTTATTATAAAACCTCCTATTTCACATTTTTTACTTACACGTATTATACCATTTAATTCTAGTCTATAATATGGTTCGTAGTATTAATTTAACTCACAAAATAAATAGAATATGTTTAAGATATATCTAATAAAATAACAGATTATCTAAGTATATAAATAAAACTAGTAGATTTTTATTATAACAAATCCACTAGTCCCTTTATTTCGTATAATCTGGAATAACACCTTTATAAATATGTCCATACCCGTTTAAAATAAGTTTTTCCCTATAAATACAGGCTATGACAATTTTCCAAGTTGAATAATTCCTGCGCAATGAGATATGGTTGTAAAACTAATATCTTCTTTAGGAAAAAATTCTTTTAATTCATCAAATACAAAATATATTTCTTCATCATCCCAATAATTATCATACTTTACACTGCTATAGTAATTTTCTTGTTTCAAATGCCACATCTCCAATAATAATTTCACCATCATTAGAAATATATTCATCTAATTTATTAATAAAATTTATTTTCTCTTTATCTTCTAAATGATGCATTGCATAAGTACTTATAATATAATCAAACTGTATGTTTTCAAGTGCTTTGGGTAAGCCCTTAGAAAAATCAAAGCCTTTATTGTTTAACATTAAGGAAGCCCTCCTTGCCTAATTCATAGTCAATAGCAGTTTTCCATTTGCCAATTTGGTCTTTCCAACAGTCTTTTCCTATAGTATCAAATTTAATCTCTAAATTATCGTTATAATGTCTGCGTACATAAGATAATGTTGTATATTGTCCTGTTCTAGAATTTTTTCATAGTCATCCACCTTATTTCACTTTTTAAAAAAATAAATAAAATATTTTATTTTTCAACTATTAAACAACTATAATTTTCATTTAGATACAATATAAATAACTTTTTGAACAATAACTAAAATTAATCCTAATTTTATTATATGGTCTTAGAATAGTGATTGGATAAAATAATTATAAGTAATAGTTCAAATACAATCAACCCAACTGCTGGTAGTAAATATTCTAATGGTGCTTTCATAAAACCAAGATAGAGAACAAATCCACATAATATATAGTTCATAATCTGTGCAGTTAAATAACCTGACTTTTCTCTTATTCTGATATTTCTTTCATCATTTTTTTCTATAGAATAAAGTTCTTCTATATCTTTACTTTTAGTATCTGAAACTAAAAGAGTCTTAATAAAAGAACCAATACCCAATGCAGCACAAGCTCCTCCTATACCAAAACATAAACCTCCAAGCATTTCATTAACTCCTAAATTAAATATATAAACCCCAAGTATAATAAGTAGAATACCAACAATCCCTGCTCCCAAATACAGTACTTTTTTTCTTTTCATTTTTGAACCTCCTCCTTATAAATAAATATTTCTTCAATTTGTTTTCCAAAAAACTCTGCAATATGAAAAGCCAGTTCTAAAGATGGATTATATTTCCCATTTTCTATTGAGCTAATTGTTTGTCGTGACACTCTCAGCACCTTTGCTAACTCATCTTGATTGAGATTTTGTTTTTTTCGTAATTCTTCAACTCTATTTTTCAGTAACACCACCTCCAAATATATGACAAGGAACCTTTACATGCCTAATTTTTAAAAAACAAGTTTAGAAAAAACTTGTTTTTTAAAAATTATTATTGCTTCATATATCTTCTTATACGGTTCACCGCATCAGTTCTACTGGCAAAATTTATTTATCAATCAAAATATAATTAGAATTAAGATTAAAGTAATAAATATATAAATAAAGCAGTAGGTTTAACTACAATAAACCTACTGCTTTTATAATGCATATATATTAATCCTTAAATAAAATTATCATTAACAAAAATAACAAATTTCTTTATATCAATTAAATTATTTTTTAAAATGCTATATATTATTTTTTTATCTATATTTATATATTCATGAGACAATATATTTCTAAGGCCTACCATATTCCTATAAACTTTCGTTTCCTCATCGTTTAAATATTTCTCCTTATTTAAGATGTTAAATGCTTCACCTAATGTTTCTGGACTGCCCATATTATTATCTACTACAATATGAGTTGCTATATCAATCATCATATTTATTGCTATAAACAAATTATATTCTACCACATCTTGTATAATATCATCCTTTAAAAACCCTTCCAGAGATATTTCCTTAAACCTTTCTATTTTATTTATAGAAGTTGATAATTGATTTAATCTCTGTTTAATTACTTCTACATCAACCATTGGATTCCACCTCTTCTTTTAATCTATCTATAGTTCTATCATAAGATAAATCTAAATATCTTTTCATGTCACTATATTCAAATAAGGTTTTCACTTTATATCTGGTTTCTATAGATTTGTCACGAGTAAACAACAATATATTATTTTTGTAAATTTGATATTTTAATAATGGAGTAGCATCATTTAATACAATTAAATCAACTTCTTTTTTACAAGTTTCTGATAAATGCATCTTAATTTCAAGATATGTCTTTATATCCATCTTCTTTTTCAAATATATTGCAATATCTATATCACTATCTGTTCTCATCTTTCCTTGAACATATGAACCAAAGATATAGGCAAAAATTATATCTTCATATTCCGTTAAAATATCTTTACACTTTTTAATAATATCCATCTTATCACTATCCCTTAAATGGTATGTTATATATTTATTATACCCCATTAATAAAAGTTTACCATATGTTGAACATAATAAAAATTATGCGTTATTAAATTTAACACGAATTTCCCCTACAAAGTTTATATCGTTATTTAAATATTCTGCTTGCTAATAACCGTATTGTCAATATTCCAGTTAAAATAATACTACCAGTAAATATAATAGCGAAATTCATTCCAAAAGGATTAAACCAAGATTCGTTTGGAGAAATTATAAACATTCTCCCTAACACCATTGATAATAAATTACTTAAAATACTTATTAAAATAATGAAATTAGATTTAATTTTCACAGATATTATTCCTGCTAAAACTATAAATAATAAAGTCCCTAAAAATGCAAACATAGAGCTATTTGTAAATAGAGAGGTTTCTATGTAGTGGAACAAAAACGGCATGGGTATTAATAAAATTACTAAATTGATTAGTTTAATATAACTTCCTCTTGAGATATCTTTCATGAAACAGCCTCCTAATGACGCAATTATCTACCTATATACATTATATCATTTAATCCTAATTAATAGTAACCCCTTAAACATTGTCCTATAGCCCATAGCTTGGCCTATTTATGATAGGGTTCACCTTTCATTATTCTAAATCCTCTATATATTTGTTCTAATAATATCATTCTCATCAGTTGGTGGGGAAATGTCATCTTTGAAAAAGATAGTTTAAGATTACTTTTATTTAATATTTCTTCTGAAAGGCCTAATGAGCCTCCTATAATAAATATTATATCATTTGTTCCACCTAAAGTTATATCTTCAATTTTCTTTGATAATTCTTCACTTGATAAATTCTTTCCTTTTATATCAAGGGATATTATATAAGAGTTATTTGATATTTTACTAAGTATTCTTTTCCCTTCTTTTTCTTTTATTATTTCAATTCCTTTTTCACTTAAATTTTCTGGTGTACTTTCATCTGCTACTTCTAGTATTTTCAATTTGCAGTATCTTGAAAGCCTTTTTGAATATTCTTTTATACCTTCTTGCATAAACTTTTCTTTAATTTTCCCTACTCCAATTATTATTATATTCATTTCTACCTCCACTTTCTTTTTATAAATCTTTTTTATTATAACATTTATTTTTTATATTTAAATAGTTTATGACAATAAAAAACTGCAGAAGCTAAAAGCCTCTGCAGTCTTGTTTTTATTTTTAATAAGTTTCAACAAATACTTCGAAATATCCTTGAGGATGAGCACATGCTGGACATGCTTCTGGTGCAGATTTTCCTCTATGGATATACCCGCAGTTGTTACATTTCCATTCTACTATTTCATCTTTTTCAAATACTTTGTTGTTTTCTATATTACTTAATAACTTTCTATATCTAATTTCATGACGTTCTTCTGCTTCTGCAATTTCTCTCCATACGTAAGCTATTTCTGAGAATCCTTCTTTTTCTGCTATATCTGCAAATTCAGGATACATTGAAGACCATTCTTCTTTTTCTCCTTCTGCTGCAGCTAATAGGTTTGATTTAGTATCCCCTAATGCTACTGGATATGCTGCATTTATATCTACAGCTTCTCCTTCTAAATCCTTACTTAAAAACTTAAAAAATCTTTTAGCATGCTCTTTTTCATTTTCTGCTGTTTCCATAAATATATTAGATATTTGAACGTATCCTTCTTTTTTTGCTTGAGAAGCATAGTATGTATACCTTGTCCTAGCTTGTGATTCTCCTGCAAAAGATTTCATTAAGTTTTCTGCTGTTTTTGTTCCCTTTAAAGATTTCATTTTTAAGCCCCCCTTATATATATTATTAAATCTTTGCTACAAACCTATTATATCAAAATTTATCTATTTCAGCCATCCTTCAACTTCTTCTATTAACTTAAAATTAGTTAGATCATATTGAAGTGGAGTAACAGTTATATACCCTTTACTTATATAGTGTCTATCTGTATCTTTTTCAAACTCTTTTTTCCTTCTACCGCTTATTACAAGAGATATTTCTTCTTCTTTACTTCCCTCTTCAACATAATAATAGTCGTAGATAACTCCTCCAATTCTACAAACCTTTATTCCTTTTACATCTTCATCAATACAAGGGACATTTATATTCATTACAGTATTACTTTCCATAAATCTATGGTTTACTTTGTCCAATATCTTCATTGCATATTTAGCTGCTAATTCATAACATCCTACTCCATTCTTAATTTCTGCTGAAATAGCTATAGAGGGTTTATTGTATATATTAGCTTCTATAGCTGCTGAAACAGTTCCAGAGTAAAGAACATCCATTCCTAAATTCACACCCATATTTGTCCCTGATATAACTAAATCTATAGGTTCATCTAACAATCTATCAAAAGCAACCCTTACACAATCTGCTGGAGAACCTGATATACTATAGGATTCAGCTTTAATTCCTTTAAGATTAACTTTCTTTACTATTATAGGTTTTGTAATAGTTATTGAGTGGCTTTTTGCACTTTGTTGTTCTTCTGGAGCAACTATTATAACTTCATGCTTTTTTTCAAGTTCTTTAGCCAAAACTTGAATACCTTCCGCATTTATTCCATCATCGTTGACTAAAAGTATTCTCATTCTTTTCCTCCTCAAAGATAATTAATATATATATAATTATAGCATATTATTCTTTTTAGAACTTAGAAGCAAATAGAACTTTTTCAAGACTTATCCACAGTGCTTTATTGTTTTTTTATTAAATATGTGGATAAGATTGGCTTTATCCCCCTTTGTACATTCTAAACAACTAAGTATCTAGGTGCTCTATCACAATAATGGCAAATTTGTGGACTTGTCCAGTCTGTAAAACTCACCTTATGAAGTTCATATATATCTGGTGGTTGTTCATAAGTTTCAACAAATTCCTCTATAGCAAATTCCAGATGTTCATTACACACTACATACATTTTAATCATCTCCAATATTATTCTATACTTATATTATGTACAAAAAAAGTATTTTTAAAGGCTTGACAAATTTGTCAAGCCTTTTTATTGAATACTATTGTTTTATCTGATCAAGTACTATTTCTACAGTTTTTTCTTTTCCATCTCTTATAATATTTAATTTAGCTTTTTGACCTTTTTTATATTTATACAATATTTTTTTCAATTGGTTCATATTTTCAATTTCATTATCATCTATGCTAACTATTATATCTCCACTTCTTAATCCTGATTTATCTGCTGGAGAATTTGGTACTATTTCTAATATTATAACACCTTTATCTACATTTAATTCAACACCTAATGCACTTTCATATCTTTCTACCTCCAAGCCTTGTATTCCTATCATTACAGTATTAAAGCTACCTTCTTTTATAACT
This sequence comes from Anaerosalibacter bizertensis, assembly GCF_009696605.1. GTDB lineage: Bacteria > Bacillota > Clostridia > Tissierellales > Sporanaerobacteraceae > Anaerosalibacter > Anaerosalibacter bizertensis. Next base: position 10,385 of record NZ_VULR01000003.1, on the reverse strand, counting down.
TGTTCCAATATAGGTTTTACTGAATTTATAGGTATTGCAAAACCAAGACCTTCTCCAGTTTGAATTTTTGCTGTATTGATACCTATTACTTCTCCTCTTTCATTTAATAATGGTCCTCCACTATTTCCTGGGTTTATGGAAGCATCTGTTTGAATTAAATCCTCTATTATATTAGTAGAATCTACTTTTATACTCCTATTAAGACCACTTATAACTCCAGAGGTTACTGTTCTTTGAAAATCTAAACCTAATGGATTTCCTATAGCTACTGCAAGTTGACCTACTTGTAATTTATCTGAATCTCCTAGTTCTGCTACTGGTAGTCCTTTTTCTTCTACTTTAACTACAGCTAAATCTAATGCTGGATCACACCAAAGTACCTTTCCAGTCTTTTTATCTCCATTTTCAAATAGTACTGTAATCTGTCTGGCTTTTCCATCTCCTATTACATGGGAATTGGTAAGTATATATCCATTACTATCTACAATAACTCCTGAACCTACACCTTCCACTTCTCTTTCCCAGAAGAAATCTCTAACTACTTCCACTGTAGTTATACCTACTACTGAACTAACAGATTTTTTAGCCACAGCAGTAACTGCGGATATATTATTTTTAGGATTGATATTAATTTCTTGCTTACTATTTTGTACTCCATTTTTGTATATATTAGGTGTAGGAAGTACTTTTCCATATAAATAAGTTGGTGCAATATAAGAAGATATAACCCCTCCTATTATTGCAGCAATTAGTGCTACTAAAAAATAAGAAAAGAAATTCCCTCTTTTTCTCGGAGGTTTTCTATCTACTATTGGTCTATCTACATAATAAGACATGGTAGGTTTTTTATCATCGTTCATACATATTCCTCCCAATTTTTAAAAATTATATACTTTAGTTACCTTCTCTCTATGTGTAAGATCTAAAGTAATATCTTTATGTACATCTATTCCAACATCTTCTATTATATTTTTTACTGTTTCATATGCTAAAAGCGGAAAATTATTTTCCTCACTTAAATGCCCTAAGAGTACTACTTCCCCATTTCCTGATATAATATCAGAAATTACTTCTCCTGACTGCTCATTTGAAAGATGTCCTTCTGCACCCATTATTCTCTTCTTTAAATTCCAAGGATATCTTCCTACTTTAAGCATCTCAACATCATGATTAGATTCCATCAGATATAATGATGAATCTTTTATTTTACTCCTTACAGTATTACTTACCCAACCTGTATCAGTTATAATACTTATTTTAGTATTATTACGTTCTAAGCAAAATCCTACAGGCTCTACAGCATCATGAGAAATTCTAAAAGGATATATATTTAAATCTTTAAGCTGAAAATCTTTTTCTGTATCAAATACTTTTATGTTTTTTTCCTTAACTTCTCCAATGGGACCTTCCATACTAATCCATGTTTTTTCATTAGCCCAAATAGGAATATCATAGCGCCTTGACAATATTCCTGCTCCTTTTATATGGTCTGTATGTTCATGGGTTATTAAAATACAATCAATAGTATTTGCTTCTACTTCTATATCCTTTAGTAAATTTTCTATTCTCTTTCCACTTAATCCTGCATCTATTAGAACCTTTATATTATCTGTCTCTATATATTGACAGTTTCCACTACTGCCACTAGAAAGAGAACAAAACTTAAATGCCATTTTATTTCCCCCAATACTTATCCTTCTTTTACTTTAGCTCCTAAATTCAATAATTTAGATATAAAGTTTTCGTATCCTCTCTCTATATGGTAAGCCTCTTCTATCTCTGTTACTCCATTAGCCATTAAGCCTGCTATGATTAGAGCTGCTCCTCCTCTTAAATCTGTAGCCTTAACTTTAGCCCCCATAAGAGTATCAACACCTTTAATAATAGCTGTTCTTCCATCTACAGTTATATCTACTCCCATCCTCTTTAATTCATCAACATATTTATATCTTCCTTCAAAAACAGTTTCAGTAACTATACTAGTCCCTTTTACTCCACTTAATAAAGCAGTCATAGGTTGCTGTAAATCTGTAGGAAACCCAGGATAAGGCAAGGTTTTTACATTTACACTTTTCATATTAGAATTGCCGTTAACTCGTATAGAATCACCGTATTCTGCAACTTCTACTCCCATTTCTATAAGCTTTGCAGATACAGGTTCTAAATGTTTAGGAATAACATTGTTTATTATTACATCCCCTTTTGTTGCTGCTGCTGCTATCATATAAGTTCCAGCTTCTATTTGATCTGGTATAACAGAATAATTACATCCATGAAGCTTATTCACACCATTAATTTTTATGATATCAGTTCCTGCTCCTCTTATATCCCCTCCCATAGCATTTATAAAATTTGCCATATCAACTATATGAGGTTCTTTAGCAGCATTTTCAATGATGGTAGTACCTTCTGCCATAGTAGCAGCCATCATTATATTTATAGTAGCCCCAACACTTACCACATCCAAATATATTTTATTACCTATAAGTTTATCAGCTTTACAACTTATAACACCATGTTCTACTTCTACTTTAGCACCTAATGCTTCAAATCCTTTTATATGCTGATCAATAGGCCTTACTCCTATATTACATCCTCCTGGATATAATACTTTAACTTCACCAAAACGGCTCAAACAAGCACCCAAAAGATAATAAGAAGCTCTCATTTTCCTTGTAATTTCATCTATAAGTATAGAATCACTGATAGTACTAGTATCAATATCCATATAACCACTTTCATCTAAATGGACTTTTGATCCTAGCATCTCCATAATTTTTACTAAATTATAAACATCTCCAATCATTGGAAGATTATCTATTTTACATTTATCATCAGCTAAAATTGTTCCTACAATAATAGGCAATGCAGCATTCTTAAACCCACTTATATCAACTTTTCCACTAAGTTTATTTTCACCTTCTATTATAACTTTATTCATAATCAACCCTCTTTCTATAGGAGGAATAAATTTTCAATTTAACAATAATATTATACAGCTAAATACAAATATGTTCTATATTAAGTACAAAAAATCTATTATTCTTCCTTAAATATTTATTATTTTAATCATAAACATTATATCAATTATATAATACTTTAACATTACATGCTAGTTAAAATCAGCTAAATATTAAGGATTCCTTAGTATCTAGCTGGTTTTAGTACTAATCATTATTTTATCACAGTTTTTCTCTAGGTTTGTCCAAAATAATTATATAAACTAATTAATATCTTTAAAATTTACTTTTAATGCTTTTTTTACTGAACTATCTATATTGTTACCCATTCCAAGACTCTCTAATAATAAGTTAAATTTATTAAAACCATAATTATCTATCATATTATCTACCACTTCAAGTGATTTTCTATAAGCTATATCTATTTCAATTTCATTAAAATCATTATTTAATTTTTCTATGTCTATATCTTTAGTCTTACCTTTCCCTAGTTCCCAATCAATACCCATTAATTCTCTTTCCATATATAATGCTATTCCTTCTGTAAGCCACATAGGATAGTTTCCATTAGTCTTTTCATCTACTAAGAAATGAGTAAATTCATGGATATGGGGTCCTGTTTCTTTATAAGTTTCTTCCACATTATCTTCATATTCTACCCAATTAAATGGAGATAAAATGTTTATTACTCCACTATAATAAGCCCCTAAAGGCGGTATATCTGTTTTCAATCTTATCGTTTTTAAAAGTTCTTCTCCATCATTATAAATAATAACAGGAATTTTTTCATAGGTAAAATAATCTAACTTTTTACATACTTTTTCATAATGCTCTTCTAATATATCTAAAGTAATTTTAGCTATGTCTTTATCTCTATCTTTATATCTTATAGAAAAATGTGGTCCTTCTAAAAGATTATATTTTTCAGTAGCTTTTAAAATCCTTTTCTTTTCTATTTTTTTATAACTAGGATAAGTTGATACTATAAAAAAACTTTCAAAGGTAATAATTAAAAGAATGATAATAAATCCAATAGAAACGAAAGATATAAATTTTTTCATATTTTCTTCCCCTTTCATTATATGTATATATTGCTTTTCATAATAAAATATTGCAATATTTTTCTACATACTATATAATTGTTCATAATAAAGGGGAGTAGCTGAAACAATTAGCCGTCAATACGGAGAAATCCCGGCTGGTTGTCCTAAGATTAGGAAGCAAGACCTTTGTTTAAACAGAAATGTTTAAACAAAGGTCTTTTTTTATTATCCTATATTAAATTTTATCAATTTTTAATCTATTATTCAACGGATACCAAAACTTAACACTGAAGGTTTAAACTATTTACTTAGTGGTATACTAAATATAAGTTAAGAGAGGAGAGATTATATGGAATGGTATAGACAAAGTATTAATAATACTATAGAAAAACTTTCATCTAATTTAGATACTGGCCTTTCTAATAATGAAGCAGAAGAAAGGCTTAAGAAATATGGCCTAAATGAATTAGAAGAGAAAGGTAAGAGTAGTATATGGTCAAAAATTGCTGCTCAATTTAAAGATTTTTTAGTTTTAATACTTATAGGTGCTAGTATTATTTCAATGGCAGTTGGAGAAGTAACAGACTCTATTGTAATAATTGCTATAGTAATTATTAATGCTACTTTAGGAATTATTCAAGAAGGGAAAGCTGAAAAGTCTTTAGAAGCTCTTAAAAAGATGGCTTCACCTAATGCAAAAGTTATAAGAGGTGGAGAAAAAAGTATAGTTCCTGCAAATACATTGGTACCTGGAGATATAGTTCTAATAGAAGCAGGAGATATTATTCCTGCTGATTTAAGGCTGTTAGAAAGCTCCAATCTAAAAATAGAAGAAGCCTCTCTAACTGGTGAATCTGTTCCTGTAGAAAAAAATGCAGAAGCTGTATTGAATGAAGAAGTTTCTTTAGGAGATAGAGAGAATACAGCTTATATGAATACAATAGTTACATATGGTAGAGGTAAAGGTATAGTTGTAGGAACTGGTGAAAGTACTGAGATGGGTAAAATTGCAACAATGCTCCAAGTTTTTGAAGATGATACTACACCTCTTCAAAAAAAATTAGATCAGTTGGGAAAATATTTAGGTTTAGGTTGTCTTGTAATATGTGGATTAGTATTTTTAATTGGAATACTTCAAGGTAGGAAAGTTTTAGATATGTTTATGGTTGCTATAAGTTTAGCAGTAGCTGCAATTCCTGAAGGCCTTCCAGCTATAGTAACTATAGTATTAGCCTTAGGTATGAATAAAATGGTTAAAAAACATGCTATAGTTAAAAAGCTTTCAGCTGTTGAAACCTTGGGAAGTACCACAGTTATATGTTCTGATAAAACTGGTACTCTCACACAAAATGAAATGACAGTAGTTAAAGTTTTTACAGGAAGTAATTCAATAGATATAACTGGAAAAGGCTATGAACCTAGTGGAGAATTTGTTGTAAATAATAAAAAAATTGAACCATTAGAAAATAGCGAATTAAAACTTCTTCTTTCAATTGCTAATCTTTGTAATGATGCTACATTAGATTATTCCCAAGAAGATGAAATATATAAAATAATAGGGGATCCAACAGAAGGATCATTGGTTACATTGGCTGAAAAAGGCGGATTAAAGAAAAGTGTATTAAATGAAAATTATCCTAGAATAAATGAAATACCTTTTGACTCAGATAGAAAAATGATGACCACTTTTCATGAAAACTTTATAGATGGAAAAATTGTATCTTTTACAAAAGGTGCCCCAGATATAGTTTTAAGCAAATGCAATAATATTTATTTAAATGGAAAAGAAGAGCCTTTAACAGAAGAACTAAAAAAAACTATAATGGATACTAATAGTGATTTTTCAAAAGCAGCTCTTAGAGTACTAGCTTTTGGTTTCAAAACTTATGATTCTATACCTAGTCAGGTTGACTCTGAGACTATAGAAAAAAACATGACTTTTGTAGGACTAGTTGGAATGATTGACCCACCAAGAAATGAAGCTATTGAATCTATAAAGACCTGTAAAAAAGCTGGCATTAAAACTGTAATGATTACTGGAGATTATAAAGAAACAGCCTTCGCTATTGCAAGTGACTTAGGCATAGCTGAAAATATGGATCAAGTCATGGTTGGAGAAGAATTAAACAATATATCAGATGAAGAATTAAAAGAGAAGGTTAAGAATATAAAAGTATACGCAAGGGTCTCGCCTCAACATAAAGTACGAATAGTAGAAGCCTTAAAATCCAATGGAGAGATAACTGCTATGACTGGAGATGGTGTAAATGATGCACCAGCTTTAAAAAAATCAGATATTGGAGTTTCTATGGGAATTACAGGGACAGACGTGGCTAAAAACACTGCTGAAGTTATTTTAACTGATGATAACTTTGCAAGTATTGTATCCGCTGTAAAAGAAGGACGAATAATATACAGCAATATTAGAAAGTTTGTTTTCTTCCTATTATCATGTAATATTGGAGAGATTTTAATAATATTTTTAAGTATTTTATTTAATCTCCCTATTCCACTACTACCTATACAATTGTTATGGCTTAATTTAATAACTGATAGTTTTCCTGCTTTAGCTCTTGGAGTTGAAAAGGGAGAATCAGATATAATGGAAATGTCGCCACGAGATCCTAATGAACCAATACTTGATAAAAATATGATTACAGGTATTTCAGTTCAAAGTATAGCCATTACATTAGCAACTATGTTAGCTTACTTATGGGGACTGAAGCATTATGGTACAAATGATCTTATAATACCTAGAACTATAGCCTTTACAACACTTATTAGTGCTGAGCTTATTAGAGCATTTTCTAGTAGATCTGAAACCCATACTCTCTTTGAAATAGGCTTTTTCACAAATAGAACCTTGATATATGCTATATTAGTTTCTTTCTCTTTGTTATTGGTAGTATTATATATACCACCTATTCAAAGAATCTTTAAAACCTATCCTATTGGTTTTAAAGATTGGAGTATTGTTCTTAGATTTTGTATAATACCTATTATAGCTGGAGAATTAAATAAACTTATATTAAAAAAAGCAAAGAATTAAAATATTATTCAAAGTATATATTTGAATAATATAATGTAAAAAGACTATATTTAAATGACTGAGTCATTTAAATATAGTCTTTTTTTGAAAAAATTATCTAATAAGCACTTTTTCATTTTATTGAGCATAAAATAGAACAAGGAAGGTGATGTATTGTTATGAGAAGAATAAGAGATTCTAAAATTTGTCCAATTTTAAGTGCTAAACTTTCATCTCAATCAAGAGAAGAATTACCTGTAATAGTTCAAGGTAAAAACTATTCAAAACTTAATAACTTGATATTTGATATGTCCGGAGAAGTTAGATCTAGTCTTCCTCTCATTGGAGGAATTGCATGTAAATTGAGTACAGAGTCCATATATAGGTTGGCAGAGGACATAGATATTGATTATATTAGTTTTGATTCAAAAGTATTTGCATTGCTAGATATAGCCTCAGCTTCTGTTGAAGCTAACCTACCTCATAGGAGAGGATATACTGGTGAAGGTGTAACTGTTGCTATAATAGATACCGGAACAAGTCCTCATAGTGATCTATTAGTACCTAATGAAAGGATAGTTGGTTTTAAAGACTTTGTAAACAATAGAAGTTCACCATATGATGATAATGGCCACGGTACTCATATAGCAGGTATAATTGCAGGTAGCGGTTATTCATCTAATGGAAAATATACAGGAATAGCTCCAAAAGCTAATATATTGCCTATAAAGGCTTTAGATGGGAATGGTAGTGGAAATACTTCAGATATTATTAAAGCCATATCTTGGGCTATTGAAACTAAGGATCAATATAATACCAAAATAATAAATCTTTCTCTGGGAAGTCCTGTGAACAATCCTTGTTCCAAAGATCCATTGTGTAAGGCAACAAAAGAAGCAACAGACAATGGATTAGTAGTTGTTGTAGCAGCTGGAAATAGTGGTCCTTCTAAGAAATCTATTCTTTCACCAGGTATAAGTCCCAATGTAATAACTGTTGGTGCTGTAGATGACAAAAGGACTCCAAATACTAGTGATGATACCATTGCTTCATTTTCTAGTAGAGGGCCAACAAAAGAAGGGCTAAATAAACCTGATATAGTAGCTCCTGGTGTAAATATAATGTCTCTTTCTAATACAAAACAAAATGGTTATACTTCTTTAAGTGGTACATCTATGGCTACACCTGTAATATCTGGTGCTATAGCATTACTCCTTGAAAAAGAAAGTAATCTATCTCCCGATGAAATAAAAAGACGCCTTGCTAGATCTTGTATAGATTTAAAAGAATATAAAGAAGATCAAGGTTCTGGTATGATAAGTTTGAATAAACTTTTCAAAGATTCTTTAGAAGATAGAAATAATAACTTGGCGCCTAATGAAAAACCTTCTTTTTCAAGTAGAAACCCATATATAGAAAACATCTTAACTTTATTATTTGTATTATTCCTATTAAAACATGACTAAAGAGGAAGCCAATTGACTTCCTCTTTATATTATCTACTTAAATAATTAGATGGATTTTGATGAACTCCATTTTTAATTACTTCAAAATGTAGATGTGGTCCTGTAGTTCTTCCCGTATTTCCAACTAAAGCTACAATTTGACCTTTACTAACTTTTTGTCCATTATTTACATGAATTTTACTACAGTGTCCATACCTAGTTACATATCCATTACCATGATTTATTTCTACTAACTTTCCATAACTTCCTCTATTGCCAGAGTATGTAACTGTTCCACCATCAGCTGCTTTTATAGGAGTACCTACTTTTGCAGCAATATCTATACCTCTATGCATTCTGCCCCATCTTTGCCCAAACCTAGATGATATGGAGCCTCTAGTTGGAGTAGTAAAGGATCCAGTAGCAATGGTTAAAGGTCTTTGTTTTGTTCCTTTAACTATTAATTTGTCCACAGGTTTAGATATAAGCTCTTCTTTTACTATCTGTCTATCTACTTCTACACCATTATGTTTTATAATTTTCTCAACTACTCTACTCTTTCCTGGTGTTCCATTTGTCTTAACTTTTTTCTCATTTTTATACATAGTTTCATCATATTCTACCTTTAGATCATATTCAATTTCCTTTTCATATTCTGTTTCTTCTATAGTTTTAACAGTCATTAGAGGTTTCAAAACTACTAGATTGATCTTATCTCCAGGAAGAATATTTTCTGGATCTTTTTCTGTATTTGCTTCAATCAGATCATCTACTGATATATTATACTTATCTGCTATAGTCCAATAATTTTCTCCTGGCTCTACTATATGAGTTTCAATTTCTTCAGTTCCTTTTTGAATCAATGATAGAATTTCTTTTCTATCTTTTATAGTAGATAAAGGTGATAACTTTTTAACTATTTTTACATCCTGTAAAAAATTTACCTCCTTAATATTTGAATCTTCTTCTTTAGGATCTAAAAAAGGCTTTTTAACTTCTGCTAATACATCTTCTGCTTCTTCTTTTGTCTTTAAGGTGCCTATATCTTTTCCATCAATTGATATAGTATATCCATTTATTAAAAAAGTCATCTTAGATCTTATATTCTGTTTTATTTCCAAAGCAATTGGTTTTAGGTTTTCTTTTTCTTCCCCATTGACTATTTCCTGAGAAGCCCAAGATTCTATACTTTTAATTTTAAATATTGTTGCGGTAAATACTATTAAAGCTATTGTTAAAATCAATACAAGTTTGGGTCTAAACTTTAAGAACTTGAACTGATTTTTATTATGTACTTCTTTATTACTCGGTTCTTCCATGAATAATCTCCTTCCCTATTAATGTTATACCATAGTAAGTACTTTAGTCCTTTTTTCAATAGTACTTTTTCATTATATCATATAGGTACAGTGAAAAGAAACCTTCTTATTATATCTATTGTGAACAAAAAGAAAAAAAATATTCTTATAAAAGAAATATTTTTAAAAATAAAAAAACCCTACCTCGACCTACGAGATAGAGCTTTCATTCTATGTATTTGGATCTGGCAACTTCCTACTCTCCCAGAGCGTTACCACTCAAGTACCATAGGCGTTAGGAGGCTTAACTGCTGTGTTCGGTATGGGAACAGGTGTGACCCTCCTGCTATAGTCACCAGATATAGCCTTTCGGCAATTTAAAATTTTCAATTATAAATTTTAAATGAATTACTTTTTTGATACTTTTGTTTTCCAATTTATAATTTGTAATTCGTAATTTATAATTTTTTCAAAATTTTTGTTTTTGAAAATTGTATACACAGTAAGATAATTGGTCAAGCCCTCGACTTATTAGTATCCCTTAGCTAAGAATATTGCTACTCTTACACCTGGGACCTATCAACCAAGTAGTCTACTTGGAGTCTTACTCT
>NZ_VULR01000029.1 GCF_009696605.1 Anaerosalibacter bizertensis | reverse complement strand
GTACATATGGGTTCCTGCAATCAAGATTTTAATTGACTAAGTTAAATCGAAAAATATAGCACCAATCCTTACGAAAATTGGTGCTAATAATTTAATATTTATGGGACATTTTTAAAAGTGCTTGACAGAAAATATTTTAAATTTTTTAACCTTTCAGTTATAATTGGAACTAATAGGGTATAATTGTAACTGAAAGATTAAGAATTATGGGGGGATAATATGAAAAAAGTTGCTATACTTGCAGAGAAAATGTATGAAGAAATGGAACTTTTATATCCTTATTATAGACTAAAGGAAGAAGGATATAAAGTAGATATTGTAGGTACAGAATCTAATGTAGTTTATGTCGGTAAAAATGGATATCCAGTGAAAAGTAATTTATCTACATCAGATATAAGTGCCGATGATTATGATGCAGTAATTATTCCAGGAGGATATTCGCCAGATCATATGAGGAGATCTAAGTCTACAGTAAAATTTGTAAAGGATATGGATTCTAAAAACAAAATAATAGCTGCTATATGTCATGGTCCCTGGATGATGGCCTCTTGTTGTGATTTAAAAGGAAAAGATATAACTGCATTTTATTCTATTAAAGATGACCTTATAAATGCAGGAGCTAATTTTGTTGATAGGGAAGTTGTAATTGATGGAAATCTAATAACATCTAGAACACCAGAAGATCTTATTCCTTTTGTGAAGACTATAATAGAATCATTGGAAAAACAAACTATTAATTTTAATGAGTCAGTTCATTCATATACTGGCTCATTTTTTATTTTACTTTGAATTTTTAAATATAAAATGGTAATATCTAATTAATAAACTTAGGTTAAGTCCAGCTAAGAATTGTCAATAGTAAATTTAAAAATTCCTAATAAATATTTCAATCAATTCTAGCTAAAAAAGGGTAAACTTAATAGGCCTTCTAAAAGGCGTCAAAAATTCAAAATTAAATATAGAATTCCTTATGCAGCGATGCCGTATTTCGCCTTCAAGTAATTCGCTTGGTGTTCCTCTGGAGTGATGATTTTAAATTCTTTTTCATCACGAAGTATTGCAAATACAATATTACACACTTTATGCATGATGGCTCCTAGAGCTACCATTTTAGGCTTGCTTTGACACTTTTTAAGATAGTATTCACGTAGAACAGGATTGTTAGCAGTTCCATTACGATTTAGAGCAATACTGACTAAAGCTATGGTATGTATTACTCTTCTTGCAATCCGTGAACCTCGTTTTGATATATTAACATCAGTACCTTTAAAGTTGCCAGATTGGTTAACAGCTGGATCAAGACCAAAATATGCAAAAAGTTGTTTAGGAGATTTAAAAGCAGAGAAATCCCCAATTTCACACATAAGGGTAACAGCGGAAAGAAAGCCAGCACCTTTAATAGATTCAATAAGGCGTATTTGCTTTACAAAATCCGTATCCTCGTTAGACTCAACAAGTTCACGCATATCAGATAATATAGCTTCGATTTCATCGTTATACTGTCTGATAAAACGGATATATAGAAGGATACGTTTGAAATTACTGTTTACAGAATAACTAAAAGTCTTAGCATCCTTAGCAGCCTGAATAATAGCCTTGTACTTCTTTTCAGCATAGGTAATACCAAAACGAGCAGTAGACCTAATAGAGGTAATGATTTGATCTTTAGAAGCCTCTAAAAATCCATCTGGAGAAGTAAACTTCTCTAACAAGGTTAAGGATGTATTAACGGTAACCTTGGAAAAGATCTTTAAATACTGTGGAAATGCCATTCTAAGTTCACCTTGAAGTTTATTAATGTAAGCAGAACGATTATCCACAAGATCATAATACTCCCTTGAAAGATTTCTTAAATCAAGGGCAAGCTCCGAAGGCATAAGAGAGACCTTTAAATCAGGCTTTAGACCAATTAAAGCAAGCTTTTTAGAATCAAATTTATCATTATGGACTTTCCTAATATTAATATTTGTGCTATTCTTAGAGATGATAGGATTAATGATGGATACCAAAAATCCTTTATCACTAAGATAGCAGAAGAGTGGGTAATGATAAATCCCTGTGGATTCTAGGAAAATACGGCTTTCCAAAGAATACATCTCTTCTGCTTCTTTGATTTTTGAAATAGCCATAGATAGGGAATTAAAATCAGAATGAATGATTTTAAAAGGTTTACCCACAAAGGTTTGATTAGGTAGTGCAATAGACATAAAACTAAAGTCCGCACCTACATCAATACCAACAGAAATAAATAAATCATACTTAATATTATTAGACATAAACTACAGCTCCTTTCAGATAGGAATCCATTTCCAATCAATGAGTACACATCCTAGCATGTGATACGGGTATAGCCTGAAGGCTCCCAACCAGCCAAATCATAAAACCTCATTGAATGGACTAATTGACTTAATCAGGGGTATGAGCCAGTAGAAACTGACCTCCCAAGGGGGAATACATTTTTCGTCCTATCCCTTAAGATTATATCTTATGATAAGTCTGGAGTCTATCAGGAGCCGTTAGACATATTAAATTAGAAGTAACCTCTGACGAAGGTTGAATATCTTCTTCAGTTACTGAATAAAGAAATAAGATTTTTAGAAAAGTTTTAACTGCATAGTCTTTATTGACTATGACATTATTATACTAGGGGGATTTATTATGAAGGCTTTAATTGTTGTTGACATGTTAAATGATTTTATTCTTAAAGAAGGAGCCCTATATTCAGGGGAAAGAGGAGAAAATATAATTAACTTTATCAATGAACGAATAGAAGAATTCAGAAACAAAGATTATCCAATAATATTCTTATGTGATAATCATGAAGTAGATGATAAAGAGTTTGAAATGTTTCCACCTCATTGTATAGTAGGTGAAGAAGGTAGTAGAATAATTAAAGATATGGATTTTAAGGCCGAAGATAAGGTGATAAAGAAGAGAAGGTATAGTGGATTTTTCAGTACAGATCTTGATATTTATTTAAGAGAAAAAGAGGTAGATGAAATATATTTAGTGGGAGTATGTACTAATATATGTGTACTATATACTGCAGCTGATGGTAGAAATTTAGGATATAAGGTTAATATCTATGAAGATGGAGTAGCTTCTTTTGATGAAGAAGCACATAAATTTGCATTGAAGGAAGCAAAACAAACTTTAGGTTGTAATATATTATAAGAGGTGAATTATGAAAAAAAAGTACTATGCGGTTAGAATAGGTAAAAGTCCTGGAATATATAATTCTTGGCCTGAATGTGAAAAACAAGTAAAAGGATATTCTGGTGCAGAATATAAAAGTTTTACTTCACTAGAAGAAGCTGAAAGTTTTTTAAGATCTGAAGATGAAATTTGTTTAAAAAAGCCTATAGAAAATTTAGATGAAAATGAAATGGTAGCATATGTGGATGGAAGTTTTAACAAAGATATTAAATACTATGGCTATGGAGTTGTTGTCTTTTCTAAGGAAGGAAAAGCAACTTATTTTGGTAGAGAAAATGATGGAGATTCTTTAGAAATGAGGAATGTAGCAGGAGAGATAAAGGGAGCAATGGTTGCTATGGATATAGCATTGAATAAAAATAAAGATACTCTTTACCTACATTATGACTATATGGGAATAGAGAAGTGGGCAAAAGGAGAATGGAGAACTAATAAAATTGGAACAAAAAGATATAAAGAATACTATGATTCTATAAAGAATAAGTTAAATGTAGTGTTTATTAAAGTTAAAGCCCACTCTGGAGATATTTATAATGAAGAAGCAGATAAGTTAGCTAAAAAATCTTTAGGAATAGAAAATTAATATCCTGGCTCATTACTTAGTGAATCATCATTTTCTATCCATTCATCAACATCTATTTTTCTAAAATCATTTTTGGTGTCTCTAACAAATACATTTTTAATGCCAGCATTGATTATAAGCCGCTTGCACATTGAACAGGAATTAGCATTTTCAACTAGCTTTCCTGTTTTTTTGTTTTTGCCTACTAGATAAAGAGTAGCTCCAATCATATCTTTTCTAGAAGCGCTAATTATGCAATTAGCTTCTGCATGGACGGATCTGCACAGTTCATAATGGGTTCCTCTAGGTATATTTAATTCTTCTCTTTTACAGAAATTTAAATCTGTACAATTTTTTCTTCCTCTAGGAGCTCCTGTATATCCTGTAGCTATTATTTCATCATTTTTAACTATTATTGCTCCAAAGTTTCTCCTAAGACAGGTACCCCTTTCTGAAACTACCTCAGCAATATCTAAATAATAATTTGTCTTATCTCTTCTTTCCATGTTTTTCGCTCCTCTACTTAAGTTTTAATACATTATTTATATTATATAGACACTTAGCACCAAGTATCAAGAGTTGGAAATAAATATAAATTTTATTTTAGTGTGGTAAAAACAAACTCAATATTATATAATTTTTCAATATATGGATACAAATAAATTTAAAGTGAGGGATAGTATGAGATATTTAGTAAGGGAAAAAATATTTACTATTGGAGATAAATTCATTATTACAGATGAAATGGAAAGGCCTAAATTCCAAGTAGTAGGAAAAGTTTTTACATTTGGAAATAAGCTTAATATTTATAACATGAATGGGGAGAACTTAGTATATATAGAAGAAAAAATTTTCAGGTTTCTGCCAGAATATAATATCTATATAGGTAAAAATTTAGCTGCTACTGTCAAAAAAGAATTTACATTTTTCAAACCTAAATTCAATATAAGTAGTGATTTTGGAAAGTTCACAATTGATGGAGATATCTTTGCCTATAACTTTTCAATATATAGGGATAAAAGAGAGGTTGCAGTAGTAAATAAAAAATTTTTTGCTTGGTCAGATACTTATGGAGTAGATATAGATGATGAAGAAAATCATGCTTTTATTCTTGCGCTAGTTATAGTTTTAGATCAAGTACTTCATGATAACAATAATATTAATAATAATCAATAGTGAAGAATATAAAGGGATAAATAAAATCAATAAATAACTATTTAATATAATATATTTGAATATATATGTAAAAGTAATATTAGAGTTTCCCCATTTTTTTAGGAAATTTAAAATTAGTCCTTGTGGATAAGGTAATTGCCAATTATATATCTATCCACAGATTTAAGTTTTTGCATAAAAATAAGTAAAATAGCCCTTTATTTTGA
>NZ_VULR01000028.1 GCF_009696605.1 Anaerosalibacter bizertensis | reverse complement strand
GATAGTGAAAGTCTTAGGGAAAATAGATAGTTTTAATGCGTTGTAACTATATTTAATATAGTGAGAGTATTAAAGAAATCTATATAGTACCTAAGAACCCCATCGGCTTTAGCCGTGGGAGTTTCAGAATGGAAGAGAGGATCAAAAGAGTATAAAGAGATTATTAGATCTAGCTTTAAAGACATCTTTAATATTTGGATTAGTGTTTTTTATTGCTTCTCAATTATTTAATGAGCAATTGGTTTCTCTATTTTTAAAGCCTTCAAACAAGGAAGCTTTCCAGATTTCTTTGAAAGGCTTGAAAATATTTAGTTTTGGATTTTTAGTCTGTGGACTTAATATTGTATTTTCTGGCTACTTTACTGCACTTAAAGAGACGAAGAAGGCTACTATTATATCGTCTTTGAGAGGATATATACTGATATGTATGGTTTTATTTATCTTGCCAAATATATTTGGAGATGTAGGTATATGGATTGCACCATTAGTTTATGAAGTTCTAACTTTATTCATCACTTTGACAATCTATGTACGCTCAAAGGTTGCACTAAAAGAAAGAGAATACAGCCTTAATAGATAATTATATTTATTTAGGACTAATCTATAAATAGATTAGTCCTGTTTCATTTTTTGTTTGCGCTTAAAATGGTATGGTAAAAGTAGGAGTGATATAATACTATATAATATAATATATGAAAATAGCGATTCTATACTCTATTTATTGAAGAAAAGATGGAAACTTGTTATAATTTGGCTATAAGACTTTTGTCCTGTTTCTTATGCCCTATTAATATTTACGAGAAGAGGGATATTATGAAAAGAAGAAAGTACATGCTTGCATTGCTAGATGTGGTTCTTATAAGCTTGGCATATTACTTATCTCTTTATTTGAGATTTGATGGAAAGATAGCTCCTATGTATTTAAAGGTTTTTAAAAGTCATATAGTAATTATAACTAGTATAAAAATATTTATATTTTATCTATTTAAACTATATAAATCTCTTTGGAGATTTGCCAGTATAGACGAAATGATAGATATAGTACTAGCTTCAATAGTGGCTAATGCAGTGGTTATAGCCTATATGACTATGGTAGAAGCCAATCTTCCAAGAAGTATATACTTTATGGTTCCTATTATGGACATAGCCTTTATAGGGGGAAGTAGGTTTAGTTATAGAGCATTGAAGAGGATAGAAAGTGATATACCGAAGGGGAAAGAAGGATGTAAAAATGTTTTAATAGTAGGGGCAGGGGCAGCTGGAGCTATGGTTATAAAAGAGTTTAGAAATCATAATAGACTGAATAGTAGACCAGTAGCTATAGTAGATGATGATTTTACTAAAATAGGCCAGAATATAAATGGAGTACCAGTATTAGGTACTAGGAATGATATACCAGATATATGTAAAACAAAAGATGTAGATGAAATAATAATAGCTATTCCATCTGCTAATAAGAAAGACATAAGTGAAATAATAAGTGAATGTAAAAAGACTAAGTGTAGAACAAAAACACTTCCAGGAATATATGAGCTTATAGATGGAAAGGTTAGTATAAATAAAATAAGGGATGTAGATATAGGAGATCTCTTAGGAAGAGAAGAAATCCATTTAGATATGGACGATATATCTGGATATATAAGAGGAAAGAAAGTCTTAGTAACTGGTGGTGGTGGTTCTATAGGTTCAGAACTTTGTAGACAGATAGCTAGATTTGAACCAGAAGAATTAGCTATATTAGATATTTATGAAAACAATGTTTATGATATACAAAATGAGCTTAAGAGAAAATATAAAAGGTTGAATTTAAAAGTTATTATAGCCTCTGTTAGGGATAAGGATAGAATTGAAAGTATAATAGACGAGGAAAGGCCAGATGTAGTATTTCATGCAGCGGCCCACAAACATGTACCTCTAATGGAAGAAAATCCTGAAGAAGCTATTAAGAATAATGTCTTTGGTACTTTAAATTTAGTCCAAGCTACCGATAAATATAATGTGAAGAAATTTGTATTGATATCTACAGACAAGGCAGTAAATCCTACAAATGTTATGGGAACTACAAAGAGAATATGTGAAATGATCATTCAATCTATAAACAAAGAAAGTAGTACAGAATTTGTAGCTGTAAGATTTGGTAATGTATTAGGAAGTAACGGAAGCGTTATACCCCTATTTAAAAAACAGATTGCTGAAGGAGGACCTGTGACAGTTACTCATCCAGAAGTCATAAGATATTTTATGACTATACCAGAAGCCTGCCAATTGGTACTCCAGGCTGGAGCAATGGCAGATGGAGGAGAAATATTTATACTAGATATGGGTGAACCTGTTAAAATTATGGACTTAGCAAAAGATTTAATCAGACTTTCAGGCTTTGAACCAGATGTAGATATACCTATAGAAATAACTGGATTGAGGCCAGGAGAGAAGCTATACGAAGAGCTCTTATTAGACGAGGAAGGTATATCAGATACTGGTCACAATAAAATATTTATAGGTAAGCCTATATTTACAGATTATAATTATTTAATAAAAAGTCTAGAAAAGCTTAAATATGTAATGGAATACAGTGATAATATTAAATTAAAAAAAGCTCTTGTAGAGCTTGTACCAACTTATGAACCTTATAAGGAAGATTCTTTAGAAAAACAATATGTAGATCATTCCAAAAGGTTAAATGAGGTTGCTATAAGTGCTGAACTCTCTAATTTAAAATAAGTAATAGAATACAAATTATTATTGGAATAATAATTATAGAAAAACCAATGATTAAACTTTGTTTTTCCTTTGGGGTGAGCATAGAACTTGCTTCATAGTATCCGTCTATTTTTTTCCTTTTATAGACTTTGGACAGTGCTGCAAAAAAAGTCAATTTATATACCTCCTTGTGGAAAAATAATATTTTTTTATATATAATTGTATATTATGTCAAATAACATTTTAATTATACATCAAATGGAAATTACTATAAATAGGTCTAAGGACCTATATAATTTAGGTCTAAATATGTAGAGTTTAAAATAAAAATTTTAAGGAGGCTTTGAAAAGTGGAAGAAGTAAGTATTAAGGAGCTTTTTTTTATATTGGCAAAGAGAAAAAAGGTTATATTTTTGATAACCGTAGTTTCTATACTAGCTAGTGGAATTGTAAGTTTTTTCATATTGACACCAGAG
Organism: Anaerosalibacter bizertensis; assembly: GCF_009696605.1. Lineage (GTDB taxonomy): Bacteria > Bacillota > Clostridia > Tissierellales > Sporanaerobacteraceae > Anaerosalibacter > Anaerosalibacter bizertensis. The sequence continues at coordinate 3,055 of NZ_VULR01000028.1, read as the reverse complement.
TATGAGACTTTTACTACCCTTATGGTAGGGAAACCTAGAGACTATGGCAGCAGTGATAGTCAACTAGATTATAATGATGTACTTTTAAATCAAAAGCTTGTGCCAACTTATGGACAGTTGGTTAAAAGTAGGTTGGTTACAGATGAGGTTATAAAGAATTTGGAGTTGGATTTAACCCCTAAAGAGTTTGAAGAAAAGGTAAATGTAAATCTTGTAAATGATACAGAGATCATAAAGGTTGAAGTAGTAGATGAAGATCCTAAATTAGCTGTAGCTATTTCCAATGAAACAGCTGAAGTATTTATGAAAACTGTAAAAGAAAAGATGAAAGTAGAAAATGTTCAGGTTATTGACAGAGCTCAAGAACCAGAAAAACCTATAAAACCTAGACCAAAGTTAAATATGGCTATTGCAGGAGTACTAGGTTTTATGATTAGTATTTTTATAATATTTTTAATTGAATACTTAGATAGTACTATAAAGACTCCAGATGATGTGGAGAAGTATTTAGATCTACCAATTATAGGAACTATACCAAATGTAGAAGATTAATTTGTATTGAGGTGAAAAAATGAGAAGTCAAAGAATAATTACCAATGAAAACCCTAAGTCCCCAATAGCAGAAGCTTTTAGGACTTTGAGGACTAATATTCAATTTTCAAGTATAGATAAAGCTTTAAGCAGTATAGTGATTACTTCTTCTGGACCAGGAGAAGGGAAAAGTACAGTATCTGTAAATACAGCTATAACTATTGCCCAATCTGGCAAAAAAGTTCTACTAGTAGATTGTGACCTAAGAAAACCTAAAATACATACTTTTTTTAGAATACATAATGGTCAAGGATTGACAAATATATTGGCAGAGGGAATAGATTTAAAAGAAGTGGTACACGAGCCAGAAACAGAAAACAATCTTCATATTTTAACAGCAGGACCTATTCCGCCAAATCCATCAGAGTTATTAGGTTCTAAGAGGATGAAAGCATTTTTAAAAGAAGCAGAAACCAATTATCATACTATTATATTAGATTCACCACCAGTAGGGATGGTAACAGATGCAGCAGTTCTTTCAACTATAGCTGATGGCACTATATTGGTATGTGCAGTGGGACAAGCTGAAATCGAAGCTTCAAAGACGGCTAAAAGTTTACTTGAAAAAGTAAATGCAAATATATTAGGAGTAGTTTTGAATAAGGTGCCAGTAGATAAAAGTGGATATTATAGATACAATTATTATAATTATTACTCTTATTATGAAGAGTAAAAAGGGATGAGAGATAAATGATCGACATTCATTGTCATATACTTCCAGGGGTAGATGATGGTTCTAGGAGAATAGATGAATCAATAGAGATGGCAAAGATATATATAGAAAATGGCATAGAAAAAGTCATAGCTACCCCTCATTATATAGAGGATATAAACCCTGCCACCTTCGAAGAAAATAAAATAGTTTTAGAAAATCTTAAAAAAGCTTTAAAAGATGAAGGTTTAGAATTGGAAGTATATTTAGGAAATGAAATATATGCAAGTCCTAATACTTTAGAACATATAATGGAAAAAAGGGTGGCTACTTTAAATGGAACTAAGTATGTACTTGTAGAAATGCCTATGTTCGATGTACCAATGTATATGGAAAATATAATATATGAACTATGCATAAAAGGATATGCTCCAATAATAGCCCATCCTGAAAGAAATTCTAAGATCCAAGAAGATCCAAATATTTTATATGAATTTTTAACAAGGGGAGCTTTGGCTCAGCTAAATCTTCCAAGTATTGAAGGAAGATATGGTGAAGCTTCTAAGATAACTGGAGAATTGCTTTTAAAACACAATATGATCCATTTTGTAGGTACAGATGCTCATTCACCAAGGTCTAGATCACCAAGAGTTAAAAAAAGCCTAGATATTTTAAAGGATTTAGTAGATGATGAAATATTTAAAAAGATAACTTGTGTAAATGGAGAGGCTTTGTTGGAAAATAGAGCTATTTCCATAGATGAACCTATAAAGTATGAAGAGAAGAAGGGCTTCTTCTCTTTTATAAAGTCGAAATTTAAAATTTTTTAGATTGATAAATGACTGTCTTAAAATAAAACTTTGAGATAGTCATTTATTTTTTATAGTAAATATAAAGTATATTTTTAATTGTTTCATAATAGTAATATTAGGGTAAATATATACAGTAATCTGTAAAAAAGGGGGCAAATTTAAAAATGGGGTGTAAAAAGAAAGTAGTTTTGTCAGGAAATGAAGCTATTGCAAGAGGATTCTATGAAGGGGGAGGTAAGGTTGCAGCAAGTTATCCAGGTTCTCCAACTGTGGAAATATTAGAAAGTATGAAAGAATATGAAGAAATTTATTCTGAGTTTTCTACCAATGAAAAGGTAGCATTAGAAGTAGCTATGGGAGCTTCTATATATGGTTCAAGGGCTATGGCTTCTATGAAACATGTAGGAATGAATATAGCTGCAGATCCACTGATGACTTTTACACAAACCCCTATAAATGGAGGATTTGTATTAGTATCCGGTTCCGATCCTGGTATGGCCAGTTCTCAAAATGAACAGGATAATAGAATATTTGGGAAATTTGCCAATATGGGAATATTAGCTCCAGGAAGTAGTCAAGAAGCAAAGGATTTTATGAAATTTGCACTGGATATAAGTGAGGAGTTTGAAGCACCAATCCTTATTGATATTTCAAGTAGAACCTGTCATAGTAGGGGAATAGTAGAGTTAGATGACAGGGTTGAGAAGGAGCCTTCTGGTTTTGAAATTGACCAAGAAAAGTACTGTATGCTTCCACCAAATACATATAAAGCCCAGTATTTCATGAGAAAGAGGCTAGAGAAGTTAAGACAATATGCCTACGATATGCCAATCAATACATTGGAAGAAGTAGATGGCTCTGATACCCTCATTATTACAGCAAGGGGCGAAAAGCCCACTTCTTTAGGTGTGGGATGGATAGCCCAAATATAAAACTATGTGTATGTATAATTTGGCAACGTACACAAAATGTGATACGATACAAGTATGGAAAATAAATA
>NZ_VULR01000027.1 GCF_009696605.1 Anaerosalibacter bizertensis | reverse complement strand
GATAGTGAAAGTCTTAGGGAAAATAGATAGTTTTAATGCGTTGTAACTATATTTAATATAGTGAGAGTATTAAAGAAATCTATATAGTACCTAAGAACCCCATCGGCTTTAGCCGTGGGAGTTTCAGTTGGAATAGGTATTATAAGTTCTAGTTTTATATTGCCAATTTTCATTGATAAAATAAAATCTAAAGTTTTAATAGGTGTTATGGGATTTTTTATAACATGGAAAATAAATCCACTAACACTGAGGAAAATCTAAAGTTTTCAACAGATTTAATTAAAAAAGATTCAGATAAAGATAATCCTGAAGTATTATTTTTTACTACAAACTATCATGTACTTAGGGCTGGAATATTAGCTAAATCACTGGGACTTAACTACAATGGTTTAGGATCTAAAACTAAATTTTATTATTATGTTTCTGCAATTATACGAGAATATATTGGAATTATATATTTAAACCTAAATAAAAATATATTATTTGCAATTTTTATAGGAATAATTTATTTCGTGAATTATATTATATGATATAGTTCAAAAGGAAAATGAAGGGGCTGTTTCAAAACTAACTAGTTAATTTTGAAACGCCTCTTTTTTATATTTTTGATAAACGCTTATTTATAATAATTTTACTTTTTATCAATCTATTTTACCCTAGATTTTTGAACTTCATAACCTACTTTAGCAATTGCATTTTCGATTTGATCAATTGAAATCTTCTCTTCATCAAAGTTTAATTTTACTTTACTGGAGTTAAATAATACCTTTATCGTGTCTTGGTCAATGCCATCCAAACCTTTCACTGCACCTTCAACTTTTTGCATACATGATGGACATGTTAAAGTTTCCAATTGGATTGTTGCTTTTTTCATCATAATCCTCTCCTCTCACTTATTTATTATTTTTACTTGAATTTCTTTTAACCTTTCCCTTATTATTTAATTTAACCTATTTTACTGTGAAAAACTTAACTTTAATCAATTCTTTCTATCATTATCTTATACTATAGCCTAATAGTCTCATGCCGTTAAGGATAACAGCTAAGATACTTGCTTCATGTACTAACATACCAATTGACATATTCATCCAATCACTAAAAAATACACCGGCTAATAATACCAATACAACACCTATAGCAATAATAATGTTTTGAAGCATATTTCTAGCTGTAGACTTTGTTAATCCAACAGCGTGGGGTAAACGACTGAAGTCTGAATTCATTAAAACAACATCTGATGTTTCAATAGCTACATCTGTACCACTTCCCATGGCAATACCAATATCAGCTAAAGCTAATGAAGGACTATCATTGACACCATCCCCAACAAAAGCTACGACTTGACCTTCTTCTTTTAGTTTTTTAATATATTCAGCTTTATCTTCAGGTAACATATTTCCATGTGCTTCAGTCAAACCTAGTTCACGACTAACAATGTCAACAGTTCCTTGATTATCACCGGAAAGCATAACAAGATTTTTTACCCCTAAGGATTTTAGTTTTTGAAGATCTTTTTTAACACCTGTACGAATTTGGTCACGAACACCCATCATAACTTTCAATTTACCATCAACAGCAGTTAATACAAGGGAATTGCCATCTCTTTCGAAACGAACTACATCAGCCTTTACTTCTTCGTTGAGTTCAATATTTTCTTTCTCCATTAAAGCAACGTTGCCAACAGCTACTCTATGTCCATTGACACTGGCTACAATTCCACCGCCTTTAACAACTTCTGTATTTTCAACTGGCGAAAATGTCGTTTCACCAATTTCTTGCAAAACTGCTTTTGCTAATGGGTGATCTGATTCACGTTCAATACTTGCAAGATAACCTAATACTTCATCAGCCTTATCTGTGTAATATTTTGTTTCTGAAACCGATGGGTTACCTACAGTTAAAGTACCTGTTTTATCAAATACCATTGTATCTGTCCTACTGAAATCATGAATAACTTCACTACCTTTTAATAATACACCATGACGTGCTCCGTTTCCGATGCCGGCAACATTGGATACAGGTACGCCGATAACCAAAGCCCCAGGGCAGCCGAGAACTAGAATAGTAATAGCTAGTTCAATATTTTGTGAAATTAACCATACTACAAAGGATAGAACTAGTACAGCTGGTGTATAGTACTTTGAAAAACGATCAATGAAACGCTCTGCTTCTGATTTTGAATCCTGTGCTTCTTCTACTAATTCAATAATTTTGCCAAATGTTGTATCCTCGCCAACACGATCAGCAACAATCTGAATAGTTCCATTTTCTAAAATTGTGCCAGCAAAAACTTTGGAATCTCTTTCTTTCCCTACAGAAACAGCTTCTCCTGTAATACTTGCTTCATTAATATGTCCTTCCCCACTTAAAACTGTACCATCAACAGGAACTTTTGCCCCTGTTTTAACAAGTAAGATATCTCCTTCGTCAACTTCATCAACTTCTACTTCTTCAAACTCACCATTTTTCATTTGTTTTAGTGCACTCTCTGGTGCCATTTCAGTTAATTCTTTAATAGCAGAACGTGTTTGATTCAATGTACGTTGCTCTAAATAAGCACCAAATAGGAATAAAAATGTAACAATTGCTGACTCTTCATAGTTCTGAATCAAAAAGGCACCAATGACAGCCATTGTAACTAAAACATCAATACTCACTACTTTTACTCGTAACGCTTGATATGCTTGAATAGCAATAGGTGCTACACCAAATATGGAAGCAATAATCAAGATCCAATTAAAAATCATTATATTGCCCATTGTCCACTTAATAATGAAGGCAATGGCAATCAAAATACCACTAATTAATGTAATGTGATTTTTCCTACTTAAAATATAACGTTGCATCTTCCCTTCCCCTTTCGGTTATACGTAGTATGCTTCATCTAGTTCAGCTAACATATTATATACTGCTTCATAGCTTTCACATACATCACCAGGTACAGTATAGTTGTCTGTAGCTTCACGTAGTTGTTTAAATTCATGATCTAATTCTGGTTTTTCTAACCCTGCTTCATTTATTTTTGCATTAATTTCATCAAATAACTTTCTCACTTTATGAAATTCTGGATGATTTTCACCATGAACACGCTCTACAATTGGAACATATTGTTCTAATACTTCAAAATTTCTTTCTCTTACTTCGTTAAATTTCGTCATAATATAATTCTCTCCTTTTTATTTATTATTTATTATTTCTTATTTTTGTAACTTCATTCTAGCATAGCTTTGTAAAAGAAAAATTGACCTATATCAAATTTTATATAGTTAAATAAATATGAAGATTATATAAAAAAACGAGTAATTAATACCTGTATATAGTAGGCATATACCGCATTATAAAATAAAAAAACATATCCAAAAGAGAAGATATGAAATATTGTGAAAAAGAAAATTACTATATTCATATGAATAATAAAAATAAAAATTCAAAGAACTACAATATGGAAAAAATATAAAGATAAACTTGAGTAATCTTTTTAACTTAACATATTATATTTTCTTAATTTAAAAAGAAATTTATAGACTTTTTTGAATATTATCGTTATAATGTAATAACTAGGTGATGGAAATCATACCAAAATAAGTTAGGGGGAATTTTTATGAAACTAGTTGTTTTAGGTGGAGCAGGTTCTCAAGCACTTTATGGAATTAAAGACTTAATCAATCATGGTAATACTTTCGATGAGGTAATAATTTCGTCACGTAATCTTGAAAGGAATAAGAAGATTGTAGAAAAACTTAACTCTCCAATTATAAAAGCTGCAGAAGTTGATGTTTCTGATGAGAAAGCTTTATACGAACTTATAAAGGACTGTGACGTAGTTGCTAACTGTACAGGCCCTTACCATATTCTTGCATATAAAATTATAGAAACTACAATAAAAGCTGGCAAACATTATATCGACTTTTGCGATGATATTGAAGCATTCAACAAAATATTTGAATCAGACTTACCAAAGAAAGCTGAAGAAAAAGGTCTTAGTATGATAATGGGCCTTGGAGCAAGCCCAGGATTTTTATCAGTACTAGCATGTAGTGCAGAACAACGCTACTTTGACTCACTAAATGAAGCTATATTCTACTTTGCAGCTGATGAAAAAGAACCTGGTGGCCCTGCAGTACTTGGACATATGTTAGAATGTATACACAATGCTCCATACATTAAAGATGGAAAAATGTTAAACGAACCTTCATTCCGAGAAGAATGGAATTTCGATTTTGGAGAACCTTATGGGATTCGTAAAGTTACTAGAATAGGACATCCTGAAGTATTTACATTCCCTAGATACTCGCCAGAAATTCAAAACGTATCTGTAAGATTTAGTCTTGAGCCAGTTTCAGCATATGAAGGCTTTAAAGACCTTAGCTTAGCAGGTCTTACATCTAATCACCCACTTAATATCAATGGAAATCCCGTATCACCTCGTGACTTCGCATTAGCTGTATTGTTAGCACAAAAAGCAAGTCAACCAGCAATGACAGAAGAAGAACTTAAGGAATTCTTGAAAGGAGTTACTGCGTGTGCAGCCGCAGAATTACATGGCAAAAAAGATGGTAAAGATATATCTTATATAGGACGAGTAGCAGGAAATATGGCTCCACTTACAGCAATTCCATTAATCATAGGTGCTGAAATGTTAGGTAAAGGTGAAATAACCAAGAAAGGTATTATGGTAGCTGAAGAAGCTATAGAAGATGCAGATAAATTTGTAAAAGAAACAGTAAGGAGAATCCGTGAAGATGGATTTGGATTTAAAATTACTGAAGATCTTACTGTTAGAGAAGAATATTAATAAAACTTAAAAAATTTATTTAAACTATATATTAGAAAAATATAAATATTATTAGCAATCCGTCCCACCTATAAAATACTTGGGATGGATTGCTAAAATTCATCTAAATACTTTTTAAATAAATTCCATATATGCATTTGTCGTATATGATAGAATTTATTTCAGAATAGTCTCTAATATTCTAAAACTTAGTAAGACACTTATTGAATTATGGTAAATATCCATATAGCAACTATAATAAGCTGTATTTCCTCTAATGTTAAAGTTGACTTCATCTCTATTTATACCATATTCTATATGCTCTAATTTTTTTAAAAAATAATCAGACCCTACATTTATGAGACTTTTAAAGTTAAATATCCTTAATGTTTTTCATTAATTCCTTTGCTTTTACCTTATTCATTTTATGGTAAAACCTACTATTTACCATAATGTTTGGGCCTAAGTTGCATTTTTTAAAGCAATTTTGGGTTGTAAGTCTTATCCTTCCATCTTCAGTTGTCTCATCAAAATCTATATCAAGAGTATCTTTCACAGCTTTTAATACCTCTATGGAACCCTTCTTAGCACATCTAGCCCCACTACAACATACTACTTCATATTCTACAACCGATTCCTTAATGGAAGGCATAAACTTAATCATTGTCTTTATAATTTTTTCATCTAATTGGAATGCTTCAGAAATTTGCTGTTGATGAACAATGGATACACAGTCAAAAATCTTCTGACATTCTGTAAGACTAGCTTTTACACCTTCCTGACTTCCAATTCCAAAGCTATCTACACATTCAGATAAGCTTTCTTGAAAAATTAATTCTTCATTCTTTTTTCCACTCATTTCTATCTCCTATTATAATATTTTATTAGTTTAATTTGTTATATTAGTTTTTCTACCCCAAAAGCTGTATTTAAAATCAGATTATTTACATAAACAATAAATCTTGAAAAAATATTAGAATGGAAAACCTGTTGCATTTTAAAGTGGACTTAAAGTAATAAAAAGGCCTTGAAAACTTTTACTTTAAATGAAATTGCCCCTAAGTCAAGGACAGGGTCTACCACTATTAAATTTTCTAGTATCTCTAAGTCCTAATTCCCCAGATTTTCTATATGATTTATGCCACCACTTACTTGCACTATAGATTCTATGATTACCTAATATATTTACATCAAATCCAGCATCAATAAAGATTTGAGTTGGTAAATATCCCTTATTATATTCAGCAATAAACAATGTTTTCTCTAACCAATTGACCAATCTTAACTTTATTATCATTAGTGTCATTTTTCTTTTTTTGTGACTCCTGCTTTTAAATTCTTATTCTTGCTTTTGGATATATCTAGTCTGGATATTTCATTATTTCTTCCTTACCTTTCAGCAGATCATCTGGTATGCATATCTTTTTTTCTCTTCTCCTTAACTTTTCAAAGTATTCTTCTCATAGTTCTTCTATACCAATACTTCTTAAATAATTATATGTTCCATCATAATATTCTGGATCCCTTGTATGATCTTCTCTATTCCCTTTTGGAACATAAATAACCATACCTTGTCTTGCTCTGGTTAAAAGAACTCTATAACTATTCTTTTTATAAAGTCTCTGGTGTTCTTGATTTATATTTTGCCAACGTGTTCCCTTAAAATTCTTATATTCCCATCCTGCATCTGTGTATCTAAAATCTCCACCCCAAGCCACACATACCCAGTCTAATTCCAACCCTTGTATATCAAACTCTGTAGCTATGTCTTCCATATAAAAAGAAGATCTTACATCATCTTTGCCACTTAAAAACCAATGTTCAACTTCTATTCCAACCTTTACATTTAACCCTTCTGCCTTTAGCCTTCTAGCATCAGAACTGCCAACTATACCATATCTTTCATTACCTCTACTGCTTTCTTTTAAAAATCTTTTAGCCATATTTAAATTCCTTGTCAAATATATTGGATATTTATATTTAAGTTCTTCATATATCTCTTTAGATCTGTCTACCTCGATATTTAGCAAGGATCTCACAAAATCCGAAAGATTTTCACTTCTAAAAGACCTTATAGAGGTGGATAGATGAAGTTTTTCTGTAAAACTATACTTACAATTTAGCTCTACTTCATCTAAGCTATTTAATTTTAGATATTTGGAATCTATTATCCTATTAGATAAGTGTACTTCCCATTCTTTAAATTTATCTATAGATTCAAACCATTCACTTAATCCTGCCTCTCCCTTATGTATCTCCTGTCCTCCACCTATCAAACACACTATACAGGCCCAATCCTCATGTCTATCCATTACAGATATTAAAAAATGTGGCTCTGATTCTTTTAATTCCACTCCCCTTTCCTTCATAAACCTCTCTGTTTCTTTTTTATTCCAAGCTCTTTGTGCCTCATCAAATATCACTACCTTTTCTATAGGAGCCCTCTTATCCCTTATAGCTGCATCTCTAAAATGATGTATGTTTTGGATGAACACACTAGATTTTCTTCTTGCCTCACTCAGCAAAGTTCCATTATATTCATTATCATCACGAGCCAAAGCCTCTCTCAAAACACTAACCAAAGGCCCATTTCCCGATAAAAAAACTGCATGCTCCTCTTCCTCATACTTCTGTCTACTAGCCCCTATGTTAAGTCCTGCCAAAGTCTTTCCTGCACCAGGTACTCCAGTCAAAAAACAAATAGATTTCTTCCCATTTTTTTTACTATCATTTATTACTTCATTTATATAATCTGTAGTCTCATTTAAATTCCTTGCCCCTGAATCTGACCTAGATATATCCTTTACATTATGCCCCTTATAAAGTGCTTGAGCTGCCTCTATTATCGTCGGTGTAGGTCTATATCTAGATTCTATCCACTCTATATACTGCCTATCTTCAAAACCATACTCTCTAGCTACCTTCTCTATAACATAAATCAAGTTAAATTCATTACAACAAATTGGTTCAAATACCTTGTCTCTATTAATATGTATACTTAAAGACCTCTCGCCACTATTCGTAGATATAAGTATGGGGACTATATATCTATCCAAACTCTCTTCATGAAAGTTTTTGAGATCTAATCCATAATCATAAACTTGATCTATGTCATGTCTATAATATTCTTCTAAACCTACCTTGAACTCCAATAAAAATACTATTCCTCTATATAAAAATACATTGTCTATTCTCTTTCCCATACGCGGTATAGTATATTCAAAAGCAATAAATCCATCATTAATACTCCTGAAAATATTTTTAAGTATCTTTATCTGTTTTATCCAAGCTCTTCTTTGATTATCCTCTAGTTCAAATTCATTATTCTTAGCAAGAATACCTAATATTTTATCTTCATCATCTTTTAAAAAACCATCTAAATGGTTTTGATAATAACTCCTTTCCAAAGTTATTCCCTCCTTAAATATAAGACCAATAATTCTTTAATTTATTATGTCATACCAAATTAAAGAAGTCATATCCTAATTCTTTATACCATTTCTATTTATAACTATAACATAAAAAACAAACCTGATAACAGCTATTTCTAGCTATTATCAGGTTTTTGGGTACTACTCCCACTCAACTTTTATGGATTTATTTTATTTAGAAATGCGTATATTTCAATAGTATTTGAAAAGCATCTCCTACCATAGGTCCAATCCCCGGTTTTAAATATGAGATTCTGATATGTCAACACTTTTTTGGACAGTTTTTTTACCGAACAATATATTTAAATTTCCTTGAATTTATTTGCAATTCTAAGATTATTTATTTAATCTCGTCAAAGGTAAATCTATCCACTTTTACGCAAACTTCCTTTCTTTATATTTCTTCGGTGTTAAATAATTAAGAGTTCTATATATTCTATAGTTGCTATACTAACTAATATAATCCATTTATTCTAGCTTTAATTCTTCTAAGTTTTAAAATATTTTTTCTTTAATGCATTCAGTTTTTGGTATATTATTGAAACTTTCAACAGATGTGTTATCATAGCCAAATTCACGTTTAAGAAAAATTTTCAACACAGAATCCCCATATATAATATTCTTCTATCGAATATAACAGACCTGGATATACCTAGCTCAAAACTTCAAAATCGATAGCTGTAATTACAGACAAATCATCTATTGTTGGATTTTCTATATTAACAACTCTTCGTGCATGATTCATAACCAAATCATCGTAAAGATTCCTTACCAATCGACCATTGGCAAAATTCTCGTCCTTTTTAGAGAGACTATCTTCCAAAAAATCATGGATAATTTCATGTGCATTTTCATCAAGAACATAATCATTGTTATCACACATTGAAACAAGGATTTTATCTAACTCTTCAACTGAATAGTCAGGAAACTCGATAAAAGTGTTAAATCTGGATTTTAACCCTGGATTAGATTCGAAAAATTTATCCATTGGTTCTGTGTAACCAGCCACGATGACCACCAAATCATCACGATAATCTTCCAATGCTTTTGTTAATTCAGTAAGGCACTCTCGTCCGTATGAATCACTATGGTCATTTTCCGTAATACTATAAGCCTCGTCAATAAAGAGAACACCGCCCTTTGATTTTTCAATTACACTCTTTACTTTAAGTGCAGTTTGCCCCTGATATCCGGCTATCAAGTCTGTTCTTGAAACCTCAACAAAATGACCTTTTGAAAGCAAGCCTATCTGCTTATATATATGTCCAACAATACGAGCAACGGTAGTCTTTCCTGTGCCAGGATTCCCAGTGAACGCCAGATGTAGAGTATTCTTTGAAGAGTGAAGATTATTCTCTCTACGCAATTTTTGAACCTTTTGATAAGCAATTAATTCATAAACCTTTGCTTTGACGGTTTCTAAACCAACAAGAGCATTTAGCTCATCTAGTAGTTCTTCTAATGTTCTTGTATCTCCTAGCGTTTCTATATCCGGCTTACAGATATTTTGCAATGCTGTATAACCATAATATCCAATTAAGTTCGAATTCACCAACTGTGCTACATGTTTTATTTCAATCTTGTAATTTTGATTGTCCACCACTTCAGATATTTTTTTAAGGAGAGATACCGTAGCTTCCTTGCTATCATCCTCGATGATTAAGGCAGCAAGTTTTGTAATCTCACCACATGAATTCGTGATGGCGTCTAGTTTTGAAGCACTATTTATTAATGCACTCTTACATTTATTCATCATATCACCTTCAAAAGTATAAAAATCAATTCAATCAAAGCAAAACCTAGTGAACCACCCGCAAGCATATAAGCATACTTGGTTTTTTGGGTCAACATTTGAATCGCTGTATTGTTTTTTTCTACTGCATCTGCAATAGACACATCGATGAGTTTCTTATTATTCTGAATAAGTTTTTTTGTTTCTTCGCCCTGTTTTTCTAATTCGGATAATTGATTAGAATGCACCTCATTTGAATCCCAGAGTTCATCTACATCATTCAAATGTGCAATACCACAGAGTCGTTCTTTATATTTCGACAAATCATCCATCTTCTCATCTGTAGTTTTCAGTGCTGCTTTTAAACTTTCAATTTTCTTTGCAGTGGCATTACCGATGGATATTGCGTTATTAATAGAATTTGATAACGTTGTAATATCCTTATACCATTTCTGGCAATCATTCCACATCTCATCAATATCCCCAAGATGGACATAGTTATCCAACCTTTGTTTGAACTTTTTCAAAACCTCAAGTGTTTTCTTTTGGTCATCAACAATCTTTTTTATCTGTTCTTGCGTGGCTTCAATACGCTTACTGGTTTCTTCGGTAGCTTTTATGGATATCAGAATAGCTTGAATATAGTCCTTATCCAAAGCCTCTAATGCATTATATACCTGACCGAATTCTTTAATGGTTTTGTTATTTGTATTATTCAAATCTATTAAGTGCTGCTGAATAGCACTAAGTCTACAGTTTAATTCATATCCTGTAACTTTATGGTCACCAAGGCCTAGAAATCCGCCGTCTGTTCTAACTGTATCAAGTTCCAATTCTTCTGCTTTCTTTTTAGAAAACTCTTCTAAGCCTTTCTTTGCAACCTCAAAATCATGGGTTTCAATCACCAACTCACTCATCTTTATTCCTCACTTAGTAATTTATCTAATTCATCAGAAATTTGCTCTAATTTACAATTCTCATCTTCAGGGACTTCACTTTTCTTACAAATAACTCCAACCGCATCCTGCATGATTTTTGAAGCTTCTTCATGCCTAGCATACATAGTATTTATAGCCGAAATTTTAACATTGTCAAATTCAACACTGTCATTGTGAATATTATTTTGTCTGATTATTGATGCACTGTTATCTGGTGAAACATCGACAGAATCTTTTTTAGATGCTGTAACACTATCATCCTTTGTTTTCTTTGATTTATTCAAGAATACAAAAACAACTGCTCCAGCTATAAATACAGCTCCAATTATACCTAATCCTTTATTCATAATTACTCATCCTCCAATTCATCTAATAACCTATCGATATCATAAAATGTAGTCTGTATGGACTCATCTCCCTTACAATTTGCTGCGATATTTTCTAACGATTCACTCATCATATTAGCTGCTGCAACATGACGTTCTTTTATCGTATTCGCGGCATTTGCTTTATCGTGCTCAAGCTTCACCTCACTTACAATACGAATTTGATGCTGTGTATTTAAAATATTATTACCTTTTTCGACTTGGGATTTAATAGCTTCTGCTTTTTCCTTTTTGGCAATAAACTTGTCAATTAGGTTAATGACTATTGCACCAACAAGACCACTAATTAAACTTGCTAAAAACATACCAATAACATTTGCCAACGAACCTATCAAAGGTAGTTGGATTTGCATCCCTGGAATTTTCAATAATAACTTTTCAAATAATTCCCCAAGGAAAATGGTACCACCTGCAACCAATCCTACTGTGATTATTTTCCCAACTTGTACAACCTTGACACTAAAAGGTTTGTTTTTATTTTCCTTATCCCTAAGATATCTAACAGCTTCCATAACAGATGCAATGCTTTGCTTGATTAAACTAGCAAGCCTCTTAAAAGTACTTACAATTGGCCCAAAAATTTCAGAAACAATTGTTCCCACCATGCTTGACGCACCAGTTTGTAAAACGCTTGTAATTTTTGAAAAAAATGATTTAATAGCCTGTTTCATTTCATCCAAAAACAATTCAAATGATTTTGCTTGAGATTTAAAGAATCTAACCAAACCATTCATTATTTCTTTAAGCATTGAGAAAAGAGCCGAAATTACCATCTGTTTTAATGCATCTTTTCCTGCTTTTTTACCTACTTCCTTAGCAGCACCTTTAGCAATGTCTTTATTAATTTCTTTTCTAGCTTTCTTATCTTCTTTTTTCATTGATTCATTATCGGCATCAAGTTTATCCTGCAAGCGCTTATCATTCTCTTTCTTTCGTAAGCGTTTTTCAGTTTCACTTATGTTTTTTGATTCATCTATTTTTTTATTAGCCCGCTCGTTTTGTTCTTTTAGTTTCCTCTCCCTTTCAAACCGGGTAGCAATATATTCATCGACGCTTTTGGCTCCTTTACTTTTATTAAGGGATTCGTTGGTTGGTTTTAAATTTTCCGATTTATTTGCAAGTTCTTCTGTACTCAAATTGGCTTGTTTTCTTCTTTGATTCTCGTATAATTCTTTTCTTGAAACAACATGGTCAAGATTAGCTTTTTCATTTCTTTTAATATCTTTACCTGTATATTTATCCTTTAAGTTGCCAGCTTGTTGTTGTTTCTTCATTGCATTGTTAGCATCCTTATACCTCTGGTCCCGCATTACAGCTTTGCCAACTTCATCGTACGTTTCAGGATGCTCTCGATCATATTTTTGAATTGATGTCTCATTAGTCATATCAAGGCCAATTTGATTACCGAATTGTTTCCATACTTCATCTAAAATAACTTCCCCAAGTTTATCTGGGTTTCCTATTTTCTCTTTTTCTTCTTGCGAAAATTCTAAATCTGCAAGTTCTTCTTCTAATTGGCCCTGAAGTTTTTCTTCTAATTCATCGAAATCAAAATAATCCGTCACATCCTCACTAAGCCCTTGGTTTTCAGCAAGAAAAGCATTTTCCTTTTCCATAATATATCTATCCCTTCTATGCAAGTTTATTCATTCTCTTGTTAATTAGTAGATCACATAACTTATTATGACTATATCCTATAGTGGTCTCTATTTTATAAGACTTTATTTTTTATATTTAAGGATATTATATCATATATTGACTAAACATGAAGAAACAAGAAGGAGTTGTTCATTACTTCTTTAATGAAAAGAAAAATTATAAATATCATATTGAAGAGTAATAGTTAATTATCTTGAGTTTTTATTCCATCAAATTCGATGGGTTTAAAAATATACATTAAATTATTAAAAACTTAGAATACATATATAATCTCCCAAATGAATGATATCCAAAATCCAAATAGTACCTTTTTATTACTTTTAAAAAATAAAAAAGTCTTGGTTCCTCTATTTCTAAAGGTTCCAAGACTTTTGTTCATTACTCCAGCAGTAGATTTCATCAATTTCATTTGTTCGCTTTGCTCACATGAAATTGGAAATCCTTGTAGGGGTAGTACCTACAGTTCAACTTCGCTATCGCTCGTTTCACTGGGTGTTACTCCCGCCGTAAGTTACGGGACTATAACTCCCTATGGTCGTTATAGTCCGCGTCAACTCTGACAGGGGTAACACTATCAATTTGTCTTCGCCTCTTAGGCTAGACAAATTGGGTGTTACTCCCACTCTTCATTTTATATTATTAGCGATGTATAAAAGCTTTTAGTTTAGTCATTACTCTACAGTTCATTTATGTTTTGTTGTCCTGTTTTGGATAAACTAGATAGGCTATACTAAATAGGACAACTAAATTCCGAACAATGATATAATATAAAATATAAAGAATTGGGAGGAATTAAAATGGCAAAAAGGTATACGGAAGATTTCAAAAAACAAATAGTTAGCCT
>NZ_VULR01000026.1 GCF_009696605.1 Anaerosalibacter bizertensis | reverse complement strand
TTTTTGCTTTATGATTAAATTTAGTATGGTTTTTCATTGCAGATAAATTATACTAAAAAACAGGTCTTAGAGCCAGTGCTCTTTGACCTGTTTTTATTTTATGGGTTGTTTATTTTGAAACAGCCCCATTTTTATTCTGAAGCTGAACAACTAGCTTCCTTTTTAGATTTTTCTTCTTGAGATTCTTCCCACAATTCATCTGCTGTTTTTGCCCATTTTTTCGATACCTCTTCTGTCTTAGCAGTTAAATCTTCTACTTCTTCTCTATCTATTGGCTGAGTAGAATAAGCACCAGATTTTTTAACCATGTCTCTTAATTTTTCTGGATTGTCTAATAATGGACAAGGTCTTAAATGGTTTTCGTTAAAAGGTTGATTTTCCTTATATTGTCTAAATAATGGTGATTGCAATGCTTCTATCAAGCTTACTTCTTTAATGTTTACATTTGAATAATGGATAAATGCACATGGTTCTACATCCCCGTTAGAGTTTATATGAAGATAATTTTTACCTCCTGCAATACAACCATTAACATATTCTCCATCATTCCAGAAATCTAAAACAAATATTGGTTTTTCTTTTCTAAAGTTCCTAACTTGTTGATACATAAATTTACGTTGTTCTGGTGTTGCTATCAAATCTGTTACTGCATCTTTTCCTATTGGAATATAAGTAAAATACCATCCAAACATACAGCCTTGTTCTATTAAGAAGTCTAAGTATTCTTCTGAACCTACTGCATCTGTATTGTATTTGTGATAGCATGTTGAGAACCCAAATACTACTCCTTCTTTTTTAAGAAGTTTCATTGCCTCTATTACCTTATTATAAGTTCCGTCCCCTCTTCTCATATCAGTTTCTTTTTCAAAGCCTTCAACACTTATTGCAAGGCCAAAGTTTCCAAGTTCCCCTAACTTCTTAGCAAATTCTTCATCTACAAGGGTTGCATTTGTAAAAGATAGGAATGAACAATCATTATGCTTTTCTGCTAATTTTATTAAGTCATCCTTTCTAACTAAAGGTTCTCCCCCAGAGAATATATACATATAAATTCCGATTTCTTTTCCTTCTCTTATAATTCTATCTAAAGTTTCAATACTTAAAGAATCTGTCTTTTCATATTCTGCAGCCCAACAACCAGTACATTTTAAATTACAAGCACTAGTTGGATCCATTAGTATTGCCCATGGTACATTACAATCATATTTTTTCTCCATTTTATCCTGAATAGGTATTCCTACTACACCTGAATTTATCATATAATTTATCATAAATTTCTTTCTTGTACTTGGTGATAATTCACTAAAATATCTTTCTATTAATTTGTACCAGTTACTATCTGGATCTTCAGCTATTTCTTTAAAACTTTGTAAATATCTTTTGTGATTTTCCCTTGTAACAATTTTTTCAGCCCATTTTAATAGTTTAGGCATATTCTCCATTGGATCTTTTTCTATATATTTTAAACCTTCATTCATCAAAGCAGTGCTTACAATTTGTTTTACACCAGCCACGATAATTCCTCCTTACTAGTTATTATGCTCTTAGGCCATCAATTAAAATATTAACTGAGTTTAATTGTCTTTCTACATCCATATCACCATTAACATTAGATTGAAAAGTAAAAGATTCTATAAAAGAATATATAGTATCAGCCATACTTTCACTGTCAATAGGTTTTATTTCTTTAGCTTCTATGCCTTGAGCAATTAATTTGTTAATGGATTTTTTCAAATCCTCAGTATATTTTCTTAATTTGTTTAAAAGATCATTGTTCTCTCTTTGCAAAACAATCCATATTTCTGCTAATAAAACAAAAATATAGTTATGCTCGTATTCATTTGTCAGCTCAAATACTAATTTTTTCAATTTTTCTAAAAAAGTTAATTCTTCATCTCCTATGATAGCTTCTACTTTTAATTGTAAATCAACTAATATAGCTTCTACTGAATAGTAAAATATCTCATCTTTGTTCTTAAAATATTGATATATAGTAGTTCTTCCCATGCCACATTTGTGAGATATATGGGATAAACTGGTGTTGTAATATCCCCGTTTTGCAAAAACTTCTTTTGCTTTTTCTATAATTTCTTGTTTCTTATTTTCATAATCTACAATTTTGGGCAAATAATCTTCAAACCTCCTTCCTTTATATCGACACCCCTGTCAATATAATTTTATCACAAACGACACTGTTGTCAATAAAAAAACAAGTTTTTCCCATAATACAGTATTTTATTTAGCTTTTATTATTGAGTATTCCATATTTTGTATAGCTTTATCTACTAAATAATCTATATCTAAATTCTTTTCCGATTCCTCAATATCTTCTAGTTTCGGTTTTGTAACTGGATGTTTAGGTAAAAATACAGTACAACAGTCTTCATAAGGCAAAATAGATGTTTCATATGTTTCAATTTCTTTAGATATATCTATTATTTGAACTTTATCAAACCCTATTAATGGCCTTAATATTGGCATTTCTACCGATGAATTTATTACTTGAATTCCTTGAATAGTCTGGCTTGCTACTTGACCTAAATTCTCTCCTGTTATTAGTGCGTTTATATTCTTATCTTTAGCTATTTTTTCAGCAATTCTCATCATAAACCTTCTAGATAGAATAGTCATTTCATCTTCTGGACATTTTTTATTTATTTCCTTTTGTATATTCAAAATATTTATACTATAGAAAGGTATATTGCCACAATATCTTGCCATTATACTTGCTAAATTTTTTACTTTTTCTTCAGCTCTTTCACTTGTAAAGGGATAGCTATGAAAATGTAAAGCATTTAATTTTACTCCTCTTTTTGCCATCATAAAACCAGCTACTGGACTATCTATTCCACCAGATAATAAGAGTAGTCCTTCTCCATTGGTTCCTATAGGCAAACCACCATATGCTTTTATTCTTTCTATATATATATAACAACTATCCTTTATATCTATATATAAATATACTTCTGGATTATGCACATCTACTTTTACATTTGGAAAATTATCTAATATAATAGCTCCAATTCTCCTAGATACATCTGGTGATTTAATAGGATAATCCTTGTCTACTCTTTTAGTTTTTACTTTAAATGTTTTAATATCCTTTTGCTCTAAAACTTCTTTAAATGCATTTATAGCACCTTGTTCTATACTTTCTATATCCTTTTCAACCTTTATACAAGGACTTATATATACTATCCCAAAAATCTTTTTAAGCCTGCTTATAATTTGATCAAAATAAATTTCTTCTGCTTCTAAGTATATCTTTCCTTGATTTTTATATATTTTAGGAGCGCCTAGGTCTTTAGTCGCATTTTTTATCTGCTTTACTAACTTTCTTTCAAAATATCCTCTATTTAAGCCTTTTAAGGCTACTTCTCCTAAACTTACACTTATTACCTTATCCACAAAGATCACCTCATCATAATTTGTCTAATCTCATCTACTGATTTTTTAAGTTCTTCTACTACATAATCTATATCTTCTTTGGTATTGAAATGAGAGAGACTAAACCTTATGGCTCCTTCAATTTCCTCATTACTTAAACCTATAGCTGTCAACACATGGCTCTTCCCTTGTCCATGAGAAGAACAAGCAGAACCAGTAGAAACATATATACCTCTATCTTCTAAAAAGTGTAATAATACTTCCCCTTTCACTCCTAAGAAAGATATATTTAATATATAAGGAGAAAAATTATTATCTAATAAACTATTTATTTTTATTCTAGGTATATTACTTTTTATATTTTTATATAAATATTTTTTAAGATTCATAATATATTTCTTTTCATCTTCAAAATTATTGTTAATTATTTCTACTGCCTTCCCCATTCCTACAATTCCTGGTACATTTTCTGTGCCTGAACGGAGCCCTTTTTCTTGATTGCCACCGTATACCATGGGAGATATATTGGTTTCCTTTTTTATATAAAGCCCACCAATACCTTTTGGTCCATGAATCTTATGTCCACTAAAAGAAAAACTATCTATATCCCATTCCTTTAATTTTAAAGGGATTTTCCCAAAAGCTTGTATTCCGTCAACATGAATATATGCATTAGAATCTTTCTTATTTAAAATATCCCTTATTTTCTCTACAGGTTCTATAGTGCCAATTTCATTATTTACTAACATAATAGATACAAGTATAGTAGAATCATTTATACTTTTTTCTAATTCTTCTAAATCTATAAAACCATATTCATCTACTTTAAGATAAGTTACATTAAATCCGCTTTCTTCATAATATTTAAATATATTTAAAATTGATGGATGTTCAATTTCTGTTGTAATTATATGATTTCCTCTTTTTTTATTCTTATTTATTATTCCTTGAATTGCAATATTATTACTTTCTGTTCCTCCAGATGTAAAATATACTTCATCTTTATTTACACTTAGGAAGTTAGCTATTATATCTCTAGCTCTCTCAACCTTTTTTTCAGCATTAAATCCTAATCTATGAAGAGAAGATGGATTCCCATAAGATTCTCTTAACATAAAATTTATTTCATTAATTACCTCTTCTCTAGGTCTAGTTGTTGCACCATTATCTAGATATACTTCCACTTTATCACCTCATCTACTACTAGTATCCTAATTCTTCATCAATAAGAAAAATTGTTATATCCACATCAGATGGTTTCTTGTGAATTATAGTCTCTATATTACAAATTCTCGCAGAAGCTCTACAGTCAGTACATAGCCCTGTAATTCTACAAGGGGTATCTGCTACAAGTCTCTCTACATTTTTAGGAGCAGCTATCTTTTTTATTCTGTCCCTAGCAGCTTCATAATCTTTACAAATTTTATTTGTCCCTGCTATAATAAAAACTTTTTCATGTCCATAAAACATAGATGCTACCCTATTGCCTACTCCATCCATATTTACTAACTTACCATCTTCTGTAATAGCATTTGTACTTGTAAGATATATATCTGCTTTATCAGCTTTATTTCTTATATCCTTTACTTCTCCATCTGAAGCCATCCAATGCCAATATACTTCCACATCTCTGTTTAATAACTCTTCATATATTTTCATATCATATATAGTCATGGAACCACCTATTCCCACTGTATTAGAAGGATCTATCTTTTCAATTAACTCTTTTTTTGCGTCTTCGATATTTGTATAAAGTTTTGCACTATATCCATTTTCTCTTAAACTTTTAATTGTATTTAAAATGTCTTTTCTCATATTAACTCCCCTTTTTTTGATTATTGATTTAACTTTATTATATAAGATTTTAACCTTATATTAAAGCTATATACAATTTGAATTTAAAAAAATAATTTTTTTCAAAAATGTATTGCAAAACTTGTCGTAATTTGCTATAATTTTAACGTGGTTATCCCCCTGGTAACCTCAAATAAGATCTCTATTCCCAATACCCCTTTTGAACGGTTTTATGTGACATCCCTTGTGGATGTGAAGACTCCTTTTAGGAGTCTTCTTTTTTTATCTTTTCTTTTGTTTCCAATCTATGTTAAAATACTATTAGAAATTTATATTAGGAGGTAAAAAAATGTCTAACTCTAATAAAGTAGCAGTGATTTTTACTGGAGGAACCATTTCTATGAAAATAGATCCTCGTATCCATGCTGCTATTCCCGCACTATCTAGTGAAGAAATAATGGCAATGGTAACTAATATTGAAAAGTTTGCTGATGTAGAAATTATAAATTTCTCAAACCTTCCAAGCCCTCATATAACACCAAAAATAATGATGGAATTAACTAAATTAGTTAAGAAAACGATTGCAAAAGATGGTATTACAGGAGTTGTAGTTACTCATGGAACCGATTCTTTAGAAGAAACAGCTTATATTTTAGATTTAACTATAAAGTCTGAAAAGCCTATAGTTGTAGCTGGGGCTATGAGAAACAGTTCTGAATTAGGTTATGATGGTTCTAGCAACCTTGCAGCTGCTATTTGTACTGCTATATCTAATAAATCTAAAAATAAAGGTGTTCTAGTTGTTATGAATAATGAAGTTAATGCTGCTAGCGAAGTAACAAAAACTAATACTCTAGCTTTGGATACATTTAAATCACCAGAATTCGGTCCATTGGGTATAGTTGATAACGATGAAGTTATTTTTTATAGAGATATTGTATCTAGAGATTTTATAGATACTGAAACCATTGAATCAAAAGTAGCACTTTTAAAAACAGGTCCAGGAATGAATTCAGACCTTATAAACTTTTGTATAGAATCTGAATACAAAGGTATAGTTATTGAAGGGTTGGGAAGGGGAAATCTACCTCCTGAAATGATAGAAGGGGTTAAAAAAAGTATTGAAAAAAATATCCCCATAGTATTGGTTTCTAGATGTCCTACTGGAAGAGTACTCGATACATATGGATATAAAGGGGGAGGAAAACATCTTAGAAAATTAGGGGTTATATTTGGAGGAAATCTTCCAGGTCAAAAAGCGAGAATCAAACTAATGCTGGCTCTAAGTACTACTAAAAATATGAATGATATAAGAAATCTGTTTGAAAAAGATGAATACAGTCAAATATAAAAAAATAAAAAAAGATAGTGCTATAAATGTCTAAATAGCACTATCTTTTTTTATTTCTCATGAAAAATCCTCTACTTCTTCTATTTAAATACTCTTCTATGTAATCTATTCTTTCTGTTAGTACTTTTATTTCATTTTCAAGTACTTTTATTTTATCATCTTTATTATTTTTTTCTTCTTTTAAAATTGGCTTATCATACTTAACCCCTTTTTTTTTAAAGGTATTTCTACAACATCTACTAAAGGTCCAAAGCCTATAAAAGAAATCTCAGGATAAATCTTTCCAAAATAATAGTTAAAATTTTTTTTAGTCCCTTTAAACGGATATTCACAATATTTATATCTTACAATATCAGATCTTTTAGATATATTCCAAAGATATATAGAACTCCAACTTTCCCCCTCATATTCACTATATCTACTTAAAACATTGTCATATTCTATCCAAGATAACCATAACTTATCTTCAAAATAAGTAAAAGTAGGGTATGAACAATTCTCTGTATTAGACATAATTTTTTCTTTTTCCATTACTATTCTATCTTCAAGTATTTTAAATCTCTCATATTTTATAGCTAAGTTCTTTTCAATATATTGGCTATAGGTTAGATGAAGAATATCATCATATAATAAAGTATCTATGTATAACTTATCTTCCAAATTTTTTGTAATTTGTAATTTATCCAACCATTTCTTATCTTTCTTATTATATTTTTTCATATATATATTTTCTACTTGTGAAGAATCATAATATATTAAAATTATCCCATCTTGATAATATTCTATATTAAAAAAATTCAATACTTCAGATATCTTTATTTCATCTATAATATTTGTGTACCAGTCATACTTATCATAATGATGATGGTATAATCTATATTCTTTTTCCTCTAATAATATATTGTATAATATATGTATTTCACCTTCATCTAATGCAATAGTTAAGTTATATACATTTGGAATTGGTTTCACTGTTAAACATATAGAATCTATTTTTTCTCCAAATATAGTTGCTAAAAATAAATGATTATAATTATTTTGATAGACTATATATATTTTTCCATCCATTCCAATAGCTATATCGTATTCTTCTAATGCATCTGTTATTATTTTATTTTCTATGATTTCTCCATTCATATTATTAAAATAATTATATATTATTTTTCCTTCTTCCCAATAAAGTATATAAATATTATTTGATTTATCTCTTGCTATAGAAACTTTTTCATTATAGAAAGCCATAAATACACCACCTATTAGAAGTCTTTATATATATTTATTAATACTCAAATGAAATATGCAATTTCCTATTGAAACTGTAACAAATTTTTACTAAAGAGAATATATTAACATTGAGGGAAGAACTTAATGATGGTGAAAGGAGGAAAATTATGAGTTCTGATATAAAAGATATAAAATCTGATGTTATAGATTTAGGAATTACAGATAGATGTTGTGATGCTACTACTGGATGTGAATGGGATGGTAGTTTAAGGAGGGTTAGGCCAGAACCAATATTCACACAAAAAGTATACGATGCTACACTAGTTAACCTTCAAGCTCTTAGAACTATAACAGATCAACATTTTCACCCACACTTAGGTAGAAATGCAAGAATTGTTAGAGTATTAGATGTAAGATGCAGAAAGTTTTTCAACCCTGAGAATGTCAATGATCCTTGTAATTTAAAAGTAGATCCAGATACTGTTATATCTGGAGGAGATTTTGTTAAAGATGGTAAAGGCAATCCAATTAAGGTTGTAGGCCCTAGTGGGCTAAAGGATGAAAAATTAATATTTGCAGATACTTCGGAATGTGATAGAAAAGGTAAGGGAACACCTGTATTTGGCACTCAAACAGTAAAAATATCCGGTGATGTATTGGTAGAAATCGATGTACTAGTTTCCGATGGCCGCAGAAGAAGAAATAAAGTAACATTAACTAGCAGAGTTCCAATAGCTCCTAGAACTAATCCAATAGTTATGACTAATTTCTTTGAGCTTTGTATTCCATCAGTATTTGATTCAGCATTTTTGCCAAGATTTGCTGAATTCTGCAATGTGAATTGTGAAGCTAGAATTGCTACAAATAGTATTATGAGAGACATAACTATAGATCCTAATACAGGTAAAGTTCACATAAATCTAATTATAGCTATCTGTATAAGCTGTGAAAAGAAAGTAATAGTTCCAGTACAACTTTGTGTATTATCTACTGGATTCCCAGTATTATCACCAGAAGTTTCTCCAATTTGCAATACATTCCCAAGTCTATTTCCAAAACAAATAGATGAACATAGTGATGATAGTGATTGTCATAGACCTAGAACATTTTCTGAAGAAGATGAAATAGTTAGCGAAGATATTATTATTGATGAGGAATTTGATGAGTTTGAAGAAGATTAATAATTTTAAAAATAGGTACTCCAGTGAGTACCTATTTTTTTATATATGAAAGTTTCATATTCAAGCTAACTTACTACTATCTTTTATTGAATTTGTCCATTTTCCACATTTATCACCATATCTAGCAAGTATATTGTTTCCTTCTTGAATTTCAATTACTTCACATAGATTAGCACAATCATTACATTCCATACCTCTTACTTTATAGTCTATATTTGAAATATTTAATCCTTTAAAACTTGTAGCTTTTTTCCTTTTTACTTCTGCTTTTGCTAATAAACCAACTCCTACTGCTCCCATGACATCAAAATCTTTTGGAATAAATACTTCTTGTTTTAAAGTATCTTCAAAAGCCCTTTTAATGCCTTCATTAGCTGCTACTCCTCCTTGAAATGCTATTGGTCCTAATATTTCTTTGCCTTTCCCTACGTTATTTAAATAGTTTCTAACTAAAGCTTGGGAAAGTCCCCAAATTATATCTTCCTGATTATGTCCAAGTTGTTGCTTATGAATCATATCTGACTCTGCAAATACTGCACATCTTCCTGCAATTCTTACTGGATTATCAGATTTTAATGCAAGTTTTCCAAATTGTTCTATACCTACGCCTAATCTAAAAGCCTGCCTATCTAAGAAAGAACCGGTTCCTGCAGCACAAACTGTATTCATAGCAAAATCAACTACTATACCATCTCTAATAATTATTATTTTAGAATCTTGCCCACCAATTTCAATTATAGTTTTTATATCTGGCATAAAATCTAAGGCTGATACTGCATGACATGTTATTTCATTTTTTACTACATCTGCCCCTAATATTAAACCAGCTAATTGTCTACCACTTCCTGTAGTTCCTACCCCTTTTATATCAATATCCCCTAATTCTTTTCTAACTTCTTTTAATCCTTCTTTTAAAATATCTATTGGTTTTCCTTGGGTTCTTAAGTATTTTTTCCATACTATATTATTTTCTTCATCTAAAATAACTATATTAGTACTCACCGAACCTACATCAATACCCATATAGAAATTTTTCATTTTTCTTTTCCTCCCTTTTTCTTTCCAATAAATCAACGAAAGCTTCTAATCTAGTCATATATCCTGCTTCTCCAGTCATTTCATCTAAAACCAATGTCATTACTGGAATATCATAATCTTTTTGGATTGTAGGCAAAATACTTTTAGCTACTATTTCAGGCATACAATTTAATGGTAGTAATTGTATAACTCCATCAAAACCTTTTTCAGAATAATATATAGCACTTCCTACAGTTTCTCGTCCATGACCTCCTACTAAAGTAGGTATATAGGGTTTGGCTAATCTATACTTTTCATTTTCTTCTTTGCTTCCAAATGGAAAATTACTAACATGATGCTCTACCCATTTAGTAGGGGTTAAAGACTTTTCCACTATAGCCCCCATATGTCCTAATTTTTTTTCAATTTCTAAGTTAACAAAAGGTTCAATAATAGTATAGATTTCACCTATAATCCCTATTTTTATAGGATTTTTATTCTTATCTATTTTTACAGCTTTAAGAGAACTTTCTACTTCATCCATAAGCCTTAACATATTTTTCCCACCAACAGTATTCTCTACTTCCATATAATAAGATTCCATTATATTATCTACTAAATAGCTATTGACAGCATAAGCTCTCGTTTCATTGGAAAGTTGGGTTAAATAATCTGATTTCTTTATAAGCTGCCATCCAAAATTTCCTGCCCTTATTAACTCTCTATAACTTTTTACATTTAAAGCTCTACAAATATTGTTTTTCAGTTTTTTTACACCTTCATAAATTGGATCAAATACTATAAATTCTACATCATATCCTAAATCATCTAATATATTTTGTTCCAATACTGAATAATATCCAAATCTGCAAGGACCACAGCTACCAGTTATTAATATAGTGTCTGCTCCCTTTTCAATACTTTCTATATAATTGCCAATATTTATTTTAAAAGGTAAACACATAGTTTCTGGTGAATACTTAGTCCCTATTTCAAGTGTTTTTTTACTACATCTAGGAGGTGGAATTACTTCTTGACCTAATTCCTCTAAAAAAGCTTTTCCTGCTATATAAACATTACCTAAATGCGGAAATGTTATTTTCATCTCTATTCCTCCATTTCATCATATCTATAAAAGCTTCAATTCTAGTATTTATTCCTGCTTCTCCTGTCTGTTCATCTAAAGTTAATAATGTAAATGGAATTTCTTCTTTTATGGCTTTTCTCTCCACTAAATCAACAAGTACAGAATCCATACCACATCCAAAAGATGATAAATAAATAATTCCATCTATTTTCTGCTCTTTTATTAAACTAAAAGCCGAACCTACTATCTTTTTACCATGAGTCCAAAACATTCTCTTAGGTAATTTGTTAGAATACCTATTTATTTTATCCTTATTTATCATTTCTGGAGTAATAACTTTTATATTATTTGACATCAACTTTGAAACTAAATTCATATTTAAATATTCATCGTATATAGCATAAGAGTGTCCAACAACCATAATAGTTAATTCATTATGTCTTGAACTATAATTTATATCTTTAAAAACTTTATCGTATATTTTTATTGCTTCTATGGGAACTACACCTTTGTTTAACAAGTAGGTATATCTTTCATAAGATTTTTCAGCTTTTTTATAAGCTTTTTTTACTTCCCAAAAGTCCTTTCCTAAAAGCTTTCCAGTATCATATATGGCTTTTTTATACTTAGTATTAGATTTCCTTAAATTAATTTGAGTATCTATAATTGGGGGTAATTTTTCTATAGAACACCTTACCATATCAGGAAGGCCTAATACCTTAGGACAACAATATTCCATTTTATCTATACTCATAATTCTAGGTATAAATATATAATCAACCTTGTCTTTTAAATACTGTACATGTCCATGAAATATTTTTACTGGCAAACAAGCTTCATCTACACAAGAAGAAATTCCCGAATTTAATATTTCTTTATTTGTCTTGGAAGAAACTATTATTTCAATACCAAGCTCTTGAAAAAATTCTTTCCACATAGGAAAATAATCATAGAAAAACATTCCTCTAGGAATACCGATTTTACACATAAAATAATCCCTCCAATCGTCACAGTATATTATTGACATATTGAAGGGATTATATAACTTTTATAATATTATTTTATTTTTCCATTTCCATTAAATAGTATAGACTTTTTATTGAAATAAGTATTTCATCATTACTTGTTACTCTTTGATCTAATGAAGCTGTCATATAGTCCATAAATTCTTCAGGTCTTTCAAATGGAAGCTCTATTGTAGATAATAACCTTTTCATTCTAAGTTTTCTTTCAACATTGGACATTAAAGATATAGATCTATTTATATATTGAATAAAGTTTAAAAGTATTTCTTCTAAGTAGTCTTTATCTATTGGAGTCATAAAATCTTGATCGTCTAACAAAAGTATCTCATCATCTTCAAAAATTATATCATTATAATAAGTAAGCACATTTTTTGTAAATAACAATTCCTGATTTAATTTTTTATCTATAATATATTCTCTCTTAACAACTTCATTTCCTATCTTCTCTAAAAATTCATTAGCTTTAAATAAATCTTTCTCTAAAATAGATATTTCTTTCTTTAATTTTTCTTTCACCTTCTCATATATATCTTTTCCAAAAGAAGTTCTAGTTTCTTTCCATTCCTTAACAAGCTGCTCATTTAGTTGAATATCTTTAAGTAAGAAATTAGTCAAAAACACTACTATTAATTTATTGGTTAATATACCTAGATTCATCATAAAAAAATCTATTTGTTCTACTTCTTCTAAAAGCTTTTTGGAGTTTTCTAAAACATTTTCTGTCTCTTCTATGGTTAATTCCTTGAATTTATTCTGTTTTATGTCTTGAGTCATTCTAAAATAATTATCAAATTTTGTACCATAGCTAGGTTCCATGGAACCATCAAATATCCTTTTATAGTCTCTTATCTGATTATCTACATATTCTTTAGGATATTTAGCCAGGTTCTTTCTAAGAGAAGTCTCTATTAACTCTAAAAATTTTACTTTCGTCATCCTAAAAGGAAGTAATTTTATTATAGCAGATATTTTTTTAGTAAATAAATAATAGTTTTTACTATCCTTAGCTATATAATTCATAATATCTAAATATAGTTTATTTAAAATTTCTTGGTCTAAATTGTCTAAGTTCTGTGTTCCTTTCATCATATATTTATTAAAATAATGATTAGCTAATTCGTTAATATAAGATATTTCTACTACATAAGGTTTAAAAAAATTTGAAAGTTGATATAAGCCTTTTCTTATATTTTTTACTGTTTCTAATTTATCATCTTCTTCTCTTACTTTTTCATCTAAACTATAAGTCAATTCCAATAAATCATTATAATAATTTTCAATTGCTTCTTTTTCTTCTTTAGATCCAATCCTCTCTATAACTTTAAATTCATTCATCATTTCTTTACACTCTAAAACACCATAAAAACTATCATATATAGACATTGTTCCAATTTTTTTAAGTTGCTCTTCATTTAAATTACTCATAATTTCTAATATTTCTTCATTTGATAATTTATCTAAATCTTTATCATCTAAATTATATAAACTTTTTATATCAATTTTTTTATTCATATTATTACTCCTTTCAGAATCATTACCAAGAAGATATATTGCCATCAGCCCTAGGTTCTGTGCCACCTATTAAAACTTTATCTTTTCTTAAAATTATTTGTCCTCTACCAAAGCTTCCAATATCTTCTGAGTATTTAATTTCATGTCCCAAATCTATCAAATTTTCTACTATATCTTTTGAAAAGTTTGGTTCTACTAATATTTCTTTATTTCCAACCCATTGCCAACGTGGACGATCTAATGCTTCTTGAGGGTTATGATTAAAATCTATTAAATTTGTAACAACTTGAACATGCCCTTGAGGTTGCATATATTTTCCCATTACTCCAAATGGACCTATAGGTCTATCTTTCTTAGTTATGAACCCTGGTATAATAGTATGATAAGTCTTTTTCCCTGGTTCTAGACAATTATCTAATGAATTATCTAATGAAAAACTACAACCTCTATTGTGTAAATTAATTCCTGTGCCTGGAACTACAAGACCAGAACCAAAATCCATAAAATTGCTTTGAATATAACTTACCATATTGCCTTCATTGTCAGCAGTAGATAAATATACCGTTCCTCCTAAATTAGGATTACCATGAATTGGTCTAATTGCTTTTTCTCCTATAAGTTTAGCTCTTTTATATGCATATTCTTTTGATAAAAGCCTACTAACAGGTACTTTCATCTTATTATAATCCGTAATATATCTCAAACCATCTTCATATGCAAGCTTCATTGCTTCAATAATTATATGTTGTGAAGAAACTTTTCCATATTCTAATTGGAAATTATTTAATATATTTAATGCCATTAAAACTACTAATCCATGAGTATTAGGCGGCAATTCCCATATATCGTATCCTCTATAATTAACGCTAATTGGATTAACCCATTCTGGCTTAAATTCTAATAAATCTTCTTTTCCCAAATATCCATTATATTTTCTTGAAAACTTATCAATCTTTTCCGCTATATCGCCTTCATAAAAAGATAGGCATTCACTTTCTCCTAGCTCTGTCAAAGTTCTTCCCATGTCTTTACTTCTCCATAAAACTCCTGGCTTAGGAAATTCTCCTTCAATGGTAAAAGTTTTAAACCATTCTTCATACTCTTCACCTTTTAAATTTTTTTTATATTTGTTAAAGGCTTCCTTCCAGTTCTCAGATACTATTGGTGAAACTGGATATCCTTCTATTGCATATGCTATGGCAGGTTCAAGAACCTCTTTTAAAGGAAGATTTCCAAATCTTTTAGACAGTTCTCTCCAAGCATATGGAACTCCAGGTACTGTAACAGGTATAAATCCATGAGTAGGCATTGTTTTATATCCTTTATTCTTTAGCTTTTCAATAGTTAAACTCTTTGGTGCTGGCCCACTAGAATTTAAACCATGTAGTTTGTTTTTATGCCATACTATAGCGAATGCATCTCCTCCTATGCCATTTGAAGTGGGTTCTACTACTGTAAGACATGCAGCAGTTGCTATAGCCGCATCTATAGCATTACCACCCTTTTTTATAATCTCTAAGCCAGCTTCTGCAGCTAATGGCTGAGATGTAGCAACCATAGCTTTCTTTGCAAACACAGTCATCCTTTGGGATGGATATCTATTAATAAAGCTGTTAAACTCCATTATATTCCCCCTTACATGAATTTGATTTTCTGATTGATAATATATATAATTTATAATCAGTATAGCATATTTATTATAACATGATAGATAAAGGAGAATAAATAATGGAAACAATATATTATAATATTGATTATGATTTAAATATAGAAAAATATTTTGATGATGGTCAAGTTTGCTTTTTAGATATTGAAACTACTGGATTTAGTAGAGTTAAGGATATTATTTATTTAGTTGGTTTATTAATTTATAATGAAGGAAAATATACTTTAAAACAGTATTTTTTAAACTCCCCTGAAAAAGAAAAACTTCTTTTAAAAAGTTTGATACATGATATAGAAGAAAGTAAATACATTGTGACATTTAATGGTAATACCTTTGATATACCTTTTTTAAATAGCAAATATAGAAAATACGATATTAAATACAATATACCAAAAAATAAAAATATGGACCTCTATAGAATAATAAGAGATAACAAAGAATTGTTTCCACTTCAAAATTTTAAACTTAAATCTATTGAAAAGTATATTGGAATTAATAGAGAAGACACACTATCAGGAAAGGATTGTATATCTCTTTATTATAGTTATATAAATAAGAGACAAAAAGAAAAAAGAAAACTTATTTTAAAGCATAATTATGATGACTTATATTATTTGCCTTTTATTTTAAAAGCACTAGATATAATAGATGAGAACAAAACTATACGTATACTACATTCTCCCTTTGAAGATGAAATAAATATAAAAATTGAAAATATAAGTTTCATCAATGATATGATGAAACTGTATTGTAAAACAGATCCTCTAAAAATAGATTCCTATATAGATTATGGAAGTTTTTATAATTTAGATTGGAATACTGATGAAGGTATATTAAATATGGAATTTCAAGTTAAAGAAGGGCTACTATCTAGTAGAGAGAAAAGTTTTTATTTAGATTTAAAAGGTTATGAAAATAAAATAGATGTCATAGATAGTACAAGCTTCAATCTACCTTCAAATATAATACTACTGAAGATAGGTAACAGTTTAGTTCTAGATAATATTAAAAATATAGTTCGTTCTACAATAAAAAATATAATAAAATAAAAAAAGAGTAGAAATTTTTCTACTCTTTTTTTATGGCTGGGATGGCAGGACTCGAACCTGCGGAATGCTAGAGTCAAAGTCTAGTGCCTTACCGGCTTGGCTACATCCCAATAATAATTGAAATATTAAAATCAAAAAATATATGGTGCCCAGAGGCGGAATCGAACCACCGACACGGGGATTTTCAGTCCCCTGCTCTACCGACTGAGCTATCTGGGCAATAATTGGTGGGCCTTCAGGGACTCGAACCCCGGACCTACCGGTTATGAGCCGGGCGCTCTAACCAACTGAGCTAAAGGCCCCAATTTTATATGGTGGGCCTGGGTGGACTCGAACCACCGACCTCACGCTTATCAGGCGTGCGCTCTAACCACCTGAGCTACAGGCCCTAAATTTAACTTTAGGTTAATATGGTGGGCGCAATAGGGCTCGAACCTATGACCCCCTGCTTGTAAGGCAGGTGCTCTCCCAGCTGAGCTATGCGCCCTAAAGTAAAAATATGTAGACTGGCAGGGGTAGCAGGACTCGAACCCACGACATTCGGTTTTGGAGACCGACGTTCTACCAACTGAACTATACCCCTACAGTCATGTCCAAATGATTATTTAAACAAATAGTGGTGGGCCTTCAGGGACTCGAACCCCGGACCTACCGGTTATGAGCCGGGCGCTCTAACCAACTGAGCTAAAGGCCCACGATTAATTTAAATAACTGGCGGAGAAGGAGGGATTTGAACCCTCGCGCCCCGTTAGGGACCTACTCCCTTAGCAGGGGAGCCTCTTCAGCCTCTTGAGTACTTCTCCAAATGGCATGATTTTTTTTGGCGGAGAGGGTGGGATTCGAACCCACGTGGGCCGCAAGACCCTAACGGTTTTCAAGACCGCCCCGTTATGACCACTTCGGTACCTCTCCAAATGGTGACCCATCGGCGACTCGAACGCCGGACTCCCTGATTAAAAGTCAGGTGCTCTGCCAACTGAGCTAATGGGTCATAATGGCTGGGATGGCAGGACTCGAACCTGCGGAATGCTAGAGTCAAAGTCTAGTGCCTTACCGGCTTGGCTACATCCCAATAATATGGTGCACCTAGGAGGATTCGAACCCCCGGCACACGGATTAGAAGTCCGTTGCTCTATCCAACTGAGCTATAGGTGCATTTTATGGAGCGGGTGAAGGGAATCGAACCCTCGCAACCAGCTTGGAAGGCTGGGGCTCTACCACTGAGCTACACCCGCATGGTGGAGGAGACTGGATTCGAACCAGTGAAGGCTGAGCCAACGGATTTACAGTCCGTCCCCTTTAGCCAACTCGGGAACTCCTCCGGGTTTTATGGAGCTGGTGAGAGGACTTGAACCCCCAACCTACTGATTACAAGTCAGTTGCTCTGCCAATTGAGCTACACCAGCAAAAGTATTAATTTTATGATCTATAAGAACCAATGTTATTGTTCTTAGCTGCTCCGACTAAGCGATTCACACCAAATCAGAGATTTGGGTTCTCTGCTTATGCCAATTGAGCTACACCAGCAAATATGCTCCACACAACTTAAAATTATAAAGCCTAAACTCCAATTTGTCAACTGTTTTTTAGAATTTAATTATTTTTATTTAAAACAGTATTATGGCGACCTGGAAGGGACTCGAACCCTCGACCTCTAGCGTGACAGGCTAGCATTCTAACCAACTGAACTACCAGGCCATATTGAATATGGTGGGCGCAATAGGGCTCGAACCTATGACCCCCTGCTTGTAAGGCAGGTGCTCTCCCAGCTGAGCTATGCGCCCTGGTGACCCTACCGGGATTCGAACCCGGGTTACCGCCGTGAAAGGGCGGTGTCTTAACCGCTTGACCATAGGGCCAGGATATTTAAGGTTTAATGGTTGCGGGAGCTGGATTTGAACCAACGACCTCCGGGTTATGAGCCCGACGAGCTACCAGACTGCTCCATCCCGCGATGATATTTTTGGTGCCGAGGACCGGAATCGAACCGGTACGATCTTTGAGGATCGCAGGATTTTAAGTCCTGTGCGTCTGCCTGTTCCGCCACCCCGGCAATATATGGCTCCTAGGGTGGGACTCGAACCCACAACCTACCGGTTAACAGCCGGTTGCTCCACCATTGAGCTACCCAGGAATATATCTGGCAACTTCCTACTCTCCCAGAGCGTTACCACTCAAGTACCATAGGCGTTAAGAGGCTTAACTGCTGTGTTCGGTATGGGAACAGGTGTGACCCTCCTGCTATAGTCACCAGATAGAGCCTTTCGGCAATTTAAAATTTTCAATTATAAATTTTAAATGAATTACTTTCTTGATACTTT
>NZ_VULR01000025.1 GCF_009696605.1 Anaerosalibacter bizertensis | reverse complement strand
CTTCATCTCCTTCACCTATTCCAAGAGCTTCTAAGGCTATAACTAATGCATCCGTTCCATTTCCTACAGATATGCTATGCTTAACCCCTATATATTCACTAAATTCTTTCTCAAATTCTTTCACATTCTCACCCATAATATATTGGGCAGAAGTAAGTACTTCATAAACTTTTTTGTTTGCTTGTTCTTCTATAGAGCTATACTGTCTTCTTAAATCAATAAGTGGTATATTCATATACATGCCTCCTAAATATCAATTGCTTGCTTAGATATTTTTTCATATGAAAACATATCATAACCTTTTGTCCTAGCTATGTTTGCCATTTTTTCATATAAATCATTATCATTCATTAATAATTCTATATTTTCAACAATTTTATCCTCATCATCACCATCAATAAATATACAATTACCTCCTACATCAACATATTCCATCCCGCACCATCTTTTACATATTAAAGGCAATCCACTACAAATAGCTTGCTCCCATAAAGCAGATTTTGTTCCTGGAAAAATTGCAACATCGGATGCTAGATAATAATCATACACATCTCCCCCATTTAACCAACCAATATACTTCACTCTATCGTCTTGAGAGATTTTCCTCATTAATTCATCTTTTATATCATCGGAAAAAACCCCAAATATAATAAGTTTTATATTCTCTGAATCAATTCTTTTCAAAGCATTTAAAAGTATTTTAGTGTTTTTACCTTTACTTAATTTTCCCCCAGTCACTAAAACAAAATCATTCAATTTAATATTCAATTCACTTCTTATCCTAGTTTTTATATCTTCTTTTTTATCAAAATTAATATTTTCAGTATCAGCTCCTAAGTATAAATATTCCATTTTCTCTTCGGGAATATTGTACATATCTTTAGCAAAATATTTGCAGCCAGGAGCTAACATGAAAATTTTTTGAATATATGGAAGAGACTTTTGAATTACTATCTTATAAAAAATTTTATGTAATATTTCCCTAGATATTATATCTTTTCCACTGTTATCATATGAAGCATGATTATCTGCTACGAGCTTACAGTTTGGGTTTCTTTTTACATATTTAACTACTATTTTCATGTCAAGAAATTGAATTCCATGCATAAAAATCAAATCAGGTTTTTCTTGTTCTAATAATTTATAAGTATCTTTATAGATTTTTAGCTTATCATTTATTTTTCCTAACCACTTATATTTATAATCTATCCTAATTACCTTTATAGCATCAGAATTAATATACTCTCCTATTGGAGCTAAATCAGGACTTCCATTATCCTGATTAAATGTAAATCTTGAAGCTATAATTGTAACATCATGACCATCTTTTTTGTTGTACTTGGGAATAAGATTTTCTTGATAGCCAAAATCTTCTATATAAAAACTTGATAAACATAAATGTATTATTTTCATTTTATAATCCTCTCTATAGCTCTAAAGTTATCAATATTCTCGATTATTTTTTCCCTATCCCAATCCCACCATTTTATGTTTAATAAATCTTCTATTTTTTCTTTAGTAAACCTATATCTTATAATTCTAGCTGGCACTCCCCCAACAATAGCATATGGTTCTACATCTCTAGTCACCACCGCACCTGAGCCTATAATTGCCCCATGACCAATCTTTACTCCTCCCATAATAATTGCATTTGAACCAATCCAGACATCATTTCCTATTATTACTTCTTCATTTTGTTTAAAATATGTTCCTTGAACTAATTTAACTCCAAGGCAATTGTTCTCTGTATAAAATATTGGTGAAGTTGAAATATAGTTTGTTGGGTGTTTCCCTAATCCAATTTTTACATCTGCACCAATAGAACAATATTTACCTATCGTACAACATCCAATAGATGTTCTATAACCAACATACGAATATTCATCCATTTTTACATTATGTAAATTACAAAATCTATCAATATATATATTCTCTTTAAAAACGCATACATCATCATAATAAGCTAAAGGAGATATTCTAATTTTTTTCTTTTTAAAAATAAATATGCTTTGAAACATACACTTTAATTGTTTAATTATTCTTCCCATCACTTCCTCCTTATAATAGTGCTATTTCCCCCAAACCACTTTATCTACTATCTTTCCATAACTCTGTATTATCTTCACTACTTTCACCGATACATTTTCATCTACATAGTCATTTGCTATAACTGTTTCTTCTTTGTTTTCCCACATTTCTCTACTCAGTTCTACTGCTTGTACTATATCTTTTTCTGTAATTCCACCTATTACAACTGTGCCTTTATCTAATACTTCTGGTCTTTCTGTAGATGTTCTTATAAGTACTCCTGGAAATCCTAATATTGCCGATTCTTCAGATAATGTGCCACTGTCTGATAGTACGCAGAAAGAATTTAATTGTAACTTGTTATAGTCAAAGAAACCAAAAGGTTTTAATTGTCTTATAAATGGATGAAACTTAAATCCTCTCTCCTCTATCTTCTTCCAACTTCTTGGATGAGTAGAATATATAATTGGTAATTGATATGTTTCAGCTATATTATTTAAAGCATTCATTAATGAAAAGAAATTCTTCTCATTGTCTATATTTTCTTCCCTATGAGCTGAAACTAATATATATTTTCCCTTTTCAAGATCTAATTCTTCTAATACCTTGCTGTTCTCTATTTTATCTATATTTTTATTTAGTACCTCTGTCATAGGTGAACCAGTTACAAATATATGCTCTTTTCTTATACCTTCTGATAATAGATATCTTCTACTATGTTCTGTATATGGAAGGTTGATGTCTGATATATGATCTACTATCTTTCTATTTATTTCTTCTGGTACATTTTGATCAAAACATCTATTTCCTGCTTCCATATGGAATATAGGTATTTTAAGCCTCTTTGCTGGAATAGCAGAAAGGGCTGAGTTTGTATCCCCTAAAATTAAAAGTGCATCTGGATCTTCTTTCTTTAGTATCTCATAAGACTTAGCTATTATATTTCCCATAGTTTCTCCAAGATTGTCTCCAGCCGCATCTAAATAATGATCTGGTTCTCTCAATTCTAGTTCATCAAAAAAAACTTGATTTAATGTATAGTCCCAATTCTGTCCTGTATGGACTAATATATGGTTAAAATACTTATCGCAAGCTTTTATTACTTCTGATAGTCTTATTATCTCAGGTCTTGTACCTACTATAGTCATTACCTTCATTTTTTCCATTGTATTAAACCTCCAAATAATATGTATCAGGATTTTCCGGATCAAAACATTCATTTACCCACATTATAGTTACCATATCTGTATCTCCTACATTAACTATTGAGTGAGTATATCCTGTTGGTATATCTACTACTTCTAATTTTTCTCCACTAACTCTATATTCAATTATCTCATCTGAGTTTATATTCCTAAACCTAATCAATCCTTCACCACTAACTACAAGAAATTTTTCATTCTTAGTATGATGCCAGTGATTTCCTTTTGTAATTCCTGGTTTTGATATATTTACTGAAACTTGTCCTCTTTCAGGGGTTCTTATAAATTCTGTAAATGAACCTCTATTATCTACATTCATTTTTAATGGATAAGAAAATTTGTCTTTCGGTAAATAACTTAAATATGTACTATAAAGTTTCTTAGTAAATGGATCATTCATATCTGGAATGCTTAATTCCTTCCTACTTTCTTTAAAACTTTGAAGCAATTCAGCAATTTTACCTAACTTCACCTCATGTTTTATAGGTACAGTACAATATTTTCCCTCTAATGTAGCATTGCCTTCTAATGCATTGATCAATTCATGAACTACATCATCTATATATGCTAAAGTAAGTTTAGCTTCAGGATTATTTATTTGAATGTCTAAATCCCTTGCAACATTATGGCAAAATGTAGCTATAACAGAATTATAGTTAGGTCTGCACCACTTACCAAATAAATTTGGTAATCTATATACATATACATTAGCCCCTGTATCTTCACTATAATTAAATAGTAGATCTTCACCTGCTTTTTTACTTTTACCATAAAGATTATCTTTTGTTGCCTGTATAGAAGATGTCATTAAAACAGGTGCTTTATTATTGTGCTTTTTTAGTGCTTCTAATAACTCAGAAGTAAATCCAAAATTTCCTTCCATAAATTCTATTTCATCTTTAGGACGGTTTACTCCTGCAAGATGAAATACAAATTCACATTCCTGAGCATATTTATCTAAAAGTGATCTATCTGTATCTCTATTGTACTCAAAAATATCTTCATATCCTCTATTCTTCAATTCAGCTATAAGATTTTTTCCTACAAAACCTCTTGCTCCAGTTACCAATATTTTCATTGTATATACCTGCCTTTCATAACTTTTATATATCCAACTCTCTAGTAGCAACTGCTTCATCTAAATTAAAATAATGTAATTCTTTTTTAATATAATCAAGCTGAAGTAGCTTTTCTTTTATCTGCTCAACATTAAGAATCTCAGTATTGTGAGAATTGTATTCCTCTTGTGTTGCCAGTTCTTTCTTACCTTCAACAAAATATTTATCATAATTAAGATCTCTCTTATCAGCTGGTACTCTGAAAAATCCACCCATATCTTGTGCTACTAAATATTCTTCTTTTGTAAGAAGGGTTTCATATAATTTTTCCCCATGGCGAGTACCTATTATTTTTATTTCATTGTCTGCATTAAATAATTCTTTAATTGCTTGGGCTAGATCACCTATAGTAGATGCAGGGGATTTTTGAACCATAATATCTCCTGATTCAGCATTTTTAAATGCAAATACTACAAGTTCTACTGCTTCTTCAAGGCTCATTAAAAATCTTGTCATACCTGGATTAGTAACAGTCAGAGGCTGTCCACTTTTTATCTGCTCAATAAATAATGGAATAACTGAACCGCGAGATGCCATTACATTCCCATATCTGGTACCACATATAACAGTCCTATCTGGTGATACAGTTTTTGATTTAGCAACAAATACCTTTTCCATCATAGCCTTTGAAATCCCCATTGCGTTTATAGGATAAGCTGCTTTATCTGTAGAAAGACAAATAACCTTCTTAACTCCACATTCTATAGCAGCTGTAAGTACATTATCAGTACCTAATATATTGGTCTTTACAGCTTCAATTGGGAAGAATTCACATGATGGAACTTGTTTCAATGCTGCTGCATGAAAAATATAATCTACACCATGAATAGCATTTTTAACACTAGCTATATCTCTAACATCACCTATGTAAAATTTAATCTTATCATTTTTATATAGTTTTCTCATATCATCCTGCTTTTTCT
Source organism: Anaerosalibacter bizertensis (assembly GCF_009696605.1). Classification (GTDB taxonomy): domain Bacteria; phylum Bacillota; class Clostridia; order Tissierellales; family Sporanaerobacteraceae; genus Anaerosalibacter; species Anaerosalibacter bizertensis. Next base: position 13,541 of record NZ_VULR01000025.1, on the reverse strand, counting down.
CATCACGAGAAAATATACGAATCTCTTTTATATCAGTATTTAAGAATTTCTTTAGTACCGCATTTCCAAAGGAACCTGTACCACCTGTGATCATTAGAATTTTATCCTTGAACATATATTACTCCTCCAGTTCTTTAATAACATTAAGATATCTTTGTGTACCCACGCCTCTAGTTAAATTATTTAATATAAATTCTCTCCCATTCCTACCCATTATAGTACACAATTCCCTATCTCGATATAACTCTAATATAGCATTTTTCAATCCTTCATAATCCCCAGCTTTTGTAAATAAGCCCACTTTATTATTTTCAATAATTCTATGTAAATCTGTGTCAACATCAAAGTTTGCAACAACAGCTGTAGCTGCCGACATTATACTCCATGTTTTACTAGGCATTGCACTTTTTCCAAACCCTTCCTTACAAGATACAATAGATACATCTCCAAGACTGTAAACATTTGATACCAAAGAGTATGGTTGTAACGGAAAAAAAACAACATTCTCTAATTTCATATTTCTTGCCATATCTTTATAATAATCCTCTAACTGACCTCCACCAAATATAACAAATTTTATATCACTATACTCAATTAGCCTTTCTGCTGCTTTCAAGATAACCCCAATATTTTGTGCATAGCCAAGATTGCCTGCATAAACTACATAAAATTGTTCCCTATTCAAATTACATTTTTCAAAAAGTATGTTATCATTTTTATTTATAGGTACAACTTCATTTTCATCAACCCAATTATATATTACTTCGATTTTTTCTTCTGGAACACCCTTATCCATAATATTCTTTTTAAAATCTTCTGATATTACCACTATTTTATCTGCATTCTCATAAGTATATTTTTCTATAACATGTCCAATCTTCCACAAAAAAGAACCTTTTTTAGTTAATCCTGTATTTACAAGAGAATCAGGAAAAATATCTTGAAGATTATAAATAACTGGTACATTAAGTTTCCTTTTTATCAATGCTACAAGCATTCCTTGCGTAGGTGGTGTACTACCTGTTATAATGATATCTATATTTTTTGAACGTATACCCTTGAAGTATTGTGCAATATTGCACAAAATATACCGAATAGCCCGTAAAATAGGATTTTTTCCTTCAGCAAACATTGCAAAACGATGAACTTTAATTTTACCGTCATACTTCTCTTCATATTTTATTTTTTTATATTTCTCACGAATTGCTTTTGATACTCCTCTAGTTGGTGTTGGAGTATATATTTCAATTTCAAAACCAGCATTTATATATGCTTCTTCTAAGTCTCTTGTAAAATGCGAACTTGCTATTTGTTCCGGTTCATAATATGGAGAGAGTTTAAGTATTTTCATTTATACACCTCTTAATCTACTCATTATTAAAAAGTTAGTCATGTTTCTAAATAATCTAATTTATATTCTTCTAAATTAATTACTAGACTATTTATAAATTCATAACTTTCTTTTCATGGCATTCCCTTCTTTTTAATCATGTTCATATCATCTGGATTTTGAAATAATATATTATCAGTCAACAAAACTAACCAAAGCATGGAAAATCCAACTAATTTATATTGATATACTTTTGTCAAACATATCGTTCACTATTCTTCTTTAGCATATCTTAAAAATCTACACGGATTTCCAACCCATATTTCATTTTCTCCTACATTTTTAATTAAAACTGTTCCCATTCCAACTGTAGCATTATCTCCAATGGCAAGATGTTCCCTTACTGTCGCATTAAGTCCAATATGGACCCCATTGCCAATTTTTAAATATGAACCAACACAAGATTGTGCAGCAATATGACAGTATTCTCCTATTTTATTATCATGTCCTATTGTTGCACCTACCATGACAAGTGAATTTTTCCCTATTATAGTATTAGATGATATAGAAACATTAGGCATTATTACAACCCCTGGAGATAATTTAACATTAGGTGCAACATATGCTGTAGGATGAACAAAAGTCACTAGTTTATCATCTGGAATATTTAATCCTTTAACCATATTTATTCTTTTCCTATTACCATCAATCCTTAGTATAGCATTAATAAAATAATAATCATCAAAATATTCGCTAGCATTTCTTACCGTATCTATTACCGGATATTCCTCAATATAACTTCCTTTTTTTACTCCATCATTTAAATATCCAGCAAATTCAAATTCATTGAACCCTCTTCTATTCGCATCAATTATTGCATTAGCTATTATTGTTCCATTTCCTTTTCCACCTAAAATTAATACTTTTTTCATTGTCTCACCCTTTTACACTATGTAGTTATTATTTCTATTTTATTACATGCCTCTTCACATATTTTATTTGCTTCTAATACACTATCAGTTTGTGAAATCACATAACCAACTCTATCAGTACTGCTTTTTATTTCACCAATATAATCTCCAATTTTCTTATCCATCTCAACAACTTTTATTCCCTTAATATTTTTTACTTCTTCTATGCCCCTAATTTGCTTTATTTTTCCTATGTCGGTTGATATGTATCGTATTGCAGACGCTTTATTTAGTGTTCTTTTAATATTAATCTTTTCATTTAAAGCATATTTTATATTTAAATCTATCATATTAATTCCAGTGGATAATGGCACTAAATGTGTTGTTATGTTATCTCCACCTAATCTTGCTCCTATTTCAACAATTTTAGGCCCTTCTTCTGTAACTATCATTTCTGTGTGTGATGGTCCATTTTTTATACCTATTGAGCCAACGGCTGATTTTGCAACTTTATTTATTTCTAATATTATTCCTGTATCTAATGAAGATGGTATGCTATGTCCTAATTCTACAAAGTAAGGTTCACCTGTAATTTTTTTATCTGTAATAGCAATAACATTTACAATACCATTAATAGAAAATGTTTCAACACTAACTTCGGGTCCAATCATATATTCTTCTACTAAAACTTTTCCGCTTTGAGAGAATTTAAAACTATAATTATATGCTTCAGTTGCCTGTCTTTGTTCTCTTACTAAAAAAACACCTCTACTTCCAGAGCTATCTGCTGGTTTAACAATAAAAACCCCACTAAAATTTTTTATTGCACTTTTATATTCTTCATAGTTATTAACTATAAAAAATTTTGGTATTGGAATGTTTTTACCCCTCAGAGCTTTCCTCATTTCACTTTTATCTGTAACTTTAATAGCTGTTTTTTTATCAATAGAATTCAAATTAAATTTTTCTGCAACAGCAGCAACAGTCCTTACAGGCATATCTGTGGCTAAAGTCATTACTCCATCGGGTTTTAATTTCTCTGCTTCCTTTAACACTCCTTCAATATCATTAGTGCTAACTACGCATTTTACATCAGCATATCTAAAACCTACAGCATTTGGATTCATATCTACTGATATTACTTCATGTCCCAATTCTTTAGCTCTAATAATTGCTGGTAATTGTAATCTTCCAGCTCCAATAATCATAATTTTTTTCTTCATATTTAACACCTTTATTATATTTTCTGTTTTTTAAATTCTTCATTTATATATATGTTTTTTCTAAACAAAACACTCTGTATCGTCTTAAAAAATATCTTCAAATCCATTATAAAAGATATATTATCTACATAATAAACATCATTTTTGAGTTTTTCAGATGTCTCTACTGAATTTCTGTAATAAGCTTGGTTATATCCGCTTATTCCAGGTCTTACATTTAATTTTTTTCTTGTGTCACCAGAATACTTACTCATAGCTCCTGGCAAATCAGGCCTAGGTCCTATAAAACTCATATCCCCCTTAAATACATTTAATATCTGTGGAATTTCATCTATGCTTGTTTTTCTTAATATTTTCCCCATTTTTGTTAATCTAGGATCATCATCTGAATTAAATGTTGAGCCATCCTCATTTCTTATGTCTGGAGCATTGACTTTCATAGAACGGAATTTATACATTTTAAATAGTTTCCCATATCTTCCGAGACGCTCTCCACAATAAAATATAGGTCCACCATCATCTAGCTTAATAGCTATTCCTACTACTATATATAAAATAAAAAAAAATGGCATAAGTATTATTGAAAAAACAACATCAAAAAATCGTTTGAATATTTTGATATACAAAAGATCCACCCCTTGCTTTAATAACATTTCATTAAAAATTATTTTTTTATAAGCTTATTAAACTCTTTAATTACATACTCCACCTGCTCATCTGTAAGCAACGTATGCAGTGGCAATGTAATCTCATTTCTATACATATCAAAAGCATTTGGATAATCCTTAATATCAAATCCTAATTTCTTATATGCTGTATGCATTGGTAGTGGTTTATAATGAACATTTGTAGCTATATTTTTTTCTGCCATCTTCTTTATAACTTTATTTCTATAAGATTCATCTTTTCCTAATAGTCTTACAAAATATAGATGCCCACTTGATGAAAAATCTTTATCATAATGCTTCAAAACTTCTACATTGCTACTACTTAACAATTTATCATACAATTTTATAATTTCCTTTCTTCTTTTCAATATTTCAGGATATCTTTTCAATTGTCCTAATCCTATAGATGCCATAATATCTGTCATATTACATTTATAAGCTGGAGATAAAATATCATATTCCCAATCTCCAAGTCTTGTTTTAGAAAGTGCATCTTTTGATTGACCATGAAGTGAAATGTGCATAAATTCATTATATATATCTTCATTATCAATATTAGGAATATCTTTCCAGGTAACTGCCCCTCCTTCACCAGTAGTCAAATTTTTTACTGCATGAAATGAGAAACATGTAAAATCTGCAACTTCTCCGCTTTTCCTACCTTTATATGTAGCTCCAAAAGAATGGGCTCCATCAGCTAAAATAACAACTCTTCCTATTTCTTTTTGTATTTCATTTGATGGATTAAACAAAGCTTTTTTACTATTTACTACTTCAAATATTTTATCATAATCGCACATAACTCCAGCAACATCTACAGGAATAATAGCTTTTGTCTTTTCAGTGATTGCCTGTCCTAATTTTTCATAATCCATTTGAAAGGAGTCTTTGGCATTATCTACAAGAACTATTTTTGCACCAACGTGATGAATAACACTTGCAGATGCTGTATACGTATAAGATGAAGTAATTACTTCATCTCCTTCGCCAACACCTAAAAGTCTTAAAGTCATTTCCATTGCTGCTGTAGCTGAATTTAAACATACTGCTTTAGAAGTATTAGTGTATTCTGCTATTTTCTTTTCAAATAATTTTGTTTTAGGTCCAGTTGTTATCCAACCAGATCTTAACGTATTTATTACCTCATTTATTTCAACTTCTGAAATATCTGGAGGAGAAAATGGTATTTTCATATTTTAAAGCTCCTTTCAATCTAATTTGCTATAAATCATTAAATTTTAAAACATTATCAATAATTAACTATAATTGCTATATGTACTATCTATATATCATTTTAATTTCTAAATATCTCATTTCATTTATTGAAAATTCTGACTAGAAACTTCAATAAACTTCATCTTTTATATTTCTATAGCCAATATATATCTTGTTTGGAAAATAATGTAATGTTAATCTACTGTATTTTGTGGGGAATTTTATATGTATTGGTTATATATTTTTGTACTGCTATGATTTGACATTTGCTAGATATATTTAAAGGCCTAAATTAATTAGGTCCAAAGTATTGTATTAAAATTATACCAAAATTTTCCCCATTTTTCAATGTAATATGCCAAGTTATATCAGCCTAAAAATACAATTTCCTATTTTTGCATACTTGTGTCTATGAAACATTATCTGCAGACATTTAAGAATCTAATATTAATAGTATTATAGATTTTATTTTTTGCACATACTATTTATGGTATGGGGTTTTACCCATTATTTTATATCTATTTACCCAAAATTTAAAACTATAGTAGTATTTATATCCCGGGACTCATTGATCCCAATACCATAGGTCTGTAGTCCTATGTTTAAATTATAACAAAATTTTCCTCCCTATTCAATATCGTTCGACAATTATATATACCATTTTTGGTTTACTAAGGAATTTAATCACTCAATCTATCAATCCCTCATATCTCAACTTAGAATCTATGTCCACTGCCATTTCATTTATTGAGTTGTATATACACACCTTTAAATAGGCTATAGGATTCCGAATTCTCATAGACTTACTTGCTTCTTTAAATTTATTTACTGCATGTTCAACAGTGAAGAAATTTAGCTTGTTTATATCCTTCTCCACTGTTTCTGCAGATATATAGTTATCTCCAATCTTTATCCATTTAGATTTTTTAATATCAAATAACAGTAGCTTTATTGCATGGGCTACTGCATCCCTATACTTCTCATCTATGGCATAGAGCTCACATCTTTTTATTATTGTTTCATAATCTAGATTTATTTTCTTTTGCTGTGTAGTCTGTCTGTCAATCTGTCTTTCTTTTTTTGTATCTTTTTTCATATCTCTTTTTATATTTTCATCTTTTTCTATAGACTGACTGATAGACTGATTAGAAATCTCTGGAGTAATCTCTGTAGAAGTCTCTGGTATTGCTGGGTTCTTTTTAGACTCTTCCATTGTGTCATTTTGATTATCCTCCACTATTTCTTTTGACCCTTTCATTGTATTATTTTGGTCTTCTTTAGAATCTAGAGACTTTTCCATTATTTTTTCTAATTCTTCATAGTCAATTGTATACCAAAGGGTTCTATCCATTTGGTATGTGTTAAAGTTATCCACAATAACTATTTTTCTATCTCTCAATCTTTTAAATGTTCTTTTCACTGTCGAGGTACTCCAGAATGGAAATTCTTCTCGCCATTCTTCTATAGTATTGTAGGTCCAATATCTACCTTTATGACAATTCCTTTTATGCTTTTTATTTATCTCTATCCAATAATGTACTTGTTGAAGTACTATTGCTTCATTTAGGCCCAATGCAGTTGCTATATCTTTATCCACTACTAATGGATGTATATCGAATAATTCAGACATAAAAATCCCTCCTATTTTTCTATCTACTTCTTATATAGAAAAATAGGAGAAATCTTACTATTGTTTTTTATAAAAAATAATAGAAGAAACCTTAAGTTATTTTAACTAAAGGTTTCTTCTCTAAATTTTCTCCAAGGCATATAGACGAATTTAAATGCTTATCTTACTACTATAGCTTCAAATCCATCAGCTTTTAATTGTTCAGCTAATTTGTCTGCATTTCCTCTTTGACTAAATGCTCCTACTTGAACTTTATAAATTCCACCTTTTTCTACAATCATAGCTTCGTAGCCTTTTGCTTTCAATTCATCTACTAAGTTCTGTGCATTTTCTCTTTGGCTAAATGCTCCTGTCTGTACCCTATATAAGCCTTCTGATGTTTCATTATAAGGAATTTCTAAATAGTCTAAAATTCCCATAGCTATTGCATTTGCCATTTCATTTTGTCTGTTTTTTAGAATATTTGCATCTTGGCTATTGCTTATAAAAGCCATTTCTACTAGTGCAGCTGGCATCTTTGTTTGCTTTAATACTAAATAAGTATTTTCTTTAACTCCTCTATCACCATTATAGACTCCATTTTTAATTATGCTATCTTGAATAGATTTAGCTAATTTAGCACCTTCTGCACTACCCGGATAATGATAAGTTTCAGTTCCCTTTGCTGAGCTATCAGTAAAGGAGTTGCAATGGAAAGATACAAATATATCTGAATTAGCATTATTCGCCATACTAGCTCTATCAGCTAACTCTACAAAAACATCTGTAGTTCTTGAATATTTAACATCAATATTATGATTTTTCAATATTTCTCCTGTTTTAAGAGCAATTGATAAAGCAATGTCTTTTTCATTTAAACCATTACCTTCGGCTCCTGGATCTTTTCCACCATGACCTGCATCTAAAAACACAGATATTTTTGATGGTGTCTTTGGTGGGTTTTCTTGTATAGCTTTTACTTCTTTTACATGTGCTCCAGATACCCAACCTGTTTTCCCATTGGCTGTTATCTTGTACCAACCATTAGATTCAGCTAAGGCTTTATATTTGCTACCTTTTTTTACTTGGGTTAGTTTGGCACTGTTTGTTGTTGGTTTTGCTCTTACATTTAGTACGTCGGCTACTACTTCTAGTTTATCTATCTTTGGTGGGTTTTCTTGTATAGCTTTTACTTCTTTTACATGTGCTCCAGATACCCAACCTGTTTTCCCATTGGCTGTTATCTTGTACCAACCATTAGATTCAGCTAAGGCTTTATATTTGCTACCTTTTTTTACTTGGGTTAGTTTGGCACTGTTTGTTGTTGGTTTTGCTCTTACATTTAGTACGTCGGCTACTACTTCTAGTTTATCTATCTTTGGTGGGTTTTCTTGTATAGCTTTTACTTCTTTTACATGTGCTCCAGATACCCAACCTGTTTTCCCATTGGCTGTTATCTTGTACCAACCATTAGATTCAGCTAAGGCTTTATATTTGCTACCTTTTTTTACTTGGGTTAGTTTGGCACTGTTTGTTGTTGGTTTTGCTCTTACATTTAGTACGTCGGCTACTACTTCTAGTTTATCTATCTTTGGTGGGTTTTCTTGTATAGCTTTTACTTCTTTTACATGTGCTCCAGATACCCAACCTGTTTTCCCATTGGCTGTTATCTTGTACCAACCGTTGGATTCGGCTAAGGCTTTATATTTGCTGCCTTTTTTTACTTGGGTTAGTTTGGCACTGTTTGTTGTTGGTTTTGCTCTTACATTTAGTACGTCGGCTACTACTTCTAGTTTGTCTATCTTTGGTGGGTTTTCTTGTATAGCTTTTACTTCTTTTACATGTGCTCCAGATACCCAACCTGTTTTCCCATTGGCTGTTATCTTGTACCAACCGTTGGATTCGGCTAAGGCTTTATATTTGCTGCCTTTTTTTACTTGGGTTAGTTTGGCACTGTTTGTTGTTGGTTTTGCTCTTACATTTAGTACGTCGGCTACTACTTCTAGTTTGTCTATCTTTGGTGGGTTTTCTTGTATAGCTTTTACTTCTTTTACATGTGCTCCAGATACCCAACCTGTTTTCCCATTGGCTGTTATCTTGTACCAACCGTTGGATTCGGCTAAGGCTTTATATTTGCTGCCTTTTTTTACTTGGGTTAGTTTGGCACTGTTTGTTGTTGGTTTTGCTCTTACATTTAGTACGTCGGCTACTACTTCTAGTTTGTCTATCTTTGGTGGGTTTTCTTGTATAGCTTTTACTTCTTTTACATGTGCTCCAGATACCCAACCTGTTTTCCCATTGGCTGTTATCTTGTACCAACCGTTAGATTCAGCTAAGGCTTTATATTTGCTACCTTTTTTTACTTGGGTTAGTTTGGCACTGTTTGTTGTTGGTTTTGCTCTTACATTTAGTACGTCGGCTACTACTTCTAGTTTGTCTATCTTTGGTGGGTTTTCTTGTATAGCTTTTACTTCTTTTACATGTGCTCCAGATACCCAACCTGTCTTCCCATTGGCTGTTATCTTGTACCAACCATTAGATTCAGCTAGGGCTTTATATTTGCTACCTTTTTTTACTTGGGTTAGTTTGGCACTGTTTGTTGTTGGTTTTGCTCTCACATTTAGTACGTCGGCTACTACTTCTAGTCTATCTATTTTTGGTGGGTTTTCTTTTACTACTTCTTCTTGTTCTTCTTTGTCATCTATTTCTTCAATATAACTACTATATTTAGGTATATCAAATTTCAAATTAGCACTACTAGATTGTGCACAAATTTCCATCATAATATCTATGTTTTTTGTTTGTTTAAGTGCCCAACCAATGTCAGTAGCATACTGATGTATTCCTGGAACTAAGGGATTCCATCTCATCTTATATAAAGTATCTTGTTTGTATTTAGGATTGTTTATATAAGATTCAGATATAAACTTCGCTCCGCCAACAATAGCTGCTTCTGGTGTAAACCATCCTTCTTTATATGCTCTTTCTGCACCTAATCTTGTAGGATCGCTATCAAATGCACCAATTCCAAACATATTATAAACCGTCTTTGGTTCAACTGCTTTTCCATCAACTTTGTCTACTAATACTCCTGTAGCCAACTTAGATTTTCCATGTCCTGTTTCTAAAAGTGCATGAGATAGTAGATATAGCTCATTTACATTATGCTGTTTTCCTGCTTCAATAAAAGCTTGTCCTTTTCCTTCTAATATTCCTTTTCCTTTTAGTGCATTATTTAAATCGTCAAGACTTATATCTGATGAACCTGACAAAATTAAAAATTGGTACATCTCACGAGGAACATTGTTAACTACTTTAACATAGTCACCAGAAACCCATCCTATTTTACCATTACTGTTTATTTTGTACCAACCACTAGACTCATCTAATACAATATATACATCACCATTATTTACTTGAGATATTTTAGAACTTTCTTCAGTTGGTTTCTCTCTTAAATTTAATCCATCTGCCACTACTTGAACAGAATTAACATGTTTTATATTGCTAGTTGCTACAACATGACTACTGCTAATCCAGCCAGTCTTTCCATTAGCATTTATCTTATACCAGCCATTGGATTCAGCTAATACTCTATATATGCTACCTTTGTATACACTAGAAACTTTAGAACTTTCCTCAGTTGGTTTTTCCCTCATATTCAATACATCAGCTACTACTTGAACAGAACTAATATTAGAACTAGTACTCTGCTCTTCTCTTGTTTCTTTTACATAGCTACCATGTACCCAACCAGTTTTACCATTGGCCGTTATCTTATACCAAACATTGGATTTATCTAATACTTTATATTTGCTACCTTTTTTTACTTGGGTTAATTTTGTACTACTTGTAGTTGGTTTCTCTCTAACATTTAGTACATCAGCTGTTACTTCTACTATATTATTTTGATTTAAGCCTATACTTGAACCAAATTGTAAGAAATTTTCAGGGTTTAGATAATATGCTACATCTTCTCTTTTTGCATTCTTCCATCTACCATCATATAGATCTGTTTGTGGACCTTTAGACATTTGAGTATCTAAAACTTCTTCAAAGGTTTTATTATAATAAGTTTCATGATATGAGCTATTACTTAGTCTTTGAATTCTGTTATCTACCGCTAATGTTGTTAAGCTTATTCTTTCTGTATTCTCTGATTCCACAATAGAATTATCTGGTTCTTCTAGTTCCACATCTTGAGTATCTTCTTCAGATATATTTGGCTCAGTATTCTTATTTATAATAAAATCTCCATTAGTAAAATACTCCTGCCATTCTAGCTTTTGAACAATTTCATCTTCTGCAAGTAAGTAGCTTACTTCATTTAGTTTCCATACTCCTTCTTGCCAATCTTCATTAATCACCATTTCTAATTCCCACAATTCTTTATCAGGATTATAGGCTAAGTCTAATTCTTTAACATCATCTGAATTTTCCAACCTGTATTCAACTACAAGTTTATCAACGTCTAAAGAATCATCAGCTATATTGGCTTGTAAAATGAAAGTATCGCCTTCTGATAGCTCCTGTTTATTAACTTCAAATCTTATAGTTTCTGTATCTGCTATTTTACTTGAAGCATTTACTGGCACTACAGAAAATAAAAGCATAATGGTAATTAACGAAACAATTAATGATAGGTTTTTTTTCATAATCTCTTTCTCCTTTTAAAGCTTCACACTTTCTTAACAAATTATTGGTTTTTAAGAGATACTTATATTTACTTTTTTTGCTTTAATATTTAAAGTTTAATTCCAATACACACCTCCCAACAACTTACTTATATATTATTTTATTTATATAAATAGGTTCTACAGCTTGTCTTACTCCTTTATATCTAGAAAGCAGTAAGAAAAAGCAATAAAACCTTACTTAACAATAAATATATTATTAAATTCATATATGTAAAGTATTCAAGTATAATAGATGCTTTAGATATTGAAAATTCCAATTTATTTTTCATATAGACTTGTTATTTACACATGATAAGTATAACAAATATTGACCTTTCTCACAACTTATATTTGACAAAAAAACACATATTTTCTATCTTTACTTTTTATTATGATATTGTAAGAAAGTAATATCTCAAAAGATAGTTAATCAAAACTTTTCAATTACTTCACCTAAGATAGGGTGGCTCTTTAATCCTCCATAACCTATATCCATAGAAGCCATAGACGGAAAGGAATTCCCCTCTATTATACAAGGGCCATCTTCTGTTATTGCAATATCCCATCCAGAAAGTTTTATTGGCAGATACTCAACTGCTTTCTCAATTATTTTAAGAGATTCTTCGAAGAATGGTACCTTAAACCCATCAAATTCAACTCCACTATTTGGATGATTAGTACACTGTAGCCCACCATATTCAAGATATTGAACAGCTTCTCCTATTAGTTTTCCCTCATTTAAATCAACAGGTATAAATATTCCACCTGAACTATTATTTGATACATTTTTTTTACCTATACCAAAAGTCATAAAGGAAGATATATGATGTATATTATTATCATCATCTAAATATGTCACTATTCGTAATGGATTTACTGCACTTTCATAAATTTCATTTATTTTACTATGCTGTTTTATCACTTCTTGATAAATATAAGAACCATTTATTATATTATGGAATTTCTTATCTTCAATCATATAGTTATCAGAATTAGTCCTAAGCTTATAACAATTCTGCCCTTGCATACCCTTTATTGGTTTGCAGAATACATCATTACCAGAGTTCCACCTTTTCATTAGCTGGATAAATTCTTCTTTATTCCTAACCTCTATCTTTTGATTATTGTTATAAAATACATTTTTAATATTATAGCCCAGCATTTTAGGAATCCTAATTTCTTTATCCTTAAAAAAGTAATCAAACAATAATTTATTTGTTAAAATATCTGCTGCATTATCATTATCTTTATTTAGATCTTTTACGATTTTCACTCCTCTAAATGAACCAACATAATCTAAATAATTATTAACATCTTTCCTATAAAGTAATTTACTAAAATAATGCCTTGGTAATTCTTTCTCTTTAATCCCAGCTCTTAAAGCTTCAAAAAATATTTTATAATAAGGCTTCTTGTCTGGATCCTTTAGAAACATTTTTAGTTTCTTTAAATTAATGGACATTTTCATCACTCCTACATACATTGCAAGACTGTGCTTCATATTTTACAAGTTTTTATAGAATTAATATTCCATTTTATTTTCCACACACTTTCCCTAGACTATGCTTATTCTACAAATATATAGTTTTTCCTTCAATAAATTTAAATTTCTTTTTATTTTAAGACTATTTTAGTCCTCTTTCTTTATTATCGACAAAATCTGTAAAACATTTAATTATATTCAATACAAATTCATAAAACATAAAATTTCTTGCAGAATAAATTATAGAAAGATGAATATATTCCAACAATTATTCTTGTGAAGATTTCAATCTGTAAAATTGACATGTCAACACTTTTTTGGACAGTTTTTTACCGAACAATATATTTAAACTTTCTTGAATTTATTTGCAAGTCTAAGATTATTTATTTAATCCCGTCAAGGGTAAATAAACTCGCTATCGCTCGC
>NZ_VULR01000024.1 GCF_009696605.1 Anaerosalibacter bizertensis | reverse complement strand
TATGGCTAAGATAAGAAGCCAAAGAAATGTATTTAATGATTAGAAAAGAAGACTATATTAGTATCTAAGAAATTGATAATTATTACAGTGGAAAACTGTAATTTGATTATAACTATATTGTACAAGGAGGAATAATATGAATCGTTCAAAACAACTTGGTGAAAAAAATATTGGAAAATTGCTCATAGAATTCTCTATTCCTGCCATTATAGGTATGTTAGTGAATGCCCTCTATAATATTGTGGATAGAATTTTTATCGGTAAAGGGGTAGGTAGTTTAGGTATTGCAGGAATATTTGTAGGATATCCTATTTCTTTAATACTTATGGCCTTTGGAATGCTTATTGGACTTGGAGGAAATGCATTAGTTTCTATAAAGCTAGGACAAAAAAAAGAAGAAGAAGCTGAAAAAATCCTTGGAAATTCATTCACTTTATTACTTTTAATTTCCCTAGGTGTTGGTATACTAGGCCTCTTAACTTTAGAACCACTTCTAAAAGCTTTTGGTGCTAGTGAAACGATTCTTCCTTATTCTGTAGATTATATGAAAATCATTTTACTTGGAGCACCACTCCAAGCCATAGGATTTGGACTAAATAACTTTATTAGAGGAGAAGGAAATCCTAAAATGGCCATGGGGACTATGCTTATAGGTGCCATATTAAATACTATTTTAGACCCTATATTTATATTCATATTTAATATGGGAATCAAAGGAGCTGCCCTTGCAACTATTATATCTCAAGGAGCTTCTAGTATATGGGTTTTAAGTTACTTTTTCAAAGGCAAAGGTCTCCTTAAATTAAAAGGTGAAAATTTGAAATTAAAAAAATCTATAATAAAAGAAATAATCTCTATTGGATTAGCTCCATTTAGTATGCAAATTGCAGCAAGTATGGTAACTGTTCTTTTAAATAATAATCTTAAAAACTACGGAGGAGATATAGCTACATCTAGTATGGCAGTTATAAATAGTATTACCATGTTAGTGCTTATGCCTATATTTGGAATTAACCAAGGAGCTCAACCTATTATAGGATATAACTATGGTGCGAAAAAATATGATAGAGTAAAAGAAACTTTAAAACTGGCTGTTCTATTTGCAACAATCATAGTAACTATAGGATTTATATTTACTCAAACAATTCCTGAAAAACTAATAGGTTTATTTGGTAAAAATGAAAAGGAGTTAATACAGGTGGCTTCTAGAGCTATGAGAATTAATCTATCTATGTTGCCTATAATAGGATTTCAAATTGTAAGTTCTAATTATTTTCAAGCTATAGGTAAACCAAAACAGGCTATGTTTCTAAGTCTATCAAGACAAGTATTAGTCCTTATACCAGCTTTAATAATACTTCCAAAGTTTTTCCAATTAACTGGAGTTTGGTTAGCCGGACCTGTGTCAGATGTAATTGCCTCTATAATTACAGCCCAATTTCTTATTAAAGACTTAAAACACTTGGGAAAAGAATCGACTAATCAAAACCCTAGAATAAATGAAAATTAAAAGCTAATATAAGTTCTCCACTTATATTAGCTTTTAATTATATCTATAAAGTTTTTAGTAATCTTTGCAGTCATTCCCCATATAATATAATCATTATATTCATAAAAATAAACTGAATACTTACCTTTATCCCAATAATAGCCTTTGCCATTTGGAATCTTATCATAAGGAAAATCTTCCCCAATAACAGCTTCTAAATCTATATAATGAACTTTAGGTTCTGTTTCCATAAAAAAGTTAATTGGTACAGTAAAAATATGATCAACTTCATCTCTGCTATAATCGATACATTCAGACTTCATATTTTCTAAAACTCCTAAAAAAGGATATATGGAAATATTTGCATGAGAGACCAAATAATCTAACTCACCTATAACATTGATATTCTTAGCTCTTATATTAAGCTCTTCACAAGTTTCTCTTATAGCAGCTTCCTTAAAAGTCTCACCATATTCTACTCTTCCCCCTGGGAAAGAAATCTCTCCTGGTTGTCTTTTTAAGTTCTTAGCCCTCACCTCATAAATTAATTCTAATTGTCCATTTCTTTCTATAATTGGAACTAAGACTCCATAATTATACATTATATCTAATGGTTTAGACCTTCTATATTCAAACTTTTGTTTGATTTTCTCTAATTTCATTAATTAGTACACCTCTAATTAATATTTTCATATAGTCCTACTATAATATTCCTAAGTTTAAGTATATATAAGTTTTACTTATATATCAATATAATTATAATTTTAAAATCTCAATAAAACTAAGCGGTCAAAACTGACCGCTTAGTTTTAATTCTACAATTATTATTATTCAATGGATCTATCCTTCTAATAAATCTTCTCCTTCATCCCAATCTACCGGGCAAAGTCCACCAGTTTGTAAAGCTTTCAAAACTCTTAATGTTTCATCTACACTTCTGCCAACATTAAGATCATGTACAACAGAATAGCGAACTACTCCTTCAGGATCTATTATAAATAATCCTCTAAGAGCTACACCATCCTCTTCAATTAAAATACCAAAATCCTTAGCTACCTTCTTAGTCATATCTGAAGCAATAGGGAATTTAACTTTTCCTAAATCTCCCTTTATCCATGCCTTATGTGAATGTTCACTATCTACACTTACCGCTAAAACTTCTGCTCCAACTTCTTTAAAATCCTCATATCTATCACTATAACCTGTTATTTCAGTTGGACAAACAAATGTAAAATCTGCTGGATAAAAGAACATTACAAGCCATTTTCCTTTATAATCATCTAGACTAACAGTGATAAACTCTTCACCATCACCTGTAACAGCATTCATTTTAAAATCCGGTGAATCCATTCCTACTAATCTTTCCATAATATATTTACCTCCTAATTTTTCTTTATTTTAATGTTATTATATATATTCCCATATATAATATGTTTTAAACAAAATTATTATATGATAATCAATTTCATAATTTTTTTATATAAAAAATAGCCTTAACCCTTTAAAACACTCGGTTAAGACTATTAAAATTAATTATTTATTTCTCTTTTTTAAACAAATTTTTAAGCCAATTAATAAATCCACTTTTTCCTTCTTCTTTATTTTCAATATCTAATTCTTCTTTTTCTTCTTCTCCTTTAATTTGTTCGGTCTTCATAACAAACTTAACACTGCTTTCCATTTCCTCACTAGCACCTGTAAAGCTATTATATTCTTTTGATAAGTTGATAAGCTCATCTTTAGTGTCCATTATTGTATCTATATCTAAATCACTTTCATCTATTCTTTTGCTAATTTCAGAAATTCCTTCTTTGTGGAATTTATTCATTCCTTCATCTAACTCTTTTGCACCATTCTTCAACTGATCAGAACCATCTTTCAGTTTCATACCACCATTTGAAAGTTCACCAGTTCCTTTTGAAAGAGCATCTGCTCCAGTATAAAGTTGACCTGCACCATTATCTAATTGACCCAAGCCATTAGTTAACTTACCTGCTCCAGTTGATAATTCTTTTGAACCATTTGAAAGTTGTTTTGTACCATCATTTGCCTTACTTGCACCTGCATTTAAATCATTTGCTCCTTTAGCTAAATCTTTTCCACCTTTATTAAGTTTACCAGTAGCATTACTCAATTCCTTACTTCCAGCGTTAAGTTGACTAATTCCCCCTGATATTTGTTTTTGTCCTTCATTTACTTTTCCTAATCCAGTACTTAATTGTACTGAAGCTGCTTGAGCTTGTTTTATACCTTTTTCTACCTCTTCAGCACCAACTATAAGTTGATTGCTAGAATCTTTTAACCCTTCTAGTGCCATTCTTTGTTTTTGTAAACCTTCCCCGATCTTTTCTGCAATAACTGAAGCTCCTGGTACTTTTTTAAGTTCTTTTACTCCTGCATCTAAACTATCCATTCCATTTAATAATATTTCTATTACTTTTAACTCTTTTTCTTTTCCTGCTTTAATTTTTTCTAAACCCTTAATAGCCTCCCCTAAACCATTTGTTAAGTCTTCTTGACCTTTTTGAATTTTAGCTGTATTATCTACTACACCTTTCATACCATTATCCAATTTTTCGGTTTGTTCAGGCATGCCCTTTACTTTTTCATCTAATTGACTAAGGCCATTTGACAGTTGATTTGCTCCTTGACGATTCTTTTTAGTACCATCTTCCAATTTTTGAGTTCCTTTTCCTAATTCATTAGCACCTTGAGCTAAAGCTCCTGCTCCCTTGCTTATTTCTTGACTTCCCTTATATGAAGCATCTACTCCATCTTTTAGTTGTTTTGTTCCATCTCTTAAATCATTAGCTCCAGTATTTACTTTTCCTACTCCATTTACAAACTCATCTATACCACCACTTAAGCTTATTTGTCCTTCATAAAGTTTACCTGTAGCTTCACTTAATTTTTCACTAGCTTCTTTAATTTTTTCTATTCCATCTATTAATTCATCTAAATCCTCTGCACTACTTATATCATCTATTTCTGGAATCTCACTAGTGGTTGTAATAACTATTGGACTCATCTCAAAATCTGTAACATCTGCTTCTACTTCTAAGAAGTTTGGAATATCTAATGTATCTTTATCTAAATCTAAACTTTCCTTTATTCCTGGTAATGATATATAAGTTATTACTTGGTTGTTACCATCAGAAATTAATTTTCCACTATTTATATTTACATTTTTAAATTTATCTAATGGCATATTCATTACTGCTACTGTAACAAAAGGAGTATATAATGTCTTTTGTTTTCCATTTTTCATACTTACAACATGACTATCTTTATTTTTAACTTCTAACTTTATTTTAACTCTTCCTGATTTACCTGCTATATCTTTAGGTTCCACTTCTTTTTCATTTAAATAATATTTAACTTCTACATCTACTGGTAAATCTTTATTAGTTTTTCCTTGATAGAATATATCTTTCTCGTCAGTTTCCCATACTATTTTATCTCCATCTATCTTTGGTTCTTCTTCGCCTTTTACATTCTTTATTTCTTTTAAGGTACTTTTATCTCTAACTTTCCCTAAAGATGTATCTGAATGAAGCCATATACTAGATGTTTTTTCTATAGGAGCTCCTTTCTCATCTAAATTTACATAAACAGTTTCTTCTTTTGACACTTTGCCACTTGCAAAGGAAAAACTAGGTATTATCATAGCAACAACTATTGCTAAGCTTAGTATTTTTATAACTTTACTATTTATTTTCATATATTATCCTTCCTTTCTCTGCTGTATCAACAGTACCTTTACCCCAATTTTTAGATGTTTTTCTTATAAACCCTTCACTTACCAACAACACTCCTGGTAGTATAAATAGAATAACTCCTGTACTTATTAAGGCTCCTCTAGCTATCATGCCACTCAAACTTTTTACTATTTCCATATCTGAAATAACTGCTACTCCAACTGTAGAACCAAAGAAAGTTAATCCACTAGTAAATATAGATTTAGAAGATTCTCGTACTGATATTTCCATAGCTTCAAATTTATTATAACCATTTCTTATTTCTTCTCTAAATCTAGTTGTTAGAAGTATAGCATAGTCAACTGTAGCCCCTAGTTGAATTGAACCAATAACTATAGATGAAATAAAAGGTATCGAGTTATTCATATAGTAAGGTATTGCCATGTTTATAAATATAGCTAGCTCTATTACCAATACTAGAAGCAATGGAATAGATATAGATGTAAATACTAAAAGTATAATGAAGAATACAGCCAATATAGATATAACATTTACACGTTTAAAGTCTTCATCGGCAATATTAACTAAGTCTTTTGTCAATACTCCTTCACCTGTAACTAAAGTTCTACTATCATATTTCTTAGTTATTTCATGGACAGCAGCTACTTGAGTATTTTCCTCATCTGTTGCTGCTTTAAAACTAGAGTTTACAAGAATTAATTTATATCCTCCCTGTTCAAATTTATCTTTTACTTCTTTTGGAATGAAATTATCTGGAATACCTGGTCCAACAAATTTATCATAACTTATAACTTTTTCTATACCTTCTAGCTTTTCAATATCATCTACCATGCTTTTTATTTTATAGCTTGGCATATCACTAGGCACTAAAATCATATGAGTAGTCATCATGTTGTACTCATTTTTTAATTTAGAAAATCCTACTATAGAATCCATATCCCTTGGTAAAGACTCATCTAAGTTGTAATATACTTCATTGTTTCTCTCACCATAAAATGCAGGTAAGAATATCAGTAAAGCTATTATAATAAACAATTTATAATGCTTAGTTACAAGTTTAGACAATCCATTAAACTCTGGAAGTAATGTCTTATGACTAAATCTATGAATTACCTTATCAAACACTAGCATTAATGCTGGCAATACTGTTAAAACTGATATAACCCCTAGAAAGACTCCCTTAGCCATTACAAGACCAATATCTTTTCCTATAGTAAGTTCCATAAATGCTATTGCTAAAAAACCTGCTATAGTAGTTAAAGAACTTCCCATTATAGAAGCTGCAGTTTTTTCAATAGCATTAGCCATAGCTTGATTTTTATCATCTATTTTTCTACTTTCTTCTTCAAATCTATGAAGCAAAAATATAGAATAATCCATCGTAACCCCTAATTGTAGTACTGCAGCCAATGATTTAGTTATATAGGATATTTGTCCAAATATAATATTGGTTCCAAAGTTGTACATTATGGAATAACCAATGCTTATAAGTATTATAAAAGGTACTACTGTTGATTCTAATGTTAAGGCCAATACCAATACAGCCAATGCAACTGCTAATCCTACATATATTGGTGTTTGTTTATCAGCTAATTCCACTGTATCTTTAAGTACTGCAGCCATTCCACTTAAGAAACATTGCTTATTTAATACTCCTCTTATTTCAGTTATAGCATTTTGGGTAATATCTGATGAAGACTCATTGCCAAATTGAATCATTAATAAAGTAGAGTTTTCTCTGTAGAATATATCTTTTAACTCTTCTGGCAATGCTTCTTTAGGTATAGCAGTATCTACAAAATCATCTACCCATATAACCTTTTCTACACCTTCTATACCAGATATTTTATCTTTAATTTTTACTACATGTTTTTCTTCCATATTCTCTATAACAAGAAAAGACGTAGATGAATTTTCAAATACATCATTTAATATTTCCTGTCCTTTTACAGATTCCAATTTGTTTGGTAAATAGGTTAAAATATCATAATTTATCTTTGTCTTAGCCATGCCATAAAAGGATGGCAAAAGTAAGAACGTTGCAATAAGCAAGACTAGTTTTCTATGTTTTGCTATAAAATGTCCAAATTTGTTCATTGAATCATCTCCCATATTTTATATTATTTTCTTTATAGTTTTAAAGAGTATAGGCTTCATATTATCTATATCTGTAGGCTCATTAAGTACAATACAACTATAACAAACAGAGCCCGTTATCTCTATGATCATAAAAAGTACTTTTTCTACCTCCTCCTTATCTAAATCTTGAAAGCCTTCTTCAAACATATAAAATATCTCATTTATTTCTTCATAGTCTTTATATGCTTTTTTAATAACCCCCCAAGAAAGATTTTTGTAAATCAACTTTAACAACAATTTATTTTCTTTTAAGTATTCTATAATACAATCTATAAAGTGAAAAAGTTTCTCTTCAAAGTTTGGAAATTCTGTCAAATTAGTTTTGTTAATAGCCAAACTTAAGATTTCAGCACTTTTATCCAGGATTATTTTATCTAACACATCATATTTATCCTTAAAGTAAAGATAAAAAGTTCCTTTGGCTACTCCTGCTTTTTTTACTATGTCACTAATTGCTGTATTATGAATGCCTTTTGTAGTAAATAAATCATAGGCGGCAGCATAAAGAGAACTCTCTTTTTCTTTTTTATTCTTTTGTATTTTTGACATTTAGCCGCATACCACCTTTCAATAATAAATAATGACCAACGGTCATTATTTATTATTATAATACTATAATGACCGTTGGTCAACTTTTTTATCCCTTTTTTTATTAAGTTTTTTTAATTATTTCTCAATGCCGTTCAGAAAAGGTTTTCTTAATATTATTTTTTAAAAGAGTTTTTTCTCATATTCTAATGAGAAAAAACTCTTTTCTTGATTATATATCCAATATCTTTATTTTCATTTTCTATATTTTCCAGATAATCATGTACGTCTTTATTAAAAGGTATATATTTATCAAAAATTATTAACTCTACCCCCTTCCTTGCTTCATTTACTACAAACTTTTCATCAGGCTCTATTCCATACTTGTTATAGTCTTCTATTATTAAGCATAATGCATCTATTGCTTTATCAATATTAAAGTTCTTGTTTTTAAGTTTATAAAAATCTATTTCCCCATCTAAATAATAGTTTTCTTTTCTTCTAGCTTCATCCAATATATTTTTTGTAAGTCCTATAATACATTTTCCTCCTATACAAGAGCCACATATTTTTTCTCCTAAACATATATTATCTACAGCTTCTTTAAGCTCCTGAGTCTGTATATACAATGTAGCAGCTACTTCCTTCATAACTGACTTCTGTCCAATTCTTCTCAAACATAATAACTTTCTAACTAATACAAATACTATTATAGATATTACAATAAAGTAAATTATTATATTCGTATAGGTTAAATATCTTTGCGGCAACATTTGAAATAACTTTAAAGTACCAAATGTTAGAAAAACCAAAGATGAAATAACTTTAATTAAAATATCTGGTATTTTCTCACCTATTTTACTTCCAACAAAAATTCCCAAACCACTTGTAGCTATCATTCCTAAAGTAGTACCAAATAAAATAAATATAGTATAATTTCCTTCCGCAGCTAAAGTCATTGCAGTAAGTTGAGTTTTATCTCCTAATTCCCCTACAAAAAATGCTAGTGCTACAGTAATTATAGGCCCAAAACTTTTTTTATCAAAATGATTTTCTTCATCTTCCTCACTTCTTAAAGCTAATATACCAAATATGACAAATAATGCCCCAGCTATAATCTGGACTAAATCCAATGGAATCAATTTAGAAAGATACCTTCCTAAAATAATTGCCATGCCATGGTTTAAAAAAACTCCCAATAGTACTCCAAGTAATACCTCCCTCACCTTATACTGAGTAGCAAAAGTCATAGCTATAATTTGAGTTTTATCCCCCATTTCAGCAGCAAATATAAGAAAAAATGATCTTAACAATTCTGTTAACAAGTAATTCTCCTCCTTTTCTCCTTCATAAAAAAAGACTTTTAGTTTAATAAGGCTTAGTATTCCCTATTAAACTAAAAGTCTCGCTCCTCTTTTTAATAAAGAGTAAATAGGACCAGGTATTTATACCAGCATGTTGACCCTATTTGCAAAGTATATTGCAGCTACTCCCTCTTAGTTAAAATTTTTATTATCATACATTATATACTATATACTACTTATCTTCAACAGCTTTAGCCATTCTTTCTTTATTTACTTCCATTATCTTATTATTTATATATTCATATCCCTTTGGTGAATGAGGAATAAGACAGTTTGTACAATCTTTAATACCTTTATAATTTTGATGATTTCCTCCACATTCCTCTAAAAAATAAAGAGGACAGTAACAAAATAAACAACTAAACTCTTCTTCATTTTTCACCTTATGACATGGAAAATACTTACAAGCAATATTTCTATAAAATTTATATGAATTTTCCATAACTATTCTCCTCTCCTACTATATTTTCTGATTAATTTTTCTATATCTTCTAAATTTTCTATCCCACTTTCTTCAGTTCTTCCAATTACTATTGGAGT
Source organism: Anaerosalibacter bizertensis (assembly GCF_009696605.1). Taxonomy (GTDB): domain Bacteria; phylum Bacillota; class Clostridia; order Tissierellales; family Sporanaerobacteraceae; genus Anaerosalibacter; species Anaerosalibacter bizertensis. The sequence continues at coordinate 14,456 of NZ_VULR01000024.1, read as the reverse complement.
TATTCCTAACTCTTTACAAGCATTTATTCGCTCCAATGTTCCTCCACTTTTTCCACTATCTTTCATAACTACATAATCTGCATCGTATTCATGGAATATACTTTTATTAAAATTAGTAGAAAATGGTCCTAGCATAGCTACAATATCCTTCATGTGTACATTATATTTCCTACATTCTTCTATACTTTCTAATGCTGGCAATATCCTGTATATAAATCTATTTTGTCCTCTTACTTTTTCAAAGTCTCCTATATTTTTAGAGCCTGTAGTAAAAAATACAGTTCCTGATATGTTTTTCAAATAAGATATACATTCATCATAGCTTTTTAGATACACTGCCCAAGAAGGTATCTCTGTTTGACTTCTAATATACCTAATATATTTTATATTTTTCATATCAGAAACCTTTTTTGCATTTTTACTTACTATTTTTGCATAGGGATGAGACAAATCCACTATAAACTCTATATTTTTATCTTCAACAAATTCAAGCATTTCATCTAAATTCATTCTTCCTATTATTAATTTAGGAGAATCTATAAACTGTCTTTCACTTTCTGTTGCACTTGTTATTACAAAATCTTCTATATCTTCTATTTTATTTACAAGACGTCTAGCTTCACTAGTCCCTCCTATTATCCATATCAAAGATTATACCCCCTAGGAGTTATCATATGACCGTTTTCTACGTAAGTCTTGCTATTTCCTACTATTAATACAGATAGCATGTCTATTCTTTCATAATCTATATCATCTAAAGTAGTTATAAATTGTTCTTGTCCACTTCTTCCAGAGTTTTTAACAATCCCAACAGGTGTTGAAGGTAATTTATGTTTAAGCATTATTTCTACTGCTTTCTCTATATGTTTTTTTCTTCCTCTACTTCTAGGATTATATATAGTTATAACAAAGTCTGCTTCAGATGCCTTTTCAATCCTTTTTTCAATTAACTCCCAAGGTGTTAAAAGGTCACTTAGACTAATGGAACAAAAATCATGCATAATAGGAGAACCTAATTCTCCTGCTGCGGAAAAAGCTGCTGTAACTCCTGGTACTATTTCTACATCTATATCGGTTGCCATCTCTAAAATTGGACCTGCCATACCGTAAAGGCCAGCATCTCCTGTACTTACAATAGCAGTATCTTTTCCGTTCTTTACAGATTCAATAGCTGCCTTACATCTTTCTAATTCTCCTTTCATTCCTGTAGATATTATTTCCTTTCCTTCTACAAGCTCTTCTAAATATTCAATATAAGGGGTATATCCTACTATTACCTGAGAATTTTTTACAGCATTCACAGCCCTAAATGTCATATCCTCTCTTCCACCTGGACCTATTCCTACTACATATAATTTAGCCATAATTTACCTCCCTTGAAATCGCTATCGTAATTCCATTACATTTAGTCTTTTTAACAATTATTTGACCTCCTGAAAGATAGGCACAAGGCTCACTTACAGAAGATACTCCTATAGTCTTCTTTACAAAAGAACTTTTTTCAAACATTTTTTCCACTTTCTCTATCTCTCTTATGGTAAAAATATTCATAGGACAGTCAAAATACTTACTAGCTTCTATAATTCCAACTTCATCTTTTTTTATTTCTACTGTTCCTATAGATTTTATAGAATTCTTCGAAAGATTGTTTCTATCTAAAGTTTCTAATATTGCTTTAATTATTCTTTCTCCTTCCACTCCTTTTCTACACCCTATACCAATATTTAAATTTTTAGGCCTTAAAATAGTATGAGGTATTTCTAAAGCTATATTTTGAGTAGAAGTAACCAATATAAGTCCATCTATTTCATCTTTTAAATCTTCTATTTCATCTAAACTATCTATAGCTAGTATATTGTCATAATAAATAATTTCTTTCATATCAGAATAGAAACCAATCTTTTTACCATTTACCATCATAGCTGTAATATCTTTTACAGATTCCATATCTTCCATTAAATATCCCATTTTCATAGCAAATACATCTATAGCTTCTATACCTCTACTATCTGAAGCTGTAGTTATAATTGGCTTTGCTTTTAATATATCAGCTATCCATTTACATAAAAAATTTCCTCCACCTATATGCCCTGACAATAGACTTATAGAAAATCTCCCTAAATCATCTACCACCACTATTGCTGGATCTACAGTTTTATCTACTATATATGGTGCCATCATTCTTACTGCTATTCCAGTAGCAGATATGAAAACTATACCATCATATTCTTTTACAATATCTTTAAAAATGTTCTTAATTCCGCCCTTGATTTCATGATTTATATAATGATGGATTTCAACACCGTTATTCGATTTAAAACCAGATAACTTCCCTCCAATTTTTCTACCATTGTCTGTAAAGGATAAACAAGCTACTTTCATTTAGAAGCCTTCCTATATTCATGAGTAAATCCTGGATCATAAAGTTTAGATCTTTCATAATCTCCTGATATAAAATCCCCTACAAGTATTTGAGCCGTTTTTGTAATTCCTTCTTTTTTGACTTTTTCTCCAATATTTTTCAAAGTCCCTATTACAATTTTTTCATCTTCCCAAGTGGCTTTATATACTACTGCAATTGGTACATCTTCTCTTCCATATCCCCTTTTTAATTTATCCACTACATTATCTATTTGTTGGACTGAAAGGAATATAGCCATAGAAGCACCATAGGAAGCCAATTTTTCTAGATCTTCATTTTCCGGTACACTAGTTCTGCCTTCTATTCTAGTAAGTATGACTGTTTGGCTAACTTCTGGAAGAGTAAATTCTTTTTTTATAGCTGAACAAGCAGCAGTAAAAGAGCTAACACCTGGTATTACTTCATAGGAAATCTTCTTTTCATCTAAAATATCCATCTGCTCCCTTATAGCACCATAGATAGTAGGATCACCTGTATGAAGTCTGACTACTTTCAATCCTTTATCTAGTCCATCCTCCATCACATCTATTACCTCTTCTAAAGTCATAGAAGCGCTGTTGTAAAATTGACATTCTTCTTTACAAAAATTTAGATGTTCTTTCGATACCAAGCTTCCTGCATATATAACAATATCTGCTTCTTCTAAAAGTTTTCTTCCTTTAATAGTTATTAAATCCACATCTCCAGGACCTGCTCCTACAAAACTAATCATCTTTCTCTCTCCTTCCAAATATAAATGAAATATAATCCTCATCTTCTAATATATCTTCCTTATCCATCAATATCTGCTCTTCTTTAAGACTACATCTTTTAACATAAGTATATGAAAAATTCTTCTTTTCAAAAGTGTCTATAATAGATTCCTTATTTTTTGTAGTTTTTAAAATACACACTGAATCAACCTTTTCTAATATTTCTTCATCTTTCATTTCATCAAGTAATAAAAACTTATCCCCTTTTACAGTAATAGGGTTTTTTGATTTTGAAGCTCCTGCTAAAAAAGAAGTTATACCTGGAACTACCTCTACTTCCACTCCCATTTCTTCTATATTTTCCATTAAATATATAAAAGTACTATATACCATAGGATCTCCAATAGTTAGAAAAGCTCCCGATTTTCCTTCTGGTATTTCTTTTTTTATTATTTCTGCTGCATTCTCATAATCTTCTTTTTTAACCTTTCCCATAGGAAAATCTATTAGAACTATTCTTTTTCCCTGGATAAAATCTTTAGCTGTATCTAAAGCCATATTCTTTCCATTATTATTAGGAGCAAATATTATATCTGCTTCCTCCATAACTCTTACTGCTTTCAATGTTAGATATTCTTTATTTCCTGGGCCCGTTCCTATACCAAATAATTTCTTCATCTCTTCACTCCTTTTACTAAGAATATTGGATTATTTCCCTTCATAAGACCTACACTACTTATTTTAGCCGTTTGAACAAGTCTTGCCTCTATGTCTTTATAATTATATTTCTCTAAAAGTTCTATAAACTGATTTAAATTCTTTAAAGTAACAAAATTAGCACAAACTATGCCTTCTCTTTCTAAATATTTTTCAAGATAATCAAATATATCTTCTAATTTTCCACCACTTCCACCAATAAAGCATTTATTAAACTTTATATGGGGAATACTATCTGGAGCCTGTCCTTCAATTATTTTTATATCTACTTTAAACTTTTCACTATTCTTTTTTATTAATTCTATGCCCTCTTCTTCTTTCTCTACTGCCCAAACTTCTGCACCTTGAAGAGCTCCTTCTATAGATATAGAGCCTGTACCAGCTCCTATATCTAATAGTATATCTCCTTCTTCTATAGAAAGAAGTACAATAGTTAAAGCTCTTATATCAAATTTAGTCATAGGGATATTTCCCCTTATAAACTTTTCATCTTTAATCCATTTCATTCTCTATCACCACCACTGCCAAAGGGGATATATCTTCTATATCATCTCCAATATCAGCCAATACAATTTTTTCATCATCATAGGATAAATTAAATCCTGCATATATTTTACCTTTAACACCTAGACTATTTAAAGCTTTCGATATCTTTGATGGAGTATTATTTTTGTCTGTAAGGATTATTGTAAGAGGATTATTTTTTACATTATCTAAACCTTCGTCTCTACCATGGAGAGATAAAAAATTTGCATATTGCCAACTTTTCTTAAGCTTTCCCATCATATACTGGAAAGAAGATATTCCTGGAAGTACATTGTCCACCTCTATGCATTTCTTCTTTAAATACTCTAATATACCATAGAAACAAGGATCTCCAGAAGCCAATATTAGTACATTTTCTTTCCTATCTAAAATATCTAATACCTCGCTTACACTTTTAATTTCTATATAGTCTTTTCTTAGATTCCCAAGTGAACGTGAGACTCTCCCAAAAGCTATTACAGTTTCAGTTTTTTCTATAGCTTCTTTTACTTCACCTGTAACTAATTTTGGATTTCCTGGTCCTATTCCAGCTACCGTTATCAAATAAATACACCTCTTTCCATAGAGTATATAATTACCTCTACATCATAATCCTCGTCTTTTAAATATTTTTTTATTCTTTCTTCACATCCTCTTTCCATGTCATAAATTACTTCCTCATAACCTTCTTCTAGACAAATATTTAAAGCTTCTTCTGCTGTTATTGCATTACTTATCTTTTCCATAACTTTCATATTTGCACCTCTTAGTGCTAAATAATATATGAAAGCCTCCATTCTTCCATCACAAACTTTGCTATGAGTATTAAATACTCCTATAGATAGTTTAGCAAATTTACCTATATGTCCTATTAAAGTCATAGATTTAAAACCCTTATTATACATATAAAGAATACTATCTCCTATATAATTTGAAATTTTAACTTTGCCGCCTTTAAGTTTAAGAGAATCTGCTATTTTTTCTCCATAATTTCCTGGCACTAAAATTATATTATCTCTTCCTTCTCTTTCCATAACTGCGTCAGCTTCAAGGTATATAGTTTTTATAAGAGCCTCTTCTGACATAGGATATACTATACCTTTGGTACCTATAATAGAAATACCGTCTTCTACTCCTATATTTTTATTGTAAGTTTTTTTAGCAATTTCCCTTCCCATAGGTGCATATATAACTACATCATATCCAGAGTCTGATACTTTCCTAATCTCTTTTTTTATCATTTTTCTTGGTACAGGATTTATAGCTGCCGAGCCTATTTCACCAAATAATCCTTTTCTTTTTATTCTCCCTATACCTTCTCCTCCATCTATAACAACTTTTCCATCTTTTCTTTTTCTAACTTTAGCACATATATCCATGCCATCAGTTGCATCTGGATCATCTCCTCCATCCTTTACAATGCAACAAGAGGCCCATCCACTTTCTATTTTTAAATTCTTTAATTCAAGCTTCAATCTTATGCCAGCCGGTGTATCTATTTCCACAAAAGATGGTTTTTTTCCTTCAAGAAGTTGGGCTGCTCCTTTAGCCGCTCCAGCAGCACAACTTCCTGTAGTATAACCACATCTTAATCTTTTTCCTTCTTTTATGACATACATCTCTCCATCATTCATCTTCCCACCACCATGTATAAAAGAGCATTTACAATTGAAGCTGCTACATTGCTACCCCCTTTTGTTCCCACAGTAGATATGGAAGGTATGTTATATTTTCTCAGTTCTTCTCTCGATTCTTTAGCTCCTACAAATCCTACTGGAACCCCTATAACAAATTTAGGATCTGTCTTACCAGCATCAACAAGTTCTAAAATCCTAAACAATGCAGTAGGAGCATTTCCTATAACAAACATATCTATTCCTTCAGATACTGCTAAATCTATTGCGCAAGCAGATCTAGTTGTTCCTAATTCTTTTGAAAGTTTTTTAGCTCTTTCATCATCTATAAAATATTTTAATTCACAACCTGTTTTAGACAGTGCAGTTTTATTTATACCTGAATAAGCCATTTTAGTATCTGTATATATAGTTCCTCCACTTTTAATTGCAGATATAGCATTGTTTAAAAAATCTCCTTTAAACTCTACTATATTTCTATAATCAAAATCTCCTGTAGTATGGATCATTCTTTTAACAACTATTTTCTCTTCAGGAGAAAAGTTGGTATCACCCATTACATCTTCTATAATGTCCATACTCTTGTTTTCTATTTCCATAGGTTTTTTTATATACATTCTATTATTACCTACCTTTCCATATTGTTTTCTACATTGTCCAATAAATAATTGAATGCCTTCATATTGCTAAAAAAATGTATATGAGGATATCCTGCTAAAACATTTTTATATTCATATCCACAACTCCAACTCCTCTTTCCTATAGGTTTTTTTATACGATATATTTCTTCACCATCTATATTTGTAATAGATTTATGAAATTCATTAGCATTTAAAATATCGCCCTTTTCACCTAACATACAATCTTTTAAAAGCTCTATATTTATATAGCCAAACCTTTGAAGTCTATTGGTCATAGTGCTACTACCTTTAAATATATTGCACATTTCACTGCCTTCAATATCCCTTACAAGGTACATAAAACCTCCACATTCCCCATAAATATATCCACCATCTTCTGCAAAAGTTTTTATAGATTTCAACATACTCTTATTTTTTGAAAGCTCATCTTTAAACACTTCTGGATATCCTCCACCTAGATACAATAAATCACATGATGGCAATTCCTTATCTTTAAGAGGAGAAAAGTACACTACATTACATGTGTTTTCAAGAAGCTTCAAGTTTTCTATATAGTAAAATGAAAATGCTTTGTCATAAGCTACGGCTACTGTAATATCTCTTTTTCTTGGATAAATAAATTTAGGAACTTCTACAACCTTCATAAGTTTCATAATCTCATCTATATCTACACTTTTTTCTATATGAATAGAGGCCTTTTCTATAATGTCCTCAATATTTTCTAATTCTTCTGTTTGGATTAGACCTAAATGTCTGCTTTCTATATCTAATTCACTATCTTTTTCTACAAAACCTAAAACCTTTATCCCCACATATTTTTCTATTTGCTCTTTAAGTAATATATACATAGCTTTCGTTACTTTATTTAAAATAACTCCTTTAATTTTAGAGCCTTCAAAATCTACCATTCCTTTTATCTTGGGAATTACAGAAAACATTTCTCCACCAGGAGTATAAACCAATACAGCATTTACATCTAATTTTTTTGATATGTCGAAAGATGAGTTTTCAAAAGTATTATATATTCCATCAAAATATCCCATGGCACCTTCTATGATTCCATATTCTCCATCGCCCATAGCAATAGCCGATTTTATTCCATCTACTCCCATTAAATGAATATCTAAATTTCCCGGTCTTTTTCCTGATGCCTTTCCTAAAAAACTTGTATCTATATAATCTGGCCCTGTTTTATAACCACATACATCAATTTTTCTTTTCTTTAATGCCCTAATAAGTCCTAAAGTTATTAAGGTTTTTCCACTACCACTAGAAGGGGCTGTTATCATTAACATCTTCATATTATAACCTCTCCAATTCTTTAAAGGATTTTATAAGCCTTAAGTTTTTATCTCTATCCTTAATAGCAACTCTAATATAACTTTTGTCTAAGCCATCAAAACTCGAACATTTTCTTACAACTAATCCATCTTTAAGAAACTTGTGGAAAACAAATTCTTCATCCCAATTTAAGAGCTTTATAAGTATATAATTGGTATGAGTAGTATATAGTTTTATTCCTTCTATTTTTGAAAGCTCTTCTAACAAGAATTTTCTTTCAGCTTCTATATATCTTTTACTTTTATCTATATAATCTTTACAATTAAATATATATCTCCCTGCACAATCAGCCAGTGCATTTACACTCCAAGGTAATTCTATTTTCTTATACTCTTCTACCATATCTTTAGAAGTACAAGCATATCCCAATCTTATTCCTGGCAATGCAAAAAATTTAGTTGCTGCCCTTATAATTCCTACTCCTTTAAAATCTTCATCACTAAAAATGTCTATACTATCATAATCCTCTGGACAAAACTCAAAAAACGCTTCATCTAATAGTAAAAATCCACCTTTTGCTCTTACTATTTTATAAGCTTTCTTTAATTCATCAATTTCAATTCTAAGTCCAGTAGGATTATTAGGATTGCCTAAAACTAATAGATCTCCTTCCATCATATTTTCTTCAAGATTCTCTAAATCTAAAGAAAAATCTTCTAAATAATTTAGTTTCAAAACTTCTTTACCAAATACTCTCGCCCTATCTTCATATTCCGAAAAAGAAGGAATAAATATAATCACCCTTTTAAACAAGTGAATTATATTATTTATTATTTCAACTGCTCCATTTCCTACAATTACATTTTCTATGTTACACTTTAAATACTCTGATATAGCTTTTCTAAGATATCTATATTGAATGTCTGGATAACTTATAAGGGTATTAAAAGAATTTATAAGTTCTCTCTTCAACCCTTCAGGAGGACCTAAGGGATTAATATTACTGCTAAAATCTATAAGTTCTCCTTGATAATAATCAGCATAACTAATTAAATCTCCACCATGTTTCATCTTTTTCCCACCTTTTTACATAAAGCCAATGATCATATATATAAATAACAAAAGTAGTTCTCCTCTGTACATAATATCAATAGTACTTTTTATATCTTCTTTTTCTATAATTTTATTTTTATCTCCAATAGTTGGCTTTTCTACTAATTTTCCAAAATAATAACTACTTCCTCCAAGCTGTATATTTAAGAGTCCTGCTACAGCCCCTTCTGGATAAGCACTATTAGGGCTTTTATGATTTTTCCTATCCCTTAACATTATTTTAAATCCATTCACTACATCATATTTAAATATAGAAGAAACACACATGAGTATTCCTGACAATCTTGCAGGTATATAGTTAAATACATCATCTATTCTTGCTGGAAAACAGCCTAAGTCTATATATTTTTCATTCATATACCCTAGCATAGAATCCATAGTATTTACCATCTTATACATTAATCCTCCAGGAGCTCCTAAAATAAATATATAAAATAATGGGGCTATAACTCCATCAGAAGTATTTTCTGCTATGGTTTCTATATCTGCTTTTATAATCTCTTCTTTACTTAAGCTTTTTGTATCTCTTCCTACAATATAAGAAAGTTTTTCCCTAGCATCCTCTATACCATTGTTAAAGGCATGGTAAACCTTCATAGCTTCTTTATGAAGACATTTTGCAGCAATACATGTATATATTAAATAGATGTTTATAATATGGTATATAATCTTGTATTTTCTTATGGATTTTAATAGTATAAAAGGAAGAAAAAAAGCCATAGTTATGTTGATAAAAGCTATTAAAAAGCCGGCTGTTTTTAGGCCTTTTTTACTTTTAAATATTTTTCTTACAAATTTATCTTCAACTGAAATTATATTTCCCATGAGTTTAACTGGATGTGGAAAACTATAAGGATCCCCTATTAAAAAGTCTAAAATAACTGCTATTACAATGTCTAACATTTATTTCACCTACATTATTTGATTATTTATTAAGCAATGAATAGATATAATCCATATCTATATTTTCTCTAACTATGCGGGCTAATTTCCGTATTTCTTCTTCTTTTTCACTATCATCTTGTTTTTTATTATTACATTCTTTTTCATAGTCCGAAAGACTATCTTCATCTTCTAATTCTAAATGCACATATGGTATAGTTCCAACTACTGGAATATCCAATAGCTCTTCTATCATTTGAATTCCTGGCTCTAAAAGAGATTTATCTCCTCTAAATTTATTAATGACTAATCCTTTAACCCTTTTTCTCTCTTCTTCTTCTAATAACATTACTGTTCCATATAAAGAAGCAAAAACTCCTCCCCTATCTATATCAGCTACTAATAATACAGGTGCATCTGCCATTTCAGCCATTCCCATATTCACAATATCGTTTTGCTTTAAATTTATTTCTGCTGGACTTCCTGCACCTTCTATAACCACTATGTCATATTGGCTTTCAGCTTCATCAAAAGTTTCTTTAATCATAGATTTTAAACTATTTTTAAATTTAAAATACTCTACGGCACCCATATTTTCATATAACTTACCTTTTATAAATACTTGACTTTTCCTATCACTCGTAGGCTTTAGAAGTATAGGATTCATATTTGGACTTGGTTCAAGTTGAGCTGCAAAAGCTTGTAATACTTGGGCAGTGCTTATCTCTAAACCCTCTGAAGTAATATATGATTTAGAAGACATATTTTGCGATTTAAAAGGAAAAACACTATATTCATCTTCCTTAAATATTCTACATAAAGCAGTACATAACATACTTTTACCTGCTGAAGAAGTTGTTCCTTGTACCATAATTGTTGCCATATTTTCACCTCCAAAAAAAATAAAAGAGAACTTCTCTCGAAGTCCTCTTGTTTTATAAAAAAGTTCAATATTTCCCCAGTTTATGAACTAGATAAACAAGCACTTTCTTTCCCTCCGAAAGAATGCTTTCAACTTAGGCAGGTTTCCTGACTTACGGTTCAACCTCCTTCCTCCTTCCCAGCCAAGAGCTAGTGGATTGTGGAATTTGTCACCGTTTACAGTAGCGGGGGCTGTAGTGGGCTTTCACCACTTTCCCTTTTAACCATTAAAGGCACCTCAGTATCTATTTTATTTTCCATTATCTATTATATAATATCATTTTTTATATTTTTGTGTCAAATATAAATTGTTGCATAATCACTTTACTAAGTAAATTTATTCTCTATATCCTAAAAATTATATCTGCTACCCTTTTTATTATATCTTCTCTATTGAAAACAGAGAGAAAATCCACTTTATTAACTATCTTATAGAAAATATTCTTCTCTTCTAATTCTCTATTTCTATGTTCTTTTTTAACTATATTAAGAAAGTCATCATAATTGTATACCTTAAATCTTTCTATATTGTAAATAATGGCAAGTTCTTCAAGAAAACTAATAGCTATTTCCTCATAAGTATTTTCTTTTTTCAGACCTAAAACATCACTTATCCTTGGAATTATATGCTCAAATAACGCTCTCCTATAAGGTATATCCCCAATACCGAGTATCTCTCCTATTTCAATAATTTTATTCTCTTCTGTATTTAGGAATATATCTATAAAATAATCTTCATCTTTTTTAGATTCAATATAGTATTTATATCCTTTAAGACCTTTTAATGCTTTTAGTCCATCATAATAACCTAGTTTTAAATTTTTCCTAGCTACTTCTCCATCAAAATCTAATGTTTTACCTAAATCATCATTGGGAGATATGTAGATTATATTTAGGCCACTGTTATCATTTTTCTTTAGTCTTCCAGGCCCATGAGTTCTTATAGCTATTATATCTTTATATCCTTTATTAGATAAAAGATTTATAGGAAGATTATTATATATGCCTCCATCTATATACATTTTACCATTAATTTTTTCTTTTTTAAATGCAGGGAAATATGCACTAGCAAGCAAATATTCAACTAATTTTCCTTCTGGAATATCTTCAATATATAACTCTAAAGGCTTTAAATCTGTAAGAGAAACTGTAACTATTCCAAAATCTTTGCCTGAATTCCTTATTTTATCTTCATCTACTAATTCAAACAAAAGATCTTTCAAGGGAGTTACATCTATACCTTTTTCATTTATTACTCCCTTTATCCTTTCACTTAAAGACTTTATATCTTCCTTAGTTAATTTACCTTTTTTTAGCTTTTTCATTTCAATGTCATCAGCATTCATTACCTTCGAATAACACATATTATACCAAAGTTCATAAGCTTTTTCAAAATCATCTTGAGCTATTGCAGCACCATTTAAAGCTCCCACCGATGTACCTGCTACCCCTCCAATTTCTATATTCATATCCTTTATTGCTTTATATGCTCCAATATGATAAGCTCCTTTTGCTCCTCCACCTTCCAATACTAATCCATACATTAAATCACCCTCTTATAATTTTATATTTTAAAATAAAGTAGTGTCTATTTTTTGTCAATATTGTTTTGAATATCCTCATTGATTTTTTCTTGCCCTTAATAAACTTGTTAGACTCAAACTTTTAATAATATCCTCTACTCTATCTTCAATAATATTATCTTTAGTTATTGATACTATATCCTCCATAGAAAGATATGCCGACATAAGAGCATTCTCAGTATTTGTTCTAATTTTTAAACTACATCCTTCCTTTACTTCATCACATATTATTCCTGTAACTCCTCCGCACATGTTCTTAATTGATCCCTCTATGTTCTTTATTGGCCCGCCCAATATATAAGTAATTCCTGCACTAGCACCTATTGCTGCTAATGAAGTTCCACATAATGGAGATACTATACTCACCCATTGTCTTATATATATTGTAATTAAACAAGATATAGCCACTCCTCTTATTATTTTTTCTTCCTCTACATTCTTAAACTTTCCTGTCATAGCTACTGGAACTATAGCTTGAATACCTTTATTTCCACTCCCCATCAATGTCATAGTACTACTTCCTAAACCAGCCATTCTAGCATCCGAAGCAGCTGTTGTGTATAAACAAACTTTATTAATTAAATCATCTTTTACTACACCCTTTTCCATTAAACTATTAAGGCCAAATGCTACACCCCTATCTAGCTTTTTATTGATACCCTTTTCAGCAAGTGACAGATTCATCTCAATAGCTTCTCTAATAAAATCTAATTCCTCTATAGGTATTTTTTCTATTTCTTCTATAATTTCATTAATTGTTACCTTAGTTATATCTATTATTTCTTCTTTTGCTTTTTCTTGTTTATAAAATATAACCTTATCATCTTTAATGATTTTCACAATATTTTGATAACTATCAATTACCAACACTTCTGCCCATTCGTCTTTTCCATATACTTTAACATCTATGTAAAATTTATTTATATATTTTACATCTACATTTACTTTTTCTTTAATTATCAAATTTTCTGCTTTGTTAATTATTTTTCTATCTATATCTTGGAAAAGGGTTAATTCTTTTTGTGAATTTTTAAGAATAGCCCCTAAACTAGCAGCTAGCTTTATTCCGTATTTATCTGTATTTGGTATTGTAACACCATGGGCATTTTTAAATAACCCAATATCTATAACTAAATCTAATTTTTCCACTTCCTCATCTATTAATTCACTAGCTTTTGCACAAGCTAGTCCAATACTTGCAATTTCTGTGCAGCCTAAACCTTCTTTTAGCTCCTTATTTAACAATTCAACAAATTTGTTGACATACACTTCAAAACCATCTCCTTATATTATTCGACCTAACCAAGTTAAAATATAATTTTCTTGTCTTCTCCATATATATTATAGCAGTAATATCTATCTATTTAATGCTATTTTCACAAAAATAAAATATAAAAGTTGGCTAAATAATATTATTTAGCCAACTTTTATATGAAAACACATCTAATATAATTTTTATCCTTCAAGCTTTGAAGTACAATGAGGACATCTTGTTGCTTCTATAGGTATTTCTGAAAAACAGAATTCGCACTTCTTGGAAGTTACTGGTTCAGGTTCTTTATCCTTCCTTAACTTATTAATCTGTCTGATAACTAAGAAAAGAGAAAAAGAAATTATTAAAAACTCAATAACTACATTTAAAAAAACTCCATAATTTATAGTAGCTGCTCCTGCACTTTTAGCTTCTTGCAAAGTTGCATACCTTGTCCCATCAAGACTTATAAAAAAGTTTGAAAAATCAACTTTTCCAATAATTCCTCCAATTATAGGCATAATAATATCATTAACTAATGACGATACGATTTTTCCAAAAGCACCACCTATAATCACACCTATAGCTAAATCTATTACGCTCCCTTTTACTGCAAATTCCTTAAATTCCTTAAACATATAATCTCTCCCATCTTAAAACTTACTACTGAAACTCCCACGGCTAAAGCCGATGGGGTTCTTAGGTACTATATAGATTTCTTTAATACTCTCACTATATTAAATATAGTTACAACGCATTAAAACTATCTATTTTCCCTAAGACTTTCACTATC
>NZ_VULR01000023.1 GCF_009696605.1 Anaerosalibacter bizertensis | reverse complement strand
TGCTATACCTAAAATTAGACTAAGAAAAATATATTTGAATTTATAGAAACTTAGGTACTTCAGTTGTTAACTTGAACATAAAAAAAGAGGCATTTCATAACTGATAAATCAGTTATGAAACAGCCCCTTTTTTCACTATCTTTGTACTCTACCAGAAGCATCTCCTTGAAGAAGATTTTCCACTTCATCTATACTAACCATGTTGAAGTCACCATGGATAGTATGTTTTAGTGCAGAGGCAGCTACTCCGAATTCTAGTGCATCTTTAAAGTCTTTACCAGATATTAGACCATAGATAAAACCTGATGCAAAGGAGTCTCCTCCTCCAACTCTGTCAACTATTCTAATATCATACTTTTTAGAATGATAAAATTCATTTCCATCATAAACACATGCAGACCAACCATTATCAGAAGCCGAATAAGATTCTCTAAGAGAGCTAACAACATATTTAAAGTTAAATTTCTCTATCATTTGTTTAAATATATTCTTATACCCTTCAAGTTCTAATTCACCAGTAGTTACATCAGTATTACCAGGTTTGAAACCTAAAGTTAGTTCTGCATCCTCTTCATTTCCAATACATACATCAACATATTGCATTAAATTTGTCATTACTTTTTGAGCTTTTTCAGGAGTCCATAGATTTTTCCTGTAGTTAAGATCTACTGATACAGTAACTCCATGTTTTTTAGCAGCTTTTAAAGCTTCTTCAGTAAGTACAGCAGCTTTATCACTTAATGCAGGAGTGATACCAGAAAAGTGGAACCATGTTGCATCTTTGAATATTTCATCAAAATCAAAATCAGATACGTCGGCTTCAGCAATAGCAGAATAAGCCCTATCATAGATAACCTTTGAAGGTCTCATAGAAGCACCAGTTTCTGAAAAATAGATACCTACCCTATTTCCACCTCTAACAATATAGTCTGTGTGGACACCATATCTTCTAAGTTCATTAACAGCAGCTTGACCTATTTCATGTTTAGGCAATTTAGTAATATAATAAGAATCTAATCCGTAATTAGCTAAAGATACAGCCACATTAGCTTCACCACCACCATAGACAACATCAAAAGATTTAGCTTGGATAAACCTTTCATTTCTTGGTGGAATAAGTCTAAGCATTATTTCTCCCAAAGTAACAACTTTTTTCATTATTAAAACCTCCTCTTAATTATAGACTTATTTTCTAGCATTTTTAATTTTTTCAACAAATTTCTTAGCAGTTTCAGTGATTTCATCCTTGGAACCTTTTGTGAGTCCGCCACCTACGCCAACTGCTACACAACCATTCTTTATCCATTGGTCCACATTGTCTAAATTTACTCCTCCAGTAGGCATCAATACAGCTTGTGGAAGAGGACCTTTTATAGCTTTTATGAAAGATGGACCAAAGACACTTCCAGGGAATACCTTAATAATATCTGCTCCAGCTTCCATAGCTCTAATCATTTCAGTCAATGTCATGCAACCAGGCATATATGGAATTTGATATCTATTACATAGTTTAGCAGTATCTAGATCAAAAGCTGGACTAACAATATATTTAGCACCAGCCAAAATAGCAACTCTAGCAGTTTCACTATCAAGAACAGTTCCAGCACCAACTAAAAGATTATCCCCAAATTCTTTAACTAAACTTTCAATTACTTTATGAGCGCCTGGTACAGTAAAGGCGATTTCTATAGCATCGATACCACCATCCATACAAGCATAGGCAATATCTTTTGCATGTTTATCATTTTCAGCCCTAACGACAGCTACAATACCAGTATCTTCAATTTTTTTTATAATATCATGCTTTTTCATTGAAAAACCTCCCTATGAAATTTCATAAAATGAAACTACAAACTATATTATGAAACCAATTAATTTATATTATAATAAAAGAAAATTATAAAGGCAAGTATTATTTATGGATCGAGTATTTCAAAGGGGAATTAACAAAATGAATAGCATTGTGATATAATCATATGTAAAACAATTATAGATTAATAAATATAATGGAGGATTAAACTATGCAAATTGTTCAATCAGTAGATAGGACATTAAGTATATTAGAATTACTTGCTGATTATGATGATGGTCTAAGGATAATGGAAATTAGTGATAAAGTAGGCTTACATAAAAGTACTGTACATAGGTTATTATCCACATTAGCATACAAGGGGTATGTAGTGCAGGACCTAGATACAAATAAATACAAATTGACTCTTAAACTTTTTGAGTTAGGAAGTAAAAGGATTAAAGATATAGATATATTAAGTGCATCTAAACCTTATACGAAAGCTTTAATGGAGAAAATCAATGAAATTGTCCATCTTGTTATTCAAGATGGGAATGAAATAGTCTATATTGATAAAGTAGAAGCAGATAATACAATACGTATGGCATCGAATATAGGGAAGAGAAGTCCTATGTATAGCACTTCTGTAGGCAAGGCGATGCTAGCGTTTATGGAGGAAGATGAAGTAGAGGAGATATGGAACAATAGTGAGATAGAAAAGTTTACAGAATATACAATTACAGATTTAGATGATTTAAAAGATAAATTGAAGGAAATAAGGGAGAGAGGTTATTCTGTAGATGATCAAGAAAACGAACTAGGTGTGAGATGTATAGGCGCTCCTGTGTTTAATAGATTTGGTAAAGTAGAAGGAGCAATTAGTATTTCAGGGCCGACTATAAGGGTTACAGAAGAAAAGGTTGAAGAAATAGCCAGAGAAGTAATTAAATATGCTAATATGATCTCAAATGAACTTGGATATATCAAATGATATATCCAAGTTCATTTTTTATGTTAAAAATATACAAGGAATAAAAACTTTTAATTATTCCTTGTAAATAATTTTTTTATATAGTATAATGAAAACAAATATAAAACCATGTTTCACATTATAAAACACAACAAATTTACTATATCTAAATCTAAGGATTTTTACATATCTGTTTTTAGAGTATTCTTTTTATTTTTTAAATTATGGGAAATCGATTTTCTATTTAATTATTATATTGGGAATACTTCTAAACTTGTAAAAACAGAAAAAATATATTTATGAAAGGAGAAGTCTATGGATATATTTATTGGTATTATCTTATTAATAACCTATTTAGGTTTAATCTATTATGCTGCACGTGGTGGCAACCTTATGATAGGTTTTGCAGTTATGGCTATTATATGGGTTGGGTTATGTATAGCAGGTGGACAACTTACCTGGGAAGAAGCACAACTCAATATATTTCAAGGTGGACCAGAAAGCTGGGGACCTACTGCAGTAATAGTAATTTTCGGTAGTTGGTTTGGTAGGGTACTTTTAGAAACAGGTATTGCCTCCAAACTTATAAAAAGTACAACAGAATTAGGAGGAGACGATCCTTTAATAACTACAGTTTTATTATCTATAGTTACAGGAATAATTTTCACTTCCACATTCGGAGCAGGTGCAGTAGTAGCTATAGGGGTTATTATATTGCCAATCCTTATGTCACTTGGCGTACCTAAATCATTGGCAGTATCTACTTACCTTATGAGTGTTGGTAGTGGAATGTATGTAAATATAGTGCTCTTTAAACAGATGCAAGCAATATTTGAAGAATTTCAATATGATTGGAACTATTTAAAATTTGGATTTTCAGCTATGGCAGTACAACTTATATTTATAATTATTATGTTGGTTGTTAAGCTTAGAAAAAATAGGGTCCATGGATGGGCAGCTAAAACAAAGGCCTCTGAAGAAAATGAGGACATACCTACTATAGCCCTCATAACTCCAATTATACCAGTGAGTCTTGCAATATTTTTTAATTGGCAACCAATTCCTGCTTTTATTGTAGCAACTATATTTGCTCTTGCAGTTTGTGGGAAACTTCCAAACTTTAGCGAAGCCTCTAGAACAATAACAAGAACCTTTTATGAAGGTGTAATCGATATAGCAGGACTTTTAGGATTCTTATTTATTTTGCCAATGTTCAATAAGGTATCTGGTGTTGCGGCACCTTTCTTTGAAGCAATTCTCGGAAATATATTGCCAAAGAATACCTTATTAATAAGCTTGGTATTTATTATAATTGCACCTTTAGGACTATTTAGAGGACCTCTTACAATATTTGGTGCTGGTAGTGCTACAGTTGGAGTACTTAATGCAATAGGAATGTTCTCACAAAAGTTCTTATTCCCACTTATGTATGTACCAACTATTACAATGAACCTATCAGCTTGTCCTACTCAATCATGGAACTTATGGGCTCTTAACTACAGTAAAGTTGGAGTAAAAGACTTTCTGAAGACTGGAGTATTGTGGGCTTGGCTTATTAGTGCTGTAAATATAATACTTGCCTACTTTATGTTTGGATAGTAAAGGAGGAAATTTTATGTCAAAAAGACAAATTAGGGTTGGTATAGATGTTGGTGGAACTCATACAAAAGCTGTAGCCATAGATAATAGTACCTATGAAATTATAGGTATAGGATCTGTAAAGACTACTCATGATAATGAGTTAGGTGTTTCAGCTGGAGTAGTAGAAGCATTTAAAAAATGTCTTGTAGAAAATGGAATTTCACCAGAAGAGGTAGTATTTATTGCTCATAGTACAACACAAGCTACCAATGCTCTTCTGGAAGGTGATGTAGCTAAGACAGGTATTGTTGGAATGGGCAAAGGCTTTTTAAGTGGATTTTTATCAAAGAAACAAAGTAATGTAAAGAACATAAAATTAGATGAATCAGGAAAGAGGAAGATTGAAACTTCCCATAGATATATAGATTTGAAAGATTATAGCATAGATAAAGTAGAAAAAGCTGTAGATGAGTTAAGTAATGAAGGTTGCAAGGTTATTGTTGCTTCAAAGGCCTTTGGTGTTGACGATATGACTGAAGAAGTAGATGTAAGAGAAGTAGGCAAAAAAAGGGGAATTGAAGTATCAGTAGCTTCGGATATAAGTAAATTATATGGACTTACTCGCCGTACTAGGACAGCTGTTATTAATGCGTCCATTTTACCTAAGATGTTTGAAACTGCAGATAGTACTGAAACAAGTGTAAAAATGGCAGGTATTAAAGCACCTCTTATGATAATGAGGGGTGACGGCGGTGTCATGAGTATAGATGAAATGAGAAAAAGACCTGTACTTACGATGTTGTCAGGTCCAGCAGCTTCCACAGTAGGAGCACTTATGTATCTAAGGGTATCAAATGGTATCTTCTTTGAAGTTGGTGGTACAAGTACAGATATAGGTGTTATAAAAAATGGTAGACCAATGGTTGACTACTCTATAGTAGGTGGTCACAAAACCCTTATAAACTCTCTAGATGTTCAGGTATCAGGAGTTGCAGGAGGTTCCATGGTTAGGGCAAATAATAGTTCTATCATAAATACAGGACCAAGATCTGCCCATATAGCCAACCTTCCATATGCAGCTTTTACAGATCCTAATGATATAGTAAATCCTAAAGTAGTTAGGGTACAACCCCTTGAAGGTGATCCATCTGATTATATAGCTATAGAGTCAGAAAACGGGAAAAGGGTAGCTATTACAGTAACCTGTGCAGCAAATGCTTTAAAAATGATAAAACCAACAGATTATTCATATGGAAACTATGAATCCTGTGTAAAGGCAATAAAACCATTGGCTGATGAGCTGAATATGACAGTTGAAGAAGTAGCTACAGAAATTTTAGAAAAAGCATCAGATATATGTATCAATGTAATAAATAGATTGTCTGAAAAATATAAGGTGGAAAAAGATCAGATGATATTAATAGGTGGAGGTGGCGGAGCAACAGCACTATTGCCATTTACAGCTAAGAAAATGGGATTAGACTATAAAATAGCTGAAAACGCAGAAGTTATCTCATCTATAGGTGTGGCTCTTGCAATGGTAAGGGATGTTGTAGAAAGGGTAATACCAAGCCCTACCCCTATAGACTTGCAAGAAATAAGGACAGAGGCAACTGATATGGCAATTAAATCAGGTGCAAGTCCTGAAAGTGTGGAGATACAAATAGAGATAGACTCTCAAACTTCAAAAGTAAGAGCTATAGCAACAGGTTCTACAGAAATTCAAACTACAGATCTATCTAAAAAGTTAACAGATGATGAGGCATTAGAACTTGCAGCAAAATCTATGAAAGTTGAAAAGAATAAAGCTGAATTAGTAGCTAAAAATAACAATTTCTATGTATATACAAGTAAAAAAGGGAAAGCTAATGAAATAAGGGTAATAGATAAAAAAGGTTTTATTAAAATTCAAAGAGGTGATGGTGCTGCTATTAAGACAACAACAGGTGGTGTAAGAGCAGCAGCAGATAAGCTTTGGGAAGAAATGTCTGTATATAAAAGTGATATAAAACTTTCACCAGATATTTATCTATGTATAGGTGCAAAGGTTATTGACTATGAAGGAATGATGGATGTACAGCAACTTCATATGGTAATGGACTCAGAACTTGTTACTAGATCATCCCAAGATGAAGTTATACTTATTGGGGCTAGGAATGATTTATAATGAAAGAAAAAATAGAATATTTGATGAAGCTTTCAGATAAAGAATTTGGATACTATATATTTTCTCATGATCCTATTCATAATAAGGTAGATGAAAAGTTAAAAGAAGAAATAATAGAAAAATCTTTAGAATGTGGAAGAGAAGTAGCAGAAGGATTAAAAATAAAATATGGATTTAAAAATATAGTTGAATATCTAAAGGTACTTGATTTAGAACTATGTACAAAAGATACTAATAGCGGATTAGAATATATTTATTTTGGAACATATCAAAAACCAAATAAGATAACAATATATACAGACAATATAAAATTAGGTACTGATTTAATAGAAGAATGGGATTTAGTTAGATTAAAAAATGTAGAACTACAAGATATAGTTATAGCTCATGAAATATTCCACCATTTTCAAGAACATGATAAGAGCCTGTATATAAATACAAATAAAATAACCCTTTGGTCAATTGGAAAGTTTAAATATAGATCCAGACTAGTAGCACAAGATGAAATTGCAGGTATGGCATTTGCAAAAGAGCTTTTAGAATTGGACTTTTCACCAAATGTTTTAGACGTATTATTGCTTTATCCACATGATAAAGATTTAGCTATAGAAATCTACGAAAATATAATAAACTCAATACCTAAAAAAATATAGGTTGGTTTCAAAAAAAGGAATATGGAAAGAACCATATTCCTTTTTTAAAATTTAAATTTTTAATATAGAAGAAAGTCTACAAGAATATGAAGGGAGAGAGATTATATATGAGGATTAGATTTGATGATATGGTTAAAGAATTTGAAAGAATATTAATTAAGAAAGGTTTAAATAAAGAAGATGCCTATGAATCTGCTAAACTATTTGCTGAGAATAGTTTAGATGGAGTTTACTCCCATGGTGTCAATAGATTTCCAAGGGTTATTGAATATATTGATAAGGGATATATAGATGTAAAGGCTAAAGCAGAAAAAGTAGAAGGTTTTGGTGCTTTAGAAAGATGGAATGGGAAAAGAGGAATGGGAAATTTAAATGCCAAAAATGCTATGAATAGAGCCATTGAACTTTCAAAAGAATATGGCGTAGGTATTGTAGCTTTAGGAAATACAAACCATTGGATGAGGGCTGGGTCTTATGGCTGGCAAGCTGCAGAGGCAGGATGTATAGGCATTTGTTGGACCAATACTATGCCAAATATGCCAGCATGGGGAGCTAAGGATAGGAGAATAGGTAACAACCCATTTGTAATGTCCATACCTAGAAGTAATGGGGAACATGTAGTAGTAGACACAGCAATGTCACAATTTTCCTATGGAAAAATAGAAGAATATAAATTGAAAGGGAAAGAGCTTCCTGTAGTTGGAGGATTTGATACGAAAGGGAAAATAACAAAGGATCCAGTTGAAATTGAAAAAACATGGCGAGTGTTACCCATTGGATTTTGGAAGGGGTCAGGTATGTCTGTTGGATTTGATTTAATAGCAACAATTCTATCTGGAGGATTTTCCACATCAGAAATTGGGGAAAAATTTGAAGATGAATATGGCCTATCCCAAATTTTAATTGCCATCGATCCTAGCAAATTCAATACCACTGAAGTATCTGATGATATTGTAAATAAGGTATTAGAAGATTTAAAAAAATCAGAACCAGCAGAAAGAAACACAAAAATACGTTATCCAGGAGAAAGGGTCATATCTGTAAGGAAGGATAATCTTTTAAATGGAATACCAGTAGTAGATGAAATTTGGGAAAGAATCAAAAATATGTAAGGAGGGTTTACATGAAATTGTCATTTAGATGGTATGGTGAAGAAGATCCAGTAAAGATTGAATATATAAGACAAATACCAAGTATAGATAGTATTGTAACAGCCATATATGATGTACCAGTTGGAGAAGTATGGAGTATGGAAAGTATAATGAAGTTGAAAGAAAAAGTAGAAAATGCAGGATTTAATTTTGATGTTATAGAAAGTGTTCCTGTACATGAAGATATAAAGCTTGGAGTGTCTACGAGAGATAAATATATTGAAAATTATAAAGCAAATATTAGAAATTTAGCAAAAGCCGGGGTCAAAGTAATATGCTACAATTTCATGCCAGTATTTGATTGGACTCGTTCAGAATTAAATAAAACTTTAGCTGATGGTTCAACAGCCTTAGTTTATTATAAAGAACAAATAGATAAAATGGATCCATTGAAAGGAGAACTATCCCTTCCTGGCTGGGATTCTAGCTATACTAAAGAAGAATTAAAAGATGTTTTTAATAAATACTCAAAAATAGATGAAGAAGATCTTTGGGAAAACCTAGAATATTTTTTAAAAGAAATAATACCTGTAGCAGAGGCAAATGATGTAAAGATGGCAATTCATCCAGATGATCCACCATGGTCTATATTTGGGCTGCCAAGAATTATAACTACAGAAGAAAATATTGATAGATTTTTAAAAATTGTAGACAACAAATACAATGGTCTAACATTTTGTACAGGCTCTCTTGGAAGTGGAGATTTTAATAATGTAATAAAAATGGTAGATAAGTACTCTTCACAAGAAAGAATCCATTTTATGCATGTTAGAAATATTAAATTAGTAGGAAATAATAGTTTTGAAGAAAGTGCTCACTATTCTTCAGAAGGTTCTTTAGATATAGTAGAGATTATGAAAGCACTTTATAAGAATAAATTCAATGGTTACCTTCGTCCAGATCATGGAAGGATGATATGGAGAGATACAGGTAGACCTGGCTATGGACTATATGATAGAGCCCTAGGTGCAATGTATATAGCAGGTATTTGGGAAACATTAGAAAAAACAGAAAATAGGATTGTGAATTTCTAGAAAAAATAGAGTTGTTTAAAAATAGCCAAAGGATTTTATCCTTTGGCTATTTTTAGCATGTTTTACTTATAGAATACATGTCCACCAATTCTAGTTACGTAGGTTTTGCTTTTTACAATCCAGCTGCCTTTAGCTTTATCTGGATTGAAGAAATATGTGGAGTTGCCAACTGGTCTTACACCATTTATGGCATCTTTTGCAGCATTTATGCTATCTTGAGATGGGGTGTTATAAATGGTACCATCTTGAACAGGGCTAAATTGAGGAATATTTCCATAATATTCGAAAATTACATTATAGATTGTATTGGGGAATTCTTTAGAATTTACTCTGTTTAAAATTACACTTCCAACGGCTACCTTACCCTTATAAGGTTCGGCACCAGCTTCAGCTTGGATGATTCTAGATAGCCAGTATAGATCGCCAGAAGTATATTTATTTGAACTTGTCCCACCTCTAGAAGCAGTAGAATTGGCATATAAGGTTCTTTGGGTCTCTGGTCCTGCAAAACCATCAATCCTTATCTTGTTATCTATTTGAAACTTGATAACAGCATTTTCTGTCCTCTTTCCATATATTCCATCTATGTGATAATTATAATATCCCTTGCTATTTAATGCTTTCTGTAGCCTTAAAACATCATCTCCACGGTCTGTGAACTTCATGGTCCTAGTATATTCACTAGCAGAAACTGGTGTAGTGAATACTGTTAACATAAGCATAACCAATAAGATATATGCTATCTTCCTATTTTTCATAAATAGACACTCCTTCCAGTGCTTATTTCCCCATATTTTTAATATTATATTCCAGCCCTTTCCATTTACATGGCTTTATAACAAGGGGTATTATATAGGAAGATATATAACATGTAAACAGCATAGAGGCAAATACCGGAAATTGGCAGAGATATAGGTAATATATACCTATCTTGCATATATAATAGATATGGTGTAAATTAATAATTATGAAGACAATCTATATTGGAGGTCTAAATTATGCTTTTAACCATATTGTTAATATTAAAAATAGGATTGTTTGTATACTTAACTAGGATAGAATACAATCAAATTCTCATATTTTTAGTGGGCAGTTTAATAACATTATTTTTCTTTACATGGATATACTTTAGTAACAGCAAGAAAAAGCAAACACTAGCTTTTTCTTTTTATAATATAATATCTGCAATAATGTTTATAGATGCACTGTACTATCACTATTTCAATAGCTTGCCTTCCATTACACTAATAAGCCAAATGGGACAGGTAGCAGCAGTAGGGGATAGTGTTAAAGAGCTTTTAAATCCATTAAATATACTATTAATAGCAGATATACCATTTCTGTTCATATATTCCAGTAGGAAAAAGAAGAAGATTAAAAGAGAAGGAAAGGTATATAATAGAAAACTTCGTATAGGTGTACCAGGTGGAATAGGGCTTGTTACAGTTATTATATTCTTAATCACCTATTCCCTAGGCTATGGAACAGCATTGGAAAAACAAGAACTATATACCTACCACTTTAAAGATCTAGGAAATATATTTAAATCTGACAATGTAGTAGAGGGAGAAGAAGATTTTTCTGTAGAAGAAATTTCAGATGAAAATCAGCTACCACTAAGAGGGAATAATTCTAGCGAAGAGAAGAGATACAATGGCATAGGAAAAGATAAGAACCTAATAGTCATCCAAGTTGAAGCATTGCAAAACTTTGTCATAAACAATAAATATGAAGGACAAGAAATAACTCCAAATATAAATAAGATAATAAAAGATCAAAGTTCCATCTACTTTGACAACTACTATCAATTAGTAGGTAGAGGAAATACATCTGATGCAGAATTTGTATCCCAAAACTCCTTATATCCTACTATAAAAGATGGAAGCTATGCTTTATATGAAGATAATACTTTCTATGGACTACCTTGGATATTAAGGGATGAAGGATATACATCTTGGGTATTTCATGGGTATGAGCCAGAGTTTTGGAACAGGAAAAATGCCTATCCAAATCAAGGATTTGAAAGATTTATAAGTCAAGAAGATTTTAATGTAGAAAAAATAATAGGGTTTGGTCTAATAGATGAAGAATTTTTCAAACAATCTATACCATATATAAAGGAAATGGGAGAACCTTTCTATTCCTTTATGATTACATTAACTAGTCATACCCCTTTTAATATGCCGGAATATCTCCATGTTCTAGATATTAAAGAGGAACATAAAGGCACCATGTTTGCTAATTATCTACAATCTATACACTATGCAGACAAGGCCATAGGTGAATTCATAGAAGAATTGAAAAAAGAAGGTCTCTATGAAAACACAGTCATAGCCCTATATGGGGACCATTCTGCCCTACATTGTACCAATGAAGAGAATAAGAAGATCATGACTGAATACCTAGGGCATAACTATGACTATCAAGATGTAATGAATGTTCCACTAATTGTCCATGTACCAGGACAAAATATAAATGAGACTATATCTACAGTAGGCTGCCAATTAGATTTTCTACCTACTATGTTAAATATTATGGGACTAGAAAATGAAAAGGGAATAATGTTCGGCATAGATCTACTAAACTCAACAGATAGTCTAGTAGCACAACAAAACTATCTTCCTACAGGTTCCTACTTCGACAATGAAAAGCAGTTCATCATGGCAGGAGACGGTATATATGACCATAGTAGATGTCATGATTTAAAAACAAGGGAACCTATAGAACTAGAAAAAGCAAAGGAAAACTATGAAAAAGCTATAAAAGAAATCAATCTATCCAACTATATACTCCAAAATGACCTGATAAAAGAGTTAATTAATGGTTCAGGAAATATTAAAATCAAAGAAAAAACAAAATTAAATATGGAAAATATGGACTATATAGCTATAACAGAGAATAATAGTAGGGAAGATTTAGATAGAGCCTATGAAAATGGCTTCAAAATGATTGAATTAGATTTAAGTTGGAATAAAGATAAAGAAAAGATAGAAATTAAAAATTCTAATATGGATGTAAATGATCTAATAAATTGGATAGAAGACCATGAAGATGCTTATATAGTTATAAATGTGGAAGAAGATGAAAAAGTAGCTTTAAGACATATGAAAGAAACCTATCCAGATATTGTAGATAGGTTTATCCCGCAGATACATGATATGAGTAACTACTCAGCTGCATTTGTAAAAGGTTTTGACAATATACTACTAAACTTAAACATTAAAGAATATAAAGATAAAGAAATACTAGATTTTATAAATCGCTGTGAAATATTGGGAGTTGTCATGGATAAAGATAGAGGAAAAGGAGAGCTACCAAAAAAACTTGAAAAAGAAGGACTTCTAACCTATGTTTATGATATAAACAATGAGAATGACAGAAAAACATTTAAAGAAAATAATGTATATGGAATATTTACAAAAAAATTAATTCCCTAGTATATATACCTGTATCTTGTTAACAAGATACAGGTATTATTTTGTCTATTTTATGAGAAAAAACAGGATACTTACATACATGTTTAATGGTTAATAGTATTTAGAAGGTCGAAATTAATTTTAGGACTTATGGTATAATATTATGATATAATGGAACCTATGATATTGAAAAAGGAATATCCTTTTGCTATAATCCACTTAAATAAGGTAATATTATGTAGATATATTTTTCTACTATTTAAGACATAGTTTTTAACAGGAGGAAAAAATATGAGCAAAGCTAAAAAAGCAGCAAAATCCGCAGCTATAATAATGTTTTTCACCCTTGCAAGTAAATTCTTAGGATTTTTAAGAGAAGTATTGATAGCTAAGAAATTTGGTTCAGGTTGGGAAACAGATACATATTTCATAGCTATGACAGCAACTACAATGATTATGACTATGGTAGGGACGGCAATAAACACTACAGTTATCCCCTTATTTTCAGAAATAGAAGTTAAACATGGTAAAGAAAGAAAAATAGACTATATGAACAATATATTAAACGTAGTATTTTTTATAGCTATTATTATAATGATATTAGGATGGATATTTTCACCTGCTATAATAAAAGTTGTAGCTAGAGGATTTGAAGGTAAGCAATTTGACTTGGCAGTGAAATTAAATAGAATAGGGATTCCAATAGTATTATTCATGGGAATGACCTATATATTTAAAGGCTTTTTAGAAAGTAGTGAAAGCTTTACAGCACCAGCTGCAATGAGTTTACCATTTAACTTAATATATATAGGTTTCTTACTAGCATTGGCTAGCAAATATGGGATAGTAGGTCTTATGGTTTCTAGTGTAGTAGCAGCACTGTCTCAAGTACTCATTCAAATACCTTCAGCAAAAAGACTAGGATATAAGTATAGATTTAAAATAGATCTTAAAGATAGGTACTTAAGAAAAGCTTTAGCACTTACTATTCCAGTATTAATAGGTTCAGCTATAAACGAACTAAATGTAATAGTAGACAAATCCCTGGCTTCTGGTCTTACTAAAGGTAGTATATCTGCACTTACTTATGCATCCAGAATTAATAGTATAGTATTGGGAGTATTTGTTATGGCTATAGCTACAGTTATTTTTCCAATGCTTTCTAAAGCATCTAATGAAGAGAATATGGAATCTTTAAAGGAAATTATGAGCTATGGTATAAATATAGTTCTTATAGTAACTATACCAGCTACTATAGGACTTATAGTGCTTGCAGAGCCTTTTGTTAGGATATTCTTCCAAAGAGGTGCTTTTGATAGTACAGCAACTCTTATGACCTCTCAAGCTGTAATATTTTACTCAATTGGAATGGTAGGAATGGCTTTGAAAATTATGCTAAATAGAGTATTTTATTCACTACAAGATACAAGAACTCCTATGATAAATGGTGCTATAGCTGTAGGAATAAATATAGGATTAAATTTGATATTGGTAAGATTTATGGCGCATAGAGGATTAGCTTTAGCAACTAGTATATCGGCGATTTTTACAACCCTACTTTTAATTAATAGTTTAAGAAAGAAATTAGGCAATATAGATATAAAAAACTACCTATCCTGTTTTATAAAGTCTATAATTGCCTCTATAATTATGGGAGTTATAGTCTATGCAATATACAGTGGGCTTTCCCCAATATTAGGTGTCAAGAAAATATTGGATTTAATTGCTTTCCTATTGTCAGTAGGAATAGGATCAGTTATTTACTTTGGACTATGCTATTTATTTAAAATAGAAGAGATAAATTTTATTATTGATAGATTAAAATTAAAATTGAAATTGAAGTAAAAAATCCTATAAAGATATAGTCTAAGTTTATATATGATATGATAATAAATTATTAATATTATGGAAAATATATATTAAAATAACAGTTAAATGAAAACTACAGTATTTTGAGGGAGATAACAATGATACTAATAAAAAGAATATTTGATTTTTTGTTAAGTCTTATCGCTTTAATTATTTTGTCACCATTATTTTTAATAATAGCCATATGTATAAAAATAGATTCAAAAGGTGCAGTGTTTTTTAAACAAGAGAGGCTTGGTAAAGATGGAGAGGTTTTTTTGATATATAAATTTAGAACTATGGTTCCAAATGCAGAAAAAATAGGCTCAGGAATATACACTAGTAAATCTGATCCTAGGATAACGAAAGTAGGAGGTTTTTTGAGGAAGACAAGTTTAGACGAATTACCTCAACTTATAAATGTATTAAAAGGAGAAATGAGCATTGTTGGACCAAGACCACCGGTACCATATCATCCACATAAATACGAAGACTACTCAGAAAAGCAAAAAATGAGGTTTACTGTTCTTCCTGGTATAACAGGTTATGCTCAAGTCAACGGCAGAAATACATTAACTTGGGATGAAAGAATAGAATATGATATAAAATATGTTGAAAATTTTAGTTTGCTTTTAGATATAAAGATAATATTTAAAACTATAGGCTATGCATTTAATAAAAAAGCTATATATTCAAATAAATAGTATACAATTAGGGGTGTTATAATATGTTAAAAAGCGATAGATTGTATTTAAGACTAATGGAAGAAAAGGATGTTCCATATAAAGTAAAGTGGATAAATGACCCAGATGTAAATGCTACACTAAACTTTGACTATCCAATATCAGAAGTAGGGACAAGACATTGGTTAAATAGTGTGGCTACAAACAGTAATAGAAAAGATTTTATAGTTTGCTTAATAGAAGATGACAGACCTATTGGTTATGGTGGACTGTTAGATATTGATATAAAAAATTCCAAAGCGGAATCTTATATGGGAATAGGTGAAACAGATTGTTGGGGCAAAGGCTATGCTAGAGAAATAAGGGCTATAATTTTAAGATATGCTTTTATGCAACTAGGGCTTAATAAAGTATATTCCTATGTTTGGGAAGAGAACAAAAAAATGATTAAAGTAAATGAAAGCGCTGGATTTAAAATAGAAGGCGTACTAAGAGAAGATGTTTATAGCCATGGAGAATATAGAAATCGTGTTGTTATGAGTATCTTAAAAAAAGAATATATAAGAGACAATACTATTTAATTTTAAGGAGTGATAATTTGATTGGGTTGCATAGAAAATATTTATTATTTAGATCTAAAGTTGCTATATTAGTTGAGGATATGCAATCTAATATAAAGGTTCCTTTTAGAATCAGAATAAAATGTATAAGCAAAGGTTTTTTAAGTCGTTCTTATTTTTTATATGATCTTAAAAATAATAACTATAAGGATTATATATCTGATTATGAACGGAAAAAAACTAGATTTATAAATGGTGATAATGCGGTTATACTAAACAATAAAATCATATTTGACAATATGACTAATGGATATATAAAAACACCTGCTATATATTCAGTAATATTAGATGGGAAAATATATCCTTATACCAATAAGACTAACGAATCTCTTATATGTAGTAGTGAAGAGCTGATTGCTTATATTAAAAATAAGGGGAAAGTAGTCTTAAAGCCTTATATAAATTCAGATGGCGGTTCTGGTATATATATATGTAAATATTTAAATGGTAATATTTATTTTAATGATACTATTTTTAAAGAAGAAAATATAAAATCATTAATAGATAGTTTAAATAAGTATATTGTTACAGAGTATATTGAACAGCATGAGTACTCAGCAAAAATATTTCGGGAATCAGTAAATACAATTAGGATAATAACTATGGAAGATCCTTATACGCAGGAGATTTTTATCCCAATAGCTGTACATAGATTTGGGACAAGCGAGGCAGGAAATGTTGATAATTGGAATAAGGGAGGACTTAGTGCAGAAGTAGATATTGATACAGGTATATTGGGTAAAGCTACTCGCAAACCAATGAAAAATGAAATGGAATGGTACAGTAACCATCCAGATACAGGAGAACAAATAGAAGGTGTAAAAATACCGAAATGGGAATTGATAGTTAAAAAGATACTTTCGTTGGCAAAAGGGATGCCATTTTTAAAATATGTTGGTTGGGATGTAGTAGTTACTAAGGATGGAAATATCTTAATTATAGAAGCTAATAACTGTAGTGGAGTAAATGTATTACAAGTTCATAGGCCATTATTGACGGATAGTAGAGTAGAAAAGTTTTATAAATATTATAAAATTATTTAAGAACAGTATCTTATACTATTGGAGATTGGAAGGAGACTTTAGCTGTGAATAGGAAAGAGTTTATTTTTAGAAATACCCCATTATATAAATTGGATAGCTTTAAGACAAACAATATTTATATAAAAAGAGACGATATGACTGATCCAGTATGTGGAGGAAACAAAGCTAGAAAACTACAATATTTTATAGAAGAAATATTAAATAATGGGCATAATTACATCGTTACATATGGCTCAAAAGAATCAAATCACTGTCGAATTACGGCAGCTTTTGCCTCAAAATACAATATACCTTGTACCCTAATATTAGCTAAGCCTGAAAGAAATATGGAAATAAGTTATAATGGAAATTATTTTCTATACGATTTATTAGATGCAGATATCATATGGTCTGAAGTAGACAATGTTAGTAGTATAATAGATGAAACAATGGAAAAACTAGGACTAGAAGGTTATAATCCCTACTTTATTCCAGGTGGGGGACATGGGCCTATAGGAACTCATGGGTACGTAAAAGCCTATGAAGAAATAGAAAATCAAAGGAAAGATTTAAATATTGATTTTGATTATATATTTTTAGCATCAGGAACAGGCACTACTCAAGCAGGATTAGTTATTGGAAATAAATTATACGAAAATAAGGAAAAGATAATTGGGATTAGTGTAGCAAGAAAAGAAGAAAGAGGAAAAAAAGTTATATATGATAGTGTTTGTGAATATATAAAAGCAAAGAATATACCTTTAGATATAAGTGAAGATGATATAATATTTTTAGATAGTTATATAGGAGAAGGCTATGGAGATATATATGGGAATGTACTAGATACTATTAAAAATGTTGCTAAAACTGAAGGAGTACTATTAGATCCAATATATACTGGCAAAGCTTTCTATGGAATGTTAAGTTACTTAGAGAATAAAAATCTTAAAGGTAAAAATGTATTATTTATACATTCTGGAGGATTACCTTTAGTTTTTAACTATACATATAAATTTAAGGATAATAAATAGATTGCGAGGTAAAATCAGATATGAATATACTTATAACCAGCGCAGGACGTAGAACAAAATTAGTGGAGTATTTTAAAAATGAATTTAAAGATGATGGAAAAGTAATAGTTACTGATTGTGATACACTGGCACCAGCCCTATATATTGCTGATAAATACTATATAGTTCCTAGAATAGATGATCCAGAATATCTATCTACTATAAAAGAAATATGTAAGAACGAGGAAATAGATGGTATATTATCCTTGATTGATCCAGAGCTAAGTCTACTATCCTATCATAGGGATGAATTTGAGGAAATAGGTACAAAGGTGATTATATCAGATTATGATGTTGTAGAAACTTGTTTTGATAAGATGAATATGTACAAGTTTTTAGTTAACAATGGATTTAAAACTGCTAAAACCTATGATAGTTTAATAGCTTTTAAGGAAGATTATAATATGGATAATATAGACTTACCTGTTTTTGTAAAACCTAGGAAGGGTAGTGCAAGTTTAGGGATAAATAAAATTGACGATTTTGAAATTCTTGTTATATTGAAATCCAAAGATAATGAATTGTTGATACAAGAATTTTTAGATGGAAAAGAATATGGTATAGATGTATATGTAGATATAATTTCTAAAGAGATAGTGTCTATATTTGCAAAAGAAAAAATCAAGATGAGAGCAGGAGAAACAGATAAAGCTGTATCTATAATTGATGAAAAACTATTTAATATAATAGATGAATTTGTAAAAAAACTTGGAACAATTGGTCCAATTGATGTAGATGTATTTGAAGTAAATGGGGAGTACTATATTTCTGAAGTAAACCCAAGATTTGGCGGAGGTTATTTATTAGCTTATGAATGTGGAGAAAATTTTCCACAATATATAAAAAACAATCTAGAAGGAATTGCAAATAAAAGAAATATTGGAAATTATAGAGATGGTATTTACATGCTAAAACATGATACATTAATAATAAAATAACTTCATAAAAGCTATCAGAAATAAAATAGGACAAGGGGAAATTAAGAAATGAACTTTATATACCATATATATAATGAGTTACCTAAACTTTCATGGTGTGCTATATTAGAGAAAGATAAAGAAGATATAGATATATATTGTGGATTATGGGTAGAAACATTTGATGATTTTTTTGTAGAAGGTTCATGGGATGACAAATTCGAAAAAGGAAACTTTAATGAATCAACTTTTTTTATGGGCTCAGGAGCAAAAATAGATAATGATAAAATTATATTTTCAACTCCTAACCATACCCTTGAAAGATTGCATATTATCAGGGATAATGATAAAATATTTGTTTCTAATTCGTTGGCTTTTGTATTGGAAGCAGCAAATAAAAAATTAGATATTGAATATATAGGCTATGAAAAAGATTTTGCTTCAATATTAAAAGGTATTAATGATTACAAATCTAAAATTCCTTTGGAAGATGGTAGATATGTAGAACTATATTATTACTGCAATATAGTGTGTAATAATAAATTAAACATTAAAAAAGAAAAGAAAAATCAAAGAAAAGACTTTATTAACTTTGATGATTATTATTCTTCTTTAAAAAATTGTTTAAAAATGCTAAAAGAAAATTCAAACTGTGCTAAAAGAAAGGTAAGATATGGCGTAGTTACTACTATATCTAAAGGATATGATTCATCGGCATGTGCAGCTTTAGGTAAGGAGATTGGTTGCAATACTGCAGTAACATTAAATAGACCTAAAAAATATGAAAAAGACGATGGAACCGATATTGCTAAAATGCTAGGATATGAAAATATTATAGCTAAAAATGCAAATGATTATATGGAGAGAACAGATTTTATTGAAGCAGAGTTTCTATCTTCAGGAGAATTAGGAACAGGAATAGTATTTTCTTCTTTTGAAAAAGAATATAAAAAAAATCTTGTATTGACTGGTGTCAATGGAGATTTATTCTGGGGAAGACATAATGAATTAGTAAATAGAGAAATCAAATACGAAAATGAGAATATTGCTTCAACGACTCTTTACGAAAATAGATTAAGAGTAGGATATATTAATGTTCCAGTTCCATTTTATGGTGCTCTTAATTGGCCATCTATTTATAAAATAAGTAATTCAGAAGAAATGGAAAAATGGAGTATAGGGGGTAAATATGATAAACCAATTCCTAGAAGGATACTAGAAGAAAATGGAGTTCCTAGATCGGCCTTTGGAAATACAAAAAGCGGAGCTGGCTTTAATTATCAATTTGATAATTTAAATAGAATAAAAAAACGTATATCATCCACTTCATTTGCTTCATTCTGTGAATACTATAAAAGGAATAAATCATTAGAGAGATTACTAAAGAACAATAAAGAGGTAATTAAATATATATTAGGGACATTTCCAATATATTGTAACTATTTATTTAAGAAGTTAAGGTTAAATATTAAAATGAAAGTAAACTTAGATCATGTCGCTAGTAATCCTTTTGCTCCATCCTATCTTATACATTGGGGAATTTATATTACGAGAAAAAGATATGATATAAAATTTTAATAAATGTGAGGTGTAAAAATGAAAGTTAATTTATCAGGACCAGATATTACTCAAAAAGAAATAGATGCAGTAGTTGAAGTTATGGAGTCAGGAATGCTAAGTATAGGTCCTAAAATTGAAGAATTTGAAGAAAAATTTAAAGAATTATTAGGTGTGAAGCATGCTATTGGTGTAAATAGTGGAACTAGTGGACTTCATTTACTTATAAAGGCTATGGATATAGGTGAAGGAGATGAAGTAATAACTACCCCTTTTAGTTTTGTGTCCTCGACTAATTGTATACTTTTTGAAAGGGCAACACCTGTATTTGTAGATATAGATCCAAAGACATTTAATATAGATATAGATAAAATAGAAGAAAAGATAACAGATAAAACAAAAGCAATACTACCTGTAGATGTTTTTGGCCAACCTTTGAATATGATAAAATTGAGAAAATTAGCAGACAAATATGGATTAAAAATCATAGAAGATTCTTGTGAAGCCATTGGTTCTGAATACAAAGGTGTGAAAGCAGGACAACTTGCAGATGGAGCAGTATTTGCATTTTATCCAAATAAGCAAATAACCACCGGAGAAGGTGGAATGATAGTTACAAACGATGATCATATAGCAGAAATGTGTAGAAGCATGCGTAGCCAAGGAAGAGCTATAACTGGCTTTTGGCTCCATCACGAAAGACTAGGCTATAACTATAGATTAAGTGAACTACATTCAGCTTTAGGTGTAGTACAAATGGAAAGACTAGATGAAATACTTGATAAAAGGAATAAAGTAGCTGAAATGTATAATAAAAAACTAATCAATATAGAAGGTGTAAATATACCATATATCCATCCAAATGTAACAAGGATGAGTTGGTTTGTATATGTAATACAAGTAGACAAAGGCATAGATAGAGAAAAAGTAATGGATTATTTAAAAGAAAATGGTGTAGGCTGTAGACCATACTTTACTCCTATCCATATACAACCATATATAAAGGAAATGATGGGAGTAGAAGGAGAAGACTATCCTATAACTTATGATATAGGAAATAGGAGTATAGCATTACCATTTTACAACAATTTAAAAGAAGAAGAAATAGACTATGTAGTTGAAAAGATAAAAGAGGCTATAGCTAATCAAAATATTTAAAGAGAAGGGATATATATGAAAAAAAGAAATATTATTCTTATATTCTTAGATATAGTTCTAATAAATCTAGCCTATATTTTAGCACTATATTTAAGATTTGATGGTCGAATTCCCCAATTTTTTATGGAAAACTATATAAATAATGCTATAGCCATAAGTTTAATAAAGATAGTTGTATTTTACTTTTTTAAACTATATAAAAGTATTTGGAAGTTTGCTAGTATTGATGAAATGATAGAGATAGTCTTAGCTTCAATAGTAGCAAATGCAATAGTTATTGCATATATGACATTATCTGAAGCAAAGCTACCAAGAAGTATATATTTAATGACCCCTGTTTTAGATATGGCTTTAATAGGAGGAGTTAGGTTTAGCTATAGAGCATTAAGTCGTGTTAAAAATGGCGTACCTAAATATGCAGCACATTGTAAGCGTGTATTAATAGTAGGTGCAGGCTCAGCAGGTTCTATGATTATAAAAGAGTTGAGAAATCATCAAAGATTAAATAGTTTGCCAGTAGCCATAGTAGATGATGATCTAACTAAACAAGGTCAAAGTATCAATGGCGTTCCCATAGTTGGTACCAGGAAAGATATACCGAAGGTATGTAAAGATGAAAGTATTGATGAAATAATCATAGCTATTCCATCTGCTAATAAAAGAGAAATAAGGGAAATAGTAAATGAAACTAGAAAGACTAGCTGTAAAACTAAAATAGTACCTGGTATATATGAATTAATAGATGGACAAGTTAGCATAAAAGAAATAAGGGACGTTGAAATAGAAGACCTCTTAGGTAGGGAAGAAATATGTTTAGATATGAATAAGATATGTGGATATATAGAGAATAAGAGAGTGTTAGTAACAGGTGGAGGAGGCTCCATAGGTTCAGAGTTATGTAGACAGATAGCTAGATTTGGACCAGAAGAACTTATAATATTGGATATATATGAAAACAATGCTTATGATATACAGAATGAACTCTTAAGAAAATATGATGATTTAAATCTAAAAGTGTTAATTGCCTCTGTTAGAGATAAAGAAAGAGTAGAAGAAATAATACAAAGTGAAAAACCAGATGTGGTTTTTCATGCAGCAGCCCATAAACATGTGCCACTAATGGAAGAAAATCCAGAAGAAGCTATTAAAAACAATGTATTTGGAACTTTAAATGTAGTCCAAGCGTCTGATAGATATGATGTTAAGAAATTTGTATTGATATCTACGGACAAGGCAGTAAATCCTACAAATGTTATGGGAGCTACAAAGAGAATATGTGAAATGATCATTCAATCTATAAACAAAGAAAGTAGTACAGAATTTGTAGCTGTAAGATTTGGTAATGTATTAGGAAGTAACGGAAGCGTTATACCCTTATTTAAAAAACAGATTGCTGAAGGGGGACCTGTGACAGTTACTCATCCAGAAGTCATAAGATATTTTATGACTATACCAGAAGCTTGTCAGTTGGTACTTCAAGCAGGTTCTATGGCTAAAGGTGGAGAAATATTTATACTAGATATGGGTGAACCTGTTAAAATTATGGACTTAGCAAAAGATTTAATCAGACTTTCAGGCTTTGAACCAGATGTAGATATACCTATAGAAATAACTGGGTTGAGGCCAGGAGAAAAGCTATACGAAGAGCTTCTATTAGACGAGGAAGGTATATCAGATACTGGTCACAATAAGATATTTATAGGTAAGCCTATATTTACAGATTATAATTATTTAATAGAAGAATTAGAAAAACTTAAAGATATAACGAATACTGGGGATATAGAAAAAATAAAACAAAGTATAAAAAAGATAGTTCCTACCTATGAAATTTGTAAGGAAGAAAAGGTTGATAAAGTAGAAGATAATAATAAAAAAAAATATATAGATAAAATAACAGTAACATTAAATAATTCTAATTAAAATAGACACTTGAAATATGGGAGGTAAAAAAATGGAAGAACTGACCTTAAGAGATTATTTTTCGATTGTACATAGAAGAAAATGGTTAGTGATTTTCACAACGATTATATTTATATTGGCCGGTGTAGTGATAAATTCTTTTAATTCAGAGCAAATCTATAAAACATATACGTCATTAATAGTTAATGAAACTAAAAATAATAATGACTTAGATAATAATCAAAAATATCTTGATCAAAAATTTATGAATACTTATAGTGAAATAGTTAAGAGTAAGTTGGTTATAAATGAAGTTAAAAAAAATCTAAACTTAGATTCAAGTATTAAAAAATTGTCTGAAAGTATAAATGTAGATGTTGTATCTGATACTGATGTAATTAAAATTGAAGTTGTTGGAAATGACCCAGAACAAATAGCAAGGATTGCCAACGAAATATCGAAAGTTTCTATGAAACATATAAAAAAAATGAGTGATAGTAAAGATATAACAGTAATAGATAAAGCTCAAGTACCTGACTTAAAGACAAATTTAGAATCAGATATAAAAGATATAATTATTCATGGAATAATTGGACTTTTAGTAGGAAGTTCTATAGTTTTTCTTTTGGAACATTTGGATAAGAGAATTAAAAGTCCTAAGGATTTAGAGA
This sequence comes from Anaerosalibacter bizertensis, assembly GCF_009696605.1. Classification (GTDB taxonomy): domain Bacteria; phylum Bacillota; class Clostridia; order Tissierellales; family Sporanaerobacteraceae; genus Anaerosalibacter; species Anaerosalibacter bizertensis. The sequence goes on along the minus strand of NZ_VULR01000023.1, from coordinate 4,777 downwards.
AAAAATTTAATATTCCTGTTATAGGAGTTATACAAAAGGTAGAAGAAAATTTTATGATGGATAAAAATCTTAACTCCTTTGCAGCAGAAAACTATAGAAATTTGATGATAAATATTGATGCTATACAATCTAGGAATGGAATTAAATCAGTACTAATAACTTCATTTAATCCTAATGAAGGTAATAGTCTAATATCCACAAACATAGCAAGTACTATAGCTAGAACAAAAGGTAAAGTCTTATTAATAGATGGAAATTTAAAAAAACCTAAAATTCATACTTATTTTAAATTAAAGAATGATTATGGATTATCAAATGTTTTAAATGAAAATATTGATTATAGAGAGGTTATTTATGAAGATAAATCAGAAAAGAATCTCCATGTATTAACTTCAGGGTTACCTATATTTAATTCTGCCGAGTTGTTATCATCAAGAAATATGAAAGATTTGCTAGAAGAGATAAGTAAAGAATATGATACTATTATAATAGATTCACCTTCTGTGGGGGGAGTTACGGACTCTGTTGCGCTTTCTACTAACGTTGATGGTACTATTCTAGTGTGTTCAGCAGGAGAAACGGATATAGATGATATCAAAAAAGGGAAAGAACTTCTTGATAAAGTAAATGCAAATATTTTAGGAATAATTCTGGATAAGGTTATTATAAAAAATGATAACTACTATAAATATTATTATAATAACTATAGTTATTATAATGATAGAAAAGAAGAGAAAGAACTTGTATAAAAATAAATCATTAGTAAATTGGACATGCTATTTACTTATAAACATTTTTTATAAATAAATTTGAACAAATATATCATAATAAATCAAAAACTTTTATGGAGAAAGTCCTATATTATTATATAAAGAATAGAAATTAAAGGTGAGATTAAATATGGATCAGGAAATGACCCAAAATGTAAATCAGAATATAATAGAAGACAAAAAAATTAGTATAGCGCTTATGTCATATTTTGCTATATTAACAGTACAATATTTTATACTTGGATACTTCAATCTTAGGAAGACATCATATGCTGGTAATATACAATTATTATCAAAAATTATTGTAGGAATCTTTTATCTTATAGCACTACCAATAGTATTAAAAAGAAATAAAAGAGAGTTTATTAGTGTTTATATTGTTTCAATTTTAATATTTTTATTTAATTATATGTTTTTTATAGATAATAGAATTTATTTAAAAAACATAATATTTCCATACTTTTTTACTTGTCTTCCGGCATTAATTTATAGTTATAGTATTAATGACTGGAGCGTTTTAAAGGGAGTAATGAAAAAGACAAGCATATTAGTTTTTATTACAGGTTCAACAATTGCAGTAATGGTTTTTGTTAAGATTATTTCTATTGGTACATATAGTATGCCATTAGCTTACTATATGTTGTTGCCAACTATAGTATATATGGATGAACTTTTAGAAAAATTCAGTTTTAAGTCGCTTTTCATTTCTATGATGTCACTATTTGTTATTTTAGCGTTAGGTTCTAGAGGTCCTATTATGTGCATTGGTGTATTTACTATACTTAAAGTTATTAATATATCTAAAGACTTAAACTATAAAACAATTGCTATATATTTAATGATTACTGCCATTGGGCTTATTGTTTTATTTTATTTTGATACTATACTAGAGAGTTTGTATAACTTGCTATTAAACTTTGAAATACGTAGTAGAAGCATAGAGCTATTTTTAAAAGATGAAATAGATTTAAGCGGTAGAGATCGTTTGTACGAAAAGGTGATACAAGAAATAAAGAATAATCCTATTTCAGGTATAGGATTAGCTGGAGATAGAAGTGTCATAAATGGAACTTATGCTCATAATATCATAATTGAAATACTTGCAAACTTTGGTATAATACTTGGAGGAGCTTTATTACTTTCATTAATATTTATAAGTTTTAAAGCGTTATTCACAAGCAATAAATATGTATCAAACTTTATTGCTATTTGGTTTAGCATAGGATTTATTCACTTAATGGTAAGTAGTTCCTATATTACTGATTTGAAGTTTTGGATATTTTTAGGATTAATAAGTAGATTTGTAAAGGATAACAAGACAATTAAAAATAATTTTCCAAAAAAATATTTGTAAATAGCTATTTGAGTTTAAAATATCAAATTTTTTATAGCAGAGAGATATTTTTCTAAACTTGTACAAACAACTTAAAAGATTGTAAGAAATTGCTATTAATAAAAGGAGGACTTAATCTAATGAAAAAGGTATGGATTGTGGCGCCATTTTCAAATATAAAAATGGTTGGAGTCAGAAATAGGTTCCAATATTTAGCTAATAGATTACATAACGAGGGCATGGATGTAACTCTTTTTACTAGTGATTTTAGACATGGTAAAAAAACACATGTATCAAGTGATATAGTAAAAGAATATCCTTTTAAAGTTAAACTTATACATGAACCTGGGTATGAGAAAAATGTATCGGTAAAAAGAGCATTAAGCCATAAAAGATTTGGAGATAATCTTAAGAAACAAATCGAAAAGATAGAAGAACCTGACATCATATATGCTGCATATCCTACAATGAGCTCTTCATATATAGCAGGTAAATATGCAAAAGAAAATGATATCCCATTTATAATTGATATACAAGATACATGGCCAGAATCTGTGTCATCAGCTATTGATACTGAAAAACTTATTATAAAAACATTAATGTGGCCTTTTACTAAATTTGCTAATAGGATTTATAGTATGGCTGATATTGTTTTTGGTGTATCAGAAACATATGCGAAAAGAGCCGATGTTAAAGGGACTAAATGTAAAGAGTTTATATCAGTTTATATTGGTGCAGAACTTGAAAAATTTGATAATGTGAAATATGACGAAGATGAAATTATGAAAAGTCAAGATGATATATGGATTACTTACATAGGGACTTTGAGTCATAGTTATGATATAGATACTGCTATTAAAATATTTGCAGAACTAAAGGAATATAAAAATATTAAATTAAATATTCTAGGTTCAGGACCAGATGAGGATAAATTGATAAAATTAGCTAAAGAATTAAACGTATATAATAAAAATGTATATTTCTATGGTTTTATGGAGTATGAAAAGATGGTGGCAATTTTAAAGAAATCTGATATTGCATTAAATGCTATAAAAAGTAGTGCAAAACAAACGATAACAAATAAACTTGGAGATTATGTATCTGCTGGATTACCAATTTTGAACTCATGTCAAGAAAAAGAAGTTATTGATTTAGTAAATAATAAAGAATTAGGTATTAATTATACTCCAGGAGATGTTTATTCGTTAAAGAATGCAATTTTAAATATGATAGAAGACAAAAAAGGAATGGAAAAATATTCGAGAAATTCCAGACTTCTTGCAGAAAAATATTTCGATAGGAAAGAAAGTTATAAAGTGATAGTTGCTAAGATTAAGGAGTTATCAAAGTAGATTAATAATTAGTTTAAATTTAAATTGGTGAAGAAATTGGTAGTGAACATAGAGAAAATTAAAAAAGATTAAAGAGGTGGTATTGTGACTATTAAAAAAGCTATAATTCCAGCAGCGGGTCTAGGAACTAGATTTTTGCCTGCAACAAAAGCACAACCAAAAGAGATGTTACCAATAGTGGATAAACCTACTATTCAATATATAGTTGAAGAAGCAATAGAATCAGGGATAGAAGATATATTGATTATAACAGGGAGAAATAAAAGAGCTATAGAAGATCATTTTGATAAATCTGTAGAATTGGAATTAGAGCTAGAGGAAAAGAATAAAAAAGAGTTATTACATTTAGTGAAAAATATATCAAATATGGTTAATATTCATTATATAAGACAGAAAGAACCTAAAGGACTTGGACATGCAATATATTGTGCTAAGACGTTTATAGGAAATGAGCCATTTGCAGTATTACTTGGGGATGATGTTGTAGACTCAAAGACTAAACCTTGTTTGAAACAATTAATGGACGTATACGATAAGTACAAAGTTACTATACTTGGAGTTCAAGAAGTAGAAAGGAATAATGTAAATAAGTATGGTATAGTTTCAGGAAGATGTGTTGAAGAGGGATTATATAAGGTAAAAGATCTTATAGAAAAGCCAAATATAGAAGAAGCACCTTCAAATATTGCAATTTTAGGTAGATATATTATTACACCAGATATATTTGATATTCTTGAACGTACTAAACCAGGTTCAGGTGGAGAAATCCAGTTGACAGATGCGTTGAGAGAATTAGCTGCTAAAGAAGATATGTATTCTTATATATTTGAAGGCAGAAGGTATGATGTGGGAGATAAATTAGGATTTCTTAAAGCAACAGTTGAATTTGCTTTAAAAAGGGATGACTTAAAATATGATTTTAAAGATTATCTTATAGGATTGCTAAAAAACGATTTATAAGATATAGATAAAGTTATATTTACTATTGAAAAAAGAAGTTAATGGTCAAATCAAAAAGGTGATTTAAGCATCATATAAAACTATTAACTATAAGTTTTAATTAATTATTCGAAAGTTGGTGAATATATTGAAAATACCATTGATAAATCTAAAGAAACAATATGAAATTATAAGTGAGCAAGCAAACAAAAAAGTTTATGAAGTGCTTACTTCAGCCCAATATATTATGGGTGAAAATGTGAAAGAATTTGAGAAAGAATTTAGTGAATATATAGGGGTTAAGCATAGCATATCTGTAGGAAATGGAACGGATGCATTAGTTATAGCCTTAGAAGCTCTTGGAATAGGTGAAGGAGATGAAG
>NZ_VULR01000022.1 GCF_009696605.1 Anaerosalibacter bizertensis | reverse complement strand
TATTTAAATCTACCTTTCTTATTTTTATCACCCCATTTTATAGTTATGGAGTATATTATACATTTTTTTATGATATTAGGACATAATCATAAACGATATATTGAGACATTATCATAAATAAATCACTAAGGTTAAAAAATTTAAAATATTTTCTTGACAAAATATAAACCTGGGGTTATAATGTATATTAAATATTTATAAAGTTAATTTGATAAAGCTTTGAAGGAGACATATATGCAGTTTTCTAACTTCAGAGAGCTGATGTTTGGTGAAAATCAGTGTTGGATATGTATATAATATATCACTCCTGAGCTTCCGATTTGAAAAACTAAAGGTTTTAGTAGATGAGGACGGTTGCTACCGATATATAGCTAGAGTTCAAGTAAAAATATTTACTTCGACTTGAAAATAGGCAGATTTATATCTGTAAAATAGGGTGGTACCACGAAAAAACCTTCGTCCCTATGAATATGTGAATATTCATAGGGACGAAGGTTTTTTATTTTATTATTTAAAAATATAATAAAATAAAACCATAATATATATACTAATCGGAATATTTTGAAGAATCTGAAAGGAGATGTATAAATGAAAAGAGAAACATTTAATTCAAAGTTAGGAGTACTTGCTGCAGCTGCTGGCTCTGCCATTGGCTTAGGAAACATATGGAGGTTTCCTTATATCACTGGTCAAAACGGTGGAGCTGCATTTATACTTGTATATATTATATGTATAGCCTTAATAGGCGTAGTAATGATGATGTCAGAACTTGCACTTGGAAGAAAAACTAATTCAAATCCAATAGGCGCTTTTAAAAAACTCAATCCAAAAGGAAAATGGCATTATACAGGAATATTAGCTGTATTAACTTCATTTATAATATTATCTTTCTATCTTATGATAGCTGGATGGGTTTTCTCTTATTTTATTAGTTCTTTAACTGGCCAATTACTCCATATAGCACCAGAAAATTTAAGCGCGCATTTTGAGACTATTTCTAGTAGTACTTTTAATGTATTGTTTTGGAATTTTATAGTTATAGTTGTAACATCTTATATAGTAATTTCTGGAGTTCAAAAAGGGATAGAAAAATACAGTAAAATATTAATGCCTATACTACTATTTACTCTAATAGCTTTAATGTTTAGATCTGTAACATTAGAAGGAGCAAAAGATGGATTGGATTTTCTTTTTAAACCTGATTTTTCTAAGCTTACAACCCAAGCAATATTGGAAGCATTGGGACATGCTTTCTATTCTCTAAGTTTAGGTATGGGAATAATAATTACTTATGGAAGTTATATAGATAAAGGCGAAGAATTAAAATCTCTATCTTTCCAAGTAATACTTGCAGATACTGTAATAGCAATAATGGCAGGTATTGTAATATTTCCAGCAGTTTTTGCATATGGGTTTGAACCAGCAGCTGGACCAGCCCTTATCTTTATTACTTTACCGGCAGTATTTCAATCAATGCCTTTTGGAGGAATTTTCGAGACCTTATTTTTCCTATTAGTAGGTATTGCTGCTATTACTTCTACTATTTCTCTGTTGGAAGTTTCTGTATCAGCTTTAACTGAAGAATTTGATTTAGGAAGAAAAAAAGCTATATTAATTATTTCATTTGCTCTATTCTTATTATCTATGCCAAGTTCTCTATCTTTTAGTTCTTGGAGTGGAGTAAAAATTTTTGGTCTATCTATTTTTGAGCTTTTAGATTTTATTGCATCTTATATCTTTTTACCAATTGGAGGAATTCTTACTTGCATCTTTATATCATGGATTTGGGGTACAAAAAATGCTTTTAATGAAATATGCGGTGAAACAGTAAATGCTTCTAAAAGCTATAGTATATATAATTTCCTAATAAAGTATATTGCACCTTTAGCTATATTTATTATATTGCTTTATTCCACTGGAATTATAAAATTCTAATATATTAAAAAGGGCTGTCTTAAAACTTTATTTTGAGACAGCCCTTTTTCTAGTTTCCATAAGCTTTATTTAATATTACCTTCAAATCTTCTTCTTTTACATCCCTTGGATTGGATGATGTACAAGCATCATTCATAGCTTTTTCTACTATTTCATCAATAGCTTGTCTAAAATCATCTTCCTTTATGCCCATTTCACTTAATGTATTGGGTACATCCATTTTTTCTTTTAATATCTTTATACCTTCAATTAAACTTAATACTCCTTCATTTGTAGTAGAACTAGGAAAACCTAAAATCTTTGATATTTCACAATATCTTTTAGCAATCCCTAATTCTCTATCTTCACTTATACCTGAGTTATATTCTATAATATATGGAAGCAGTATTGCATTAGCTTTTCCATGAGGTATATGAAATTTAGCTCCAAGGGCATGGGCAAGACTATGATTTATTCCAAGTCCTGCATTTGTAAAAGCTATACCTGCCATACAAGAAGCATCATGCATCTTTTCTCTAGATTCTATATTATTACCATCACTATATGCTTTAAGCAAATAACTAAATACGTGTTTTATGGCTTTTTCTGCATATATATCTGTATAACCAGAAGCCCCTCTAGCTACATAGGCTTCTATAGCATGGGTTAACACATCAAGACCTGTGTCTGCTGTAACTGATGGAGGAACTGTCTTTGTAAAGTTACAATCAATTATTGCAATATCTGGTACCATATCATCGCTAATAATCGGAATTTTAACATTGTTTTCTCCATCTGTTATTACTGAATAAGAAGTAACTTCAGATCCAGTGCCACTAGTTGTAGGTATTGCTATAAATAGTGGTTTTTTTATACTGTTTTTATCTATTAATTTTTCCAATATCTTCATATAGAAATATAGAATACCTTTTGCCGTATCAATAGAAGAACCTCCACCTATAGCTATTATGGTATCTGGCTTAAAATCAATCATTTCGTGTAATCCTTTTTTTATTACATCAACAGTAGGATCTGGAACAACTTTATCAAAAAGGCACCAATCTATATTATTATCATCTAATATATAGGTTATCTTTGCTATGTTTCCAAGCTCTACCATTAGCTCATCTGTTACAATATAGGCCCTTTTCCTTTTAATATCTTTAAGTTTTTCTATTGAGTTAATTTCATAGTATATTTCAGTGTTTAATTTAAATTTCTTCATATTGAATACCTCCAAACATTAGCTACAAATTTGGAAATCATTAATTACTTTCCTGCTTATTTAAAGTTTTGTTAGCTATAAACATGGCTAATATTATAGCTGTTATACCGCCAACAAGTTTCCCTACAATCATAGGAAAAATCATATCCTTTTCTACTCCGGCTACAAATCCTAAATGATCTCCAAAGACAAAGGAAGCACTTACAGCAAAAGCAACATTAATTATTTTGCCTCTATCATCCATATCCTTCATCATACCAAACATAGGTATATTGTTAGCCAATGAAGCTACTAGCCCTGCTGCTGCAACATCCCCCATACCTAATAATTTCCCAAGCTTTAATAATGGCTTTTTAAATACTTTTGTTATAAAATATACCATTGGAAATGCTCCTGCAAGCATTATTGCTATATCTCCTACTATAGCAATCCCTTCTGAAATCGGTGCCATTCCTGGGATTATTACTATTCCTGTAAGAGTTTCTATTGCAATTGCAGCAAGTCCTATAGTTATAACTACAACTACCCCTTTGCCAAAAACAATAAAACCTTTAATCATACCCTCAGGCTTCTTCCATAAACCTAATGCTAACAATAACGCCACTATAACTATTGGAACTAAGTTTTTCAATATCATAGATAATTCAAATCCTGCTACCAATCCACCTACAAGACAACCTATAGGTATAGTAATCATACCTGCAAGTATTCCTGTAGCTAAAAATTTATGGTCTTCTTTCTCAATAATTCCAAGAGCTACTGGAATTGTAAATACTATTGTTGGTCCCATCATCGCACCAAGTATAATCCCTGAAAAAAGTCCTGCTTGTTGACTCTGTGCAAGTTCAATTGCTAAGGGATACCCTCCCATATCAAGTGCAAGTAGTGTAGTTGCAAACATAGAAGGATCGGCACCAAGAGCTGTGTATATCGGCACAACTATAGGTTTTAAAATCGTAGCTAATACAGGTGCCAATGAGACTATACCTACCATAGCTAAAGCCAAAGAACCCATAGCTATAATACCTTCTTCAAACTGCTCCCCATAGCCATATTTATTTCCCAAAATCCTATCAATAGCTCCAATAACTAAAAATATAGTCATTATATACACAATAATATCATTAATTCCCATACTATCCACCTACCTTATATTTATTTTTTACTTATTAGGAAGTATAGTTTCTACTTCATTATGTGGTCTTGGTATTACATGAACAGATACAAGCTCTCCTACCCTTTCTGCTGCAGCTGCTCCTGCATCTGTAGCTGCTTTAACTGCACCTACGTCTCCTCTTACCATAACTGTTACTAATCCTCCGCCTACATGTTCTTTACCTACCAATTCAACATTTGCCGCCTTAACCATAGCATCTGCTGCTTCTATTGAACCTACAAGACCTTTTGTTTCTATCATTCCTAATGCATTCATACCTGCCATTTTTCATTCCTCCTCAATTTTTAATCTTTTCTAATACTTTTATAGCTATCTTGTTTATTTTCTCATCATCTTCTAAATTAAAATCTTCTTTCAATATACTAGACACTCTTTTAAAAAGATCTCCTTTTTCTACAGTTTTATCTATATTATTTTTGTATATGAGTTTAACTCCCCTTTCCTCTAAAATATCTTTGACTCCAGGAGATAAAATAATTGTATTGTCCACTAAAAAACTCTTTGCGTCTTCTTTTACAAATTTATCTAAATTTTTTTTAGTTATTAAAATTTTACTCATTTAATCACCCTCTATATCTAGTTCTACCTCATCAATTATCCCTATAATCGTTGCATCTATAGGTGTTTCTGCATTTCCTATAGCTTTTCTGGCAGAACTACCTTTTACTACTAAAACTGTTTCTCCTATCCCTGCACCTACACTATCTACAGCAACAATTGTGCTTCCTTCTTTTCCACTAGAATAATCGATAGGCTTTACTACAAGAAACTTAAAACCATTCAAAGATTCTTCTTTTCTTGTGGCCCATATATTGCCTATTACTTTCCCAATGATCATAAATATCTCCCTTTCACATATAGCTAAACTTTTTTTAATTCTAGATGATTCATATTTATATAATCTTTTGCAAGTGGAGTGATTAAACTATCCTTTTTTATACATATTTTTCTATATCCATTATGATAAAGTCTTTCTATATCTGATTGAGTAACTACTTTCTTATCTAAATAGCCATGTTCTTCACATGCAAACTTATTTTCTTCGTAAATATCGTTTAAACTCTCTTTAATTTGACTACATTTAACTATCTCTATTCCAAAACTTAAAAGTTTTTGCTCGTACTCAGTCATCATTAAATAAAAATTTTCATTGGATAAGCTTTTAAATTTTCTATAGTCTATCCCTTCTTCAATACATGTAACTTTCACTCCATAAAGTATAGCTTCTATTATAATTGACGAAACTTTGCTGCTAGGTCTTCCGTTAGCTATATCAACCAGATCTATAATAGATAGCTTAGGACATATAACTAGATCATAATTTTTTATCTGAGCTATATTCTCATCTATAAAATCAATTTCATCCCAATCAGATATAAATAAACTATATTTTAATTTAATCTCTTCTGATTCTTCTTCTAAAAATAAAATTCTTCTTTCCTTAATTTCCTTATCTTCTTCTATCTTCTTCAATACTTCACTAACTATTTTCTGTACTAAGCTGTCCTTTTCCATAAACTAGCCTCCTTACGAACAACAATTCATTGCTATTCCAAGTGGTGTAACTAAAAAAGGATTGGAAGGCTTTCTAGTCCTAATTTTTATTTCTTTTTCAATAATTTCTTCTATACCTTCAAAACAACAAGTTCCTCCAACCAGATATATATCATCTATTTCATAGTCCTTTATATTTTCTTTAATTATTGTAGAAACCTTTTGAATTACAGGCCTAATTATAGGAAGTAATTCTCTTTGCTTATTCTTGTCCATCTTCATTTTTTCAGCTTCTTCAAATTTAACTTTATAATTTCCTGCTATTACAAGGGACAAATGGGTTCCTCCTGTAGCTTCATCTGCTGTATACACTACTTTGCCATCCTTTAATATAGATATTCCTGTAGTTCCTCCTCCAATATCTACAATAACCCCATCCTCTATTTGAAGAACTGCATTAGCAGCTGTTGGTTCATCTAAGACTTTTATAACTTCCATACCTGCCCCTTCAACTACATATTTGTGGGTTTTAGCATCTCCTTTTGAAGTTCCTGGAGGTACTGCTATAGCAGCCTTATAAAGTTCAACCTCTAATCTTTCTTCAAGCTTTTCTTTAAGCTCTCTAACTATATTTAATGCTCCTATATAGTCTACAACAAGTCCATCTCTTAAAACTTGAGCAAACTTCATTTCACATGCTATAGGCTGTTTTTCTTTATTCAATACTACTAAGACTATATAAGCTGTTCCTAAGTCAACCCCTACAAATAATTCTTCATTTTTATTAAATTTCACTGCCTCATCAATAGTTTTTTCTGTTTTTTCTATGAGCTGATTTACTCTATTAAAGTCCATTATCTTCTCTCCCTTTATGAAATGATCTCTCCTACCATCCCATTTTCAAAGCTTGAGGCATTGGCTTCGTCAAAGTCTATATGCATACTTAGTTTATATTTATCGCTAACCCTTATAACTACATCTTCAAATATAACTGGCCTATCACTTTTAACCCTTACATTTACAATGTCCTTATCTTTAACTTTTAATTTCAAGGCATCTTCACTATTCATATGGATATGTCTTTTAGCCACGATAACTGATTCTTTAGCTTCAATTACAGCTTTTCTTGTTGCTATATATATTGTTTCGCTTCCATCTAAATCTCCAGAATCTCTCACTGGTGGATCAATCCCTAATTGTCTAGCATCTGTTTTAGATATTTCTACTTGGGTTCGGACTCTTTCTGGACCAAGGACCGCTACATTTTCTATTACGCCTTTAGGACCTACTAAAGTAACCCTTTCTTCACATTGATATTGTCCTGGTTGAGACAATTCCTTTTTCCTTTTTAATTCATAACCTTTTCCAAATAGTACTTCTACATGTTCTTTACTTAGGTGGATATGCCTGCCTGAAGCTTCTATAGGAATAATATTGGGATTTTTCAATGTCTCTTTTACTCTCCTTGCTATTTCTTTAATCAATTTTTCATCCATTTCCTCACCCCTTTACCTATACTCTCCCGCTTTATATTTGCACATGAGAATATATATTCCACTACTCAATCTATTTAAAGCTTTTATTATATCAACTCTTTCAATTCCATTTTCCTTCTTAAAAGCTTTAACTGCTGCCAATTCTACTTCTCTAGAGCTACTTCTTAAGGAATTAAGCTTCAACATTATTTCGTCCATTTTATAATGAGGTAAAATATGCCCAACACCAAAATATTTTTTAGGAAAATGGGACATATCTCGCAGTTCTCCTTCAGTAAGTCCAAACAACTTTTCTCTAGAATATTCTTCACTTAAAACTTCACATCTTAAAATTTCTCTTACATATTCTAATACCTCTTGAAGTTCCATAGATAGTTTCTCAACATCTTTAACATATGATAGATGTTGAAGTTCCAATATTTCAGATTGTAAGCTATCTAATTTCCCCCTAAATATTATTCTTGGATCATCTTTATATACAAGTTTGTTCCCAAAAAGATGTGTCATATATTCAGGTTTTTGTTCAAAGGCCCCTCCAGAATAATAAGAAATATATTTAGGAGTTATCTTTCCTTCCGGAATTCTAATTTCTTTAAATTCAAACTCATCTTCTTTACATTCATCTTCTTTTTCTGTATTTTCTCTTTTTACTATAAACTCTACATTTTTTTCTTTTAAATACTGCCTAGCTGCTGGTGTAACAATTAGATCTTCATTTACTATATATTTCTCTGGTATATCTTTCTTAAATTCTACTCTAAGAGCTTCTTCTGTTAAAACCCTCATTGACTCACTCCCTTTTACAGGTAAAGTTTAGATACCAGGCCATAGAAATGGCCTGGTATTTAATTATTCTTGAACTTTAGGAAGTATAGTTTCTACTTCATTATGTGGTCTTGGTATTACATGAACAGATACAAGCTCTCCTACCCTTTCTGCTGCAGCTGCTCCTGCATCTGTAGCTGCTTTAACTGCACCTACGTCTCCTCTTACCATAACTGTTACTAATCCTCCGCCTACATGTTCTTTACCTACCAAAACAACATTTGCTGCCTTAACCATAGCATCTGCTGCTTCTATTGAACCTACAAGTCCTTTTGTTTCTATCATTCCTAATGCATTCATACTTGACATTTAAATTCCTCCCTTATTATTCATTAATTTTTTGAATTTGTTCCATTACAAGTTTAGTTATAGCTTCTATATCAATGTTTCTTAAATCTTCTGACTCACATTCCACACAACTTTCCATATCAACATCTTCAACTCCGTAAGCCATTCTTCTTATATTTATAAGATTCATAGGAGTTATATTATCAGAAGTTGCACTTCCTCCTATAGCTCCACATCCTAATGTAAGAGAAGGAGCTAAGTTAGTTGTTATTCCTACTGCACCTTGAGATGAAGGTGTATTCACCAATATTCTCGATACTGGTTTTTTAAGTCCAAATTCTCTTATTATATTTTCATCTTTCGAATGGATTGAAAGAGAATGACCAAGTCCTCCATTTTCTAAAAGCTTAAAACATAATTCACATGCTTCTTCCCAATCTTCAACTACATAAAACCCTAAAAGTGCAGTCAACTTCTCTTTTGAAAATGGATATTCTTTTCCAATTCCCTTTTCTTCACAAAGTAATACTCTAGTACCTTCTGGTATATCTATACCTACCATATCAGCAATTTCTTGGGCTGATTTTCCAACTATTTTAGGATTCATTCCTCCATTTGGTCTTTCCATTATTTCAACTATCTTTTCCAGTTTTTCTCCTTCTAGGAAATAACCTCCTTGCCTCTCAATTTCATCCTTAACCTTATCTTCAATTATTTTTTCTGTAACAATAGATTGTTCTGAAGCGCATATAGTTCCATTATCAAAAGTTTTACTTGCAAATATTCTCTTTACGGCCAACTTAATATCTGCACTTCTCTCAATATAAGCTGGTACATTTCCAGGACCTACTCCTAATGCTGGTGTTCCTGAACTATAAGCTGCCTTAACCATTGCAGAACCACCTGTAGCAAGTATAAGAGCTACATCTTTATGTTTCATTAGTTCATTTGTTCCTTCTATAGTTGGATGTTCCATACAAGATATTAGTCCATCTGGTGCACCATTTGCCACTGCTGCTCTATTTAAGATTTCAACCGTCTTTGATATACATCCAATAGCGCTAGGATGAGGACTAAATACAATAGCATTTCCTGATTTAAGAGAAATAAGAGCCTTGTATATTGCTGTTGATGTTGGGTTAGTAGATGGAATCAAACCTGCAATTACACCTACTGGAGTTCCTATTTCTACAATTTTTCTCTCCTTATCTTCATTTAATACACCTATGGTTTTCATATCTTTTATATATTCATATAATTTGTCGCTAGCAAGTTTATTCTTTTCAACTTTATCTTCCCATTTACCAAAGCCTGTTTCTCTCTTTGCAAACTTAGCAAGATTTTCAGCTTCTTTAGAAGCTGCTTTAGAAACAGCTTGTACTATTTTATCTATCTTATATTGATCAAAGGTGCTAAACCTTGATTGAGCTTCTTTTGCTTTTTGTACAAGATTTCTAACTTCTTGAATAGATATTAAATCTTTATCTTTGATCATAGTATCCTAACCTTCTTTCCTTGAATATTCTATAATTGCCTCAATCAATTCATATTTTTTAGCAAATTTTATTTGGTTATTATCCATATTGAAATTCTCAAGCATTCTAACCATCTTTCTCAACTCTACAACCTTCATTTCACCCAGTTGTTTTTTATCATTTAACTGAATAATTTTATCATTGAATTTTATAGTTTTTTTTTACTATCTTGAGACTTTCTATCTTCAGTTTTCTTTTCTTTAAACTCTTCCTTTTTAGGTTCTTCTTTTTCTATTTTTTCAAAACTCTCTTCTGCTATGATTTTGTCTTCAACTTTATCTTCATCTTTATAAAACACTTCATCAAGGCCTTCTCCAGTTCTAGCAATAACAGTTGTAGATATTACTTTTCCAACTCTACTTGCAGCTGCTTCTCCTGCATCAACGGAAGCTTTTACTGCACTAACATCGCCAGTTATTAATATTGTTACAAGTCCCCCTTTTATAAACTCACATTTCTTTAAGTTTACATTTGCTGCTTTAAGACTTGCATCGGCTGCTTCAATAGCAGCTACATAACCATAAGTTTCAATTAATCCTAAGGCTTCTTTATTCATCATTATCACCACTAATATTTAGTAGGATTGTCAGCAACAAACTTTACTGCATCTGCAAAAGCATCACATGCTGCTTTACATGCAGATTGGCTTCCTGTCAACAATCCTCCACCAAAGTTAGTTTCAGATGGCGGTCCATAAAAATCTACCATCTTTACATCAGCAGCTTTCAAAGCAGCATCTAGTGCATACATGGCTTCTAAAGGGGGTGCTATTAGATAGGCTATTGCTTCTCCTTCTTTAATTCCTGCACCTTCTGACAAATAAGATCCTGTTCTAGATATACAGTGTGCAAAATACACTATAGAATCATCATCATTTGCACTATAGAAAAAGGCCTCATTCTCTATAAAATCTATTGCTGCATTTAAACCACTTTTTACTTCTGCAGGATTTGGACCTGACAATATTCCAATAAATTCACCAGCTAATTTAGTGTTAGCATTTGCTGCTCCACCATAAAAAGACCTTGCATAAGCTACCTTTACATCAGCTTTTTTGGTAGCATCATCCAATGCAGTATAACCTACATCATCACAATCAGTAGTTATTATGCCTATACTTCTATGTTCTGAAGGTAGTTCCAATTCTTTTACCATATCTAAACTTACATTTGGAATAAGTTTTACACTTAGCACTTTTGTAACCAATCTATCATCTCTCATATTTAAAACCTCCACTATTTATAGTTTTAAATTTAAACCACTAGCTTTTTGTTCAAGCATAGTTTTTATTACATCTGCTATATGAGCTCCAGCTTCTACAGCAGGAGTACCACCACTATGAATATTTGATACTACTGTTCTATTAGACTCTGGCATTCCCACAGTTGGTTTATAAGCCATATAACAACTCATGCTTTCTCCTGTTGCAAGGCCTGGTCTTTCCCCTATAAGAACTACTACTACTTCAGGATTTAAAGCTTCTCCAATAGCATCCATAGCAGGTACTCTTCCATGTTTAACAAAGAAAGGTTTCCCTACCTTTATTCCATGGCTATTTAATCCTTGAACAATTGCATCATAAGTGTCCTTCGCATTAGTCTCTATGGCAGTAGAACTAAGACCATCAGAAATATAGATTTGAACTTGAGCATTCATATCGCATTCTTCTTTAAGAAGTTTTATAGTTTCATCATCAAATTTTCTTCCTAAATCTGGTCTCGTTAAATATTCATCTTTATCTTTACACATAGTGCTTACTGATAAAAGATTCCAATCCTTTAAAAAATCATCTGAAACATATGTGAACACTGCATCCATAGCAACACCATGATCTGCTCTAAATCTTAACAACGTTTGAGTCTTACACCTTGCTCCAGCTTTTGATATTCCTACTCTTGCTGGAGTATATTCTTTCAATTTCAAATAAGCATCTCTATTCTCAGAACCTTCAACTAATAATTGTTTCTTTAAATCTATAGTAGTTATGTCCAATATATCCTCATCATCTATACTACTCTTATCTAAAACTGCTTTTAATACTTCTTCTTGCTTTTCATTATCTTTCTCATTAACACCCATTTCACTCATAACCTGCTCTATTAAATCCTTCAGTTCTCTTTCAGTAACCATATTTCTTTCCTCCTTTTTCACCGGCTATTTAATAAATATAGAAGCATCTCCAGCCCTTTTAGTAAGTTTGCCATCTTTATAAATTCCCATTTTTTCTAACCAAATTTCAAATTCTCTTATAGGTCTTAAACCTAATAGTTCTCTTAAAGCTGCTCCATCATGATAGCCTAATGTTTGATAGTTAAGCATTACATCATCACCTTGTGGTACAGCAATCAAATAGTTGCAACCAGCTGTCGAAAGAACTATAGCTAGGTTTTCTAAATCATTTTGATCTGCTTTCATATGGTTTGTATAACATGCGTCTACACCCATAGATATTCCACTTAATTTACCCATGAAATGATCTTCCAATCCTGCCCTAATAACTTGTTTGCTATCATATAGATACTCTGGTCCTATAAATCCTACAACAGTATTTACTAAAAATGGTTCATATCTTTTAGCAAATCCATAACATCTAGCTTCCAATGTAACTTGATCTACTCCAAAATGAGCATCTGAAGATAATTCTGAACCTTGTCCAGTTTCAAAGTACATAACATTTGGCCCTACAGATGTACCTTCTTTAAGAACAAGTTCTCTTGCTTCATCTAATAATTCAGCAGTTACTCCAAAAGCTTCATTTCCTTTTTGAGTTCCTGCTATACTTTGGAATATCATATCACTTGGAGCCCCTTTTCTTATAGCTTCCATTTGAGTTGTTACGTGAGCAAGAACACAGTTTTGTGTAGGAATTTCCCATTTTGTCTTTACTTCTTCAAATAAATTCAATACACTTGTAACACTTTCAACACTATCGTCTACAGGGTTAAGTCCTAAAACAGCATCACCTATTCCATAACTTAAACCTTCATACAACGATATAAGGATTCCATCAATATTATCACTAGGATGATTTGGTTGAAGTCTCATAGCCAACGTATTTTCAGTCCCAATAGTAGTGTTACAATGAGCTATAACTTTAATCTTCTTAGCTGCATAAACAAGATCAAGATTAGTCATAAGTTTCGCTACAGCGGCTATCATTTCACTTGTTAGACCTCTTCTTATTCTTCTAATATCCTGGTCTGTAGTTTTAACATCCAATAACCACTCTCTAAGTTCTGCAACTGTCCAGTTTTTTATCCCATTGTAAATCTTTTCATTTACTGCATCTTGAATAATTCTTGTAACTTCATCTTCTTCATATGGGACTACTGGATTGTTTCTTAGGTCACTTAATGTTAAATTACTTAATACTTCTTTTGCAGCAATCCTTTCTGTAAGAGATTCAGCACTAATACCTGCTAAACTATCTCCTGATTTTTCTTCATTTGCCTTTGCTAACACTTCTTTAATATCTTTAAATTGATAAACAGTGCCAAAAAGCTTAGTTTTTAATCTCATTACCTTCACCTCTTTAATTTAATAGTTAAATAATAATGTTTTCACTATAACTGGTACTACCTTTCCTTCAGCCAAAGGCTTACCTATGTCTATATAATCTCCATCTGATACTTTTATGGAATCTATACAAACTATATCTTTTTTATTATTTAATTGGGTTTTTAAAGTTTGCCCAAGAACCTTTGCCATATCACTTTCTGCAATAACTATAAGAGGAGCATTAGAGTTTATTATCTCTTCCATACCATTTATAATTGAATTAGAAAGTTCTTGAATATATTTAAAGCTCCCACTTTTCAATCCTTTAATAGCTAATGCTACTAATTGTTTATTATCTTCCAATCCAAACCACTTTAATTTATCAGCAATAACTTTACTCATCTCATCAAAGCTAAGTTTTTCATCTTCCTCAGTTAACTTTAATATCGGGATATTTTTTATAGGAAGAACATCTTCGCTAACATCTATAGTACTTCCACTTATATCTGTAGTATGAGAACCTGCTCCTACTACAGTAGCCCTTATGGTTTCAGCTGGTTTTAATGTTTTTTTCTCTTTAGTCAGCTTAGAATCTTTTATAGATTTTCCTAATAAAAACCCTACATCTTCAAATTGGAACCAATTATCAGGTTGGTTAGAAATACAATCTGCAACCCCACCTGTAAAAGATAGATACTCTATTTCATAATCTCTTCTTAAGTCATGATTTGTAATTAAAAGTTCCAACTCTTCGGAAGGTTCTTTTATTCCTACAATTTCTTCAAGGACTTCTGCCATTTTATTTGTTATCTTTTCCAGTTCATTCTTATCTAATTTAGAACCTACAGATATTTTTAATCCTATTCTCTCTACTAATTGCTTCATCTTCTCTGATAGATAAGTTACTTCACTATTTTCTTTATCGATTTTTATAAGTCTTCCACCTATGTCAAGACAAGCTGTATCTATTACATCCCCATTTTTAAATACAGATATATTTGTAGTACCACCTCCTATATCTAAGTTTGCTACTACAGTTCCTTTTTGTTTAGAAAACTCACCTGCACCTGCACCTTTACCTGCAATAATTCCTTCTAAATCTGGTCCAGCTGTAGCTACTACAAATTCTCCTGCAAATCCACTTAAACTTTTGAGTACTTCACTAGCATTTTCTTTTCTAGCAGTTTCTCCAGTTATAATAACTGCTCCAGTATCTACATCTTCTGGTCTTATGCCTGCTTTTCTATACTCGCCTTCAATTATTTTCTTCACTCCTATTGCATCTATTTCTGTAAGGGATAATAAGGGCGTAAAATATATTTCACTTCTATATATAACTTTTTTCTCTACTATAGATATCATTGGTACAGAAACTATAGAAGCTTTGTTTTCAATGATTATATTGCTAAAAACCAGTTGAGTTGTAGATGTTCCTATATCTATACCTACACTTAAAATATCTTCCTTCATGGGACCCTCTCCTTTAAAATTCAAAAAAAGAGCCAGAGAATATGGAAAAATTCCATACTCCTTGGCTCCTTTGCCTTCGAAAACACGCCATTGTGTTTTAATATTTAATTTTTAAAATCGAATATTATCTTTGTTCCTTCTTTTCCACTATCTATAATAAAATCTCCTTCAAGTTTATCCTTTACAATTTGTTCTACTATATTTAAACCTAAACTATTCATTTTTATATCCTTAACATTAAAACCTCTGCCATCATCTTTAACTGAAATAGTTGAATGTATCTCTCCTTTATATATTACAATTTCTATATAACCATGATCCCTATCTTTAAAACCATGTTCAATAGAATTTTGAATTAACTCATTTACCACAAGGGCTATAGATGTAGCTTTATCAGAATCTACTGAGAAGTTATCTCCTAAAACATTTACTTCTATATTTTGATCTGAAGTCGATATATAATCTAATGTATTCTTAGATATCATTTTTAAGATTGATTTTATATCTACTTCATCTATACCTTCTTGAGCTAATAATTCATGTGTTACAGAAATACTAAGAATTCTACTTATACTTTCATTAAAAGCCTTTTTTAAATAATCATCATCTACTCTCCTAGATTGTAACCTTAATAGACTAACTATAGTTTGAAGGTTGTTTTTCACCCTATGATGTATTTCCTTTATAACAACAGATTTTAAAATAAGTTCTTTTTCCTTTTCTTTAACCTCTGTAATATCTTTTATTATCATATTTACACCAGTTACTTTACCTTTCTGTCTCATAACACTATATTTTATTTCTAAATCCAAATTTCCAGCGCTTGTTTCAGGAGTTTTAGTATAGTTATTCATAAGCACTTTTTTAAAACTTATTTCATCAAGTACCAAGTTATTAAACTTCATACCTACTATATCATCCCTATAGCCTAATTTTTTATACAATCTTTTAGCACATGGATTAGCATAGATGGCTATACCATACCTGTCAAATACAATAATACTGTCATCTATATTTTGAGTTATTAAACTTAAATTTTGTCCCATATATTGAAACATTTCTGGAAAATCCTCTAAAGATTTTGAAAGAGTTGATCTATTTATATTTTCTCCATCTTTGAATACCTGATTTACAGCTTGTTCTATTATTAAAACAGCAATTACCTCACCTTTTTTATTCCTTACAGGTACTGTGGTCTGAATCACTGTCTTATTTTCTTGAGTAATAGCCTTTAAACCTCGGGTAGATACACCTGTGTTTAGTGTTCTAAGAGCTGCAGGTTCATTTTCTTGTAAAGCTATCTTCCCAACTACAGAATTCATATAGTTGGACTTTACATGAATTGGTTTTGCTTCAGCAACTACTATAGCTTTTGTATGATCTTTTGTAATACAATCTAAAAACACATCCGCCCTCACTAGTTCTGAAATAGTAGGAAGCATATCAGATATCTTTCTTAACTCATCAATATCTGAAAAACTTAGATTTGTATACTCTTTACATATATCAATAATATTCATTTTCATTCACCTTTTATCTATTCATTATTATTGCTTTAGCAATATCCTTCATAGGTGCTCTTTTATCCATACTTAATTTTCTAATCATATTATAAGCTTCTTCTTCTGTCACATTACCTTTATTCATCAATATTCCTTTAGCTCTCTCAACTAATTTTCTAGCTTCTAACTCACCCTTAGCTTTTTCCATGCTTTCTTTCATATATTTCATTTCTTCATCTTTTGCCAATGCTATTTCAATAGCTGGTAGAAGATTTTTTTCATTTATAGGCTTAACTATATATCCCATAACACCAATACCTTTAGCTTCATTTATAAATTCCCTTGTACTATAAGCTGTAAGAAGGACTATACAGCTGGCTATTTCTTCCTCTAGTAAAATTCTCGAAGCCTTCAACCCATCAAGTAATGGCATTTTTATATCCATAAGAACTAAATCTGGTTTAAGACTTTTACACATTTCCACTATATCAAATCCATCAGAAGCCATACCTACAACATTGTAGCCTGCTCCTGTTAAAATCTCTGAGATGTCCATCCTAGTAATAGGCTCATCTTCGGCTATTACTATCTTTTTACTCATGGTTTTTCCTCCCTTAATTATTGTAATAATCTTCTAATATCTTCTATACCCTTTCCATTTATAGAATTCACATAAAAAATATCTTCTACTCCTGCTTGTTTTAAATATTTTTCAGCTATTTTTACATCAGCATTGTAACAATCCACTTTAGTTATAATCCCTATAGACTTTTTATTAAAAATAGATGTAAAATTTGGAGGAAAGACAACTTTTTCACTGGTACAATCCTGTACAAGTCCTATAATATCATAATCCACTGAAGATATCATAAGTGCATTATAATATCTTCTATTTTCAATATATTCACCTGGAGTATCTAAGATATTTTTAGAGTATTCTAGGGATTGAGTCTTTTTATACCTTATTTTTTCATTATTTAGTGCCTGTTTAAGTGTGGTCTTTCCACTGCCAGTCTCCCCAATTAACATTATCTTTTTCATTGCAATCTCTCCTAAGATTTAGTTATATTAGTTGATGTAAATGCTAGAACATCTGATAAAAGGTTTAATACCTCTTTAAGTGCTGTCTCAACACTTGAAACATCTCCTGTTATAACTAACGAACCACTGAATCTATCTAAAAATCCTATTTCAACATCTGCCACCTTTGTAGAAATATCTGCAGCTATTATAGCTGCTTCACTTGGGGTAATAGTCAATATACCTATAGCATTACTCTTTTCATCATCCAATCCAAGTTTTACATATATGTTTTTTTGAGGGTTAGCTATTAAATGTGCCAATGTAACTTGTTTACCTGGAACATATTCCTGTATAACCCTTTGTTTTTCTACATCAGCCATATTATCAAATCCTTTGTCTAAAATTACAAAAAACGCCTACAATAAAGTGGATATTCCACTTCCTTTGTAGGCGTCATTGCCATTTATTAGCACTCCATTGTGCAAACGTATTCTAATGTATTTTCATTATAACAAATTAAAGATGCTATTGCAATACAATACAGCAATATTCTTAAAATTTAATTGTTTATTTAATCCACTCTACTACATCTTCCATAGGTCTTCTGGTTTTCTCTCTATGAGGATTTTCTTTTCTATATCCAAATGCAATTAATGTAGATACTCCAAATTTTTCTCTGTCCAGTACCCCTTCACTTTCCAACAATTTTTCTAATTCTTCTTTATTAAAACCTTCTATAGGGCAAGAATCTATACCTATTTCTGCCGCAGCAGTCATCATATTTCCAAGAGCAATATAAGTTTGTCTTATTGACCATTCAAACATATCTTTCTCATTATTAAATATTTTAAAATCTTCATTTTGAAATACTCTATACTTTTCACGTCTTTCCTTTATTTTATCATCTGGCATTTTGTGTACATCTCTCATCATATGAGTAATATAATCGGCACTATATATAACCTCTGAACCCTTCCTTGCCAATATTATTACCAAATGACTCAATGTTGGCATTTGTCTCCTTACTCCCCAAACTGCAGGCAATAGTTTTTCTCTAAGTTCTTCATTCTCAACTACAAGAAACTTCCATGGCTCAAATCCAAAAGAACTAGGGGAAAGTCTTCCTACCTCAAGTAAAAATTTAAAATCTTCTTCTGATATTTTCCTATCTGGATCAAATTCCTTACAAGCAAATCTAAATTTATGTGCATTTAATATCTCTTCTTTTCTTTTTTCTATATCAATATTTTTCATAAATATCCCTCCCAATATATATTTCCTTGTTTATGTATATACCCAACTTAATTTGATTTTAATTTTTTTTGCAAATATATTTGAGATTAATTATCATATTATAGGGTACTTAAGATAAATACGATTAGGAGGGAAATTAAATGAAAGGATATTTTGCTTCACACTTTTTTAATGATGCGATGTTTAGATGGACAGAGGAAGTAGCAAGTTATATTGAAAGTGAAACAGGGATTAATATGTATGTTCCTCAAAGAAATGGAGAAATAAATGATAAAAGGGAAAATGATGATATAATAACAGATATAAAAATTGCTCAAGCTGATACTCTTGAATTAAAAAAAGCTAATATATTATTTGCTTGCCTTGATGGGCTTACTATAGATGATGGGGTAGCTGGAGAAATAATGGGCTTTGGCCTTATCAAGGAAATGGAAGAAGAATATAATATTCCTGACAGGAAGCCAAGGCTAATCATTGGAATAATAACAGATATGAGATGGCAAGGAACTGGAGACAATCATTTATATAGAAACCTAATGATTTTAGGCAAAGTTAAAGAACATGGATATATAGTAGAAGGATATCCTGGAGAAGATGACTATAAAGAAAAAATTATTGCAATAGTAAAAAATTTTGAAGAAAAATATTTTTAAAAGAACAGGGACAACTACCTGTCCCCATTCTTTACACTACTTATAACTTAAAAGAATCTATTAACTAATAATTTTGAATAAGCTACACATTCATCAATATTGCCAAAATTCATTACTTCTCCTGCATAGTAGGTTCCTAGTTCTCCTTGCATTCCCTCTACTTTATCATACCAACCATGTTTTAACTCATCACAATTAACATGTGGAAAATATCTCCAAGACTTATGCATAACAATATCTATAAGATTCATGCCTAAAGTTTCAAGGTCTTCCTCTACAAGTTGTCTTGCTTCTTTTACTCCTACCCTTTCTTGAGGATCTCCTAAAACATACATTGTTACTATTTGTTCTGGTTCATTTTCCCATCTATGGTAATATACCATTGTATGTCCTGCTCTAGATTGCATCATGTTTCCTGGGATATAACCAGAAATAGTTGGATAATTTTCTACTGTACAAGCAAATACCTTATAGTCTTCATATTTTATCTTAGAAAACAGTTCTTCCTCTTCTTCTGTTACGTCAACATATAGATGTAAGTCTTGCAATGGAGAAGTAAATATTATTTTATCATATTCTTCTCTACCAAATTCAGTATATACATATACTTTGTCATCTTCTCTTCTTACTTTATTTATCTTTGTGCAAAGTCTTGGTTTTTTATTAAGTCTATATGAAAGCTCTTTCCAAACTTCTTGGGTTCCTTTTTTCCAAGTTAATAAATCTTTTCTTATAAAAGAGTTCATTGTTTCCCAATCTAAATATTTAAGTACATAAGCTGCTGATAAACCTGATGGACCAGCTCCTACAATACATATCCTTTCTTTTAAATCCTTAGCCATTTTAATCATCCTTTCTTCTTTTATTTTTAAAACATATTATATTAGGTTTAATATAATATGTTTGTTTTAAACAACTTAAAATTAAGCCAAAGAAATTCTAATCTCTAAGCTGCTTATAGGATAAGAAGAGCATGGATGGAAATATCCATATATTTTATCTGCTTCTCTTCTTCCATCATTTTCAGGACTTACATATATTTCACCTTTTAACAGCTGTGAACGACAAAATCCACATTCGCCCGATCTACAATGTGAGTCATTTTTTATACCATTCCTTTCAAGTGCTACCAAAACAGATTCAGAAGAACTTGCTTCAATATCTACGATATTTTTTCCTATATGGACCTTAATACTATATTTTTTGTTTTTAGCACTATTAGGAAAATCATCCATAGAGTATATATCTGGCATTTCTCCAAATACTTCTCTTCTAATTCTTTTTCTCGGTATTTTAAGATTATTCAATTCTTTTTCAACAAATTTGTACATTACTTGGGGACCGCATATAAAGAAAGTACTATTATTTATATCAGTATACTTTTTAATAATATCCTTGGTTATAAATCCTGTTTCGCCATCCCAACCTTTTTCTTCTCCACTAAGTACAGGTACAAATTTTATTTTATCTGGATGATTTTTCTCAAAATCAATAAATTCTTTATAAAACATAAATTCTTTTTTAAAATTACTTCCATAGATGAGTATTAACTTAGCCTCTAACTTTCCATTGCAAATTTCTCTAGCCATAGAATGAAATGGAGTTATACCAGATCCGCCAGCTAATGCAACTATCGTATCTGCATCTCTTAAGGGTTCATAATAAAATTGTCCATGGGCCATAGAAGCCATAACTTCAGTACCTGGTTTCCAATTTTCCCAAATATATTCCGTTACAAACCCACCATCCTTTTTACGAATGGATACTTCCACAAAAGGTTTCTTACTTCTATTTTCTAATACTTGATAAGGTGCTGAAGAAATAGAATAAGGTCTGGTAACCCAAGATTCTCCTATTTGAAATTTGAAACTAATATATTGTCCTGCTTGAAATATAGGTATTTCTGGAGCATCTTCTCCATATTTGTTGCTTTTTACAAATCTATATGTTCTAGATGTAGCAGTAGTTTGCTCAACAGAATCAATAGTTAAATAAACTTTATCTGGATGTATTTTTTTCGCCAATTCATTTATGGGATCTTTGGTAACTGGCTTAGGAGACGCATTTTTAATTTTTTCTTTCCTAATTTCCAATATATTGCTAGGACCTTTTATATCCTCAAAAAATCCTTTAACTTTCATTAGTTATTGCCTCCTTCCCTCATTGCCTTTAATACTTCAGCTGCTGCTTTTCTACCTGATGTTATTGCTGGAGCATAACCATTTCCTATAGAAGAATGAGCTCCGGCAAATTCTAACCCTTTAATATACCTTTCTTGTCTTTCTGTAGACATTCTTCCAACTAAAGAATCCCATACCTGATGCTCATAACCATATACAGAGCCATTCCAAGAACCAGTATACCTAGAAATTGTGGCCGGTGTTGCAATTTCTATTTCTTCTATATGAGCAAATAAATTGACCCCAAGGACATCATTCATTTTTTCAATCATTGCTTTAGCCATAAATCTTTTAATATCATAATAATCTTCTTCCTTAACATTTAGCCAACCATCTGGTTTAGGAAGAGCCGTTATACTCATTTCCGTAGTTCCACTTGGAAAACAATCTTCTACAGCCTTATTTAGTACAATAGTTGTAATATAATTTGGTGGATCCAATGTCTTATAATTTTCCCAGATTAAATCTGTATCCATGGTATCTCCAACAAAATAACTATAACTTTCTATATTTAGTTCTTCTGGTGGAGCATCTAATGCAAGATATACACATAAGGCTGTTACTCCTATATTTCTAGCATTAGTTAACTTATAAGCTATTTCAGGAACCTCAGATTTAGGATATACCATTTTCGTATATACTTTATTAGGATATGATCCACATATTACATAGTTTGCTCTAATCATATCACCTGCTGCTGTTTCTACCCCTATAACCTTTCCGTTCTCAGCAAGTATCTTCTCAACTCTTGTCTTATACTCAATTTGTCCTCCAAGTTCTCTAACACGTTTATCCATACCTACACTTATAGCGTGAGAATTGTGTCTTGCAACTACTGCTCCTCCTTCAAAATAGTCACCCATTAAATAAGCCCAAACTGTAAAAGACAATCTTTTAAGAGGTACCCCCACATAAATCCAATAAGGAGATATAATATCTATAGCCTTTTGAGGAAGTTCAAATGTATCTATTACCTCTTGTGCAGAATATCCTGCTGTTTTAACAAAAGATGAATGATTTCTAAGCATCTCCCATTTGCTAAGTTTATCTGCACCGCCTATTTCTCCAAAATAATTTAGACTATCCATTACTTCTTTACATACTTTCATTAGCTTAGTCATCTTATTCCTTGTTCCTGGTACTTCCTTCTCCACAACTTCTATCATATTTTCAATTCCATAAGGTAGAGTAACATTGATATTTTGATTAGGAAGAACTAATTGATAAGCTTCAGGAACTTGAATCCATTCAACATCTACTCCCGCTTCGTCTAAAAATCTTCTTATCTTTCTAGGATTTTCAGCGGTTCCAACACTTTGAAGCTCATGAAGAGTAGCTTCAAATTCAAATGGACCTCTAACAAAACTTGTAGCAAGCCCTCCTGGTAAATTATGTTGTTCTAATATAAGGCAACGTTTCCCAGAAAGGCCAAGTTGCAAACCTGCAGAAAGTCCTGCTAAACCAGCTCCGATTATGATAACATCATAATATTCATTAAATTTTGAATATTTTTTATTAGCTTTTCTTTTCATATTCCTCCCTCTTTTCTTCTATTTATCGAATTTTCTAACTTCTATAAGTTTATTCTAACTTTTACCATAAATATTGTCAATTTCTAAACAAGTTGATGAAATAGCCATTCTAAATGTTTATTTTGTAATAGGGTTTACACTAGTTTATTTAAATTAAAATTCTATATGTTTCAGTGTTTGTCATAGGAATATGACTAAATTTTCTCAAAATAATTTTTATATATGTAAACCCAACTTGAATGTAATTTTGATAAAAAAAAAGACCTTTAGGTCTTAAAATTCTAGAAAAATTTATTTACAAGATATTTTGAATAAGCGATACATTGTTCTATACTGGAAAAAGACATTATTTCTCCTCCATAATAAGTATTATTTACAGATTGAAGGTCTTCCAATTTATCATAGAAACCTTCTGCCATAGTTTCACTATCTACATGAGGAAAGTACTTCCAGCTCTTATGTATATGTAATCTATTTATTTTGGCTCCCAATCTTCTTAAATCTTCTTCAACTATTGCTTTACACTTACTTTCATCTATCTCATCATTACCTAAAGCATATACTGTTATCAAATCATTATATGCCATATCTTGCCACCTATAATACCACACAAGAACATGACATGACCTGGCATATTGCTAAAGAGATGATGGAAATCTTGAAAACTGTTCCATACCTACTTTATTCATTAGTTCTAATATATTTAAATGGCTTGGTACTGCCATCATGGCTCCTAATTCATAAGTTTTATCTTTATATTTGATTGTAAAACATTTTCCACCTACACGAGTATCTTTTTCTAGTACAGTTACATTCCTATATCCCTTATTTTCAAGAAAATAAGCTGTACTTAACCCTGAAGCACCTGCACCTATTATTCCTATCTTTTTATCCTTATCTACCACATTTTATCACCGTCCTTAATACTATCTACATAAAACCATAGTGGAAGTGGAAAATCCTTATCTTTTGTAGACATTATTACTTCAATAGGTGTTTTCCCTTTATTAGAACCCTTATTTATTGGCCTTTCAAAATTATAATATCTCATAAATTCATTTAATTCAGATTGGATTTTTTTAATGGAATAGTTTTTCTCCCATTTTATTAAGTTAATATAAAATTCTTCATGTATTATTGAGTTAAAATCATGTAGAAACTCAAAATATTGAGTTTCTTTTGAAGGGATTGTCCAATGCTTTATATTTTTATTTGTTAAAAAAGTATCATATTTGTGCTGAGCTTTATCCCAATTAGTTGAATATTCTAATGCATTATTTGTTATTAAATTACTTATTTTCAGATCTAATGCTTCAACAGTAGGAAGCATCTTCGTCTCCATAAGATTTATTACATTTATTGATTCTTTATTAGGATAAATTTTAGCAAAAGCATAATTAGAATAGCAGTCAACTGAAGCAATTTGATATATTTTTCCTAAGGTTTCAATCTTTCCTATATAAGTAGTTCCTTGCTGTATGACATATCCTGGATAAGTATTATATATATTTGGGAACTTTATTAGGCATTTTAGGTTTTGATCTTGGTATATCTTCTAAACCTTCAATGCCCATCTTCTGATATCTATTATACCACTTATAATAACTTGTTCGTGATATACCAAAAAACTTACATGCCTTACTAACGTTGTTTGTTTCTAAAGCATATTTTATGACAAGATATCTATTTTCAGGAGTAAACTTATCCATATTCACAAGATAATTCCCCCATTCAAATATTAAATAAAGATTTTAACTCCTTAATAATCATTTCTATATTTTTATTTAAAATCCTTTATTTAAATCGAAATATGTTAAGATACAAGGCTTATTAGTATTTTGATTTTAAACATTTATACTCTCGGGCAACTATCTCCACTAGTAAACCACTTACATGGTTTGCAGCCCAGACATTTAACAATCTCTTGTCCTTCTTTTATACGTTTTGTAAAGTTATAATCTGCAAGCTGAGGTCTACCTATAGCAACAAAATCTACTAGATTGTTATCAATTAAATAACTTGCTTTTTCCACTGTCTTAATTGAATTTACAGCTATAATTGGAATAGTTACTTCTTTTTTTATTTTAGTTGCACCGTAGACAATCCAATTACAAGGAAATTCTTCAGGCACTTTCTCCTCAATTGGAGTATTATCAAATCCTGTAGAGATATGAAGATAGTCCATTCCTATATGTTCTAGTTTTTTTGCCATATTAATACTAGTTTTCAAACCATCTTCATTACAACCTACTCTAATGCCAACAATAAAATCGTCATTAACATTTTCTTTAATCCCTTCAACAATTTCTTTTACAAATCTCAATCTATTATCAAGACTTCCACCATATTCATCTTCACGTTTATTTACCTTAGTAGAAAAAAATTGTGTCATAAGATATGAATGAGCACCATGAATCTCTACCCCATCAAAACCAGCTTTTTCTGCCCTAATAGAAGCATTTATAAAATCCCTTTTAAGACTATGGATTTCATCAATTGTCATGGATCTAGCTAATATATCACCATCGCTATAATATGATGAAGTTATAGTATCTTCATTTATATGCTTTGGAGTTTTAAGTCCTGCATGATGAAGTTGTATAAATACCTTTGAACCATGTTTATGGCATACATCAGCTATCTTACTCAAACCTTCTATATAATCATCAGACCAGATTCCCAGTTGATCTGTAGACAATCTTCCATCTTTGTCTACAGATGTTGCCTCTACAATAACAAGTCCAGTACCACCTTTAGCTATGGATTCATAATGGTTTATATTTTTTTCAGAAACAAAACCATTGTCTTCAGCAAACCCAAAGCAAACCATAGGTGGTAATACAATCCTATTTTTTATTTCTAAATTTTTAATTTTTTGTGGTTTAAAAAGTAAATTCATTATCTTCTCAACCTTTCATATCAATTTATAGTATTTTCATTATCTAACTATAGATAATATCATACTTGCCTATTAAAAATATAAAATATATGTTTATTATTAGATAAATTACAGATAATAAAGTTATCTAATTGTTTAAAGAAGGTGGTTAAAATAGACGCTATTGAAACAACCTATAACCATGTTTTAAATGTAATCTTTGGTGTAGTAAATCCAATTAAAAAGTCCATAATAAAAACTCAATGTAAAGTTCATAAATCAATTAATGTAGATGCATTAACAATACTTAAAAACGATAATTATCTATCAGAATATTACTTTTTTAGCAACTATATTTTAGATATAAATGAAGGAACTGTATGGGCAGATCAAGATTTCAAAAGCTCAAACCATTTCTATAATCCTTTTCAGAAAAAAGGATTGTATGGCAGAAAAAGTGCATTAGACTTAGGCATTGACTATTATTCTAAAGCTCTTGAACTATGGGAAGACAATAAACTTAATGAATCCCTGTTTTTTCTAGGTGCAGCTCTTCACATTATCCAGGATATGACAATACCTCAACATGCTAATATTAAACTACTCGATAATCATCGCCAATATGAATCATATGTTAAAAATACATATGGTTATCTAAAAGAATTTGAAGTGGAAAAAGGAGCTTATCTATTAGATTCTATTAGAGATTATATAAGATTTAATACTAGGATTGCGATTAAAATTTATAAACAATTTAGTACTATATCGGATGACAAAGCTAGATTTTATCATATAACCAAGTGTGCTCTTCCTCTTGCCAAAAGGACTACAGCTGGAGCTATGGTCATGTTTTATGAGGATATAAAAAAGACTTAGAATCTATTCTTTTTTAATCCTAAGTCTTTTATTATGTATAGAAATCTAGATATTTGTTTCTTCTTTTATCCATTTCTGAATATCATTAATAATTTTATTTATCTCTTCTCTTGTTGTGAGAGGATTGTTACAACAAAATCTTAGAACCACCTTTCCCCTTAAGGTAGTAGTTAAAAAAGCAACATAATTTTTTTCTAATGCCCTTTTAGAAAGGTTACGATTTATATCATTTAGTTCTTCCTCTGTGTATTTATCACTTACAAAACGGAAATTGATTATACCCATTTGAGATTTAGAAACAATTTCAAAGCTATCATATTTAAGTACTTCCTCTTCAATCCAATCTGCAATAACAAAGCCTTGATCAATAGCCTGTCTCATAGCATCTATACCTACAGTTTGTAATGTAAACCACAATTTCATACCTCTTGCAGGTTTTGTTAATTCCATTCCCATATCCCAAAAGTTAAACTCTTCACCAGTAGACTCAACATCTTTCAGATATTCTGGGTTTGTATGGAAAGTTTCTACAAGTTTCATTTTATCCCTACATATAACTACTCCACATCCATAGGTTTGAAAAAGCCATTTGTGTCCATCCCAACTAACAGAGTCTGATTTTTCAATTCCCTTAACATATCTTTATGGCTAGATAATAATACAGATGCCCCATAAGCACCATCTACATGGTACCAAATTTTATATTTCTCTGCAATTTCCCCTAATTTTCCTAAAGGATCAACTGAACCTATATTTGTTGTTCCAGAACTACCTACTAATAAAAAAGGTTTGAAATCATTTAGTATATCATCTTTAATGATTTCCTCTAATTTATTAATATCCATTTTAAAATCTTCTATAGTGGGAACTATTCTAACATTTTTTTTAGGCAATCCCATAAGGTGAATAGCTTTTGTAACAGAACTATGGGTTTGATCTGATACATAGACTGTCCCTTTTATAAACTCTTCTGGTTTCAATTTATCATCTCTAGCCACAATAGAAGCAGTTAAATTGGCCATAGAACCACCTGATACAAACTGACCACCTAGTTTTTCACCGTCATAACCTATTAAGGAACCCATCCAACCAATAGTTTCATTTTCTAAAGTTGCTGTACCTCCACTAATGCTACATCCTCCTCCATAAGGATTGTGAATAGAGTTAATAAATTCTCCAAATATAGAATAAGGGGACATATCATTAGGCATAAAGCAAAAATAATATTGTATTTATATTATATAATAAACTAAAATCATATGAAGACTTTGTTTATGCTCTACTGTTATTAGCTATTCTAAAAAAATATATCAGTAACAAATTTTCAAATTTGTTACTGATATATTTTTATTGTTATTTAGCTAGTTTACCTCTATATAAATCTTTAATATATTTAGTTTTAACGTTATTTAAGTATGGTCTTAAGCTCCATAAGTTTAGAAATTTCATAAGTAGGTTTTATATTCATTTTATTGAAAGTTTTATTAGGATTATACCAGCAAGTGTCTATACCAAAATTTATTCCACCTTGTATATCTGAAGTTAGACTATCTCCTACCATAAGTATCTTGCTCTTGTCTTTACACTCTATATTATCTAAAGCATACTCAAAAATTTTAGGATCTGGTTTTGCTACCTCTACTTCCTCAGATACTATTATCTCATCAAAATATTTCGCTATAGAAGACTTTCTTATTCTGTTATCCTGAACATACTTAAGTCCATTGGTAATCATAGCAAGAATATAATCTTTATGCAAACTTTTCACAAGATCCATACTATCATCAAGTAGAAAAGACGCCTGGGATAAATGTTTCATATATGCCTTTGCAAACTTAACTTCATCTAATGAAATATTTAATTTATCTGATAATCTTCTGAATCTTTCTACTTTTAATTTTTCTTGGCTAATAAGTCCAGCCTCAAACTCTTCCCATATAGCTTTATTTATATCCTCATATATTTTCAAATGATTTTCTTCATCATATTTTATATCAAATTCAAACATAGTCTTTTTAAAAGCTTCACTTTCAGATTTTTTAAAATCAAATAAAGTATCGTCTGCATCAAAAATTATAACTTCATATTTCATAACAATCACCCCACATATCATAACTGATTTTTTTAATTATATCATATAACTAAAAAATACTCCTTAATCATGTATATAAATATCTATTATTAACAAAAAAGCATCCTCTAAAAGAGAATGCTTTAATTTCACTAAAAATACTAGTTTAATAAAACTAACCTAAGTTTTAATTAAAATTTTATATTTTTAAGGTCAGTATAAATATATGTTTAACAACAACTAAAAGAAAGTCTATAAATGTTTACTCATTAACATTTCCCAAATCTCCAATATTCAATATCTGATATATTAGGGATCTTATTTCCTTTTGTTCTGAATGGGTTAATATAATTAATGCAATTATACCTGCTAAAGGTAGAATAAGAAAATAACTTGTTATTAATAGGGCTAATCCTATATATAACCACTTGTTATTCCACTTAGTACTAATTTTTAATTTATTTCCTGATATTGTAACTATATATTTACAGTAGTTAGCACTTATCTCAACTCTTTCAAAATTGTGATCATAATTAATACCATCTACTTTAGTAGTTTTTAACTGACTTTTAAGTATTTCATAAACTTCCTCTCCCTTTAAAGATTTTGATATTATATATTCCCTATCTCCTATTGCCATATCTGCTACGCCTCCTCTTTGCATTTCTTTTTCTTATTTAAAATATTAGCAAAACTACATGGACAAATTGTGTCTATTTGAATTTTAAAATCATAAAAAAACCATAATGAACTAATTATTTCATTATGGTTTTATTTTTAAATATAATTGTTTAACATCTGTTCAATTGTATCTTTCATTTCTTCCCGAAATTCTTTTGGTTCCATAACTTCTAAAAATTGCATCTGACTTAAAAGCCACATTTTTATTCCACGCCCATATATTTCTGCTTTAATAATAGCCTTTCCATCCTTTTTCTCTAATATTTCTGCAGTAGGTAATCTGTCTAATACAGCCTCTAAAGATTCACCCCAAAATTTAAATTTGATTGTCTGAATATTTCCTCCTTGCATAAATTGTATTCTCTTTCTAAATTCAATATCTTCAAATCTTTTATTATATTCAACTTTAAAATGTTCCTCAGTAATATTCCATTCAACTATTCTATCTACCCTATAAATAGCTGGATAGTCTTTCTTTTTACCTTTTAAATATGCAATAAGATAAAAATAGAAATCTGAAAACATTACTCCAACAGGTTCAAGTGTTCTTTCAACAACACTACCATCAGCTCTCCTATACTTTACATTTATCAAAAACTGTTTCTTAACAGCATAGGATAACTTCCATAGTATGTTTATCAAGTCTCCCCTATGTTTAACTTCCATATAGTTTAGCTTTTCATTTCCAATAATATATTTTAAAAGTTTTTCATCTTCTTTAGGATATACCTTCTTTTCAAGTTTTTCAATTATAGTATTCATTTCATTTACATTTAAAGCTCTACTTTCCAATAATATTTTACAAATAGCTAATATCTCATTTTTCGTCAACTCATCATCATAAATATGTTTTAACTTATAACATTTTTCCTTTTTATCATAGTAGAGTGTTCCTTTATAGTTTTCAGATAATGTTTCAAAATAGTACTTTAAAACATCAATATCTCTCTGTATTGTTTTTTTATCTACATGGAACTTTTCTGCTAAATCACTTTTTACAAATGAACCATTATTTATTAATATTTCAGCCATCTTCAAAATTCTATATACTTTTGGCATGCTATCGTCTTCTATCATATTTGCCCCCATTTAATCTTATCTATCCCTGATCATTAATTTAAACTATTGGAATTATATAATTCTTATAGCCTATTCATAAAATCCCAATATAAATACTCCTATACTTATCATTATAATAGTAAAATATTGCTCCTTGGTTAGTTTTTCTTTTAAATAAATCCTTCCAAATATGACAGCTACTATACTATCTATTGACATCAATGGTGCTGCAACTACTGAATTAGAATTTAGAGCATATACATAAAAAAATTGACCTGCTGTTTCAAATAGTCCACCATAAATATTATATTTTTCATCTACTAGCTTGTACCCCTGTTTCTTAACTACTATTATATAAAATAATGATATCAAGGCTACAATACAAAATGTTAATTCAAAGGATATCAATGCTTCCTCTGGTGTAAAATATTTGCTTAAGTATACATCGTCTAAAAATGTACCCACCCCATCTAAAATAGCATAAAAGATAGGAAATAATAACGCAGCTGCTCCTATTTTATTTTTTTTATCTATTTGTGCTGAATTTTTTAAGCTTTCCCTATCTGCTTCTTTTTTTTCTAAAACAGCTAATAAAATCAAACCTAATGTAATTAAACTTACCGCAAAAAATTGCCATCCAGACATAGTTTTACCTAATACTTTAAAAGACAATATCCCTGCTATAGCTCCAGAAGTACTAGCAACTGGCGAGCCCACAGATATTAATAAATATCTATAGCCATAAAAATCTATAGCCATAGATAATATATATAAAAATGACACTGGAAAATAACTGATTATATTTTTAATATCATATTGCCAATTTAATTTTTGCAGTTCTACTACTGAATGAATTCCCATCATTAATCCAATCATTATCAATATTCTTAAATGACTATACTTATCAGTAGGGTTTGTCCCTTTTTTAAAAAATACATCAGATAACCCCCAGCAAAATGTTGCAGCTATTGCAAGTGTAAACCATGTAAACTCCATCATATTCCCCCTATACTATTGTGTTTGAAATTGCAGATTTTATTATATAATAATTACTTCCCATTAGCAAAAATAAAATAATGTGATTCTCTGTATCTTTAACTTTAAGGGTCAATATTATTAGATTTGTTTTTATTGTATTTATCTAAAAAATATATAACATGGAAATGTAAAATTCGATTCATTTTTTAATTTTTTCAAAACTCTCTTTCATGTCTTTTAAAAAATTCATAATATATACGTACATTTTCCAACTCTGTCCACCTTTTTATATCAACCGGATTTTCATCAAGATCATATATTTTGGCTCCATTCATAGCAAGTAAAAATGGCGAGTAGATAGGCTATACTAAATAGGACAACTAAATTCCGAACAATGATATAATATAAAATATAAAGAATTGGGAGGAATTAAAATGGCAAAAAGGTATACGGAAGATTTCAAAAAACAAATAGTTAGCCT